>NZ_QRAI01000019.1 GCF_014336955.1 Saccharophagus sp. K07 | reverse complement strand
GCTGCCTCATGGCGAAATTCAGGGCTAAAGGTTGGTCTGGTACGATTGCTCATTGGACACCTATTTAGTTAGATGAAGTGATAATATCACTTCTAATTAGGTGGCCAAATTCACTATGCCACTACAATTGACGGTGGAATAATCGCGTGGGGGGGTAACTTTTGTCATCCCAAAACAAGCCCCATATGCAACAATGGGTAGGGCTTCCCCTGGTTGTCAACGGGCGAGCGCCCCACTACTGAAAAGCCCATCTTCTGATAAAAACCCACGGCCTGCTCGTTCTGCTCATTCACATCTACCTTCCAAGCACCTTGATGGTCAACGGCATAATTAACCAGTAATTTTCCAATGCCTCGCCCACGCATTTTTGGGGCTATAAACAGCATTTCAATATTGCCGTCACTAAGACCACAGAAACCAACGGCTTCGCCTTCTTTTGACTTGGCAACTACCAGATCAACCATAGCGAAATATTGCTCTAATACCAGCGGCTTCAATTCTTGCAGATATTCTTCACTGATAAAGTGATGTGTGGCTCTTACAGAAGCTTCCCATATGGTGATTAGGCTTTTGTAATCGGATTTCTTTGCTGGTTCTATGATCATCATTCTTATGCAATGTTTTATTCGTAGAAAATTGTAGTAATTGGGCCAAGGATTTAATTGGGACTAAGCATATGTCAAACGCCAATTCACCCAATAAACGATTAAGGCAAAACCAACTACAGTCTGAGCAGCCAAAATATAACGCAGTATGTAGTGACCCGCTCCGCGATAAAGACGTTGCGCAAGATAACCCAAAAGAAACATGAGAAGGAAACAGAACGACCAAGCAATCCATCCAATACCGTTGCCAAGACATCCCTCACCTTCACAGTGCAGTATGAAGTGGTCCAATCCTACCGGACACCTCGTTAAGGTGGTTAAACTACCGATAGAGGTGATCTATGACAAGTGTCAAAAAGAGAAAGAAATTTACGCCTGAATTCAAGCGGGAAACGGTAGCCCTG
>NZ_QRAI01000018.1 GCF_014336955.1 Saccharophagus sp. K07 | reverse complement strand
TAAACCCTGCACCAATGCTGGAGCTTGCCGAAAAAATCATTGCCTCATTTCGACTTGAAGTCGGCCCTAAAACCCTTGCCGATTGGAATGCCGTAAAAGCCATTTGCCCGGATATGTCGATTACGCCAGAGTTCGGAGAATTAAAGTGGCCTATTAATCCGAAGGATATTGGCAAAGCTCAGCCACTACCGGAGGAGTCAAAACCTTTGGTGGAGCTGATTGAGCGAGGCAAGGGAAAGCTGCCAAAGAACTAACCTGCCGCTCGTGGACGATTGGAGTTAATTAGAGTGCTGGACTGGTTACGTTACTTTCCATTGATATTGCGCCACAGCAATCAGCCCGTGACACCCAAAGGGCCATATTTCCCCTGGATGTTGAAATACAAATGGCAACTGAGGGACTCCTATTTTTATTTCCGATGCCCTTTGGTAAATCCAGTTATTGGCGATCCAGGATTAGGCATCAAGTCCTTATCTCCTGCCAGAGGAGATATTACTCAACACTCCTATAACAACGGCCAAAGGGCGCTCCAAACCACAGGCGGGCGCTGGGACCATGAACATTTCTTTGGCAGAACATGGCTATTTGTAGGCCCCTGGTTTATGGGAATCAAATCGAACCTGAGTTTATCGGCATCATTAATCACGCCATGGAAAGCCGAGATGTTTGCTAATAGCAGTTTTTTCCATCCCCGCGTTTTTGAAAACGCCATTGTGGATTATTTGAATTCATTTTTTGGCCACGTAAAAACCGGAGGAAAACCACATTTTCGTGGCCCCCTAAACTGGAAAGTTCTCGATATCAACGACACCATCAAAGCCGCGCTTATGGATATTCATGTGATCGGCAATACATCGAAAGAAAATCCCAAATTAAATCGCCTCGTTTTTTTCCCTATTTCAAATAAAAAACTAGTGTGTTTATTTTTCGATTTTGGTGGAACCCCTATCTACAAAGTCAACAGGGTAAATCCTACTCCCATGCTGGAGCTTGCCGATAAAATTATCGCTTCATTTCGACTTGAAATTGGCCCCCAAACCCTTGCCGATTGGAATGCCGTAAAAGCCGTTTGCCCGGACATGTCAATTACGCCAGAGTTCGGAGAATTGAAGTGGCCTATCAATCCAAAGGATATTGGCAAAGCTCAGCCACTACCGGAGGAGTCAAAACCT
>NZ_QRAI01000017.1 GCF_014336955.1 Saccharophagus sp. K07 | reverse complement strand
TTGGAATGGCAATATTTTGCCGGGACAAACTGTCAGCTTTGGTATGCAGGGCAATAAAGGCAGCGACAGTGCGGAATTGCCGCAGTTGCAGGGAGAGCTTTGTACTCGATGATGAAAAAGCCCGGCGGAGGGATTCGTCGGGCTTTTGCTTTGGTAGGCTAACAAATTGGGCAGGTCGCAAACCAATCAAGAAATCGCAACATTTGGAAAATCACTTGATGCAAATGACAATCGTGTAGACATAAAAGCCCGGCTTTGCTGGGCTTCACTCAAATAAATTCCCCTTTTTTGATTATCGAGAAACTCCGCACTTTGGGCAGTTTTTCGAGGGAAACAGCCTAATTTCAGGAAGCCCAAATATCTTTGAATTTCCTAAATAGACCGGCGTACCACACTTCTCACAACATATGGTCATAAGTCGGATTGCACAAGCCGTAAATAAGGTTGCAAGCAAAATAACAAATGTCAAATTTTCAACAAACAATAAAAGGCCCGCACAACCCCAAGCGACATAAAGGGTTCGAATGAATTTTGTACGAGCTTTAGAATAAGTAATTTCCATTCAACATCCACCTCTTTGTGCGCCCATTCCAGAACAAATTTTCATTATGCGAGAACTCATTCCGTTATCACTATTGTTGGCAGGTCTGTTATTACTAGAGCCGCCATTTGTCAAATCTCTAATCTTTGGAATTACTGCAGAAGTGGCTTCACCTGAAATCTCAACTCCAACCGAAGCTCCAAATTTCACTTGGGGTTTCAATTCAACGCCAGCATCACCGAGCCCAATTCCAACTTGACCTCCAGCTAAGGTTTTAACCTCTCCATTTTTGGATGAAACTATGTCTCCGCCAATAGAGACGGGGCCTGCGTTCGCATCTGCATTGACCACTATGTCAGTCGTAACTTCCGATACCGGAGCATCTCCCGGACTTGCTTGAATGGATCCGTTATAAGCAACTCCTGCAGCAAGACCTACTCTGGGACCAGCAGCTCCCTTTACCGAAATTTCCAAGTTCTCCGTATCGAGACTAAAACCCAGTGAAAGCCTTATTCCTGCAGCAACAACGAGCTCAGCGGACACACCAACGCCAATTTTTACTTCCCCGGTGGGGTCGATGTAATTAACCGGATCATTCCCCACATAAGCATAAAGATTCATCTGATCTTCATACCCAACCGGATCGGTTTGCAAAAACCGCCCGAGCGCCGGATTGTAGATTCTCGCTCTGTAATAATAAAGATCCAACTCCGGCAAAAACATCTGCCCTGTGTAGCCGAAGCGTCCAGTTAGGCTGCCGACTCCAC
>NZ_QRAI01000016.1 GCF_014336955.1 Saccharophagus sp. K07 | reverse complement strand
AGATGGTCACTTTTGGTATGCAGGGCAAGAAAGGAAGTGGCAATGCGGAATTGCCTCAGTTGCAAGGAGATCTGTGTACGCGATGATAAAAAGCCCTGCGAAGGAATTCGTCGGGCTTTGTTGTATTGCGCAATAAATTGGACAGGTGGAGGAAAGAGCCTTTTGACCATCCTATCGGGTGAGGTAAATCTTGCCGTTGTGGCTATGGATCAAACAGACTTTATCCAGTCAATCCATCCATTCACCCTGAGCACACCAAAAAGGCTCAGCATCAAAAATAAGCTCTTTGGGCTCATCATAAATTTCTTCAGGCAGATGAAAATCTTTATAGAAAATGTCTCCTTGCACTCGATTTCGTTTCGTCACTTCAATAGCGCATTCTCGGAACGGGCAATAATTCATCTCGTAGTTCTTATAAGGGTATCTTTTGCCATTCACTACAATGAAAACTCTTTGTGCGGCACCATCCAGCTGACCTTGGTGTGATGGCCAAGTGGAGTTGGTCATACACATAGGGAAGCTGCTGTTGGATTGAATCTCAATCGACATTTTCTTTTCCTGCGGATGATCTGTATAGGAGAACAAATAGTCCTTATTGATCCTAGGCGCCTCGCAGCGCTCAAATTTCTCGTAGAGGCTGCAGCCGAACAGCATCGTGAGCATGAAAGTTAACAGGATGTTTTTCATATCATCGCCCTTAGAATCCTGGATAAACCAGCTGCATTAAATTGTCTGGATTGGTTGTTCCTTCCAGCGCATCGAATGCTTCTCGTTGCGCAGGCGATCCAAATCTATACCCTACTTGATTATTAAAATACTGATGATAAAGGCCAGCGGTATGCAAAGACTCGTGGCCTACAACCCATTGTTGCTGAGTTGACACGTTTTGGTTAGTTGTCCATATCTTGGCGCCAAGGTTAACATTAATAATGTTGCCGCCGACAGGAGCAGATGCTGCACCATTTGCTGTTGCATTAGGTAGTTTTGCGTACTCTTCTTTGCTGTAGCCGTTCGCCATTTTTCCATCTGAGCCATTGCTTTTCAGCGCAGCTGCTCCAGAACTGAGAGCACTCGCTTTTTCTCTGAGTGCATCACCTCCTGCTTTTCCCTTGGCATCTAATTTGTCCGCTTTGGCGTTCAGTTTTGAAGCCGTCTTATCCATAGCGTTGGCTGCCGCTTGCTGGGCCTGATCAAACTTTTTCCATTGCTCGTCCGTGAATCCCGTACCCCTGCCGTATTTTCCAGTTGGATCTATCATATTGACTGGATCATTTCCCACATAAGCATAAAGATTCATCTGATCTTCATACCCCACAGGATCGGTTTGCAAAAACCGCCCGAGCGCCGGATTGTAGATTCTCGCACGGTAATAATATAGGTCCAACTCCGGCA
>NZ_QRAI01000015.1 GCF_014336955.1 Saccharophagus sp. K07 | reverse complement strand
TGCCGGAGTTGGACCTATATTATTACCGTGCGAGAATCTACAATCCGGCGCTCGGGCGGTTTTTGCAAACCGATCCTGTGGGGTATGAAGATCAGATGAATCTTTATGCTTATGTGGGAAATGATCCGGTCAATATGATTGATCCAACTGGAAAATACGGCAGGGGTACGGGCTTCACAGACGAGCAATGGAAAAAGTTTGATAAGGCTCAGCAAAGTGCTGCAGGCAAAATGGAAAGCCGAGCAGATAAACTAGAGGCAAAGGCGGACAAATTGGACTCAAAAGGCGAGGAAGGCGGAGCAGACTTACGAACAGCCGCTTCTAATTTGCGCGGCGGCGCTGCTGCATTAAGAAGCGATGGGTCGGACGGAAAAGTTGCTAATGCGGTTTCTGCAGATAATTGGAGTGGAAATAAAGATACAGCAGCCTATGTCAATGGTGCTGGAGGAAATACAGTAACAGTTAACTTAGGACATGATGCGTTCAAAGTTGGAGGAACGGCTTTTAAAAGGGTTCTGACTCATGAATCTCTTCATACTGCAGGGCTTAGTGACTGGACGAGGGGAAAAAGAGCCTATTGTTGTTCAGGCGAGAAAAGCTTTTTAGACCATTATAATTCTCTATCTCCGGCAGAGAAAGTCAACAATCCTGATTATCTAATGAATTTGGTGTGGTGATGATTAACATATTGCGAGTAACCAATCTGTTGTTCTTGGTTCTGGTTTCAGTGTCATGCGCAGTCCAAAAAAGAGAGGGTGACCATGTTGTCCCAGGTGACCTTTATGACTTGTCCGCGTCATATGATGCTAATGAAAGAGCCTTCCTCCTTAAATTTACATCCAAATCTAGCAAGGAAATATGTGTTCCGAAAATGAGTTGGACGGATGAAAAGGGGGGGCATTATTTTTTTGGAGACACGAGGATATTTTTTGTGAGCGATGGAGTTCGGTATGATGTTAAAAAAGCTGATTATTCGGCTCGCTGTACTGCTGTAAAAATTAACGGATGCGTTAATATTTTAAAATATGGTGACCAGCTTTTTGGAAGATTGCCAATAGAAGATTTTTCAGTTCCTACTGAGGTGTATTTAAGAGAAGGATTTAACCCTCAGCTGTATTACTCATATACCCCGCGCTTTTGCACCACGAAAAGGTGAGGAACAAAAAAATTGCGCCAATTGCCATAAGCGAAAGAGGCGGCAGATTTATTTAATTGAATGGGTTTACCAACCCAAGCTTCTCAATCTGTTTACCTGTCACAACAAGAGCCCGACGAATCCCTGCGCCGGGCTTTTTCATCATCGAGTACAAAGCTCTCCCTGCAACTGCGGCAATTCCGCACTGTCGCTGCCTTTATTGCCCTGCATACCAAAGCTGACAGTTTGTCCCGGCAAAATATTGCCATTCCAA
>NZ_QRAI01000014.1 GCF_014336955.1 Saccharophagus sp. K07 | reverse complement strand
GTTCAAACATCAGCCCAGAGCGAAAACCGTGGAGGATGTGGAAAAGCTGCTGCCGTGGAATGTGGATATCGAGCAGCTGAAGCAAAGCTTTGGGGCTGTCAACCGGGTGCTTTGTTGAGCGCTTACCTTGCATTCATGTCATGGAGTTAGACAAAGGCTTATATGATGCTAATACAACTCCGATGTTGAGTCATATTAATGTTGGGACCGGAGAGGATTGCACTATCAGAGAGCTGGTGGAGACTATTGCTGAGGTGGTGGGCTACTCTGGCGCTGTGTTGTTTGATAGCTCCAAACCGGATGGTACCCCCCGAAAGTTATTGAGCGTGGACAGGCTTGCATCGCTAGGATGGCGTTACAGCACAGATCTTAAAACAGGTCTCAAGATGACGTATCAGTGGTTTTTGGAAAACCAGGAAAACTTTCGAAGTTGACTTTCTGAAGCGTTACGTTGGTTTTTGGTCATTTCTTAAAGATTAAATTACATGTCCGATATCAAGCTTTCAATCATAACCGCCACTTGGAATAGTAGTAAGACTGTTGCCGCCACAATGGAAAGTTTGGCTCGGCAAACCTTTCAAAATTATGAGTCTATAATTGTGGATGGTCTTTCTTCGGATGATACGCTTGATGTGGTTCGTCGTTCGGGAGTTAGAATCGGGAAGATTATTTCTGAACGTGACAAAGGTATCTATGATGCATTGAATAAAGGAATTGCTGCTGCTCAAGGTGAGTATGTTGGCTTTCTACATTCTGATGATATTCTTGCATCTCCTTCCTCTCTTGAAAAATTGGTTGACTGCATCGATCGGAAAAAACCTGATGCTGTTTATGCTGATCTACAGTATGTCGATAAAGAGAATACTAATAAAGTTATTCGGTATTGGAAGAGCGGCTCATATAGTCGAAGTCGATTAAAAAATGGGTGGATGCCGCCCCATCCGACTTTTTATATGCGCAGAAATTTGTATTCTGAGCTTGGTGGTTTTAATTTAAATTATAAAATATCGGCTGATTATGATTCGCTTATGCGATATTTATGGGTTAATAATGTCAGGTTGGAGTATTTGCCGGAAGTCTTGATAAAAATGAGGATCGGAGGCGCCAGCAATCGTTCATTATCAAATATTATAAGAAAGTCAAAGGAAGATTTCGCTGTGATGAAAGAATATAGTATGCCTGTGTTCAGAGCCATATTAGGGAAAAATTTGTCAAAGTTACCGCAGTTTTTTATACGTTGAGTTCTTCAGGTTGGTATTGACTTTGATGCTCTAATTTCTTGAATTTTACTGGTCTGGAGTTATAGGTAGAGGTGAGCTTATCCCACCTCCACCACACCATCCTCCACAACCTCCACCCCATGCCCCCGCGGCTCCTCCAAAAACTGCACCACTGCAAACGCCACCAGCGCTGTGGCTGCGATAATTAAAAAGAAGGTATTGGTATCCACAAAACGTAAGCGCTCGACAAACCCCACCCTAGCCAGTCTCGGTTGATTCACCAAAGATACCCCCAGGTTTTTGACTGGGGTATGAATATGAATCTGACAAGCAAACAGCAATTCTGGCGAGACCATGTTTT
>NZ_QRAI01000013.1 GCF_014336955.1 Saccharophagus sp. K07 | reverse complement strand
TGCCGGAGTTGGACCTATATTATTACCGTGCGAGAATCTACAATCCGGCGCTCGGGCGGTTTTTGCAAACCGATCCTGTGGGGTATGAAGATCAGATGAATCTTTATGCTTATGTGGGAAATGATCCCTTGAATAAGGTGGACCCCACGGGGAAAAGCTGCACGATGAACGATAAAACCAAGTCGGCGGAATGTAAAGTGGATGACAGTGGAAACTGGAAGAAAAAGGATATTGAGCGTATCGAAAAGAACTACACAAAGGTTGTTAATAAAATGTTGAGTAATCCCAACAAGAAAACTACGGTTAAAGTTGGTGATAAATCGTTTGAGACAACGGCCGGAGTCCAGGCAAAGATTCTTATGGGTGCGAAAGTGATCGCGGGTGGCGTATCAAAAACTGGGCGAGCGCACGCTCAAGGTGGCCCTTTGAATCCAAGTTCAAAAAGTGGCGGCCCAGAAATTACGATCAATAGGAACGTTTTGTCGGATGTAGGAGATCGTAGGATTGGCACCACATTTGTTCATGAATCATTGCATCTCAATCCAGCTGAGGCAGTAATGCAAGATTTGTGGGATGCGGGTCCCGGCAACTTCAACCAGGATCACCGTTCCCCATACAACGAAGCAGCGAATGATCTATTTTAATTTCGAGGCGACACATGAGAGTTGCTACTTTTATTTTTATATATTTGCTTCTGACTTCTTGCGCAACCAGTCCTGTAGTCGCTGAGCGGCAAGAGATCATCTATGTCAAGAAGGGTACGAAGGTAATTGACGTTTTCAATTTGTCCCAGCTGTGGGTTAGCCATGAAGATGTCGATTATCTTAAGCGTAGAGATCTGGCGTATGGCGAGTTCGGCGGGCAATTGGGTGTATGCTCAAACACCCAGTTCCATTGCCTTGTCGGCGGTATAGATGTGGTCATCCCCAAAAGTGGTGGCGATCATGGCGAGTGGAGTTTCAAGGGAATTAATTGTACAGCTGCGCTAGAATCACAAGCAGGCAATGCTCGAGTAGTTACATGCCGCAGGGGAGATAACGCTGTAACATTCATATATTCACCGAGGCGGGGCGTAGTCTCGTACGCTCGTTCATCGCAACCAGGAAAGGAATATGAGCTACTCGGAGTTAGGGGGCTCTTTGCCAAGGATGAATAGTTAAAGGGAGCTAACGACCAGACAAGGTGGCACCGATTAGCCATAACAAAAGCCCGACGAATTTCTTGTCGGGCTTTTTATCATCGCGTACAAAGCTCTCCCTGCAACTGCGGCAATTCCACACTCTCACCACTTCCTTTATTGCCCTGCATACCAAAGCTGACAGTTTGTCCCGGCAAAATATTGCCATTCCAACTGCTATCTATTGTGGAACGATCGCTATAGGTCCAGTTCACGTCCCTACCATTAATCAGTGCGTCCTCGACAAAATGCTGCAGCTGGGCAAAAAAAAATACACTTAGCACCGGATGCCACCGATGGACAACCAAAGTCGGAGGTCCAAAATCTAGTACGACAGCGCCTCACGCCCGATGTTGTTGGTTATGATTTCTCTGGCGAAGATTTCGACCTTTATCAGGACTTCAGCTTAAATCCCGCAGGCCAAATTAGCGGACTCGATATCAGTAATCCGCTTTACCATTTCGACGATACCGGCACTACCTTGGGTAATTACGTGCCTAATGGCCTGAATCAATACCAGTCAGCGAACGCAAAAACATTTG
>NZ_QRAI01000012.1 GCF_014336955.1 Saccharophagus sp. K07 | reverse complement strand
GTGGAGTCGGCAGCCTAACTGGACGCTTCGGCTACACAGGGCAGATGTTTTTGCCGGAGTTGGATCTTTATTATTACAGAGCGAGAATCTACAATCCGGCGCTCGGGCGGTTTTTGCAAACCGATCCTGTGGGGTATGAAGATCAGATGAATCTTTATGCCTACGTTCACAACGACCCCTTGAACTACACCGATCCTACAGGTGAGTGGGCGCACATCGCGATTGGAGCACTGGCCGGAGGAGTGATATCAGGTATCGCCTATGCTATTACCACGGATGATTTTAGCGCTAAGGATCTGGCTGTGAACATGGTTTCGGGAGCAGCTGTTGGTGCGGTTACTGCGGCAGTACCAGGTGCAATCGCCGCTGGTTCATTAAACTTTGGAAGCAAGGCCGCTAATGTGGCTGCTAGTGTTGGTAATGCAACTGCTGCTGGAACTGTGGGTAGTGCTGGCACGCAGCTGGCAACCACCGGTAGTGTGGATGCAGGCAAGGCCTTAACGGCTGGTGCAGCAAATGCGGTGGGACTGGCGGCAGGTGCTGCTGTCGCCAAACCTGCGACTGCACTAGCAACAGTTAAGACAGCAGGAAATCCAGGTTTGCCAGTTACGTCATTGAAAGGCAACACGTTCTCGGTTGGTAAAGTGGAAGCTAGTTCAGTAACTAGCGAAACTGTGAAACAAGGTGTACAAGATGTGATCGGAGAGTCAGTTTCCGCTAAAGCTAACTGCGAAATGAGTTCAGGGTGTTAGCTATGGTCTTCGATGTCATTATCTTTTTAGCGTTGGTTTTTTTAAGTCAGGCTATCGTTGTAGGGATAAAAACAGGAACTCTCCATTCAGCGTATGGTGAAGCAATGACTGTACGCAAAAGCGAAGGGCCGATTGGTTATTTCCTAATTTTATTTCTATATGTAGCTGTTTGGCTATGGATGGCGTACCTGCTGTTTAAGTAGGCAACTGAGAAACAAAAAAGCCCAGCCGGAAAACCCCGCTGGGCTTTTTCTTTTTAAGCATCAGTCCCTATCTTGCGTCGTCAACACCAGGCAACCTTCCATGACCCTGACGGTCACCGGCACATCAATCCCAAAGCCGGCCTGGTCAAGCCAATGCCCCCTCAGTTGCAACCAGGGCACCCTGGCCTGAGACCGATCCTTGCGCCGGTAGTCGTAGAACTTCTGCCCCATCTTGATCCGCCGGGTATGACACACCGGCGCCGCTTGCGTACACTTGGCTGTAGCCATTAGTAACCTCCTATACAGGTTGCTGTGGTTAGCTGGCTGGTTGGGTTGCCGCCCAATCAGTCAGCGTCTTCTCAACGCTAGCGGAAAGCCCGCTTGGCGTTGTGTTTAAGAATGAGACTTTCCAGTAAAGCCTTTGCGACTTTTTTATCTTCCTCATCAAACTGGCTGACGGCTTCAAATTGAAGCTTCAACGTATCGTCAGGTCCTCGCAAATCTTCGCCAAATACCAGCAGTAGTTGGGGTCAGGTCTTTCATTTGACATCAAGTGATTTTTTAGATGTTGCGATTTCTTAATAATTTATTGGAAACTGACCCGAAGAAAGCCAATCTAAGGCTGACAGATCTTACGCGATAGGATTGTCAAAAGGCTCTTTCCTCCACCTGTCCAATTTATTGCGTAATACAACAAAGCCCGACGAATTCCTTCGCAGGGCTTTTTATCATCGCGTACACAGATCTCCTTGCAACTGAGGCAATTCCGCATTGCCACTTCCTTTCTTGCCCTGCATACCAAAAGTGACCATCT
>NZ_QRAI01000011.1 GCF_014336955.1 Saccharophagus sp. K07 | reverse complement strand
ATATCGAGTCCGCTAATTTGGCCTGCCGGATTTAAGCTGAAGTCTTGATAAAGGTCGAAATCTTCGCCAGAGAAATCATAACCAACAACATCGGGGCGTGAGGCGCTGTCGTACCAGATTTTGGACCCAGCAACTTCGCTCTCCATGGTGGTCATAGTTTTGGGTCGAGCTGCATCATCATAACTTGCATTCAACAGTGTCGATGATCCCATCGCCTTGATGGTTGTGACTTGGTTAAGTTGGTTGCGGACATAGGTGAAGTAAGAATTATCGGGGTAGGTAATTCGTTCCCTGTAGCCATTGTCATCATATTTATGAGTCAGGGTATAGGTTGTTCCATCAACATTTGTCGACTCTGATTCAACTTCACCAAATCCTGTATAAGTTCGCGTTATACCTCGGCCTGTAGAACTATACACCGCAGTGAGTTCGAGCCCACGCAGATCATAGGTATACTCTATGTCCTGTTGTTGAGTATCGCTATAGTCCTTTAGATAGACACGCTTTAAATTATCATAGTGATAGGTAATGGAACGACCATCTCTTTTGCGCAAATAAGTGCGGCTACCGTTGCCGTCGTAATTATATTCTTCATAGTCATTTTTATTGGCAGCCCGAGAACCCGCAACCTGACTTGGAAAATAGAAAACTCTTAGTCTATTCAATATGTCGTAGACCATTTCCGACGTATTGCCGCCAGCGTCGGTTACGGTTTTTAGAAGTCGCGTCGGGTAATAGGTTCTATCGGCATAAATTTGCTCTAGCGGCGTTCCATAAGCGCGGATTTCATTAAGTATGTCTCCGTGCCCGTTATATTTAAACATGGTCACTCTATCCCATCCGTGGGTAGGGTCATTTTGGGGTGAGCAGGCGTCACCAGTTTCCGAAAGGCCCATGCGAACGGCCCGGCATTTTAATTCGCCTGTAGGATAATAGCTGTACTCCGTCAGCGAGACGATAGCACCATCAGTACCAGAAACACTGGAAGTCTTTTTTCTACCGTTGATATCGTATGAATAGGTGATTTTCTTGATCACTTCGAAGTAGCTCCCCCAGTCTTTTGGATGCACTGATTCATCGCGCCAGCTGGTTAAATAGCCTTCTTCCACGATGTGGAGCAGGCCATTTGGAAAATAGGTGTTGCGCGTTGCTGGAAAAGGCTTTCCTGCCTCCGGAGCCGATCGGATAGCACCGACGACCTGGCCGGAAGCGTTATAGCGGGTTGCATTAGTGTAAGGCTCAGGTTGTTGTGCTGCTAAAACCCTACCAAAAGGTGTTATGAGCAATAATGTCAGAGAATAGCTGAACAAAGCCTGTCGGGAAAATGTCCATTGATATTTCATTTGTTAGTCCTTGTATTGCCGTAGCTTATTAATTAGTAGGGCAGCTATTTGAATCGAGAGACGTTCCTTGCGGGTGCGTCTCACCGATTTTGTTGCCGTAAATATCGTAAGCAAAGCAAGTTTTTCTAGCTTTTCCATCTGCTGTAACAGTGATGCTTCGGAGCTGAAGATTATTGGCGTCAGATTCCGACCCGTAGTCATAGGTGGTAATGACTTCGTCACCCGCTTTAGTGCACGTGCCTTCAGGCGTATTTGCAGTTGATGCGCTGGTGCGGCAATAGGATTCTTTTGTCAGCAGCCAAATTGGGGTTTCTGCCCGACTTAGAGAAGATTCACCATCACGATAATAAGTAGCGTATTTCTGCTCGTATGTATATCGAGTTTGCGGAGCGATTCCTTTGCGGTCGGCTGGGTAGGTGATACTTTCCACTTGGCCGGATTGTGCATGATAGGTGTAAAGAGTTTTGGCGCCCTTTGCATCCGATGTCCAAATAGGTTTGCCGTATTTTTTGCCCGTTTTTCTCAAAACTGGCAGGTGGCAGTGCGTAACTCACCTGCATTTTGACGATGGCCGAATAAATAGCCGATGCCATCATCCACACCCGCTCGCGCGAATTTGACGTGTA
>NZ_QRAI01000010.1 GCF_014336955.1 Saccharophagus sp. K07 | reverse complement strand
TTCAACTCCACCAATATGCCCAACGATCATTGGGGCTTTGCAACACCGTTGAGTCGCACGTGGGCCTTTTGGGGCCCATGGATGACTGGGTGTAAAGCGGAATTGCATATGGCTGTTACTGTGCTCGGCCGTCAACCCGAACACGCGTTCGATCTCTCCTTTTTTCACCCCCGTGCTTTTGAGATGGTGTTGGTTCAATATCTTAATGATCGCTATGGTCATGAGCATTGGGATGTGCAAACACATATCCCTCGCTGGCATGGTCCTGTGGATTGGCGAAGACACAATCATCTGCCGGTCTTTAGTGCCAGCTGCAAAATCTATAATCAAGGGCCGGACCCCGATATCACCAACAACTTATCCTATCCGGATCACTTGTTCCTTTTCCCAATTACCGACCAGCACTTTGTTCGCATCACCTTTGTGCAACACCTCTACAGCCGCGACGATCGGCACAAGCTCACCTTTGACACCACCCCCGTCCAAGCCCTTCAAGATGCGATTTTGAATAGCATCAGCCTGGAATTAAGCCCCGAATCCCAGACCAGCTACAACAAAGTAAAAGCAGAAGTTGGGGATATGCAATTAACCCCTACCTTTGCGCCTTTGAAGTGGCCGGTGGGGGTAGAGGAGTCAACGGCGCAGCAAGACTCCCTGTTTATTGAGCGGTGAGTTTCGAATTGGGCCAGAGCGTGGTGAAAGACTTGCGCCACAAATTCAAGCGCTGAGGTTGATGGCATGCGTAATTATTTCAAATACCCGCCGCTGGAGTGGCGCAAGCGCAAAGAATACTGCGTACCCCAAGGGCCTAGCTTTGCCTGGGCGCCTTGGACCACTCTGCATCTGGCCGGCAACCGGCTGCGTTTTAAAGCCCCTAGGCATAGTCCAAAATTTTCGTCAGTGGAGCAAACCCGCGTATTACCCGGCCACGATATTCTGGAAGATCCCAGGCTTAGTCATTACAGTTCTACCAATATGCCCAATGATCATTGGGGGTATGCAACACCGTTGAGTCGCACGTGGGCCTTTTGGGGCCCTTGGATGACCGGATGTAAAGCGGAATTGCATATGGCTGTTACTGTGCTCGGCCGCCAACCCGAGCACGCGTTCGACTTCTCCCTTTTTCATCCCCGTGCTTTTGAGATGGTGTTGGTTCAATACCTTAACGATAGCTATGGGCATAGGCGCTGGGGGGATGAAGGCCCTGACGCGCTGATTCCCCGCTGGCATGGTCCTTTGGACTGGCAAAGACACAGCCATCTACCGGTCTTTAGCGCCAGCTGCAAAATCTATAATCAAGGACCGGACCCCGATATCACCAATAACTTGTCCTATCCGGATCACTTGTTCCTTTTCCCAATTACTGACCAGCACTTTGTTCGCATCACCTTTGTGCAACACCTCTACAGCCGCGACGAGCGGCACAAGCTCACCTTTGACACCACCCCCGTCCAAGCCCTTCAAGATGCGATTTTGAATAGCATCAGCCTGGAATTAAGCCCCGAATCCCAGACCAGCTACAACAAAGTAAAAGCGGAGGTTGGGGATATGCAATTAACGCCCACCTTTGCGCCTTTGAAGTGGCCGATTGGGGTAGAGGAGTCAACGGTGCAGCAAGACTCCCTGTTTATTGAGCGGTGAGTTTCGAATTGGGCCAGAGCGTGGTGAAAGACTTGCGCCATAAGCTCAAGCGCTGAGGTTGAGAGCATGCGTAATTATTTTAAATACCCGCCGCTGGAGTGGCGCAAGCGCGAAGACTACTGCGTACCCCAAGGGCCTAGCTTTGCCTGGGCGCCTTGGACCACTCTGCATCTGGCCGGCAACCGGTTGCGATTTAAAGCACCTAGGCATAGTCCACACTTTTCGTCAGTGGAGCAAAACCGAGTTTTGCCGGGCCATGACGTTTTGGCGGATTCCAAACTAAGACATTTCAATTCCAACGATATACCCAACGATCATTGGGGCTTTTCAGCACCGCTGAGTCGCACGTGGGCCTTTTGGGGCCCTTGGATGACCGGATGTAAAGCGGAGCTGCACATGGATATTACTGTGCTCGGCCGCCAACCCGGGCACGCGTTCGACTTCTCCTTTTTTCATCCCCGTGCGTTTGAGATGGTGCTGGTTCAATACCTTAACGACAGCTATGGACACGAGCATAGGGGGGGAAATAAAAGCCATATTCCGCGATTTCACGGCCCGGTGGACTGGCAACGACACAGCCATCTACCGACCTTTAGCGCCAGCTGCAAGGTTTATAAGCGAACGGAAGACCTAAGCGTCCTCCTTCAGCCCGACCATCTGTTCTTTTTCCCCATTACAGACCGACATTTTGTTCAAGTCACCTTTGTACAACACCTCTATAGCCTCGACGAGCGGGGCAAATTCACTTTCGATCCCACCCCGGTCCAAGCCCTTCAGGATGCCATCTTTAACAGCATCAGCCTGGAATTAAGTCCGAAATCCCAAGCGAGCTACAACAAGGTAAAAGCAGAAGTTGGGGATATGCAATTAACCCCCACTTTTGCGCCTTTGAAGTGGCCGATTGGGGTAGAGGAGTCAACGGCGCAGCAAGACTCCCTGTTTATTGAGCGGTGAGTTTCGAATTGGGCCAGAGCGTGGTGAAAGACTTGCGCCATAAGCTCAAGCGCTGAGGTTGAGAGCATGCGTAATTATTTTAAATACCCGCCGCTGGAGTGGCGCAAGCGCAAAGAATACTGCGTACCCCAAGGGCCTAGCTTTGCCTGGGCGCCTTGGACCACTCTGCATCTGGCCGGCAACCGGTTACGTTTTAAAGCACCTCGGCATAGCCCAAAATTTTCGTCAGTGGAACAAGCACGAGTCTTGCCGGGTCATGACGTGCTGGCGGATTCCAACCTGAGGCATTTCAACTCCACCAATATGCCCAACGATCATTGGGGCTTTGCAACACCGTTGAGTCGCACGTGGGCCTTTTGGGGCCCATGGATGACTGGGTGTAAAGCGGAATTGCATATGGCTGTTACTGTGCTCGGCCGTCAACCCGAACACGCGTTCGATCTCTCCTTTTTTCACCCCCGTGCCTTTGAGATGGTGTTGGTTCAATATCTTAATGATCGCTATGGTCATGAGCATTGGGATGTGCAAACACATATCCCTCGCTGGCATGGTCCTGTGGATTGGCGAAGACACAATCATCTGCCGGTCTTTAGTGCCAGCTGCAAAATCTATAATCAAGGGCCGGACCCCGATATCACCAACAACTTATCCTATCCGGATCACTTGTTCCTTTTCCCAATTACCGACCAGCACTTTGTTCGCATCACCTTCGTGCAACACCTCTACAGCCGCGGCGAGCGGGGCAAGCTCACTTTCGACCCCACCCCGGTCCAAGCCCTTCAGGATGCCATCTTTAACAGTATCAGCCTGGAATTAAGCCCGAAATCCCAAGCGAGCTACAACAAAGTAAAAGCGGAAGTTGGGGATATGCAATTAACCCCCACCTTTGCGCCTTTGAAGTGGCCGGTGGGGGCGGAGGAAGTGGCCGATGAGCAGCGGAATTCCCGACTTATTGAGCGGTGACTTTCGTCGAGCGGTAGGGCGGTAGGGGGTCACCCATTAGGCTTTTTGTCAACTACGAAGTAAATAATATTCTCCCGCTCGCTCGGGAAGTCGATTAATCGACACGTTCTTTAACAATCTGCGCCCGATTTCTCATTGGTATGGTGTCAATGTAATTGCACCAGTCACCCATCAGGATCAAGCTGTCTGTGACAGCCCTGGCTTACGCCCCAGAAAAACATCGGTACCGTACTTTATTCAATCGATTAACAGCTCTGGGAGCTGATATCGCTCAACCTCTGCTGACTTAAAGCATGGGCAGTGTTTTAAAACGCATCTCAAAATAGAGGCAGAGCTGGGCCAATCAGGTCTATTGGTTTTTCCAACCCCAAGCACTGGTTACCCAGCTCCACCAACCTTAAGCGAAAAGTCGGCTTTCGTCGTAAGCCTCTCCTTTTCGCATTATCCAGTAGCACGCCCTTGCAATCTTGTGAGCCAGCGCCTTTCTGGCAACAACCACATTGGTAGCCTTGCTTTTTTGCTGATAGAACCGCTTGGCCTTTTCGCTGCGACGAATCGCAAAATTAGCAGCTTCAATAAAAGCCCATGCAAGATAGCGATTGCCATTTTTTCGGTTATTCTGACCTTTGGTTTTACCATTGCTCGTTCGTCGGCTTTCAACGCAGCGTGCGTAAGAAGCAAAATTTCCAGGGCCGTCAAACCGACGAATATCTCCGGTTTCCAGCAGGATTGTTTCAGCGAGTACGTCACCGATACCTGGCACCGTTTTGAGATTGGTGAAGCTCTCTGACGATTCCAGCTGCTGCAGTATTGCTTTTTCAATTGCTTTGATCTGTTGGGTTAATGATCGAATGACGATAATTGAGCTTTTTAATGACAACTGCGTATTCTGGTCGCCAAAGACAGGAAGTGAAAATTTCTTCGCTTTCACACTGGTAGCTTTAATGGTTTCGCCTGTGTGTAGCTGAATAAACGACTTTAGCCGGATAATCTCACGACTGCGATCCTGCACAAGCTGAATCCGTTTACGTACAAGGTCGCGCAGCCCTCTGGTGGCTTTTGGATAGATATATCCGGTCGGCAAAATATCGAGCCGCATTAAATGCGCTAGATGAAATGCGTCGTAGCGATCATCCGTGCGTTTGAGGCCGCTGTACTGGACGACCTTGGCAGTATTGACAAGGAGCACATTGAAGCCGGCTTCTTTCAGGCTGTCGACGAGCCAATACCAGTTGTAAGTCGACTCCACCGCTACGGCTTTTAATCGCTTTTTATAACGAGAAAGTGCTTTGATAACCAACTCAGCTTTGTTATCCACCTTTGTCTCCAACAGACGCAGGTCTTTGTCATTGATCACGCAGATAACGGAATTATTTGAATGCAAATCGATTCCACAATAAAGTGTCATGGCAGCCTCCAATGATGTGTTTTCGTCGACAATCATTGTACCCCGCCACCAACTGGTGGCGGCGAGGCTGCCTTATGTTTATCAGATCTTACATTTGACATGACTTGTCATTGTGGATGTGTAAATTGTAAGACCTGAATTTTTTCGGTATTTGTAAAGCAGTTTTCTCGTAAGATCAATTTTATCTAATTTCTTACTGAAAGTTTACCACTTCAAAATTCTGTATGGTCATCGACTCATCTACCCTCCACCCCGCAATGCTCCTGAAAGACTCCTTGTATTTTTCCGAATACACAAGCTCACCGAACTCTACATGTACTGCGAATGCACTAATCTTCGCTGGCGTAGCCTTCCCAACTTCGCCGTAAGTGATCTGCGGCTCGGATACATTCGTTAATTGCTCAAGAACACCGACCGGCAAAGCAACTTCGCCTACATCTGTATGGATGCGAACCGACGTCGTTTTCCCGCTGTTATCAGCTGCAATGGTGATTTGTACTCCGCCGAAAGGAGCGGGCAGAGTCGTTCTGTACTGCCGCTCCTGCCACGAAGCTTCGTGGCCAAAGGGGATAACCTCTGTAGCGCAGCCAGTAATAGGCAGCAGAGCTAAAAGTGGCGCAACAAACAAATGCTTCATGAGGATCACCTATTATACTTCTCGGAAAGCCGGAGAATTTCGCGCTTAAGCTCCAAGGAAAGGTTAAAGTAGCGCGCGTTGCTGAGGTGATAAAGGTGGTGCGCATTACCAAAGGGCAATCCGCACTTTTTTGAGATTCCGCTTTTTATTCCGGCAACTGGTAAAAATCCGGTGAAAGGTAGCTTTTCCCCCAAAAAATTAACTGCCCAGCACGGGTTAACGCGGCCTGCGAAGAAGAAATTCCTGAGAGTGGTAATTCGGAATAAATAGCAACCGCGTTTAAACCATGCGGCACTGCATTTATTGCAAAAAAGCCATCAATGTCATTGGGAAATGAGGCATTGATACTTTTTACTGTGCCATCCTGCTTTAGGGCTAAATAAATTGGATAACCACCGGCAATGGTCACTATGTCATCCAATTCTGGGGCCACTTCGATCACATCTGAAGATTCTGGATTCCAAGTGGCGACTGTACCATTGGAGCGCAGAATAAAAATGTTGTCATAGGAACCGCCAACAGCACGAATCATCGACGGGCCGGAATAGGTTTGCAAACCATGAGAATTATGCACTCGCCAAGCAGTAAGCTCGCCCTTGTCATTCAGTGCAACAGAATAACCTCCGCTGTGTTGTACCGACACAATGTTACGCAAACTTGCAACAAACTCCGCTTCTTGCGCGTTTAAGTTTGCTGACGACAGAAATACCGTTCCATCGGTTTTTAGAATAACGACCTGCTGGTTACTGCCTGTAACCACAAAATCTTTAACATTTGAAAATGTCTTTGTCATATCACCAAAGGGCATTCCCGGAAAACGAAACGCCCAAACACTGAGTGTGCCGTCAGAATGAAGAGCCGCGTTGGTTCTGGTGCGCGCATCTACTTTCACAACAGGAGCGTCACTACCGAGAATTACCGGGCGATCGCTCATTGAAAGAATTTCACCGTCCGTTTTCAACAATAAAGAAAAATCCGCTGCAATACTAATGACCCCGCCCGCTAAATCAGAAGGCAACAAACTGGCGAGCTCATTCCCCCATGCCATTAAGCGTCCATCCTTTTTTTGCGCAAGGCCATGAGTCGATGCGACAGCTATATGCTCCACGCCCGGCAAGGTTCCTATCTTGTCTACCTTCATGCCCGACATATTGATCTCCCAGCGAACCAGATCTCCATTTGCCAACAGCGCATAACTTCTGTCACCTTCAGCAGCGATGGCAATTGCACCAAATTCATTGGTCAATCCCGGTGGAATACCAGCAGAATAGCTTCCCCAAGAAACAACGGTCCCATCATTTCGCAGCGCCAAATTATGATGATCCCCAGATGCGATGGCGACTATCCCACGGAGATGATCAACCTTGGCAAATTCATCTCGGGAAAAACAACATGCGAGCGGCCCATCCCAGCCAGTGACACGTCCATCGCTATGCAATACCAATCCATGATCTTTGCCTGCGGATATAGCAACCACATTGCGTAGATTGGGCGGCATCTTGCTTACGCCCTCGCCCCAGCCCCACGCCTCAACCGACCCATCATTTTTAAGGACCAGCGTGTAATCTTGGTCAACCGCTAACGCATTGACATTATGCAGATTATTTGGAAAGTGCGGCGCGGTCTCAGAACAACTCCACGCCTCAACGGTTCCATCACGCTTTACTGCCGCGTTGCCAGCAATGGATACAACATCAACCAAATTCTCCGACATACAAGTTTGCAGTCCCCACGTCGTAGGTCTGCCGTGCTCATCCACATAAAAACTCACTCCTGGCTCGGCAAAAATTCTCTTAGGCGACTTTTCCGGCATCACAAAAGGCGTGGCCGGTTTATTACTGTAAAAAATGTAGGAAGTGCTGGGCTGCTCCTCCAATTTACCGCCACATGCTGCGAGCACCAAAGTCATGATTAAAATAAACGGCTTGCTAAGCACCGCCATAATTGGCTCCCTATGAAAGGCTTGATTCGTTGGATTAACGGCTTGAGTGGTTTTTTAAAGGCTTGAATGGCCCGTTTAAAGACTTGAGCGGTTTGCTTAGGCAACAATCAATACAAAAAATCGTCTTTAGACACAAAAAAAGAACCATACCCTCGACACAAACTTCTAAAGATTGATACAAGAATCGCCATTAATAACTCAATATTTAACCAACTTAAAGGATGAATTAGCGGAAGTGTGACCGTTTACAGCCTTCCTATAGACGAAATCAGACAAAAACAATCGTGATATAAGTGGGCTTTTATCATGTATTCAATGAAATCTGAGCCTGATTATCTCAAAAAAGACGTTTGACTTTTCAAACGAAGAGAATTCCGATTATGGCAATAAGGGGGATAAAATGGGGATCAGGCCTTACAATTTACACACCCACAATGACAAGTCATGTCAAACGCCATCCTCTTACCTTAGCTCGTTTCGATGAAATTTGACTTCGAATGTCTGAAGGTACCGCTCTCGCTCAACGTTATCCAATGATTTCAGCTCATCAAATGGCGAAGACGACATAATCGCTACCGCCGCGCTTTTATCAAAGCGAAAATCGCCATTGGACTCTATAAGTCTAAGCCCTACTATATTGTTGTTTTTATCCAATGTTATCAAGAAAGATGCGGGAGAGCCGGTCCGAACTGGCGGTCGTGTCCAATTGCGATAAATTACTGATGTAATCAGATTGGCGCACTCAATTGCCTCGTAACACTCATCATGTAGGCGATCTACGCTTTGATAGGTAACCGTCATAGGGTTCCAGTCCAAAGGTGTTACATTCTTCAACTCGTCAGCCTCAATACGCTCAGGCTTGACGTAGGTGGCATTTCCGGGCGCAGTCGAACAGCCGATGGAAAGTAGCGCAAATATGGGAAGAAGAGAATTCTGTTCAAGTTTTTTATTAATCGCCATAGTCAGTACCATTCGAGAAATTAATCTCGATGCTCGCCCCAAAACTCACCACCGAGAGTTCCTCGCAGCGCTTTGTAGTCATTAACGGCATCGCGCAATCCCCGCGAGCTGGCGCTAAAAATTTTACTTTCAAAACTTTTTCCCCAATTCAGCAAATACGTCAGCAGCATCCACCGCTTCCAGTTCCTCTGCGTGATAATCCGCAAGCCTATCCTCAGCCACCCTCAACCATTCCGCATCAATCGACGCATCCGGCTTATCCAGGCTAAATATCAAGGTCTCTACCAACGCGGCGCGATCATTCGCCGGCAATTTAAGTGGGATTGCTGCAGGATCAAAGGGTCTGAGTTCTTGGACATCTTTCCGCGAGCGCCAGCTGCCTCCCCATTGCCGCAGGTAGACTTTTCGTCCTATAGCAGCCTCTATTTGCTTTACGAAATCTGATCCACCTACAAATCATTCCTTATTGGTGCACAATCGAACTCGATCCAGCAGTGAAACTGGCATTGAATAACACTCTGTAGGCCAAAAGTCGCGATGATGGTGTAGTGTCGCGTCGCAACAGAAACAAACAGAACGATTATTTCCCCTCTGGATAATATGCTGCGCGCAACCTGGCATATACAATCTCGGCATGCTGGCCATTTCTCAATTTCCTAAACTTAATTTTGAACGAAATCCTTTGCTCAATAAGCCGCTCTATAGTCACTTCAATTCAAGTACTCTGACCTTTTGATTGATGCACTTGCACCATTTCGCCTTCGTCAAAGTGAATTCTACGTAGTGCTGGCGTTGGATCATCATTCCGAAGCGCTTGGCTAAGGACTAGCAAATCTGGCTTTTCCAGAAATGAAAGAAAAATCAATTCAGGTCGCCTCGCATGAAAAATTCCTGGAAAAACTTTCATGGCATCGTCCCACTTAATCAACCATGCAACTCCATCGTGAGGCATTTCGAGAGGAAAGAGAAGTCCGCCGCAGTCAGCTTCAATATTTTTCCGAATGGAACCTAAAGGAGCTGGATTTGGAATTACAACTATCCACTTCGCCTGACCAAGCAGTGATAGAAGCGACGCATAAAAAATTTCACGTTCGTTTGAATGATCAAACTCCGGCCATTCAAGACGGGGGATTTTCGGGTTTATTTTTGACATGCTCTATAACCCTCTGATGGCGCCATGCCAAGCCAATTTCACGAGACCTTTCAATATTTCTTTTCCAGAAGCTGAATGCCTCAATATCCGCTCTCCCTGGACAATTTTCGAACCCTCAAAAACTTTGCCGATTCTTGCGTTTGCCATTAACTGGCCTTCGTGCGTGACAAAGCGGAGGATTGATTGGCCTGCGTTGTTATTAATACTAATGATGGTCAATCCGTCTTTGGCATTGTTGCTTCCATATAGCAGATCAATCCGGCCTACAACTGCTCCACCACTTTGACCTCCTACACCCAGTCTTGCAAATGTGGTTCCGGGCACTTTGAGAATTCAGATAGACCCGAGCGACCCTACCGCTATGGAAGTCACAATAAATACTCCTTTTCCTATGGCTTCTCCAAGCTTAGCGTCTTTTCCAACCCCCTTTGCCAATTCCGACCCAATCAAACCTGAAGCTTCACCGAGTACGTTATAACCATGCCCTCTATTGGCACCAATAAGCTGCGAAAATCCGTCACCGACAATATTCACCCCAAGCGCTGTCACGATTATACCAGCGCCAGTAGTACCTGGCTCCGGAACTATAATTCCAACCACACCAATCGCAGTTTCCACCACACCCAAAAGAATTTTTCCGGTACCCCACCCCAAACGGGGAGCCAACCCCATACGAACCTTAAAAATATCGGTCTCAACCGCCTCATTAAGATTTTCTGCCAAGCCACCAGCATCTATTTCAAATCCCCAGTTGGTCGTGTCCAGCTCAATAAGCTTGCCCGCCTTGTCGACCTCCCAGCCATCCGCATCGAGCATCGGATACATACGCACCCTGTATCCATCTCCCCCCGCCGTTGGATCTGCAAGAACTTTTAGTAATCCTATACCGGCATCTTCACCATAGTTGTCGATATAAGCATCCACTACCTGTTCAATAAGTGACATACATTTCCTCCCTTTCCTTTCAGATAATACTTTGTAGTGGCATAGGACCAACCCAGACACCCACCCCAATTATTGTTAATGAAGTTTTTGAGCTGTATATTTGTCCAGTATCACAAGGAGGTAGTCATGCCCAAAGCTCGCAAACATCAGATCTCACTAGATGCCACGCCCTATTACCATTGTGTAACTCGTTGCGTGCGCCGCGCCTTTCTCTGCGGCACCGATTCCGTAACCGGCCAGTCTTTCGAGCATAGGCGCCAGTGGCTGGAAGACCGGATTCTAACCCTGGCACAGATCTTTGCGATAGATGTAGCGGCTTATGCTGTCATGTCCAACCATTACCATGTAGTACTCCACATTAATAAAATCGAAAACTTAGCTTGGACTGACCAGGAAGTCTGCCAGCGGTGGCATCAGTTATTTAAAGGTACGATGCTGACACATAAGTTTTTGCGAGGGGAAGCACTGACCAATATAGAGCTCGACGCAGTTCGGCAGAAATTAGCGGAATGGCGGGAAAATCTTTGTAGCATCAGCTGGTTCATGCGGTTGGTTAACGAACCCATTGCTCGCCAAGCCAATCGCGAAGACCGTTGCACTGGCAAATTCTGGGAATCACGCTTTAAAAGCCAAGCCCTCTGCGATGAAAGAGCTTTGGCCGCCTGCATGGCCTATGTGGATTTGAATCCCATTCGAGCCAAAATGGCGGACACACCAGAAACATCCGAACACACCTCTGTGAAAAAGCGTATTGAGGTTTTAATAGAAGAGCAGCAACAACCCAAATCCCTGATGGCATTTGTTGGCAATCCTCGAGAACCTATGCCATATGGGCTACCCTTCCCGCTTAAGGATTATTTGGAGTTGGTCGACTGGACCGGTCGAATTATTCGTGAAGATAAACGCGGATCAATTTCTTCAAGCACACCATCCATATTGGATCGCTTGGCCATTGAACCCAAACATTGGCTGTTTATGAGCACGCAGTTCGAAAGCAAATTCAAAGGGTTGGTAGGTTGTGCATTCAGCATTAAAAAAGCGGCTGAAAAATTAGGCTACTCGCGATCGCCGGGCCTCAATATTTGTAAAGCAGTTTTCTCGTAAGATCAATTTTATCTAATTTCATAAAGCCTGCAGCTTTGCAGAGGCTATTTTTTTCTGCAATTCAGAACAAAATTAACCTCACGAAGAAACTCCTCTCTCCGTCAAAATTCAGCACGGTATTTTCAAATTCAGCGCGGTATTTTCGATAGGCAAGGTCGTGCTTCAAGTCTGTCGATTGCGGTGGGGCTTTCTACCCTGCCGCTTCTAAGAGTGGGTGTCCTTGTTATTGAAATATAAGAGTGGGTGTCCTTGTTATTGAAATAGAGCTTTAGGGAGGTTAGGGAGCCTCTGGTTAAGTCCAAAAATTTGGCATAATTAGCACAGCTCAACTCTTAGGGTAATCGATTATGAATCAGCTCACTTTTGCCGAAGCCGAATATAACGCAAAGAAGCGCAAAACCCGGCGGGAAAAGTTTCTCGAACAAATGGATACGCTGATTCCCTGGAAGCAATTGGAGCGCAAGATCCAGCGGCATTACCCCAAAAATGGCCAAGGGCGTCATCCCTACCCGTTAAATGTCATGCTGCGAGTTCACTGCATGCAGCTGTTTTACAATCTCAGCGACCCAGCTATGGAGGATTCACTGTACGAGATCGAATCCATGCGCAGATTCGCAGGCTTGAGCTTGAGCGGTTCCATACCGGACGAAACCACTATTTTGAAATTCCGCCATTTGTTAGAGCGCTACAATTTAGGCGAAGCCCTTTTTAAAGAAGTGAACCGCCATCTCGACAAACAGGGATTAATACTGAAAGAAGGTAGTATTGTTGATGCCACTATTATCGAAGCGCCCACCTCGACCAAAAATGAAAATGGTGAGCGTGATCCCGAAATGCATCAAACCAAGAAAGGCAACGAATGGCATTTTGGGATGAAAATGCATGTTGGCGTGGATGATACTTTGGGTGTTGTTCATACGCTAACTACCACGTCTGCCAATGAGCACGATATAACGCAATTGTCGGAACTGCTGCACGGCGAAGAGGGTACCGTTTGGGGCGACGCGGGATATCGCGGCGCAGAAAAAAGACCCGAGCTAAAAGATGTGGAAGTGGATTGGCTAATTAGTCAGCGTCCCGGTGTTCGCAAAACATTAAGAGGAATTGCCGCACGGGCAGAAAAAGCCAAGGCCCAAGTGCGAGCGAAAGTAGAGCACGTATTTTTAAAGATCAAACAGCAGTTTGGCTATGCCAAAGTGCGTTACCGGGGACTCGCCAAAAATACCAACCGGCTTTATGTTTTAGCGGGTTTTGCAAACCTGCTTACCTGCAAGAAATTCTTGCTGACCTAGGGTCAGTGCGCCTTAAATCTGGCAATTGGCCAGATTTAAGGCAAAACAAGTAGGAAAAACGGGAAAAATCATGCCTTTTCCGCCATGAATGAAATTGAGAATTATTCAAAAAATATGAGTGAAAAAATTTGAACTTAATCAGAGCTTCCTTAGATAATGGGTTACTAATGCAACTCTTAGGTATTTCTGTGAAGGGAATGGTTCTTCTTTTGTGTCGAAAATGATGATTTCCGTCGTATTGACCATCCCCCATCAGACCAATTAAACCTTCAAGCAGGGAATCGGTTATGGCCATGTGCAGAAAAATTTTTATTTTAATAATAATGACATTGGCGCTTGCTGCATGTGGCGGCAAATTGGGGCAGTCCGAGTCGCCGGCTGTTTTTTACAGTAATAAACCGGCAACACCTTTTGTTATGCCGGATAAGCCAGCTAAAAGAATTTTTACAGCCGCAGACGCCAGTTTTTATCTGGATGAGCAGGGCACACCTACGACCTGGGGGCGGCAAACTTGTATGCCGGACAACCTCGTTGACGTTGTATCTATCGCGGGCGGTGACTATGGATCGTTCGCGGCGGTGAAGGGGGATGGAACCGTCGAGACTTGGGATTGTTACCGTCAAACTCTGCCGATTCCGAGTGATTTGTCTAATGTCAAAGCATTGGCCGTAGGCTCGACGCACACCTTGGCTCTTAAGGGAGATGGTACGGTTGAGGCGTGGGGTGTGGGACCGGGAGTAACCAAGATGCCACCAAATCTGCGCGATGTTGTCGCTATATCGGCGGGCAAAGATCATGGATTGGCGTTGCATGGGGATGGCCGTGTAACTGCCTGGGATGGCCAATGTTGTACTTCGCAAGATGAATTCCCTCAAGTTGATCTCAGTGGAGTCGTCGCCATTGCTTCCGGGGAAAACCATAATTTGGCGCTGCGCGCTGATGGGACAATCGTTTCTTGGGGACCCCGTTCGTTTTATCCCTTGATCCCAGCGGGATTGACTGACGAATTTGGTGCAATCGCCATTGCTGTCGTACGCGGTAAGAGCTACGCACTGTTGGCGAATGGAGACTTAATCAGCTGGGAAAGAAGCTGGACTTCCCTCTCTGTGCAAAAGGTGAAAACGCTGCCGGGGGCGGTGCATATATCGGTAGATTTGAATCGCGGTCTTGCGCAAAAAATGGATGGAAGCTTGATGTCGTGGGGATATGGACTCGCCAGCTTGTTGCCTTCGGATCTGGCTGGCGGCGTCATAAACGCTGCATCGGATTTGACTTTATTGCTGAAAACGAACGGTGAAATTCTGCCATTAAACGACCGGCCAATTGTTCTCGGCAGTGACGCACCCGTTGTGCGGGTTGATGCAGATGGAGGTTTGTCTGCTGCTTTTCATACTGATGGCACGCTCAGTTTATGGGGATTTTTTATTCTGGGAGAAGCCGTAGCGGAAGTGGCGGAGACATTTGCGGATGTTAAAGATGTCGCTTTTGCAGATAGTCAAACGGTGGTTATTCTGAAAACCGATGGAACTGTATTTCTTCGGGCGATAAATTTAAATCCGCAAGAAGCAGAATTTGTCGCAAGTCTGCGTAACATTGTATCGGTGCAACGCAGCGGCGGTTATTTTGTCGCTCTAAATGACCAGGGCGAGCCCGTTGCTTGGCGACTGCATTATTCCGGCGAATTACAAATACATCACGGCCCATCAATGGTTAGCGCTGTTGCCGAATCGACCTTCAATATTCTCGTGCTGCGCACAAATGGCACAGTAGCAATATGGGATCCCGAATCTTCCAGTGTTACGGATGTGGGCCCAGGGTTGGATGACATAATTGCAATTGCTGGCGGATATTCGACCCATTTGGCTTTAAAGCAGGATGGGACATTGATCAGCATAAATGCCGAGTTGCCCGACTGGCTCGATGAATCCGCTGAGCAAAGTACAATACCAGCAGGCTTGAAAGATATAGTTGCGATTTATTCCAAATCATCTCAAGCCGCATTAACTCGAGATGGACAACTGATTGCCTGGGGTAAGAGCCACCTTCTATTCGATTTTTATCAGTTGCCGGAATAGAAAAAGAAAAGCTGGGGAATCCAAGGTGGGCTGGAGGCGAGGGCCTAATCATTGCAGCAATAGCGCCAATTATGAGGCCGAATTCTCGCTCAATGGATGCGCTTTTCCTCCGCACAAGACTGTCATCCTCGCGAAAGCGGGGATCCATATTTTCGAGCTTTGGAGAAGCTGGATTCCCGCTTCGCGAGAATGACGGTAATCGGGGCAAGAAAATTCAAGTGCTCTGCCACTCGATTATCAGCAAGAAAACAGCGCCTGATCTATGCGAAGTATCCAAGCGCCATCCTTACGAACTCGCTTCGAAAGTGTCGATCTTTCGATTTTGCGTTCGCACTTTGCGGATCTTATCAATAGCGAACGAAACGAGGAATCGAAGCTTTCGGCTTCCTTTTCATCAGAGAAAAATCGCCAACCGTCTTGCTGACCCGGATCCAGCTCGAATCTCAGTGGCTGCGACACAGCGTCAGCCCCGTCAAATTCAGCTATCACCTGCAATCTGTCATCGGTCGCGTTTTCAAGAAAAACAAAGCTGGGACTGGGCTCTTTGCAGGCTGCAAAAGTTAAAAACAGGAATGTCAGAAATAAACGAGAAACTAGAGACATGGTCACTTCCATTGAATTCTTGAGAGCCAAATCAAGCGCATTAAATCTTTTTCACTAACAATAGAATCGTTGACGAGCTGAGAAAAACTTGCCTTCTGCTTCTTATCATCGTAGTACTTCATAAGATCTATTGGGCCAGAGGTTGGATACCCGGGCGTAGATTTTTTTACAGCCTGGGAAATGACCCCGGTGGTCCCTTTGTGACCCCAGGATAGACTTATGCCGCCCGCAGCTTTTAACACCGAATGACCGAACTCATGTGCACAAACCAGCATAAAGTCGTCATCCGCAAGCTTTGTGCTAGGGAAAAATCCTTTGTTGTAAATGAATCGGGCGTCCACCCCAAGGACGCCAGCATTAAACGAACGGCCGTAATCTTTCGTACCCTGCTCGATTTTAAGAATTGCAGGCAGTGGGCTATCAGGCTTATGTTACGCGGTCACGCTTACTTTATATAAAGATCCATTGACTGTGATATCCCGACTCCAATATTTGCCTATACCTTGCGCCGCAAGGCTAATCAAATTTAGGCGTTCTGTCTCTGCTAACTTCGGACTCTTGAAATTGATATGGACTGTGATGGCGATGCTTTTTGTAGCCGACATTACAATAGTGTCCGCCCATCGGCTGCTATGTTCACGCTTATGTGGCTTACCGATCTGGTAGGGTTTATCAATTGCCGCATGTACAAAAGAATGGAATTTCTCTTCGTCCGATCTCGTAGCGCTTGCTTCAGCGGTCTGGTTCATGGCATCTCCTTATGATGGGCTAGTCGAAAGCGGCGATGTTAACAGTTGCGAATCCTGAGCAGCAATACCGTTTGCGCAACCACTCCGTCGCGCGGAGCCTGCGGCCCCTAGGCGGGTAATATTACGTCGACAGTTCAATCCACCGACATAGTGGTAAATAAATCTGTCCCTTTAATGTTATTCAGACGACAACGAGAATCGATGTTACGCCAACTTTTCTGATCTTGTGGATAAAATAAATCTGGTCCCCATTAATTCTTGCCCCATTAATTCTTACGCCGATCTTTCTGAACTTGTGGAGAAATTAAATCTGATCCTACCCCTTTCCTGAATGCTTTCCCGATCACGAGTACATGTTACGTATTTTGGCTTCTAACCCTCCCGTTATTGAAAATCCATCCGAAGCAATGTGTACAAGCGCCGCATAGGGCTTGTTTTTGTCGCCAGCAATCATTCCAAGCTCCTCTTCAATATCATTGATAAAGACCACAGAGCGGCCAATGGAGGAATCTATTGCCGCCTCGACGAGGTCAGAGTGAACCTACCCCAGATTGACGCACACTCCTAAAAGGGGACAATACCCCCAAAGGAGAGTGTGTATGCCAAAGAAAAAACGACAGACGTTTAGCCCTGAATTCAAACGAGAAGCGGTTCGTTTGTTGAATCGTGGCGACAAAGAAATAGCCCAGCTGGCGCGGGAGCTAGGTGTTCGAAGGAATCAGCTTTACAAGTGGAAGGCTGAATGTGATAGCCGAGGTGAGTCCGCCTTTCCGCACCATTAATCCATGCCCGAAAGCCGTCGTTGAAAATGTCGCTAGCGCAGCGGCACTTGCAGCCGCACTTAACGTATTCTTTAAGGATGATCGAGCCATAAATACCTCTAGCTTTAATTAGTAGTACCCGAAATTGGATTTTGGCTTTTGCGTCTAAGCAGAATTTTTCTTATAACGGCTGGAAAATTTATCCGCCTTGACGCAGTGCACCAGAGGACTTGGAGATCTTATTGCGGTATTAGTTTCTTTCGTTGTGTTGATTCAGGATGGCGCACTAATTACCTATGGCGCTTTTGGCGCCAAAAAGTTGGTACTGACAATTCAGATTTGGCTTGATTTCTAATATTTAACTGTAAGGATTGACTTCCATTTTGCTTTTTGGGATGACCATATTTTAGCGATATAGACGCTCTGGCTTTAGCGCTAGTGTCTATTTTTCTAAGCGGTATAGCTATTCATTTACGTAGCGTCGCCAACATTCTTCTTGTAGCCTTCGCAGGTGAGGATAGCATCGCGTGAATATTCCCAATAAAACGTCTACGCGCTGGAACCCTCCATGCAAGACCTTCCTCTATTGTATATCTGCATGGATTGCACCGGCCACAAGGCTTCTCATTGAGCGGGCTATGACAAAACCAAGTCTTTTCCATAACGTCTTTCCAGCCATGCTGCTCCGCGATCTTGGCCATGTCTGTTTTGGTTAATTTTAGGATGGGAAACTCAAACCATTTGAAAATCATATGTTCATTTGATCCCAAAGGTTGATCCGCCAACACGGCTAGCTCGTTATCTGGGGTTTCTTTTGAAAGGAATGGAGCAACCACCACAGCAGCCTTATCGTCTTCATGTATACAAAGCTGAAGATTACCAATGCCCCGATATTTGCAATACCTCGCTAGCCAATCGTATTGACGCCCAATGAATCGGGTGCTTTTAATGGCATTAAATGCATTTGTGATTTCGGGATCTTCTGGTATCTGCGACACTGAAAAATAATTGGTCGGAAGCAAAAGTGACGCCGCAGCCACATCAATATCACTGATGCTCTGCCTAATGCGCTTCATGGTTAATAACTCAGTTCCGGTTGAGCGGCGGCTTTCATCAATCAAGTAAAAGGGCTCTACTGGCCGCTTATCAAGAAACAACAAACGGAGGAGTTGAAATGTTGAATCCCAACCACCAGTCCAAAGAATTTTGGCGGGTTCCAAATATACATCTTCGTGTTGCATATCGATTAGCTCCTTGTCGCGTAAGGAGGCGGCAGCATAATCGAGCCACTGTCACTTTTTCAAGGAAACGGGACAGGTTTATTTTATCTGGCATTTGCAGGCCTTCCCCCGGGCCTAATCTCAACTCTGACACCAATTCGCACCTCTACCCGATCAATGAAACAGGCGCCACCGAATCAAGAGGTCAGAATTCTTCGCCAAGCCAATCGCGAAGACCACTGTACTGGCGAATTCCGGGAATCCCGCTTTAAGTACACCATCCATATTGGATCGCTTGGTCATTGAATCCAAACATTGGCTGTTTATGAGCACGCAGTTCGAAAGCAAATTCAAGGGGTTGTCGGTTACGCTTTGCTACGCACGAGCGTGACCTTAATATCAAAGAACCTGGAATAAATGAACAATCCTAGCCAAGCGAAGATGAACGCAAACAAGCCTTGGAATAGTGAGCCGATCAAAACAACCAATACGAAATCGACAATGGACACTCCGGTAAAGGCGTAAAGCTCAATATCTGGCTCTTTCCCTCCAAGGAGAGACAGAGAATACAAGATCGTCAAAATGGTCGTAAGACCAATAACAGACCCTAAGATCATGACCTTTAAAAGTGTGCCCGCCGCAATTCTATTGCAGCTGAGAACCATAAGCTTACTCTCAGAGCCGGCAAGCTTCGATAAGGGGGTTTTGTATGCATCAGTGTCTGACATGAGGTTTCCTAGAAAATCAAAATGTTCTTAAAATAGCTTCAACAAGACAAATTAAACCATCCCGGTATATTTGCGTTTTGCGCAATTTCGATTTTATTTCGACATATATTCACTCCTTTATAAGATTTATTTCACAAATTGTTAAAGAGCGAGTTGATTTACGGCTCCCTGGACGAGTAGAAAAAATACCAGCGGAATTTCCTAATTCACTATGGCTAGTAAACGGTGCATGGCGATCTCCCTGAACCCTGTGCGCAAAACCGAGAAAAGACCGACCAAACGGCGACAGCGCAGAATGAAACGAATAAAGAAAATGGATGGCGCAGAATGCAGCGTTCCAGCGCATAGATGAAACCTGCGTCTGGAGCGGGGTCGGATTTTAGCGTCTCTTCCCCGATGAGCAACGTCCGTTTAGCGAAATGACGCGAAAAATCGCATATCGGCGCATACTGTCTTTCTTCGGCGAGCTTAATATCATGAAGCGCCGAAGCGTATGCAGCACTAGACGTAAAGAGATCGAAAAGGCGCCGGGTAACCCGGCGCCCTCCTCCTACCCCCTGGAATTGAGGCTGGGAAACCGATTTTAGAGGTTCGGGGGGAGACAGCAGCATTTTATGCGGCGGAAGAAGGTGCTCCGATGTAGTGACGCCCTCCCTGGACCGGGAGGGCGTGGCGGGCTAGGTTATGGACAAACATCCACGCAGCCGGGATTTTCTCCTGCCTCGGCCCACCGTTTCAAATACTCAATCCTTCCATCAATATATTCTACGAATGACTCTTTGTGCTTACCTGCCGCCAGAGGCTGGATTGGCTGTTTTGCCAAACGGCGCTCGCGTACTTCCTGGAGCATGACCAAAGGATCACCTTGGCCCAGTTGCGTGATTGCATTAACGGCTCGCGCTGCCAACGCTTTTGCGGAGTCATTGTCAATTTCCAAGCCCTTCGCCTTAAAGATCTTTATCCATTCGTCAGGATCCGCATGGGTCATTAAGTAGTTGTTGATCCACGGCATGGGTCCCTCTTTCGCTGCAAGCGTCAAGCCCAGAAAGCCGCCGGTGCGTGTCTGAATATAGATACTCTTCTCGCCCCTGGTGTCTAGTTGTTCAGGCGTGGAAAGGTAGTCGGCGAGTTTTTTGGCTGCGGCCTCGTCCGCAACCGCGCCTATGGTCCATGCAATATAATTCCAACTGGTAGCGAGTTCTTTGTGTTTCAGCATGGTAAACAACAGATCGGTATTGGCGCCACGATACACTTTGATATCTTCGTAGCGGGACCAGCTTAGGGCTGAACGCTCAAGCTCGCCGAGACCTAAATTCTTCAGCAATTCGCTCCGAGCCTTTTGGTGTGGGCTGGGCGGCAGATTGCTCATCCCCACCGCTCGGGCGTGCGCTTGCGCTCTCGACAGATTGTCATAGCCCCAGCGCTCCTGGCCGTCTTCCACGATAAACGAGCCATTCTCTACCATAATCGGCGCGGGTGGCGGCAGGACAATATCGGTTTCCTCATGCTCAGCAGTCTCTGCCTTCACCCAGTTAATCGGTGCCAGAATCAAAACAAACAGTATTAATCGTTTCATCTTATTTACCCCAGGGTTCGTAGCCGGCAAAGCCGATATGCGGTCTATTTGACTCGTGTTTGGTAAGCATGTCGCACTGCTCGCGGGTGACATAGGGGGCCTCGCCAACCCCGCGTCCATACATCAGGTCGTCACTATCACCGCTATGATCGTTGAATCCATAGGCATGAGTCAGTTCGTGTAGCAGTACCGGCCCCAACAAATGCCTTCTATTGTGTGTTTCGATGGCAAATTTATCCCTCAGCAAATCCATTCGCACGGCTATTTTGGTGCCGCCAACCTGTGCGCAGCCTCTTATTTCTCCACCCGCTCCTGGTGGGGACCCATCGCAACTGATAATTTCGGACACGAATGTCACCCCGTCCGGCAGATTGTGGATTGTAGCGTCGTCCACTCCATCTAACCCCCTGGGAAAGCCGTCCACATATCCCATAAATTTAAACTCGTACCAAACAGGGCAGGCAATATGCTTTTCGTCCGATTTGAACGGCGGTTCGAACATACCTGTGGCAATTCTTGATACTTGTCTGCCTATGGGCTTATTGCGTTGCATTGGCTCAAAAAAGCGGCTGAGCGCGCCCTTTAACTCAAACATGTCCTCATACATGGGATCGAGCAGCTCCAACTGGAGATAGAAGGGGATTTTGCGGATGACCGGGCGAAACACGCGCGCATCGTTCCAGCGGGACGAAGATACCACTTGGGGTGACTTATTCGGGTCGGGGTTCCGCTGCTTGTAGGTACGCTTAAAGTCTCTGTATCGCGCCACTGAATACATGGGTTCCTGGATGGGCTCCGCTGTAACGACAGCGATGGGTTGACCGGCTTGGGGGTAGGTGTATTGATACTGCTGGTTGTCGATTGGGCTGTAGTAGTCCGCCTCCAGAGTGAATTGAGTCTCATCAGGATTATTATGGAAAAAATGCTCGAAAAGATCGGGGCGGGTTGCTCTGTCGTTTTCGTAGAACATCATCGGAATAAACTCAAATTCGCGATTCAAAAGCACATAGCTTTTTTCAAACAGCCTAAACCCGCCATCAGGCACACCATCCACGATTTCGAACTCAGTCAGATCATCCGTTTGCCCATATGAGGTAGGTGTATAGCACACCACCGCTAAAGCGAGCACCCCAATCACGGAAAACAGTCGTTGTTGCAACACTGGCACTTGACTTTGAATAAACGCGCCTATTGATATCAAGATTCTATTCATGGGCTGTATCGCTCCTATTTTAAGTAAGGCTGAATGGCCTGATACCACACCTCGGCCATGGCGTGATAGCCTGCGGCATTGGGCATTAGGTTGTCGTGCCCTCTTGTTATACCGCGCGCCAGATGGTCGGCCAGCACAACCTGCGCGGCGGGGTTTTGTCGCTTAAAGTCAGCCACTGCCCGCTCTATGGCGGAGCCAATCGCTATGCTTCTCGGATCGCCATGCCTAAGCCCGGCAAAATTGGATACCACAAGCAACCCGGAGCGATTCAGGCTGTAAAAGCGCTGCATAACCGATTGCAAAAGCTGCATTTCCTTGGAAAAACTTTGCGGACCGATATTGTCGAAGCCCGTGGACGCAACCTCGTGTGTCCCCGCGTGTATCAACACGATATCCGCCGGAAAACGCCTTATAGGGTCCGGCACCATGAGCACCAGATCTTCCAGCCTGATGGCCGAAAAACCACTGTGCTTACGCAGGTTGGCCAGGGGATGCTCGGTGGAGGACGGGCCATTTTCTCGAACGCCAACAAAGGTTATCGACTTGCCGTCGGCTACGGCCATTTCCAGTAACGCCGGACGAAAGCCACCGTTGTTGGCGTAGCCGCCGGTGCCTACAGGCTCCAGGCCTTCCATAACACCGTCACCAAACGCCATGATGGCGCAGGGTTTGTTCGCCGGGCATACATTGCCCGTGGGAGAGCCAGAAGAACTGGCGGAACTGGAAGAAGAGCTGCCGGAACTGGAAGAAGAGCTGGATGCAGAATCACCGCCACCGCACCCATAAAGACTGATGAGGATCAAAAGTAGAAAGAGGGGTTTCCAATAATGCATGATATTTCCTTGCTCATTAAGAATAATTAAACATTATTCGGTTTCCTCACCTCGTCGTGGAAGCATGAACAGGAAAATGGCTGAGGACCGAAGAAAGTGAGCGCATATTAACGGAAGAAAAATACCTGTGTCCAGGGACTGCGCCCTTAGTTGCATATGTATAAAGATCCAGGAGACGGAGTCGCCCGTAGTAGCGAAGAACTGCTGTAATGGGGCGGTGAGAGGCGCCTGATAAGACACTCGTTGCGCTGCAAAAATAACGCGTTACTCTTCATAGGAAAACCTGATCAAGTGTCATTGAGCAGGCCGACGTCGCCAGAATTTTCATTCAAGTCGTGCAAAACACCGATTAAATCGCGCGATTGATGAAAGATCCGCACTATGCGAATGCGGGTTTGCAGTAAGCGGTAGAAAACGACATGGCTCTGGTAACGAAGGCTATACAGTCCGGCACGAATTTCCGAGCGCTTCCACCCAATTTCCGGGTGCATAGCCAACAAACTGATGTTCATACAAGCTTCCTCAGCAGACCTGATTAAAGTGGGGGATTTTGGCAAGGTCGGCCACAACTTAGCTGCCGCCCGCAAACCCCAGCTGCCGCCAGGCCTCATAGCTCACAATCGCCACAGCGTTGGACAGATTCAGGCTAACCCCCAACCCAGACACCCACCCAATTATTGCTAATGAAGTTTTTGGGCTGTATATTTATCCAGTCGCAAGGAGGTGGTCATGCCCAAAGCTCGCAAACATCAGATCTCACTAGATGCCACGCCCTATTACCATTGTGTAACTCGTTGCGTGCGCCGCGCCTTTCTCTGCGGCACCGATTCCGTAACCGGCCAGTCTTTCGAGCATAGGCGCCAGTGGCTGGAAGACCGGATTCTAACCCTGGCACAGATCTTTGCGATAGACGTAGCGGCTTATGCTGTCATGTCCAACCATTACCATGTAGTGCTCCACATTAATAAAATCAAAAACTTAGCTTGGACTGACCAGGAAGTCTGCCAGCGGTGGCATCAGTTATTTAAAGGTACGATGCTGACACATAAGTTTTTGCGAGGGGAAGCACTGACCAATATAGAGCTCGACGCAGTTCGGCAGAAATTAGCGGAATGGCGGGAAAATCTTTGTAGCATCAGCTGGTTCATGCGGTTGGTTAACGAACCCATTGCTCGGCAAGCCAATCGCGAAGACCGCTGCACTGGCAAATTCTGGGAATCACGCTTTAAAAGCCAAGCCCTCTGCGATGAAAGAGCTTTAGCCGCCTGCATGGCCTATGTGGATTTGAATCCCATTCGAGCCAAAATGGCGGACGCACCAGAAACATCCGAACACACCTCGGTGAAAAAGCGTATTGAGGTTTTAATAGAAGAGCAGCAACAACCCAAATCCCTGATGGCATTTGTTGGCAATCCTCGAGAACCTATGCCATATGGGCTGCCCTTCCCGCTTAAGGATTATTTGGAGTTGGTCGACTGGACCGGTCGAATTATTCGTGAAGATAAACGCGGATCAATTTCTTCAAGCACACCATCCATATTGGATCGCTTGGCCATCGAACCCAAACATTGGCTGTTTATGAGCACGCAGTTCGAAAGCAAATTCAAAGGGTTGGTAGGTTGTGCATTCAGCATTAAAAAAGCGGCTGAAAAATTAGGCTACTCGCGATCGCCGGGCCTCGGTATTTGTAAAGCAGTTTTCTCGTAAGATCAATTTTATCTAATTTCATAAAACCTGCAGCTTTGCAGTAAGCGCTCGACAAACCCCACCCTAGCCAGTCTCGGTTGATTCACCAAAGATACCCCCAGGTTTTTGACTGGGGTATGAATATGAATCTGACAAGCAAACAGCAATTCTGGCGAGACCATGTTTTG
>NZ_QRAI01000009.1 GCF_014336955.1 Saccharophagus sp. K07 | reverse complement strand
ATAATTAGCTACCCTAGTATCAATTTTCGTGGTCGCCTTCTCTACTTGATTTCGATTCCCGCCATACGCGCAAAGGCTCCAAAATCAAGCGCCGTGTTTTGATCGTGCACGATACGCCAATCTCCATCCTGCAACTGAAAGACATAGATCAACCAAGAAGTAACTGGCACATCCTCCGGTTTGGAACTATATTGATATTTCACAAGCGCCATTGCCATATCTTCACCGACAACTTTGTGAACAACAGATCCTTCCCAAATCCAATTAGGATCCTTAAACCATTCTTCATGTATCACAATTGTTTCAGCTGGAGTGGTAAAGGCATGTCCATTTTGGACAATGGTGTATAGGGGGCCGGACTTTGTGAGGTGGGACTTGAAAGCTTCGATATCCCTATTGGAAATTGCCTTGAAATGTTTTTGTAGTGTAGTGTCGAAATCGGGCTTCATAACGATTCCCCTTCGAGAAGTTGATCCATGATGATGGGCTGTTGGGCTTGATTGTCTTATGCGAGCAGGAAACGACATTAAATGCCATTTCCTACTTTGACGGGTTAACCGATCTGAGAAACGATATATTTCCTTACTGCCCATTTAAAACTAAAAAAAGAAATCGGGATTCCAACAACAAACCCAACGATACCCGATGCAGCCTGAATTGTTAAAAGACTGACCCCTAGACTACCCAAGATGGCGCCCATCGCAACTCCTAATACGCCGCCAAGCAGTGCACCTATAAGAGTGGTGAGAAGAAAGAAGATTATCCAGCCTTTAAAATACTTAATGCACTCAAATTTATCTGGAAGATCCAAGTTGGAGAGAGGCTTTTCATAAACGCTGCTTTCACTTTGCATTTTTATTGCTCCTATTACTTTTAACATCCCGACCTTGCAAAGGAAGATGGCGATCCTACCTTAGCCGTACTTCGCCTCCATACTTTGCAGCCTCGTTGCCAATGCACAACGAACGCACATCCTAGACCGAATTAGATTTCCCGGCAAGAGCGGCGGATCAATGTCACATCGGAATGCGCACCTTTTCCGATCTAGAAGGAATTTTCTATTCTGAATGCAAAGAGCTTCCCAGATACATATCTTCCTTAAAATAGAATTTAGCGCCGTCGACAAGGATAAAATTTTCTCCTGCTTCAATATCTGAGTAAGGAAATAGGTTCTCCAATCTATGCAGAACTTCATCTTTGGATAAATCAGATGGTGGAGATTTTACGAATGATTCCATCAGATCCATTATTAACAATTGTGATTCGATAACACTCTGGGATGATTTTAACCCCCAGAAAAGAAGAGCATTCCCAATCAGCGACATCACCAACAAAAAACTCACTGTAAATAAGATGATTTTGTCTCTCATGTTTTAGCCCTCGATTGCCGATATTCCATGCTTCAACATCCATTGCTGACTGGGCTGCTTAAATAGATTGGTCTATTCCCCAATCGCTCCCCACCAACAGGATTGCACGGTCTCGGTCACCTTATCCTGGTTGTAATCCCGAAATTCCACCACCAAGCCACAAGGTGCCGAACGCTCACCCTCTTCTATTGGGCAGTCTCCGCCTGTGCTGAAGTAAAACACCCCGTCAGTCGGTGAATAGTCTGCTGGTCCAAGCAAGCGCTTCAGTTCGCTTTGCAACATACCGAGTCGGACCTGTTTGATTTTCTGCGGCATCAGCTCTGCCGGCCCTTCGATGGTACAGCTGCCCGTGGCATCTTGCGTTACTTGACACGCACCAAGAGTCAACACTGAGGCGATAACAAATACTGAACGATTTGAGAATCTGTTGGTAATCAATGGCTTTGCCCCTTTACTTAAGGTAATGGGTCAAAATTCTAACAGGGAAGGTTATCGATTGGAGGAGGAATCTGAAGGCTGAGCAGACGGCGCGAACCCTCTGCTCAGGAATAACATTAAATAATGATGCTAGTCTTTTGTTAGACCTGGGATTAAATCCTTACCATACCTCACGCTTTCTACTCCGTATGCGGCAGCTATAGTGTCCATCAGGTCGTATTGGCTAGCGCCCTTCACATTCAATGCAAAGCCGTTATTAAAACGATTTTTGCCCCCGGCAATAATAAAAGGCGCATTCTCGGGAAGATGATCACTTGCATCACCCTGATCACTGAATTGTACGATCAATGTGCTATCCAGCAGGCTCCGTCCGTTCTCATCCGGTGTAACTTCCAGCAGCTTAATCAGATACGCAAGCTTGGCTGACAAATAAGCACGGAAAGCGGCGTAATGCACACGATTGCCACTATGGACAGCCTGGTGAAAATCAACGCCCGCAAGCTCTGGGAATTCTGGCAGAAAGAATGCGCCTTGCTGGTCTCCCCACATCAGCGTAATCACATTGGTGATGTTGCGAGTGAGGGCCAAAGCACTTAGCTCTATTTGTAGGTCCACTTCCTTATCAAAATCGGCTTTTTCGTTGAGCGCTATTTCGGTGCGAAATTTCTGATCGAGTGCCGAACTGTTGGTTATATCGTCCTGTTTGAATAATTCGTCATATACAGCGGCCGCGCTCGGGGCAAAAGTAATTTCCGTATTATTTTTGATGCTTACAACCTCCTCCGTGACATTAGCACCCAAATGCAGATTCGGCCAGCGAACATTTGCGTTCCAGGTTTCGCCAAGGTGAATATCCAAGGTGGTCTCGCCAGAGAGTCCTCCAAGTGCTTTATAGGTGCGGCCCATACCTCCCGCTTGTACGTATAAATTATTCAAAAAAACGCAATGCTGCCTTACGGTGGCCAATGGTTGAGATGCCAAACCAAAAGAAATATCGCCAACACAGCCGGGCTTCTGAGGCTGCCAAAGTTCGATAGGCGCGCCGAGCGGTGTGTAAACAAAAACAACTCGGTTGCGTTGTGGCAGTGAAGCGGCGCGCATAGGAGCAAACGGCAAAAGCCCTACGCCTAAAGCCGAGGTTTTTAGCAGAGTGCGGCGGGTCAAATTTGGGGAATTAAAATGTTTCATGACGAATTCCCTGCTCGACTATCGATAAGTGATGGAGGCAATATCGCTACGGCAGCGCAAATACTGCAATGTAATACGGTTAACTGATACATCGATTCGATTATTGAAACATCCGTCGGAGGTGAGTATCTGCAGATCTGGGTAATCGGCAGGCAGCTGCTCAATCAATTTCTCGACAACCCCATCCACCCTTAGCACCAGCTTAAGTGGCGCCCAGGGCGGGCCGGAATCAGCAGGAACATCGCCTGTTACGTCAAGCGGCGTTTCACATTTCGCCTCATTCAGTTCATATGTAATAACCGTTTTATTTTCCGCGATTAGTTTTAACGATGCTGCGTCAATGGCGAAACCGACTACTCGATTAAGAGCTGCATAATAATCACGCTCGAATGCAGCCCAAGGTCCGGGAGTGCAATTAAGCGGTAAAGTCGGCGCTTCAGGAAATGTTAAGGCATCCGCACCAACGGAGTATTCCGAAGAAAAAGATCCGCAAGTGGTGGTGCCGTCAAGACGCCCTGATTCATCAAAGCGCAGTGTCAATGGAATGTGGCTGGACTGAACAACTCCGGCGACGTTTTTAATAAAACGGAGTTCCCAATCTTTACCTATAAGGGATGCATGTGGATTCTCTTCACCAACAACTCCACTACTGCTTGAACTCGAACTGGAAGAACTGCTTGACGCGGAGGAAGTACTTGATCCGGTTTCGATAGTGCCGCTCCCGCACGCTGTCAAAAATGCCGTTATGCTGCAGAGCAAAATTTTTTTCATTGTCCACTCCCTATGATTTTTTTTATTTGCGCAGTTATACGCTTTTGCGGGAATAGAGAGTAGTGGCGACGAGGTCCTCGTGAGCAATTAATCACTAAGCGCAGGAGAGATTTTGTAAACTTGTGATCGAGTTATCGGTGGTTATTTAGGAGGCGCGAGGGCAAGCTCGATAAAGTAGCGTGTGAACTTTTTCTGATGGGATTTATGGGCAATTGAACCTTGCATCCCTTTTTCTTATTAAGTGGTCAAGTCATCCATGACCCGATTCGATATCAGCCTTGCCCTAATGCGGAAGCCAGGACCCAACCGATAATCCCGATCGCCACAACCCAAAGCAGTCCTGCGTTGAACCCTCCCTGCTCTTCAGCCTGCTTTGTGGACTTTTTTGTCTTGACGATATAATCGCTTGCCGACACGCCTGTGCCCGCAATACAGGTAGTGGCCTTAACTCCCCGCTTACTGGCGTTCAGCGTAAGCCCTTTGCCACCCACAGAAACGCTCGAAATTCCCTTCTTCCCAATATTGAGCTTAACCCCCTTGGCCAACTTAATACTTTTTCTGAACTTCAGCATTTCACAACCTTATTTCGACTTAAAACCGGGGTATAAGAGTAGACTGGGATGTGCGGGCTTGCAATTATGGCGAAGTAGCTTTGCCTTCCGGGATTGCGGCGATAAATCCCACGGTGTAATGCTGAAGAATTAATGACTTCAATAATGTGTATAGTTTGGATGGTCTTCCCAATTTTCCTTCAAATTAATGCCCTGCTTTCTACTCATTCTGCACCATAATCATGCCCTCAATTTGGTGCAATGACACACTTCAACAAAAGTAATTTCGCCCTCAATCCAGCTTCGGAAAATCGAAAATCCATTCTTCTTAAGAATTTTCTCCATTGTTTTTTTATCTAAAATTCCATAATAAGAAACGCCTTTTTTCCAATGTTTATATATCCATAAAGCCATTTCCTTCCTTTTGAAAATTTTTTAAAGTATGAGCTTCTATGTTGACAAATAAAGACCGCCCGCCCATTTCTCTTTAGAGATCTATGAATCTGATCCAAGACCTTGTTGATTGTTTTTCTACATGGGATTGCTGAAAGAACATTGATGCAAGTAATAAAATCATGCTTTAATCCGTGTTTGTGTAATCCTTCAAAGCTTATTGCGTTGCACCCGGGATAGTGCCTTTTAATATAATCTCTCACCGTTGTGAAATCACCGCGAACAATTTGGTTGCGACTAAGTTGTATTTCGGAGTCAACAAACGTAACTTTGGATGCTACCGAGATCAAGGTGTCTGAGTATCTAAGTTTACCGCAACCGAAATCCAATATAGATGGCCTTCCAGAAATAGATTTTAAATATGAATCAACTACTTTGGATTTTTGCTTGCAAGATTTCGCCGCGTTTTCAGATCTGATTTCTGCTTCATTTATGGTATATCGCAAATGAAATCCCTACTTCTGCATGAATGATCTTATGTCTTTTTCAGGTATTTGATCTGCCTGGTCTTTGGACTTTGGAGTAACCACAAAAAGCCAGTGCAAGCACATCATTGTGCCAATGAAAATCCAGTAATATATCAATATAGAGGGGAGACTTTTGTCTGCCCAGAAAGGCAAAATAATGAGTGTGACAGACACAACAAAAAAGTGTTCAAAAATAACCCAAAACTGGAGTGCATAGCGCCAAAAAACATGAATATAATGCTCATCGATTTCTTTGATCTTTGGGTAATATAACCCCCGCATAATTTTCTTCACATCAGTTCGGTTAACTTTTGTATTTGCACCCACTCTTTTTAGCATGGGCCTCACAATAAAGTATTTTCCCCAAACATATCTAATCAATAGGGGCTTTGAAAGCTTGTTGTGAAGCTCGAATAGACTGCTAAGCAACCAGACACAGGCCGACCCTATTATAGGAAAAGCTCCAAATGACAACACGTAATCAAATATAACAGCAACTATGAAAGGGCTCTCTTTTGTGTCGGGAAATTGGCTTTTATCAACTTCAATCATAGGGATTACATCAAACGTCTTTAACACTATTAAAAATATTAGTGTGGTCAAAAACGTCAGCTTTCCAAGATGCGACAACATTTCGTTGTAATTTTTTGGGGGATTCATGAGTATTGGAGATTCAATCGATGCTGAACATATGGTTAAATTTTGATTATATTGCAGCTTGTCTACAAGGTCTATTATTGTCACGCTTGCCATACTAAGCGAAAAATTATTATCTAATTTAATAACCTAGATCTATTTTGCTGTCTGTGCAAACTCGAAGCCAACAAAAATTAAAGCGAGTGTATGAAACTGCGGCGGCAAGAAATGTGGAATTTCGACAGATAATGCGGGCAAAACTATAAATACTTAGTTAAGGCAAGACTCCAAGGAGTTTTGCCTTAACTAACAAATCAAGAATACCTCTTAACCCACCCCACATAAGCATCAATCCACTTCTGCAAAAACGGTTTGCTATCCGGACCTATATTTCCATTGCTATCAAACAACCCTTCCCTTGCATGAATAAAGGCTTCCGGTTGGCCTAGGGTTGGCATGTCGAGGTAGGCGAGAACGTTGCGGAGGTGTTGTTGGGCCATGGCGGTACCTATGGCACCAATGGATGTGCCGATTACGCCTGCAGGTTTACCGGCCCAGGCACTTTGGCCGTAAGGGCGGGATGCGTGGTCGAGGGCGTTTTTGAGGACGCCGGGAATTGAACGGTTGTATTCTGGAGTGACAAATAAAACGCCGTTGGATGCGGAAATTTCAGCTTTTAAGCGTTTGGCGGCAGCTGGCGGGTTGGCGTCGTCGTCCTGGTTGTAGAGCGGCAGATCGCCGATTTCGAGTTGTTTAAAGGAGAATTCTGCAGGTGCGAGTTTGGTGATGGCGGTGGCGAGTTTGCGATTAAAGGAGTCTTTGCGGAGGCTTCCTACGATTACGGCGATTTGATATTGGCTCATAAATGTGACCCCGTTGTTAGGTAGATGCGCGTGATTTCGGCATCTTAGCAACGGGGGGGTTGGAGGATATGTGGGGTTGCGAACATTGTCCCCCTGGTTGACGCACCACATTTTTAATTGGCTATCCAGATGCGGCGCAAACGATTGGCTAGGTAATCCAATAAAAAGCCTAAAAATCCGATCAATAAAATCGTTGCCATGAGTTCGTGATAAGCCAAGCGGTCGCGGGTGTCGAGGATAAAGTAGCCGAGACCAGCGGAGACACCGAGCATTTCGGCGGGGACCAGGATGATCCAGATTACACCTATAGCGAGGCGTACGCCGGTGAGGATATGCGGCGCAATTGCCGGGAGGATTACGCGGGTCAGGCGCTCCCAGGGTGTTGCAGAAAGACTGCGGGAAAGAAGCAGCCAGTTTTTATCCATTTGCGCAACGCCCGCTGCGGTGTTGAGCAAAATGGGCCACACCGCAGCGAATGCCAGCAGAAAATACACCGGCGCATCCCCTACTCCCAGCACCATAACGGCAATAGGCATCCAGGAAAGCGGCGATATCATTCTTAAAAACTGAAATAACGGCCCGGTTGCGCGCGCAAAACGCCAGGAAACACCGGTCAGAATACCTGCAGGTATGCCTATGGCGAGCGCAAAACCTAAGCCAACTAATACCCGTTTTAAGCTGGTGACAGTGTGTTCCCAAATTAAGCTGTCGCCCAGCAACTGGAATAAAACCGGAAATGCTTTAAGCGGCGACAAATTTTCTGCAATGGGCGTATTGCGAGCCAAAAACCAGCAACCCAACCACCATAAAAAAATGGCCACTAGCAGGCCCGCTAGTGGCAATAAAGTTTTAGTCAGAACGGATTTCATTAGGACGCCAGAATCTCACTACGCTGGAAATTTTCCGGAATGTTGAAAACTTTCGGACCGCCGACGGCGTTGATGGCGTTTTTGACGAAACGATCATCCACCAGATCTTTTGCGACAAATGCCGGATCCAGTTTTTGCAAGAAGGCGTTATCACCTTCTACAACCGTAGAGCGCAGATTTTGCACCAGAGCTTCGGTATAGGACGCAAATGGATAAGGTTGAAAATCGATGCGGCGCTGATGCCAGCCTTTGTTTTTCACTACGCTATTTTCTTCGTATCGTGCGTAGTCCTTGGTGGAGAACACTTTATCCAAAATCGCTTTGGTATGCGGCGTATAACGGTTGGTGCCGTCGGAAGCCAAAATTGCGGGAATTTCCTGCAAATTATTTAACGACCAAGCTTGTGCTTTCACCAGCGCATTGGTCACGGCTTGTGTCCATGCAGGTCGCTGCTCGATATCTTTCTCCGCAATAAAGGTGACGCAGCAGGCGTGGTCGCGCCAAACGTCGCCGGAAAAGCGCAGAACTTTACCGACTTTATTGATTTCCGCCGCGGCATTAAATGGATCGGCCACGATAAAACCGGCAATGGATTTATTTGCCAGGGCAGAAATCATTTCCGCTGGCGGCTGAACAATCAAGTTGACTTCGTTAGGAGCAATAGCGCCAGCTTTTGCACGCGTAACCGGTTTTAAGCCGTTATCCACCAATAATTTTTGCAACAGAATATTGTGGATGGAGTACCAGAAAGGCACTGCGACGGTTTTACCGCCCAAGTCTTTGACGCTGTTGATATCCGGAGCAACGGTCAAACCGGAACCGTTCATATGGTTCCAGGCAACCACTTTGGCGGGGAACTGAGTTGAATAACGCACCCACAAGGTCGCTGGAGACAAAAGGTGAATCACATTCACCTGCCCTGCTACAAAGGCTTCCACGATCTGCGCCCAGCTGCGGAACAAACGCGGCGCTTCTGTGGTGAGTCCTTCTTCCTCATAAAATTTGCGTGCATGGGCAACCAATAATGGTGTTGCATCAGTAATCGGCAAATAACCGATACGAACAGGCTGATCTGTTCCGGGTAAGCGGTTTGCCCAGGCATCCCCTGCACGTAAAAAAGGTAGCGCCGCGGCAGCCGTCAATGAAGACAAGCGAATAAAATCCCGGCGCGACATGCCGCAGCCGCAGGAAGACGATGCACAGATATGTACAGGTGAATCTTTCGACGTTTTCATGTTCTGCCTCAAAAATAAAAATTTAGAACCCGCGGAATTTCTTCTGAATTGTGTGCGGGCGAATGAATCTGCTCAGAAAAATCGGCTCCACCACTGACTTTTCGGAAGGTTTCCAAGATTTGATTGCGCAAGGAGTGAACCGCTTCTGTATGATGGGCACGCGGATGCGATAAATAAATTGGCCACTCCGCTATCACTTTGGCGGGCGAACCGCCCATCAACAAAATTCGGTCTGCAACCAGAATGGCTTCGTCGATATCGTGTGTCACCAACAATGCGGACGTATGCCAGCGTTGTACCACATCCACCAACAGATTCTGCATTTCCGCACGGGTAATCGGATCTAGTGCGGAAAAAGGTTCATCGGCAAATAATAATTGCGGTTCACGCGCAAGCGCCCGCGCCAATGCCACGCGCTGCGCCATACCGCCGGAAAGTTCAGACGGCAGAGCTTTGGCGTGCGCAGCCATTCCTACTGCGGTTAATGCTTCTTGCACGCGCTCTTCTTTTTGTTGTTTGGAAATGCGCGGCTGATGGCGAAAATCCAAACCAAAACTGACGTTATCCGCCACGTTCAACCAGGGCAAAAGGCTGGCTTGCTGAAATACCAAGGCGCTGCGCGGATGCGGTTGAGTGACAGGTTGATCGAGAAATCGTACCGAGCCTTCCTGAGGTTTTTCCAAACCGGCGAGTACGCGCAACAAAGTGGATTTACCACATCCGCTTGCGCCCAAAAGGGCCACAGTTTCCCGCGGTTTTACCGAAAAAGTAACGCCGGCAAAAACGCGCGGCGCTTTCCCGTGGGAAAAGCCGAGTTGCTCCACTTGCAGCACCCCGGTATCGGCAATTGTGTTTACTGCGAGATTCACGATGTTACAGCCCCTGTTGTTTGCGCTTTAACAGTTCCCCTTGCAATTGCACAAGGCTGGGCGTTACCAAGGGGATAAAGGCTGACTCGCGCCAGCGACGGGAAAAGTCGCGGTTATATTGGCTCAAATAGGCTCGACCGCCGCTGGATTCCAGTTCCAATTCCAGTGCGCGACGCACTGTATCAGCCAAAGCAATACGCACTTCGAATATAGCGTGGGGTTCGTGCAGAAAGCGCCCGGAATCCAGTCCTTCCAACAATTCACTGCGCTGCACTTGCAACGCTTCTGCCGCTGCATCGATGCGACCGCGTAAAACATTGACGCTGACGCGTTGCGAATTTTGCTCAGCGGCTTGCAATGAAGCTGATGCCAAACCGAGTGATAAGCCGCACTGGAACGCCAAAAATGATGGACGAATTCGTGGAATATAAAGTTGCGCATTATCGTGCAGCAGATCGTCCCGCTGTACGTCAACATCGCGCAAATGCACCGCGGCGGTATTGCTGCCGCGCAAACCGAGCAATTCCAAATCATCCGTGCGCTCCACGCCGATTTGACCACTGCGCAAAGCAACGACCAATGGTGGCTCACCGGATGTACGCGCAACTACCGCTGCAACCGTAAAACCTTCGGTGCGCAAATTGGTAACCCACGGCAAAATCCCATCAACTCTCCAGGAGTCGCCGGATTTTTTCTCAGCTTGAATTTGCAGTTGTTCGATGCCGGATAAAAATTTGATGGCATTGGACAAGCCGGACGCGCCCGCCAATTCACCATTTAATAATTGCGGCAACAAACGGCTGCGCAGAACTTCGTTGGGCGACAAAATGACGTACTCGATAAAAGATCTATGTCCCCAAAATGCAAAAGCGGCAGTGACGGATTGCGTCGCGACCCGCTCGATCGCCTCGACCGCAGCCGAAAGCGGTCCACCGGACCCGCCGAGCGATTCGGCAACGCCAATTTTCAAAAATCCCTGCGCAGCCAATTGTGTCACCACTTCAGATGCGTGTTGATTGCTGATATCCAAAGATTCTGCATTTTCCGCAAACCAGCGCAAATCGGCTGGAATCTTATCTAAAGTGGTTGACACAGGGTTCACCTTATTTTGTTTGACTGCAATTATTAAATACACATTTTTGGGAGTGGCTTTGACTGCTCCCTCCTTTTTTAAGGGGAGGGTTGAGGTGGGGTTAAGTTATGGGAAGCCCCCTCCTGCCCTCCCACTTGGGAAGCGGGAGGGATGTGGCGCGCGCCACTCTCAAAATTTGTTTTGTAATCATTCCCCCTGCAAAACCGAAGGTCTAAAGGCTTGCAGTTGTGGATTAATTTCGTTTTGCGCGAAGTTGTTGGTGAAGTTGCATAGGGTTGCCAAGCTCACCCCGAGAATAACTTCCACTGCTTGTGCGCGGTTAAAACCAGCAGCGAGAAATTGCTCCAGTTCACCATCCGCAACAGCGCCGCGGCTTACGATAACGGCGCGAGTAAAGTCGGCTACTGCATCCAAACGTTGATCGCCAGTGCGACCGCGTTTTTGCAAGGCAATAACAGTGTTTTTATCGAAACCTGCTTTTTTCAAACCGATTGCGGTATGGCCTGCAACGCAGAATTCGCAGCCGTGAATGCTCGCCGCAACAATTTGCACTACTTCGCGCTCAGGCAGAGACAAGCTGCTGCGGCCGTTGATTTCAGAAACAGTCAAATAGGTTTCCAATGCGGTTGGCGCATTAGCAAGTGCTGCGACCAAATTCGGAATAAAGCCGTTATTGCTCAAGCTACGGTCTAAATAAGGACGGCTCGCTTCAGGAGCGGTTTCTATAGTTTGTAAAGGTAAGCGTGACATGATTACACCTCGGGTGGACGCCTCTTCAAAAGAAGCTACTCTCGATCGCTTTTGAATGGCTTAAAAAAAATACGTGACTTATTATTTCCCTTCGAGGTCTACCCGGCTATACCAGCGCGTTCACATTTCTTGCTCATTCGTCCCATTTTTAATTTCGGTATGTGCGCTGATAGGCGCCGGGTTGTTCGCCTATGGCTTTTTTGAAGGCGCGGGTAAAGGCTGCGGGGGATTGATATCCGACGGATTCGGCCACGCGTGTGATGCTTTCGCCTTTTCTCAGGCGTTGCGCTGCTATAGTCATGCGCAAGTTCAGCAAAAATTGCGCTGGGGGAACACCACAAACATCGACAAATTGTTTAAAAAAGCGTGTGCGCGACATATGAACGGTTTTTGCCATATCGTCGGTGGACCATTCTTGACCGGGATCTTGCAGCAATTTTTCCAGCAGTGGTGCGAATTGCGGGCGGGATGCCACAGCCCATGCGCCTTCCATAATTTCGCTTTGTTTTGCCAAATCGCGCACAAGATAAAATAGCAATAATTCCGTCAAACGGTTGATCAATGGTGACGGTGTTTCGGCGGATAATTCCGCTTCCTGACGAATCATTGTAAAAATATTGCGCGCAGCTTCCGCGCCGGGTTCATTGGCTCGCAGGATTAAATAATCCGGGAAGGATTCCACCAATAATTCCGCAGCCAAACCGCGAAAATGGAAAAAACCGCAGGCAAGACCGGTACCATCCGGCAATGCAGGCTGCAAAGGCTGCATGGTTTTAATATCGCAAGGTTTTACCGAATCTTCATATGGACTGAGAAAATGCGGTAAATCGCGCAATAAAAATACCGCGTCCTGCGCCTCTAGAACCACAGGATCGCGGTCGGGGAAATGGAGATAGCATCGGCCTTCCAATATCAAATGGAAACTCGCCGGCGCTTTGCCAGTGGTGGACGCGCGCCAGGAACCGCAGTATTGACCAACGTGATACAGAGTGGTTTCCAGTTCTAAACTGCTGATCAGCCAATGTATCAAGCGATCATAAATGGCGCTCACAACATCACCTCGGTTGAAAAATAAAGTTTCGGCAAACTCGCGTTCGGAATCCGTTTATTAAACCACCCCATCCTGGCGAATATTGGCCTGGGTAATAACAGTACCCGGCGGGACATCTTTGGTTACCCAGACGTTCCCGCCGACTACTGACCCCCTTCCTATAGTGATACGCCCTAATACCGTTGCGCCGGCGTAGATGACTACGTCGTCTTCGACAATCGGATGGCGTGGAAGATTTTTTTGCAAATTGCCGTTTTCATCAGTGGGGAAACTTTTTGCTCCGAGGGTAACCGCTTGATAAATGCGCACGCGCTCACCAATAACTGCAGTCTCACCGATCACTACGCCGGTGCCGTGGTCGATAAAAAATCCGCGGCCAATTTGCGCGCCCGGATGAATATCGATACCGGTTTGCGAATGCGCAATTTCCGCGACGATTCGAGCGAGTAATGGCACTTCCAGGCGATACAGTTTATGTGCGAGACGGTGATAAATAATGGCCTGTACGCCAGGGTAGCAAAGTAGAACTTCGTCCACGCTGCGCGCAGCGGGATCACCGGCGTAAGCAGCTTGAATATCCACGTCCAAGGTGCGGCGTAATTCCGGCAGAGACGTAGCGAATTCACGAATAATATGAATCGCCTGTTGTTTGCGGGATTTTTCGTCAACCGGGATATTGTGGATGCGCGAAAAATAATTCAGCTCTAATAAAACCTGCCGTAATAATTCGCTAAGTGCGCAATCAAGTGTGTGACCGACGTAATAATCTTCGGATTCCTGGCGCAATTCCTGCGGGCCCAGGCGCATTGGAAAAAGCGCGCCGCACAAATCTTTGACAATGCCTTGTAAAACTTCGCGGGACGGCAATTCGCGCAAGCCGGGCTCGCGTGCCCTGCCCGTTTGTTTGCGCCATTCGTTACGAGCGGTGCGCAATTCCCATACGATTTTGTCGAGCTCCCAATTGGCAACGCTCGGTGGTGTTCCGTCGATATTGAAGCCGTCACTCATAAGTAGCCACCCGGATTAAAACAAGTAACGGGGAACTATAGAGAGGAGTCAGAAGGATGGGAAACAAGTAATCTGGATATGCTTATCACTAAGCGTGGAATAGCCTGCCGTACAGCATATATGCGGATCAGGATCGGTAGTGAGTTGATTTTTTGACCTCCTCCTGCCCTCCCCCTGGAACAATTAATCACGAACCTTGATAAATGACGAAATAATGTACTTATCTCCGGATAGGGGCATATGTCCGCAGTGCATATAGGTCCAGCCCGCTGGGAATAACAGCAGCTTGCCTGTGCGGGGTGGGATTTTGATGGACTGGTGAAAAAATTCCGTTTCGCCACCTTCCGCCACGTCGTTCAAATACAACACCAGGGCGGCCACGCGGTTGCTGACTTCTTTACCTACGGAGTCCGCATGCCAGCGGAAATAGCCCTGTTGCTTGGGGTACAGCTGGATTTTGTAACCCGTGGCCTGCAGTGGGAATGACCGCAGCACGGGGCTGACGGCCAAGTAATGTGCGACGCATGCCTGAATTTTGGGGTGGATCAACTGGAGGATTTCACCCCACTCCCCGTGCGAAGGAATTTCCAGATCCACCGATTGTTTGGTATCCGCCAGATGGGAAACCGCCCCTGCCCGTCCCGCTCGGCCTTGGCGTTTGTTGGGATCGCGATCAAACGCCTCTATAACTCGCTGACACAGATCTGGCTCCAGCGCCCGGTAGACCGCAATAAAGTCCTGCGCACTTTCCAGGGCAACCGGTTGCATCAGGGAATCCGTTTGCCGCCGATCCATACAGAGTCGATTTGGCGCGTGTTGAGGATGTTCGCCAAAGGATCAGCATTGAGCACCACAAAATCTGCCAATTTGCCTACTTCCAGGGAGCCAACATCTGGCAAGCCGGCGGCCTTGGCAGCGGCGCTGGTGGCGGCGATCAGGGTTTGTTTGGGGGTAAGACCGGATTCCACCAACAACTCCAGTTCTACGTGCTCAAAATAGCCCTGCCAACGACCGGGATTGCCCGCCGCACCGCTGTCCGTACCAAAGGCAATTGAGACGCCGCCATCAGACAGCAATTTCACATTGCGCTTGGCTTGCTCCAGTGCCTTTTTAATGGCTTGGGCATTGGGATTGTTGCGCACCTTGTTTTGATAAGTGGGATCGGTGAGCGTTGGAATTTGCTCTTTATAAAGCCATTCGCCACGACGGAAAAAAGGATCCTTAAAAAATTCCGGCGTGGATTCGTAAACAAATACGGATAAATCCCGCGTGAGCGTCGGAACATAAGGCACACTGCGCGCTTTCAATGCAGCGATAAATTCCGGTGTTACATCCTGATTACGCACACTGTGGCCAATAACATCCACTCCCGCATCCAAAGCTTTTTGCGCATCCTGCTGACTGAAAATATGCACTGCGGTGCGCAAACCTTTTTTATGCGCGGCATCTATGACGGCGCGCAAGGATTCCTGGCTTGGATCCTTGTCACTGTCGGATAAGCGCAATTTAATAAAGTCCACGCCGAGTGCGGAAACGCGATCGAGCGCAGCGAGCAGTTCTTCTGTAGTGCGTCCCGTTACCGCTTTGCCCGAGGTATACAAACGCGCTCCATCCGCTTTACCTTCGCGCTGAAGATTGCGCAATTCAATTCCCGGGAGCTCATCCAAATCGCTGGAACCAAGGCTGACAACTGTGGTTACACCATAACTCGCATACAGCTGCAAGCGGCGTTGCAGATCATCACGCACATCCAATTTGGTATCCGTCTCTGCCTGCACGTGCGCATGCGCATTCACCAAACCTGGAATAACGGTTTTGCCTTTGAGCGCAATTTGCTGAACGCCACCAGGAATTTTTATTTGAGCTGCAGGCCCCACCGCGCTAATGCGGCCGTTTTCCACCAGCAAAGTAGCGTTATCAAGCGGCGCTTTATCTGTGCCATCAAACACCCTCACACCCGTTAACGCGACTGTTTGAGCAAATGACAAAGACGCTGTGAAAATGGAAGCAATCGCTACAGCGGCCGATAAATATCTGCGAAAAGATTGCACAATAATTTCCCCTATTTAGATCTCATTAAACCGTGAATCCCTCGCGCACCAAAGGAAGCGTACGCACGCGATAACCGGTCGCGTTGTAGATGGCATTGGCAATCGCCGGTGCAACCGGAGGAAGCGCGGGTTCGCCCACGCCTGTTGGCGGAAAATCGCTTTGAATAAAATGCACCGCCACTTCCGGTGTGTGGGGAATGCGCAATATGGGATAAGTATCGAAATTGGTTTGCTGGATGCGCCCGTTTACAATATCCAATTCCAATCCCAGCGCAGTGCTGTAGCCATCGATCACACAGCCTTCCACCTGGTTTTCCGCACCGCTTAAATTGATGATCGGACCTATATCACCGGCCACTGTCACTTTGTGCACGCGCAATTTTTTATTCGTGTCCACACTCACTTCCGCCACCTGAGCAAAATGCCCTGCGTGGCTGAAATGAAATGCCAGACCAAGGCCGCGCCCTTTGGGCAGAGGTTTGCCCCAGCCGGCTTTTTCGGCTGCGAGCTTAATAACGGATATGGCGCGCGCAGTGTTGAGCGCGTAAGGATCGCCCTCTTTTAGCCAACGCGGTTCACCCATAATACTGAGCAAAAATTCCAAATGATCACGCCCCGCCGCCACTGCACATTCGTGAATAAAACTCTGCACCGCAAAGGCAATGGAACAGGAGCGCGGCGCGCGCCATGGGCCTGTCGGCGTTTTGAGCGGCAATTTGGTTTGCGTCAGACTCACATGAGGTAACACTTGCGCGGGAAATTCGTCTGGCCGTAAATCGCCACCGCTGGTTGGCTGCTGGCCGTCTGCAGTAAAGGTAATAAAATGATCCGCCCAGGCGATTAATTTGCCTGATTTATCAATACCGCCTTTAAACGAATGGAACCCACCGACGCGGTAAAAATCGTGCAGTTGATCGTCTTCCCGCGTCCAGGTGAGTTTGATTGGCGCATTGACTTTTTGCGCAATTGCTGCAGCTTCGCACATAAAATCGTTGATCAAACGGCGACCGAAACCACCGCCGACACGGGTTTGGTGAATGGTGATTTTTTCTTGCGGCAAGCCCAGTGTGCTGGCAACTGCGGCTAATCCCGCTTCAGGGTTTTGTGTCGGCGCCCATAATTCAATACGACCGTCGCGGAACCATGCCGTGCAATTTTGCGGCTCCAACGGAGTGTGGGAAACAAACGGATAGCGATAAAACGCTTCTACAACCTTGGCATCCGCAGTCGCTTTGGTGAAATCACCAGCGGAAAAAATGGTTTCCGGGCCGGTTTGTTTAGCAAGAGCTTCCGCTTGTTTGATCCATTCATGCCAATTATCTTTGGAAGCTTCACTCTCATCCCAGACAATTTTTAATGCACGTTTTGCCTGAAATGCTGCCCAAGTGCTGGTCGCAATAATGGCAACACCGGGCATCACCTCCGCAACTTTGCCCGTGCCTTCCAACACAAAAGCATCCACAATGCCGGGCAACTTTTTGATTTCAGCCAAATTGGCGCTTTTGACTTTTCCGCCAACCGCAGGACATTTTTCAAAAACGGCGTAGCGCAGACCGGGCAAAGTCTGGTCGATGCCAAATAAAGGCTGGCCAGTGACAATCGCGCGGTTGTCCACGCCAGAAATGCGCGAGCCTAGCAGTTTGTATTCCTTGCGATCTTTTAAACGCAGAGATTTTTCATCTGGAATAGGCTGTAATGCGGCTTTATTAGCCAGTGCACCGTACGTCAATTGTCGGCCAGATCCGGTATGAATCACTACGCTGTTTTCCGCGCGAATTTGTTCGACTGGCACACGCCATTCCTGCGCAGCGGCAGCGATCAACATAGCGCGCGCACTTGCCCCCGCCAGACGCAATTGGTCCCAACTGGTGGGAATGGAACGCGAACCGCCGGCACTTTGACGGCCATAAACGGCAGGATTAATCGGCGCTTGTTCGACTTTTACCTGCTTCCAATCCGCATCCAATTCTTCTGCGATAATCAGCGGAAATGCGGTTTTAATGCCTTGGCCAATTTCCGGGCCTTTGGAATAAATCAAGATGGAACCGTCCGGAGAAACACGCAAAAAAGCGTTGGGCGCAAATTCTTTTTTCTCGTCTGCAGTTCGTTTGATGCCATCCTGAGCGAATGCAAGATTTTGTCCGCCGACATGAAAGGCCAACACCAAACCACCGCCTGCCAAACCAACCACTTTTAAAAAGCCGCGACGATTGAATTCGGTTTTGGGGGATGTAGCTGTCTGAGCTTCCGCAGCGCGCATAATTTGATTGATGTAATCATCTGCACTGAATGCTGCACTCATGACGCTGCCCTCTCATTTAAACGTGCGGCAGCCGCATGAATGGCTTTGCGAATGCGAATGTAAGTACCGCAGCGGCAGAGGTTGCCCGCCAAAGCGTTGTCGATATCCGCATCCGTTGGTTTGGGATTATTTTTCAATAATGCAGCGGCCGACATAATCTGTCCCGCCTGACAATAACCGCACTGCGCAACATCGTGCTCAATCCAGGCTTCCTGCAGCGCATGCAAACGCCCGTCGGTTTTTCCAACACTCGCGGCTAAGCCTTCAATAGTTGTCACTTGTTGGCCGACAACGGCAGATGCAGGCGTAACGCAGGAGCGCACCGGCGAGCCGTTGACATGCACCGTGCAAGCGCCGCACTGGGCCACTCCACAGCCATATTTCGCACCCACCAGCCCTAAATGATCGCGCAACACCCACAGCAACGGCGTAGAGCCTTCGCTATCGGGCACCGTGTGTTGTTGTCCGTTGATTGTCAGTTGCATAGAAGAATCCCATTTTGGTCCGCAATTTTTAAACAGATTAATTGAATTTTTATTGAGGTTTTGTGCGGTTAGTAAAGGTTATGGAAATCTGACGTGGTTTTGGTCCTGATTTAAACGCGAACAGTTCCTCCACCAAGTAAGGGGAGGAACCACTAAAAATCACTTCCGCTGGAATTAGAAAAGCCTGCTGGTAAACGTCAAACCAATCCACCGCTCCACGGCGGGAATATAGCTGTTCCAGGTTTTGCCAAGTGGTCGATCGTCGTCGAGGGCGTTTTTGACGAGCAGGCTGACATCATAAAGCTCGTCTTCCGTTCCAAAACCAATAGAAAAATCAACAATACTGCCGGACGGAATCCAACCGTAGCTGGACAAGGTGTTGTCCGAATTAAAGCGGCTGGTGAAGGACCAGTTGGCGCTGGAATGGAACAGGAAGCGATCGTTGAATACAGGAATTCGATAATCAGCACCTAAGTTGAATGAATATTTCGGTGCTCCAGCCAGTCGTTGGCCGGACACGTCGTAGTATGGATCGCTGCGATTACCGAGTTCTGGCGGCAATGCGGAACGCTCAAATTCTTTGTATTTCGCATCGTTGTAAGCGCCGGCAAATCGCAAAGTGGTATAGGGAATTCCCGAATAAACACCGTCGATCTCCACACCTTTTACTTCCACCTTAGGCGCGTTACCAGTAGCAGCGGTGTAATAAAGGTTGCCGTCATTGCGCTGTTCGGTAGTGTATTCATCAAATACTTGCACGGCTTGCTGGTAATCCTTGATCTCGGTGTAAAACACATCGAAATTCAAGGTCAAATTACCTTCCAGCAGAATGCTTTTGATACCCCATTCCAAGGCATTGTTTTTCTCTGCCTTGGCAAGGAATGAACGACCATTGACCTGTTGCGAAATACCGGCTTTTTCGCCGTATTGCCAGGAGAGATAAGTCGTTATGTCCTCATTGATGTGATAAGTCGGGCTAATAACCCAAGCTGGCTGAGTATCTTTATAGGGCTCGGGGTCGGCATATTCCCAGAGTACCCCCATGCGAGCTTGACGAATCGCTTTGGCATAACCGACCTGGCGTTTTTGTTCGTCAGTTAATTCGGCGTAAGTGGCAACATTAAAATATTTCTGGGCAACAAAATCTGCGACTGCGACTTGTTGCGGATCAGCCGAGGCTGCATCGGTCAATTGACCAACAACACCCAAAGCACCAGAAGAAACTGTATCGAAACCACCTAAGTAAACATCATTCACTCTGTAGGGGTTCAACTCCGGTGCGTTGCCATTATCGTAAATCAAGCTGCTACCGGGATTGGTACGATCTTCGCGCGTAAAACGCACACCGGTGGTCACAGTAAAATCATCGGTAAGATGCCAGTTGGCCTGAGCGAAAATCGCGGCGCTTTCGTTGTCGACGACCTGTTTGTTTTCGTTCTTCCAGACTTTATCCAAGCTGTTTTGCAACAAATACCGGCCATTGCCGTCGGCATCGAGTGCCGCGTACTGAGCGGGCGTCGCAAACCAGGCGCCTGCATCCGCGCCTAGGATAACGTTGCGGCGAATATCCGTATGGGTCTTCAAGAAATACAGACCGGCTTGGTAATCCACCACGCCGTCAATTTCCGAGCTTACACGGAATTCCTGGCTGTATTGCGAATAATAAATTTCCTGACCGGAACTGCGCTGAATGTCAAAGGGCGTGCCTTCATCATTGTTATGCGCATTAAAGTGATAATCGCGATACGCCGTCAGTGAAAATAAATCGAACTCCCCCACCCTCCAATTCAATTCCAGTGCTTGACCGGATGTACCAGTCACTACGGGCTGTTGAGCGTCGTTATAAAGTGTGCGGTCGCCGTTGCCGTTTAAATAATTGTCTTGGTAGGTGTAACTGCCTTTTTGCGTAAACCAGCGACGATTTAAGCGAGTTTCCGCGTCGCTATTTAAATTAGTCGGAGTGCCATCTGCATAGGTTCGCGGGGTCGGCGTATAAAAGGTTCTGCCGTTGGTATTTTCGCCACCACGCGGTTGTGCATCAAACGCGAGTCGCGCAGAAAAATCATCATTAGGCTGCAATAAAAATTGCACACGACCCGATACACGATCGCGGTTTTGATAGGTGTTATCCGGGTTGTAGCGGTTTTCAATATCGCCTTCGCCTTTATCCACAGCAATGGTGGTACGGAAAGCCAGCAGATCATCCACAATTGCGCCACCACCAGCGAACCAGCCTGAGAGCGAACGATTTTCGCCATAGGTCAATGAAAATTCCGCACTGCGTTCAAAAGACGGGCGCTTTGAACGTATGTTCAGCACGCCCAAGCTCGCGCTTTTACCCATCAAAGTCCCTTGTGGACCGCGGGTAACTTCAACCGCTTCCAGATCCACAAAGTTATAGCTCGAAGACATCGGGTTATAGGCATAGCTCACCCCATCAATGATCACCCCGACACTCGGATCCTGAGCTTCTGTCTGGCCGACTTTTCCTACACCGCGAATGGAAAGACTGCTGGTGCGCTGATTGCCCTGGTTCCAGGAAATATTCGCCGCACGCCGGGTAATCGCGCCCAAATCTGCCGCATTCAAGCGTTCCAATTCGTCACCGCTGACAACGGAAATGGACAAAGGCACATCTTTTAAAGGCTCCAGCTTATTGCGCGAATGCACAACAGCACCTTGTACTATGACCGTTTCCATGATCGTACCCGAAACAGCAGCGCTCTCCTGCGCAACTGCTGGACTTGCACTAAACAAAAAGCTGCTACCCAACAGCGTACTTCCCAGAATGACGGAAGAAGAATAAACAAAGGGCTGTCGTCCGCGCGCATTGGCGAGCGGAAAGCGAAGGCGAGACATGGAAACTCCTTAAGATGATTTCTAAACAGCTAGAGGTACAAATTGAATTAACAAGGCTGAGAGCAAGAAGTGCTCCAGGCGCCATGCTGTATCTTGTCCATAAGTGAATAATTTCCTTCTAATCCGCACAATCTCTACATATATAAAAAACTGATTTTCTTATCAAAAATCTGTTGGGCTTACGTCTGTTGAAAGTTCAGCAGCATGTGTTTAAAAGCAATACAGGCCAGAGATGATGCAGAATCACCACTCTCGCCGCACAAGCAACATAATTGCTGATATTTCAACAGCGCTATTCTCCCTAAATACGCGTAACTCCTATATCTTTCAGCACTTTTTGTAGCTGGTTCAGTATTTGCTATTTCTTGCCAATTGTTCTTCCCATCTCAAAATTCAGGTTAAAAAACGAGCGAATACGAATGAGCAGCAAAGCAAAAAACTCGGAACGGGAGTTGACGATTTACCGATGGGAAGTTTTGGGACGTGTACTGATCGCTGTTTTTGGCGGGTATATTTTTTCTATTGGAACGGCATTGCTTCTCACACACATACTGCCATTTGAACGCAGCAGCCTGGTGATGACGGCCAACTTGCTGACATTTGCCCTCTACACCACCGCGATTATCTGGGTGTTTTCGGTAAAGCGTTTTCGCACACTTTGGCTTGGTCTTGCAGGTTCTCTCGCCGTTTTAGCTCTAGCTCGATTTGTTTTTAGTCAGGTAAATCTATGAAAAACGGATTCCGTCAATCCATGGCTTGGCTCCACACCTGGACTGGTCTGGTGGTCGGCTGGGTTTTATTTTTTGTGTTTGTCACAGGCAATCTCGGCCGTTTCGATTCCGAAATTGATTTGTGGATGCAACCGGAAGCGCCGGTCCAGATAGCGTCATTGGAGCAACAAATTGTTGCCGCGCAAACACGTTTGCAACAACGCGGTGGCGAATGGGAGCGCTGGGGAATTTACCCTACCACCAATCGCGACAGCGCCTTTTTGCGCATTACCTGGGAAGCTCCGGCTCAACCCAACGGCGCTCGCGGCAAACGCGGTGAAGAATTTATCGACCCAACCACCGCAGCCCCACTCGATGCCCGCGCAACCGGCGGTGGCCAATTGCTTTATAAAATGCACTACGCACTGCATTATATGCCGCGCTCTGTCAGCGATTGGCTGATCGGTATTTGCAGCATGTTTATGTTGGTGGCGATTATCAGCGGTGTAATTACCCACAAAAAAATCTTTGCGGATTTTTTCACCTTTCGTCCGAATAAAGGCCAGCGCTCCTGGCTGGATTTGCACGCGGTACTCGCGGTTTTGACCTTGCCGTTTTTCTTGATGATTACCTATTCCGGCTTGGTATTTTTGGTGTACACACTCTTCTCTGGTGTAGTCAGCAACCATTACGGGCCAGGCTATAAAAATCGCCAGGACTTCAATAATGAACTCGCAGGCCGCCAGGAATTGTTGATCGAACGCACTGGCAGCGCTGCTCCATTAACGGATCTAACCCGCGTCGTGCAACAAGCGGAATATCAATGGGGTACAAACCAAGTGCGCAGCCTGGAAATACTGTATCCAGGTGATAGCAACGCTCGTGTTCGCATTGCCCGCCAAATCGAATCGCCATTGCGTTCTACAGATGAATTGATTTTCGATGGCACAACCGGCGAATTGCTCAGTGAAATTCCAGCCGAAGGCGTAGCATCGCGCAATTTTTATGAAACCCTGCTCGGCCTGCACGAAAGCCTGTTTGCTGGCTGGTGGCTGCGCTGGTTGTATTTCCTCTCCGGCTTGGCAGGCGCAACTATTATCGCCAGCGGCCTGATTCTGTGGGTGGTCAAACGCCGCCCCAAACAAACTAAACAAAAAAATGGACCGGATTTTGGCTTCAAATTGGTGGAAGGTTTGAACGTGGGCACCATTGCAGGTCTGCAAATCGCAATCGCAGCCTTTTTCCTCGCCAACCGTTTATTGCCAGTCGATTTTGCTGCACGCGCCAGTTGGGAAGCACATATTCTGTTTGCCATATGGCTGCTGGCATTCCTGCACCCGATTATTCGCCCTATTCCGCGCGCCTGGGTGGAACAATGGACCGTGGCCGCCCTCGCCTTTGCCGCATTACCCATCGTCAATGCCGTAACCACCGGACGTGGACTCAACCAAAGTATTCCTGCCGCTGACTGGGCATTTGCCGGTTTTGACCTCACCTGCTTGGCAGCCGCTGCCTTATTTGGAACTATCGCCTATCGCCTGCAACAGCGCTTTAAACCAGTAGCAGCCAAACGCCCTGCTCCTGTAACAACACTTGCGCAGGAGGCGAGCGCGTGATGTTAATTGCTGGATTGGTTATTTACGTGGGACTGGTGGCATTGGCTCTTTTAAAAAATCGCCACCTGCACCAACTGTGGCCGGGATTGGCATTACCGGCCTGGACCCGAAAAACCTTGTCCACGGCCGGCTGGTCCTTATTAACCGTCGCCGCGATCTATTTGATTGCCCAACGCGGTGTTGGCAACGGCCTGGTGGAATATCTCGCCGCTTTTACCGTTGCCGGATTGATTCTGGTGGTGCAATTCAGCTATTCACCGCGCTCCGTGCTCGCCTTGGGAATTTTCGCCTCCGGCGGCGCAACGGCAGCGGTGGACGACAATTAATTGTTTTCGCCTTTCAATATTCGATTTTTCAAACCTTAACCAAGAGAAGTCATGACTCAACATTCCGTTACACGCACCACATGTGCTCGCATTCCCACCCGTCACGGTCAATTTCAACTTTGCCACTATCTAAATACCGAAGACACCAAAGAGCACTTGGCATTTTTTGTTGGCGATTTGCAGGATGCAGATGAAGTGCTGGTGCGCGTGCATTCGGAATGTTTTACCGGCGATGTTTTAGGATCTTTGCGCTGCGATTGCGGTGAACAACTGGACCGCGCACTGGCCATGATCGCCAAAGAAGGTCGCGGCGTAGTGATTTATTTACGCCAGGAAGGCCGAGGCATTGGCCTGGAACAAAAACTTCGCGCCTACAACCTGCAAGACCAAGGTTTCGACACAGTAGACGCGAACATCATGCTAGGCCACGGCGCCGACGAACGCCGCTACTGGCTAGCCGCCGCCATCCTGCAAGACCTGGGCATCCGCTCCATCAAACTCATCACCAACAACCCCGCCAAAATCCGCGCACTGGTCGCCGAAGGTGTACAAGTCGCCTCGCGAGTACCTATTGAAGTCTCATTTAATCGGGAAAATCAGGATTATTTATTGACCAAAGCAGCGCGAATGAATCATTTGTTGAGTGATACGGCTGAGCAGAAAAATCTGCAGCCAGTTAAGGTTTGTTCGGTGAGTTAGGAATAGAACGTTGTCGGGAACTGTGCCCCCTCCCCTCGAGTTGGGTGGGGTTGCTGGGGAAGTATGGATACTTACGCAATGCTGTCATCAATATCAAACTGTCCTTGAAGGTATTTCTCCGAACCTCCCTTTAACTCTGCTCTGTCAAACCACCAGCATAAAAAACCCTTCATCAAACCCTTGCTAAATCCATTGGTTGTGGCCAGCCATAAATTGGCTTGATTTGCCGCAAACTTCAAAAAAACGGGGCCTCTATATTTCAGATCCTAAGCTCTTGAAATGCTCTATCGCTTTCAAGTGGTCCGGAACCGCCCAATACAATACTGTACCAGCCTTCCCACTCGGGCCCTTTTCATTGGCCTCAATAAAAAAGTCGCCGATTAGATTTTAGCTGCATGTTCTTTAATGACTGCCAACTTTTGACACAAAGAGAAAAATTGAGACATCTTCATGCTCGACTTATTTCTTTTTGGCGGA
>NZ_QRAI01000008.1 GCF_014336955.1 Saccharophagus sp. K07 | reverse complement strand
CAAAACATGGTCTCGCCAGAATTGCTGTTTGCTTGTCAGATTCATATTCATACCCCAGTCAAAAACCTGGGGGTATCTTTGGTGAATCAACCGAGACTGGCTAGGGTGGGGTTTGTCGAGCGCTTACAATGCAAGCAGAAGCCATGTCGTCTACGTAAAGAAATTCGCGCTTAGGGGTTCCACTTCCCCAAGCCACGACTTCAACATCACCACGCAACTTCGCCTCATGGAAACGCCTTAAAAGCGCAGGAATGACATGACTATTATCAGGGTGAAAATTATCATTTGGGCCATATAGATTCGTCGGCATAACTGCGCGATAGTCTCGACCATATTGTCTGTTGTAACTTTCACACAGTTTAATACCGGCAATTTTGGCTATAGCATAGGGTTCGTTAGTTGGCTCTAAGACTCCGGTTAGCAAGGCGGATTCCTGCATCGGCTGCTCTGCAAACTTGGGGTAAATACAAGACGATCCCAAGAACAGGAGCTTTTGAACGTTGGCCAAGTGTGCACTGTGAATGATGTTGCATTCAATAATTAGATTTTGATAAATGAAGTCCGCGGGATATACGTTATTAGCGTGAATCCCCCCAACCTTAGCCGCTGCCAAATACACTTCGTCAGGCTTAGAGTTCTCCATAAACTCTTTTACAGCCTGTTGAGTTGTCAAATCCAAAGAATTTCGGTCTACCAAGATTAATTCGACATCATTCCGTTTTTCTAGATTTCGGACAATCGCAGAACCAACCATTCCTTTATGCCCAGCAACAAAGACGCGCTTTTTTGATGTCATTTTAATTCTCCCGCGCGACAGCGACATCAAACCCATGAGACTTCAACAATGCGTGTCTCTTTGCTTTTTCAAGATCAGAAAGCACCATCTCTGAACACATCTCCTCAACAGTAATTTCCGGCTCCCACCCCAACAGAGCTTTGGCCTTCGAAGGGTCCCCCAACAAAGTTTCTACTTCGGCCGGACGAAAATATCTTGGATCTACTCGCACAATTACGTCGCCAATCTTAACTTTTGGCGAAATCAAGTTATCAACTTCAATAACCGTAGCAATTTCCTGAACCCCCTCACCTGAGAACTCTAGCGCAATTCCGGCTTCCCTAGCCGCCATACGAACAAACTCTCTAACCGAGATTTGCTTTCCGGTTGCAATAACATAATCTTCAGGTTTTTCCTGCTGCAACATCATCCATTGCATACGCACATAATCTTTTGCATGCCCCCAATCACGTAAAGCATCTAGATTTCCAAGATATAGACATTTTTCCAGACCATGCGCAATATTCGCGATGCCACGCGTGATTTTTCGCGTTACGAAAGTTTCACCGCGACGAGGAGACTCATGATTAAATAAAATTCCGTTACAGGCGTAGATTCCATAACTCTCCCGATAGTTTACAGTAATCCAATAAGCATAGAGCTTGGCCACCGCATAAGGAGAGCGTGGATAAAATGGTGTGGTTTCTTTTTGAGGAATCTCCTGAACCAACCCATACAATTCAGAAGTTGATGCTTGATAAAATCTCGTTTTCTTTTCAAGCTCCAAAAAGCGAATAGCCTCGAGCAATCTCAGCGTACCAATCGCATCAACATCGGCAGTGTATTCTGGAGACTCAAAAGATACAGCCACATGAGATTGAGCGCCCAAGTTGTAAACTTCGTCAGGCTGAACTTCACGCAAAATACGAGTAAGATTTGACGTGTCCGTTAGATCGCCATAATGCAGGTAAAACCGAGGGTTAACCTCATGAGGGTCTTGATAAATATGGTCAACACGCTCAGTGTTGAAAAGCGACGCTCGACGTTTTATGCCATGGACTTCATAACCTTTGGACAACAGAAACTCTGCCAAATATGAGCCATCTTGACCTGTTATACCCGTAATAATTGCCTTTTTCATATTCCAATTCCTACGACATCGTCGATGCTTTCGATGTATTTAATTTTTGAAAAATTTGCGCGCGCTCGATGATAATTGACACGGCAGATCGATGATAAACGACCAACATCTTGTAACTCCTGAAATGCCTCAACAATCGAAGATACAGATCGCTTATCAATCAAGACTCCATCCAAAACCTTCAACATTTCCTCATTGTAGTTGTGACGAGATACCAACAATGCATTACCTGCATAAGCACCCTCAATGAGACAAAGGGGCTGAGCTTCCGATTTATAATAAGTTGGCAAAGCCACCACATGCGCATCCATATATAATTCAGCCTTTGCTCGCCCCTCTACAAATCCATGATACCTAATATATTCACTATTAAATAAGCTCAAAAAAGATCTCATTTCTTCTTCGGTAGCATATTCATCGGCCATAGGAAGGCCCGCAATATTCAGAACAATCGGCCTAAAACCATCATTTAATGCAACCTCATTAAAAGCAACGACCGCTTCAACCAGCTCACAAAGTCCTTTCGATTTAATGCAGTTTGACATATACAAAACATTAATTTCTTGGGCCGCCTCAATATTTGAAATTTTTTCATCAATACTAAAACCAATCGGCAGAAAATCCTCACAATAATTAGAAACAACAAAAACCTTTATTTTTGGAAAATGCTCAAATTGCTCAACCATGCCTTTAGTTAATACAATGCCGAAATCAACCTTATCGTACGCACACCTCAATAAAAATCTGAAAAACCCTTTTTGAGAAGAATAAAAATCCGAAAAATCAGAGCCGTGCAGATGAACAACAACACTTCTTTTTCTTGCTCCCAATTTAAAAAGCAAGATTGCTGCTATATCCCTTAAAGAACCCGACACTGTCCTTGAATTTGTGATATAAAGAACGGAAAATTCTTTTCCAAAAACCAAAAGCAAAAGCCGAACCAAATATTTGGTTGCTTTAAAAATTTTTTTATAATGGCCAAAACCTTCATAATTTATGTCAATTACATGACACTTTTTTTGCGTCCCCAAAACATACGCTTCAAACGCTTTTGCCTGCCCCGTGACAGGAGGCGGCAAAGGACCTATAGCCAAGATCATGACAAAACACGCTCCAAATCATTAACAAAAACGCTACCCACCTCCGTTAATCTCTTTGCAAACTTACTCCTAATTATAAGAAATTCCCCAGGATTCAGAAGAAATCTTTGCGCAATATTTATAAGTCTATCAGAAGTTACAGTTTCGATATCTACATATAATTCCTTTGCATCATAAAGATCCAGCATCCCTGTGGTTTTAGGCAAATAACTGATTGCGATAACAGGGGTTCCGACATTTAAAGCAAAAATCGCACTATGAAACCTTGATGCAATGACCAATCTAGCTTTAGATATTAAATTCATCATATTGTCAGGGGTTAGATCATCTGTCACCAAGCAATAATCAACTCCTTGTCCATCTAATAGAGCACAAAAATCCTTTATTGCCGGCATATCGCTCGCCACTTGGACGATTATCTTTAAGGACAAGCCAAAATTCCTCGAAACATACACTGCTGTACGGGATAGAGCATCTAAATATGCCTTCCTTGCGGATGCAACATCAGGAGCACTAGGGAAACTCCAGTCAATAATCGTCATACAAAAATAACTTGAAGAAGACGCTACCGAATCAACACTATTCTGAAACTTATCAAATGCCAGATCGTTGCTCAATTTGCACTCAACCCCAAGAGATTCGCACAATCGCAGACTAGTTCTTTCCCGAACATATATCGCGTCTATCCCCTTTAACACTTTTAACAATAAAAATTTATTAATACGATTTCTTACCGGCCCTATAGACATGGGTGCGAGCATGTATTTTTTTGCCAACTTTTTAGCTAAAAAAACCTGAATTAAGTGAGAATAAAAAGAACAAGAAGAATCCTCTAGAAAACCTCCTGGACATCCCATAACCAAGTCCGCTTTCGTTAGCTCGACTAATCCATCATACTGAGCTTTGGGCAACAGCACCCGAGCAGGAAACTTCCATTTAACAAATAAAAGTGATGCAGACAGCCTCAAGAGTCTTAAGCCGGCGCCTTCGGCTTTGCCAAGCTGCTCATAAAAAGCCACTCTAGGAAAGAACCCTTTACTCAATTCGGGATCCCTTGCAATAGCGGACAAGCTGACCCGATCAGAACACTTATGTACCTTTTCTACAAGTGCACTAAATAACTCAAAGTCACCGAGATTTAACGGACCAAAGACATTAGTTACCACAACCAGTTTTTGAATATTCATAAACTACTTATTGCACGTATAGTATTGATAGAAAACGCAATTGAGGAAAATCTATCTTCAAATTCCAACCGACAATGATGGCTAATCGCACTCAAAATATTAGAGTCACTAAAAAACGAAATAGCATCACTTAAAGGCTCGTCACCGAGAAGATATCCAGTGACTTTATGACGAATTAATTCAGGGAAAGCTCCTGATCTATACGCGATTGTTGGAACCCCAGCACTCATTGCTTCTGTTACAACACGACCAAATCCTTCGTTTATCGCCAAAATCAGGTGCAAATCCGCATTATGATATATCTTTCCAAGATCATCTTCGTAACCATGCACATTCACCTTATAATTTTTAACCTTCCTGGAGAGCTTTATGAGATCATTTTTATAGATTCCTTCCCCGTAAATATGAAACTCGATGCTTTTTTTTACACCCTCTTTCTCAAGCTTTTCCAATTCCTGGATAAGGCGAGGAATTCCTTTTCTTTCTGTGAGCTCTCCCACAACTACAATTTTCAAAACAGTAGATGGTTCACGACATTTGACACCCAAATCATCAGACCCATTGTATATAACAACATGCTTATCTGATTCCAGTATTGAATGATATTCCAGAAAGTTTTGTTTAACGAACTCGCTAATATGAATTATTCTTTTCGCCCTTTTAACAGCGCATTTATTTAGAAAAATTAAAAAACTCTCTCTAATAGTTTTTTTCTTCGGATCAGGGCCATGGCAAGTTATGACCAAAGGCTTTCCAATAATCAATGAAATTATAAACCCATAAATATTAGCCATTCTCAAATGAGAGTGGATCAAAGTAATCTTAGTACGATTGCGATATGCATACAGAAGCAATTTAAGGAACGATCGGGTGTTATGATATTCAAACGGCACCAGTTCCGCATCAGAAAATGGATCGGCAGAGGGAGCCCTCGGAATAAAAGTTGCAGTTTTTCTACCGCTATCTTGCAGTGCTCGATTTAAAATATAGCAATAACGGCGAGCACCCCCCTTCAAATTATTACTTACTATTCTCAGAATCATCACAAGGCTCTTATAGCAAAAAAGCACCCAACAAAATCAACAATAAAAATGGAGGGAATGAGTGAAAAATTGCACTCTGCCCCCTTTTAAACAAATAAAAATTAGACTAACAAGACATATAATCACGTATGAATACAACATGTAAAAATAGATATCAATCGGCGTAGCAATTCCACAAAAAAACAATAAAATTCCGTATATTGATAATAGAGATATTGCCAGAGTTAATATCATGGCACTCCTCTTTTTTATCATGTAATAGTGATCCAAATAGAATGCCTTATAAGCCTGAAACAAAACAATAAAACAACACAACTTCAACACATCGTAAAGAGATTCATCATAAATAGCAGGAAAAAACGCAGTAAAGATTTTAGGCAGAAATATAAGCGATGAAGAACATATCAATAAAATGGCGACAACCCATACTATATTTAACCTTGGATACTCCCACTTTCCGAAAGAAACGAATTTTGGAAAGAAAATAAAGTTGTATACCATAAATGGCATAAGCACCGCTTTTTGGACGAGATCAAAAGTCGACGAATAAGATGCTACGGCACCTGCACCAAATGCAGCAGACAATAATACCCGATCGGACATTACAACAGATGTCGAGGCAAGCGTTGAAACCGAGATACCGCCGCCATACTTTATCATCTCCCAACATTCTTTCGGCTTAACCACCATAAGATGCACTTGCCCCCAAGGCAAAAAAAACAACACGCTCACCAGCGCCGAAATTAAAAAGTGCGGATAAAGCAACTCATGCCTTCCTGCATGCAATATTCCCAAAGTTCCCATAATCAACATACCCCACCGGAAAAGGACAAATAATGCCATTCTCTTTCCCTTTCCCCGACATCTTAGCCACTGCAAAAAAATATTATAAATCGATATAGAAATGATTAGAACACATAGATTCCAATACCCAAAGATACCTGCCATCAATAATGCCAATAGAGAAAATGCAATTACACAAGTTGCAATTTTTCCCTCTATTTTTTTTATAAAAAATCTTGAATAATAATTTTTTATCCACTCAAAACTCGCTACACTTAAAATTGTGGCAAGCCCAATATCAAGAAGAAATTGCCCCCAAAATTCAGGAGATGAGTTTTGCGAAACTATCTTTACAAAAATCAAATACGCAATTGAGGACAATATAAAACCAAAAAACATCAAAATTTTATCTTTCATATCTTATTTTGTCAGCTTCAATAGCCCCCCAAAGCGCGCAGAATACCGGATTAATTATGGGAATAGCTGTAAACATAAGTGATAGCGATGCCGCAAGCAGAAATAGGCGATCTCTAACCTGAAGATGAGCTGCACTTAAACAACTCCACGCAAAACAAAACAAGACAGCCAAACCAACCACCCCCATCTCCCATAAAACAGCTCCAAATCCGGACATAATTTTATTAGTGTTAGGCCCCCAAAAAAAAACCCCACCAAATAGCTCATCTCTCCGACCCAAAACATTTGAAAATGAGGAGAACCCTTGGGGAAAAAGATAATTATCAAAAGATGCATACACGGGAAGCACCAAGTGAGCGATACGCTCATTTACACTCGCATCCTTCTGAATCAAAAACAGAGGGGAATCCAAAATTATTCTAAATAACGAAAAAATTCTTGAGTCCTCAGGCAGAATTCCTATCACAACCCAAGCAATGCCCGCACCAACAACCAAAAAATAAAAGGCGCTAATGGGATTAACAATTAACACGTACATAAAAAGCCAGAAAACCAAAACCAACAAAGCCATCGATGATCTTGCCAGAAAAACTATTTGCAACAACAAAAGAACGTAAATTATTATTTTTGTTCGTTTTGGAAACCTAGATATATGACAAATCAATCCAACCAGAAGACACATCAACGCATATAGGGTTGGCTCATTTGCAAGCGAGGACACCCCCCTATTTTCAGTAGTCCTGCTCTGCAGAATCCCTCCAAAAAGGTCTTTACCATAGATTATTTGAAGTATTGCAGCCCCAAAATATAAAAACACGAAACACATAACATATCGTTCTTTCCAGCCATCATAGAGAAATATCCGGTACATAGAGAAAACAAGAGGAAATATAGAAATATAAATAATAAAAGATCTTATATTGGCCTCCCAAATCGCCAAAATATAAAGAGGGACTCCAGACACCAAAACAAGAAGGAGGGCCGCCATACATTTATCAAATTTGGTTTGATGATAAAGAATAAAAACCAAAAAAGAGAGAATGAGATAATAAGGCTGAGTATCGAGTCCAGTCTGGACTGGTGATATAAAGCATAGAATCGACACCCCAAAAAATAAGCAAAGAACTCCTTTTGCCCAAAAATGCTCGAGCGCTTGACTCATTTTCATTGTCTAGGCCACTCAATCACGAACACTTTGAACGAAAACAAATCCCATAAAAAGCAATAAAGCAATGGAAGCTGCTCCAGCAATTATGAGGGCTCGATTCGGGCTGACTGCAACCAGAGAAGCGCGGGGCTCGACAATCATCTCTAGAAGATACTCTTCATCAACTTCCGCCAGCATTAGCGTTTTTGTTTGCCCCTCTATCATGGAATAGAAAATGGCATGCATTCCAGACAGGCTCGTTTCCTGAATCTTTTTCTCCAAATAGAGAATATTGCGTTTGGCTCGTTCAATATCTCTTTCCTGAAAATGCTTATTCAAATTCCCGACAATTAAATCAACCCACTGAACGGCCAAATCTGGAGAATAAAATTCAACGCCGACAGTTATCATTCCAGTTTTAACATCTCTGGATACATTAAATATTTTTTTAAAACGTTTATATGCTTCGTAATTGGATGGCTCCCCTGCAGCCTCTTGAGACTCCAGAGCCCACTTATTTGTGATTGGGTCAAATATATCTCTATCCCAAACGAGCTCTCCCGTCTTTTTATCCCACTCCTTTACTGCTATTAAGTATGGTTTCAGTCCATTTTCCGTTATGATTTTTTCAAGAAAAGGAAAGCTATTAACAAGCGCAATCCCTCGGTCTATTTCGTTGCTATCTGAATTTGCGATGTTCAGACCAGCCAGAGCTGCAATCCCGCTAAGCTGTGACATATTACTCCCACTATAATTCTGAGCAGGAGCATATATACCTTCCACTTTATAAGTGTTTGGGAGAGTATAGGTGTAAGCCATAGCAGCCAATGAGAAAACAATTACAAGCCCTCCTCCCTTCCATTTGTTAATCCACAACCGACCTATCAATAAGGAAAGATCAATTAACCCCCCTTCTCGGACGCGAGAATGTTTCGCTTTTATTTCTTCTGCCTCCTGCCAGCCTTTAACCCCTGAACAAGTATTTATTTCCTTCATGGTAATTCTCTGATCTTTGTAAAAATTGCTATTATATTCCGAACAGTAGAAACAAAGCGGACCTTAATCTTGGAGGCAACTACTACTCAGCAGAGTCGTCTTTCAATTCCAGTTTAAGACGCGCAATCTCCTCTTTCAGAGATTCATATAGCGATTGTTTTTTTTGCAGAAACTTCGCCGCAATCTTTGTTTTTTCGCGCAAACCTGCAGGAGTAAGAACATAGGCGTAGCGCATTCTATTGTTAGAACGAACGACATTGCCGGCCTTTATCCAGCCCACACTGATCAATGCCTTCAAACAATAATTGACCTTACCAACACTAATACCCAACTGATTTGCCAACTCCCTTTGGCTAATATCGGGATTCCTCTCAATAAGCCTGATCAATTGATAGCGTGTCTCGTCGATGTTATTTGACATATACAAATATATGATCTTCGGAATGTTCAACAATTGAACACAACAACACAAAAAAAACGCTCTTTCGAGCGTTTTTAAGAAGCGGCTGCAAACCGCCGCTTATTCCACCTAATAAACTGCCAAGACCGCTTCATCAACACTTGGTAAAAACCGACAAATCCAAGCGCTGCTGCAAAAGAAACATATTCTGGCAATTCATATACGCTGGCTGTTATTCCAAATAGCACAAGCACCGTTTGCACCAGCACCAGAATATAAAGCGCCTGCCAAGGCTTAAACCCAGCTCGCATCAATATGTGATGGATATGGGTTCTATCTGGGGCGACGGGAGATTTACCTCGACGAATACGGCGATACATCAGGGTAAACATATCCGTCATAGGCAGCAATACAAACCAGATGGCAATTACCGGGTCGAAGGCTTTGATTTCCGCTTGAGAGCCGTATATCAGTAACACCCCCAAAGCCAACCCCAGAAACATACTCCCGGCATCCCCCATAAAGATTTTATTGATCCGCTTCTGACGGCTTGGAACACCCCAAATATTAAAAATCAGAAACGCAGAAACAGCGCCAATAAACAGCATCGATAAAAGGGCAAGATTAGTTTGCCCAGCGCCGCCAAATAAGTACGCAAGCCCCATAAAGGAGATAAGCCCAAAGGAGCCAATCAATCCGTCAATACCATCCAGCATATTAAAAGCATTAACGACACCAACCAGAGATAGAATGGCGAGGAAATATCCAGCCCAGCCGACTTCTATATTTCCCAATCCAACCAAATTGCCAAAATTGGCGAGGTATATATCGAGCCCGTATACAAATATGGAAGCAACAAGAATTTGACCAACTAGACGCAGGCGAGGACTTAGATCGTAGCGGTCATCCACCGCACCGAGGAACACCATAAAGCCACCTCCCACCATAAACAAGCGTATGAAGGTTGGCTGATCGAGAAACAGATAGGCAGTTAAAAAAATACCAATAAAGACAGCGATGCCACCAATTAAAGGAATGACGCCATCATGTTGTTTGCGTCCTCCAGGTTTATCAACTAAATCGATCAAGTACGCTAGAGGCTGTAGCACCTTAACCATACCGAAGGTGATCAAAAAAGCCACAAGCAAAACTGCAAGTCCTATTTCCATGCATTTGCTCCCAAGCTGAAAGCCCCCAATGATTTACGCAAATTATACTGACGTTAATATCGAATGTTTGTTTATGTAACAAATTTTGGCATTTTGAAGTTTGCGCAATAGTGCGCCAAACAACATTCATACCGATAAAAGCCTAGAAAAATAAGCTAGGCTCTTCCATAACCATCCTCAAAGCGGACTATGTCATCCTCGGCAAGGTATGCCCCGCTGGCAACTTCTATTAAATGCAGCGGAACAAGACCGGGATTTGAAAGTCGGTGTTTTTCCCCTAAAGGTATAAAAGCAGACTGATTTTCAGTAAGAATCTGCTTATGCTCCCCTTTTTGAATTTGCGCCGTTCCTGACACCACAACCCAATGTTCCGCACGATGGTGATGCATCTGCAACGATAATGACGCACCCGGTTTTACTGTGATTCGCTTAACCTGATAACGGTTTCCAGTATCAACAAGATCGTAACTCCCCCAAGGACGATGCACTTCTCTATGAGCGAGATATTCACTGCGGCAATCGTCTTTTAATGCATCGACGATTTTTTTTACATCCTGCGAACTATCCTTATGAGCCACCAATACGCTATCAGCAGTTTCTACGACGACCAGGTCTTTAACGCCAACTAGCGCAACAAGCCTGCCATCACAGCTGACATAACAACCTTGGCTGTTCTCGGAAATGACATCGCCGTAAAAAACATTGTCTGCGGAATCTTTATCGCCAACTTCCCAAAGCGCTTGCCAACTTCCCACGTCACTCCACTGAGCAGAAAACGGCACCATGTATCCATCCTGGGTTTTCTCCATGACAGCATAATCGATCGATACATTTGGGCATTTTTCGAACTCGGCCTTATCAAGCCGGAGAAAATCCAAATCCTTTACACTTTTGTTCAGCGCATCGCGACAGTGTTTGAGGATTTCAGGTTGAAGACGCTCCACTTCCTCAATTAAACGACTTGCTGAAAAAATGAACATCCCACTGTTCCAGTAATAATCCCCACTACGTAAATAACTTTCCGCTGTTTCCAGATTTGGCTTTTCAACAAATGCGGCAATGCGCAGTAAGCCTTCCTGGTTTTCTTGCTCTGCTCTGATATAGCCGTATCCAGTTTCCGGTCTTGTTGGCACAACACCAAATGTGACCAACCTCTCTTTACTGGCTATTTCGATCGCCTGTGTCAAGCACTCTTTGAATTTATCCAAATCCTTAACAAGGTGATCGGCGGGAAATACCGCAATCACTGCATCTGGCGAGATTTCCAAGCTTTTTAACGCACCAATGACTATAGCAGGCGCTGTGTTACGCGCCACCGGCTCAAGAATAATTTCTGCATCAATGCCGATTTCTTGTACTTGATCCGCAACCATAAAGCGCTGATCGTTGTTGCAGATGACAAATTGACGACCGCCAAGCCACTCTACCCGCTTCAAGGTTTCCTGGAGCATGGTGTGATTACCGTAGAGACGGTGAAGTTGCTTGGGATAATGATGACGGGATTTTGGCCAGAGGCGGCTACCGCTACCACCAGAAAGAATGACCGGTATGACTGTTGGCATATGAACCTTGCGTTTAATCACTGGCTGATCGGGCCGTTAACGTCAGGACGATAGCAAGCGGCAATCGATCACCTACTTTAGTGGGTGATCCAAAAGTTGTGGATTATAACGAAGTCTCAAACGAAAGTTAGAAGAAAATTGTGATGATTTTGTATTAACGAAGGGTCTCGTTAACTCTATCCCTCAACTCTTTTCCGGGTTTAAAGTGAGGAACATATTTTCCTTCCAGCTGCACAGACTCTCCTGTTTTTGGATTGCGGCCAACCCGGGGAGCTCGATAGTGGATGGAAAAACTGCCAAAGCCACGGATTTCAATGCGCGATCCGCTGGCCAAACTCTGGGACATATATTCCAGGATTAATTTAACTGCCAGTTCTATGTCTTTGGGGGATAGTTGATCCTGACGCTCAGCGATACGCTCGATTAATTCCGACTTCGTCATAGAAATACTCGCTCCGGGGATTCGTCCAATGGAAAGGTCGCCCAACATAGCGCTACAGAGACAAGCAACTGAGATGCTCGGCCAAACCGCAAGTCTTTGTTATACAACAAAAATCTTTTTAATGGTAGCAAAACCAATTTAAACGCAGGAATTTTGGACGCACAAACAAAAACGGCCCCATAAGGGGCCGTTTGTTTATAACAAATGATTAACTTTGCTTTTCGATTTGAGCTTTGATCAGATCGCCAATGGTAGCTGGCGCCACTTGATCTGCTTTGGCGCTCAATTCTTTCATGGCGGTCTTTTCGTCGTCGGCGTCTTTAGCTTTTACGGACAGTATGATCGTGCGGTTCTTGCGATCAACGTTCGTGATTTTAGCTTCTACTTCTTCGCCTTCTTTCAGCACATTGCGCGCATCTTCTACTTTGTCACGGCTGAGGTCAGACGCTTTCAAAGTACCTTCGACGTCGTTCGCCAGAGTGATGACTGCACCCTTAGCGTCAACTTCTTTTACGACACCTTTAACGATGCTGCCTTTGTCGTGCTGAGCAACGTAAACGGAGAATGGATCTTCATCCAGTTGCTTGATGCCGAGGGAGATACGCTCACGCTCTGGGTCGATAGCCAGAACAACGGTTTCGATCTCTTCACCTTTCTTGAACTTGCGTACAGCTTCTTCGCCTGGCTCGTTCCAAGAAATGTCGGACAGGTGCACAAGGCCGTCGATGCCACCTTCCAGACCGATGAAGATACCGAAGTCAGTGATGGACTTGATCTTACCGCTGATACGGTCGCCTTTAGCGTATTGACGAGAGAAGGCATCCCATGGGTTTTCTTGGCACTGCTTGATACCAAGAGAAATACGACGACGCTCTTCGTCGATATCCAGAATCATCACCTCGATCTCGTCGCCCAACTGCACGACTTTGGATGGGTGGATGTTCTTGTTGGTCCAATCCATTTCGGACACGTGAACCAGACCTTCAACGCCGGTTTCGATTTCAGCAAAGCAACCGTAGTCGGTGAGGTTAGTAACACGAGCTTTAACTTTGGAACCTTCTGGATAGCGCTGAGTAATTTCATGCCACGGATCTTCGCCGAGCTGTTTCAAGCCCAGAGATACACGGTTGCGCTCGCGGTCGAATTTGAGGACTTTAACTTCGATTTCATCGCCAACGCTGACGATTTCGCTCGGATGCTTGATGCGTTTCCAAGCCATGTCAGTGATGTGCAACAAGCCGTCTACGCCGCCCAGGTCAACGAACGCACCGTAATCGGTGAGGTTCTTGACGATACCTTTGACAGCCATACCTTCTTGCAAGGTAGCCAGCAATTCTTCGCGCTCGTCAGAGTTCGCCTGCTCCATAACGGCACGACGAGAAACAACAACGTTGTTGCGCTTCTGATCAAGCTTGATAACTTTGAATTCGAGTTCTTTGCCTTCCAGGTGAGTGGTTTCGCGCACTGGACGAACGTCAACCAAAGAACCGGGCAGGAACGCTCGGATACCAGCAACATCAACAGTGAAGCCACCTTTAACTTTGCCATTGATAACACCTTTAACAACGGTGTCAGCAGCATTGGCAGCTTCCAGGATCTTCCAGGACTCAGCTCGTTTTGCTTTCTCGCGTGACAGGCGGGTCTCACCGAAACCGTCTTCTACAGTTTCCAGAGCTACCTGAACTTCGTCACCGATGGCGAGAGTCAATTTGCCGGATTCATCCAAAAATTGGGACGCAGGGATAACACCTTCGGATTTCAGTCCTGCGTGAACTGTCACCCATTCATCATCGATATCAATAACTACGCCGGTCACGATGGTGCCGGGTTCCATATCGATGGTTCTTAAACTTTCCTCAAAGAGTTCTGCAAAGCTCTCGCTCATTAAAATAACCTTCACAATTAACCCGGATACAAAGCCGGGATTCCGCGTTACCAGACCACGGGGTTGTTTTTGACAAAAACGACAAGACGCTACAAAGCTGGCATCACGCCCATCGCCTATTTTTACGACCGAAACCCAAAGGCACGACTGATTGATGCAGTGCACACTTTTAGGCGGCGCGACCTTACCAGAAACACAGACCCAATGCAATCGGCATGCACTAAAGCAGGTTAGGAGATGATCAGGCTTGAGAAGATCAATTTATAACCATTCCCAACCATCCCACTGCTTTCTATGGGCGGGAAGGAAGTTGATTTTGCTGGATTTTGTGAAGTTCAGCCTGCAACCGACGAACACGGTTTTTAGCGAGGAGAAACATAGGTAGAAACATCAGAGATCCCACAAGTACGCCCAGCAAGAGACAAATGCTGAATAGCAAACCGACTGACAAGGGGGGAACCTGCCAAAAAATCAGGTCCAGCTCTATCAAACCTGGATTATTTTGAGCAAAGCGCGCACCCAGCAACACCAAGCCCAAGCACCATATAACCAACAGCACCCAACCGATGCGCTTTAGTAGCTTTTTAAGCATCACGATTTCCTTCCAAGCTTTGCTTTTTCAGCTGCTGCAAGATGAGATCCAACACCTGTTCTATAGAAAGGTTTGTACTGTCGATAACCAAAGCATCATCGGCCGCGACCAGAGGTGCTGCCGATCGTTTGGAATCCCGTCCATCACGCGCGCGAATATCGGCAAGAATCTCATCAAAGTGAGCTTGCTGCCCTGCACTTTCCAGCTGCAACACGCGGCGTCTCGCCCGCTCTTCCGCTGATGCGGTGAGAAAGATTTTGACCTTGGCATCAGGGAACACTACGGTTCCCATATCCCGCCCGTCCGCCACCAACCCAGGGGTTCTGGCGAAGGCTCTTTGTCGATCCAGAAGCGCGGCGCGCACGGGTTGATAGGCCGCCACTTTGGATGCATTCATACCTACCTCTTCCCGGCGAATGTCACTGGAGACATCTTGGCCGCTCAGGAAAACGCGGGTTCCTTCCGGAGTTGCGTCGAAACGAATATCCAAATTGGCCGCGACATCCGCAACCACTCTTTCATCACCCAGCGAAACGCCTGCTCGCATAGCCGCCAAAGCCGTCAGCCGGTACAGCGCACCGCTATCCAGCAAATGGTATCCCGTCCTCTGCGACACCAATCGACACAAAGTACCTTTGCCCGCTCCGCTTGGGCCATCTATTGCGATTACAGGTACGGTGTTTTCGTTTGGGTTTGCCATGACCAACACTCAATAAAGAAGTAATAAATAGAAGACATTACGCGGAAAGGGACTCGGCAATTTGCCGACAAACAGCGACAGGGTCCGCAGCCTGAGTAATTGGGCGACCTATTACAAGGTAATCGCTCCCCAAAGAAACTGCGTCCGCTGGCGTGACTATGCGGCGCTGGTCATCCGCTGCGGCTCCCGGCAATCGGATACCCGGTGTAACAAGCACAAAATCCGAACCGAAATTGGTCTTGAGCTGGCGCGCTTCCTGAGCAGAACAAACAACACCATCAAGCCCTGAATCACGCACCAATTTCGCTAACCGCACGACCTGCTGATCCAGCGGACCTGCCACGCCAATCTGCTCCAGTTCACTCTGTTCCATACTGGTCAAAACCGTAACACCAATCAGAATTGGCCGGTTCTGTACATTCGCTATTGCTTCTACAGCTGCATCCAGCATTCGCCTTCCGCCCGATGCATGAACGTTCACCATCCACACGCCCAAATTGGCTGCGGCTTTTACTGCTTTGGCGACTGTGACGGGGATATCGTGAAATTTCAGATCGAGGAATACGTCAAAACCATGCGCCTGAGCCAGCTCAACCACCTTAGGCCCGGCAGAAGTGAAAAGCTCCTTGCCGATCTTGACTCGGCACAAGCTTGGGTCCAATCGATTCAATAATTGTTCACAAGGAGAGATGGAGTCGAAATCCAACGCCACCACGATTTGTTTAGGATTTGTTTGACTGGGGGACCCCATAAAAACTCCGGACTGCACAACGATCCGCAGATTTTGACATAAAAAAGCCCGAGTTGGGGTTTCCTCGGGCTTTTGGCAAATGGAAGGCTGTATCAAAGAGAGATCAAGTGACGGTTCTTCTCCAAGGTAGCGGGTCCAATCCCTTTCACCTTGATCAAATCGTCAACCGACGTAAAAGGACCATGCTCATCACGATAAGCGACAATCGCCGCCGCCTTCGCTGGCCCTACACCGTTCAAGATTTCCGCTAAAGCGTCTGCACTGGCTGTATTGATATTGACCTTGATGTCAGCCGCTTCTTTTTGGACTGAAGACGACTGATCGGCCGCAAATACGGCGGGGGCGACACTGGCAAAGCTTGCCAGCACAAAGGCGAGAAAGAAATGACTCAGGGAACGAGAGAATGATTTCATAAAAAGCTCCTTCTTTTGTTTGGCGAGGAAAGGGTCGACTCCGTGACCCAATGCATTAAGTTGTCGCTCTGCTACAAACTCTCGTCGGATATAACGAGATAACCTTCCTCTCGCCAGGTGAATGAACGCAGCAGACCAAGCCGACGAGCCAAATATATTGGCCTGCCCATGTTTTGTCTAAAGGAAAAAAGCGGAAAAACATGTAAGAAAAAGCGCACATTATGTGCGCTTTTATTGACTCTATTTGTCTTTAAGCAGGCTCTGCAGATCCACCGCATTCCAGTGTGGGAAATGCTTGCGGATCAGCGCATTCAACTCCAGCTCAAAGGCGGAATATTGCGCGGTTTCGGCAAGTTTCTTTTGTTGCAATGGCGCTATCACCATTCCCGCTGCGACCGTCGCATTGGTCAAACGGTCGACCATGATAAAAGCACCAGTTGCACGATTCACGGAGTAAGCATCGGCCACAACTTTTTGTTCCAGGTCGACCTGCACTACCGCAATATCATTCAGCTGCATTTCGGCCGCTTCGATATGTGCCTGAGTATTAATATCGACGCGATACTCGATAGCTGAAACGACGCCTGGAGTCACTTTGCTGGCGAATTTGAATAGATACTGTTTGCCCGGTTGCAAAGCGGCATCATTCATCCAAACAAGATGTGCCTGGAGATATTGGGTCAGCGGCACCTCATCGTCTTTTTTCACCAACATATCGCCGCGACTGATATCAATTTCATCTTCCAGAGTCAGAGTGACAGACTGGCCGACAAACGCTTCTCCCAAGCTGCCTTCGTAAACAACGATATCTTTGATTTTGCTGGTTTTGCCCGATGGCAGCACTTTGATTTCGTCGCCACGACGCACTAACCCTGAAGCAACTGTACCGCAGAAACCGCGAAAATCGAGGTTGGGTCGATTGACGAACTGAACAGGGAAACGGAAATCCGTTGTATTTTTATCTCCGGACAACTCCACCGTTTCAAGAATCTGCATAAGCGACTGACCTTTGTACCAAGGAGTACGCTCACTTACGTTGACGACGTTATCGCCATCCAGCGCCGAAATAGGCACAAAGAAAAATTCGCGCTGACCGAGATTTTTTGCAAACTCGAGATAATCGTTTTTAATGCTTTCAAAACGCGCTTCGTCAAAATTCATCAAATCCATTTTATTGATTGCGATTACGAGATGGCGAATGCCCAACAGTGAAGCGATATAGGAGTGACGGCGTGTTTGTGTCATAACGCCGTGGCGGGCATCGATCAAAATAATCGCCAAATCACAGGTCGAAGCGCCGGTCGCCATATTGCGAGTGTATTGTTCATGTCCGGGAGTATCGGCAATGATGAATTTTCGCTTGGCGGTGGAAAAATAACGGTAGGCAACATCAATAGTGATGCCCTGTTCTCGCTCGGCTTGCAAACCATCGACGAGCAGAGCCAAATCAATTTTTTCGCCAGTCGTGCCATGCTTGAGCGAGTCAGATTTCACCGCCGCCAACTGATCTTCGTAAATCATTTTTGAATCGTGCAACAAGCGCCCGATCAATGTGGATTTACCATCGTCCACCGATCCGCACGTCAAAAAGCGCAGCAGTTCTTTTTTCTCATGCTGAGCAAGATATTCATTGATATCGGTCGCGATTAATTCCGACTGGTGAGACACGTACAGACTCCTAAAAATTAAACCTGCTACAGATGGCGTTGTCGCCTGTCAAAGTTTTGATGCCATTATTGGATAAGAAACAACTTCAGATCAGAAATAACCTTCTTGTTTTTTCTTTTCCATAGAGCCGGCACTGTCATGATCGATAACACGACCTTGGCGCTCGGAGGTTTTCGTCAATAACATTTCCTGAATGATTTCGGGCAATGTCTGCGCAGTAGACTCAACCGCGCCAGTCAACGGATAACATCCCAGGGTTCGGAATCGAACCATTTTCTCTTCGACCACTTCGCCTTCTTTAAGGGGCATGCGGTCATCGTCCACCATAATCAAAACGCCATCGCGCTTCACAACGGGTCGCTTAGCGGCGAAATACAACGGAACAATCGGAATATTTTCCAGGTGGATATATTGCCAAATGTCCAGCTCAGTCCAGTTTGACAAAGGAAATACGCGGATGCTTTCGCCCTTGTCGACTCGACTGTTATACAAATTCCACAGTTCTGGGCGCTGATTTTTCGGGTCCCAGCGATGATTGCGATCGCGGAAGGAATAAACGCGCTCTTTTGCGCGGGATTTTTCTTCGTCGCGACGCGCACCGCCAAAAGCGGCATCGAAGCCGTATTTATCCAAAGCCTGTTTGAGCGCCTGGGTTTTCATGATATCGGTGTGCTTGGCACTGCCATGAATAAAGGGGTTGATTCCCATTTTCAGGCCATCTTCATTGATGTGCACTAGCAAGTCCCAGCCCAGTTCTTTCACTCGTTTATCGCGAAACTCGATCATTTCACGAAATTTCCAAGTGGTGTCGATATGCATCAGTGGGAACGGCGGTTTGCCCGGAGCGAAGGCTTTCATAGCCAAATGCATCATGACGGCAGAGTCTTTGCCGATGGAGTACAGCATCACCGGATTTTCGAATTCCGCAGCGACTTCACGGATGATATAGATGCTCTCGGCCTCAAGTTGCTTGAGGTGCGTCATGGAATATTGTGTTGCCATAAATCTTTGGAATCCTGAGAAGAACTGGCCTAGGTCAAAATGGCGGCCATTATAGGAAAACTCTTGCGCTAGCCAAACATCATTCTTGTTCTAAGGCTATTCCTTCACGCAAAGCTAGCATTTTGGAGAAATGGTCACGCGCCGCTTTGGCACGCTGAAATGTCTGCAAGAGCGCGTCACCATCGCGGTCGTGTATCGCTTGGCGTAACCGCGTGACGTTTGCAGTAAACAGGTCGATGGCTTTCACCACCGCTTCACTATTGGCGAGCATTATGTCGCGCCACATAACGGCGTCGCTGGAAGCGATGCGGGTAAAGTCTCGAAAACCGCCAGCCGCATAGCGAAAAATTTGCTCATTGTTGCTGTCGTGCGCGAGGGTATCGACCAGAGAAAACGCAATGGCATGTGGAAGATGGCTGGTCGCGCCGAGGATTTCGTCGTGTTCGGGAACCGATAGATGCAGAACCTCAGCACCAACGCCTTCCCATAATGTTGTGACACGCTGGAGATGCTCTTCGGCAGTCTCTTCGGTCGGGGTCAGAATCACTCTGTGACGGACGTAGAGATCGCCATTGGATGCCGTCACACCACTTTTTTCGGAACCAGCTATCGGATGCCCCAGCACCACTTGCGGCGGCACAATGCCGTAAACGTCCTTCACGTCCTGCAACACACTGCCCTTAACACTGGCACCATCTGTGATGGTGACTTCCGGGGACGAAACCAATTCCTTTACCCGTTGTAGAACGGCTTTTACCGACAAGGTTGGAACTGCAATAAAAATTACATCGCCTTTACCCAACTCTGGAGCCACCTCTGCAAGTGACGTACTTGCGCGGTCTACCACCCCCAGAGCCAGTGCTTGAGCCGCAACCTCCTCGCTAAGAGTGATACCAATAACCTGCTCACAAATTTGGCGCTGACGTGCCGCCTTAGCGAGACTGCCACCAATCAGGCCCAAACCTATGACTACCAACCGCCGCACGGGTATCGACTGACTCACCGCCATTCTTATATCACTCACCTGCTCAGAGGCATTTCCAATAGATGATTTGGCAGGGCTGCTTAAAGCACCCCTTTGGGATAGGAACCCAAAATCTTCAAATCCGAGGCATTTCTAGCCACTTCCGCTAAAGCGGCGCTCACATTGCTATCTTGTTGATGCCCGACAAAATCCAAAAAGAATACGTAAGTCCAAGGCCCTGTTTGTGACGGACGTGTTTCCACTCGAGTTAAGTCGATATTAAACCGCCGAAAGGGTTCGAGCAGGTTGTGCAGCGCTCCCGGCTCGTTGCGCATGGAAACCACCAGTGATGTTTTGTCGTCGCCACTGGGCGCGGCATCCTGCGCACCAATAATCAGAAAACGCGTGGCGTTGTCCGGACGGTCCTCAATGTTGCTGGACAAAATCGTGAGGCCGTAAAGTTTTGCCGCCATATCGCCGGCGATTGCAGCCGAATTCCATTCGCTCTTGATGCGTTTTGCCGCCTCGGCATTGCTATTGACCGGGACTTTTTCCGCGTTTGGATAATGCGCTTCCAACCATTTGCGACATTGGGCAAATGATTGTGAGTGGGAATAAATGCGGGAGATTTTGTCGATCTTGGTGATGTCAGAGACCATCAAATGATGGTGAATTCGCAGTACCACTTCACCGCAGATCTTGAGATTGGAATCCATAAAGTTGTCCAGCGTGTGGGCAACGATTCCACCAGTAGAATTTTCGACCGGCACTACACCAAATTGAGCGGCGCCCGCTTCGACTTCACGGAACACATCATCAATGGCCGGCAGGGAAACAGTAATTGCCGAGTGGCCAAAATGCTTGAGTGCTGCCTGTTGGGTAAAAGTCCCTTCGGGACCTAAATAAGCAACCTTGATGGGATTTTCCAACGCCAGACAGGCCGACATGATTTCGCGAAACAGACGGGCAATTTCTTCATTGTTCAGAGGCCCTTTGTTGCGCTCCATCGCCCGCCGCAACACCTGCGCCTCGCGCTCGGGACGATAAAAAATCGGCATTTCACCCGGGCTGAAACGCTTTTTAATTTCGGCGACCTCTTGGGCGCAGACAGCGCGGGCGCTGATCAAATCGCCGATCTTCGCATCGATCTCGTCGATCTTGTCGCGCAGCTGTGCCAACAGTTCTTTCTCAGTGGCGGTCTGTTCGCCGCCGGGTTGGTCGGTCTGACTCACGTCGGAATCTCTCAATCGCTATCGACAGATCTCGCTTGCGCTCGGCTGCCGATAGCATCAAATAATGGTTACTCTTCGGCGATTACTTCACCATCCTCGTCGGACTGCTCTTCAATACGCTGCAGCCCCACAATTCTCTCCCCTTCCTTAGTCTTAATGAGTCGCACGCCTTGAGTGTTACGGCTCAACAGCGAAACTTCATCCGCACGCGTGCGCACCAAGGTTCCCTGGTCGGATATCAACATAATCTCATCGCCATCAAAAACTTGCACCGCGCCAACCAAAGCGCCGTTGCGCTCGGTAGTTTGCTGCGCGATAACGCCTTGAGATCCACGTCCTTTCTTCGGGAAATCCTCTACCTGGGTGCGTTTGCCGTAGCCGGTCTCGCTCACGGTCAGCACTTTGCCGTTTTCCTGTGGGATCACCATGGAAATAACTTTGTGCCCTTCTTCCAGGCGAATTCCGCGCACACCGCGGGAAATACGTCCCATGGAGCGCACTTGCGCTTCGCTGAAACGAGCAGCCTTGCCGTTGGAAGCAAACAGAATCACGTCGCGACTGCCGTCGGTGATGGCGGTACCTACCAGCACGTCGCCTTCATCCAATTCGATTGCGCGCAAGCCAACACTGCGTGGACGGGAGAACTGCTCCAACGGAGTCTTCTTCACCGTACCCAGCGCAGTAGCCATGAAAATAAAACGATTCTCGTCGAATTCTTTGACCGGCAGAATGGCGGTAATGCGCTCACCTTCCTCCAGTGGCAACAAGTTGACCATAGGGCGGCCGCGCGAGGTGCGGCTGGCGATCGGAATTTGATAGACCTTTAACCAAAACACCTTGCCCATATTGGTGAAGCACAAAAGATAGTCGTGCGTATTGGCAATAAGTAGGTGTTCGACAAAGTCTTCATCTTTCACCGCAGTTGCGGCTTTACCCATGCCGCCGCGACGCTGTGCCTGATAGGCATCCAGCGGCTGGCTCTTGGCGTAGCCCAGGTGAGAAATGGTAACGACGCGATCTTCTTCGTTGATCAAATCTTCGTGCGTCAGATCTGAGCGGGATGTTTGCACCTCAGTACGGCGCTCGTCGCCGTAATCGCGCTCGATCGCTTCCAGTTCTTCGCGGATAACTTCCATCAAACGCACAGGATTGCCCAGAATTTCCAGGTACTCGGCGATTTGATTGAGTTTTTCTTCGTACTCGGCGAGCAGCTTGTCGTGCTCCATGCCGGTCAAACGATGCAATTGCAAATCGAGAATTGCTTTGGCCTGCACAGGTGACAAATAGTAGTGCCCCTCGCGCAAGCCGTATTGCGGCTCCAGATCATCCGGACGGCAAGCGCCTGCGCCTGCGCGATCCAGGAATTGGCTGACCACCGACACTGGCCAACCTTTCGCAATCAAAGCCTCACGCGCATCCGCAGGCGTAGAGGATTGTTTGATCAGTGCAATGACCTCGTCGATATTGGCAATGGCAATGGCCAAACCTTCCAACACATGACCGCGCTCGCGCGCCTTGCGCAACAGATAGACCGTGCGACGCGTAACCACTTCGCGGCGGTGGCGGATAAACAGCTCGAGCATTTCCAGCAAGTTCAACAGGCGCGGCTGGCCATCGACCAGAGCCACCATATTGATGCCAAATACGGTTTCCATTTGCGTCTGGGAATAAAGATTGTTCAGCACAACCTCACCCATATCACCGCGCTTGATTTCGATAACGACGCGCAAGCCGTCTTTATCGGATTCGTCGCGGATTTCCGAGATGCCTTCGATCTTTTTCTCTTTTACCAGCTCGGCGATTTTCTCAATCAAACGCGCTTTGTTGACCTGGTAAGGAATCTCGTGAATGACGATGGTTTCGCGATTGGTTTTTTCGTCAGTAACGACTTCAGCACGGGCGCGCACGTAAATACGTCCACGACCGGTGCGATAAGCTTCAACTATACCGGCGCGGCCATTGATGATGCCGGCAGTGGGAAAATCCGGGCCGGGGACATATTCCATCAAATCATCGATGGTCAAATCGGGGTTGTCGATCAGCGCAATGCACGCCTTGATGACTTCGCGCAAATTATGCGGCGGAATATTGGTGGCCATACCCACCGCAATCCCCGAAGAGCCGTTGACCAGCAGATTGGGAACACGGGTAGGTAAAACATCCGGAATCTGCTCCTGGCCGTCGTAGTTGGGCACAAAGTCGACGGTTTCTTTATCGAGGTCGGCCAAGAGTTCGTGAGCGATTTTCGACATGCGAATTTCGGTATATCGCATGGCCGCAGCGCTGTCGCCGTCGATCGAACCGAAGTTACCTTGTCCATCGACCAGGGTGTAGCGCAGAGAAAACGGCTGCGCCATACGGACTATGGTGTCGTATACCGCCGAGTCGCCGTGCGGGTGGTATTTACCTATAACGTCACCCACCACACGAGCAGATTTTTTGTATGGCTTGTTGTAATCATTGCCGAGCTCATTCATCGCAAATAACACGCGGCGATGCACCGGCTTCAAACCGTCGCGCACATCGGGCAAGGCGCGCCCGACGATAACGCTCATGGCGTAATCTAAATAGGATTGTTTAAGTTCGTCTTCGATATTGACGGGAAGAATTTCTTTTGCGATTTCGCCCATGAGCCCAGGCATTCCTTATTGTCAATTACGCAGAAAATTGGAGGACGGACGAAGCTCTCGGCCAAATAAAACGTCATTACTGACAAAGCTTTGGTCGGCGAGCTTCATGCGGTCATTAAAAGCCGGCGATGGTACCACAGATATGCCAGTTGGGCCTACCAAAAGCGGGAACGAGCGACACAGCCACAGCGCCGGACAGCAAGAACTTTTGGCGTTGCTAGAATAGAGGAGCAAAATCTGGCGAATCGCAGTCGACGAGCCCGCTTAACAGCGCTGGCGCGTATAGTGTAGAATTCGCGCCCGAAAAAAGGCCCGCCCACCGGGCCGCACCTTGCGGTCTAAGGCCCGCCCCATCGATACGCTTATCGATAGCCTCGCTTGGCAGCGATCCTGTTATGGCGAGTAAACCCCCATTCAATAGAGGATTTCCCAGTGCTCGAAGCTTACCGTAAACACGTTGCCGAACGTGCTGCCCTAGGCATTCCCCCCAAACCCCTTTCACCAGAACAGGTTGCGGAACTGGTTGAGCTGCTGAAAAACCCGCCCAAGGGTGAAGAGGCTACCTTGGTGGAGCTGATTACCGAGCGAGTACCGCCCGGCGTGGACGAAGCAGCTTATGTAAAAGCTGGGTTCCTGACCGCTATCGTCAAAGGCGAAGCCACTTCTCCATTGATCGATGCCCAACACGCCATCAAACTGCTCGGCAATATGCACGGTGGCTACAACATCGAAACCCTTGTTGAGCTGCTGGATCACGCCCAATACGCGCCTTTTGCCGCAGAAGAACTCAAGCACACCCTGCTGATGTTCGATTCTTTCCACGACGTGGAAGAGCGAGCTAAAAAAGGCAACTCGCATGCACAAGCAGTTCTGCAAAGCTGGGCAGAAGGCGAATGGTTTACCCAAAAGCCTGCCCTGGCAGAAAGCATCAAGGTCGCTGTGTTCAAAGTGACCGGCGAAACCAATACCGATGATCTCTCCCCTGCTCCTGATGCCTGGAGCCGTCCCGACATCCCGCTCCACGCCCTGGCCATGTACAAAATGGCGCGCGATGGCATTACCCCTGACGAGCCCGGTGTAAAAGGTCCGCTGAAGCAAATCGAAGCAATCAAAGCCAAGGGTCTGCCCGTCGCATTTGTCGGTGACGTTGTAGGTACAGGTTCTTCCCGTAAATCTGCTACCAACTCCGTGTTGTGGTACTTCGGTGACGATATCTCCGGCGTTCCCAACAAGCGCGGCGGCGGTATCTGCATCGGCGGAAAAGTTGCGCCGATCTTCTACAACACTATGGAAGATGCCGGTGCCCTGGTATTCGAAGCCCCGGTTGAGCAAATCAACATGGGCGACGTCATTGAGATCCGCGTATTCGACGGCAAGATCCTCAATGAGAAAGGTGAAGTGATCAGCGAGTTCGAATTGAAGTCCGACGTGCTGCTCGACGAAGTCCGCGCTGGTGGCCGTATCAACCTGATTATCGGTCGCGGCCTGACTGCCAAAGCGCGTGAGAGCCTGGGTCTGCCACCCTCTACATTGTTCCGCACACCTGCTGCGCCTGCCGACACAGGCAAGGGCTTCACCCTGGCGCAAAAAATGGTTGGTCGAGCTTGCGGTGTTCAGGGCATCCGTCCCGGCACCTACTGCGAGCCACGTATGACCACTGTGGGTTCGCAGGACACCACTGGTCCTATGACCCGCGACGAACTGAAAGACCTCGCTTGCTTGGGCTTCTCAGCTGACTTGGTTATGCAGTCTTTCTGTCACACCGCTGCGTATCCGAAGCCGGTTGATATTGAAACTCAGCACACTCTGCCCGACTTCATCATGACCCGCGGCGGTGTGTCTCTGCGTCCTGGCGACGGCATCATCCACAGCTGGTTGAACCGCATGTTGCTGCCTGACACCGTTGGTACCGGCGGCGACAGCCATACCCGCTTCCCGATTGGTATTTCCTTCCCTGCAGGTTCCGGTCTGGTGGCGTTCGCAGCCGCTACAGGTGTAATGCCGCTGGATATGCCGGAATCTGTTCTGGTGCGCTTCAAAGGTCAGATGCAGCCCGGCATCACCTTGCGCGATCTGGTGCATGCAATCCCCTATTACGCCATCAAACAAGGTTTGTTGACCGTCGAGAAGAAAGGCAAGAAAAACGTCTTCTCCGGCCGCATCCTGGAAATCGAAGGCCTGGAGAATCTCACTGTAGAACAGGCATTCGAATTGTCTGACGCTTCTGCTGAACGTTCTGCTGCGGGTTGCACCATCAAGTTGTCGAAAGAAACCATCGCGGAATACCTGACTTCCAACATCACGCTGTTGCGTTGGATGATCAGCGAAGGCTATGGCGATAAGAGAACTCTGGAGCGCCGTGCGCGCAAAATGGAAGCTTGGTTGGCCAACCCGGAATTGTTGGAAGCCGATGCCGATGCGGAATACAACGCCGTAATCGAAATCGACATGAGCGAAATTAAAGAGCCTATCGTTTGCGCACCGAACGACCCGGATGACGCTCGTCTGTTGAGCGAAGTTGCCGGCGATAAGGTTGACGAAGTCTTTATCGGTTCGTGCATGACCAACATCGGTCACTTCCGCGCTGCAGGAAAATTGTTGGAGAAAAACAAAGCTGGTTTGAAAACCCGCTTCTGGATGTCACCGCCGACCAAAATGGATCAGCACACGTTGATGGAAGAAGGTTATTACAACATCTACGGTCGCAACGGCGTGCGCACAGAAATGCCCGGATGCTCCCTGTGTATGGGTAACCAAGCGCGTGTAGCAGACGGTGCAACTGTTCTGTCGACTTCTACCCGCAACTTCCCCAACCGTTTGGGTAATGGTGCCAACGTGTACCTGACCTCTGCGGAACTGGCTGCTGTTGGCGGTATTCTGGGCCGCTTGCCGACTCCGGAAGAGTACCTGAACTATGCAAAAGAAATTGATTCCATGAGCGGAGAAATTTTCCGTTACATGAACTTCGATCAAATTGCCCAGTTCGTAAAAGGTGCGGAAGAAGGCAAACGTATTGCAGCAACACAAATCGAAGAAATCCGTATCTAAAACTGCGGTTTCCACGTCAAAAAAAGCCCCCAATTTTGGGGGCTTTTTGTTTTTGGACATTTCAGAAAAATCGAAGTCGCTTTAAGACGTTACACCCTGCCAAATTTCCACTGCCGTTGCCGACACAATTAAAAGCCCTCCTATCACAACCTGCGGCGTCAAAATCTCCCCGCCAATCCAGATTGCCGATAAAACGGCGGCGACTAATTCCATCACCATTAAAATGGATGTGCGCCCCGCAGGCAGTTGCGTCATTGCCCATTGAGAGCCGATATTCGCAAGCAACAACCAGGTCAGCGCATATAACAATGTCCAGAGAATAATCGTTAGAGAAGGAAACTCTCCTTTTTCGCCGCCAGCACCCACCAATAGTGCGACAGCGGAAATCAATGCCCCACCCAGAAATAAGGAATTCAATTTAACACTGACCGGAAGCGTTTTTACCGCGCGAAACAACATAATGGTGATCGCAAAAAAGATTCCCGCAAGCAAGGCCAATAAATCCAGCCAGCTCGGAGGCATCGCCAGAATGTCGAACCCGCCCAATAAAATAAACGCGCCCATAATAGCGAGCGCCACACCGAGCCAACGCCAAATATTGGTCCTCTCCCCCAAAATAAATTTGCCCCCCAATGCTCCCCAGACAGGCAGCAAATAAAACAGCACCATCACTCTCACCACTTCGCCATAGATCATGGCCAAGCTAAAACAGATATTGGCTACTCCACCGACCAGAAAAATTCCCAAAAGAGGTAGAGGATGAGTAAAAACATAATCACGATGCCGCCATGCTAAAGGCGATATCACAATCGCCATTGCGGAATAACAAAGAGCAATCAACAATAGGCCGTGCATTCCCCGCGCTTCCAACGCTTTCAATGGTATCCACACCAACCCCCAAAGCGTTGATGAAAACAACAAAACAAGCGTTGCCAGGTGAGTTCTGTTCATGAAAGATCGGACGAAAAATGGAAGAAACGCGGCGGAAAATCCGCCGCGAAAATGAATAGAGATTTAAAAGATTAGGGATTAAAAATAGCGCGGAAAAATTCCTGAGTTTTTTGCCAAGAATCCTGGTCTGCTGCGGGATCGTATTTCAGAGGGAGACCGTAGGCTTCGCCTTTTTCATCCGCACCCGGATTGGTAAAACCATGCAAAGCACCCGGATAATCGATGAACTCATACTGCAGATTTGCTGCGTCCATTTCCGCTTTGAAAGTTTGTTTTGCTTCTTCCGCAACAAATGGATCGGCTGCGCCATTAAATACCATAAACCGCGCTTTTACCTGATCCTGATTGATAGGCGCCAAGCCTGCGAGGGATCCGTGATAACTCACGACCCCATCCAGATCCACACCCGAACGCGCCATGCTCAGTACGACCGCACCGCCAAAGCAATAGCCGATCGCGGCGATTTTTTCCGCGTCGGTTGCAGAGTGGTCTTTCACCAATTCCAAGGCTTTATCAAAACGCGCTTTCGCCGCTTCGGCATTGTTGATCACTTCCATCATAAAGGCGTTGGCTTCTTTTGGATGGCCAGTCACTTTGCCATCACCGTACATATCCAGTGCAAAAGCAACATAGCCCAGTTCTGCCAGCATATTTGCGCGTTTGCGCACGTAATCATTGAGGCCCCACCATTCGTGCACAATTAAAACCCCAGGAGCTTTATCTACATTGCTCGGATAGGCAAAGTATCCGGTCAACTGCGTATCCCCTACGTTATAGTGAATTTCCTCGATCACAATGCGCGGCTGACTTTCCACCGCATTCTCTAATTTTGCCAAACCCGCTGTGAATATATCTCCAAGCGCATCATCGATCACCAGACCAAAATAGCGTTTGACCGGATTGCCGCCGAAATCTGCGCGGAAACGCCAGATAACTTTGGTTTCTGCGGACTGAGGTACTAACTCGAACTCAGTCGAGTTGCCCGTTTCGCCATCAAATTCCAACTCATAGACAACGAGTTTTTCCGGAATGGATTCCGTGATTTTTTGCGAGCCTTTGCCAACCTGAGGAACTTCGCTAGACCAACTCATAGCGGCACCGACACCAGTTGCGGGGCCGGAATATTCCAGCTTCATGTTTGGATCCATATCCGCCCAGGGTGACCAGGCGTGATACTTTTTAATGTCATTCACAAATTCAAATACAGTGGCAGGGTCGCTCTCAATCATTACTGACCGTTCGACTACAACATGCCTAGGCAGGAAATATCCGCCGACAATAAACAACGCCAGCGCCACGATTAAAATAACCGCGAGTGCTTTTACTATTTTCACGCCAACCCCCAATTCAATTGTTTGAATGTAAAACGCCCCTAGCACACTTCTCTTTGAGCGCGCTAACAAGCAATTCTACTTGGAATGGTTTTTAAAAAGTACGCAGAGGAGAGGAGTTTTTTCCGCTGCCTGAATTGGCATCCGCCGGAGATTCAGACTTTTCGAACGACGGTGCGAAAAATTTCTCGATGGCCTCGCGCTCCCACATGGCGTCCTGATAACCGAGCTCCATCAGCTCGTTGCAATAGCCGTGAGAAAATAGCAAATAGCTCGCTACCGCTGAACCGCCGCCGCGCGCAGTGGCGCCTGTCTGGCGCAGGAAAAACCGCAGTCCCGCTGGTAAATCGCGCACCCGGCGACCGGCAATTTTGTCCAAGGGTTTGGACGGCGAAATAACCAATGTTTCGACAGAACGAAGGTGGTCTGTTTGTTGGCAGCGGTCTTTATCGATCAGAGCCAACAAAGCATTGACTCGCTCGACGTGTTCCAGATCGCCTTCCAGGGCGTCAATGAAAGCGCTGTTAAACATCTGGCCAATGATTTGCGCCATAGATGGCGAGTGGCGTGGCGGCACCTTGGACTTACCCCAATGCGAAGGGCTGCGGTTGGCGCTCACACCAATTACAAATAAACGATCCGCTCCCAGATGCAGCGCGGGACTGATAGGTGCCACTTGGCGCATAGCGCCGTCGCCGAAGTACTCACGGTCGAGATATACCGCGGGGAATATGGTGGGAATGGCCGACGATGCCAACAAATGATCAACTGTCAAACGAGTCGGCCGCCCCAGTCGGCGCGCGCGGCGCCAAGGCTGCAGATCCGGAGCCCCTTGGAAAAAGGAAACTGATTCGCCAGAACTGTAACTCATGGCGGTAATGCTGATCGCCCGCAACTGCCCTTCCGTTATGCGTTGCTCTATGTTGTCAAACGGGATGACATCCGTAAGCAGTTGACGCAGCGGTGAGTTGTCCAGGAGCGCCAGAGGACGGTCGCGCCCGACACCTTCGTTAAAAACGGAAACTCCGACTTTGAACAGGCCACTCATTAAATCCAGCGCGCGGGAGCGGAACACCTTATCCACTTCCAGCGTGCGCCAGGTTTCCGCCAAAGCCAGAGCCGCTTGGCGGAACTCGCCCTTGTGGGCAGCCATGGCTGTGGCGTTGATAGCTCCGGCAGAGGTACCGCAGATAATCGGGAATGGATTGTGAAGGTTCGGAAGAATATCGGCTAAAGCCTGCAGCACCCCGACCTGATAAGCAGCTCGGGCACCGCCTCCGGACAAGATCAGAGCATTCGTGGGCACAGAGCCCCCCCCACTGACGTTGATATCACTAAGTATGGGGGATGGCGCATAAATTCGCTCAGACTTTTTTCACGATAAGTGTTTGGTCGTCGTACCCCGTGACTTCCACCAAAGTGCCCTGGGGCAGGTCTTCATCACAGCTGACCGTCCACAGAGCGTCTTGAATTTGCACCTTGCCGCGGCCACTTTGTACTGGCTGCATCAAGGATGCCCTCATGCCAATCAATTGCGCGCGGCGATTGTTCAATTTGCTGGTGGCATTTTCCACGGGTTTCACGCGGAAGAACTTCCAGAAAATGAAGGTGCCGACCATGGCAAAAACACCGAACACCACCAACTGCAACTGCCATGACAGGTCGACAAAGGCCAGCAAAAGCGCCAGAGCAATCGCACCGCCACTAGCGCCGATCAGAATTCCTCCGACACCTAGAACATCCAGCAGTAATAAGGCTATTCCCAATGCCAACCAATGCCATCCGTTGAGCGTATCAAACATGTATTACCTCAACCTTTCTTTGAGTCTTGAGCCGATTTAATCAATTCCTGAATTCCCGACAGAGAGCCAATCACCTGGCTTGCTTCTAACGGCATCAGAATGACCTTGCTGTTATTGGACGCTGTCAGTTTCCCGAGTGCCTCCACATACTTCTGCGCAACGAAATAGTTAAGCGCCTGACCATTTCCGGCTGCAATAGCTTCACTGACCACTTCCGTCGCACGGGCTTCTGCCTGGGCTTCACGTTCGCGCGCTTCCGCTTCCAAAAACGCCGCTTCCCGCTCACCTTCTGCTTTGAGAATTTGTGCGCGCTTTTGCCCTTCCGCAACTTTAATGGCGGCTTCGCGTTCACCTTCTGCGCGCAGAATCAATGCGCGCTTTTCCCGCTCGGCTTTCATCTGATTCGCCATAGCTTCTACAAGATCAGTCGGAGGGCGGATATCTTTGATTTCGATACGGGTAACTTTGATGCCCCAAGGACTTGTCGCCTCGTCGACCTTGGTCAAAAGCGCGGTATTGATTACGTCGCGATTGGACAGCATCTCATCCAATTCCATGGACCCCAATACTGCACGGATATTGGTCATCACCAGGTTTTTCATCGCGAAATGCAAATTATTGACTTCGTATGAAGCTTTTACGGAATCAATAACCTGAAAAAAACAGACCGCATCAGTCGTCACCATGGCATTGTCAGAGCTGATGACTTCTTGCGGATCCACATCCAGAACCTGCTCCATCACAATCTGCTTTTGGCCGATGGAATCAATAACGGGCAAAATAAAATTAAACCCAGGGCGCAATACGCGGGTGTAACGACCGAATCGCTCGACGGTCCACTCCTGTCCTTGCGGAACGCTTTTGGCCCCCAACACCACCACCGCAATCGCCAACCCCAAAAAAATAATGGCTGAAATTTCCATGAAAATACTCGTCCTCTTTGTGTTATGAATGAATAGGATTTAATAATTATTAATGATGCGTCGTGGACTCATCACGCAATTCACGGCGCAAAATTTTTCCGACATTGGATTTCGGCAAGCTGTCACGATATTCAATAACCTTAGGTATTTTGTATCCCGTCAAGCGTTCACGGCAAAACGCAATGATTTCACTTTCTGGCACTTTGCGTTTGCCTGTGACCACGAACAGCTTCACCGCTTCCCCGGTATCTTTGCTTGGAACTCCTATAACGGCCGCCTCGATAATATCCGGGTGCTGTGTCACCACATCTTCCACTTCATTGGGATACACATTAAAACCGGATACCACAATCATATCCTTTTTGCGATCGACGATTTTGTAATAGCCGTCCGGGCGGCGAATGGCGATATCTCCGGTTTTAAACCAGCCGTCTGCACTCAATACTTCCGCAGTTGCTTCGGGTTTTTGCCAATAACCCGGCATAATCTGAGGCCCTCTCGCGCATAATTCACCCGGCTGACCATCAGATACTTCATTGCCTTTTTCATCGATAATTTTGACTTCGGTTCCGACAACCGGTGTACCAATAGTACCGGCTTTAATGGCGTTGTCCGGATTGGTAATCAACACTGGCGAAGTTTCGGTCAAACCGTAGCCTTCGCAAATTTCACAGCCGGTCAGCTCCAACCACTTCCTGGCGACATCTTCCATTAATGCCATGCCGCCAGCGGCGGAAGTTTTCAACTCAGAAAAATCGAGCTGGCGGAATTCTTCAGAGTGCAACAGCGCGTTATAAAGCGTATTGACCGCAACAAAAAGCGATATTTTATAGGGCTTAATCGCTTTGACAAACGCTGGAATATCGCGCGGATTTGGAATCAACACGCTATGCGCGCCGCCAATCAATGCGCATAACCCGTGAATATTGAACGCAAAAATATGATAGAGCGGCAATGCAACCGCCACGACTTGCGACTCTGTTTTAAACAATTTGGTCATATGGTTGAGAACTTGGTGCACATTTGCACACAAATTCCCGTGCGTCAGCATGGCACCCTTGGCCAAGCCAGTGGTGCCGCCGGTATATTGCAACACCACAAGATCTTCCGACTTGATGTCAACGGGTCGCCAGGGTTGATCAGCGCGCGCAAGCGCTTCGCGAAATGATATGGAACGTGGAAAGTGAACCGACGGAACCTGCTTTTTCACATATTTGAGAAAAAAGTTGATCAAGGTTCTCTTGAGCGGCGGAAGCATATCCCCTACTTCCGTCACAATCACCGTTTCAACTTGAGTTTGCGGCAAAATTTCCGCCGCTCTATTTGCCACATTGGCCAACACAATTAACGCTTTCGCGCCGCTGTCTTTCAATTGATGGAGCAATTCACGAGTGGTGTACAGAGGATTGGTATTGACCACCACCAAACCTGCGCGAATAGCGCCATAAAGCGCTATAGGGTACTGATGGATATTGGGCAATTGAATGGCGATGCGATCGCCGGGCTTGAGACCGCTGTGATTTTGCAGATAGCTCGCAAAACGTGCGCTGAGAGCGTCGATTTCGGCGTAGCTGAACGTGTGACCAAAACAGGTAAACGCGGGCAGATGTTTATGCTGGGTAAAAGCGTCCTGTAACAACTCGTTTACGGTCGCGTATCGTTTGCTTTCCAAGGTCCGCTCCTCTTATGGTTTTATCGAAGGGATTCGCCGGTACGACAAGTGATTGGAACTGGCGAGCATAACACAACCACTTAGCCAGCCGACGGTAGCACTGGCGGACTCGAATTGCCTGAGCCTGCTTCTCTAAAGGATAGACAAACCGGGCTAGAGAATAGACAAACCGACGAAATCCCAACGAGGCCGTCCCAGCCTCCTTTCCTTAAAAATTCAAAGTATTCCCAAAAGAATGCTGCCCCACACAAACACAGCCAAAATCAGCGTCAGAAAAACTGCGGCGGAGCCTACATCCTTGGCAGCACCAGCGAGCGGATGAAAGTCCGAGCCTATACGATCCACCACTGCTTCGATTCCGCTATTGAGCAACTCCACAATCAACACCAGCAGCACTGCCATTACCAACAGAATGCGCTCAACCGATGTGACGTTCAGCCAAAAAGCCAGCGGAATCAACACTACAGACGCGAGAACTTCCTGGCGAAAAGCGGCCTCATTCTTAAATGCGTGCCTAAGGCCTTTCCAGGAATAATGACTTGCCTTCAGCAGGCGAATGAATCCGGTATTTTTCACGCGTCAGTCATCAATGGAATGCAAAGGTGTGGTCAGCTCGAAGGCTTGATGGATTTGCGCACACCACTGATCGAGGCGGGACTTGGTCAGTTCAGGCTGTTGATCTTCATCCAAAGCCAACCCGACAAACAGGTCCTGGTCGGGAATTTTCGCCTTGGAGGCTTCGAAGTCGTAACCTTCGGTCGGCCAGTGACCGACTATACGCGCACCATTTTTTACGACCACATCGTGCAACATGCCCATGGCATCGAGGAAAAAATCCCCGTAGCCAAATTGGTCGCCCAAACCAAACAGCGCGACTGTTTTTCCGGCAAAGGGGACTTGTTCAATATCGCCCCAGAACTCTTCCCAATCGGATTGGATCTGGCCGAAATCCCAAGTAGAAATACCCAGAATGATTTTGTCGTACTCAGCGAACTCCAGCTGGGTGACATCTGCGACGTCGAACACGTCTACAACATCGGAACCCAGGCGCTGCTGGATACGATATGCCACTGATTCGGTATTACCTTCATCACTGCCAAAAAAAAGACCGATCTGAGCCACTTAGTACTCCTGGGAACGGGGGTTAGAAATGCCGCGCATTTTCTCAACATTTGCCTTGCGGGCACAACATCTGTGTCTGTCGCCTCCCATGTGGAATCTGCTGATGACAGGATTTTGACGGCCATTTACTGTTTCGTTGCACCCCAATTTGCTTGCTTAGAAGGCGAAGCATTTTGCGCCAAAAAGCCGACAACAATGGCGGCCAAAAGAAGAAAAAGAATTTATAACCAATTGAATTTTAATATTATTTCCTGTTTGGCATAGCTTTGGCTTTTAGAGGGCATCTAAGTCCGATACGAGACCAAACGCTATGATACGCACCCTGGCCACTCCCGACGCCTCAACCAATATTGCTGCTTCAGGGGCAAATCTCGCTGAATTTCGTCTTTTGTTGGCGAACTCGCTGCAAAAATCCCTTGAGCTGCACGAGACACTCGCCACCTTTTTCCAAATGCTGCACAGATCCGTTCGCTGTTGCGGCATGGAGTACCGAATGCCAGCGCGGGATATTCGCTTGGCCATAGGCAGTCATCGCGCCCATAAAGTGAATTACAACCTGCACAACGGCAATTTCGCTGTCGGAGAATTGACCTTTTTCCGCAGCGCGCGCTTTAGTGAGAAAGAGCTTTCCACTCTCGAAGAGTTGTTAGGCCTACTGCTTCTGCCGTTGCGCAATGCTCTGCTTTACCGCGATGCATTGGAAAGTTCATTGCGCGATCCACTCACTGGTCTCGGCAATCGCGCCAATCTGGAGCTGACACTGCAACGCGAATTAAAGCTGAGCCAGCGCAATCGCCGACCTCTGTCGTTGCTGATTGCCGATATGGACAGCTTCAAGGCGATCAATGACACCTACGGCCATACTGTCGGCGACCAGGTGCTGCAAGGCGCGGCTCGAGTTATCAAACAAGCTCTGCGAGATACCGACCAAGTATTTCGCTATGGCGGTGAAGAATTTGTAGTAGTGCTGGCAAACACTGGTAACTCAGAAGCGGTGAATATTGCCGAGAGAATTCGCCAGCAACTCGCCAACATCCAGTTCCAAACTGATATTGGAGAAATACAGGCAACCATTAGCCTGGGCGTATGCACTAATGTGCCGGAAGATGACCGCGACTCCCTGTTCCGCCGCGGTGACCAGGCGCTGTATGAGGCAAAACGTACAGGGAGAAACCGAGTTATCAACCGGGAGGCGGCGGAAATAAGAGAACCCGCTGTCTGACTGCCCTGAGCAGTCAGACCGGCTGCAGGAGGTTACCGTTGCGGTTTGGTCTTGCGGCTTGGCGTAGGGTTTTTGCGGACTTGTCGTCCTGATGCCGCACGCAATTTTTTGATATGTCTTTCTTGCGCGCCGGCCTCTTCCGGGCGGAAACGGCGCTTCGGTGGTGGTTCCAATCCTGCTCGACGGAACAGTTCAGCCACATCGCGCTCACCCAGTTCCAACCATTGTCCCGGTTTTACGAAAGACGGAATCAGGATAGGTCCGTAGCGCACGCGTTTCAGGCGGCTGACGCGCAGCTCCTGAGACTCCCACAAACGCCGCACCTCACGATTCCGCCCTTCCATAATGACGCAGCTAAACCAGCTGTTGGATCCGCCGCCAGAGCCACCGCGTTTAACGGAAGTAAAGCGCGCTACGCCATCATCCAGCAACACACCTGCGCACAGGCGTTCGAGTACCTCGTCGTCCACTTCGCCCTGGACTCTCACCTGATATTCGCGGTCGATTTCGCTGGAGGGATGCATCAGCTTATTGGCCAGTTCACCGTCATTGGTGAACAGCAACAGGCCAGAGGTGTTGAAATCCAGCCGGCCGACGGAAACCCAGCGGCCGTTTCTCAAATGAGGCAAGGCGTCGAATACGGTAGGACGGCCTTCAGGGTCGTTGCGGCTGCAAATTTCGCCTTCGGGTTTGTTGTACAACAGTACGCGCACTTCTGCTCTGGCCGACTTGGGCACAACCAGAGTTTCGCCGCGCCAAACCACCTTATCACCTACTTTTACGCGTTCTCCCAAGTGGGCGGTGCGGCCATTGACCGTCACTTCGCCTGCTTCAATAGCACGCTCCGCTTCACGGCGAGAACACAGGCCAGCGGCGGCGATTACTTTCTGTAACTTTTCATCTGTCATATCAATTAACACTTTCGTCAGGGTCTACCTGATCAAAGAGGGATGAGGGTTTATCCACTGGCGACAGTGGTTGTTCGGCTTGCTCCTGCAAATCTTCTTCAGCTTCACCAGCGTCTTCCACATCCGCAGAAGCCGAAATATCCGCAGCAGGTTCATCCGAGGTTGTTTCGGTTGGGAACAGGGATTCCGTCACGGGCTCATCCGCATCCTGGGCAACGGCAATCTGTTCGCGCTCCTCGCTTACTTCATCGTCGAGCAAGGCCAAGTCTTCATTGAGACTGTCGATATCTTTCAATTCGCCCAGGGTCGGCAGTTCATCCAGGCTTTTCAAGCCGAAATAGTCAAGAAATTGACGCGTGGTGGCGTATAACGAAGGCCGGCCCGGAACATCCCTATGGCCGACGACTTTGATCCACTCCCGCTCGGCAAGGGTTTTGATGATATGGGAACTCACCGCCACACCGCGGATTTCTTCAATATCGCTGCGGGTAATCGGCTGGCGATAGGCAATGATCGCAAGCGTTTCCAACAGAGCACGGGAATAACGCTGAGGTTTCTCCTCCCACAAGCGATTTACCCAGGTCGCCAAATCCGGAGACACCTGATATCGCCAGCCACTTGCCACTTCCACCAGATCGTAGCCCCGCCCTTCGCAGGTACTCTGTAATGCCTTCAACGCATCCAGAACTTCCTGCTTTTCCGGCACATCCGGCTCTTCGAACAGGCTGAGAAGGCGATCGACGCTCAGCGCCTCACCAGCTGCCAGCAAAGCGCCTTCGACGATTCGTTGTAAGAGTTGTGGGTCGTAGCTCATGTCTGATCAGTATCTTGTTCTGCGTCGGGAGATGGGTCGCTTTTTTCAGGCTCGCCAGGTACCGAGCCGTCGAGATCTTCGATGAATGAAGCGCTGAAGTCTTCGGCTTGTTCTGCGGACGAATCAAGGTCGGTTCGCTCACCGAATTCATCAAAATCGGTCTGCTCATCGAAATCAGACAGGTCATCAAGATCATCGTCAGAATCTGACTCGTCTTCAAAATCAGATTGATCTTCAACTTCAGATGGCTCTGCGAAACCAGACTGCTCCTCCAACTCCGCGAAGTCTTGAGCCGGATCGCCGGGCGCCTCTTCCACCTTGATGCGGGCTTTAACGTGGATCGGGCCAAACTCTTCGGTTTGCACGATTTCCACCAGGGATTCTTTGATCAATTCGAGCACTGCGAGGAAGGTCACCACCACCCCCAAACGTCCCTCGGTGACCGTAAACAGGCTGACAAACGGCACAAACTGGCGGCCGCGCAGGCGATCCAGCACCTGCCCCATACGCTCGCGGGTGGACAGTCGTTCTTTTTCCACGTGGTGACTGACGAACATGTCCGCGCGCCGCAACACATCGGCTAGGGCGAGCAGCAGTTCGCGCAGATCTACGTCCGGATCAGGCCGGGTAAGGTTGCGATCCGGCGCCTGGGCTTTTGCCAAATAAAAATCGCGATTCTGCCGCGGCAGTGCATCCACATCTTCGGCGGCCTGCTTGAAGCGCTCGTACTCTTGCAAGCGGCGAATCAAAGCTGCACGCGGATCCTCTTCTTCCTCGTCCTCTTCACTACTGCTACGCGGCAACAACATGCGGGATTTGATTTCCGCCAGCATGGCGGCCATGACCAGATAGTCCGCTGCCAGCTCAAACTGCATAGCGCCCATCATTTCCACATAGGCGACGTATTGGACGGTAATCTCAGAAACGTCGATTTCCAGAATATCGATGTTCTGGCGACGGATCAGGTACAGCAACAGATCGAGCGGCCCCTCGAAGGCTTCGAGAATGACTTCCAGGGCATCTGGTGGGATGTAGAGGTCCTTGGGAATCTCGGTAAAGGCTTTGCCATAAACAATGGCAAAAGGCATTTCCGATTGGGTCGGAGCGTTTTCGCTTGCGGCGCTGGACTCATCACTGACGGTTTCGTCAGGCGCACCCGCGACCTGCACTTCCTCCTCTGGTATTTCGGCGGATGGGTTTTGCTGAACACCAGACAAATGCAGATCTCCTCAACATGCAAGCGGACGGAATGGTTTAACCCGGAGAGATGGGCGGCCAAAAAGACCGCGCATTATAGCGACTTCGGTTTTGCTGCGGCTAGAACAAAATCCTGGGCTGGATTCCGGGCTATTCCGTTTCCAGCTCCTCGATTTTGCCGCGGCCCTGGCGGACCACACGGGGAACCTCTTCGGTCAAATCCACCACGGTGGTGGGCTCAAGGCCGCAGAATCCGCCGTCTATCACCAGTTCAACCTGATGCTCCAGCAGCTGGCGAATATCGTAAGGATCGGTCAGCGGCAACTCTTCCCCTGGAAGAATCAGCGAGCAGGTCATCAAGGGTTCGCCCAAACGCTCCAGCAGTGCCAGGGCTATGCGGTTGTCCGGCACGCGCATGCCGATGGTCTTGCGCTTCGGATGCATCAGGCGGCGCGGCACTTCGGAGGTGGCGTCGAGGATAAAGGTGAAAGGACCGGGTGTATAAGCTTTAAGCAGGCGAAAATCGGCGTTGGTCACGCGTGCATAGGTCGCCAGTTCCGACAGATCGCGACACATCAGGGTGAAATTGTGGTGCTTATCCAAATGGCGAATCGCCCGGACACGGTCTAGCGCCATCTTGTCGCCGATTTGGCAACCCAGGGCATAGGCCGAATCAGTTGGATAAACAATGAGCCCGCCGCGGCGGAGTATATCGACAGTTTGGTCAATCAGTCGCTGCTGGGGGTTTTCGGGATGAATAGAAAAAAATTGCGCCACGACTTAATCCTGTTTTGTAGGTTTTGGCCGGTGATGCAAGGATTATCGCCGGCAATCAACGCAGTACTCAGTGCCAAAGCTGCCAGACCGGAGTACATCCGGAAGGCAAATCGGAAAAGCCGCCAAGTTCTTGCCACGGCTGATCCGGCACATGGAAATCACTGCCGCAGGAGGCGTGCAAACCAAACAGGTTTGCCATCCCTGCCATAGTTTCAGTTTCATTGGGTGGTTGCTGGCCGGAGATCACTTCGACCGCAAGTCCACCACAGGCTTTGAATTCCGCCAGCAGTTCTCTCAGCTTGGTACGGGTCAGTTCATATTTCGCCGGATGCGCCAATACTGGCACTCCCCCAGCTTGCACTATGATCGCGGTCACTTCGGCGATATCCGGCCAGCGATGTTTTACATCACCCAATTTTCCGGCTCCCAGGTACTGTTTAAAGGCACCGGCGATATTGTTGACATGGCCTTCCGCCACCAGGAATCGCGCAAAATGCGGACGCCCGAGTACCGCCTCGCCAGCCAGTTTCTGAGCACCTTCCAATGCGCCGCGAATGCCCGCCTTTTCCAGTCGGCGGCCAATTTCGATGGCGCGCATTTCCCGCGCTTCTTTCTGGGCGGCTATGGCGCTTTGCAGTTCGGCGCTTTCGGGGTCTATGTTTAGCCCCACCACGTGGATTCCCCTCCCCGCCCAGACGCAGGACAGTTCGATGCCATCAATGAGGACCAGATCTTCCAATGCCGCCTGCTGACGGGCACTCTGCAATCCTTGGACAGTATCGTGGTCAGTAAGCGCCAAATGGGTGACACCACGCTGTTTTGCCCGCGACACCAAGGCTTCCGGACTTAAAATACCGTCCGAGGCATTGCTATGGGTGTGCAAATCGTATATCAAGGCAACCTCTGCTGAGCGGGTGAGCCGGTCATTGTAGCCCTGACTAACCAGCGTCGGCAAAGCCGCGTTTCGCGGCTGATGGCGAATTTACTGTTCTTTATGGGATCTTCAATGGAATCCAAGCGCTCCCCAGATACGACATCCACTACAGAGGCAAATGCCGAATTGTTAGCCAATAAGAAACCAAAAGAAGAAAAGCCACAGCATAAAGAAAGCATGCTGGCGAATATTCTGCTGAATATTGTCATTCCCACACTGATTCTGACCAAAGGCAGTAAAGAGGCTTACCTCGGCCCTACCTGGGGATTGATCGTGGCACTGGCATTTCCTATAGGCTACGGGCTGTACGATTATTGGCGCAGTCGCAAAATCAATTTTTTCTCTGCGATTGGCTTGGTCAGCGTCATGCTGACGGGGGGTATCAGCTTATTCAAACTGCCGCCTGAATATATGGCGATTAAAGAGGCCACTATTCCAGGCTTGCTCGGTCTTGCAACACTCATATCCGTTTTTACCCCATTTCCGTTGGTGCGCACTTTCCTCTACAACGATAAGGTGATGCAGGTGGATAAAGTGCATCGTGCGCTGGAACAATTCGGCAACGTCGAGGCATTTGAAAAAACTCTGACCTACGCCACTTACATGTTGGCAGCGTCGTTTTTTCTCTCTTCCGCGCTCAACTACATACTGGCGAAGGTTGTTCTCGTCAGCCCTCCGGGCACCGAGGAATACAACGCGGAGCTGGGCACCATGACCGCTTTGAGCTTTCCGGTCATCACCATTCCGTCAATGTTGGTGTTTATTGGAGCGCTTTTTTATCTCTTTCGCAGTATTACGAAATTAACCCACTTACACTGGGAGGAAATTCTGATCCAGCCTGATCAGAATTAATCTTTAAATTTTTTTCATCCGTACAATTGCGTTCTCTGTCGCCTAAGGACAGGAGGATTTTTTATGTATTACGCCTTCATCTGCGAAGATGTGCCGGACAGTCTGCCGTTGCGACAACAGGCAAGACCTGCGCATCTTGCACGCCTCGAAGAACTGCACAAGGCCGGTCGCCTTCTGCTGGCCGGTCCGCACCCGGCGATCGACGCAGAAAATCCGGGAGATGCAGGCTTTTCCGGCAGTTTAGTCGTCGCCCGTTTTGATTCCTTGGAAGAAGCCCAAGCCTGGGCCGACGCCGACCCTTATGTCGCCGCTGGCGTGTATCGTCAGGTCACCGTAAAGCCATTCAAACTCGTCCTGCCGTAATATCGGCAAGCCAATCACAGAGATATTTTCATGACGCGCTTTTTATTGATTTTTAGCTGCTTCTGGATTTTTTCCGTCACAGCCGTTTTTTCTGCCAATGCCGCGGCGCAGACGGTTTATGTGTCCGACATCGTTTACGTACCAGTGCGCAGCGGGCCGGGTAACCAGTATCGAATCGTGCATCAGGGCATTCGCACCGGCACGCAAATGACGCTGCTGGAAGTGTCCGAAGATAAAGAGTGGACCAAAATCCGCACCGAAGGCGGGCTCGAAGGTTGGATGGGATCGCAGCACATTTTGCGCGAGCAACCTGCGCGCATGAAACTCGCAGCGACTGAAGCCAAACTGACCGCGTCCACCACCAGAATTCAGGAACTGGAAAACGAGCTGAAACAGCTGCGCGCGGAGCACAGCAATCTAGTGCGAGCGTCCAATTCACTCACTTCCGAAAAAGACCAATACGCAGAAGAGCTGCGTAAAATTCGCGCCCTGTCCGCCGATGCGGTCAACCTCAATCAGCGCTACCAGGATTTGCTGGAAAAGCACGAGCTGATCCAAACCGAATTTGACGCCGTCCGAGCCGAGAACGATCAGTTGAAAGCCAATCAGACAATCAACCAGTGGATGTTCGGTGCCGGGCTGGTGATTCTGGGCATGATATTGATGCTGATTTTGCCCGCCTTTGCGCGCCAAAAACGTCACTCAGATTGGGTTAATTAAGACTTGACGGAGAACATCATGAAAAATAACCGCCGATCATTTCTCGCCTGTTTTTTCAGTCTGGCCTGTTTGGCTGGCGTAAATTCCGTGTTCGCGGAAACACCCGCTGACAATAAAAAAACCGAGGAAGTGCAGGTTGCACCCCAAGTGATTTTGCAAACCAATATGGGTGATTTGCGCATTGAATTATTTCCGGATAAAGCGCCTATCACCGTGCAAAACTTTTTGCATTACGTCGACAGCGGCTTTTACAACGGTGTGATTTTTCACCGCATAGTGCCAGGGTTTGTCGTGCAGGGCGGCGGTTTTGACCAGGAATATCAACGCAAAGACACTCAGGCTCCCATCGCCAACGAATCCGATAATCGCTTGAAAAATCTGCGCGGTACTTTATCCATGGCGCGCACCTTTGATCCCAACAGTGCGACTTCGCAATTTTTTATTAATTTGAAAGACAACCTGCAGCTCGACTATCGCCCTGGTCAACCCGGTTACGCCGTGTTCGGCAAATTGCTTGACGGGCTTGCGGTTATAGATGCCATGGCCGAACAACCGCGGGGAGCGCACAGCGGTGTTTTTGCCGAAGCACCCAATAAACCCATAGTGATCGAGCGCGCTTATCGCTACCACCCGGAGACTTCTAAAGAAGAAGCTCCAAAAAGTGGAGCCAAAGAGGCTCCCACGAAGTCAAAAGCTGTAGATACACCTAAGAACTGAACCCATGTCCATAGCCTTATCGGTCAATCTCAATAAGATCGCCCTCATCCGGAATTCCCGCGCGGGCAATTATCCCGATGTCACCGCCCACGGTCGGGTTTGTCTAGATGCAGGAGCGCAAGGATTGACGGTGCATCCGCGCCCCGACCAACGCCATATACGGCCGCAGGATGTGCGGGAAATTGCTCAACTGGTAAAGGAATACGCGGGGACGGAATTCAATATCGAGGGCAATCCATTTGCCGAACCGCTCGGCACTTATCCCGGATTGTTGGCTCTGGTCGAGGAAACTCGACCACACCAATGCACCCTGGTACCGGATACCCAGCAGCAGCTGACCTCCGACCACGGTTTTGATCTGAAAGCCGACGGCGAGCGTTTGGTGCCCATCCTTGAACAATTGCAGAGCTGGGGCGTTAGGGTGAGTTTGTTTATGGATCCGGATTTGGAGCAGATTCGCCTAGCCCAGCAGCTCGGTGCTGACCGCATCGAACTTTATACTGGCCCGTTCGCGGAAGCCTATGCCCAACAAGATCCAGAACTTGGAAACCTGTATCAGCGCTACGTCGATGCAGCGGAGCTTGCAAGGTCGCTAGGCCTCGGTATCAACGCCGGCCATGATCTGAATCTTGAGAATATGACCCTGTTCCGTAATCTGCCGGGTCTGCAGGAAGTATCCATTGGCCACGCACTCACGGTGGACGCCCTGCGCATGGGCCTGGAACAAACGGTTAAAGCCTATCTCGACCTTTGCAAAACAGGTTAAACAATTCCGCCGGTCGCCCGGCGGCTCATCCCTCCAACAAATAACACTGCAGACTATAGCCATCTCCGCGTTACTCCAATCTTGACTAACCATAGCGAACATCTCGCGGCGTAAAACGCTAAGCTTATTCCAGCAGTCAAAATCAATAGGTTCATTGCCGTTTAGCGGCGCAACCCTATGGGAGGACGCTATGCAATCCATTCTGGTTAGAGATTTTATGGACCCAAATCCACGGGCCATACATCAAGACACCCCGATCCGCAAAGCCGTTGAGGCTATGCTCGCAGCCAAAATCATTAGTGCTCCTGTCGTTGATGATGGCAAGTACGTGGTGGGTTTTGTCAGCGAACAAGACTGCATCAAAGGCATGTTGAATGACTCTTTCTATTGCGAGGAATCACCGCCCGTTACCTCTGTGATGAATAAACAAGTGCTGACCGTACCGCCGGACATGTCCATCATCGAAGTTGCGGAAAAAATGGCGAACGCCGCACCGAAAAATTATCCCGTGGTGCAAAACGGCCGCTTGGTGGGTGTTATTACGCGCTCGCGCGTGTTGGCAGCCTTACTGGAAACCAGCGAAGACTGCTATTTATTCCATCAGTGATTAGCCCCTTTCCACCGTCGTTTTTCAGGGCAGCTGTCGTCAATCAGGGACTCCTGAGGTATGCTGGCGCCCCTTTTCCGTCAGCCCATTCCCATTTATGAGTCAAGACAGCACGACCTATCTGGCCAAGAAACGCTTTTTTGGCCGTATGCTTACCATCTTTGGCCGTAAACCTGTGCTCGAAGCCCTGCAGGACCGCAAGCTCAAGCCATTCCGTTTACATCTGGCGGAAAGCAATCGGGAAGGTGGCATTATGGACGAGATTCTGTCCGCCGCTAAACAGCGCGGTGTGGAAGTGCTGTACCACGACAAACAGGCGCTGTCGCGCATCTCCAAAAATGCCAAGCAGGACCAGGGCGTGGCTCTGGATATCGAGTGCGAAGGCTTCACTGATGTCGAGGATTTGCTGAACGATCTCCCCGCCGAACTTGAGTTGATGGCGCTGGATAGCGTTACCAATCCGCAGAACCTGGGCATGATTATCCGTTCCGTCTGCGCCTCCCCCATGACCGGGATTTTATTACCGGAAAAAGGTTGTGCCCGTTTGGACGCACTCGTCATCAAGGCCAGCGCGGGCACTTTGTTCAGAGCAAAAATTTTCCGCTGTCGCGATCTGGCGGAGACGCTGAAGAAATTTGCCGCGCAGAAATGTGCGATCTACGGGTTGGATGCCAACGCCAAAGAATCCATTGCCACCCTGGCAACCAACTCGCGCAGTATTTTTGTGATGGGTAATGAAACGGCGGGACTGTCACCGGCAGTGCGCGCGGCGTGCACACATCAGGTGAGCATTCCCATGTGCAATGGCGTGGAATCCCTCAATGTCAGTGTCGCGGCAAGTCTGCTGGCGTTTCGCCGCCTGTTTCGTTGATTTCAGACTTCCTACTGATGATCCACTGCCGGTTGTACCGACCACAGGGCGCGCGATAACAAAGACAAGGCAAACAGCCCAAAGCTGCAACCAGCGATCAGGTGAAAGGTAAAGCGCACGCCTTGCTCTTGTACCAGGAATCCCGCGAGCAGCGCGCCCACAGGGGCCATGCCAAACAGTGCCAACTGATAGACCGACATAGCGCGACCGCGGAACTCGTCCGCTACAGTGGACTGCAGCACCAAGCGGCTTAAATTAGCCGACGCCCCCGCCACACATCCCCAGAGAAAAATCAGGCCAAACAATCCATATAACGTGGGTCCGGCTGCCAATGCCAAACCAATCATGCCAGTGTAGAGCAGACAGAACAGCACCGATTGGCCCGGATAGCGCACCGGCGGGCGGCGCCAGAGCATCCAAAAAGCCGAGACGCTGCCGAGGGTGAAACATAACTGCAATAGGCCGTATTCCAACGATGAGAACCGCATATAGTCGCGCGCCAGCACGGGAAGCAATACCAAAAACATGCCCAAATGCATGCAGCCGTTAAACGCTACCAGCAAAATAAGATGACGTACTTCCGTCAGCCGCCAGACGAGTTTGAAGGCCGCTCCCACCGCTGGTGCAATCGGTTCAGCCGTGCGAGTGCCGGGATCAGTGCGGCGGGCCAGGAAGCTGTAACTGATCAGTGCAATCAGGCAAAGTCCGGCCTGTATACCAACCAGCAACTCCGCGCCCAATACATCCATTAAACTGGCTGCCAGAATACCGATAGCCTGCGCAAGATATTGGCAAATGCCGGCGAGAGAGATGTTTTTCTGCAGACGCCGGTCGTCCAACTGCGCCACTAATTTTTCCCGCGCAGCCTGCACAAAGCTGTTGCCACAGCCCAGGCAAAAGGCATAGATCAATAGCGCCGCAACGTTGAAGTGTCCGTTCAACAACACCAGTAAAACGACGCTGTGCACCAGAAACAGACCTATATTGGTGAGTTGCAGAATGCGCGCCGGATGGTGCCGGTCGGTCAGTGCTCCGGCGAGCAGGATCAGAATCAAGTTGGGAACCAGTACGGCGGCCTGAACCCAGGCGATCCCTGTAGCCGGCAGGCGCAGAACGCTTGCGGCCAGCCATGCCACCAGAACCATTTGCATACCGATGTTAAGGGAATTGGCTGAGTGTCCTGTCAAAAACAGGCGGACGCGAGCGGGCAAGGCATTTTCTTGAGGCATGTTGCAAACGGCCATGATTCAAAAGTGCGCCAGTGTAACGAATGCCGCCGTCGTGCTGAACCGGGTAATTCAATTTAGCGACAGCGGTCGCGCCTGACTTCCGGTAGAATCGCCGTCCTTTCGCAGCTTATCCTCTTTGGTATGGCCTCATCTCCTCCCGGCATGTCCAGTCGCAACGCCTTGTTCGGTCCACAAGCTCTGGCTATCTATTCGCTGACCGCGCTGCTCGGCGGCATGTATGCGCTGGTGGCGCCGACTTTGACGTTATATCTGGCGGAACAATTCGGCATGCGCCCGCTGGCGGTGGGCGGATTTTTTGTCGGCACAGCGCTGGCGAACATTGTGTACAGCCAGGCGATTGCCCGCTGGTCGGACCGCCTGCAGCAGCGCCATGGTTTGATCCTGACCGGCATGAGTTTAGGGGCACTGGCCTGCGCCGCTTTCGCCCTGGCCCCCAATTACTGGACCGTATTACTCGCCGGACTGACCCTGTTCAGTATGTCCAATGCGGTGCTGCCGCAGATTTTCGCCCTCAGTCGGGAGTACGCCGATCACTGTTTACCACCCCACCAGACAACCCTTTTTAATTCCGCCGTGCGCGCCTGCATTGCCATGGCCTGGGTTGCTGCGCCGCCGGCAGGATTTTTTTTGCAGAGCTGTATCGGTTTTGAGCGGCAATATCTGACAGTGGGAGCCGCTTACGCCGTGATTGGCGTATTGGCTTTTATTGCCTTGCCACGCATTCCCAAAAAGGCACGCGCTGCGCCTGCGGGAGCTGCTTCCCCCGGCAAGGAAATTATTTTAGCGATGGCGGCATTTGCGCTGTTATTCGGAGCCAATCAAGCCTATGTGCTCGCCCTACCGCTGTTGGTAACCCGCGAACTGGACGGTGCCGCACAAACGGCGGGCTGGCTGATGGGAACCGCCGCAGGTTTGGAAATTCCTATTATGTTGCTGGCGGGTTGGCTGGCAGCGCGTTTGCGTTTATTGCTGATTATTCGTTTTGGTTGCGCGGCGGCGGTGGTGCTGTATTTGTGCGTGTGGCAGGCGAACGCTGTGTGGCAGATGTTCGCGTTACAAATTCTCAACGCTATTTTTGTCGGCTGTTTGGGCGGACTTGGGATTACCTTCTTTCAGAATATGCTGCCTGGCCGAACTGGTGTCGCATCCACTTTATTCACCAATACCAATCAGCTTGGCAATATTTTCGGCGCCTTGATGATCGCCCTGGTGGCAGATTTATTCGGCTACCGCAATCTCTACGCCGCCAATATGCTCGCCGCGCTCTTAGCGTTTAGTTTGTTGTTTTGGTTGGATCGAAATTCCAAGACATAAGCTAGCGCAAATGCCTCGTGTCGTTTGTTATTTGTCTAAAACATATTCGTCAAAAAAGCCGTATACAAATTCCTTTGCATCGTGTCCTTGCGGAAGATTGGGCGCCAATATTTCCGCGAGATCGTTAATGCTGTGCGTGCCATCAATTAAACGCGCGATGGCTTGCAGTTCCGCAGGAATCAAATCGGGTTTTGTCAGCTTGGGAATCGGCAGATGCGGCAGTATCAGCCAAGCTGGAGGATCTGTTCGACTCACAGTTGTGGGGCACTCTCCCGCATTTTTCAAATGCGCTCGATCATCCGCTGAGCGCGCCACAAACGACCATACTTCTTCTATACGGCCGCGCTGACTTAAAGGTGAATAGGTATAAGGGCCGACGGAAAAATCTTCGCTTTGAATTTGAAAATGTCCAACGCGCAATAATTCGCGCAATTCGTGAAAGGTGTATTTCTGACTTTCCGGCAAACCATCGGAATATAACAACGGCCCATGATTAAGCCAGCATCCGCTCGGCGACAACATGCGCTCCACCACGGCGAGCAGGTTTTTCGCATCGCGCCCGGTGATATCGAAAAACCAGGGCGTCACCACCAGATCAAAAGATCCCGGTTTAAATGGCGCAGCCCAGGCGTCTCCGGCAATGGCAACCCAACTCTCCCGCAATGTCTCATCTGCATCAGGACATTGCAAAACCCATTCGTGAACTTTGGGCAGAGAATATTGTGGAAATTTGCGTGTATCCAATAGAGAAAACGTCCGCTGCATTTTGATTAAAAAATGCGAGAGAAAAATCAGCAGCGGATGCTGATCCAAGGCCACAGTTATTTCCGGCTTCAACGAGCAATGGAGATCCCAACTCAAGCGCCCTGCTCCAGAGCCGATCACCAGCATGCGGTGCGTTTGGGTAATTCCCGCGTTTTGCAGCAGATCTTGCACCACATCGAATGATTGGCGGTTTTCATCTTCGTAGATGCGATATTGTCCATTCTGATTTGTTAGTGGATGCCAAGCCCAGTCGCGCAGCATCAGCTCGTAATACTGCACAAAACTCTCCGGTGTAAATGCCGCGAATTGCACATGTTTTTGTGGGCGAAGTCCGGCTTCGCGCAATAAACCTGCGATGCGCTCCGCCGTACCCATGCGCAAGGCCAGCATTTCCTCCAAGCGCTCTCGCGTTTCTGCGAGCAATTCCGGTCGAGATATTTCCGCTCGATGTTGTTCACGCGTTAATTCGGTTTGCTCAAGAAACTTGGCAAACAGATCTTCCCAAAAATTTCGCTGTGTCTTTCCCGCAGGAAAAACACACGGAACACCCTGCAGGTCAAAAAATTCCGCGAAACACGAAAAACAAAGACGTTTAGATAAATCCAAACCACCTGAGTGGCAGCGGGGGCAGATGAGAATTTCAGAGAGCGCAGCGGACATTAAAGCGATCCAAAAGCAGGAAAAGCCAAAATCCTAACAAATAGCGGAGTTAAAGAAGAGAAAAATAAAGGCCCATCAATGAACCGATGGGCCAAGCAGCACGAGTTACAGACTGATAGGGCTTGAAGACCAGTTGCGCGCATTGGGATGCTCATTTGCCCCTAGAGCATTTGCCACTGCCTGATACAGGTCTTTAACGTTTTTACCGTTGGCGTTAGTGACTTTGTTCAACCCAATCGCACCGCCGCCACCGGCGACAAACAGAGGAACGTTCACGTTGTTGTGCGCGCGCGGAAATAGGCGAGATCAACTGCAGGTTGGTTACGACCGAAATTAACGATGCTGATCAGGTCTCGTACCGAAGGGATTCGCCAATCGCTATAGGAGCACAATGCGGTTTGATTCGCGCGCTCAGCAAAGGCTTGGGTATTGCAGAAACTCGCAGGATTGCCGTTTTCGTACCCGTAACAATCCGCGCCATCACGATTCCAGTTGCCGATATGACCGCCGTTGGTTGCCGTGTCCGTGTTGTACCACATAAATACATCATCAGCATCGTGGGGACCGCCATTACCCTTGATGTCATCTGCAGCACTTTTTACTTCCCACATCAGCCCGGTGACCTTATCGAGCACGCAATGCCATTCAGCGGCATCCGCCGGCAATTCACTGCCATCGGCCGCGATTTTTACAAATGAAAATCCCGCATGACCGTCTGCATCATCAGCGAACTCAAAATCGCGACCACTTTGGCAATCCTGCCCGCGAAAACGCAATTCAGCGAATTGCTCTCCCATAAGCCACTCGTCAGTATCATCGATAACGCCATCGATACAGTTTTCATTGATTGATCGCGGGTGATTGCCGGAAAAAACGATTCCCGTATCGTTTTGACGAGCTTGCGCCTGGCGATATACAGGATCAACCGAAGGAGTTGTTTTTCCGACATTATCTGGCACCGGAGGCTGCTGTTCGCCAGAACACCCAGACAATAACAATAAAGGGAAGAAGAGCGGAAAAGATGTCGATATCCATTTTAGCCCTTGCAGCAATTGACTCGACATCATTTCCCGCTCCTTTAATTAGACGTTGACGGAATGATAAACATTAAAGGCGGATTAAAATGTATATTGCATATCAAAATACCATTTGGCCTTATCTTCATCACCCCGATTAGCAGTGCTTGGCAATTCGGTTTTTAACGGATAGCCAACAGAAAGATTTCCGCGAAAATTGCGCCAGAACATTTTAAAACCCAAGCCAGCGCTCACAAGTCCTGCATGACTGAGCTCCTCAGAACCGTCATAAGGGTCGGTAAGATACGAAACCCCATAAGATGCATCAAACATTAAATACGGCTGCATAAAATTGCGCATATTCCATAGCGACGGAGCCTCGAAAACCAAATCAGCTCCAAGGTGGACGCCATCGTCAGCAAAGAAAGTATTAGTGCGATAACCTCTCGATCGAGTAGGCCCTGCAAGTGAAAATTGGTTAACCGAAGCGGTCTGCCGCCCCGCGTAATGGGCGTTAGCGCGCATAACCAACCGAGCTTCTGGCTGGAGCAGAGGAATTTTGATAAATCTCAATGTGGTGTAATCCAAATCCAGCAACAAGCCATCATCTAAATGGTCATTAAATAATGATTCAGTCAGTGTGGTATGAATCAAGCGAATACCACCTATATGCACCGTGCGCTTTGCGCCATGCAAAATATCGAAACGGTATTCCAATTCCACGTTATCTATTTCGTCTTCATCAAATGTGGTGGTAATAGAACCGCTGCGATACTCCTGTGTAGTGTGAATGCGCGAAGCAGTAATGCCCACAGATGTGGTTTTTACCCGGCTGCGGTTGATCTGAAAATCGATTCCCAAGTCATAGGTCGTGGATTTACCACCTATATCCAAGGAGTTGCCAAGACCGGATACAAACGCATTCTGCGAAACCCCAAAATCAAACTTCCAGCGATAATGACCGAGCGGACCAGAATAGCGCGCCATCCCATAAGTGGCTGTTTCCGGATCAAACGCTCCCAAAACAGCCAAATGCAATCGATCACCGTAATTGAGAGGGTTGTTGAGAAGGAGATCAGAATAAATTCGGTATTCGCCCGTTACGTCGGAACCGTGGTTATCTGTCCGGACATTAACCGTATAAGGCTCTTCTTTGACCGTCGAAATATTAAGCCGAGTGTCGCCCACTTGATCTCCTGGAGAGAAAAACCCTTGCACATTCAGACCGGGCAGATCATTTACGTAAAATAGCTTTTCTTCAATCAGGGCACTGTTGACAGGCTTGCCGATAGAACTGCGAAAAATACTCTCTATGGTTTTTTGCGAATATCGTTTGTTTCCGGTGAGGCTGACGTCGCCGAGGTTACCGAGCAACAAAGTGATGGTCACTATGCCGTCACGCACTTTCTGCTCCGGAATAAATGCCTTGGCAAGTACAAAACCGCGCTGGCGATAATAGTCGGTAATTTGATCCGCCACAGTTTCCAGCATGCCAAGAGTTACGCCGCGACTGCGACGCTGCTCCCGAATGAGAAAGACCAGACGCTGCACATCGACTGGCTCCACGTGCTGGCCACGGGTCTCTTTTTCGATTTCTCCGATAAGGTCTTGCAGTTGGCTCAACTCCTCCAAGGTATACCCCGAATACAACAACTCTCCTTCTTTCATCATGTCGTAACGGATGTTTTCGATCAGCTCAATGACCGATCTATAGGTAATGCCAAGTTCAGGAAACTCCACTACCCCTTGCACGCGAAACGCTGTAACGTTCAGACGCGGACCTGCCTCGGGATTCGGGTTCCGGTCACGAACTGGAGGTATATCCAGATCCTTTAGCAGGATGTCGTTTTCTGGTTCTGGGACTTCTTCGATGGTGGGCATCTCAAGAAAGCCGGCGTACCCCAATGAACAACAACAAATAAGCGTTAAAGCCAAGGCGGATTTTGGAAAAATTTTGTTAATTCGAAAATTCATATAGCTCAACATCAAGCAATTAAAAAAACTGAAAAGCCGGGGACAAATTTGTTTATTCCTCATCTTCGAACAACTGATCTGACGAGAGACGAATGGATATATCTTGATAAAAATAATTTTTAACCTGGGTGAAAATTGCCGGATCGATTTCCGCCAAATTTTCCACTTCGATTATCTGCTCCCCGGCCCCGAACACACCAGTATATATGGTGTCATCCTCATATGGATGCGGCTTTACGTCGAATCCTTGAATAGGAGGCTGGCGAGATAAGCCACTGAGAATAAATAGCCTCCCAGGCACATAGATAACAGGAGGGACCGCACCAAATGCGCCATGATAATTAAGAATTTCAGCATTTCTTGCAGCAATATGAGGCTCATATCTATCCACAGAAAGATCCGTAAGGATATACCCTGTTTCAAGAGTCAACTGAAAATTACCTCCATATGACGGATTTTCCTTCTGTGCCTTATCTCCCGGTGGATACAATGGTTCATTTTCACCAAGGTAAAATGCACTCACACTATTCTTCAGAAATTTGACACTTTCAGAGTTTTTCAAATAAATGTCACCAGCACTATGAATTCTCTCAACTGTTAGCATCCCTTTATTGGCTAACAATATAGGTGACGTGCCGTTATTTATGGCATCAATGATACCAACCTGCAGATTAAGATCCCTATCTTCCGAGCCTATGCCGCTGTCTGTCCGGGCAATAAATTTCTGTGCTTCAATGTATGAATTCACCTCTCCTTTGCTTCTAATTCCTCCAGCAGTCACAAAGCTAATGTCGCCCTTGCTGCTCACCCTGCCGGAAATTAAAATTCCATTATTACCTGTTTGGACGTTCAAATCTCCATCAATATCTCCACCAGTCAAATCCAAAGTTCTACCCTCGGGAGAACCATCCATGTTGTTAACCAGATCGACAAAACCTTCAGCCTCTAGTGAAACACGAGAAAAATCATTGCCCTCGTTTTTCAAAACAATGTTCCCTTTGCTATTCAGTTTGGTTTCATCGGATACACGCAATGCATTTTCGGAAGAAATATCACCATCTGAGGTGACCGTAAGATTGGCTGCACGAACTTCAGATAGGGTCGTAGCAGTAGTATTTTTAAATAGAGCGCCGGTACGAGCGAAAAGCCCAATTGGGCCAGCAACAGAATTTTTACCATCAAGCTCCAATTCACCTTCTTTCGCTCTAAAATTAAAGGCGCCGGAGCCGCTAATGCCGCTGGCATCTTTTTTCTGACTTAGATTGCCGTTCAGAACCGTTAAATCAAAAATACTGTTACTGCGCAACCCAAGTAGCTCAACCCCATCCGCTTCTCGCAGATACACCGCGCCTGAGTTATCGAGCACGCTCAATTCGGCAACAGATATATCCAGCGGCGCTTCTGCTGCGCCAACTTCGCCCATATTGACCAAATCCAATCGGTTCGCTTTGATCAGGGCATTCTCATCCATTTTGTCTATTCGCCCACCCCGGAGCGCCAGCACGTCTTCAACCGATACCTGACCGGCAATCATAATCACGTCTTCTTTATTTGCATGCACTTCAATGGACTTAACTGAATTTTGAAAATGAACGCTGGTCAGATCATTTAATGCCCAGTAACCTTCACCCAGCACAAAACGATTTTTCCCCTCGATCCCTTTTAATGTCACCCAATCGAGGCTGGCTAGCAGAGTAACTTCTTCCATGCCGCTATATCCAACGCGTTTGGTGAGCATTTGTTGGCCGGAAATATCAAAGTCAAACCTGGTTTCATTGTCTGCAGACGCGTAATAAGTGGCTTTCCAGCCTTGCTCATCGCCCGAGAATAGAAGGAAGTCTAAACCGTCCCCACCCTCAAGTCGGGTCGGCTGATTTGATTTAGAAGTGACCAAATCTATAAAAAACAGGTCGTTTCCAGGTCCGCCATCAGCTCCTCTAGTAAGCGTGCCCCCTTGCTCGAAAGAAAAAATATCCTTGTTTTCGCCCCCCAACAGTCGCTGCACCTGCTCGAAGGTCAAATGTTGGTCGGAACCATAGCTCACGCTACCTTGATCAAGACCATTAATCTTCCATGTAGCCTCTAGTGCCGGCACCTGAAGATTTAAGTAATTATTGCCGACCAAATGCTCAATATTATGCAAATGAGCGTTATCGCCCAAATTCACCGTAAACTCCTTGCTCTGGCCCGAGTATTTCACCTCATCCCGATTTTTATGTGCACCGCCATCAATTGATCCGCTGAGCGCCCCCTTTGCCGAGAATTCAAATACGTCATCCCCTGCGCCGCCGATGAGAATTGCAAAATCAACAAACTCTAACCTTGTATTGCTTTCTATACGCCCAGAATTATTGCCGCTGATGATCCACTTATTATCATTATCGCTCGCACGAAGAGTGTGGGAGAATTTCGGGTCTGCATTGGCTTTAATTTTATAAATATTAGTGACCTGTAAATCAGCTCCAGCCTGCTCACCTAAAGCTACCACTATCCCCTGCACCTCTACACCCGATCGCTCGGGATCCCACAATCGCAGATCCACCAGATTAGTACCTGAACCGCCGTCCAGCAACCCATTTACCCCTCCCTCTTTCTCAAAGACAAATGTGTCGTTACCAGCACCGCCCGTCAATTGACCAAAGCCCGAAAAATTGACTGTTTCGATTTTTCCCCGGTCGACGCCACTAATACTCCAATTATGTGTTGCCTTGCTTTCCAGCTGAAGGTGATTCAGCCCTTCCGCTATTTGAGCCGAGATGCTTTCAATATCGGTGCGCAAACGCCACCATTGTCCTTCCTTTGGCCCCGTCCCTGTGCCATCAGCAAGCCAGACCGAAATGTTTTGTCCATTGCTGAAAATAATCTGATCATCATCCGCACCGCCCGCCAACCAGCCTGACAGATTGCCATTCTCTGCAACCTCGAAGCGGTCGACACCACTCCCTCCAGTTAAATGCTGGATGTTCTCAAAATCAGCTATCTTTTCTGATGCTTTTTCCAAATACCCAGAATTCTCGCCGGTCAAGAACCAGCGGTAATCAGCATCGCCTCCCTGCAATTTATTAACACCCAAGCCTCCATCTACTTTACCAATAACCGCATCTGGGCTATCCAATATAAAGTCATCCCGCAAGTTACCGCCGATCAAGTTGGCGATGCCTTCATAACTTACAATGACGCCATTGCCAGCATTTAATTCGCCACTATTTATACCGGTAATAGTCCAAGTGTTATTGGTATTAGGGGCCTGGATGGCGTTAGCAGGATCATTGGGGGCTTTGAGTTTCTCAATGCTTAAGTAAGCAAAATCCCCTATTTTTTGGTTTGCTATATCCCACAGCACTTTACGATTCAGCCCGGTGAGATCAAGGGTATCGTTGCCTTCACCACCATCAATCGATGTTCTTTCCGAAATATCAGGATTGCCGACAAAGGCATTTTCCGCAATTGCAATAATATCAGCTCCTGCACCCGCGAGAATCAAATCAACTTTACTGTCCCCAGAGAGATAGATTTCGTCATTTCCGTCACCACTATCAATAAAATTGAGCTTGGTGGATCCACTTATATGAAATTGATCAACACCAGATTGCCCTATCAGCTCGGAGATATTATTGAATGAAGAGACGTGATCATTGAGTTTGCCTTCGTTATTAACCACTGCCCACATTAAGGGCTCCCTGCCATTCCACTTTGTACTTAATGAATTGATACCGCCGCCGCCGTCAATACTACCGATGCTGGCTTTTTGATCCTTAAGCACAAAATCATCACGCCCGTCCGCTCCCTGCAGCGCAGTCATACCGGAGAAATTGATAAGTGTCGACCCACCGCGTGCCACATTGCCTTCACCAGCGCCATTCAATGTCCAGGTATAAGCACCATTCTCATTGAACTTGAGCACACTATTGTTAAGACTACCTTGTACACTACCTGCGGAACTTCCTACTCCGAGAGATCCACTTGCCTGAATATCGAAAGTATTTGCTTGGAGTCCTTGCAAATGTGCAAAACCGGCAAATGTGATCACAGTGCCAGTTTGCGAAAGTGTTCCAGTATTTCGGCCCGTAATACTCCAGTCTGATTGAGAGGCGCCACTTGTCAAATAATTTGCATAATCCGGGTTTGCCGTGATTTTCCTCACATCCAGTAGGTTGAGCGCCTCACTAGTGTCTGTACCCAAACCAATTTTTACCGTTTCATTAATTGCGGACAGGTTCAACTCGTCGTTACCGCCGCCTCCCTGAATAGAAGCTGGAGCTCCTGAAAGAGTTTCCAAGATAAAAATATCCTTATCATTACCCCCTATCCAATGACCAAACCCGCTGAAAGCAGTGCTCTGCGAATTATCTTCCGGCCCCCACTTCAATATTCCGTAATCCTGGTTATTCTCTAAGGTCCAGGTATTGTTTTGATTGGAGCCAATTAAAGTACTAGTCGCACCATTACCGATCAGATGTCCGATATTGGTAACACCAAATTCAGCACTCTCTTCGCCGAGACGAACTTCAAATTTGCCTTTAACACCAGAAAAATCCGCCGTATTGACTCCTCGACCACCGTCAGCGCTGATACTCCTATCGTGAACGAAATATTTAAAAGTATCTTCGCCCTCACCACCTTTTAAACGGGTGATATTAAACGCCGCTGCGACGGGTGTAGTGTCTTTGAGAGGATCTTTAACTTGCACACTTGTATTGGCGGCGGCTGCCTTTATGATCCAGGTAAGATCCTTATCATAGAGCTCCAGGTTATTATTTCCCCCCAAGCCACCATCCAAAATACCCGTGACCAATGCACCTTCTTCTACCTTGAAACGGTCATCGCCAGAGCCGCCTGTTACATTTGCAGAAAAACCAACGTTAAAGACATATTCGTTATTGCCGTCACCTCCATTGACGTTGGCCCCTGCTCCCGGAAGATCTGCATCAAATGTAAAAATGTCATCACCCGAGCCTCCAACCAACTGATTAAACTCGCTGAATTTGACAATTTTTCCTTCAGCGGGTTTATATTCCCCTCCCTGGGAAGATAGATGCCAGTTAGCACCACCATCGCCCCTATCCGCCAAAGTACTTTGGCCGTTGCCTTTTATCGTGGAAACATTACTGATACCGGATTCGTCAAGGCTGCCCAGATATACAGGAAAAGCACCCTCGACATTCGAAAAATTGGCTGTATTCGTTCCTTCACCACCATTTACGCCTATATTCGTTTTCACAGCCCAAAAAAGAAAAGTATCATTTCCGTCTTTTCCTTCCAGGCTGGAAATATTGGTTGCCTTCTCCACATAAACATTCTGCCCATCGGAAACACTCACTGTTTCTTTCAGGTCAATTTCCCAAACGAGATGCGCGCCGTCGATACCAGACAATTTATCCCTGCCACTGCCACCATCTATATTTAAAACACGTGCATTGTCGCTTAATATGAAGGTGTCATCACCTGCGCCACCACTGACGACCGCAGTAAATTCGCTTTGGAAATCAAATGTGTCATTTCCGGAACCACCATAAACGCCACTTGCACTTTCTACATCTTCGACGCTGGCAAAGTCCTCCTTAAGAATAAAATAATCTGTGCCACTACCTCCGCGAAGTTGACTAAAGCCAGTAAATTTCACACTGTCTTTTATCGTCTCGGCATTCTCGATTTCGTATTCCCATTCAACCGATCCCATTTTTGGAGCGACCACGATCCAGGTCGTATCTACATCTCCGCCGACAAGAATACCGGAGCCGTCACCTTTAATTTCTTCAATTCCTTTAACATTGCTATTGAGGCTGACAGAAGCGTCACTGATTCTGGAATAATCCGCGACATCTGTGCCATCGCCGCCATCGATTGCAACCCCCTCAGGCAGAACTAAAAATTCGAAAGCATCTTCACCACTTCCACCTTTAAGATTCTCTATGGACGAGAAAGTCAAAGCATTGGAACCATCGCTCAAACTAGATGACTCACTATCAATTCGCCATGTCGCAGCCGAATTGGGCCCCTTCAACGTATCATTGCCCTCACCACCATTGATGCTGAAAGAAATGTTTTTCCACGAGGCGCCAGCAGTAATCTCATAAGTTCCGTTGCCTTCAGCGCCATTGACAATAAGAGAATTTACAACAGCATCTACACCATCTACGTTGCCGCGCAGAACAAAATTCGCCACATCGTTAAAAGTCAGCGTAGCAACACCAGTCAGTTGAATATTGCCGCCCACTTCCAAGGTCGCTTCACTGCCAATCAAATGCAGTGAAAAGACACCATCATTACCAACAACAAAGTCACCAAGCTTCAAATCGCCGGCTACAGCTATATTGCTCTGAGCAACCGAACCAGAAAGAGATCCAATTGAATTACTTGACTGTGTGAGTTGTGTCTTCCCGGTAACAGCGAGATCGAGTTCTTCGAGATTCAGCACAGCAGTTTGCGAAAGATCTCCAGTTACATCGAGTTCAAGCCGAACGACGTTTACAATCTCGCCCAGCCTAAGCGCTTGTTGATTGCGAATTTTTGCAGATTGAGCATGTGAGATACTGATACTGGAAAATTTATTATTTTGCGTAAGAGTAATATCGCCCCCAGCAGACAAAGTGGTGGCCTGTGCTACTGACAATACGCCGCTCTGAGTAATATCATGTCCCGCATGTGCCTCCAGAGTACCGGCAAGGGAAATATCATTTGTATCTCCGGGAGACACGCCACCGAGTTTCAAATCCCTTGTTGATACCAAATTGATGTTGCGCGCATCTCCTGCGACGCCGCCCACCCATACAGACCCACCAAAAAGATTTTCCAGTCCATTGAGAATAACATCAGCGCCGGTATAAAAGCGCGAACTACCGCCGACATTAACGCTAGAGTTTCCGACTTGCCTAATATCAACATCGGAAGTCAAATTAAGGTCGCCCGTTAATACACTATCCCCCAACCGAATAGCCTGGGGTGTTTGCAATTGGATATTGTGCCCGCTCGCAATAGTCAAATTTGCGGAATTTTCCGAAGAATTACTTACAACATTAGAAAGATTGGCAGAACCATCCTTTAAATCGAGCGTTAACAGTCCATTTAATTGAAGACCGTTTCCTGTTATCGAAATTGTCTGCCCCGCATCTCGGCTGGCGAGGGTGAGATTGCCGGTTGAAACGATGTTAGGCAACAGCAAATTACCTGCACTCGTCAGCGTAATATCGCCCCCTAGAGTAGTGTTGAGAGAGTGGTTATTGAAATTCCACTGTTTTGCACCGAGAGTGATACCCCCATCGAGGGTATACAAACTGGAATTACCGATATCTAAGGTCTCACCAGCACTTACTTTCAGACTAGGGTTGCGCAATTGGCCGCTGGTTTCACTGGCGCCTTGTTGAAACATCGGCATATCGCCTAGCGTGACATTACCAGTGGCGGTGATTGAGACATTTCCAGCTCCATAATTCGCAATAATCTCCCTCATCAAAGAGTTATCATAGGTACGATAAATAGATTGCGTATCAAGAGTGTTGTTATCCATCTCAACATCTATCGCATTTAAAATCGTGAAATCCCCGCCAGATGTCTCGATAGTGTTGCCAATAATCACATCTCCACCACCCCTTCCATCTGAATCAGCGACCAACACAATATTGAGGCGGTCGTGATGATCACTCCAAGCGGCATTTGTGTCGGAATATTCCTGACGGATCCCACCATTCAGACGAATATCATTGCCGGCCATCAGGTGAAGCGTTGTGTAGCCATCATTTGATCTTTGACCACTTTGAAATATTTCTGTGGGGTTGTTATCAAACATGAGGTCTTGCGGAAGCGTAATATCATTTCCGGCACGAATATCAATCTTGAATGGCGAACCATCATCTTCTCGCCCCTTGACATTCATCTGCCCCAAGATGACATCATTGGAGGCAGCTATTGCTATACGACCGCTAGGAGCAAGATGTTGTGATTGCTCACTGGTAACGGTCGTGCCACGATTGCGATAAAGCTGATCCAGCTCATTTCCCGTGTACGATGCACGAATAACGTCGATAGTTGCATTGGAAAAATCGACATTAAATGCTCCAGGCGAACTAGATTCACCCTGGATATTGCCGACAATAAAATCCCCACCGCCAGTTTCTATACGAACCTTATTGCCAAAGGTGATACTTCCCTGATTGCCCGAAGTGTTAGCATTGAGGTGAATATTAAGTTTACGATTAGCAGTTTTATCACCAGTGGTGATGCTGTAATTAATTTCGATGTTGTTGTAGGCAATGAGATTTAGAGTGGCTTCGCGATCATCATCGAAATTGATTTCAGCGTCGACTGTGATATTCCCGTCCTGTTCCTTAGCTCCCCTCCCAGTTTGGATGGTTACTTGTCCATTCTGAGCTAGAGCAGTATTAACGTCTCTGACGGCAATTCTGGCATCATTCTTCCCCGATTCAAAATTTCCTCCTGAGATATCCGCAGTACCAGTGGAGGTAATAACTATATTATAGGGGTCAATAAGCCAGTGTCCGCCCTTGCCCGCTGCCGCACTAATATCAGGTGATTCTGCGATCTCGAAACCTATTTTTCCCGATGTTTCGATAAAGCCACCGTTCCCTCCATATTTACCACCTTTTACCGCAAGACTTCCGTGTACTCTGGCTGTATCCTCAGCGAAAATAACGGCTTTACCACCATCTCCATTGTTCGTCGCACTTACATCGATAGATGTGTTTTCGCCAATATAAGCAAAATCAGCATTACGAATTTCCGAATTCAGGCCTTCTCTATCACCACCGAATAGAACTTGGCCACCACCGTTATTACCAATGGATTCAATTTTTGCCTGGTCAAACAATCCAACATTTTTTCCCAGAACTTTAATATCACCACCTTTTTCTGCATTGGCAGTAACAACACCATCGCCCTCAACCTTTGTAGTGATATTGGAGTGCAGCTCTATATTGCCAGCACGTCCACGAACAGTATCTGCGCGGATTGCTCCCCTATTCGTAATATTTTCCCCAAGGACAACTATATCTCCTGCTCCATTCTCCCCTGAAGCAATGATAGCTCCACTGTTGGTAACATCCCCACCTGCTCCCAGCGTAAAACTACCGTCCTCGTTGTAGGTGACGCTGCGCGCTTGTTTTTGCTCTCCCCAATTAACCGCTTGGCTGAATACATCTCGGGTAGTCGCTGCGCTTAATAAAACCCGGCCGTTTTCCGCGCGAATTTCCCCCGAATTGGAGACAGCAAAGCCCTCTCCCAACTCCTGCTGCAAAATGGCTTCGTTTACCTGCACACCGAGCAGACCGGATTCATCAAAGGTCAAAACGGCTTCTTTACCAGATGCCAAAATCGCACTGCCCAAATTGGCGGATATCAGCCCTCGGTTTTCCACCTGAGTGCCGAGCAATACCACGTTGCCACCTGAAGCAGCATTGATCATGCCGGAATTGATAACGGTTCCATCCGAGTCCTCAATACGCTTAAAAACCAAATCCCCATTCATAAAATCATCGGGATTGATCTGTAATCCTGAAGCAATCAAGCCACCTACATTAATAGTCGCACTTTCACCGAAAACGACACCGCGAGGATTAACGAGGATTATGTGACCATTGGCATCAATTCGACCGAGAATCTCTGTGCCTTTATTTCCCAAAATTCGGTTAAGTGCCACAGCACTTTGCCCTGGCTGCACAAATTCAACCCGTTCGTTTTTTCCTACATCAAAACTTTTCCAATCGATAGCCAAGCGATCTGAGCTTTGGATAATGGTCGTTTCCGTGCCCTTCTGCTCAATTCCACCTATGCCACCAACAATTTCACCACTTGCAGGAGCTCCAGCAACATTGCCAGAGAAAACCATCTGCGCGGCAATAGCCAGCGCAATCTTAGATTTGGTAAAACGAACATTTTTGATCATGGATTTTTTAGGCATAAATTCAACCAGAAAGGATCGGCATTAAAAGATTACGCAAGCGGAAATTCCGCCCTAACGGGCGGAATGCGAGCACTTTGCCTAACCACTTGAGATGTGTCTCTATCAACGCTAGAAAATATCCCAAGGCATTCAGCCATGATGGCAAGCCTACATACCACCTTTATCTTTAAATATTCCCTTCATCAAAGATTTTGACTAGGAAAAGAAACTCCTTGTTCACTCAAACTTGGAAAGTACAACCTGATGATGATGATCTAGATCTATTGCAACAATTGCCCGCAAAGATCGGTCGACCACCAGAAGATAACCGCCATTAGGAGATACGACGACACCTCTCGGCTCACGAAGTAGATTTACAGAATCCATCTCCGAAGTAGCAACCGGTGTTACGCTACCGGAGTCCAAGTCAATTATCGAAATCCTTTTTTGTGTCGTTTCAACAGCCACAAAAAATTTTCCGGCTAGTACAGAACCACCGGTAATGGCCAACGTTTCATTAATTTCTATTTTGTTACGCGAACCTGTCTGCGGGTTAACGTAATAAATCGAATTATCGCCTAACGCATCAATCACAATAAACTGCCCTTTACTTTCACTAAAGGTCATATCTACAGCGTCTTTGATTGGATTGTTCAAATCAGGAACGCCATTCACAGAATCGCTAATAATCTCTCTGTCTTTGGTTTTCACATCATAACGAATGATTTTGCTTCTATCGGCCAAATACAGGCTTGCGCCGTTACTTGATGCTCTCAAATACAGCCCAAATGGTTGGACAATGGAATTTTCTGGATCATTCTTCCGAAGAAAAATCTCTCTCTTTCCTGCGCCATCCAGTGTGTATATTCTGGGGTTTTGGAAATCCCAATCAAAAACATATATTTGATCGCCCCCAGCGACATGAATACTCCATGGATATTCCAACGGGTTATCAACCTGTTTGTCATTGTCTGAAAATGAAGTTCTTTCTCCAGTCAACAAATCCACTGCAATAACGGCCTGTTCTGACGGGTCAGTTACCAGCGCCGACGTTTTTCCGCCAACAGTGTGAAGTCCTATCGAAATTGGCTCAGAAAAAGGTACGACATCATCCGGAAAACTCTCCCCAACAATGCTCTCGACCCGCCGACTTCTAACCGACGGCTTATCTTCCTCAATCGCATTTTTAGCAACGTCGATAGCAGTTACTTCTACAACGTTTTCTCCCGGCTGCAAATCAACAGTAACGCTCCATGTTCCTTCATCTTTTGCTTCATTCAACTCCAACTCTGCTTCCACTCCATTAACCGTAACTGCACCATCTTCCAATTTTCCGTGCACATCCTTCACGGTTCCGCGAACAAACAGGGTTTGGCCTTCGGTCATAGATGCCAGTGGCGGGAAGAGGATGGAGACTTCGGGTGGAGTGGTGTCTGGGCCGGTAGTGACGGTAAAGGATGCCTCTATACCACCAATGGTCAGAATCGCTGTGGCGGTTTGTTCGGCTTTAATGGGCGATTGAACTTTTACCTGAATCGATTGGCCATTACGAATGGTGGTAGGTGTGCTGGTAAAAGCTCCATTATCGATCTTGAACTCACCACCAGTGATGCTTACCGGGGCCGGGCCGTCAATTCCTGTGATGGTGACAGGAGCAGAAACGATCTCGTCACCGAAATCCACTTTTGTTGGATCGACGCCATTTGGTGCAGTGAGCGTAAAACTGTCAGGAGTAATATCGCGGTTGCTGTGCGAAGAGCTACCACCTCCACTACTACATGCGGCTAACGCAGCAGAAAGATAAAAAATTACCAGCAAAAAGAGGCGGTTAGGCCGCTGGACAGTACCCATGACGTGTTTCTCCTGATGGTCGTATTTTTTTAGGTATGGTTGTGAGGGGGCGAATTATCCCACGAAGTGAGGGAATTGAAGTACCCGAAAAAGCCAGATTGGCACGATATGCATCGTCAATATAATGAATCCAACTCAAGCTTTTTTGAAAAATGTGAATTCGTCACATTTTCAAAAAACATTTTTATATTCTGTGCTTTGGATTGATCTTTAGAAAATGCTTATGGTTGAAGCCAATATGAGGCTCAGCTCAATCAATGGGCGGGGCAATTATATGGGGGAAAGAAACGCCCCAGTCTGGATGACTAGGGCGTGGGTATTGCATTATTCTTCCTCTTCGTATATCTGGTCGGACGGTAAGCGAATAGATACATCCTGGTAAAAATAATTTTTCACCTGTGTGAAAATTGCCGCATCAAACTCGGCTAAACCTTCCACTTCGATCAGACGTTCGCCCGCCCCCACTACATCACCATAGTATTTAGTGTCATCGATTATTCTAGCTGGTGTCGCCATTCCCCAATATGGGCGGTTGCGCGATCTTCCACTGGTGATTCGAACTTCGTCGGGCGCATAAATCACCGGCGATGGCGGTACGAAAGCTCCATGTGGATTGAATATTTCCACAGTTCTGGCTGCAATATGCGGCTCCGTCAGCAGCAAAGACCCATCGGTAAGAATATTGCCGGTTTCGATGCCGATATAAAAATGACCGCCATACTCGGGCTTATCTAGTTTATTGCTTGGCGGATATTGCGCTTCTTCTGCGCCGTGGAACGCATTGACACTCTCTTTCAAAAACTTCACATCTTGAGTGTTGGCGAGATAAATATCACCACTGTTGTGTATCCTTTCGACTACCAATGTACCCTTATTGGAAAGATACACACCATTTCTTTCATTCACTGCGTCGATTTGACCAACGGCCAAATCCAGCCAATCCACGCTAGTACCAATTCCCGTAACTGAACGAGCAAAAAGGGTATTTGCGATTATGTTATCCGCATTGCCGTTGCTGTCAGCTATGGAACCGCCGCTTCTTAAGAAAACGTCACCTTGCTCAGCCGTCAACTTACCTAAAAATTGACTTCCTTCTGTTGTGATCTCGATATTGCCTGCAGCGCTATTGATTTCACTCAATTCGCCCATCAGCAGCCCACCTTGACTTGTGAGCGATACATCACCAAGAACATTTACCAAACCATTTATCGATAACGCTGCCGCACCATTTGCAGACAAAGTATTTGCGGCAACATTACCGTTTAATTGAATTAGATTGGCAGTAGACTCCAAGGAAATATCGCCTTCCACTGCGGACAATATTCCAAGGCGCTGAAGCCCTTCGGTGGCAATAGCAATATTCCCTTTTTTGCTTTCGATCTGCGCGGAGTCATCCATAACAACGTTATTTGCCGTGATCGAAATATTTCCAGTTTCACTGCTTATGGTGCCCGGCGCTCCCATTTCAAAGCCACCATTACTGGTGACAACAGCATCCCCTTTTGTTTCAATCCGGCCAAACACTGATACTTTTGTTACGCCATTCACTGACAAAGTATCACCTTCTGTCTTTCCATAGAATGAGATCGAACCTGCGGCCGACGTCAGCGAAACGTCGCCACTCATCGCTGACAAAGCATTCAACCTTTGCACTCCCTCCGTGGCAATAACAATATTTCCACCTTTGCTTTCAATAAACCCTTGCCCGCCCATTTCAAATTCATTACCACTGATGAATTTTGTGTCTCCCGTAGCCTTGATTGCACCTTGAATCGCAATTTTAGTTGCGCCATTCGCTGACAGCGTATTAGCTAATACTGGACCGTTTATGGTTATCTCACTAGTTGCCGATTCCAGATCAATCTCTCCTCCCTTTGCAGACAAAGCGCCAAGAGTCTGAGAACCTTGGCTGAAGATAGAAATATTTCCATTTGAGCTTTCGATCTTCCCTTGTTCGCTCATTTCAAATTTATCACCGCTGGTAAAAGTTGCATCGGTGAATGTGCTTATCAATCCAGCCACATATAAATCTGATGAACTTTTAACATCCAAAGCGACGGTTTCGACATTATTCAGAAGCGATATCTGACCATTTTCTGAGGTTAAGGCAATATTGCCCGTTGCTGCCTTCAACACCTGCAGAGTTTGATTTTCTTTGGAGGTAATTGAAATATTGCCATTTGAGCTATTGATTTGTCCTCCTTCCAACATCTCGAAGGAGCCAGCTGAACTTGTCATTGAGACATTGCCATTGGTGGTTATCACATCAGAGATCGATAGCTCATTTACGCTATTGGCGATCAGAGAACTCGCATCGACTTTCCCTTGGAAAGCAATTTGGCTAGCTGTTAGTTGCAAATCTCTCGCATTAGCGCCCATCACCGAAAGTGCAGTATTGTTTGTCAGCCGCACATTATTGGCCGCTTCAATGATGACTTGATTCAAGTTATTTTCCTGTGTGAGGGTAATATTTCCTCCACTGTTCAAGCGAGTCAAGTTGGCAACATTAATTACTCCCGCAGAGGAAATGTTTCCGCCTGCATGCAAATCCAGATTACTTGCCGTCACACGACTCAAACGCAAATTCCCACTGGTTCGCAACCGCGCATCTGTGGCTGCTTCAACACCAACCGCGCCTCCCAGACGATTATTTTCATGGTTCAACCGCGCTGCGCCAGATCGGGCGAAAATTTCCAAATCTGCATCACTATTAATTTCTTTCGACTGCAGTAAATTACCGCTCGTGAGCGTCAAATTTACTTTCCCCGTACCAGTAAGATCCGTCAACGTCAAACCATTTTCCTCTATTAAATACAAGGAACCCTGGTTATTCGTTATAGCCAGCTCATTAGCAGAGATACGCAGAGGAGAATCGGTAGATCCAACCAGCTGCACAGAGTCCAATCTCAACTTATCCGTTGCAACACGAGCATTTCCGTTTTCAGCTACTACGCTACCGCCATGCAAATGTAGCGATTCTGGAAGTGTAATGTTGCCAGAGATGGTAATTGTGTCAGCATTATCGCCGTTGACCACTAGAGATCTTACAAGCCCTTCCTGATAGCTAACGGCTACTAAGGAACCCCACTGCCAAGTTTCTTTACCTAATCTGAATTGATCCGCATCTTCCCGACCATTCAGCACCACTTGGTCCAATGAAGATTGGACTTGAACCTGGTCCATTCCATCGTATGCAACCCTTAGAGCCGGCTTGTCCGTCTCCGGGGCAATAAATGAAAATTCCGCATCACCTTTCGAGCCAGGCCCATAAGTGGCGCGCCACCCGGAGTCGCTCCCGAGAAATTTTAAGGAATCGGATCCTGCTCCCCCGCTCAATAATGTAGATAAGGTATCTGCAGTTCTTCCTAGCGTTATAGAGAAAGCATCGTTGCCTTCACCACCATCTACACCTCCGGTAATGACGCTGCCTGCGCTAAAGATAAACTCATCAGAAGTATTACCGCCTACTATGCGATTCACGCTTATAAACCGCAATTTTTGATCAGTGGGCATGCTATAAGACAGCTCGCCTTGGTTTACGCCCTCAATTTCCCATCTGGCCAGCTCATCGGGTCCATACAAAGTAGTGGCTCGATTGCCAACCATGTTTTCAATATTAATTAAATCGGATGTACCGCCAAGATCGATTACTAATGGATCCTCAATGCTTGAGTAGTCCACCACATCGCCTGCAATGTGGTCTCCGCCGTCAATTTGACCGGTAATTTTCCCTGTCGATGCAAAGCTAAACTTGTCGTCATCCGCGCCGCCAATCAGATTGGCAAAACCCGAGAACGTCAAATTAAGGTTGAGATCTCCGGAATTCTTATCACGAATTTTCCATTCATTTTTCTGATCAGCAGCCCACAGCCGATTTTCTAAACTTTCATTGGTATTTGCATTGACGCTTCGAATGCGCGAAATACGCAGATCGACGTTAGTACGATTGTCATTCTCTGGCATACCCAAAGCGACAGTGACTGACTCAGTTATATTGGTCAGATCAACCGTGTTAACACCACCAAAGCCATCTATGCCACCGCTTAGACGACCGTCTGCGGAGAAGACGAAGTCATCATCTTTCTCGCTGCCATGCAATTGGCCAAAGCCGCGGAAAGTAACTCCTGATATCAAACCCGTATCGGATCCCGTGATGCTCCAAGTCTGATTGGCATTGCTCTGACGTCGCAAAATATTTTGCGCTAGCTGCTGTGCTTCGATAGTTTCAATGTCTGTAAGCAGCTTATGCCATAGACCATTGGCTGGCACAGTATTCGTGTTGTCCGCTAACCAAACAGAAACACTTTGGGTACCGGCAAAATTGATTTGATCCGCCCCGCCACCACCAGACAACCATCCCGCTAAAGGATTTGCAGCATTGATGGAAAAAATATCAACAGCGCTACCGCCGGTTACATGTGCAAAATTGCTGAATGTCACCCGCGTATTATTATTTTGACCGTAACTTAAAGTGCTCTGCCCCTGAGGATTAAGAGTCCACTCGGTTCGAACGTTAGGCCCAACAAGTGTTGTAGCAGAGCCTGCTCCATTTATAGTCTGGAGTCCTTGCACATAAAGGGTTTCTGACCTTGACGCGGGTGCGTCTGTGCCCGCAAACACAACAGCTTTCAAGGACCGGCCTGAGTTTATTGCACTCAAGTTCAGCGTATTGTTGCCTCCCAAGTCGCGAATGCTACCTGTGATTAACCCTGCTTCTCTTAAAACAAATTCATCGTTTCCGCTGCCACCAACCAAATGATTGAAGTCACGGAACTCCATGGAAGTGCCATTTCTCTGGGAATAAGAACCATCGTTCACTCCTTTGATAGTCCAAGTATTTTCTCCCCCTTGCGCACGCAAGGTTGCTTTGTATGAACTTCCAACGCCGCCATTTCCAATCAAACCTTCTATATTGCTGATTGAGAAGGCGCTGCCTGGAATGAGGCTTTCACCAATAGTGATATCCAGATCACCTTCATGAGCTGAGTGATCAACAAAATCAGTATCACCGCCTCCGTCAATTCTCAATACAGACGCATTCGTATTGATCCGGAAGCTATCACTGCGATCACCACCAAATAAATAATCAAAATTAACAAAACGAATCTGCTCGTTCGTTTTTTCAGGAGTTACTGTACCCGTATTCTCACCATCAATAATCCAGATATAGCCGTCATCATGCTGGCTGGATCCATACAACCGGCGCTGACCACTACCATTGGCGGTAATTTCCTGTACACGCAATGCAGTAACGGCATTCTGGATCGACTTAGTCGGATCCAAATTAACCACCACATCTCCATTTCGCTCTACAACCAGCGAATTATCACCATCACCACCATCAATAAATTTGCCAATAGAACCATTGGGTGTAACAGTAAAATGGTCCGCACCCGCACCACCAGTCAAACTCTCTATCCCACTAAATTCTATGCTTCCTGCTTGTCCTACGATTGAGTAATTCCCGCTGTTTACGCCGTTGATTACCCAATTGTGATCTAGAGTCCCGCCAAACAATTGGTCAGAACCCGACCCAACCAAGGATTCCACCTCAAAAAATTTAACAATGTCGGTTCCGGCAAGACTTAAAAGGCTGGGGAGTTCTTCATCGTTCAGTTTCCAGGCTTGCTGTGCACGATTGCTTATCAGCGTGTCGCGTCCACCACCACCACCGCGTAGCTCTCCTGTCAATAATCCATTTTCACCAATAGTGAATTCATCGGTTCCATTGCCACCAATCAGGTTTTGAATATTTTGAAATAAAACAACACCACCTTCCGGATTGCTCAAACTTCCCGAATTTGCTCCGTTTAAAGACCATTGTGCATCGGAACTACTTCCATGCAATGCATTATTTCCACCACCACCGTCGATGCTTCCAGTAATAGAGCCGCCAGCAAGCTCAAATGTGTCATCGGCGCTGCCGCCCAGCAATTGCGAAATATATTGGAAGAAAAAAGTGCCCTTATCGGTTTCAAAACGACCAGCGTTTTCCCCGGTGATAATCCACTTTGTTGCTTCATCAGGGCCTTGAATGGTATTTATCAAACCTCCACCAGCCGGAGCGATAACGCGTTCCACATTGATGTATTGGAAATTTCCGATTTGGTTGTTGGCGATATTCCAAGTTAATGCAGTGCCATAATTGGCCAGATCAAGACGGTCATCTCCTTCGCCACCATCGATTGATGGCACAGTTGCGCTGCCAGAAATAGCTATTGTGTCTGCACCTGCACCTGCGAAAATGGAGTCGACACGGCTGTTATCAAAAAGATTGATGATGTCATCACCTGCGCCGCTATCAATCACATTAAGAGTGGTATTGCCGCGAATATCAAATTGATCTTTTCCTGCCTGCCCCACCAGCTCGCTGATATTTAGGAATTGTGCGATATGACCAACTAACTCGCCCTTCCCATTATCGATATTCCAAACCAAAGGCGCGGCACTATTCCAATTGGCTTTTAGTGTATTTATCCCTCCACGACCATCGATAGAGCTAACAGACGCAGCCTCATCTGTAAGTTCAAATTGATCTCGACCTGAGCCTCCATGCAGCACGGATACCTGAGTAAAACTCAATACCGTCGAATCACCGCGCGTGAGCACCCCTAAGCTAGGGCCGCTGATTTTCCATGTATTGTCTGCAGCGCCTGTTACCACCAAACGGCTTTCCTGATCGCCACCGGTTACGCTACCACCAACTAATTGGCCGTTGTCTGTGACGTTGAATGTGTTGCCATGCAAACCCGTCAGGTTCTGGAAATTTTCAAAATGAATTGTGAAATTATCTTCAACCGTCAATGACCCTTGGTTGACGCCGTCTATATTCCAAAGCGATTGGTTGGCACCACTAATCAAATGATTGGAATAATTTTCATTGGCTCGCACCGTTTCAATCCCGGAGAAACTAAGATCAAGTCCGGAAATATTCAGAGCCCCGCCTAAAGCTATTTCGACATTGGATTCAATAGCACCGAGATCTAACGAATCCTCACCATTGCCCCCCTGGATACTGGTCGGTGCGTTATTCAAGGTGTGCAACACAAAATTATCTTTGCCGCCGCCGCCAATCCAGTGATCAAAACCGCTGAATTCGATTTTTTCAGAACCCCAGGTGATTACGCCTCCGGTGGAATTCCAAATCCAGGAGTTGTTATTGTCAGAACCCAGTAAAGTGGCGTTCTCACCATTGCCGACAATGCGGCTAATATTGGTCACTCCGAATACATCAGTGCTGCTGACACTGACTTGCAACTCTCCTTGCACGCGTGAGAAATCCGCAGTATTAAATCCATCGCCGCCGTCAGCAGCAATACCGCTATTGTTGAGGCTGTATTGGAAAGTATCGTCGCCGGCACCGCCCTTTAAGGCTGTTAGATTAATGGCCTCCATTACAACCAATATCGAATCTTCTGCCGATTTCTCTGCAGCCGTTACTTTTATTTGGCCGCCTGCGGTTTCGTCGATAGTCCAAACAAAATCAGCATCGTAAAGAGCCAGACTATTGCTGCCCTCACCGCCATCAAGAGTACCCGTTAACAATGCATCTTCGTGTAATACAAAGTCATCATTGTCAGCACCTCCGGCTATATTGGCGGAAAATGCAGATTTGAAAATATATTGATTATTGCCATCGCCGCCTGCGACACGAGCATTTTTGCCCGTGAGGTTTGCAGCCAATTCAAAAGTATCGTTACCGCTACCACCAATTAATTGGTTAAAGCCACTGAAGGTAACAACATCATCATTTAAGGTATAAGTTCCGGAATTTTCTGCGGATATTTGCCAATGTGCGCCGCCTGAGCCTGTATCTTCAAGCGCGCTGCTGTATGTAGTGCTTGCATTACCTACAATCGCGCCGACATTGTTAATACCGGACTGCTGCAAGTTGCCGAGATTTACCACTAGATCTGCTAAAACTTTGGAGAAGTCGGCGGTATTTGTTCCCTTGCCGCCATCGACGCCTACGCCACTGTTATTGAGACTGAACCAAAATGTGTCGTCACCGTCGTTACCTTTAAGAGTGGTAATATTAGTGGCGCTTTTGACATAGTCCGTGTCTTCATCTGAAACCTTCACTACTGTGGCGCCCGCTACCACACCCGCATCTATATACCAGGAAAGATCGGCATTAAACCCTAATAGTTCGTCGTTTCCATCGCCACCATTCAGTACTGCAACACGCGAATTTTCAGTTAACGCAAATATATCGTCACCGTCCCCACCCAAAACGAAGCCGGAGGTTGCGGCATTTAGATTAAATCGATCAGCTCCATTACCCCCCAATATGTCGGCGGTGAAGTCAACGTTTACATCAAAAATGTCGTCGCCATTACCACCATCGATTTGAGCATTAGCCCCTACCAGATCGGCATCTAAAATAAATCGGTCTGTCCCTTCACCACCAACCAATTGGTTGAAATGTTCAAATACTATGATGTTGCCATCTTCGGTTTGCACTTCACCGGTATTCGTTTGTTTGATTGTCCAGGTATGCTCTCCTTCACCGCCGACCAAAGCGCTGTTATACGCACTGGTTCCATCATTGTTACCGCGAATCAGTTCAATTTCTTGCAAACCAGCAATATCACCCAAGGACACTCGAATATTGTCTTGAGTGGCGGAATAATCCGCTACGTCGTCGCCATCACCACCAAGGAGCGTCAGATTGGGAATGGAGCCTTTGGCAAATATAAAGCGATCGTCCTGCGTACCGCCTTGAATTTTTTCCATCGAGGAAAAAGTCAAAGCTATCGACTCCGTCTGGAGTTGATACGAATCGTCAAAAATCCATTGCGCATTAATATTTGGCCCGACCAGAGTATCGTTGCCTTCACCACCTTTGAGAGTAATTGCAACCAACTCGTCCCAATTTGCACTGGTCAGTACTTCAAATAGGTCATCTTCGCCACTGCCGTTAACAGTTAAGGTTTCTTCACCGGCGCCTGCGTCGCCCTGCAAAGTGGCAGATAGGACAAAATGTTTTACATCGTTGAATTCGAGTGACGCACCATTGGAAATATGAATTGTTTCACTCAGGGTAACTTCCGAAGCGCTTATTGCAGCATTCGACAGGATTTGCAGGATCGAACCAGAAGCTTGGGAAACATTTGCATTTTCGCCAACAACAGATATGGCAAAATCATCATTTCCATTGACAATTAAGTTGCCGATGGACAAAGGACCATTAGTGGAGATATGCCCAGCACCGACACCGCCGGAGATAGTTTGAATTTGGTTGCCGTCATTTGTGAGAGTAATTTTATCGCTCCCGCCCAACGACAATTCGAGATTGTCAACAATGACCTCAGCACCCTCTGACTGCGTTACCGAACCTGAGATATTGAGCTTCAGAGTGTCGACATTTTGAATATCGCCAAGATTAAGATTTTGGCTATTGTGAATATCTGCTTCTACGGCACGAGTAATAGCAAGTGATGTAAGAGCATTATCTTCAGTAAGGGTAATATTACCTGCGGCGTCTAATGTGGCCTCTCCTTCCACACTCCAGGCACTAGCTTGCGCAATATCCTCTCCAGAGCGCAAAACCAAAGTGCCGTCAAACTCCATAGTTTCATTAGCACGCCCTAACACTAGGCTTTTTGATGAAGCAATTTCCGCTGCACCGTCACCTTCAATCCAAATGGCGCCGGTAAAAATATTATCCAGGTGATTCAGAATAATACTGCCGTTATTTACAGAGAATACCGAGCTCCCTGCTACCTCAAGATGAGTCTCTGCCTGCTGCGTAATATCCGATCCAGCGAGCGTCAGATCTCCGGTGACGACACTGTCTCCTAAGCGAATGGTTCCGCTTGTTTGATAGGAAACATTTGCGGCGCTCGTGATTATTACATTAGCGGAGTCATCAGTAGCATTATTGACAACATTGGAAAGATTGGCAGAGCCCTGGTTTAAATCGAGCGTTAGAACTCCATCTAATTGGAAATCCCCAGTTGATGTAATAACGAAAGCGTCATTGGAGCCAATACTTTTGAGCGTAATATCTCCCGCCGAAACAATATCGGACAAATCCAAATCACTTGCCGTCGCTAGCTCAATATTGCCACTGTTGCGCGTTTCCAACCGGCGAGCATTGAGATTCAGCCGAGATGCTTCAAGCAGAATATCGCCACCTCGTGTGTAAATATCACTGCCCAAGTTTAAGACGTCTGCTTTTACCTCAAGTCCCGGTGTACGCAACGGATTCGCGTCAACGCCACTCACCATCTCGGCAAACATTGGCATATCGCCTAAATCAACTTCACCGGTGGCCGTCACTTTGACATTACCCGCTCCATAGCGGGAACCTGTATTCAGGTTCGCAAAGGAGACATTATTAGCGGTTGCAGTAAAGTCACCACCGGACGTATGAATGCTGCCAGTAATCGAAATATTTTCAGCCGCTGTTAAATCGATCATCAGGCGGTCGTTTTGATCTTGACGATTGTCGCCCGTTTCTTCACTCCATGCGGAAAGGATATTGCCTTTTAAATCGATATTTTTTGCATCCAATTTAAGCGTAGTGAAACCATCATGGGCGTTTTGGCCACTCTCTAAAACTTCCGTTGGGTTATTGTCATAGCTCCATATCCGGCCTGCATCCAACGAAATATTATTTCCGGCTTTGATGTAAATTTTTGCATAATCGTCACCCACATCCCTTTCGCGACCACGCACAATCATAGTGACATCGCCATTATGGCTGACACCGCCGCCAGTAGTGCCCCCCAAATTCACATCGTTACTGGCATTAACGACAATGCGACCACTATCGCTTAGATAAGGACGATCAGCAGTTGCAACAGGAGGGTTATGACTACCGAAATAGGTATCGAAGGTTCCTAAACTGTCGTAAGAGGGGCCGGTTACGTCGATAATGGAGCGAGAAAAATCTACGTTGTATGCACCAGATTGCGTGGTATCTATAGTACCGTCTTCGTTGATATAACCAATTTTAAAATCGCCGCCGTTAGTGCGAATGGTTACGGATTCGTTGCTGCTGGTACCAAATTTAATACTTCCTTCGCTATCCGGGTTTCGGGATTTGTTGGCATGGAGATTAAGATGGAGTGAGTGAACGCCGCTTGCTTGAACACCTGCATTGATAATTATGTCATTGTGCGCAATTAGGTTAAGTGTCGCTTCTTTATTTGGCGCGACATCAATCAGGCTTGATACCGTAATATTACCCTGTTGACCTTCAGCCAGAGATTCGCCAGTTTTTATCGTAATAACTGTTCCATCAGCTAGAGCGGACTTTAGGTTGCCAACCCATAGTCTCGCAGATAGCCCACTGGAGACGAACTCATTGCCCTCTCGTATTATATTTTGCTCACTGAGTTCATTTATTACTATATCATATGGATCTATCAACCATATGCCGCCGGAACCTATATCTGGCGCATTGATAATTTCAAAGCCTATTTTTCCGGATGTTTCAACAAAACCGCCATCTCCTCCATGTTGACCACCTCTTGCGGCAAGACTTCCATATATTCTGGCTGAATCTTCCGCAAAAATAATGGCTTTACCACCATTTCCATTCTCCGTAGCACTTACATCGATAGAAGTATTTTCACCAATATAAGCAAATTCCGCATTACGGACCTGCGAATTTAGCCCTTCCCTAGCACCACCAAATAAAACTTGACCGCCTCCGTTATTACCAATGGATTCAATTTTTGCGTGGTCAAACAACCCAACATTTTTCCCCAGGACTTTAATATCACCGCCAATTATGGCATTAGCAGTAACAACTCCCTCGCCTTCAAGCTTTGTGGTGGTATTGGAGTGCAGTTCTATATTGCCAGCACGTCCACTAACAGTATCTGCGCGGATTGCCCCCCTATTCGTAATGTTTTCTCCGAGAACAACAATATCTCCCGCTTCAGTTTCACCTGAAGCAGTGATGGTTCCCCTATTGATAACATCCCCACCTGCTCCCAGCGTAAAACTACCGTCCTCGTTGTAGGTGACGCTACGCGCTTGTTTTTGCTCGCCCCAATTAACCGCTTGGCTGAATACATCTCGGGTAGTCGCTGCGCTTAATAAAACCCGGCCGTTTTCCGCGCGAATTTCCCCCGAATTGGAGACAGCAAAGCCCTCTCCCAACTCCTGCTGCAAAATGGCTTCGTTTACCTGCACACCGAGCAGACCGGATTCATCAAAGGTCAAAACGGCTTCTTTACCAGATGCCAAAATCGCACTGCCCAAATTGGCGGATATCAGCCCTCGGTTTTCCACCTGAGTGCCGAGCAATACCACGTTGCCACCTGAGGCAGCATTGATCATGCCGGAATTGATAACGGTTCCATCCGAGCCCTCAATACGCTTAAAAACCAAATCCCCATTCATAAAATCATCGGGGTTGATCTGTAATCCAGAGGCAACCAAACCACCTACATTAATAGTCGCACTTTCACCGAAAACGACACCGCGAGGGTTAACCAGAATTACATGCCCATTGGCATCGATGCGACCGAGAATCTCTGTGCCTTTATTTCCCAAAATTCGGTTAAGAGCTACAGCACTTTGCCCTGGCTGGATAAATTCGACTCGCTCGTTTTTTCCAATATCAAAGCTTTGCCAGTCGACTGCCAGTCGACTACTCTCTTGAACAACTTTTGTGACATCAACTCCCTGCTCAATGACACCCGAGCCGCCAACGATATTACCCCCATCTGGAGCCCCCAACGCGTTACCAGACAAAAAAATATGTGCCGCTATAGCCAACGCCAATTTAGATTTTGGAAAGCAAGTTTCTGTAGTAAATAAACTGCGGGACATATCAGTAACCTTTGAAGGGCTTACAAACGAAGTTTTCGGACAAATCCGAGAATCCCACATAACTGCGACTTCGATATTGAGGCATCTGCTCTGTGGGGTATAAATTGATGGAACACACCACCCAAATTACTTGACAGATTTGGACAAAATGACTCTTTTGCCACTGCTTAAATCAACAGCGGTAATCGCCTTCAATATAGGATCGATCATCAGCGCATAATCTAAACTAGCGGAAGTCGCTATTCCCCAAGGAGTTGCAACTGCATTAACAGTGTCCGGAGTCAATGCACTGGAAAGCACCCTACTGAATCCAGAGTCTATATCGACCGCGATAATTTCACTTTTAAGATCATCGACAATCAACACTTCCTTCCTACTAGGATGCTTCGCTATAGCATTAAGCGCCGAATATCTTGACTCACTTAATACCGAGCGAGCTCCACTCGCAACTTCAACATTGATCACTCTTTTATAAGACCCAGTATCAATTGCTATTATCCGGTTGTACTCCGGAAACACCACCAATCCGAAAGCTACAGCGATGGGGGTTAGCCGATCTGGGATGCTATCCTCAGCGCTGGATAACAATTGCTGCGTATATTCGTGCACATTTAATGAATATATAGACTTTTCGTCTGCCACATAAAGTAAAGGTGAATCAGAACTTTCGTCCAAGAAAATTCCTCTGGGTTTTTTTAGCAAACTATCTTCTCCTGAAGTGGCAATAACACTTCGCACACCGGAAGCCAAATTTACTTTAAATACCGCAGATGCTGAGCTATCCGAAACATACAAAGCATTGTCTTTAGCCGCGTATACGACCGACCACGGATACCGAAAGGGCAAATCTTCCTGTAGAACGTTGTCTGAGACTATTGTTCGCTTGCCTGAGTGCAGATCCACCGCAAATACAGCGGCAAGCCGATCGTCGGTGACAAAAACAACATGACGATCATTAAGAAATCCCACACTCGCATTCAATGGTCCTTCAAACGGAGTCTCATCATCCGGAAAACTCTCCCCAACAATGCTCTCGACCCGCCGACTTCTAACCGACGGCTTATCTTCCTCAATCGCATTTTTAGCAACGTCGATAGCAGTTACTTCTACAACGTTTTCTCCCGGCTGCAAATCAACAGTAACGCTCCATGTTCCTTCATCTTTTGCTTCATTCAACTCCAACTCTGCTTCCACTCCATTAACCGTAACTGCACCATCTTCCAATTTTCCGTGCACATCCTTCACGGTTCCGCGAACAAACAGGGTTTGGCCTTCGGTCATAGATGCCAGTGGCGGGAAGAGGATGGAGACTTCGGGTGGAGTGGTGTCTGGGCCGGTAGTGACGGTAAAGGATGCCTCTATACCACCAATGGTCAGAATCGCTGTGGCGGTTTGTTCTGCCTTGATTGGAGTCTGGACACGAACCTGAATCGATTGGCCATTGCTGATGGTGCTCGCGGTGCTAGTGAAGCCACCGCTCTCGATTTTGAACTCGCCCCCCTGGATGCTTACAGGCGCTGGAGCGTTGATGCCGGTGATTTTGACGGGTGCAGAAACAACTGCGGTGCCAAAGCCCACTTTAGTGGGATCGACGCCGCTGGGCGTTGTCAGGGTGAAGCTATCGGGGGTGGTATCGCGATTGCCCGAGGAGGAACCGCCTTTGCCTCCACCGCTACTACAGGCAGCTAAAACTGCGGAAAGACCCAAAATTACCAGCAAAATTAGGCGGTTAGGCCGCTGGACAGTACCCATGACGTCTTCTCCTGATGGTCGTGGTGATTGCTTAGATGGAGTTATAAGGCGGCGGATTATCCCATGAAGAGGGTAATTGAGCACCTCGAACGTCTAGATGATCCATTGGGACTTCGGTGATGCAAGATATGAAATGCATCACGCTCTTTCTTGGACTGACCATCTTGGATTAGAGCTAACCAATCCAAGACAGTCAACTTTGCTAATGTGTAAACTTTCCTTTCAGCTCTCAATTAACCGACTTCGAAATAATAACCCTACTAAAACTTTTGTGATCCATTGCAATCAAGCCATTTTGCATATCTATAATGAGCAAATATCCTAGATTTTTATCCCCCGCAATTCCCCAAATCTCAAGCGGCCTATTTTCGGCTTCAATGTTTGACACTGGAATAGCTTGACCATTCGGGCCATCCAAATAATAAACTAGATACTCATAACTATTTACATAATAAAGACCATCAGAAACAGAAGACACAACAGAAGTGATTGCTTGAGAAGGCGCGTCAAAATAGGCAACTTGCTCATCTTGCCGAATCAGATATATTCCATTACGACAAGAAACAAATATCCCATCTTCGTTAGCCGAGTATTCCAAATCAAAAACTGATGGGTATTGTTCTCCTCCTGGATTTAACCCTAATCTTGAATCTATTAATAGAGTTTGCTCTTTATCTTCCAGATCGATCCGAAAGATTTTCCCCTGCAACTCACCGATATAAAGCACCTCTTTGTTGTTCTCTAAACGCAATAACAAACCGGTCAGCCATGTACCACTTATAGAACTAATAATTGAGCGGGTTCCATCTTTCAAATCAATCTCAAAAACAGCTCTACGAGTTATATCTGAAACATACAATTTATTGTTGCTTCCTAAATGAATACCCCAAGGTTCTTGAAATTTAAGCTCCTCGGAAAAACCCTCGTTATCCGCAAGAATCGTCCTATTACCAGTATTCAAGTCCACCTTAAAAACTTTTAAAGCGGTGCTGTCTGCCACATATGCCACTGGATTTGCGTTTTCCCAACTGATATCAGCTTTTATAGATTTTCCAAACGGGTTCTCATTATCTGGAAAGCTCTCCCCCACAATACTCTCAACCCGCCGACTTCTAACCGATGGCTTATCTTCCTCATTCGCATTTTTAGCAACGTCGATAGCAGTTACTTCTACAATGTTTTCTCCCGGCTGCAAATCAACAGTAACGCTCCATGTTCCTTCATCTTTTGTTTCATTCAACTCCAACTCTGCTTCCACTCCATTAACGGTAATCGCACCATCCTCCAAGGCACCATGCACATCTTTCACTGTTCCGCGAACAAACAGGGTTTGACCTTCGGTCATAGAAGCCGGTGGCGGGAAGAGGATGGAGACTTCGGGTGGAGTGGTGTCTGGGCCGGTAGTGACGGTAAAGGATGCCTCTACGCCACCAATGGTCAGAATCGCTGTAGCGGTTTGTTCTGCCTTGATGGGAGTCTGGACACGAACCTGAATCGATTGGCCATTGCTGATGGTGCCTGCACTACTAGAGAAGGCACCGTTATCGATTTTGAACTCGCCTCCCTGAATGCTTACAGGGGCAGGCGCGTTGATGCCGGTGATTTTGACGGGTGCAGAAACAACTGCGGTGCCAAAGCCCACTTTAGTGGGGTCGACGCCGCTGGGCGTTGTCAGGGTGAAGCTGTCGGGGATGGTATCGCGGTTGTTCTGAGAGGAACCGCCTTTGCCTCCACCGCTACTACAGGCAGCTAAAACTGCGGAAAGACCCAAAATTACCAGCAAAATTAGGCGGTTAGGCCGCTGGACAGTACCCATGACGTATTCTCCTGATGGTCGTGGTGATTGCTTAGATGGAGTTATAAGGCGGCGGATTATCCCATGAAGTGGGCAATTGAGCACCCTTAAGGAGGGATAATCCATTGGACGAAAGCCTGAAACCTTGATAATACGAGCCGTGAAATGCACCTTTTTTCTTCCTTGAGTTGGTCAAGTCGAATACCCAGATAACTGATTTTGCTTAAACATGCCAACGTTGATGACGGCGCCCTCCGCACCTTCAGACCAAATCCCGATTCATAAAATCATCGGGATTGATCTTTAACCAATCAAACCACCTACGCTGATCGTCGCACTTTCACCGAAAACGACACCGCGAGGGTTAACCAGAATTACATGCCCATTGGCATCGATGCGACCGAGAATCTCTGTGCCTTTATTTCCCAAAATTCGGTTAAGAGCTACAGCACTTTGCCCTGGCTGGATAAATTCGACTCGTTCGTTTTTTCCGATATCGAAGTTTCGCCAATCAATTGCCAAGCGATCCGAATTTTGAGTAATTGTTGTAGCAGATCCGTTCTGCTCAATATTCCCACTCCCTCTCACCACTTCGCCTCCAGAAGGAGCCGCCCACGCATGACTGGCAAACAATTGAGTGGCTATAGCAATCGCGAGTTTGCTTCTTTTAAATACCGCATGGGATTGTGAAGTAGAAGAAGTTCGCTTTTTCATAAACAACAATTAACTCACAAGATGATTGGCTACGGCTTTGAAGCTACCAACAACTCTTAAACCGTTATTTAAATATCCATAGATGAAAAAGGTTCTGCGCGAGCGAAGTTAGTCACCTGTAAACCAATGCGCTAACCTCGCTCAAATCCTTTTATCACTTGACGTAGACCTGGCCCATATATGCCCCAGCCAGTTTTTTCCACTTTATTGGGTTGCAGATTTTGAAATAATCACCCGGCGGCCAGATTCGATATCAATCGCAACTAAGCCTTTTAATTTCCGATCCGCTACTACAGCAAACCCAAATCCTGGCGCCACGGAGATACCCCAGGGCTCTACCAGGCGATTTTCACTGGAATCACCTCCAAATGTAGAGAAGCTCGAAGACTGGTTTAAATCTCCATCAAGATATGCCACCCGAGATTTTATCGCCTCAACGATGTATATCCGATTTGCCTCTTGGTCAATCGCAATTGACTCGGCATAAATACGCTCATTCAAACTAAATGTTTCGTCATCATTCGAGGTCAGGTTTATAGACACATACGTAGCATCATCCAAAGCCAATATACGATTTTTCTTTGTATCAACAGTCAAATCAACAATACTTAAAAAAGGTCGCTCAGCTAAGGGGGTACTCGAATAATCGACGACAATGCTTACATCTCCCGTTTCAGTATCGATAGAAAAAACTGAGTGATCTTGCGGAACATACAGCTGTCCATCGACGGGCGAATATGCAATTCCTTTGGGCTCTTTTATCTTGTTTAGCGGATCCTGAAGAGAAAGCGCTGTACGAATCCCAGTCTGGGTATCAACGACAAAAATGCTTCCTTTGTATCTATCTGAAACATACAAAGTTGACCCTTCCCCTTTTGCTAATCTCCACGGACGTTCAAATGGATCATCCGTTTGAATTGCATTATCGGAAAGTACTTTCCTAGAGCCATCCATAAGATCAATGGAAATGACCGACTTTGCTGTTGGGTCGGTAATAAAAATTATGGGATGATCATTCTCGTTAGATAAAACCACCCCTACCGGATCCTTTAATGGCACATCATCCGATGGAAATGCTTCAGTGATTGGCGCTTTAGTCGCCTCTATTTCAGCACCAACTCCGCTATTCCCTTTTGCATCAACAGCAGTAACGGCAACGGCATTTAATCCGTCCTCCAATTCGACCTCGACCTGCCATTCCCCTTCATCACCGGAGTCATTCAATACTAAATCTGCTTCCACCCCATTAACGGTAATCGCACCTGCCTCCAAGGCCCCATGCAGATCCTTTACTGTTCCGCGAACAAACAAGGTTTGGCCTTCGGTCATAGATGCCGGTGGCGGGAAGAGGATGGAGACTTCGGGTGGAGTGGTGTCTGGGCCGGTAGTGACGGTAAAGGATGCCTCTACGCCACCAATGGTCAGAATCGCTGTGGCGGTTTGTTCTGCCTTGATTGGAGTCTGGACACGAACCTGAATCGATTGGCCATTGCTGATGGTGCCTGCACTACTAGAGAAGGCACCGTTATCGATTTTGAACTCGCCTCCCTGGATGCTTACAGGCGCTGGAGCGTTGATGCCGGTGATTTTGACGGGTGCAGAAACAACTGCGGTGCCAAAGCCCACTTTAGTGGGGTCGACGCCGCTGGGCGTTGTCAGGGTGAAGCTGTCGGGGATGGTATCGCGGTTGTTCTGAGAGGAACCGCCTTTACCTCCACCGCTACTACAGGCAGCTAAAACTGCGGAAAGACCCAAAATTACCAGCAAAATTAGGCGGTTAGGCCGCTGGACAGTACCCATGACGTCTTCTCCTGATGGTCGTGGTGATTGCTTAGATGGAGTTATAAGGCGGCGGATTATCCCATGAAGTGGGCAATTGAGCACCCTTAAGGAGGGATAATCCATTGGACGAAAGCCTGAAACCTTGATAATACGAGCCGTGAAATGCACCTTTTTTTCTTCCTTGAGTTGGTCAAGTCGAATACCCAGATAACTGATTTTGCTTAAACATGCCAACGTTGATGACGGCGCCCTCCGCACCTTCAGACCAAATCCCGATTCATAAAATCATCGGGATTGATCTTTAACCAATCAAACCACCTACGCTGATCGTCGCACTTTCACCGAAAACGACACCACGAGGATTAACGAGAATTATGTAACCATTGGCATCAATTCGACCGAGAATCTCTGTGCCTTTATTTTCCCAAAATCCGGTTTAGTGCGACCGCACTTTGCCCAAACTCGACTCGTTCGTTTTTTCCGATATCGAAGTTTCGCCAATCAATTGCTAACCGGTCTGAGTTTTGGGTAATTGTTGTGGCAGATCCGTTCTGCTCAATATTCCCACTCCCTCTCACCACTTCGCCTCCAGAAGGAGCCGCCCACGCATGACTGGCAAACAATTGAGTGGCTATAGCAATCGCGAGTTTGCTTCTTTTAAATACCGCATGGGATTGTGAAGTAGAAGAAGTTCGCTTTTTCATAAACAACAATTAACTCACAAGATGATTGGCTACGGCTTTGAAGCTACCAACAACTCTTAAACCGTTATTTAAATATCCATAGATGAAAAAGGTTCTGCGCGAGCGAAGTTAGTCACCCTTAAACCAATGCGCTAACCTCGCTCAAATCCTTTTATCACTTGACGTAGACCTGGCCCATATATGCCCCAGCCAGTTTTTTCCACTTTATTGGGTTGCAGATTTTGAAATGATCACCCGGCGGCCAGATTCGATATCAATCGCAACTAAGCCTTTTAATTTCCGATCCGCTACTACAGCAAACCCAAATCCTGGCGCCACGGAGATACCCCAGGGCTCTACCAGGCGATTTTCACTGGAATCACCTCCAAATGTAGAGAAGCTCGAAGACTGGTTTAAATCTCCATCAAGATATGCCACCCGAGATTTTATCGCCTCAACGATGTATATCCGATTTGCCTCTTGGTCAATCGCAATTGACACGGCATAAATACGCTCATTCAAACTAAATGTTTCGTCATCATTCGAGGTCAGGTTTATAGACACATACGTAGCATTATCCAAAGCCAATATACGATTTTTCTTTGTATCAACAGTCAAATCAACAATACTTAAAAAAGGTCGCTCAGCTAAGGGGGTACTCGAATAATCGACGACAATGCTTACATCTCCCGTTTCAGTATCGATAGAAAAAACTGAGTGATCTTGCGGAACATACAGCTGTCCATCGACGGGCGAATATGCAATTCCTTTGGGCTCTTTTATCTTGTTTAGCGGATCCTGAAGAGAAAGCGCTGTACGAATCCCAGTCTGGGTATCAACGACAAAAATGCTTCCTTTGTCTCTATCTGAAACATACAAAGTTGACCCTTCCCCTTTAGCCAATCTCCAAGGGAAATCAAATGGATCATCCGTTTGAATTGCATTATCGGAAAGTACTTTCCTAGAGCCATCCATAAGATCAATGGAAATGACCGACTTTGCTGTTGGGTCGGTAATAAAAATTATGGGATGATCATTCTCGTTAGATAAAACCACCCCTATCGGATCCTTTAATGGCACATCATCCGATGGAAATGCTTCAGTGATTGGCGCTTTAGTCGCCTCTATTTCAGCACCAACTCCGCTATTCCCTTTTGCATCAACAGCAGTAACGGCAACGGCATTTAATCCGTCCTCCAATTCGACCTCGACCTGCCATTCCCCTTCATCACCGGAGTCATTCAATACTAAATCTGCTTCCACCCCATTAACGGTAATCGCACCTGCCTCCAAGGCCCCATGCAGATCCTTTACTGTTCCGCGAACAAACAAGGTTTGGCCTTCGGTCATAGATGCCGGTGGCGGGAAGAGGATGGAGACTTCGGGTGGAGTGGTGTCTGGGCCGGTAGTGACGGTAAAGGATGCCTCTACGCCACCAATGGTCAGAATCGCTGTGGCGGTTTGTTCTGCCTTGATGGGAGTCTGGACACGAACCTGAATCGATTGGCCATTGCTGATGGTGCCTGCACTACTAGAGAAGGCACCGCTCTCGATTTTGAACTCGCCTCCCTGGATGCTTACAGGCGCTGGAGCGTTGATGCCGGTGATTTTGACGGGTGCGGAAACAACTGCGGTGCCAAAGTCCACTTTGGTGGGATCGACGCCGCTGGGCGTTGTCAGGGTGAAGCTATCGGGGGTGGTATCGCGATTGCCCGAGGAGGAACCGCCTTTGCCTCCACCGCTACTACAGGCAGCTAAAACTGCGGAAAGACCCAAAATTACCAGCAAAATTAGGCGGTTAGGCCGCTGGACAGTACCCATGACGTCTTCTCCTGATGGTCGTGGCAAGTAAGAAGGCTTATGAAGTTTCAATTAGTCTTACAAGGATTTTGAAATAACAACTCTATACCCCTGTTGCATATCGACTGCGTAAACAGCCTTGCGCGCCCTATCAATCAACAAAAGATAGCCTCCTGACGGATGAACACTTATCCCCCACACCTCCCTAGGAGAGTTAATACTATCTGGGCTTTGTGAACTGGAGAGCAATTCTGATTTACCCGAAAAAATATCGAATTTATATATACCTAATTGAGACGAGCTTCTGTTCAAGTAAATCAACTCCCCATCCTGAGGTCCCTTTGCTAGGTCGACTACAGCGGTGCTTGTCAGTTCTAGTTGGGACAAGAGCGTTCTCATACCGGTGGTACGATCTACAGAAAAAATTACGCCATTATAGTCTGCGACAAAAATTGAGCCGTCCTCATACGTCAATCCCCATATATCATCAAACGGATTTTGAGCATCCGGAATTTTCTCATTTGCACTAGAAACTAAAAGCTGCTCTGCCGTATCAACGTTTACAGCATATACACGTCGCTCATCAGCCACAAACAAAGTCTTTTCTAGTAAAAACATCCCCAATGGACCACTGGCGTACGAACCATTACCCTTTTCAGCCAATTTTTTACGATCGAAATTGGCAAGATCAATTTCAAAGATAGCTGACGAATAATCTGAGACATACAATTTTCCGTTCTCTCCAAAATGAATTGATTGCGGCTCATAGAACTTGAGTTCATCCTCCACTCCCTGATTATTGGCCACTAAAGTCCTCTTCCCGGTTGCCAAATTTACTGCAAAAACGCCAGGTCTTTGCCGAGAGTCATCAGTTACAAAAGCTAATAACTCATTATCAAAAAAACCTATATCTACTTTAAATACAGATGAAAACGGATTTTCATTATCTGGAAAACTCTCCCCCACAATACTCTCAACCCGCCGACTTCTAACCGATGGCTTATCTTCCTCATTCGCATTTTTAGCAACGTCGATAGCAGTTACTTCTACAATGTTTTCTCCCGGCTGCAAATCAACAGTAACGCTCCATGTTCCTTCATCTTTTGTTTCATTCAACTCCAACTCTGCTTCCACTCCATTAACGGTAATCGCACCATCCTCCAAGGCACCATGCACATCTTTCACTGTTCCGCGAACAAACAGGGTTTGACCTTCGGTCATAGAAGCCGGTGGCGGGAAGAGGATGGAGACTTCGGGTGGAGTGGTATCCGGGCCGGTAGTGACGGTAAAGGATGCCTCTACGCCACCAATGGTCAGAATCGCTGTAGCGGTTTGTTCTGCCTTGATGGGAGTCTGGACACGAACCTGAATCGATTGGCCATTGCTGATGGTGCTTGCACTGCTAGTGAAACCACCATTCTCGATTTTGAACTCGCCTCCCTGGATGCTTACAGGGGCAGGCGCGTTGATGCCGGTGATTTTGACGGGTGCAGAAACAACTGCGGTGCCAAAGCCCACTTTAGTGGGGTCGACGCCGCTGGGCGTTGTCAGGGTGAAGCTGTCGGGGATGGTATCGCGGTTGTTCTGAGAGGAACCGCCTTTGCCTCCACCGCTACTACAGGCAGCCAAAACTGCGGAAAGACCCAAAATTACCAGCAAAATTAGGCGGTTAGGCCGCTGGACAGTACCCATGACGTATTCTCCTGATGGTCGTGGTGATTGCTTAGATGGAGTTATAAGGCGGCGGATTATCCCATGAAGCAGGGAATTGAAGTACCCGGAAGGACTGATTGGTGTGATACGGCTCATAGATGCAGCGAGGGAGCTCCTGCTGGAATCTTGAACATGAGGTTGCACTTTACTCGCCTTCCTTGACACTGGATCCCCTAATTGTCCTACTCTCTTGTGACTCAGCCTGTTCGAGCTCCCCGAAAATCGTGGCAAATCCCTGACAGCTGTTCGCGAGGATGCGAATTATTCCACGGAATAAGAAAATTCAAAACTCCGAGCACACATTTTGGCAGACAATCCGCCAGGTTTAACTCACGCGATTCGCATGTTAGACTCGCGGCAATTTTGTTGACTTGTTTTTTTGTAAAGGACCTACGCTTATGACGCACACCAAACCTGCGCATCAAATCAATTATTCTTCTTTCCTTCGCTTTCACCCCTCCGCCAATGGCACAGACGGCCGCCCGGTCTATATAGATCCGGCTTTACTTACCCGCTTTGTCGAGCTGATCGACCCCAGTAGCCATATTGGAAAACAAGTTATTCAAGGACTGATAGGACTGAAAAATTCAGCGGCGGGGATTAGTTCGGATTCCAATCAAAGCAATGCTCTACAACATAGATCGACGTTTCAGAATATTGTGGCAACCTACACTGTGCTGCAGCATGGGGGGGCGAGGGTCGGGAGTCTACATTACAGATTTGGCGCATGGATATCGGGAAGATAAAAATACGCCTGGCCTCTATAAAGTTCTGCCAAGTCTTGACCGAGATAGTAAATGGTCTGTTGAACTCGACAAAAGCACCACAATGCCGTTTGCTATTGGCGTACTTGGCGCAGCAGCCCCATCAGAATCTGGCGTTTCAAGCGCTCTAGAAACTGCAATCACATTTGCTGCGACTGCTCTTTCAGGTGAAAGAAGGAAAATCGGAGATGGATTTTCTCTATTTTATACACCTACCTATGTAATAGATGGCGTGGGAGTTTGGCTTACTTCGGACCAGAAACGATCTACATCTGCTGGCAGCCCTACAACTTTTGCTCAACTTTTGGCAAATACAGCGAAAAAGCCTACCTGATACGGCGATCCTGAACGATACAAATGGTATATCGTCGGACAAGGAGCTAAAGTCTTTCAAAAAGCCCTAAGCGAATATAAACATATCTGCAAAGTTCCTCTCAGTCAAAATCACGAGTTTTATTTTGTAGCCCCTCAAATTCCCCTTGGCTTGATAAAAGACGATTTGTTTGCACAGGGAATCCACTTTTATCACGACAGAAATGTCATTGAAGATAAAATGACATTAGTGGGACAAATCAACCAATTTTTCGATCCAACGGAAACATACAGAGGTTTTCACAGGTCTGCCGGTTTAGAAAAGATGGTAATTGAAAGCGTCAGAGACGCTAACAAAGTCATCAAGAATCAAGGCTCAACAGGATACGTCTGCGATTACGCACAACAATTGTGCGGCGCTCTCAGCAGAAAATGGGGGGCATAATGGACCAACGTCCTCCTTCACAAGAAGAAATCCGCGATGCATTTATCAATGCACCCGGCTTTATATGGCCAGAATTCGCGGCCATGCCACTGAACTGCTTCGACCTAAAGACAGCACTCCTTACTTTTCCAGGAGATATATCAAAGTCTCGTAGCGATCCATTTTCTGACTGTGCGGATTTTCAGGTCGATATTAATGACCTAAATACCTGCCCTCGCATCGATAGTTTTTTTGAAAAAGAAAGATGGAACGAAAGCAGTCTATTCGTGTGGTGGTATTTAGGAAGGTTTCATTGGACGTGCTCACCTGGTGCGGTACGGCAATTCTCTGTAACACAGGGATTTTTTACTACTTATATTAACGTTACTCGATTTCAGAATATGGAAGAGGTAAGCGATATAACCCAACCGTTCCAATTAAAAACCGCTCTCTACAAATCCCTTATTGGGAAAATAGAAAAGGGCTTTATAAAACCCATCACACCAGATTCAATCTTTGAAAAATCGATCAATGGAAGAGTTTGGGTAATAGCTAGGTCCTTTGACCCTTGCGACAACCCAACTTACGAGGTCGCTTCCGCTATTGATCATAGAACCGCCATTGATCTAGCCATCAAGCTGGACAACAGCTGGTTTTCCGATGAAACAATTCCCAACGAAGTTGAGCAAAAACACCTCGCCTCCCTGTGGGACTATCTAAGCCACGTCACAATCCACCCAGCCGGAAGCAACCATTTAGAGGCAGGCACCTTCTATCGCGAAACTCCTGGCCAGGCGGAAAAAGTGGAGGAAGATAAGTTCGAATGGTAAATGGAATCTAAGAATGAACCGACTTCCACCTTCAGAAGAAGAAATCCGCTCAACCCTGATCAACACTCCTCGTTTCTATTGGCCAGAGTTCGCCGCCATGCCGCTCAACTGCTTTGACTTGACGGCGGCACTACTGACATTCCCTGGAAACATCACTGAATCTCGTGATGACCCATATTCAGATTGTGCTAACTTCCGAATCGACATTAATGACTTAAACACCTGCCCCAGGTTCCATAGCTTTTTTGAAACAGAGAGATGGAATGAAACCAGTCTCTCTGTGCAGTGGTTTCTCGGAAGACTACACTGGGTATGCTCTATACCTTTCGATGATTTTTTCTCCATCAACCAGGGTTATTTCAAAGTTTATGTAAATGTAAAGAGATTTCAAAACTTAGACGGTATAAACAACGTTAATGAACCCCAACAACTTAAATCTGCCATGTATAGATGCATGAAAGGTGCAGTTGATGGTGGTTCAATTAAAGATTTTCCTGAAGATTCGATTACCGAAAGAATCATTAATGGGAGAACCTGGACAATTGCGCGATCCCTCGCCCCATGCGATATCCCCATTTACAACATCGCAACCCCGATAGATTATCGCACGGCGTTGTATATAGGGGTCGAGTTGGATAACGACTGGTTTGCCGGAGAAGCGCTGCCCGAAGAAGTCGAGCAAAAATATCTCGAATCACTTTGGGATTACATAGGCCACATCACAATACACCCAGCCGGCAGTAACGTTTTAGAAGCAGGTACCTTCTATCGCGAAACTCCCGGCCAGGCGGAAAAAGTGGAAGACGATTTTAAGTGGTAGGCCCGTAACTTACAGTTTGGATGTATCAATCCAAAGCTTTGCGTTTTCCAATGGCGTGAGCGGTGGTAGCTCGGGGTTGTGGAGTTTTAATACGCGTCGGTCCTTGAGATTGGCGCGTTGAAGGACCATTTTTACCATTGGATTGCTGAAAAACTTCTCGTCAAAACTGCCGTCGTCAATTGCCATTAAAAGACCGCGCTCGATATCTGCAGCGAGGTCGGGACGAGTTGGCGTTACGATCAGGTAATAAGGCGAGGTATAAACAAACATCAAGTTTGGATCTACCGTAAGCTCCAGCTCTTTATTGTTCTGCAGTTCTCCCCAAGGTTCATGCACACCGCGCGGGAACGCATCAAAGCGCTTGCCATCCGTCATATAAAATAAATTTTCATATTTGGTTGTGGCAATTACCTTCATGCCGTTGGCTTCCATAATAGCTGTATCGGCCCAGCCAACACCTTGGCCATAGGTAAAGCGGCGCACTTCCTCCATCGTTCGAACCTGGTCGAATAAATGTGCATTGTCTTTGTGAACAATAAGAATTCTGTGCCCCAACAGACCTTTAAACAAGGGCACTCTCACAGGAAGGGCATTTTTTTCCATATCCATATTGGTCGCCATCCAAACAACATCGATATTCCCCGCGATTAATTCCTCGCGCATTTTTGGTGCGCTAAGTGCGGCATCTTGAACAACGATTTCATAATTACGACCAGCTTTTTCCAGACCGAGCCGAATCATGTCAATGGCGTATGCCGCAGTTTCATCTCCGCGAGAAACGACCGTTACTTTTTTAGTATCCGCTGATGCGGAAATCGCGAAACAAGCAGATATAACAGAAAGGAATGAAAAAAGGACGAGACTAACAACATCACGTTGAAACATGGTACTGCAAAACCCAAAATGACAACTAGAGACTATATTCTCTCACGAAAACCTTAGTCTCTCACGAAAATATTATTTTTTCGCGGTGAACGGTAATGTATCAACCAAGTTCTCTAAGAAGCCACCCTGAGAATTCAATCCATTCAGTATTGATTCCATTGCAATAAATTGTTGCATCAAGCGCTCATGATAAGCGCTCATGCGTCTTTCAAGACGCGATTCTTGATCGTCAAGGTCAGTCAGTTGACGCTCCAGAATTTTTTCCCTGTCATCGAACAAGCCGTTGGTCTGTAAAAATTGACCGATCAGCTCTTCCATTTGACCAGCAAAACCACGGGAAAAATCGACTTTTGCGGTCGTTGCATTTTCTCCGATGATTAAGGATAAACCTTCAGCTTTTTCACCCAACTTTGGCAGCAATACATTACCGAGACCAAAGCCCGGCACGCCATTGACGGTTCCGGCAACGTCCACGCCTTTTGTGCCATTTCCTTCGCCCAAGCCTAAATCCGCTGCGGCATCATCGCTGGATGACACTACGTGCACCCAGGAGTTTGTGCCGTAGCGAGAGGAAGTAATCGAAATACTATTGGTGTCCGGATCATGCGTTACCACAACTGTAATGCCATTTTCACGCAAATTGCTGTCCGCATTGATGGCGCTTTGCATGGCCGACAGAAAATCAGCGGTAGTAGCGTAAGTCGCATCTGCAGGAAGCTCGATGGAATTGGTTTTTACGCCGTTAACGTCAAGTACGAAGTTATAACTTTTTCCGGTGGTATCAAAATTGGGGAAGGTAACCGCTGCATCCAACTCTGCACCTTTAAAAAAGCCTTTGCGCGGTTGCGTGGTAATAACCACATCGTAGCTGCCCGCTTGAGTTTGTTTACCAAAGCTGTTGACGGTCACTTCACCGGAAGACGAGTGTGTACTAGGAGCCAGAAGCTTTTGCACGTCGGCAAAATTGTTATCTATGGCTTTACGTAGATCGTCTTCATTAATGCTCAACGAACCGTCCAACTGGGTACGAATACCCAAGTTGGTCAATGCAGTAAAGTTAGAATCCGTCAAACCGGGAATGGCAGAACTGATAATCGCACGGAAACGGCTAAGAACAGATTTAGCCAACGAATCATTAGCAAGAGAACCCCATTTCTCTTCTTCTTTATTGAAAGAGAAAACCGGCTTGGTTTCTTCCAAAAAGGCATTGTAAGCGTCGACAAAATCGCGAATTTTTTCTTCCGCAAAATTTTTGTCGTCGGATATGGTAACCGTAACTTTTTCACCAGGAGCGGCTTTTAATAAGTCTAAGGTCAAACCTTCCACCACATCGGTAATGGTGTTGGTGTTGCGCTTTAATTCCAAACCGTTAATCACCAACTCTGCATCAGCGCCCCTCTGCTTTTCCACATTGGCCAAATTGGGGCTGCTTTCATTAAACGCAAAGCGGGAAAGACCGGACAGATCGTCATTGGTCGGTGTATCACCGGCTTCTTCTACTTGAATTTGCAATTCGCGAGTAGCGCCGGATGGCGCTGTTACCACCAAGCGATAACCAGTACCGTCAAAAATCACACTGGCCTGCACACCCTTGCCTGCTTTATTGATGGTATCTTTCAAACCATCCAGTGTGTTATTGGTGCTGTCGATGGTAATGGAGAAACTATCTTCTGATGGAACAAAATCCGTAGGGTTACCGTTAACGTCACGATTCCATTGACCGAAATTAAAATGCAATACGCCCTCTCCTACTGCGTCCTTAGTGGAAGCAAGCGGAGCAAAGGTCAGAGATTGGGATGCGGCCAAGGCGCGGACTTCAAACGTGTAAACACCGGTTTGCGCATTGGTTGCGAGTTTGGTAGGCACCAGCGCATCGCTGGCGGTATATGACGCAGATTTACTGAATAAACCTTCTTTATTCGTCAATGCAGTGAGCGAGGCTTTCAGTTTATCCATCGCAGATGCCATAAGACCAAAATCGGAAATTTGCGCTTCTGCTTTTTCTCGTTTTGCGTCTATACGACCTTGCGGGGCTGCACGCTCGATTTCCACAAGCTGTTTGACGAGAGCCGTCGAATCGATGCCCGATCCAGCACCGAGGGACTTAATAATATTGTTCTCGATCATAACAACCTCCAATCGCTCTGTTCGGTTATCGACTGCGAGCGATAAAACTTGAGCGGCGCGATACTCTGCTATTGAGTATAGAAAACCTGGGGCGACTCACCGGAAAAAAAAGCCTTTTTGTTAAAAACGGCAACAAGACGCGCAGCTCAGCCACGCATCTTGCCGGAGGTTGCCACCTAGGTGGATCTGTATTTGTTCCGGATACCGTCAGCCGATAGCGTCAATTAATTTGAATTCACCATCGTCATTCAGCTTCCGTGCCAGATGCAAAAACACTTCTTCGGGGATTTGGCGAATCAAATCACCTGAAGCGCTGTCGATCACCTTAACCACCGTACGGTTGGTGTCTTCATCCACGGTAAACAGCAGATCGCGGTCGATCGACTGCACATATTCGTTGATGGACACCACCGCTTCCTGGAGCTTTTCGGAAGCTTCTGAGGCTGCGTTGGAATCGGCAACTACAGGTTGTTGATCGGCAGTAGAAGGCGGCAAGGTTTTGCCGGCCGCCTTCACCGCATGTTCCGCATTGTTATCGGCCCCTTTCGAAGAAGCAGGCAGAATGACCGCTGCGCTTGCAACTGGCGATAATCTGACTTCATTCATGGGCTAACCTCCACAATAGCGATTGACGGAATCACTCGCCCTTCTTTCGAAGAGTTTGCGAACCCGCCAACGCTTTTAAAAAAATCACCCGGTGTTGCCACCGGGTTAACCTTTTTCAACTTATTGCAACAGTGAGAGTACTTGTTGCGGTCTGGCGTTGGCCTGGGCCAGCATCGCCTGAGACGCTTGTTGCAGAACTTGTGCTCGGCTAAGAGCTGCAGTTTCTGCCGCGAAGTCCGCATCAGTGATACGAGCTCGCGCTGCCTGAGTATTTTCCACAACGTTGGACAGGTTGGAGACTGTGAAGTCCAGACGGTTGTTAACCGCACCCAACTGTGAGCGAATGTCGTTCACGGTTTCCAGAGCATTGTCGATTACACCAATGGCTTTTTGTGCGCCTTGTTGAGTCGAGATGCTGATGTTGGCGATCGCGGTGCCGAATGAGCCGGAGGCAACTGCATTGCTCTCTAACAAGCCGATATCGGCTGCAGTTGCGTTGTCACCAAGCTTGACGCTAATAGGGTTACCATTGTTGCTAGTCAGCTTGAGACCACCTGCAACTGAAGCGCCATCCGCTACTGCCGCAGCAGTTGTTCCATCAGAACCAGACAATGCAGCACCGCCCAGACCGGTTGCAACAGCTCCTTCACCATCAGCAAATGTTATCGAAGAAACATTACCTTCCAGCACAACACGTGTGCCAAGCAGAGTGGCGCGTACGCCTGTTTGGTCAGAAACAGAATTGAACGCATCGACTATACCAGCAACATCAGTTGCTGCTGATGCATCCACTTCAACGCCATTCATTTCAAAAGCAGACGTGATGTCTTCTAAATCGACCGCGGCAAAGTCCAAAGTCAATGATGTAAATGCCGTTGCAGTTACCCCTGTCTGTGTAGACACAGCATTAATTGCATCAATTTTTCCTTGCAGGCTATCGGTGTCCTTATGACTGATCTGGACTCCGTTAATAGTGACATCACCAACTTTCCATGCATTTGTCGGGGCGGCTATGCCTGCACCTTCGATTGTGCCGGCTTTATCATTCTCTCTGAAGCCGAGAGCGGTGAGATCGTCTAATGTCCCAGTAGCCCCACGGGTAATGGTAATCGGGTCATCATTGTCGGAGGTAAGAACAATCTTGGTTTGGGCAGTCTTATTACCCAGGGCAGTTGTTCCACCAGTGTTATCTGTCACTTCAATTGCACCAACATTTGAGCCCGCGATAGTGAATCGACCGGCTTCATCAACACTGGCATTCAACAAACCGCCAGTGCCTGAGTTGATTTTGTCCGCCAACTCTTGCAGATTCTCAGTGTTTGTAAAAGAAAATGACGTTTCGGTACCATCAAGATTGGTAACCTTGATATCGATTGTATTACCAGCCCCTTGAAGGACACCGTCCCCACCTACTGCGAAATTCACTTCGGTATAGGTAGATGCAGTAACACCATTCACATTTTTGTTGATGTGGTCCAACAATTCTTGAGTAGTGTTAGCACCAGAATCCCACTTCTCATTACCTCTGATAATGGACTGACCATTGATCAGCACATCATTTTCTACAAGGCTGGAAGCACCAGTTAAAGTCGCAAGCGTTGTGTCTGCGCCCATCATGTCAACATTGACGGACCCCATGCCCAAAGTCTTCGCATCCACCGCTTGAATGGACATGCTAATAGTTTGGTTAGCATCAGAACCTACTTGCAGATCCACTTTACCCAGTGAACCGTCAAGAATGTTGCGGCCGTTAAAGGTGGTGGTTTTGGCAATACGATCCAGCTCTTGTACCAGCTGCTGAACTTCCGCATCCAATGTAGCGCGGTCTTTGTCGTCGTAAATACCGTTCGCAGACTGAACCGCCAGCTCACGCATACGCTGCAGGATGTTGGTACTTTCGGAGATAGCACCTTCAGCGGTTTGAATCAGGGAGATACCGTCGTTGGCGTTACGCACAGCTTGGTTCAAGCCGCGGATTTGTGCAGTTTGACGGTTTGAAATAGCCAGACCAGCGGCGTCATCTGCTGCGGAGTTGATACGCATACCAGATGACAAACGGGTCATCGCTTTGTCCAGCGCTTGACCAGAACTCAACAATTGGCGCTGGGCATTAATCGAAGAGGTATTGGTATTAATATACAGTGGCATGAAAGCCTCCTAACTCATATTGACTGTCAGATTGCTTGCAAGCCTATTCACCCAGCCTGCAATGCGAAGCTCAAAGAGCGCTTCTGCAATGCTTTTCGACCCTCAGGCTGTTTTCTTTAGTACTTTTTTACGATTTTTTTGCTGAACTCCCGCAAAAGGTATTACCAAACGGCATAAAGAGCTGCTTGAACCAGCCAAAGCCCAGGGTTTTCCTACCATCTTCGCCAAGGCGAAGCGCCACGCCATGACATAAGTCTCTGATTGCATTACCATTCGACCCCTGCAGACTAATCTCTGCTTGGAACAGGACTACCCCATCATTGCTGGCAAAGCCGCAGGCCGAAAAGTCTCCATCAACCCCGCCCTTCACCCCGCATATCAACGCCTGGAGCAAGCTGCCTTGCGCGGCAACCATTGGGCGAGCATCGCAGTACGAGAGCTAAATGCATTAACAAGCGGAGTCGTAGGCAAAAATAACGTCTATATCCGCCCCTACGGCCCCAAAGACGCTGCCGGAAATACGGGCTATATCGTTTTTCTGCCAGGATTGAAAGCCACCCTCTACCCCACCGTTTTGGGGAGTTATTGCGTAACGGATTTGGTGTTGAATGCGAATTATTTTGAGGCGACCGCAGATGAAGAGTCCGGTAAACGAACCGGCTTATATCGAGTAATACCCGAAGGAGCTATTGAGACATGGAAAACCGAATATGTAGAAGACGGAAATATAGAAGCTAAAAATGGCCGTTTAGTTGTCATCGCTGATTCTGGATATAAATCAGCTAGCAATGCAGCCAGAACCATTGTTCCGCGAGCAATGGAGTTCCCTCAAGTACCTGAGATTACTGTATTACAAGAAGGTTGCGACCTTCACTTTACCGCTGGCCAAAAACAGCTGGGAGGCATGATTCGTTATAACCCTTTATCATTAGATTCTAGCCGAGGCTCTGCGTTACATCTCGCCACAACAATGGAGCAAGCTCGAACCCTCAAAAATGTTATCTGGGCAGCTGATCAAGGAGGATCTGCCGTACTCACACAGGCCATGCAAATCCTTGCAAACAAAGGTGTTACTCTTAAAAGCCATACAGCATATCTTTACAAACCGCGCACCTCCCCTGCAGCCGCGCTAAAACTTGCTCATAAATTAGAGTTGAGTCTAGGTAAATCATTCGCGAACACTGGTTGGGATCCCCAAGGCGCGCTGAGTCAATTGAGCGTGGCTGGGCGAAGGCTCAACAACTCAAATGACCGCTACAACAAGGCTTATCATACGCATGCCTGGATCAATGGTTTAGCGAAAGCCGCGGGCCCAATAGGCCTTGGGAGTGGTGCCGCTGCCGCAATGGGAGTTTCTATTCCTATGATAGGAGGGATCGTTGCAGCAATTAGCGGTGGAAGTGTGGTATATGCCCTAGGCCAAAGTTTGGTAGAAGATTTACGTACCAAATTCAAACGCTGAGACCGGTCTTTATGCTTAATTTCGTTAAATACCTGCCTTTAGAATTCTCCTGGAGCAGGAATGATAAGTATTGCGTGCCTAAAGGCCCAAATTTTTCACGCGCCCAAAGGATAGAACTCATGATGGCAGGGAATCGAGTTCACCTAAAAGTGCCTCAACATAGCCCCTCCCGGCCAAGCATCGAACAAGCTCGGGTTTTACCCGGACACGATATCTTGGCAGAACAGCAATTAAGGGACTTTAGCTCAGCTCTTATGCCTAATGATCATTGGGGTTACGCCATCCCACTAGCACGAACCTGGGCATTCTGGGGCCCTTGGATGTCAGGCTGCAGAGCCGAACTGGCAATGGGAGTCGCAATCATTGGTCGGCAGTCAAGGCATGCCTTTAACGATATCTCTTTTTTCCATCCCCGCGCGTTTGAGATGGTCATTGTTCAATATCTTAATGACCGATATGGGCACAAACGCCGAGGAGGAGCCAATAGTCATATCCCGCGGTATCATGGTCCTATAGACTGGAAAGTACACGAAAACTTCGCTGTATTTAACGCAACCTGTAAAGTATGCACGCGATCAGAGGACTTGAGCAAACTATTCAACCCGGAACATTTGTTTTTTTTCCCGATTAGTGAAAAATATTTCGTTCAAGTCGGCTTTGTTCAGCATTTTTACAGCACGAATGAAAAAGGCCAGCTTGCGTTTGATTCTACTCCTGTACAAGCCCTTCAAGATGCCATTTTCAACAGCATCCGCCTGGAACTAAGCCCAGAAAACCAAGCCTGCTATAACAAAATCAAAGCGGAAATTGGGAATATGGAATTAACCAGGGAGTTTGCGCCGTTAAAATGGCCAGTAACCGCACAAGAGTCGACAAATAATCAGCAAGACTCACTTTTTATCGAAAGATAAAAACAAAAAAGAGGGGGACGAATATCGCCCCCTCTTTTTATCATCATCCCAATACTTCCTTTGTAATTTTCCTAAATCAATCCGGAAATAATTCTTAGCTGGCCATAAAAGCTTATTAGCTTTGCAGCAACTGCAACACTTGTTGTGACGCGGCGTTTGCCTGGGCGAGCATGGCTTGCGAGGCTTGTTGCAGAACTTGCGCTCGGCTCAGGGCCGCTGTTTCTGCCGCAAAATCCGCATCCATAATGCGCGAACGTGCGGCTTCTGTATTTTCCGTTACGGACATCAAGTTATTGATGGTGAAATCCAGTCGGTTATTGACAGCACCCAAATCCGCGCGCACGGCGTTGATGGTTTCCAGCGCTTTATCAATCACACCAATGGCTTTTTGTGCTTTGGCTGCTGTATCAATGCTGACGCTGGCGATAGCAGTGCCAAAACGGCCTTGGGCTGTGGAATTGGCTTCCAATAAGCCCATAGTTGCGTGATCAACATTTGGCCCCAGTTCGATACTAATGGGTTGGCCAGTAGTGCTGGTGAGTTTTATACCTGCGGGAGCATTTATTCCCGTAAAGCCTCCTGTTACAGGAGGAGTGGTGGTATTACTCAATGTTCCATTTGTTTGCGATGTGTAATAGCTAAAAGTTGCTCCGTCGAGCGCAGCACCAAATATATCTTGAGCACCCGCAGACACGACTGTGATAGAACCCTGGTCGGATTCCAGCACAACATTGGTTCCTCGCAAATGTGCACGTACACCAGTGGTATCAATTTGAGCATTAATCGCGTCCACGAATGCGGTGGGAGAAGGCACACCTCCCGGAGGGCCGCCCAAATCGACCTCAACGCCATTGATAATTAAACTATCCGCTCCGTCTGTCCAAGCGCTCAGATTTGCTCCGCTCAAATCCATCGTCAAACTGGCATATGCAACTGCCACTACTCCGGTATCTGCACTGTGGCGATTAATCGCATCGACTTTACCTTGCAGGCTATTGGTATTGGTGTTGTCGATCAAGGTACCATTGATTGTCAAATCACCAACATTCCAGGCTTTTTGAGCACCGGCCAACGACATCCCCACCCCTTTTACGACACCGGGGTCAGTGCTCTCTCTGAATCCAAGGCTTTGCAATTTTTCAATGTCGCCTGTTGAGCCAAGCGTAACTGTAATAGGATCGCCATGTTTAGAAGTCAAAATAATTTGACCAGTAGCAGAATCGCTTAAACCTTGAGATCCCGCCGCCTTAGTAGAATCAAATACATTAAATCCTGTAGCTCGAGCTACCAATTTAGCGGCGTTATCAAGGCTTGCCGCATCATAGTTCGGATCAGAATTATCAGTAGGATAATTAGGATTTATTCCCTCAACTTTGATAGTCGCACCAGTATTATTTGAAATACTTAAGCGTCCATTACTGTCTGTATCTGCGTTTAGAATCCCGCCTGTAACTGTATTAATTTTTTCAACCAGCTCCTTCATACTTTTGGTATTACTGATATTAAATTCAGTTATACCAGTACCGTCCGCTGCTTCTAACGTAATTCTTAAAGTATTTCCATTTTCCAAAACACCATCGCCTGTTGAGGTTGCCTGCAATGAGGTATAACCACTTGCCTCAACACCGCGAACATTTTTATTAATGTTGTCGAGTAAATCTTGGAAATTGTCCTCTGCGCCATTAAATCGACCGATAGCTTGACCATTAATTAAGATATCAGTGTCGTTAAGGACCAAACCTGCCAGGTTGCTGGTAATTGGAGCGCCCAGCATATCCACAGAGACAGATCCCATTCCCAGGGTTTTCGCATCCATTGCTTGGATATCAATGCCGATAGTCTGATTAGCCTGAGAGCCAACTTGCAATTCCACTTTGCGCATACTGCCGTCGAGCAGTGGCTGGCCGTTGAATGTGGTGGTTTTGGCGATGCGGTCCAATTCTTGAATCAATTGCTGAACTTCCGCATCCAATGTTGCGCGGTCGGCGTCGGAATAAATACCGTTCGCAGCCTGAATGGCCAGTTCGCGCATACGGTGCAAAATATTGGTGGTTTCATCCAGCGCACCTTCCGCTGTTTGAATCAGTGAAATCCCGTCGTTTGCGTTGCGCACAGCCTGTGTAAGACCGCGGACCTGCGCTGTCATACGGTTAGAAATGGCCAAGCCCGCAGCGTCATCAGCGGCATTATTAATTCTTTTGCCGGATGACAAACGCTCCATAGCAGTTGTCAATTCATTGCCAGAACGCACCAACTGTCGCTGTGCATTCAGTGACGAAATGTTGGTATTAATGACTAGAGGCATAGCTCATCTCCCATAACTTTGTACAACCGGATCAATCTTTCGCCAGTCACGTAAACGGCTTTAAGATCTGTCGGAATTTTTCACTTAATTCGATTTAGCGATTCGAATTTTTGACTTGTGTCGAATATTGCAACGGGTGTGCCAAACATAAATAACGACACTTATTGCCGGTTTTTCCGCGTTTTTTAGAGTCTTGAACAAAGAAATCTTCAAAGCGGCAATGGCAAAAGACAAAAAATTGCCGCTTTGCCGCTGGAGGAAAGCGGCAAAGATATGGTTTTTTGACGGTGCGGAGCTTGGTGTTGTGAAGTCGTTGACTCTGATTTAGGCGGCGCGCGATGAATTATTGGATGTTTCGCCCTCACCCAAATGCCCTCTCTCGGGGGGAGAGGGTATTTGGGTGGTGCCAGACCTGAAATTGGAGGGTGCTCAGTTTATTTAAGGTGTAATTGACATAAAAAAACCGGCCTAAGCCGGTTTTAGTGGAACCCGATTCAGATCTCAGAGACGTGAAAACAGATTGAGCTGGCTTACGCGGATAAAAGATTGCTGCGCAGCTTGCAGAATAAGGGATTGTTGCGATAAGCGGGTAGCCGCTTCCGCATAGTCCAAATCACGTAGTCCGGACAAAATCTTTTTGTTCACTAATTGCGTATCCAAATGCAGATCGCGCGCTCCTTCAATGGCATTCATGCGCGCGCCGATTTTGGTTTGCACATTGACAACGTTGGTTAAACCATTGGTCAGGTTACTTAAGGTAGATGCTACTACGGAGGCCAATTCGGTTTTTCCGTCCGGAGTACCATCAAAGGACTCCAGCGCTTCTTTAAAACGTGCCAAGGTGGTCAAAATGCCTTGTTTTTCGGAAGATTCGATAAAAAACTGATCCCCCGCCATAGGTTGACCAACGATTCTAACGCTCACGCCTTTCAGAGTAATTTCGTCGCCGGAAACATAAGGCTGATTGGCCACAATGACGCGCCCGGTTGAACGCTCGCTTGCGGTGAAGTTTTTGCCCGGTGGCGATACTGATGCATCTGGATTAAACGTGATGATGATGTCTTCCGGATAAAATTCGTCATAAGCCTGTTGGTTCACCACTTGGCCAACATTGATTTTCGCTGGCGGGTTAGCCTGATTTTTGGGGCTTGCGGAAGTGTCGAAAGTTTTGTTCGCGCTCGAAATATCGAGGAATACGGATTTGCCGGAATCAGTGGTGGCGACTTTGGCGTTATTGGCGATTTTGATGTATTGCTGACCATCGTCGCCCTGATATTTAAAGCCGCTGAAGGAATCGCCGGAAAAAGGTTCTGTCCCACTTTTATAACCGCCAAAAATATAATCTCCACTGGCATTGCGGGTGTTCATTAAGTTGACCATTTCGTCCAGGCGCGCGGACACCTCTGCGGCATAGGCTTTATAGTCATTTTCTGTCAGCGAAGCGGTGTTACCCGCAGCGACGGCAATTTCCTGAATGCGGTGAATGATATTCACGGCGCTGTCGAGAATAGATTCTTCCAGAGTCAGGTTATTCTCAGCAATTTTGATGTTTTTTAGATATTGGTCGATATTCGCCAGCTCATCGGTCAGCTGAGTAATTTTGGTGGCCGCCACAGGATCGTCAGAGGCGGTCAACACACGTTTGCCTTCGGACATCTGTTCCTGGGTTTTGATAATTTCTCTGTTTGCTCCCGCCATGGAATTGCGGGCGATATTGAACAGCTGCTGCGACGATACTCTCATTGCATTAAACCTCTGAACCAATCGCCTCAGAAAGAGTTGATCAAGCGGTCAAAAATATCGCGTGCGACCGAAATGACTTGTGCGTTGGCGGAAAACATTTGCTCAAAGCGGATAAGATCTGCCGCTTCTTCATCCAAATTGACTCCGGAAATGGAATTACGGAGGTCTTCCGTTTGTTGCAAAACCCGTTCCGCCGCATTGCGATTAATTTTGGCTGAGCTGGTTTCGATACCGACTTTTTCCACCAACGAGCCATAAGATTGATTGAAGGTGGTCCCTTCCTTACCCATTTTGGTTTGCTGCAGCTCAATCATTTTCAGCGCATTGCGGTTATCCATAGCGGCATCGCGATTAAAATCCAGGGTAAATCGGTCACCTGCTTGAGGTGAGCCACTGATGCTCGCTTGAATTCCCAAATAGGTGGACAAGGCAAAATCGTCTGCTTTGGTATCACCAAAAATCATACTGTCTGACGGTGTAGTACCAAGCGTAATACCCTCGTCGAGACTGATATCCAAACGACCGCCAACGACAATATGCGAGCCGACGCTGTTGCCAGCACCTGTCAAGGTCAGCGGACTATTTTCACCGTCACTGACATCAATGCTCTCCCCTGCTGCTGCGGTCAGCGATATTTTGAAGTCATCACCTTCAGAGCTGTAAATTTGCAATTCGCGCGCGCCGGTCACACTGTCTGCACCTGCGACGGCGTAAATGCCTTTGGCTTGCAATGCTGGATTATTGTTTATCTGCTCCGCGACATAATCGTAAAACTCATCCGGATGCGTCACTGGATCAGGAACTGTTGCCGCGATAATGGGATTGCCGGTCACTGGCTCCACGCTGTATTCCAGCAATTTCTCGCCATTCAGACTGATTTGCAAAGGCTCAGTGCGAGTAATTTGCAAATCAGAAAGTTCCACGTAGTTAAAAGCATTGGCCACTACACCAGGCTGACTACTCAACAACCCGGCCAATTCTTTGGCGGACGCATTTTGTGGTGTAAACAGATTGACGCTGACAGGTGCAGCGCCTGGCGTTGTCGAAGGCCGCGTAATGGTAACCATTTCTGCAGGGTAACCATTGGTCAACATGCCGTAGCCTGCTACACCGTCTGCATTACCTTCTGTAGTAAAAGTTGAACCTTCAATATCAAAACCGAATAAATTATTGGCTTGGTTACCGCCGGAATAATTCTCTAATGTGATATTGCCGTAACCCGGAGTCAACATACGAAATGCCAAGCTGCCATCGTCAGCAATATATGCGCGCACATCTGTGTTGGTTAATTGCCCGTTGATATGCTGTAGCAAGCTTTCATTGTCTGTTATATCGCCGCCATCGATGGTAAGGGTATAGCTTGTGACAGCACCATTTGCTTTTCCTGAGACAGTAACGTCAAACGAAAATGAATTAGCACCGCTAAAATCCGTTACCGTAAAATCCGGCGGAGTGCCGCCTGGCAACAGCGCTGCTTGCGTTACCGCAAATCGCCCATCGGGCAATCCCATCATTTCGCCATTGGTCGACACCTGTGTGCCGCCAATGCTTTGCGGAAACAGATTTTGCGTAACGCCCGGCACGTAGCGTTGATCACGAATCGGCGGATTCAAATGCACAGGGTTGCCGGGATCGGAATTATCCAGAATGTCGTAGGAATAAGGTGTATTGAATACCACAATCAGCGGCGGCGACATGGTTCCGGCTTCGGCAAACAGCGGCAATGGATTGCCGTTGGCATCTTTCAGCGACACCAATTCACCTGCACTGATAGTACCGGTGCCACGATTACCCAGAGCAGCATCGGTCACTAAAGGGCTGGCAAAAGCGAGATCTCGTGGAGAGGCTACAGCAACGGAAATATCGTTGGCACCGGTGCGCACTGGCTGCAGAGTAAATTTATCGCCCGCCTGAAAAGAACCGCTCTCGAATTTCAGTTCAAGACCGTCAAATTTAATGGTGGCGGGAAATTTTCCATTGAGCGCACCATTGGCAACCTGAACACCATCACCCAGACGGGTGATTTTGTAGATGCCGCCTTGCGAAAACGAAATTTCATAGTCGCTGCTGGTGATTTTGGTACTGTCATCAATATAAAGCGCTAAACGGCGGTCATCCGGCTTGGCGTTACCACCATTATTAATCACGCGGCTGCGCGCAATTTGGTCGTCGTTGACGTCGTAAAAAAAGTTACCGCCAAAATCGCCTTCCAAATCCACGCCTTGGCTGTTCAGCTTATTGAAGCTGTCCGCCATTGTCACAGCAATTTTGCCTAGCTCGTTGTACACCGATGACATAGTGTCGCGAGCGCGAATCAAACCGCCTAATTTGCCGCTATTGATTACGTCGGTTATGGGAATGCGACGGGTTCCGTCGAAATACACCACTTCTTTTTCCAGAGGGTTGGCGGTGCTGTTGGTTAATTCCAGCGGCAACGATTTATCCCCCAACACCAGGCTCTGGCCGGTACCAATATGGACGTTGAGTTTGCCGTTGCCCTGGTCGATGACCTGAATGGATACCAAGCTGGCCAATTCTTTTAACGCCAGATCGCGCTGATCATAAAGATCATTGGGCTGAGCGCGACTGCTCATACCCATGGCATTGGCGATCTGCAAATTCAATTTCGCGATATTGTTGGTCAACGCATTAATACGAGCGACCGCTGCTTCCATACCTGTGTTAATGCCGCTGTCGATTATTTGCAGGCGGTCATAAATGGAATTGAATCGCGTGGCGAGATTTTGCGCTTCGCTGATAATCAATTCACGCGAGGGAATGGAAGTCGGATCGTCGGCGCCATTTTGCATGGCAGCGAAAAAATTATTCAGGGAGACTGCAAGTCCGGTGGAATCGTTGGAAAGCAGGCTGTCCAGCTGGCTGATCTGGTCGAAATAGGTTTCCAGATCACTGAACATGGCAGTGTCCGTGCGCATTTGATCCGTCACGAACTGATTGACGATACGATCAATGCTATTAACGTGCGCGCCGCTGCCGACGTAATGGCCGCCCAGATGCGCAGCAGGGTTTGTATTGGCGTCGACGCGTTGACGGCTGTACCCATCGGTACCCGCGTTTGCGATGTTATGACCGACCGTGCGCAGAGCGGCCTGACTGATCTTCAGACCTGAAATACTGACGCCGAGGATATCGTTGGCCATGAAATATCACCTTTTTAATACGTCTGCTAACCGCTGATCAGATCAACGCGATCCCAACTGTCGTGCGGAAAGCTGCTCCACAATCGTCAAAATCTTGTCGGCATAAGCGGGATCAGTGGCATACCCTGCATTCTGTAGGCCAACTGCGAATTGCCGCTCATCTGCGGCAACAGAAAGTGCATCTTGATAGCGGGGATTGTTCTGCAGAAAGCGCACATAGTCGGCGAAACTTTCCGCGATATCACTGTATTTGCGGAATTGCGCCTGCTCACGCACAGGCACGCCACCGCGATACTCCAGGGTGCTGACTTCGGCTTTTTCACCCTGCCAACTGCGGTCAGCCTTGATATTGAAGAAATTGTGCGTGCTCTGCCCCGCCCGATCGCGAATAACGTATTTACCCCAACCGGTTTCCAACGCTGCCTGAGCGGCCAATACCAGCGGATTAAGACCCAGTGCACTCGCTGCAGCGCGCGCGTGGGGTAATACGGCATCCAAAAATTCGCTGGCATTGCTAAAAATGCTGCGGGATTCACTGGCGGATGCGGAATCCGTAGCCCCTGAAGTAGTATTTTTATCCTCAGCTTGCGCGCGCGCAGAAACATAATCTGATTTCAGCGCACGATTTCGCTGCGGGACATTTAAGGTTTTTGCATCTGAGATTTGTTCATCAGCCGTATTGGTATCGACCGGCGCTTTATCTTCCGCCTGGGCGTATTGACGACTTAATTGCTGATAAATGGTCTGCGCAAGACCTGTGCCTTTTTGCGCGAGCGTCAGAGATAACTGCTGGTCATACATCTCGCGGAAAAATTGCGTATCGCCGCCGTTAAACAGGCTTCCCTCTTCAAAAACTTCATTGGCTTTACGCATGGTTTTCAGCATTTCGTGCAGAAATAGCGACTCGAATTGCTGGGCAATTTTTTTCAGCGCGACATCCTGGTCTTTTTCCGCTTTCAAGCTCTGCAAGCCCTGCACGTCTGTATAGACGTCGCTTGTGGGCATTGGACTGGAAGAGCGAATATCCATATCAGATCACCATGATTTCCGCTTTGAGCGCACCGGCTTGGCGAAGCGCTTCGAGAATCGCCATTAAATCACCAGGTGCTGCACCAACTTCGTTAACCGCACGAACAATGTCGTCGAGCGTAGGCGCAGGATTGAATTTGAACATGGGGTTGGTTTCTTCGGTGACACTCACCTGACTTTTCGGCACTACTGCCGTTTGCCCTTCACCCAGAGGATTGGGCTGGCTGACTTGCACACTTTCGGCAACCGTAACTGTCAGAGAACCGTGAGTAATCGCCACAGGTTCAACACGTACATGCTGACCGACGACGATGGTGCCGGTGCGGGAATTAATCACCACGCGCGCAGCCGTTTCACCGGGCTCTACTTCCAGATTTTCCAGCAGCGATAAAAAATCGACTCTGTGTGCAGGATTTTGCGGTGCTTGTACAGAGATGGAAACCGCGTCCATAGCACTCGCTACATCCGGTCCCAATAATTCATTAATGGTTTTGGCTACACGTTTTGCAGTGGTGAAATCAGCTGTGTGCAGGTTAAAGACAATTCGACCGTTATCGCCAAAGCGTGTTGGCACAGCACGTTCAATAAAAGCACCGCCGGGAATTCGACCAACGCTCGGTACATTGACTGTCACTTTGGAACCGTCCGCACCTTCCGCACCGAAACCGCCAACAATCAAATTACCCTGTGCCAGCGCATAAACTTGCCCATCAACACCTTTTAAAGGTGTCAATAAAAGACTGCCGCCGCGCAAACTTTTGGCGTTGGCGATGGAAGACACTGTGATATCGATGGTTTGGCCGGGTTTTGCAAACGGCGGAATTTCCGCATGGATAGCCACTGCGGCTACGTTTTTCGTCTGGAAACGCACACCATCAGGTACTGTAATACCGAATTGCTTCAGCATGGTGGCAAAGGACTGTGTAGTAAAAGGTGCTTGGTTGGTCTGATCACCAGTACCATCCAAACCGACCACCAAGCCATAACCAACCAATTGGTTGCCGCGCACGCCTTCCACCGAAGCCAAATCTTTTAAACGCGCTGCGGATGCAACCGGTTGCCAGATTGCCAAAATCGCCAGAAATACATAGGCCGGAAATTTCTTCGCCATGTTCATCACCACCCTGATTTAAAGGGATTAAAACGGCCAGTAGGCGCTGTTAAAAAATCGGCTCAACCAACCCGGGGATTGAGAATCCGCCAAGGTACCTGTGCCGGTATAGGTAATGCGCGCATTGGCGACTTTGGTCGACAACACTGTGTTATCTGGACGCACATCTTCCGGTCTGACCAGGCCACTGATGCGAATCACTTCATCACCTTGATTCAAGGTCAGCCATTTTTCGCCGCGCACCACCAGGGTCCCGTTGGGCCACACGTCTACTACTGAAACTGCGACATCGCCGATCAGATTATTACTTTGCGCTGCGCCCGCCTCACCGGAAAATTCGCGGTCCGAGGATAAATTGGTATTCAAACCTAGCCCTTTAAAATGCACCGGATTACCCAATACGGATGCGTTGGCTCCAGGAATGGAAACATCGGATTCTTTTGTGATTTCCACATTGCTGGATTTTTTCGATACGGTTTTTTCGGTGAGCACCACGGTGAGAATATCCCCCAGGCGCCCTGCTTTGCGGTCTTCAAATAAATTCATTTGCCGCGATGCTTGATACAGAGATCCATTGCTCGCCGGCGCTGAATCAGGCGAAGGGGTCATCACAGGCGCGTAAAAAGGATCATTGGGTTGCGGCGATGGACCCGCGACGCAACCGGCTAATCCCAATACCAAACAGCAGAGCCAAAACGACAAGGAAATCTTCATAACAAGCCTGCGAATTAGAGATTTTGCGTTACAAACTGCAGCATCTGATCGGCAGTGGAAACGACTTTCGAATTCATTTCGTAAGCGCGTTGTGTGGTGATCATATTCACCATTTCTTCCACTATATCCACATTGGAATTTTCCAGTGCGCCTTGCACCAGCTGCCCCAAACCGTCTTCACCAGGTGTACCCAAAATCGGATTGCCACTGGAAGCGGTTTCCAAAAACAAGTTGGCACCAATGGCTTGCAAACCACCGGGGTTGATAAAATCCGCCACCTGAATATTGCCAACCACTTGCGCTTCCGTATTACCAGGCGTTACCACGCTGACAGTTCCATCGGTTCCAATGGTGATGGATTGCGCGTCTTCTGGAATGGCAATCACCGGTTGCAACAACAAGCCGCCGGCAGTGACGAGTTGACCGTCCGCATTCATATGTAACTGGCCGTTGCGTGTATAAGCGATAGTGCCATCGGGACGGAGAATTTGCAGAAATCCGCGGCCATCTACAGCTACGTCTAACGCGTTGTCCGTTACCTGCAAATTGCCTTCGGTAAATTGTTTTTGTGTGCCCACTACACGAACGCCGGTCCCCAGTTGCAAACCGGAAGGCAGTTGCGTTTCCTCAGTGGATTGCGCGCCGGGTTGACGCTGAATTTGATACAACAAATCTTCAAATACCGCGCGATCGCGTTTAAAGCCCACAGTCCCCACGTTAGCCAAATTATTGGCGATAGTGGTGAGCTGAGTATCCTGCGCGGACAATCCGGTTTTGCTGACATAAAGCGCTGCGTGCATAACAACCTCGAAATTTCAATAAACGGCGATCAAGAATTCATTTGCAGTAAACGAGCGGATGCTTCCGACATTTCCTTCGACGAACTCATCACTTTTACCTGCAATTCATATTGCCGTGCCAACGACAACATACTGGTTAATTCATGTATTGCGTTGACGTTGCTGTTTTCCAAAAAACCCGAAACCAGACGAACTTCTGCATTGGGTGGCAGCGGCCCTTCGATATCCAGTGCGCGAAATAAACCATCTTCGCCTTTGGTCATCTGGGCAATATTCGGATTGACCAAACGAATGCGATCAACCACTACTGGCGCCTCAGGCCCCTGCCCTTGTGGGATAACGGTGATGCTGCCGTCCAAGCCGATCTCAATTTTCTCCGCTGCGGGAATCGCGATAGGTCCGCCATTGCCGAGCACCGGCAAACCATTGCCGGTTCGCAACACGCCTACGCTGTCGATATAGAGGGAACCAGAGCGGGTGTACGCTTCATTGCCGGCGCTGTCCTGCACGGCAATAAACCCTTCGCCATCGATGGCAATATCCAGATCTTTACCGGTTTCCTGCAGACTGCCGATCGTAAAATCCGTCGCAGGTCGTTCTGATAAGGCGTATGCGCGCGTCGGTAAACCGTCACCGTAGTACACGGCCATAGCCCGAGCCTGCGCGAAATCCGCTTTAAATCCGGTTGTGTTGACGTTTGCCAGATTATTCGCGTGCGCGGTCTGCGAAAGCATATTGTGCTTGGCACCCGTCATTGCGATATAGAGAGCTTTGTCCATTAAACACCTGCAGAAAAAGCGTCAAAAAATTGCGACCCAAATCGGTCTCGCTAGGTATTTTGCAAAGGGGGTGCCAAGAGGGATTTTTATGGATATAACAAATTACGCGGACTCTCGCCTTTTACAAGGGAAGACATGGGCGGGAATTTTAGAGAGACAAAACCCTACCCCTACCCTCCCCTTGATAAGGGGGAGGATAGGAGGGGGTTACGAGGGAAATCATTGATTAACGCAGATTAATTACGGTCTGGGTAATCTGGTTGGTTGTTTCGATGGTTTTGGCGCTGGCTTGGAAATTTCGCTGCGCGATAATCAACCGCACCAGTTCTTCCGACAAATCCACGTTCGATTCTTCCAAGGCTCCGGATTGAATGGTTCCGAGAGTCGCGCTGCCAGGTGTACCCACATTCGGCGGACCGGATTCATAGTTTTCCACCCACATGGAATCGCCGATCGGCTGTAACCCCTGTGCGTTGGTGAAATTCGCCAAAATCACCTGCCCTAATACCATGGATTCACCGTTGGTAAAGCGCGCGAAGATAATTCCGGTATCGTCGATATTCAAGCCAGACAGACGCCCGGTGGTGTAACCATTTTGGTCGACGTCATTGACGGAAAATACACTGCTGAACTGTGTAGTGCCGGCAAGGTCGATCACAAAATTCGAGCTGGTCGGTGGATCCGGAATATTCATAGTGCCGCCTGACAATACGTTTTGCGGCCCCAGGGCGCCGTTCGGATTGCCCTCTTCATCCATTGGCGTCCAGTTGGAAATCAAAACCGGATCAGACAAATTCTGATTCAGCGAACCGTCCGGATTAAAGAACAAATCGAATGCTGCACGTGTAGGAACCGTATTTTCCGGCGGCGGCAAAGTGGTGTCCGGATCGCCTACATCACGACCATCGATCTGTACATACATGATCCAGTGGTTCGGACTTGTCGTCGGATCGTTGGGATCATACTCCTGACGCACAAAATACTGGGTCATTACATGCGGATTACCAAGGCTGTCGTAAATTCTCATCGACGTAGCATGGTTATAGGTGCTTTTATCCGCAGGATCAAACGCATTGATAACCACCTCAGTAAAGGTGTTCTCAGTAAATGCGCCAAACAAACCAATGGAAGGCGGTGTTGGGTTAGCAGCGGAATAACCTTCTGCCAAAACAATTTCCAATTGACCGCCCACAACGGCCGTATTATCAGCGCTGCCCGGCAGCAAAATCGCCATAGGCGTATTAGGTGCGCCCAAAACGCCAACGCTGTCTGTAGCAGGATCACCACCTAAAACAGAAACACGCAGGTCATCACCGACGGAAGATCGCACCACCAAATCGCCAGTTGCCGCATCGATTTCCGCGGTAATTCCAGGCAATGTCGAATTTGTCAAAGCATTAATGGCATCTTCCAAACCCGCCAAAGTTGGCGCCGATAAAGTGACGCCATTGAGTTGTACCTGCAAAGTGCCGCTGACGTTGTCAAATTCGCTGTTGACGAATCTCATGGTGGTAGTCGCGGTTGCGGTAACACCTGTTACTGCATTTAATTCAGCGGCTATGGCTGCTGCAGATGCATTGGCAGCGGAGGTATAAGTCACCACCTTGCCTTTGGCGTCGACAATATCAATCGACTGCCGTGGATATCCATTGTTTGCTGCAGGAATACCAGGAGTTGAAACAGCCTCGCCACCAGGCGCCGGCAAATCCAACGCCGCCGCCGAAGCAGACGTATCGAAAATACGGATTTGCGAATTTTCACCTTCTTGCACACTGGAAAATGACAGACGATATCCTGCACCGTCTTGCACAACAGAAGCCACGACATCAATAGGCGAGTTGGAATGGAACAACTGCGCATTAATGACACTCACCAATGTGCGCAAGTCATTAAATGACTGAACTTGCGCAGGAGCGCCGGTTGAAGGATCCAGATTAACCTCCACTGTTCCGTTATTGCCGGAACTGCCGGTTAATTCGACCTTAAATTGAATCCCACCAGCGGTCATGTCGATGGGAGGAGTCAAGGTAAATTGGTTGGTGGTATGAGTGGTTTGCGTAGAATCTTCCAAACCGACTCGCGCAACGCCGATCGCATTACCATCGGTGGTAAAGCGAACTCCTGTACTTTGCAGCACGGTTTCGGATGCATCCAGATTCAAAGTCGATTGCACGGCGGTTGTCGCGCGCGGAGCCAAATTGCTGGCCTGGATGCGAATATCACTTTGAATACCGGTGATCTGACCGCGGCTGTTTACCGGAAAACCTTGCAGGCGCGCACCTGTGTTACTGGTGATGTAACCTTCGCGATCGAGCCCGAAAGTACCTGAGCGGGTGTAATATTGTGCGCCGTCACGGCGAACGATAAAAAAGCCGTTGCCGCTGATCGCAAGGTCCAGCTCATTTTCGGTAAACGCGATATTACCCTGCGAAAAACGCTGCGAAACGTCCTGCAACTGTACACCGCTACCGATCGATTTACTGCCTGCGCCGCCGATGGAGGTTGCATAAACATCCCCAAATTCCGCACGCGAACTTTTAAACCCTGTGGTAGACGCATTCGCAATGTTATTACCCGTAATGGATAAATCATTGGAGGCTGCGCGAATCCCGCTAAGAGCTACATCAAAACTCATAAATCTCTCCTGCTACTTCTTAATCGAAATACCGGTTACGGCAATCGCATGAAATAAATTGGTTACTGGCTCATTATTCATTAAATTGTTTAACATCCGAGAGATTCACCGCACCCACGCCCGCCAGATTGAGCTTGAGAGCTCCATTGGAACCAATAGTCACACTGTTAACATTTGCACTCAGATAACTTTTCATTTGGTGTGGTTTACCTTCTACCGTTGAAGTGAAGGAGAATTTATAACTACCTTCCGGCAAACCACCTTCGTGTGAACTTTTCCAATTGATCAATTTGCCGTTGATTTCCGCATATTGACCGTTCCAGCGGAAAGCGAGGTCACCCGCTGGTACATAGCCGATATCAATCGTGTCGAGCAATTCACCCGAATTGGAATAAATATCCACCTTGAGATCATCGGTGCTTTCCGGTATTTCAACCAAACCGGTTACCGCACTACCCTGCATTAAATACGAAGTATTCGTTTCAACACTGACAGAGCGGCCGACCAGCGACGATGCTTGCAACGCCTGATTGGCGACAAAGTTTTTGGTAAAACTGTCAAAGTTGTTATTCAAACGATCCAGGCTTTCCACCGAGCTGAACTGCGCAAGCTGTGCGATAAATTCGCCGTTTTCCTGCGGACTCAGGGGATCCTGGTTTTCCAATTGGGTAATCATCAATTGCAGAAAAGCTTTCTGGCCTAATTCATTGCCATCCTTTTTGTCCGTTTTGGCTTTTTTCTCGATGGAATAGTCCTGGAGGACATTGCTGATACTGTTGATATCGCTCATGGCTCAACCCGCCCGATGTGCCTTAAATTACTGTCCCAGCGTCAAAACGCGCTGGACCATTTGCTTGGTTGTATTCATGACTTCCACGTTGACTTGAAATGAGCGGGAAGCGGAAATCATGTTGGTCATCTCTTCCACGACATTAACATTGGGGTAATAGACGTAACCTTTTTCATCCGCCAATGGATGATTAGGTTCATAGCGCATTTGTAACGGCGCATCGCTTTCCACGATTCCTAATACAGAAACGCCTACCGATGATTGATCACCAGCGGAACGAGTGTCCGGATGGCCGAGCATATTGTTGTAGCTTGCCGCAAAAACTGCGTGCCGACCGCGATAAACTGTCTCCGCGCTGGAAGATGCCGATTCCGCGTTGGCAATATTGCTGGCGGTTGTATTCAGGCGCACGGATTGTGCATTCATGCCTGAGCCTGCGATATCAATAATGCGATTCAAGCCCACGGTTATTCTCCTCGGATTGCAGAAAGCAAGCCTTTAAAGCGGCTGTTGAGCAGTGTGAAAGCGGTTTGGAATTCCAAACTGTTTTCCATAAATGCCGCGTGTTCGATATGCTCATCAACGGTATTGCCGTCGATGGAAGGTTGGGTCGGTGTGCGATATTGCAGATCAACACCCAGTGAGGAATTCCCGGCTTCTATATGTCGGTCTTGCGTTGTCAATAAACCGGCTTTTCCTTCGGTTGTGCGCATGGCACTTTGCATAGCCGCGTGAAAATCAAAATCACGCGCTTTGTAGTTGGGAGTGTCGGCGTTGGCGAGATTGCTCGACAAAATTTCGGCGCGCTGCGAACGCAGCCGCAATGCCGTCTCATAGGTGCCCAGCGCGTTTTGGAAGTTGATGGCCACGGTTTTCTCCTAGAGGGAAATCTGTAACAAATTTCCGTCGGTTTTTGGTGTACAGCAGCACTAAAGCAAGCCATATGCCAAACGCCAAACTACTTTCAATACATTGATTTGCAAAGGAAATATTTTTTATCGCTGAGAGAGAAAAAGACAGCGGCAATTTGTTGCCGTCAAAACTTCGCGGATTTGCCGCAGGCAAAGTGACTGGAAATGTACGAAGCAAGCCAACCGGAATTGCTCGCTTGCGGATCTTGAAAAGGATTATGGGCTGCCCTTGAGTTTTGCCCGGTAGGCAACTCCCGGATTGCAGCGGACCATCTCGAACAAATCGTTCAATCCGGATATGGTTTCTGACGCGCCAAGAAATAAAATTCCCCCGGGGTTCAGCACACCGTGAATTTTCCGCAGGATTTCCGTCTTGAGATCCTGGGAAAAATAAATCAGCACATTACGGCAAAAAACCACATCAAATTTGCCGAGCAAATAAAACGATTCCTGCAGATTTAACGGGCGAAACCGCACGCGGTCGCGCACCGAGTCCTTTATTCGCCAAGAATCAGCTGAAATCTGCACGAAAAAGTCGCTGCTGCGCTGAAGGGAAAGACCGCGCAATAAAGAGAGGCGGTCGTATATACCTTCTCGAGCTGCATCCAACACCGAGGTCGAAACATCTGTGGCAAGAATATCCGCATCGCAGCCACGAGCAACGATACTGGCTCGCAACCCCTCCTCAACGGCCATGCTGATGGAATAGGGTTCCTGGCCGGTTGAACAGGCGGCGGACCATATACGGGCTTTTTCCCCGGGTTTTTGTTTTGCGAACTCTGGCAGGAAGGTTTTGCTGAGATACTCAAAGGGATAACCGTCACGAAACCAGAAAGTCTCGTTAGTGGTCATGGCATCGATGACTTTTTGACGCAGGAGTCGCTGACTGTCTTGCTGAACCAGCTGAGTCAATTCAGTAAGACTCTGGAGCCGGTGTTCCAACATGATTCTGCGGATGCGGGTGGACACCAGGTATTGTTTGTTAGCACCCAGATCTATGCCGCACGCCGTTCGTAAAAAAGCGACAAATGCCTGATATTCACTTGCAGATACGGGGACTGCGTCGTCCCCTTCGTATTGACTCATTCCAACCGGTTCCGGATTTTACAAGCTATCCCTCGGCTAATTTTTGAGATGGCTTCCTCGAACCAAACCCGCGCGGTGGCCTAGCACTTATGGTGCACGGACCGACGCCCCCAAAATCAAATGTCAGCCGTCTTTAACTGTCAATTAAACGCGTTAGCTTTTTAATTAAGCGTTTTGCCCGGCCGCTTCTTGTATTCGATCCCGCACTCTTTTCGCCAACTCGTCTGGGTGAAATTTCGCGAGAAAATCATCTGCACCGACTTTCTTCACCATGGCTTCATTAAAAACGCCACTCAGCGATGTATGCAAAATCACATGCAATCGATTGAGCTTCGGATTGGCTCGCACTTCCGCAGTAAACGTATAGCCATCCATCTCGGGCATTTCGATATCCGAGATCACCATCAGCAGTTCTTTGTAGGGATCCTTGCCCTCACGCAGCAGATCGTTGAGAAAACCCAAAGCTTCCTGGCCGTTTTTCAGCACAGTGGTTTGCACGCCCATGGATTCAATGACTTTCTGAATCTGCTTTCTTGCAATCGTAGAATCGTCGACTATCAAAACGTGCTTATTGACGGATTTTGTGGAATCCACATCCCGTATCACTTCCGCACTCACGTTCTGCGGCCGCGGTGACACTTCTGCGAGAATCTTTTCCACATCAATAATTTCCACCAAACGTCCGTCCACTTCCGTGACCGCTGTCAGATAGTTTTCCTTTCCCGCCCCTTTCGGTGGTGGATGAATCGACGACCAGTTCATATTCACAATGCGCTCAACAGAGCTGACGAGAAAGCCCTGAGTGGAGCGGTTGTATTCCGTGATAATCACGAAACAATTTTCAAGATTGTCCAATCTGCCCGCGCCAGTTGCCTGACTCATATCCATGATGGGAATGGTGCCACCGCGGATATGTGCGACACCACGTACCACTGGGTTTCGCTTGGGAATTTCGCTCAAATGCGGGCATTGCAAAACTTCTTTAACCTTGAACACGTTAATGCCGTACAATTGACGCCCACCGAGGCTGAAAAGCAACAGCTCAAGGCGATTTTGCCCCACTAGCTGGGTACGTTGGTTAACGCTGTCGAGAACACCGGCCATACTGCTTCCTCGGTTTTCTTTCATACCTGCGGTCCATCATTCAATGAATTCGCCCGGCCTACTTCCGGGCCTGCTCTGTTCGACGCTGTTCTATTGCCGGCCATGCTTTGTTTAACCGGCACATGCTTGTCAGCTACGGCATATGATTTGCCAAATCGGCATATGCTTTGCAATCAGCGTCGCAACCATATGTATTTGCAGAGCGGTGACGTAATTTTGACGCGCCCCGCAGGTGCCATCACCACTAAGCATAGGACATGAAAAATGGGATACCGCATTTTTTTCTTCTGCTGGGCTCTGCTATGCGCTGCCGTGACTTACGCCGATAGTTTTGAAGATCCAAATGAACTGCGCGCGCAAGTAAATGCGTTCCTGCTCGACACTTTGCAAAATGAATATGTCGGCATACCGCCGGAGAATTTGGAGGTGAACGCCTCAAATCTCGACCCGCGCCTGCGCTTGAGCAAATGTCTCAACCCATTGCGTTACGAGATCACCTCCCCTCGCCCGTACGGCAGTAACCTGTCAGTTAAGGTTAATTGCAGCGGGCCGAGTCCCTGGACGATTTATGTTCCTGCCCGGGTGGATGTGTTTGCCGAAATAGTTGTTTTGGCGCGCAGCCTGGAACGCGGCACCGTATTGACGCAGGATGATGTCACCCTGATGAGAATGAACCTGGCCCAGGCCGGTTTCGGCAATATTCGCGACACCAATCAGGTTGTCGGCATGGAACTGAAGCGCCGTTTAGAGGCTGGCGAGCCAGTGCGGCTGTCCCATGTCAAACAGCCACAAGTGGTGCGCAAAGGAGATCGGGTAGTGCTGGAGGCCAGCACCGGCGCCGTCTCTGTCGTCACCAGCGCCACAGCCCTGGCCAGTGGGCAGGTTGGCGAGCAGATTCAGGTACGCAATGAGAAATCCAAGCGCATAGTGGATGCGGAAATCGTGGGACCGGGGAAAGTAAAGGTGCACCTTTGACGGCCCGGACAAAAAATCTCATTAAGGCTTAAAGTTTCCTGGCAAGATGCCGATAAGCTGTCTGAGAAGTACAGTTTTCGCCATCCAACGGTTAAGAATTATGGTTATTGATCCAAGCAACCCAAGTCTGAACAGGACTGCCAACACCGCCTCCAACGGCATCAAGGCGAAGTATGCCCCGGCCGTAGGAGCGCCCAATGAGGGCAAATCCTCAGCCAAGCCTGCCGCGGGAGACAACGTCTCTTTGAGTAGCCAAGCACAAGCGCTCGGTCGTCTCGAACAGGCCGTGCAAAAAAGCAGTGATGTTGACGAAGCCAAAGTAGCCGCCATCCGCCAAGCCATAGCGGAAGGTCGATATCAGGTGGATAGCAACAAGATCGCTGAACGCATGCTCGCACAGGATGGGTTGTCATAACACAAACCGGAGCGATCCCATGACGCAAACTGCACTCTCTCAAACAACCTTACAAAACCACATCAAGCAGGATATCCACGCCTGCACTCAACTCCTGCAACTGCTGGATGAAGAGCGTGAAGCACTCAAGTCCCGCGACCTGGACAAGCTCGAAACCATCATCCAAAACAAGGCTGCCAATCTGCAGCATCTGGAGCAAAGCGCCCACCAACGCACCAACTGGGTCGCGCAACAGGGAAAAACCGACGCAAAGCCCGAAACGCTTTGGGTTGCTTTGATTCGCAACATCCAACCAGGCATCGAGCAGGACTGGGATGAGTTCAAGCAGCTGTTGCAACAGTGCCAAGAACAGAACGAAATCAACGGCAAACTGCTAGCGCGCAATCAGCAGGTATTTAGCCGCTTGCTTTCCATTGTGCGCGGGCAGGATGAACAAGCCTCCGTTTACACCCCCAAAGGAAGCCGTGGAACTGGTTATCAGGCCCACAAACTTGGTGAAGCCTAGATCCTTTTTAGTTAGGAAAAAGTAAGCGCCCTTTTAACAATGAGCGGCGGCTATGCCGCTCAGTGCCAAGTTTTGCGTTTCCGCTGATCCCTCTGTATCCGCTTCGTTTCTTCTTCCTCAAAAGTGCTGTGATTGGGCGATAGCTCGTGGGGATCCACGGACGAATTGGAACGTTTGAACAAAGATCGATAGAAAAAGCCGAGCCATCCACCGTTGCGGTTCGGTGCCGCAAGACATTCCACTGGCTGTCGCACCACAAAAGGCCTTCTCATCTGCCGCAAGCGCCGACAGAACGCCACATCGTCCACACGGGACGCAGACTCACCAAAACCCTCCGTCAACAGCCACGCCTTGTGCTGAACAAAAATCGCCTGCTCTGCTCGGGCGATACCGCTGATTTTTGACCGCCAGGAAATTCCCCGCCCCAACCAACGGGACAGGCGCGCCGGATGGGCAAATCGCAAGGCAAAAAATCCCCAGGTTTCGCCGCGGCGGCGCACGATTCGCCACATATCGGCGAAGTTCTGTGGCAAGCGACACTCAGGAAACAAAAACAGCAAATAGTCGCCGCGCGCATGGGCTGCGCCTATATTCATCTGCACCGCGCGGGAGCCATTGGAGTGGTAGACGCAAATACCCATCGCCCGGCAAATAGCATCAGCGCGATCATTATCAGGGGAGTCGACAACTATGATTTCCACGCCGTTTAGCGGCGCTACCGCGAGCAGCACATGATTAAGAAAGGATTTCAAATGCGGAGCCCCCGGCCCCACAGGAACGATAATACTGAGTGCCGTCATAGTTACGACCTCGCTAACCACGCCTTATGTTTTGACCCATAAGGGTTAATTGATACAATGCGCGCCCCCGTTCCCGTAGTTTAATGGACAGAACGAGCCCCTCCTAAGGGCTAGATACAGGTTCGATTCCTGTCGGGAACGCCAAACGGTACAACGCATGAATCTAATCATTTTGGAGGACGGGGACTTTATTAACCCTTCCCTAGTCCGCCTCACAGATCGCCGTCTTGTTCATCTCACCACCATTCTCAAGGTAAAGCCAGCGGACCGCCTTAGCGTTGGCTTACTGAATGGTGCCATGGGGTACGCCACGGTTACCGCCGTCGACCAGAACGAAGTTCTGCTGACTGTCGATCAGCTCGACCTGCCTCCGCCACCTGCTCTACCCATCACTCTGGTGTTAGGTCTGCCGCGACCGAAAATGTTGCAGCGCACCTTACAGACCATCGCCACCATGGGTGTACAAAAGCTGTGTCTGATTCAAACCAGTCGGGTGGAAAAGAGTTTTTGGCAAACACCTCTGCTCAAACCCGAATCTGTGAAAGAACAATTGGTGTTAGGCCTCGAACAAGGCAAAGCCACACAGCTTCCGCTGGTTGAATATTACCCACGATTCCGTCCTTTTATTGAAGACGTCCTTCCGACCCAATGCCAGAATTTCCGACGATTGATCGCTCACCCGGGGGATTATCCCCATGCGCATTCTGTGGGTATGGAGCCGACGATACTTGCCGTAGGCCCCGAAGGCGGTTTTGTAGAGAACGAAGTGCGGCAATTTATTGATCTCGGATTCGAGCCCATTCAATTGGGACAACGAATTCTGCGGGTGGAAACCGCAATTCCCGTTTTGCTCGCAAAACTTTTCTGATTCGCTCCTGCACTTTGCGTTTATACCCCGTCTGCGCAGGGTTTTCATAGATTATTTTTTGACCTTTTTCGGTGTGTTGACGAAGGCCAGAGGAACATCTCTCAACGAAACGACTCTGAAATCAAGGAATTTCCGCCAAATTGCGAAAATTTCCGACTTCATGAATCTAAGCATGACTTGTATCAAGAGCACTTGTGACTGCGCATGGTCCAATAAATTAACGAGGAAGATCCTTGATATTTTCTTTATTTAGATTCATGTTTAGCCCGTAACCCACTTAAGAAGGAAGGCTGTTATGCAAATTAACCTATCTGGCCATCATGTCGAAATCACCGACGGTATCAGAACAGCGGTAGAGAGCAAATTTTCGAAAGTTCAGTCCCACTATCCTTCCATGGGGGCTCTTTCCGTCGTGCTTACAGTCGAGCGCAATGAACAAAGCGTGGAGGCCAGAACCCAGTTTATGGGTGCGTCTGTGGCAGTCGAAGCAACGGATAACGATCTTTATGTGGCCATAGCTGATGCAGCCAAAAAACTCGAAGCGGCACTTGCTCACCGCAAAGGCGCAAACGCTTCACACCGCCACGAAAGACCTGCAGGTTGATTTAAGCAAAGGCGGCAGGCACCAGACCTGCCGCCAGCGATCCACTCCAATAATTCGAACAGCCAATTAAAAAACTTACTCCGCATAAAAACCAAACAAGCATCAGATGATGCGCAAATAAGTAGAAGAATGTATTTGATCAGAATACAAACTGCTTCATCCCTTTCGGTTTGCGTTTGTTTGGATTATTCTTGTTCAATTGATAATGCAGATTGGTTCAAAAAAAACCAACAGGCCATAAAAAAACGATTTTCCCTGAATCTGTCCATTAGGAACTACCTGCGCCAATGAGCAAATCTGCCCAACGCGCGTCCAGCGTGGACCGCCCTGAAAGTTTTCAATTAAAAGGCGGCTTGTTTCCAATGAATTTATTGGAACTGAAAAGTGCCGACCTCGAATCCATCCAACAGGAACTGGCAGAAAAAGTTGCTCAGTCTCCCGCGTTCTTCCAGCGCTCCCCGCTTGTTTTCGGTTTCGAGCAATTAGCTGAACCCGAGCAAAATCAGCTAGATTTAGCTGAGCTGTGCAGCATCTGTCGCAACCTTACCTTGTTGCCAACCGCGATCCGCGGAGGCAACGCCAGATTGCAAGGTGAGGCCATCCGACTGCAGCTGGCGGTATTGCCAAAGGGGCGCAGTAAAAACAGTGAAACGAGCGAAGCAACTGCTCCCACTGCCGAACCGGAACAAACACCTGTCGCCACCTCTCCCACTCGAATCATCACCACCCCCATACGCTCTGGCCAGCAGATCTATGCCCGCGGTGGAGATTTGATCGTTATGGCGGCCGTCTCCGCCGGGGCAGAAGTACTGGCAGATGGCAACATTCATATATATGGCGCTTTGCGCGGACGCGCGCTTGCAGGTGTTCAAGGCGACGAAAATGCCCGTATTTTCTGCACCAGTCAGGAAGCCGAATTGGTAGCGATCGCAGGACAATTCATGGTGGACGAGGTGCTGCGCACCAACCATTGGAAAGAAAGTGTACAGATCTATCTGGCAGGAGGGCGCATTCAAATCAGCCCTCTGCCCAAACAAAATTAACCAAGCAAAAGGGTTACGACTTTGGCAAAGATAATTGTAGTGACATCCGGAAAAGGTGGTGTTGGCAAGACAACCACCAGCTCAGCGATTTGCACGGGATTGGCCTTGCGCGGTCATAAAACTGCGGTCATCGATTTTGATATAGGTCTGCGCAATCTGGACCTGATCATGAACTGCGAACGGCGCGTGGTGTATGACTTCGTCAACGTCATCAACGAAGAAGCGACTTTGAAACAAGCGCTGATCAAAGACAAACGCTGCGAAAACCTGTTTATTCTCCCCGCTTCACAAACCCGCGATAAAGACGCCTTGACGAAAGAAGGCGTGGAACGAGTTCTCAATGAACTCAAAGATATGGGTTTTGAATACATTATTTGCGACTCCCCTGCCGGTATCGAGCACGGTGCTTTTATGGCGCTGTATTTCGCCGATGAAGCGATTGTCGTCGCCAACCCGGAAGTATCCTCAGTGCGCGACTCCGACCGCATCCTCGGTATTTTGCAGAGCAAATCGCGCAAAGCCGAACAGGGCGAACGAGTGATCGAGCATTTGCTGATTACCCGCTACGATCCCCATCGTGTCGCGCGCGGCGAAATGTTGGGTGTGGCAGACGTGGAAGAAATTCTTGCGACCAAACTGCTCGGTGTGATTCCCGAGTGCCAGTCTGTATTGAAAGCGTCAAACCAGGGCGTTCCTGTTATCCACGACACCGAAAGCAAAGCCGGTAAAGCTTACGCTGATGCCGTAGCACGTTTACTGGGTGAACAAGTTGAACATCGCTTCTTGAATCCTGAACACAAGAGCTTCTTTCAACGCCTGTTCAGGAGAACTGCATGATGAGTCTGTTCGATTATTTCTCCCGCAAGAAAAACAATACGGCATCCATCGCAAAAGAGCGTTTGCAGGTCATAGTTGCGCATGAACGCCGCCAGAACAAACAGCCGGATTACCTCGCCGCGCTGCAGAAAGACATTATGGAAGTGATCAAAAAGTACGTGGATATCGATATCGATAGCATTGAAGTCCAGCTCGATAACCACGGCAATTTTTCGGTATTAGAACTGAACGTTACCCTGCCGGATAAATTGCCTGCCGCAAAAACGGGAAACAGCCGCTAATAACGGTTGTTTCCCTTTTCCGCTTTCTAACGCCAAAGGCTTAAACCTCAAAAATTGGGAATGTCGCGCGACAAAGCAAGCCAGGATGGTTATCAGCCAGTTCCAATGTCCCTCCATGCAATTGGACAATTGCCACCACTAGTGCCAACCCCAAGCCTGTGCCATGACTGGTCTCCCCTTTCTGGAAAGGTTTGATGACCTGCGAACGCGCTTCTGCAGGAATTCCCGGACCATTGTCGGCAACTTCCAAATAAGCCGTTTTTCCTTTGAGTTGCAAACTCACTTGGACAGTGCTTCCACCATGTTCAAGGGCGTTTTCCAATAAATTGGCCAGTAACTGTTGCAACAGATTTTTATCCCCGGCAATAGAGACCGATCGTGCGTCTTCGAGGACCAACTGTTTGCCACTGTCTTCTGCGATCGGACCATAGGCTTCTACCATCTGTTCAACCAAATCTTTCAGCGCCACAGATCCAAAACCCGCTTTTAAAGTGCCTGTCTCCAATTCAGCCAAGCGCAAAAGCGCTGCGAATGTCTGCAGAATGGCATCAACTTCCGCAATGGCGCTGTCCACATCATCCGCGGGCAATGACGGATTTTGTCGCATGGTCTCCAGACGCCCGCGCAAGCGTGCAAGCGGTGTTCGCAAATCATGGGCAATGCCAGTGGAGACTTGGCGAATATTGGCAACCAAGAGTTCGATGCGATCCAGCATTTGGTTCAACGTTTTACCGAGCTCATCGAATTCGTCACCGGTGTTCTGCAAGGGGATTCGCTCGTTTAAATGTCCGTCGCTGATGGATTTCGCTGTTCGTGTAATGGCGTCGACTATGGCAAGCAAACGGCGACTCAATAGAAATCCGCCAAGTGCGCCAATAAGCAAAACAACGACGGCTCCCCACAAAAAGACATTTTGAATGGCCCGTTCTGCGGTCGTTAGCGCAGCCAGATCCTTACCAACCCCCAGTACATAGCCATTGCTGAGTTCCTCGAAATAAAACAAAGCTGAGCGACCGCTAGTGATGTACTGCCATCCATAAGGCGGAGACACTGGATCTATACGATCAAAAATCACGCGTCCAGATGGACTTTGCACCATATAGAGAAGCCGGTTTGGGGTGGAATTTTTTTCGATACGCTCTTCGGTTTCTTCCAATAATTCATCCAGCCCGTCCTCGTGAAATTCAAACAACAGCAAATTAAATTCATTGCTGATTTGATTGCGTGCATCGTCTTCCAAGCTGTCGCGGACATGGAAAAACAAAAAAACGGCGAGCAAACCAACGGAAATCGTAAAAAATAAGAGATAAAGACCAGCAAACCGGAAAGTCGCCGAGCGAAATATTCTAGGCAGAGACATCGATTTTATAACCCGCCCCGCGCACTGTTTGAATTAATGAGGTAGGAAAATCCTTATCGACTTTTCCACGCAAACGACTGATATGGGTTTCCACTATGTTGGTTTTGGGATCAAAGTGAAAATCCCACACACCTTCCAGCAGCATGGTGCGCGTTACCACTTCGCCGCGGTGCCGCAGTAAAAATTCCAGCAATTTAAATTCGGTCGGTTGCAGATCAATGGTTTTTCCTGCGCGGGTTACCTGGCGTTTGATCAAATCCATTTGTAAATCGCCAACGCGCAAAATAGTTTCAATCTGGCGAATCGGCGGTCGACGAGCCAGCGAACAAATGCGCGCATACAGCTCAGCAAAAGCAAATGGCTTGACCAGATAATCTTCCGCACCCGCGCCCAAACCGGTAACTCTGTCATCAATGCTGCCCATCGCACTCAAGATAATCGCCGGAGTGTGATCTTCGGCATCGCGCAGCGTTTTTAATAAAGTCAAACCATCCAAGCGAGGCAGCATACGGTCCAAAATCAAAACATCGTAGTGGCCGTCCTGTGCCATCATAAGACCATCCAATCCGTTTGCTGCATGATCTGTGGTATGGCCCTGCTCTTTTAACCCCTGAATAATAAATTCAGCGGTCGCTTTGTCGTCTTCAACCAATAACAGCTTCATAAAAGAATTGCCAAGTTCGAGTGATTTTAGGGCCTGCTTAGCTTACCGGAAGGAACTCAATTGAGCGACATGACAAAAAAGGGCCATTTAATGGCCCTTTTGTTTATTTCGTCCGCGCCCGGATTTGAGTATTGCTTAGTCGTCGACTTTAACTTTACGAACTTCTCCAGTAATTCCGTCTACGTCTACCTCATAAATCACATCACCAACCACAACGTTGACTTCGTATACCGGGGTAAATTTTTTGTCATCCAGGCTGGCTTCATATGCCCGACCATTCTGATGCTTTTCCGCTATATTGATGGCTTCCACCAAGGTGATTTTGGTTTCGGACAGCAGACGGATATCGTCCTTATCAGCCAGGGCAGCGCCAGAAAACAAAACAGCCGCGGTCAACACAACAGGTTTAAATACGTTTTTCATACCAATCTCCACACTCTCTGAATCTTTGTTGATTGTCAGCTTTATCGCTGACCACGGAATCATTTATATCAAAGACCAAATCGCCGCTTGTTGGACAGTACTATACGGTTTTGTAATCCGTTGGTTCGAGATAAGACAGAAGGTCAATCGATTGTCATTACCCGATAGAGCTTACTGCGGTGCACACCGAGCAAACGGGCAGCTTCGGTGATATTGCCGCTGGCTGCGTCCAAGGCGCGCCGCATCAGCACTTGTTCCGCTTCTTTCAGGTTCAATGGCAAGGGAGGAAGGCTGGTGACGGAACTGGTCTGAGGGGATTGAGACAGAGTCTGAAACTGCAAATGCTCCGGCTCCACGGTTTTGCCAGAGCTGAGGATCAGAGCGCGTTCGATCAGGTTTTTCAGCTCGCGCACATTGCCGGGGAAATGATAATTCTGCAGCGCCTCCTGCGCCGCCGCATTGATATCCGGGGCGCGCACGCCCATCTCCCGGGCGAACAGAGCGAGAAAATGCTGCGCAAGCAGAAGAATATCGCCGCGTCGCTGGCGCAATGGCGGCAGCTCCACCTGGAAGCGCGCCAGGCGGTAAAACAGATCAGCGCGAAATAATCCGGCGGCGATTTTTTCCTGCAGATTGACGTTGGTGGCGGCCACCACGCGCACGTCGGTTTTGATCGCTTTCTGGCTGCCCACTGGTCGCACTTCCCCATCTTCCAATACGCGCAGCAATTTGGCCTGTAATCCCAGAGGCATATCGCCGATTTCATCGAGAAACAGGGTGCCGCCGTCGGCCAGCTCAAAAAAACCTTTCTGCCCACCGCTGGCGCCGGTAAACGCGCCTTTGACATGGCCGAAAAACATGGATTCGGCGAGTTCCGCCGGTATAGCGACGCAATTGACCGGAATAAACGGCTTTTGCGCGCGCGGGCTGCTGTAGTGAATGGCGCGGGCAATCAATTCCTTGCCGGTGCCGCTCTCGCCAGTGATCAGCACACTGGTGCCAGCGCTGTGATGGAGCTTGCGGATGTTCTGCAGAATGGCCTGCATGGTGGCGCTTTTGCCGACCAGCCCGTCCATTCCCCAGCGCTGTTGCTCGCGCTGCGCCAGGGCATTTAAGCGGCTGTCTGCAGTTTCCAGGGCGTATTCGGTGCGCGCCAGCTTGTCGCGCTCCTCGGCCAGAGCGCGGTTGGCGCGTTCCAGTTCAGCTAGGCGCAGTTTCAGCTCGCGGTTGGACTGCTCCAGGCTGCGGGCGAGCCGGTGCAGGTTCAAATGGTTCTCCACCCGGCGCAGTACTTCCTCGGGATGGAACGGCTTGACTATGTAGTCCACGCCGCCAGCGGTAAATCCTTTCACCACACTTTCCCGCTCATCCAGCGCTGTAATAAAAATCACCGGAATATCGGCCAATTCGGGGTTCTGTTTGAGCAGGCGGCAGGTAGCGACGCCGTCGAGGCCGGGCATCATCACGTCCATCAATATCAACCCCGGCTGCGCCCGCTCGGCGATGCGCAAAGCGTCCCGACCGTTCTGTGCCACCAAGATCTCGTAACCCGCCGGTTCCAATGCCTGGGCGAGCAATTGCACGTTGGTCACCACATCGTCCACCACCAGAATGCGTTCAGGCACAGGCCACCTCGATTACCGGCAAGGTGAGTAACAGGCGGGCGATTTCATCCATATCGTAGGCGCGCATCAACTGGCGCAGGCGATCCACCAGTGGTGCCGTATTAGGGCCGAGGGCGATTAATTCCTCCATACCGGCTTTTAACGCGGTGCTGCTGTGCAACTCCGCTGCAGTTAATAGCCGCTGCAATAAATTGGCAGGCAGAACAACTTTGCTGAGATCCAGCGACGCAGTTCCGCCCTCCTCCTGCCACTGCCGCTCGAACGTTATGCCTAACAAGTTCTCCAACGTCTGAAAAACCACTTCGGCCTGCACGGGTTTGGCAATAAAGGCTTGGCATCCCGCTACCAGACAACGCTCACGATCCTGCTCGAACTCGAGTGCGGTATAGGCAATTACTGGCGTATGTGGGCGGATTTCGCGCAGTTTGGGCAGCCACGTCAAACTGTCGCCGCAGGGTAAACGGATATCGAGAAAAACTGCATCGAAGGATCGTTCAGCCAAATGCGGTAGAGCGGATTTATGGTCTTCCGCCACGGCGACAGAGCAACCCGCGCCCGTCAGCAGGCGCCGCAGAATATCGCGGTTGGCCTCGTCGTCATCGATCACTAATAGGTGAATGGAATGACCTCCTGGCAGACGCCAGTCTGTGGCATCCGTCTGCACCGCTACGACTGACGCATCCGCCACAGGCAACGGCAAATGCAGGGTAAAACGTGTGCCCTCGCCCTCTTCCGACACTGCCTCCAGATCCCCGCCAAGCAGCTGCGCGTGGCGGCGAGCGATAGCCAAACCCAAACCAGTGCCGCCCGATTGATTGTGCGATTGCCCTTGATAAAAAGGCTCGAAAATCCGCACCAGATCCACCGGGGCAATGCCGACACCGGTGTCGATCACATCAAACCGGTATATCCCGTCGCCCGCGGGACGACATCCCAACATCACTTCGCCGTGATGAGTAAAACGCACCGCATTGCCGAGCAAATTGATCAGAATCTGCCGCAATTTGCAGCCGTCCACCAACACCGCCGGAGCGTCTTCCGGCAATAACCGGGCGCGCAGATCCAGACCCTTCTCATGGCAGCGCGGGCGGAACATCAGCACCAGTTCATTAAGCAAATCGTTCAAATAAACCGCTTCCGTTTGCGCTTCCATGCGGCCGATTTCGATTTTGGAAAAATCCAAAACACTGTTGATTTGGCTAAGTAGGTGATTGCCACTGGCAATGATCGCGCCCACTGCTTGGCGCTGTTCCGAATCCAACCGGCTATCCCGGCGCAACAGCTGGGCATAACCGAGAACTGCATTTAAAGGCGTGCGAATCTCGTGGCTCATATTGGCGAGAAAATCGGACTTGGCGCGGTTGGCGGCCTGCGCCGCCTCCACGGCTTTCTCACGCTCGGCAATTTCGCTTTGCAAAGCTGCGTTGGCGCTGCTGATTTCCCGCTCGCGCCGCGCGGCACTGGCGAGATAGGCCACCAGCAACAAGGTGAGCATCAAGCCAACCACAAAGGCCAAAGTGGTCTGCACCGGCTGGCGGCTGCCCGTGACATAGGCGGTCGGCTCAAACAACAAACGCCAACGCCGCCCACCCATATCGATGTAGTCTTCCCACGGCAACTGCTCCGGTAAAAGCGCCAACTTGTGCAACCAATGAGACGATGTCTCCACGGCCTGCAGCCGCGCCAAGGCGGTATAGGGATCACCGGTATCGTAGAGGGTGACGGAGATGCCCTTCTCGGCAATATCCCGCAAAGCTGCTGCAACCAAATCGCCCGCGCGAAATACCGCCAGGGCAAAACCTTCCAAGGTTTCGCGCCACTGCTCCGAGGTTTTCGGCTCTGGTGTGGTGTACACCGGGTAGAACATCAGAAATCCCTGCTGGGTCGCGGTCTCCTGGGCAAGGCGAATAGGCGCAGTCACCACTGGCATCCCTGTATCCCGCGCCAGCTCCAGGGCAGCGCGCCGGCGCGCGTCCGCGCCCAAGTCAAATCCGTGAGCCAATTGGTTGCCGTCGAAGGGTTCGAGGAAATACACAGGAAAATATTCCGAGCGGTAAGACGCGCGCGTCAGCAGGCCAGCCTCGCCGATTTCCGTAAAAATAAAATCGGTAAATCCCTCTGCCCGTTTGCGCTGTTCAAAGGTTTCCCGTTCTGCGTGCGGCACTCGTGGAATCCACTCCACTGCCTGCAGTTCCGGATGACGGCGCACAGCGTCCCGCGCAAACAACTGAAAATGTTCCTGCCGAATAGCTCCGGTCGCCGCATGCAAAGACGCTAAGGCGTGCAGAACTTCGGCAGAGCTGCGCATGCTGGAATGGAGAACGCTGGCCCGGTCTTTGGCGAGTTCGCGCAATTCGTTGCGCAGAGCCGAACTTTCCCAATGGGCGACATAAACCGCGAGAAAAAATGACAGGCAGATACCAATCCAGAGTGCTGGCATCTGCAAAATCTGGCGAGGTGGTGGCAAGTGCGTCCTGGACATGAAAGAGCAATCGTTGCGAGCTTGTGGTTAACCGTAGCTATCCGGCAGCAAGGCATATACCAGCCGCCTTTTTTCCTATTCCGGCATACAAACGCCACCGGCCGAACCGTCGCGACTGTCGCATTTTGCGACGATTGCGACGCTTAACCGGTTTGCCAAAACCTCGGAAAAATCGCCTTAACCGATTGAATCCAAATATTTTTTTACCCTTGGCAACCGCTTTGCTCTTACAGCTCCAACAACCAGAGGAGCTGAAACATGTCTTTGTTCTCTTTGTTCAAACCCAACCGACCTGATTCACAAACAAGTCGCCGGCGCGCACCAAAGCGACGCATCCTTTTATGCCTTTTACCCGTTTTATCCCTGTTAGGCCTCACCGCGACCGCCGACAGCCGCAAAGATACTTTGCTGGTCGTGGTGGAATCCGGCCCCAACAGCCTGGATATTCACGGCATAGGCGCCAACCGCCCCTCCTACGGCGCGTCCTGGAATACCTACGACAGGCTGATGACCTACGCCAGCAAAACTCTGCCCGACGGCAAAGTGATGTACGACTACACCAAGCTGGAGCCGGAGCTGGCGGAGAGCTGGACGATTGCAGAGGACGGCAAATCGGTGATTTTCAAACTGCGGCAAAACGCCGTTTTTCACGATGGCACACCGGTGACTGCGGAAGACGTGAAATGGTCTTTCGACCGCGCGGTAACCGTTGGCGGATTCCCCACCTTCCAGATGAAAGCGGGATCTCTTGAATCACCGGATCAATTCGAAGTGGTGGATCAACACACCATCAAAGTGAATTTCCTGCGCAGCGATAAACTCACCCTGCCCGATCTCGCCGTCCCCGTAGCTGCCATCTACAACAGCAAACTCGCCAAAAAACACGCAACCGCCCAAGACCCTTGGGCAATGGAATGGCTGAAAAACAATACCGCTGGCGGTGGCGCCTATAAGGTCGCCAGCTGGCGTCCCGGTTCAGAAACGGTTTACGAGCGTTTCGAACAATGGGGCAGCGGCCCCAAACCGGCGATTGCCAAAGTCATAGTGCGAGAAATTCCCTCTGCCTCCGCACAGCAAGCGTTGGTTGAACGCGGCGATGTGGATATTGCCTTCGATTTAGGTCCACGCACGGTGAACGATCTGGCCAAAAGCAAAAAAGCAAAATTAATCGGCACGCCGGTGGAAAATGCCATGTGGTACGTCGGCATGAACACCGCCAAGCCACCTTTCGACAATATCAAAGTACGCCAAGCCGTCGCCTATGCAATTCCCTATCAAAAAATTATGGATGCCGCAGTTTATGGCCAAGGTATTCCATTGTTTGGCGGCGCCACCAACAGTGATTGGCCACGTGCAACTTCTTATCAAACCGATATTGCCAAAGCCAAAGCTTTACTGGCGGAAGCGGGATATCCCAACGGATTTAGCACCACGCTTTCCTTCGATCAGGGACTTTCATTAATCAGCGAACCTATTGCCCTTCTGGTACAAGAATCTCTCGCCAGCATCGGCATTAAAACCACCATTGAAAAAATTCCTGGAGCCAACTGGCGCGCGGCACTCTTGCGCAAGGATATGCCACTGCTGATTAATAATTTCGGCGGCTGGCTGAACTATCCGGAATATTTTTTCTTCTGGGCTTACCACGGTCAGAACGCGGTGTTTAACACCATGAGCTACCAAAATCCCGCACTGGACGCACTAATCGATCAATCCCGCTTCGAAACCGATCCCACCGCTTACGCCAAACAAATCGAAGACATGATCGCGATCGCCTACGAGGAAGTGCCGCGAGTGCCTTTATTCCAACCCGTCGTCAGCCTCGCGCATCAACCGAATATCAGCGGATATCAGTATTGGTTTCATAGGCAATTGGATTATCGCCAGCTGAAAAAGAATTGAACGCAAATTTCACTTTTCCACTTTGAACCAAAATATTGGGGATTGTTATGAACAGAAATATCCTTTCTGCAGCCGTGTGCGCTTGCACAGCTTTAAGCGGCACGTCCGCTCTCGCGGATATCACCACAGAATACGCATCCAGCTTACGTTACCGTTATGAATATTTTGATATCGACGAAGCGCCGGGCACCTCAAAAGCCTCAACCGCGCGTTTGAGTATTTCTGCAAAAGCCAATTTAGGTTCCGGCTTCAGCGCCTTTGCGGATTTTGAAGCGGTTGAGCAAATTTTTGAGGACGAATACGCGGTTCCATTTATTCCAGATCCGGAAACTGCAGGTTATCCCACCATCGGCGATCCGCAAGGTGCGGAAGTCAATCAAGCCTATATCGCTTACAACAGTGCAAGCTACAAAACCCAGCTGCGCGTAGGCCGGCAAGAAGTTGTACTGAACAATGGGCGCTTTATCAGTAACTCAGCATGGCGACAAAACCACCAGTCTTTTAACGGCGCGACATTTTCCATTTCACCAACAGATTCTTTCAAAATCGATTATGGCTATCTCAGCCGCGTATTGCGTGTCACCGGCGAAGAAGCCGGCAATGGCCGCGCCAATATGGAATCGCATTTTTATAATCTGGCTTACAGCGTAAAAGATGTGGGCGTATTTAAAACCTATGGCGTCTTGCTGGATTTTGACACGGAAATAACCAATTCCACAGACACCTTCGGCATACGCTTTGAAGGCAATATGCCGATGAGCGATATCCGATTTTTAGCCACACTGGATTACGCCGTGCAACAAGATGCTGGGGAAAATCCAAGGGAAATCGACCAGAATTATTATCTGGTAGAAGCCGGAGTGCAGGTTTCTGGCATCAACTATGTGATAGGCCAAACCGCCCTCGAAGCCTCCAGCGCAACCGACAAATTCATCACCCCCCTCGCTCATCCACATAACGGTTGGACTGAATTATTTCTGAATAACCCAAGTTTGGGCGACAGCCACGGTCTTGAAGCCGCTTATTTAAGTGCATCTGGAAAAATTCCCGGCACGCAAAATCTGTTTTTCACTGGTTTTTATTATCTCTACAGCCCGAGCACCGGCGATGCAGATTACGGCAGCGAGTTTGATTTCAGCCTGGAATACAAAGGCATAGCCAAAACCTTATTGGGATGGCGATTTGCACAATATATGGCGGATGATCTTTTTCAAGATGCGCTGAGAACATCGGTTTATGTGGCTTATACGTTTTGAAAAATAGAGGTGGCAACAGGTTGCCCAAGGGGGAGGCTGGGAGAGGGCTGTTTTTCTAAGGTCGAAACCCCACCCCAACCCTCCCCTTAAAAAGGGGAGAGAGCTGATTTGCCACCTCTGACTTCAGCAGCACTCGCTAGAGCAAGAGGTCCACATGCAAAACTCAACATTCAATTTAATTCTGCGACGACTGATAGGCGCTATTCCCAGCCTATTCGCCGTCATAGTCGTCACCTTTATGGTTATGCGTTTATTGCCCGGTGACCCCGCCGCATTTTTCGCTGGAGCTGCAGCGTCGGCTGAAGCCGTGGAACAAGTTCGCCACCAACTGGGCCTCAACGAAAGCCTGCTCACACAATTTTGGATTTATTTAAAAGACCTTGCGCAAGGCGATATGGGTAAATCGTTTACCACCGGTCAACCAGTAACACACGATTTAATGGAGCGTCTGCCCGCCTCCCTCGAACTCACATTATTGGGACTTTTAATCGCCATTGTTATCGGCCTTCCATTAGGAATGCTCGCCGCCACTAGACCCAATTCCTGGATCGACCATCTCTGCCGTTTGCTCACCACATCCGGCGTGTGTCTGCCAACGTTTTTTACCGGACTGGTACTGATTTATATTTTTTACTACCTGCTCGGCTGGGCGCCCGCCCCTATGGGACGCCTTGATTTGTTTTCCTCACCGCCACAGGACGTGACGGGTTTTTATTTGATCGATAGCGCAATCACGGGTGAATGGGCCATTTTCCGCAGCGCTCTCGCACAATTGATTTTGCCCGCAATAACACTTGCACTTTTTGCTTTAGCGCCACTTGCGCGCATGACACGCGCGGGAATGCTCGGTGTACTTAATTCCGATTTTATCCGCAGCGCAAAAGCCGCTGGCTTACCACGACGGGTTATTCTGGTGCGCTATGCCCTGCGCAATACGTTATTACCGGTAATTAATACCATGGGCATGGTACTTTCCTATTTGCTCGGAATTAACGTGCTGGTGGAAAAAGTATTTGCCTGGCCGGGCATAGGTTCCTATGCATTGGAAGCACTTATTGCTTCCGATTACGCGCCAGTGCAAGGTTTTGTTTTATCCATCGCCGTGCTGTATGTCTTATTGAATCTTGTCGTTGACCTCGTCTGCAGCCTCATCGATCCGCGAGTGGAGCGTGCCGCATGAAACAGTTTGAAGAGTGGCGTTACCTTTTATTGCAAAACCCTTTGACCTTAATTGCGCTGATCGTATTTATCGGTGTAGTGATTTGCGCTTTGTTCGCACCCTGGCTGGTGCCTTACGATCCTTTCGCCAGCGATACCGTCAACGCGTTGCAGCCGCCCTCTGCGAATAACTGGTTCGGCACGGATCAATTGGGTCGAGATATTTTCAGTCGCGTCATTATGGGCGCGCGCATGGATTTAGGGATTGCCGTAGGCGCCGTAGCACTCGCTGCTGCTATTGGAACTTTTCTTGGTGCCTGCGCAGGATTTTACGGTGGGCACTTTGATCAAGCGGTCGGACGCGGCGTGGACATTATTATGGCCTTTCCCCTTTTTGTTCTGGCCATGGCCATAGTTGCGGGACTCGGTAATAACGTCATCAACGTTGTCTACGCCAGCGCGATTATCAATATGCCTTTTTACGTGCGCGTCGTGCGTAGTGAAATTCTTATACTCAAAAATGCTGGATTTGTCGAAGCCGCACGCTTATGCGGCAATAGCAACAAACGAATTCTGTGGTTTCAATTATTGCCCAATGTCTCCGCTCCACTGGTCGTGCAAATGTCGCTGAATATGGGCTGGTCCATGTTAAACGCCGCGAGCCTTTCCTTCGTCGGCCTCGGCATCCGCCCTCCCACGCCGGAATGGGGAATTATGGTGGCCGAAGGTGCGCACTACATTATTTCCGGCCAATGGTGGGTCGCATTATTTCCCGGGCTGGCACTAACCCTGGTGGTGCTCTGTTTCAATTTATTGGGAGATGGGCTGCGGGACATTATTGATCCACGGAGAAGGACATAACGCCATTTATTGAAAAGAAAGAGAGATGGCGAATTCGCACTAAGTGTGTTGCCGGAGGTTTTTCTGAAAGCCTCGCGCCCTGGACGGGCGCGGGGCAGGCCCCAGGGAAGGGTTTACGACGATTTCAGAAAAACCTCCGGCAATACACGGCCCAGCTTACGAAGCTCAACCCAAAGACTTCGAGGTTGAAATTATGAATACGAATTTACTCCTAGGCGTACAAAACCTGAGCGTCGCCTTCGACACACGCCATGGCCGCGTCGCTGTATTGGACAACGTCAATTTGCATCTCCACAAAGGCGAAACCCTCGCCATAGTCGGCGAATCCGGCTCCGGGAAATCCGTCACCGCTTACGCGGCACTGGGAGTTCTCGACCCTGCAGGAAAAATCACCAGCGGAAAAGTGGAATTTGATGGACGCAATTTATTGGAATTATCGCCGCAGGAAATGCGCAAACTGCGCGGGCGCGATCTCGCCATGATTTTTCAAAGCCCGCGCACAGCATTAAATCCCATCCGCAAAGTTGGCCAGCAAATTGAAGACGTTCTGCAAGCACACAACCCTGGCATGAGCGGAAAAGAACGCAAAGAAGCCGCCATAGAACAACTCGCCAGCGTAAAAATTACCGATCCCGCACGGCGCTACAACGCCTACCCTTATGAATTATCCGGCGGCATGTGTCAGCGCGTAATGATCGCCATCGCCCTCGCCTGCAAACCACGATTATTAATTGCCGACGAACCCACCACCGGCTTAGACGTTACCACCCAAGTCGTCATCATGGATTTAGTGCACGAACTCGCACAAGCTCACGGCATGGCAACCATTTTAATTACCCACGACCTGAGACTCGCCGCCAATTACTGCAGCCGCGTCGCCGTCATGCATGCAGGACAAGTGCTCGAAGATGCGCCGATTGCCAATTTATTTAAAGGTGCGCGCCATCCCTACACAAAACGTTTAATCGCCGCCACACCAAAACCCGGTATAACTTTGGAAAAACTCGCCTCCATACCTGGGCAACTGCCCGACCTGCGCCAACCACAACCGCCCTGCCGCTTCAGCGCGCGCTGCGATCGCTGCGTGCCCGAATGCGCAGCGCCGGGGCTTACTTTGGTGCCCTATAGCGATAATGCTTCTCACCTTATCGCCTGCCGCAATCCACTGTGAGGTTTTTATGACTACGCTACTCAATGTTGAAAAACTCACCAAACATTTTCCACTGACCGCATCGCCAAATATTTTTAAGCGCTTGACGGGCAGCAAGCAGAAACCCTCTTACCTGCACGCCGTCGATAATATTTCCTTCACGCTCAACAAAGGCGAAAGTCTGGGCCTGGTCGGAGAATCCGGGTGCGGTAAAAGTACCTTAGTGCGTTTGCTCACACGCCTGCTCGACCCCACCAGCGGTCACATTTTGTTTAACGATCGCCACATAGGTGACGTACCCGCAAAAGAATTCGCCATTCATCCGGAGCGCGCCAAAATTCAGCAGGTTTTTCAGGACCCGACGGACAGTTTGAACCCGCGTTTTACTGCCTTTGACTGCATCGCCGATCCATTAAAACGATTGCAAAAATTAAGCGGCGAAGCTCTGCAAAAACGGGTGGAAGCCATTGCAGCACAAGTGTCCCTGCCGCTTACATTATTAAGCCGCTATCCACACCAATTATCCGGTGGACAAAAATTGCGCGTGGGAATTGCGCGAGGAATTGCTTTGCAGCCGGATTTATTAATTCTCGATGAGCCTACATCGGCACTGGATGTATCGGTGCAAGCCGTGATTTTGAAATTATTGGATAAACTGCGCCGCGAATTGGGCTTGAGTTATTTATTCGTTTCCCACGATCTCAACGTAGTGCGCTTATTATGCGATCGCGTAATGGCGATGTATCTGGGGAAAGTTGTGGAAACGGGACCAGTGGAAGAAGTCTTCCAGCGCCCGCGCCATCCTTATACAAAAGCATTGATCGCCGCAATTTCCCATTTTGATGCCGGTGGACAAGTTCAGCGCGTACGCCTGCAAGGAGAATTGCCCAGCCCCATCGACCCCGATCCACATGCCTGCCGCTTTTACGGCCGCTGCCCGGCGAGAGAAGACCGCTGTCTGCGAGAAATGCCGGAATTAGAAAAATACGGCGAGCATAAAAGCGCTTGTCTTTTGGCACAGCAGCCGATAACTCAGACTGAAGCTATCGCCCAAATACCCGCGGTCAGCCTTTAATTCCCCTGCGATTTCCCGGCTCTGCCGGGAATTTTTCATTAATCTCGCTACTTTCTATTCCAACAGCCTCTTCGTAATTCGTTTGTTAGAGCGCGCCCCCCAAGCTCCCTCCTACCAAATAGCGGAAATGTCAGCCTTGATCCGCATCAACTCAAATACCGCCGGCGAACGTTAAGCTGAAACCACCAAAATCAATTTGCAAGCTTGCGAAATGTCTCGTCTTGCATATATTTGCTATACGCTCTCGACCTTTGTCGTAGCTAACGGAAAAAGGAACGGAAACTTGCGCATTTTACTCCTCGTCAGTGGCATGAGCCCTCAAATCATTACGGAAACCCTCTATGCACTGGCTGTTGAGAAAACGCCACCATGGCTTCCGGACGAAGTGCATCTGGTCACCACTGAGCAGGGACAGCGCAATGCAGTTCTACAGCTGCTGGAGGACAAAAAGCGTTTTGACCAATTTTTAACCGATTATCAAATTGCCCACCCAATTCGCTTCGATAGCTCCACCATCCATCTGATCCGCGACAGCGAAGGCACTCCTCTCGTTGATCTACGTACTCCGGAGGATAACGAGGCCGCAGCGGATACCATCTGTAACGTGATCCGCACATTTACCCAAAATCCAGACCATGAATTGCACGTCTCACTAGCAGGCGGGCGTAAAACCATGGGCTATTACGCTGGCTATGCGCTCTCACTATTCGGGCGCCCACAGGACCGCTTGAGCCATGTGCTGGTAAGCGAGCATTACGAAAACAACCCCGATTTCTTCTACCCAACCCCATATGCAAAAGAAATTTACGACCGCAACAAAAACCCGCTGGATACCCGCAACGCCAGGGTGTGGCTGGCGGAAATCCCGTTTGTACGAATGCGCAACGGCCTGCCCAGAAGCTTGCTGCAGGGTCAACATAGTTTCAGCGATACCGTTCAACTGGCACAGCTTGCGGCCGAAAAATCTGAACTCAAACTGTTCCCCACAACCAGCAGCTACACACTCAACGGTATAGAAGGACAATTGCCACCGGTGCAAATGGCCTTGCTTTTATGGGCAGCGTATCGCAAGACACATAAACTCGGCCCTATACCGAAATTGGTCGAGGGTGAGACAAGTGAAGAACTAACAGATCAACTGTTAAACGTCGCACAAAAATACGAACTCAACCTCCATGGCAAAACCCTGAACAGCCTCAGCGTGAAAGGTGGCGGGGTTAGCAAGCAGTTTTTGGAAACCACAAAGGCGAAGTTGAATAGAGAACTGGAAAATCAGCTCGGTGTGGAGCTGGCAGAACTTTGCAAGCTTGTAATAAGAAACGATAAACGCGGCAGCGGTTATGCTTTGCCGGAAAATCTTGAAATTTTTATTGAGTAAGGATTGGTTATGACCGAAAAACACTCGCTAATGGATGCGAGCGCAAGAGTTGCACTCGCTGCATATCTGCACGACCTGGGAAAGCTGGCAGAACGTGCTCGACTAGAAGTATCTCAAGACGATTTGGATACACACGTCCAGATGTATTGCCCGCGCCATGAAAAAGCAGGCAAACAATGGTACACCCACAAACACGCCGCCTACACAGCATTGGCCTTCAACGTCATTGAAGAGCATCTGCCAGCATTGAAAGGTGCGGATTTCTTTCCTTTTGCAAGCTGCAGCTCACGTGATGCAGACGACTCATTAGTAAACGCAGCAGCCAAACATCATAAACCTGAGAACTTTCTTCAATGGGTCATAGCCACAGCAGACCGGGTAGCTTCCGGTTTTGAGCGGGACAGCTTTGAGCAATACAACAATTCCGAGGATAAAACAGAGACAGGCCGCAATCATTATCAAGCTCGCCAACTGAGCTTGCTGGAAGCTATTCGAATACATAATGACGATAACAAAATTCTATCTGGCAAAGATCTCAAGTACCGCCAGCCTTTGCGCTCGCTTACTCCAGAAAATCTGTTTCCTCAGCCCAGGGAACAAGCAGAATGCGACGATGACAAGAAAGCGCAGCAGGAGTATCGCGATATATGGAATACATTCCTGAAAGATCTCGAACTCATACCCGAAAGCCACCGATACAACCTCGCATTATGGCTGGATCACTTCGACACTCTTTGGCGAATTCATACTCACGCCATACCATCTGCCACGGCGTTCAACGTCAAACCTGATGTATCTCTTTACGATCACTCGCGAACCACCGCCGCCCTTGCTACAGCGTTATGGCGTTATCATCATGAACGAGATCACGACCGCAATGCTGCCGCAGCAAACATGAAATCTGGTAGCGACTGGAGTGAAGAAAAGTTTCTTTTAGTCCAAGGCGATTTCTTCGGAATTCAGAATTTTATTTTCGCAGGAGATAGCGACGCCTCGCATAAGAACGCTGCACGCTTGCTGCGTGGCCGCTCTCTCTACGTTTCACTTCTGGCCGAAGCTGCGGCACTTAAAGTAATGGATGCGTTGGATCTACCTGCCACATCACAAATACTCAATGCTGCAGGTAAATTTCTGATCGTGGCGCCTAACACTCCGGCCACTATCGAGGCTCTACAGCAAACTCAGAAACACATTAATGCTTGGTTTCTGGAGCATACCTATGCTCAATCAGGCCTGGGTTTGGCCTGGATACCCGCCAGCTGTCAGCAGTTTGTCTCCCGCAAGGGACAAGGGGGGTTCCGCGATCTTATTAAAGCTCTGTTTGCCTCGCTGGAACGTGCCAAATACCAGAGTTTTGATTTACTTGGCGAAAACGCACCCAGCCCGGTTTTCACTAATTATCTTGCCCAGGTTGGGGAGGCAGGTGGCCTTTGCCAATACACCGGCTGGGGCCCAGGCACTCATCCGGACAAGGATGGTGATAAGAGAATAAGCACTCTCGCCAAGGATCAAATTCAAATAGGCGACTTTATCTCTGGCAAACGCGAACGGTTAGCCATTACGCGCCATCCTCTATCAACCGACAATAACTCATTGCGTTTACCGATATTTGGCTACCACTTGCACTTTACCAATAATGAGGAAGCTACTGGACGTTTCGGCCGGGAAGCATCCAACGGCAACTTGCGCAGATTAATTGATTTCTCCCTGGCAGATTCAACTATCCCTACCGCATGGCATGGTTACGCGCGACGTAACATCAACGGCTATGTGCCGATATTTAATCAAGAAGACATTAACAACAACTGGCGCTACGCAGACATCAAGGAAGAAGAGTCAAGCAAACTTGGGGCGTTGAAAACCCTAAACCATTTAGCCTGCGAAGATTTGCGCCTTAATCCCGAATCGCAGGATCAGAAAAAAGTTATTGGGATTCAAGCTCTCGGAATATTGAAAGGTGACGTAGATAACCTGGGAGCGATTTTTCAGAAGGGACTGGAAGATCCCACCTTTGCTCGCATGGCTGGACTATCGCGACAAATGGACAGTTTTTTCAGCAGTTATTTGCCATGGCTCTGTCAGCAAAAATATCCAAACACCTACACAGTGTTTGCCGGCGGTGACGATTTTTTCCTTATAGGCCCCTGGTACAGTCTGATCCGTCTGGCACTGGAACTCAGAGCACAATTTCAGAACTATTGTGCCAATAATCCTGACTTACATTTTTCTGCGGGCATAGCCCTGGCTAAACCTGGACTTCCCATACCTCAGCTTGCACGCATGACCGAAGACGCATTGGAAAAAGCCAAGAAAAACAAAAACTCCGTGCATTTACTGGGTGAAACTCTCTCCTGGCAAGCTTTGGAAGAGTTGCTCGCAGCCTCTGATAATCTGCAGAAACAAGCGAGGGATCTAAAACTGTCAACCGGCTTTATCTACAGCCTGCTAGAACTCAGCAATATGGCCACCGACACCAAAAATCCAGAGAGCGCGCTCTGGCGCTCACGGTTGAATTACCGTCTTTGGCGGCACCTACAACGTCGGGATGTAAAAGACAATTTAAACATTGACCCACGCGAAATCCATAGAGAACTCATGCTGGCTATAGGAGCTAACGGTATAGCAAAACACGGCAAGAACTATCGTGTGGCTGTCACGACACATCTGTATCTGAACCGTAATTAATAGATAAAAAGGAGTCATTTATGAGCAATCAATATCACAATAGGCCAACAGAACAGCAACGTGATCGAAAACCCACCACACCTGCTGCAGATTGGTCAAAGATCCAATTAGACACTCCTCCCCCGGAGCTTTTCGACACCATAGCTGAACAAGCGGCCAAAATTATTTCGACTGACAGAAACACCAATAAGCCAAGTCAACTACGTGGATTTTACGATGAGATCATTAATTGGGATCAACGAAGTCGACAATGGACTCCGGAAACTTTTCAGGAGCACCTCCCACTTATCAAAATGCTAAATGCCAAAGTGGCCTACGCAAAAGGTCGCAATTTAGTTGATGAAAACTATTTTTCCTTAATTCGTCATGGACTAAGCCAAATTAAAGAGAAAAAACATCTTCACAATTTCAAGCTTTTCTTAGAAGCATTTCACGGCTTCTACAAAGTTGAACGCCCTAAAGATTAATTTCAGCTAATAAATTTTGGCAACTAATTGAGGAGTGCACTATGCCAACCCAACTTTTAAAAATCATTACCTTGGAAGCGAAACTAGAGCTGCTGAGCGGCTTACATATTGGCGCCGGCAATCAGGAAATTCACATAGGCGGAATCGATAATGCTGTAATAAAACACCCCTATACAGATCAGCCCTACATTCCAGGCTCCAGTGTAAAAGGCCGCATGCGTAGTTTGCTTGAATGGCGCGCCGGTGTTGTCGGTGAAGCAAATGGCAAACCCCTGGACAGCAAAACACTCAAGCTGTTGGAGAGCTCTTCTGACGCGCAGAAGAAAATGCAAGCACAAACCATAGTTCGCCTGTTTGGAATTTCCGGCGATACTAGCGAAGAAATCTCTCTAGCAATAGGTCCAAGTCGACTTTCATTTTGGGATGCCGCGCTAACCGCAGAATGGGTAAAAGAACGTGAGACTAATAGAGAAAAGCTCACTGAAGCCAAAAGTGAGAATGTCATCGACCGTATACGCGGTGTTGCAGAGCACCCTCGCCAAACCGAACGAGTCCCCGCCGGCGCCCTCTTCGATTTTCGCCTGACACTTAAAGTCCTGGATGACGACGATGAAAATGTATTGCTAGACACTGTTCTGGCCGGAATGCGTCTACTGGAACTCGATGGCATTGGCGGTTCCAGCTCTCGCGGTTACGGAAAGTTGCGTTTCACTGGACTGCTTTATAACGGCGAAAATATCCAATCTCGCCTGGATCAAATCGATCCATTCAAATTGAACGCTGCTTGAGGAGACAAGAATGCCTCTGCAACGATTTATCGCGCGACTTACACCTCGCAGCGCGTTCGCTACACCCTTAAGGGGGGATTTGTTATTCGGCCAGTTGGTCTGGAGCGTACTCCATACCTTCGGTGATGCAGCCCTAAACCGCTTGCTGGACGGCTATACCCAGGGTCAGCCCTTTGCTGTTATCGGAGATCCTTTTCCAACCGATCACCTCCCTCGTCCAACTCTGCCCCTGCACTTTCTGGGGCTCAATGCATCCGATCCCAAAATGCGCAAAGCGATTAAAAATCGCCGATGGATAGCCACCAATGCTTTATCCATGCCCTTATCCGAATGGCACCAGCATGCGCGCAGCGAAATTGACGTGGCGGAAGCCATAGGTCTGCCAAAGGATGTATCTCTGTGGAAAAACCAGATTCGCGGACACAACAGCCTGGATAGACGTACCGGCACTACGGGAACGGATAGCGGTTTTGCCCCTTTTGAGCGCGAACTGACCTGGTTCCATCCTCAATTAAATTTTGAGTTGCCGATTTTGCTGGATACCGAGCGCTTGTCTCCACAGGACTGCCAGCAACTTTTGGCACGAATCGGCCAATCGGGTTATGGCAAAGAAGCATCCAGTGGTGCGGGTAAATTTGAAATATCCGAGCTCACTCCTTGGCAACCGCCATGTCCAAGCCAGCCAAACTCCTGGCTTACACTCGCTCCTTGCGCACCACAAGGGGATAAATGGCAACCATTGCGAAGTTTTTATAGCATTCATGTGCGTTTTGGTCGCCATGGCGATGCTGCCGTCAAAAGTGGCAATCCTTGGAAAAATCCTCTTCTTCTGGCAGAAACGGGCGCTCTCTTAACGCCACAGGAATTTGACCCAGAACGGTTATTTGTCGGGCAAGGATTGACAGGTATTTCCCGCGCAATTCCTACCACCGTCCATCAGGGATATGCACCTGTATTGCCCACCTATTTATCGGAGGCAATTTCATGAGTTTTATCACCACGTTAAATGGCCGTATAAGCACACTTGGGCCGCTGCATTTAGGTACCGGTGAAGACTACTATCCGACAGGGTATGTCATCAAAGAAGGATATCTACATGCCTTTGATGATCATGCGCTTCTGGCTGGACTGGGTAAAAATGGTGTTAGCCAGTTGGCACAGTTGGCTGAACAGGCTCGCAAAGAAGCTTTACCCAAAATTCAGCGATTAATTTACGATAACGCTGAAAACTTATTACCATTTACCAACTACAGCATATGGACTGTTGAGGGGATTCAAAGCTTCTATGAAGACCGGATTTTGGGAAAAGAATCAGACTACAATAAACTTCAAATTCACCGTACATTTGCCAACCCACATACATGTCAGCCAATAATTGCGGGCAGTGCCATAAAAGGCGCTATTCGAACGGCATGGCTAGATCTGCAAAATGCCGGAAAAGAAGCAGAGGATGACCCCAAAAGCAGAGATGGAAAAGAAAAAAGTGATCGCCTTCAAAAGAGGGTTCTGGGATACAAGAAAGTTGAAGAAGATGGCTTTTCATTTCTTAAAATTAGCGACGCATCCTACCTACAATCGAGCGAAATCAGTGGTCGTGAAATTTGGTTTGGCATCAGCAAAAAACGAAATCAGGCTGAAACCAAACGCCCGCCATACTCAGGCAACTTTTTACTGGAATGCATAAGCCCTTGGCTGTCGAGAGCATTCGCTTTTGATATACGCCTTATGAAAGGGGCTTCTATGTCCAAAATCCCAACAAGCATCAACGAACTTATTTTCACATGTAACTCCTACTATCTACCCAAACTAATAGAAGAGCTAAATACCTTAGGGATAAGAGAGGGGTATTTTAGCCGTGCATGGCTTGACTCACTACTTAATTTACTCAACGGTGAGTTAGGACAAGCCTTAAACCAAGGGAAAGCGATGCTTTTACGATTGGGAAAACATAGCGGTGCTGAGGACAAAACCCTCAATGGAGCCCGTCATATAAAAATTATGCGCCAAGGACAATCGCCAGCATATCGAAAAAGAACCACCGAGGTTCGATTAGCGTCACCCGTTGAAAGGAAAGAAGTGAATAGAACAACCACCTTTTTGCCATTTGGATGGGTATTGGTTGAATTTGAGGATACCGATCTTCCCCAAACCCACGCCTTCCTCCGCCAACAAGCAGAACCGGCCTATCAACGCCGCCAACAGGAAGCAGCTTGGATAAAACGCCGTGAAGATGAACTACAACAACAGGCGAAAAAAGCTGAAGAATTACGACAGCGAGAATTGGAAAAAGCCGCGCAAGCGGAAGCGGAAAAACAACGTTTAGCTGCATTTGCTGCTCTTCCACCTGAGTTGCAGGAATTGGAAAAATTCAAAGAGATATTATCAAAAGACACCGCAAGTGCAGGAAAAGGCTTGGGAAGCCCATTGGCAAATGAGTTGCGCAATTTAGTAAACAATGCGCAAAGTTGGGCACCGGAATGGAAAGCAAAAGCACTTGAGTGCGTTGAATTGGCATTTAAGCATTTGGTTGTAGATCGCAAGAAAAACGACAAAGCAAAAGCGCTTTGGAAACAGCTGGCATAAATGTTCTGGTTAAACATTAAAGATTTCCCTTTTTATTTGAAAACACAAACAGGAACAACTCATGACCACAAAAGTGCTGATCATAACTGTCGGGACTCCCACCAACCAAAAATGGAGACCCCCTAATGCTAAACCTAGGTGACTTGGCCACACTTATCCGTCTTACACAAATAGAACTTTTTGAGCTGCAAAAAGCGATTGACGGACCGGATATAGAGGCATCAAACAATGCTGCGGAAATGATCGTGCACACTGACGATGTAGCGACAAAACTCAAGCACATGTATGAAGCTCTTTGGCATGAAGATTCAGGTTACCCCAACTATGAGGAACTCGTGGATGACTACAAGAAATTTCCGCCATTTACTTGAGCACGCACACAGGATCACCCAATGACCACCCTAATCGCCACCCTAGGCGCAACCTGGCAAGTGATTCCCGAAATTGTCGGTCTTGTGCTGCCGGACGCGTGTCCGATTTACAAGGACCATCCCCAGCAAGAACAGTTGGAAGATCTGCGAAGGCTGTGCGGGCAGCCTCAGGCGGTGGATACAGAGCTATGGGTTATCACATCCAGCAGCTTGCGCACCCAGGATGGGATAAAAAAAATCCGCGAATGGAACTCTCGTTTACCCTCGCCTTTGGCCATTACATTTTTCATCGCGGCAGATACCGACGAAGTCACCAGCGAAAGTGAGTTAAAAGCGTTGCAGGAGCTTGTTTTACGGGTGATGTTACAGGCCACCGAACGCGGCGAGGTTATCTGCTCGCTGGCGGGAGGCCGTAAAACCATGAGCGCTGATTTGCAATACGCAGCCAGCGTATTTGGCGCTCGCGCCCTGCTGCATATTGTGGCTCCAGAGCCTTTGCCGGAGCCGTTACGCAGTAACGATCCCGAATTCTGGTCACGACCTCTCAGTAAAGATTTAAGCGGTCAATTACTGCCTGCTTTTATTGGCCACTACGAGCGTCGGGAGACATTGGATATTGATCCCCCCTTTTTGTCCAAACAATACCCTTTGGGGAAAACACAGGATGGAGATTGCGTAACCGTCACAATTACGGATAACGCATTGGCAAGCCAATTAATCGAGCGTGAACGACAAGCAGGTCAATTACTGAGTAATTACCTAACCACCGTTGCAAATGCCGAAAAACACGAAAACTGGCGCCATCTCTATCGCCTGCCACCCAACGATATCGAGCGTCTTCGAAAAATCAGGGTCAGCGCACAACACGAAGCCTTGATTCGAAGCCTTCCCAAAGCCGAGCTGCATTGCCATTTGGGCGGACTTCCAGACCTCGACCAGCAAATTGCAATTGGCACAGCTGTGTGGCAAACACTTGCAGAGGAGCGCCGCAATTATTTGCTGGACGAGTTGAAACCACTGCTCAGCGCGGAGGAATGGCCTTGGGATTGGCCGCAACAATACTTGCGCAACCAAGTTGACCCTCTGCAAAAGGCCGAGCGGGCGGCCTGCCTGTTAACGCAGGCTCGCCGGCATCAATTGCAATACAACCTTTATGAGAGTTACGGTTCCCGAATTCAATTGGCTGAACATAAACACGGTTTTAGCGCCTATGAACGGCCGGGGGAACTGACGGGCTCCAGCATTCTCGGTCATCCAGCGGCAATAGCGGCTTATTGCCAAGCCATTCATGCATACACCGCGCGTGAAAATATCGTGTATCTGGAATTGCGCGGCAGCCCTCACAAATACCAGCCGGAAAATCCGCTTGAATGGCTAGCCAATTTCTATCGCGTCCTGATCGAAACATCCCCCGGCAATTGCGAATATCGATTTATCTGGATTCTCGATCGACGACAAAAAAACATCGACGAAATTGTCAATTTGGCCGTTGCGGCGAGACAAGCGCCACAATTAGAGGATTTTGTTGTCGGCCTGGACCTGGCGGGCGACGAAAAGCAGACACAACCCGAAGAACTGGCGCCTGCCTTCAAACCTGCATTTGCGCAATGCCTGACGCTAACCATCCACGCAGGAGAAGGCCAACCGGCGGACAATATCTGGCAAGCGGCTTATCACCTGCATGCGGACCGCATTGGCCACGGACTTACCTTGGCTGAAAAACCAGAATTACTAACCCGCTTCCGCAACCGCAATATTTGTCTGGAACTCTGCCCCACCAGCAATATTGAAGTTATCGGCTACAGGCACCCAGCTATATCTGAAACCCAATACTTAAAGAGTTACCCGATCAGCACACTCTGGAATAGTGGAGTGCCATTGACGATCAATACAGACAATCCTGGAATTTCCCGCACCAATCTCACCCGGGAATATTTGGTTGCAGCTGAACTTTGGGAAGGCATGACACTTTGGGATTGCCTAGCCATCATCAAACAGGGATTCGTGCATGCAATGGCTCCGGCCGAAATTCGCGAAAGCCTTCTCAAAAATCAGGACGTAAGGGTTTATAGCATCATTGAAAATTGGCTGCTCTCAGCACCGCAACTACCCACCCATATTCCCGACCACTTGTCCACGTAGGACGCACGTAGCACAATCAAGCCCCCATCCTTGATTTAGGAGACCCCAATGGAAACGCTCACCATCCGAGAACTGCGCAACCATCCCGGAGCAGCCCAGGAAGAGCTGGCTCGCGCCGGAGAGCTGCTGCTGACCAACAACGGGCGTCCAGTCGCGCTGATGCTCGCCGTGGACAGCACAAATCTGGAAGAAACTATGGAGGTCGTGCGCCGCGCAAAAGGTCAGCTGGCGCTTAAAAAACTGCGGCGGCAGGCCGCCAACCAGGGGTTGGATCAGCTTGACCTGGAGGCAATCAATCAGCAAATCGACGCGACCAGGGAGGAGCGGCGTAAATGATTCTGGTCATGAATACCAATGTGTTGGTGTCGGGAGTGCTGTCACCCTACGGGCCTCCCGGACAATTGCTGGATATGGTTCTGGATGGCGCGCTCACATTGGTTCTTTCACCACTAATCGCCGAAGAATACCGGGAGGTGCTGCTGCGGCCACACTTTCAATTCGACCCACAACAGATCGACGTCCTGCTGGAAACGTTGGAAAACACCAGCCTGCACGTTGCGCCGCTGCCTTGGCCGCAGCCCCTGCCAGACCCCGATGATGAGCCATTTATTGCTGCGGCAGCCGCCGCGTTTGCGCCATTGGTCACAGGTAATCTGGCCGACTATCCAACGGACTGCCGCAACGGTGTGAACGTCTACACCCCTCGCGAATTTTTCGACAAATTGCGCTCGCGCGGCCCACAACAAATTCAAGAGCCATCACAGAACTATCAGGATGCCTTATGAACGCTCTCCCCCTCACCCGCTACCGCCTAAGCTTTCGCGTTACCGAGCCACTGCATCTACCGGCTTATGCCGGTTCAACCCTGAGAGGCGCATTCGGGCGTGCGTTAATGCAGTTGAGTGGGATAAGCAAAACGGATATTGAAGAAAAAAACTCGCTGTTTTTGCAAAGTCCCTACGCACAAATATTTGATCCACAAAACACCACAGGCGAAAACGCACCGCTAAATGGCCTGCAGCAACTTCCGGTTCCCTATGTGATAGAAGCACCCTTAACTGGTGGTCCGCGAAGCTATCAACCCGGCGAAACTCTGGTTTTCCATCAGGTGTTATTGGGTTCTGCGCTAAACCAACTGGCCATTATCATTCTCGCCTGGCGCAGAGCACTGCTGCGCGGCATCGGCAGTGGCGACGGCAAAGCGGAATTGGTTTGCGTCGAACAGCAAATCACCGCACAAAATTGGCAAACCATTTACACAGAAGACGAACCCATTATTCGGGATCACTCGACTGTTCTTGCGTTACCGGAATTTCATCAATCTCAAGATCTGCACTTGCATTTGCTTACGCCTTTGCGCTTGCAACACCAAGGCAAAATTCTCGGCCCGCGAGAAATCAACGCTGCGCAATTTTTGCGGCAATTAATTCGCCGGGCGAGCCTGTGCACACAGGTTCACGGCGGCTGGCAGTGGTCACTGGAACGTATTCGCGAGCTGAATGCGCTTGCCGACAAAGTAAAAGAAGACCGCCGCCTGCGCTGGCAGGAATGGGGTCGCTATTCATCGCGTCAGCAGCAGGCAATGCAATTGGGCGGCGTGGTGGGCCGCTGGTATTTGGAACAAGTACCTGCGGATTTATTGCAAATTTTGTATTTGGGGCAATGGCTTCATTTGGGTAAAGAAACGGCTTTTGGCCTGGGCAAATACGAATGGGTGGAAGAGCCCTGGCGCCCCGGCCGCGACAATACAGTGGATATGGAGGAGATAACCGCCCATGTTTAAAACCCACCTCTGTATGGTATCCGCGCAGGCAGCGCCCAATTTACTGCCGCTGCTGGACGACCAATTTAAACCGCAAGAAGTTATTTTGCTGGTAACCGATGCCATGCGGGAAAAAGCCAAATACCTGCAGGAGGCAATTCAGCCCCTCGGCATTAAAGTTATGCAACATCCATTTTCTGCAACGGGCAACTTCCACTCCATGCAGCAACAGCTGGAAGATCTGTTAAAACCCTTCGCACCGGGCGAAATCGCCTTGAATGTCACGGGCGGCACAAAATGGATGGCCATAACCGCGCAGGAAGTATTTCGCTTTAACAACCGCCCGGTGTTTTATGTGGATATAGATTCCGGCCAGCTTTTATTCCTCGACGATTCGAGCCAAGCTCACACGCTGTCAGCAAAAATCAAACTGGAAAATTACTTACGCGCGTATGGCTATAAAATTCTCAGCAACCATAAGCAGGCAAAAGGACTAACTGCCGAACAACGGGAACTGTGCCAAAGCCTGGTCACCAATATCACAGAATGGGGAGCAGCCCTCGGCCAATTAAACCGCCTCGCCCACATGGCGGAAAACAATAGCAATCTGACAGCCTCCTTAACCGCGCTGGAAAAAGCCGATCCCCATTTACCACATCTGCTCAAAGAGTGCGAAGCCGCCAATATTCTCACCTTTACACCAACAAACAATAGCCTGCGTTTTTCCAGTGACGAAGCCCGCTTTTTTGCCAACGGCGGATGGCTGGAGGAATATATCAATTCCCGCATCAACGAATTAAAAAGCGAAGGATTATTACAGGACAATTCTCATCTCAACCTTAAAATCGCATCACAAAATGCCACCAATGAAGTCGACGTTGCATTTATGGCCAATAACCGCCTGCACATAATCGAATGCAAAACCCGCCGACTAACGGGCCAGTTTGCCGGTAGCGCGGGCACCGAATCCCTCTATAAACTAGACTCTATTCGAGACCTCGGTGGCTTGGGAACAAAATCCATGCTGGTCAGCTACCGCCCCCTGGGAAATGCAGACGCCCAACGCGCACAAGACTTGCGCATCCGGGTTGTTCAAGGCGAAGGCATCCAGCGCATCAAGGAAACAATCCGCCGTTGGATTCTAGGAAACTGATACCCAAAACAATGTTTATGCACCGCAACTTTTTACATAGCAGAATTTTTGGGAACCACCTCCATAGCCATTTGATTATAAAGAGAAATTTTGATAGATCGGTTGGAAAAATGCCCTGATAAAGAAGGGATTAAGACCGGGAGGTCGTGAACGCTAAGCTCACTACCGTGTTGGAAAAATGCCCTGATAAAGAAGGGATTAAGACCATTTCTCTTTCGAGATAAGAAGCACAGAAAGAAAGTTGGAAAAATGCCCTGATAAAGAAGGGATTAAGACGAACTAATTCATCTGTATTCCTCCTCCGTTCCAGTTGGAAAAATGCCCTGATAAAGAAGGGATTAAGACTCAAGATAATGCCCTCTGGGTGTTCGTAATGCGTTGGAAAAATGCCCTGATAAAGAAGGGATTAAGACGCGCAAGTTTCACGGATGGCATTACTGTTTCCTGTTGGAAAAATGCCCTGATAAAGAAGGGATTAAGACGACCTACGCCACTGAACACGTTTCGAATGTGCGTTGGAAAAATGCCCTGATAAAGAAGGGATTAAGACGTTTCGTCTTGCCAGACTTGTTCTGTTTCGAGGGTTGGAAAAATGCCCTGATAAAGAAGGGATTAAGACCTATTTTTGTTTTGCAACACAAAACGAATTAAGTTGGAAAAATGCCCTGATAAAGAAGGGATTAAGACGCTAAGACGGCCCGTCCGGCGGTTCGGCTGGGTTGGAAAAATGCCCTGATAAAGAAGGGATTAAGACAAATTTTGGATTTTGAATTTTTGGAAATAAACAAGGTTGGAAAAATGCCCTGATAAAGAAGGGATTAAGACATCCTGAATTGTAATAAGCTTGCTGAGGCGGCGTTGTTGGAAAAATGCCCTGATAAAGAAGGGATTAAGACGGCTACGCTCGTGAGTGCCATCAAATGATCCCGTTGGAAAAATGCCCTGATAAAGAAGGGATTAAGACATTTACCACAATTTTTAATTGGCGACCTGGAAGGTGTTGGAAAAATGCCCTGATAAAGAAGGGATTAAGACGACTAATCCGGGAATTGAGTCGCCGGTAAAGAGGAGTTGGAAAAATGCCCTGATAAAGAAGGGATTAAGACGGATCAACTTTACCACCGGGGAGGCCGATTCGTTGGAAAAATGCCCTGATAAAGAAGGGATTAAGACATCATTTTCCTTAAAACCAACAACCTTTTTGCGTTGGAAAAATGCCCTGATAAAGAAGGGATTAAGACCTGCCTTTTGTCGCATTTATCAGCGCGCTACAGGTTGGAAAAATGCCCTGTCTAAAAGGGATTGCCAAACTGGTATAAAACTTATCCTTTTATTCCTCTCTTACCATTACCTTGCCTTAATATTTTCCCCGACCATCAACCAAAATTTTTGCAAGCTTGCCAAAACTCCCCTGCCGTTATTTTTTCCACATAATGAGTCCAACCACATAACTGTTCTCTATAGGCAGGTTTTATGGACTATCTCGTTACACGTCATAAAGGCGCTCTGGAGTGGCTGCGGCAAAAGGTTGGCGCGGAGGCGGTGTATTTGCCGCATCTGGAAGATGTGCGGATGCTTAATCCTGGCGATACGGTTTATGGCACTCTGCCGGTTAACCGGATAGCCGAAATTTGCACCCTGCGCGCGCATTATTTTCATTTACTGGTTGATATTCCGGCGCATCTGCGAGGTAAAGAGCTAACAAGCGATCAGCTCGACCAATTGGGTGCAAGATTGGTGGAATTTATTGCACTGCGTCCAATATGCGATGAATCCATATTGAAACAGGCAGAAGAGCGCGAGTCGTTTTATGAGTAGGCAGTTGTTTCTGGTTGCTTATGACGTCCGCCACCCTCGCCGTTTGCAGCGAGTGCACCAGGTATTAAAGGATTACGCCTGCGGCGGGCAAAAATCCGCTTTTGAGTGCTATCTCTCTGCAGGTGAATTGCGGGAATTGATAAGCCGTATCGATCAAATTATGGACGCGGAAGAAGATTCTTTTTTAGTCATTCGTCTTGCCTCGCGCGATGCGGTTGAAACTTTGGGGAAGGCGGTCAAACCGGCGGATGAGTTTTACACCTATCTGGGTTGAGGTACAGTTTTATGCAAACATTATTTATTGACCGAAAAAACGCCGAGCTGGAAGTTGATCGCGGACGCTTGTTGATTCGCATAGACGGTCAGCGCCCGATATTTTCTGTGCCCACGCAAGTTCTGGAAATGCTGGTTATCAGCGCGCCTGTCAATTTTTCCTCAACGCTAATGACACAACTAACGCAGGAGAATATCGTCACTGTTTTTATCAATCCACGTAAAAGCGAAGCCAGTACTATCACCACCGGCATGATGCATAACGATGCTATACGGCGGCTTTGGCAATATCAGGTAATCAGCGACCATGTGGTACGACTGGATTTCGCAAAACAGCTGATGGAGCACAAAGTGCGCCTGCAAAAAGCCATGTTAACGCGCGGCCTCAATCAACGTCCGGACTGCCGGCATCCCATTTTCAAAGCACTCGGACGTATAACGGCAATCCAGCAAAATATTCCGTCGGCAACGTCGATTGATTCATTGAGAGGTATGGAAGGCGCAGCGGGAGCTGCTTATTTTGAAGCGTACCAAAGTCTTTTTGCACCCGCACTACAATTTACCAACCGCAACCGCCGCCCTCCGCGCGACCCGGTAAACGTTATTCTTTCTCTTACGTTTACGCTTTTGCATGCAGAGGCGGTGCGAGTTCTGTTTTCAACGGGCTTCGATCCGCTGCTTGGCATTTATCACGAGCCTGATTTTGGCCGGGAGTCTCTTGCGTGCGATCTGGTGGAATTATTCCGACCACTGGCGGAGCGTTGGATTTGGCGTCTTTTCGTCAATGAAATTCTGCGCCCCGAATATTTTGCTTATTCGCCTGAAAATTCCGATAAACCGTGCTTGTTAGGCAAACGCGGGCGGGAAGTGTATTACGGCGCATACGATAAGCAGGCGCGTCGCTGGCGCAAACTGATGCGCCGCACAGCGCGATATTGGTTGACACAACTGAGGCAAGTCGTTGGGGAGTGATCCTATGGATATTGCAAAAACCTGTCTCGTTATAGATTCGAGAAAAACCGAACAAATCCGCCTGGACGGCCCTGCCCTGCGCATACGCATGCAACAACAGAGCAGTCGATTATTTCCATTGCGCCGTTTGTCGCGCATTCACATAGTCGGCGAATTACAACAGGGATTTGACGCATTGATTTATTGCGCTGAACATCAAATTCCTGTGGCATTTTTTACTCTTAACGGCAAACTGCGCTGCCAGCTTTATTTTCCTGTATTGGAAAATTCTCTTATTAGCCATTGGTTGGAACATGTTGAATTCGACCAGCAGGCGCAACAGGAATATGACGATTGGCTTAAGCACCAAACGCTGCATTTGCTCGCCTGCATGGGTTACAGAACCGGCTCTATAGAGCGGCGTTTACAATCCATTCTGAATCAACTCCACCACGCATGTAAAAAAGAACTAGGTGAAAAACTCTATCGTCAAGCAATGGATTGGCTGGAAGGCATGGCCAACGCGCAGCTCTCTCAAATCATCACCAATCTCGGTCTCGCCAATCAAAGCCGCGGCAAGCGCAAACTTATGGAAGATATAACACCCTTGTATCAATTGTGGCTGCATCATCACCTTGCAAAGCAACTCCAAAAAACACAATTGAATATCAACGGCTACACCATGTCCGCGTTTTATCAGGCTCAAGCGGATGAATTGGAATATTTTACCCGGCGAATGCTGGCTCAATTGACCACCCGGCTGGAGTCGATTATTTGAGGTGAAATGTCATGGCGCATTACTTGATCTGCTACGACATAGCCAATCCTAAACGTCTTGGCCGCATCCACCGACGCGCCGTCAAGCACGCAATTTTTGTGCAGTATTCCGTTTATTACCTGCAGGGAGATAAAGCAAAATTGCAGGCTCTGTTGAACGAAATCGACGAAGAACTCAACCCAACCGAAGACGACGTCCGCGCCTACACTATCCCTTCCCTCGCCGACGCATACCAAATGGGAAGATCCTGGTTGCCAGATGATATAAAACTGATATAAAGACACCCATGCGCATTAACTTTCGCAATACTGGAAAAATTGGGAAACCCTACTATAACTCCTTGTATCACAAAGAATTAATCAATAGATCAGTTGGAAAAATGCCCCGATATAGAGGGGATTAAGACGGTAACTCTGGGGCAGCTGTTAAAGCGGTACAAGTTGGAAAAATGCCCCGATATAGAGGGGATTAAGACATAGTTATTGACACAGGTCCGAGTGGGGCGGTGTTAGGGAAGCTGCTGTGATTTAGTGGACAGTATTGCTGTGATTCAGAATGAAAGGGAGTGGCGGGCAATAATTGGTTGATGACAAAGCGGGCAACGTATTGGGTATAACGTGATTCAACCAATGTTCCCAATTTTTATTGCCCGCACTGCAAAGGTTTATGACTTGGCGGTATCGAGCTTCTTTTCCACTTCGTCCGATATATCCTACAAAGACCGATCGCTAGTGTCGCTATCCGAGCCTTTTTGGAGTTCTTGCATCAACTTCTCCCGCTCCTGCTCGTACTGCTGCAACAAACTCAACGCCGCCTCGACCACCTCGTCAGCGTTGCTGTACCGCCCCATGTTAATCAGCCGCTCGATAATGTCTTGAAGTTCCTGGTCGAGTTCAATCGTGGTGCTCATGATAAGTGCCTTCTTCTGTAGATCCGGCGCTATCCTAGCCGAAACAGCGAAGTCCCTGATAGGACTCCGATAAACGGTCTAAACATCCATCAGTTTTCCAGGCTCTGCTGGAAGGTTTTTGAGCAGATCCAGCCGGGCGAGGATTTTACGCGCATCGTAAGGGGCCCAAAGCTTGTCGGTATTATCGAAATAGCAAAAGATATCGCGCTCTTCGTTTGCTGTTTGCGCCTTTTTTGCTCGCACCAGGTTCGCATCTCCGGGCTGATTGCCGCGACTCCAGGTTTTCATGCGGCTGAACCAGCGGTCCAAGGCTTCGTCGGTATAGCCGCTTTTATACAGTTCTGTATCGCCGTGAAGGCGCATATAGATAAAATCGCTGGTGATTTCCTCCGCATAAGGAAAACGTCCTGCCGAATCCGCAAATACAAAGGCGACGTCATATTTGGCAAGCAAATCGAAAAATTCTGACTCGATAAAACTTTTATTGCGGATTTCCACACAGTGACGTATGCGTTCGCTTTTCTTTATAGGATTCTCAAAGTCCTCTCGGTATTTTTTGACGGCTTTTGCCGCCTCAGTTGTTGTGACGGGAAGCAGCGCTAAAAAGGCTTCGAACAGTTCGGAATCGAATCTAAAGCTGGGCGGAAATTGCCACAGTATAGGACCGAGTTTGTTTTTTAAGTGCAGCACGCCAGAGGCAAAAAAGTTGGCAATAGGATGCTCCACATCATTCAGACGGCGAATATGGGTGATAAAACGCGGAGCTTTGACGCTGAATTTAAAATCATCCGGCACATCCTTGTACCAACCTTGATAACGTTCCGGTGTTTGCAGCGCGTAAAAGGAGCCGTTGATTTCGATTGTATTGACCGCGCGAGAAGCAAAATACAGTTCTTTATCCTGCTTTAGCCCTTCGGGGTAAAACTGCTTGCGCCATGGTGCGTAGCGCCAGCCGGAAATGCCGATTCGGAATTCGCTCATAAAGCTTGGCCCTAAATTCGTTATTTAAGGTCACGCTAGGGGTAAAGGATTTGACTAACTGTTCGCAGGCTCACATTGGCTAAGCATCCAACCTTCCCCTTGCATCAGCTAAGCGCAAATAGTTTCGTAGAGTTTTATCACTTCGTCCGCAATTGTATTCCAGGAAAAATGGCTTATTACATGGTTTCGCAACAAGGTTTCATAGGCGTTAGCGTCCTGTTCCGACAGTTCTATAATACGGGCGGCCATTTGTTCCTCTTCCCCGGTTTTGAACAAAAAAGTTGCCTCTGGATGCGTATAAAAGCGAACCGCGTCCAAATCGCTGGAGACCACCGGCAGGCCGCAGCTCATCCCCTCCAGTAAAGCGTTATTCGCTGTGCAGTCGAGCATAGGCAACAACAAGGCGCTTGCATTTTGGTAAACGCGACATAAGGCCTCATCGGACAGATTGGAATGCCAGGCAACTTGCGAGTGTTTGGCCAAGCGGTACAACTCGTAGTTATTTAGGCGATTCTGCTTGGGGTAAATCAAATCAAAACCAATGGACGGTTTGCGCTGAATCACCATTTCAATCACTTTGATCAAAGTGGGGATATCGCGCAGCCATTGACCGGAAAAAACACAGCGAAACTCTTTTGGTTTGTGCTCTGAAGGTTTAAAAAATTGGCTGTCAACGCCGTGGGGAATGCAGAATACTTTTCCCGGCAGGAATTGCTCGAAATAGGCTTTTTCAACCGGCGTCAGCACAATCAGTGCATCCAGCGCGCCGACCATTTCCGCCCCGCCGTTTAACCGCCACCAGCTGGCAGGTTGGTGCGCGGTAGCAATAATTTTGGTATTGCCCAAATAGCGACGGACACGTTCATTACGCAGCAGGCCGTAATTATTTTCCAGATAACCTACATGCAACAAGTCGCAATTTTTGGCCTGGCGTATAGCGCGAATCTCCGCAGCCACATTTTGCACGGATGCGTAATACGGAGTGCCATTTACATATTTTTTCTTGATATAGCGGTAAATCGCACGCTTTGGCGACCAGTATTTTTCGCGTGCGCGGAAGTAAGTACTTTGTAGGCTGATCGAAGGCTTCTTTTCCAGCTCGCTAAACAGCAGATCGTAGCCGCTGTGGCGGCCCATATGGGAAAACTGCTCTCGTAGGGCAAGTACTTTCATCCGGCTTCCTCGTATACATTTTATCCGGCCAGCGCAGCGCTGCCGTGTGATTGCTTGCAAACGGCGGCGAGTATAAAGCACCTAGTTTGGGTCTGAAAGAACCCGATGTTCTTATGGATATTGGGTATAACGAAGTCATTTGACTTTACCTCGAACTCTGATACTGTATTTTTAAACAGTATCAATCCGAAAAAATGAGCAAAATCTTCGAAAAACTTAAGGTACTCGCGGACGCCGCCAAGTACGATGCATCCTGCGCCTCCAGCGGCAGCAAAAGGTTTAACCAAAACAAAGGGTTAGGTAATGCTGAAGGCATGGGCATTTGTCACAGCTATACCGAAGATGGACGTTGCGTTTCGCTTTTAAAGATTCTATTCACCAACCATTGCATCTACGACTGCGCCTACTGCGTTAGCCGCCGCAGCAATGATGTGCGGCGCGCGGCATTTACCGTGGAGGAAGTGGTCGATCTGACGATCAACTTTTATCGTCGCAACTATATTGAAGGGCTTTTTCTCAGTTCGGGTATTTTCAAAAATCCGGATTACACCATGGAACGCTTGGTGCGCGTTGCCAAACAGTTGCGTTTAAATCATAACTTTCACGGTTATATCCACCTGAAAGCCATTCCAGGAGCCAGTCCCGAGCTTTTGAAAGAGGCTGGACTTTACGCCGACCGTTTGAGCGTTAATATCGAGCTGCCATCTGAAACCAGCTTGCAAAAGGTCGCGCCGGAAAAACAATATCGGGATATTCTCGGCCCCATGAATTATTTAAAAGAGGAAAAAGAGGAGCGGAGCGACCATCGTCCGCAACGCAGTAAAACCCAATTGTTTTTGCCTGCCGGACAAAGCACACAAATGATTGTCGGTGCTTCGCCGGAAAGTGATTATCAGGTCTTGCGACTGGCGGATTCTCTTTACCAAAGGCAAAAACTCAAGCGGGTTTATTATTCCGGCTATATCCCCATCGCCACCGACAACCGCGTGCCCGCTCTCAAAGCGCCACCACTGATTCGCGAAAATCGCGTTTATCAGGCGGATTGGCTGATGCGGTTTTATCAATTTTCCGTGGATGAAATCGTCAATGAGGCAACGCCCAATCTCGATTTGGATATAGACCCAAAACTCAGCTATGCCCTGCGCAATCGGCATTTATTTCCGGTGGATATCAATCAAGCCGATTATGAGATGATTTTGCGCATTCCTGGCGTTGGCGTTAAGTCTGCGCAGAAAATAGTATCGTCGCGCATTTATCAAAAACTCAATATCGATCATCTGCAACGCATAGGTGTTGTGATGAAGCGTGCGCGGTATTTTATTAAGTGCCCCGGTTTGTATAACGCAAATTCGGATATTTCGAGTAAAGATTTGCGTTCGCTGATTTTGAGCGGTGAACAGCAAAACTCCCTACAATTAGCGTTATTTTCCTAATGGCCACCTATTGCTACGATGGCAGCTTTGAAGGACTTTTAACGGTTATTTTCCGGGCCTTCGAACACAGATCCATTCCCGAGCAAATAATTTCTACGGAATACAAACAGCTTGGCCTGCTGGCTTCAGCTTTTACAGTGAACACCGACGAGCTATTGGCAGAAAGGGTATTGCGCGGCATAGATAAGCGCACAGACAATCGCGGCTCGCGTTTGATTTACCACATGTTTTTAAGCGAACAAGACGGTGCGGAAATGACGATTTTCCACCTTGTCAAAAACCTGGTCGATAAAGGCGATATTCTTTCCAACTTCGGCAATCCTTACGTTGCCAAAGCCTATCAGATGGACAAAATGATCGGTCGCGAAGTACACCGCATGCACGCTTTTGTGCGTTTCCAAAAAGTTGCCGACGCCGATATGTATTTCGCCATCATTAATCCTTCCTGTAATGTACTGCCGCTGATTGGCGAGCACTTTGTCAAACGTTATGCGGATCAGAAATGGATTATTTGGGATGCTGTGCGGAATTATGGAATTTATTACGACTTGCAGCGGGAGATATTTATCGAACCTGACCATCCTCTGCTCAAAACCCTAGTCGAATCCTCTAAACAGGAAGATTGTTATCAGCAGTTGTGGGTGGATTACTTCAACTCCGTCAATATTCGCGAGCGCAAAAATACCAAACTTCATTTGCGCCATATGCCGAAGCGGTATTGGCGATATTTAACGGAAAAACACTCGCGATAGTTGGCGCGCTGGGAGATGGTTGGGTGAGGCTAGACTTTTATCGTCTTTCAAATCCTTTTTAAGAAAAATTTGATCTAGGCACTCCTTTGCCCCGACCTTCTTCGGAGCATATAGTAAGCAATGCTTATTATATGGGTGATATATGAACAACCGACGAGAGAGCCTTGGCTTCCTGATGGTGGACGTAACCCGCCTGCTGCGGCGGGCCTTTAAAGAGCGGCTGGAAGGCAGCGATCTGACGCTAGCCCAAGCGCGCGCGCTGGTTTACATCTCGCAACAGGAGGGCGTGCGCCAAGTGGAGCTGGCAGACCAGCTGGAAGTGCAGCCCATCACGCTGGCGCGGCTGATCGATCAACTGGAAGAAATGAAGCTGGTGGTACGCCAGCCAGACCCAACCGACCGCCGTGCCCATCTGATTTATTTGACCGATGCCGCCCACCCCCATCTGGATGCCATTGAAGAAGTGACCGCTGCGATTCGTGCGGATGTCACTCAGGATTTTTCCGAGCAGGAAGTGCAGTTCCTTTTCACCGCCCTGCGAAAAATGCGCAGCCGGCTCTGTAGCCAATAAATATCTGCAGTTGAGAAACCCATGAACGACATGACCATTCCCAAAACTGAAACCGCTACAGTCGTCGCCCGCGGACAAGCGCACAAACGACTGGTACTGCTGGTGGTGATTCCGCTGCTCACGCTCGTTATTGGCGGAGTGATTTATTTGAGCGGCGGCGGAACAGTGACGACGGATAATGCCTATGTAAAAGCCGATTTGGTGCCGATCAGCGCAGAAGCATCCGGGTCAGTCGTCGAGACATTGGTGGCGGAAAATCAGCCTGTGGAAGCAGGCCAGGTTCTATTCCGCCTGAACCCTGCCAGTTTCACCATCGCGGTGACTCAGGCAGAGGCGCGCGTGGCTCAAGTGCGCACGGAGTTGGCCGCTCTACAAGCCAGTTACGCGGAAAAACAGGCGGAACTCGAGCTCGCTCACACACGTTATGAATTTGCCAAAAAAGAACAGGAGCGTCAGGCCGGGCTGATCAAACAGCATTTTGTCTCCGACGCGAATTTTGCCGAGGCCCAACAAAATACCGATATCGCCCAACAACAAATTCGCGTGCTCGAACAGGACTTGCAACGTATTGCGCAAGCGCTCGGCGGTGACGTGGGCGCGCCTGTTGAACAACATCCAGAATTTCGCGCTGCGGAAGCGGGACTGCATCAGGCGCGACTGGACCTCGCCCGTACTGAAGTACGCGCACCGCAATCTGGCACCATCACCCAACCACCGCGAGTCGGCCAATATGTGCACGCCGGCAATATTTCTATGTCACTAGTGGTGACTCAATCCGCGCGCGTGGAAGCGAATTTTATGGAAACGGATTTAACCTATGTCCGTCCCGGCCAGCCGGTAACCATTCATATAGATACTTATCCAGGCCGCGTATGGCACGGCGTGGTGGAAAGCCTGAGTCCGGCCACTGGTGCCGAGTTTTCCGTTATCCCCGCGCAAAACGCCACGGGCAATTGGGTGAAGATCGCGCAGCGTGTGCCTGTGCGCATCAAAATTGATGAAGGCACGGATAACGAATTATTGCGTGCAGGTTTGAGTGCGGAAGTGGAGATTGAAACCGGCCACAAACGTCACCTGTTTGGTTCGTCGATCTAAGTCGCACCATGACTTCCCTTTCCCGCTCTCTATCCAGGTCTAATGCCAACCCGGGCTTTGTCACCGTATCGGTGATGCTGACCACCATTATGCAGGCTCTGGATACCACCATTGCGAATGTGGCCCTGCCGCATATGCAAGGTGCCATGGGCGCAACGCAGGATCAGATTTCCTGGGTGCTGACGTCTTACATTGTCGCCGCCGCGATTTTTATGCCGCTTACGGGATTTCTCAGCGCCCGCATTGGCCGCAAAAAAGTTTTTATGATTTCGGTGCTGGGATTTACCGCGGCATCAATGCTCTGCGGCGCGGCGCAAAGCCTCGGCCAATTGGTTGTTTTCCGCTTACTGCAAGGAATTTTCGGCGCGTGTCTGGTGCCACTTTCCCAATCGGTTCTGCTGGATACTTATCCGAAAGAAAAACACGCTTCCGCCATGGCGATTTGGGGCGTCGGCGTTATGGTTGGACCGATTCTCGGGCCAAGTCTCGGCGGCTGGCTGACGGAGTATTACAACTGGCGCTGGGTGTTCTATATCAATTTGCCATTTGGTCTGCTCGCGTGGTTTGGCCTTGCGGCCTTTGTGAAGGAAACACCTACCGATAACAATCGCCGTTTTGATATGTTCGGATTTGCCATGCTGGCCTTGGGAATAGGCGCACTGCAAATGATGCTCGATCGCGGCGAGTCGCAAAATTGGTTTACCAGCTATGAAATCGTGATCGAAGCTATTTTGGCGGCACTTGGGTTTTATCTGTTTATTTCCCACATTTTTACCTACCGCAATCCGTTTATTGAGCCGAGCATTTTTAAGGACCGGAATTATTCCGTCGGCCTGCTTTTTATTTTTATAGTGGGCATTATTCTGCTCGCGACCATGGCGTTATTGCCGCCGTTTATGCAAAACCTGATGGGTTATCCAATTATTGACGTGGGATTTTTGCTCGCACCGCGCGGAATCGGCACCATGATCGCCATGGTAACCGTGGGCAAATTGGCGAGCCGCATTGATGTGCGCTTGTTGATTTTAGCGGGATTGCTGCTGACCAGTTTTTCGCTCTGGGAAATGACTTTATATACCACCGAAACGACGGCGTTCACCATTGTGAGAACCGGTGTTGTTCAAGGCTTTGGTTTGGGATTTCTTTTTGTGCCTTTATCCACCCTTACCTTTTCCACCTTGGCACCGCAGTTCCGCAATGAAGGCACAGCGCTGTATAGCCTGATGCGCAATATCGGCAGCAGTATTGGAATTTCCGTGGTGGTCACCTATCTGGCGCAGCGCACGCAAATCAATCACGCGGCCTTTGCCGATTACATTACGCCGTTCACCCTGCCGCTTCAGCAGGCGGCGCAATCCGGCGCCTTTAATCTCGATACGCCAACCGGCCTCGCCATGATCAATGCCGAAGTCACACGGCAAGCGGCCACCCTCGCCTATCTGCAGGATTTTCACCTGATGATGTGGATTACCCTGGCGGCAATTCCGCTGATATTGCTGCTGCGCAATCCCGCGCGCAAACCTTCCACGAATAATCATCAAGCAGTTTTGGAATAAATAAGCGGAAGAATTTTTCCAATCCTGAAATATATTTCACTGATTATCCAAATGCCCTCACCCCAACCCTCTCCAGGAGGGAGAGGGTTTTTCATCGCTGCACAATTGCAATCCGAGTTGATGGATTCAGATGCGGTTGGAATTTCTATGCGGTGTTCTCAGACGAGTTGTGTTCTACAGAAAACGGACACAATCCCCTCTCCCTCAGGGTAAGGGCCGGTCACATCCATTTCTATTTTTCGTCCTTCCGTTTGGCAATCGTCAACCAATCCAAAACCATTCCGGAAATCGTATTAAATCGCGCAACGCGATAGACGATTTGCAGCAACTGCGGATGTTGTCGCACGCGCGGTTCCACGGCGCGGGGAATAAACCAGAGGGTGACCACGCCGCGCAACACGGCGCTGCAGATAAACACCACAAAAATGGAACTGGCCAGGTGAAACGGCAGCATGTCGCGAATGGCTGGCGCTGCGGCGGCCAAATAACCGCCGCCCAAGGCACCGATAAAAATCAACGTTGCACTCAACGCTGACTGAACCGCAGCATAGGAAGCAAAATTGGTTCTGTGGGGCCGTATATCGTAGAGGTAATTACTGGTACTCAAGGAAAATCCGCTCCAGGCAAAACCCGAAAGTGCCTGTGCAAAAAGCAGAAAATAAAAATTAGGCGAGATCAGCCACCACAAAGGCACGGTCGGCAAAAGGCAGCTGGTCACCACCATAACGAGGCGATTGCCAAAACGGTCGCTCACCCGTCCCCAAAATCCCAAGGTTAAAAATTGTGTCGCAATGGAGGCCACACTGTTAATGCTGTATTGGAAATAGGTGAAGTTCAGCTCGGACAGCATATACACCGCAAAAAACGGGGCCGAAATAGCGACCATTCCCTGCATGCCAGCGACAAATAAACTGTAATGGCGAAAGGTTGGCTCGCGCAGTGAATGCGCGACTTGGCGCATGGTTTCGACAAACTGGCGCGATTGCGCGGGCGGTTGCGGGTCGGGATCGTGCATTTTCCACAGCAGCCAGGCCGACACCAATCGACCGGTGGATGCGCAGCCGAACAGCAGCAAAAAACCGAACCACGCTTTGCCAGAGGCAGCACTGATGCTCAACATGGCTCCACCAGCGATAAAAATGACCAAGGACGTCGCCATGGTTAAGCGCGTACGCGCCGCAAAAAAGACTCCGCGCCGCCTGGGCGGAACTATGCTGCCCATCCACGCGCGCCACTGCGGCTGAATTACGTTGGTGCTGGCGTGATAAAAAATCGCCAAGCCGATCAGCATCAGCATGCCCCACTGCGGGTGGAACAGAGCGAGAACGGCCATCAATGCCACCATCACGGCCTGAAAAACCGCACAACCGACAATCAAAGTGCGGCGGCTCATATACGCGCCCAACCAAACGGACAATAATTGGAAGCACGCACCGAAAAACTGAGGGAATGCCGTAAGCCAGCCCATCTGAATTATGCTAGCCTTCAGATATACGGCGAACGCGTTAAAAAAGTTATCGCCCGTCGCGGTCATAGTAGAAGACGCCACCGCTTCCACCTGCGAATAGCGCAGCGTTTTGCGCAACCAGGCTTTTTGGCTGGTTCGACATTCTACGCGGGGAACTTTCGATTTCATGCCAAGGCACCAGTGAATAAGGAATTGGCGAAACGGCCAGCGTTCGGCGGCTTCCGAACAAACCTTTCTATACTTTTTTAGAGAGTATAGCGACCGGAACCACGGTCAGATTTACCTGGCGTGACATTAAGTCCCGCAATTTCAGGAACACGGTTTCACTTACGCCCATAAAACTTACCGGAGGTCCTATGACAAACAGTTTCCAGGCGCTATCTCAGCTTTCTCTCGGCGGAAAAACTTTTTCCTACTACTCGTTGCAAGCTCTGCCCCAGGAAAAGCTCCGGCGCCTGCCTTATGCGCTGAAAATCCTGCTGGAAAATCTTTTGCGCAAAGAGGACGGCATCAACGTAACCCGAGCCGATATCGAAGCCGTGTTGCAATGGAAAGCAGAAGCGGAGCCGGATTATCAAATCAATTTCACTCCAGCGCGCGTGGTATTGCAGGACTTTACCGGCGTGCCCGCGGTGGTTGATCTCGCCGCTATGCGCGCCGCCATGCGCGATCTCGGCGCCGATCCTGTCAAAATCAATCCGCTGGGGCCTGTGGATTTAGTGATCGACCACTCCGTTATGGTCGATGAATTCGGCAGCCCCAAAGCCTTACAGCGCAATATCGAACTGGAATTCGAGCGCAACCGCGAGCGCTATCAATTTTTGCGCTGGGGACAAAAAGCCTTTAACAACTTCCGCGTTGTGCCCCCGGGTACCGGCATCGTCCACCAGGTGAACCTGGAATATCTCGCCCAGGTGGTACTGAAGGAAAAACGCGGCAGCGATACTGTGCTGGTTATGGATACCCTGGTGGGTACCGACTCCCATACCACCATGATCAATGGCCTCGGCGTATTGGGCTGGGGTGTCGGCGGCATCGAAGCCGAAGCGGCCATGCTCGGTCAACCCATTACCATGTTAATTCCGCAAGTGGTCGGCTTTCGTCTTACCGGCAAATTGCGTGAAGGCGCTACCGCGACGGACCTTGTTCTCACCGTCACACAAATGTTGCGCAAAGCCGGAGTGGTCGGCAAATTCGTCGAATTTTTCGGCCCCGGCCTTTCCAACCTGCCGCTGGCGGACCGCGCCACCATCGGCAATATGGCCCCGGAATACGGCGCGACCTGCGGTCTGTTCCCCATCGATCAGGAAACCCTAAATTACCTCGCCCTCTCCGGCCGCGATCCGCAGCAGATCGAGCTGGTGGAAGCCTATGCAAAAGCACAAGGCATTTGGCGCGACGATTCCACACCAGAGGCGCACTACAGCTCTGTACTGGAATTGGACTTAAGCACCGTCGAGCCCAGCCTCGCCGGTCCTAAACGCCCGCAGGACCGTATAGCTCTTGGCAGAGTGGCAGCGGAATTTCGCGAATTATTACAAGCCGAACAAACCCGTCGCTCCACCACCTTGGCCAGCGATCGCGGCGCGAAAAAATCCAACAGCGCAGGATTGGAATTAAAAGATGGAGCGGTCGTTATAGCCGCAATTACCTCCTGCACCAACACCTCCAACCCCGCTGTGCTGATCGCCGCAGGTTTATTGGCGAAAAATGCCTACGAACGCGGCTTGAAAACCCAGCCCTGGGTCAAAACTTCTTTCGCACCCGGCTCGCAAGTGGTGCCGGCCTATATGGAAAAGGCCGGTTTGCTCGAGCCGCTGAGCAAACTCGGTTTTGATATTGTGGGATTTGGCTGCACTACCTGTATCGGCAACTCCGGCCCACTGCCGGACGCCGTGCAACAAGCCATTTACGATAACGATTTGCTGGTCGCCGCCGTTTTATCCGGCAACCGCAATTTTGAAGGCCGTATTCATCAGGACGTTAAAGCCAATTACCTCGCCTCCCCGCCGCTGGTGGTCGCCTACGCTCTCGCGGGCAATATGAATATCGACCTCACCAAAGAGCCGCTGGGCACAGGCCAGGACGGCAAACCGGTTTATCTCAAAGAGATCTGGCCGAGCCAGCAGGAAATCAGCAATTGCATAGCGCGCAATATCTCCGCGCAACTGTATCGGGAAAAATACGCAGACGTTTTTGCCGGCAGCGAACAATGGCGCAGCCTGCCAGTGCCGGAGGACGAAGTGTATTCCTGGCCGGAATCCACCTACGTCAAAAAACCGCCCTACTTTGACGGCATGACCATGGAGGTTTCACCGCCGCCGCCGATTATCAATGCGCGTTGTCTGGTGAAAGTCGGCGATTCCATCACCACCGACCATATTTCGCCCGCAGGTTCGATCAAGAAAAAAAGCCCCGCTGGTGAATATTTAATTTCTCACGGTGTAGAACCAGCAGATTTCAACAGCTATGGTTCACGCCGCGGCAACCACGAAGTGATGGTGCGCGGAACCTTTGCGAATGTGCGCCTGCGCAACCAACTCGCACCCGGCACCGAAGGCGGCTACACCACTTATTTACCGACCAACGAACAAACCAGTATTTACGACGCGGCCATGCGTTATGCCGCAGATAAAGTACCGCTCATAATTCTCGCAGGATTGGAATACGGCACCGGCTCCAGCCGCGACTGGGCCGCCAAAGGCACCAATTTGCTCGGCGTAAAAGCCGTCATCGCCCAAAGCTTTGAACGCATTCACCGCTCAAATTTGGTGGGTTTTGGCGTTCTGCCACTGCAATTTTTGCCCGGTGAAAGCGCCGATAGCCTGGGATTAAAAGGCGATGAATTTTTCTCTATAGGCGCAATTGAAGGAACGCCGAAAGAATTGACGGTAACTGCCATGTCATCCGATGGCGCAACCAAGGAATTTACTGTGCAAGTGCGCATCGATACGGCAGTGGAATGGGAGTACTACCGCCACGGCGGCATTTTGCATTATGTGTTGCGGCAGTTGGCAAAGAGTTAATTTTTTCTCGAGAGGTAGCTATATAAACCGGCCACATAGGTAACAGTGCCCCTCCCCCTGGCAAGGGAGGCCGGGAGGGGGTCAAATTAAAACGTGCAGGGGAGATAAATAAAAATCCAGAAGGAATATTAGCCCTCCTCCCCACCCGGCCCTGTCATAGGCGTTGGATCCGTTAAGTTATTAAATGTTTCCCGATCCATCAGATTTTTCTCCTGCACCACATCCCATAAGGTTTTATTTTCTGCATAAGCCTGTTTTGCCACAGCTGCGGCCATGTCGTAACCAATTTTAGGCGTCAGAGCAGTTACCAACATCAGGGAGTTGTGCAGATGATTTTTAATGGTTTCTTCATTTGCTTTCATGCCATCGACACAACGCAAACGGAAACTGTCAAAGGTATCCGCGAGTAAATCGATGGATTGCAGCACATTGTGAATAATCACCGGCTTAAATACATTTAATTGCAAATGCGCTTGCGATGCGGCAATTGTCACCGCTGTATCGTTGCCGATCACCTGCGCCGCCACCATGGTCAGAGCTTCGATCTGCGTCGGATTCACTTTGCCCGGCATAATTGAGCTGCCAGGCTCATTTGCCGGCAAAATTAATTCGCCTAAACCACAGCGTGGCCCGCTCGCCAATAAACGCAAATTATTGCCAATCACCAAACAGGCGCTGGCCAACTGCCGCAATGCGGCGCTGGTTTTTAGCAGTGCATCATGCGCGGAAAGCGCCATAAATTTATTAGGCGCACTGCGAAATGGCAGACTGGTTAAACGACTGATGGCAAGCGCAACCGAAACCGCCCATTCGGTGTGACTGTTCAAACCCGTACCAACTGCTGTTCCGCCCAATGCCAAATCGTATAAATCGTGACGAGCCTGCTCGATGCTGTGACGTGCTAGCTCCAATTGCGCCACATAACCGGAAAATTCCTGCCCCAAGGTCAGCGGTGTGGCATCCATCATATGGGTCCGACCGATTTTTACGATGTCAGAAAATTCCTCGCTGCGCGCTTGTAAACTGGCGATTAATTTTTCCAACGCCGGCAACAGTCGCTCATTAAGCGCAAGAACCGCTGCAATATGCATAGCCGTGGGAAAAGCATCGTTGGAAGATTGGGATAAATTGACGTGATCGTTGGGATGCACCGGCTTTTTTCCACCGCGCGCAAAACCGGCAATTTCATTGGCGCGATTGGCGATCACTTCATTGGCATTCATATTGGTCTGAGTGCCACTGCCCGTTTGCCAGACCACCAGAGGAAATTGATCGTCGAATTTTCCGGCCAATCCTTCTTCGCACGCTTGAATGATATAGCTAGCCAAGGTTTCATCCAGTTTTCCCAATATTTTGTTGGTATGCGCCGCAGCCGCTTTAACAACAAATAAGGCGCGAATAAAAATGGACGAAAATTTTTGCCCGCCGATGGGGAAATTCTCCACCGATCTTTGCGTCTGAGCTCCCCAATAACACTCCTCCGGTACCTCGACGCTTCCCAGCGTATCCGTCTCGATTCGAACTCTTGCCTTGCTCATGCGTTATTCCTCGTTTTTGCTTATGCCTTATTCAGCCGCATCAAAGCGTTCAATTACTCAGGTTCCGACCATTCGTTTCATATGACCATTTTCTTTCGTCCTTTATCACGCCTGCTTCGCGCCGTTACTTGGATATGAATCACAGACAGAGCGCCAACAAACCGGCAAGATTTCCCGGATAAAAACCTAGAGGCTGCATGGCTGTGATCAGACAAATAACCCATAAAACCTGGCTGACGATTCTGTTGAGTATAGGGTTGGTCGCGTGCGGAGGCGGAGCGGAGAAGAGTTCATCGTCCAGTTCGTCAAGCTCCTCAGCTTCCTCCAGCTCGTCATCGAGTTCAAGCTCTGCATCATCGAGCTCTGCATCTTCATCCAGCTCATCATCCTCCAGTTCTTCATCTTCGTCTTCCAGCGGCGCACCTTTAGAACCCTGGATGGCATCGGCTTCCGCCAAATTTTCGCCTTCAATCATCGAAAATGGCCTAACCCTGCGCGACACGTCCGGCAATATTTTGCATGCCCACGGCGCAGGCATGATTAAAGTCGGCGAGTTTTATTACTGGTACGGCGAAAACCGTTACGACAATCAATCCTTCAAAAGTGTACGCCTTTACCGTTCGCGCAATTTAAAAGATTGGGAATTTGTCAAAGATATTCTGACCGATAAATCCGATGCGGATTTGAATTACGCCAAAATCGAACGCCCAAAAATCATCTACAACAAAAGAACCAATCGTTATGTTATGTGGATGCATAAAGAAGGCGGCGATAATTACGGCCAAGCGCGCGCAGCTGTAGCCGTATCAGATCGCATCGACGGCGATTACCAATATCTCGGCAGCTTCCGTCCGTTGAATCATATGTCCCGCGATTGCACCGCATTTGTGGACGATGACGGCGCAGGTTATTTCCTCTCTGCCGCCAATGAAAATGCCGATTTACATCTCTATCGCCTAACGGACGATTACACGCAAATTTCTCACTTAGTGCAAAAAATCTGGGTGGGACAACATCGCGAAGCGCCGGCCCTGGTTAAACACAACGACGTTTATTTTCTGCTGACATCCGGCACCTCCGGCTGGGATCCCAACCAAGCCCGTTACGGCACTGCAACCAGCCTTTCCGGCACTTGGAGTTCCACCAAAGCCGTCGGAAATGGCACAACCTACGATTCTCAGCCGACCTACATATTGCCTATCGAAGGCAGCGAAACCACGTCCTATTTATATATGGGCGATCGCTGGATGGACCCGACCTATCAGGCTTCCAAATACGTCTGGCTGCCCATCACCTTCCCCACCCGCGACACTATGTCGCTCAACTGGTCCACGCGCATCGCTGTTGACGTCAACACTGGCGAATTATTTGGCAGCGGCATGGAAGAAGTGCGCATCCGCTCGCGTCACAGCGGTAAATGCGTCGACGTTTCCGACGAAAGCCTCGCCGAGCACGCCAATATTCTCCAATGGACCTGCGGCTCCGGCCACAACCAACGCTGGCGCTTTATCGAAGCTCAACCCGGTTACTTCCAGATCAAAGCCTTGCATAGCAGCCAATGCATGGATGTTGCCGCTGGCAAACAAGACAACGGCGCCAACGTCCTGCAATGGTCTTGCAACGGCGAGGATCACCAACTCTGGCAAATCCAAAACCATGCAGATGGATCTTTCTCACTGATCGCCAAACACAGCGGTAAATGTTTAGATGTCGAAAAATGGAGCACGGAAAACGGTGGCAACCTGCAGCAATGGGAATGTTTAGGAAGAGAAAATCAGAAATTTGAGGAATATTGAAAAGCACCGCGGCTTTTTCACAAAGCCGCGGATAACGGAAGACTTTCCAGTTGAAAAATGCTCTCAGCATGAGGCATAAAAGCACCGCCTGAATCAGAGCCATTGTATCTACCCTTCGATTAAACAATCGAAGGGCAAATCGAACCAGTTCTGACTAAGGCGGCAGCTCCATACTGCAACTCTTTGACAAAGCAAACTGCTGCCTTTATCACAGAATTCACTTCGACACCTCCAGAACGGCATTTTTTGCCGCCCTATTTCACACATCCAATATTTCTTTTAACAAATAACCCGTGAAATAGGTTCGCTCGGCTCTGGAGAAAGATTGCGATTAGGCTTGTCGCAACCAAACAGGAGGACTGTCCGTGGCCCCAAAATTCTTATCCAAATCCGTTATGAACCAAACCCAAAAACAAGCCTGCACATGCGCTCAGCAAAAACTTTTCACATGCAATATCTATTTTTTACCAACAACTTTACAACCACCAAAAATCCAATGACATCAGAAATTCTTGCTTTAGAGAACACAAAAAATTCGCACTTCCTAGCTGGAAAAACAACATTTATCCCTATTACATGACCTTTCAATTTCTGATCAAGCTATTCAAGAAACGCGGATATACATCGCATCGCTCTTTCCGAAGATTCTCTGCAAGACATTTATCGCGGAATACTCTAAACATGTCTTGGCAAAATGCAAAAGGAACACAAGAACTTAAAAGTTGACCTCGCTTAAGGATGTTTTCAAAAAAGTGGTAAAGCCTGCAGCCAAGCGCCACATGGTAAATCACTTGATGAAGCACTATATGTTGAGGAACGCGCGGCATGCAGGCTCATCGGTATTAGTCGAAGCTCACATCGATACTCGCCAACAATGAGCTGCGACGACAATCTTTGTGGTCCATTAAAAGCGTTGGCAGCGCAATATCCCCAATATAGCTATTTGATGCTTCAAAGCTTGCTGCGCAGAGAAGGCATAGTCATCAATAAAAAGCGAACCTACCGCATTTATTGCAACGGTGCGCACAAAGAAACGAAAGCGTCTCCAGCGCCACACCAACCAACGATGCTTTAAAGCAAGTGAATGAGGCTGGTCGATGGATTTTTGTATATGACCAATTGGCAAATGGTAGGCACTTTCGGATGCTCAATGTGATTGACGACTATTACAGAGAGCTGGTTGGCCAGTTGGTTATGTTTTCAATTAGTGGATAGCAGGTGGCTCGCTTTCTTAACAGCTGATTGAGACGTGAGGAGCACCCAATTGGATTGTCTGCGATAACGAGACCGAGCTTACAAGCAAAGCCATGTTCTTCTGGGGTAAAGAACGGGGGATTGAATTGCAATTTATCCAGCCTGGCAAACCCACCCAAAATGCTTTTGTTGAGAGTGTAAATGGAAAAATTCAGAAACGAATGTCTGAATCTACACTGGTTCAGAACGATAGAAGAAGCGCTTTACGAGATTAACCTGTGGCACGACCCTACAACAACCAACGGCCACACAGTTCACTGAATTACTTGCCGCCCGTGGCTTTTGCCAAGCTGGCGGTTTAACATGAAAATCTCATCCTTGAAGTGGTACTGAGATTGGAGGGTCACTTTACATCAAGGCACCGTAGAAATTGGGCAAGAGCATGTCGCTCACATTGTCGCTGGATAAGATCGCTCATTGCAATTGGAATCACCAACAATTAGGTCGCGAGATTTTCGCTAAATTTGATTTGCGGCACCTTTCCGGATTACTCCCCTATGGGGTGGATGATTGGTCGCACGACCATCAAACCCGGTAACCCCGTCTTTTTCAAGATCAGCGTCAGATTAAGTCGATGCTTCTACAATTTTTTATCGCGCAGTTGCGAGGCGCCGCAACCCCGCCATTATCTATAATGGGTCGAACCGTTGGGCTAACAAGGCGTGAGAATACGTGAACAATTAATCTTGATCCTAGCGACATTCTCTCTCGCTATGCATCGGAACGTAGACATGGTCAAATTCCTCTCCCTCATCATACCCTCCCGCTGCAACGACGCATGAAGACCCCTCTGTTCTACGGTACGTCCATCCGTAATCCCAAGAATCATGAATGAGTGCAAATGCTTCGCACGCCTCTTCGGGAGTGTAGTGGTCAAGTGAATTTGGCCACGATTTAAGAGTTACTTACATACCGCTGTTCGGCCAACACTGGCGGCAATCCACCATTATGTTGATGCGGCCTTGTCTGGCTGTAGTAACCCAAAACATAA
>NZ_QRAI01000007.1 GCF_014336955.1 Saccharophagus sp. K07 | reverse complement strand
CCACAAGAGCCCACACGCTTTGCTTGATCCTATTTTTAAACAGCCCCAAGTCGCTTCGGACTTTAGGTTCACCCCGTTGGTGAGGCGCGCATTCTACTCTTTCTTTCGAGCTTTGCAAGCTTTTTTTATTTCGATTTTCATCGGAGCTTGCTGTTCACAGCGACCGGCTTTTTAGTGCCTCACGTCGTTGTGAGGCGCGCATTCTATCCATTTTTTTGGGCTGTGCAAGTCTTTTGTTTTAACTATTTTAAAAATTTTATTTGCACCAAAAATCCCGTATTGCGGCTATACCTTTAGCCCCACAGTTTCGGGCCATTTCCAGATCATCCCTCGACACCCCTCCAAGGGCATAAACCGGGATTCCTACATTAAAGACCAACGATTTAAACCCTTCCCAACCAATGGGCTCGGTCATAGGGTGGGATTCAGTTTTCTGCACAGGAGAGAGAAACGCATAATCAACGCCGATTTTGCGAGCCCATTCCAACTCTTCTCTGTTATGGCAAGATGCGCCGAGCCATTTATCTCTACCGACTGGGCGCTCCATCAATCCCATTAGATCCTTGCTCGTTAAGTGGAGACCGGATCCGATCCCCCATAAGGATTGGCCAATAGAGGAGCTGACCGCAAACAACTTTCCATGGCGAGCACACATCGCTTCCGCCACCTCAATAAGGTTGGCTACTCCATAAATTCCAGGCGCCGGCCGGAATAAAATCATCCCCGCCCCTTTCTTCAATGCGCACTCAATACCAGAGGCAAGCTCCCCCTCGTTTTCGAATTTCCCTGTTACAGCTATGCAATCAGGCAATTGAATCGCCGAGACTATGGGCACATTCGCAGCGGGAAATGAATAAGAGTTGAGTTCGTTTGGATTTACCCATCGAACCTCCTGCCCTTCGTTACCGATTGGCGTCCCACTAAATCGGATGACTTCTCGGACATCAAGAAGAACGGACTTGTCTTTATAGGAGAAAGGAACACGAATTAAAGGGCGGGATTCGTGAACGGTGATATTGAGCTCTTCATGTAGCTCGCGCCGAAGAGCCTGTTCACATTGCTCGCCAGCTTCGATCTTGCCACCAGGGAATTCCCATAGATTTCCCTGGTGTTTGTCTGAAGGGCGCAATGCAATCAGTACACGTCCATGTTCGTCGCGCAGCACTCCTACTGCTACGTGCACGGCCGCCGGCATGATTAGGTTCGGTATTCAGCGTTGATAGTGACGTATTCGTGGGACAGATCAGACGTCCAAACGGTTTCGTCGCTGGAGCCTCTGCCAAGCTCAACACGAATGGTGAACTCCAATTTTTTTACGACGGAGGTTCCAGCTGCATCCGTGTAGTCTGGGTGACGCGCCCCGCCTTCCACTACCAGCACATCGTCCAACCACAACTTCACGCCTGATATATCGAGCCCCGAGATTCCCGCATATCCGACAGCTGCGACAATACGACCCCAGTTGGCATCCGATGCATACAAAGCTGTTTTGACCAACGGAGAATGAGCAATCGCGTAAGCCGCTTTCAAACATTCTTCACTATTGGCGCCACCAGTGACATTGATCGTGACAAATTTGGTAGCACCTTCACCGTCTCGCACAATGGCATGCGCGAGCTGTTGCATCACACTCACAACTGCATCGGACAACTTTTCGTATAAAGCACCAGACGCAGAAGAAATCTGTGGTGCTCCGGATTTGCCGCTGGCGATCAAAATGCAGGAGTCGTTGGTTGAGGTGTCGCCGTCAATGGTGATTCGGTTGAACGATTTGTTCACGGCAGTTTTCAGCAGTTCCGCCAAAACGGACTGCTCAACCGCAGCATCTGTGGCGACAAAAGAGAGCATGGTCGCCATATTCGGGCGAATCATGCCTGCGCCTTTGGCGACTCCGGACACCGTAATGGTTTTCCCTTCATGCTCGATTTGGATGCTGGCCCCTTTGGGACAGGTATCCGTAGTCATAATGGCTCTCGCCGCTTTTTCCCAAGCCGCCTCATCAAGAGACTGAATCGCATCGGGAAGCACGGCGGAAATTTTTTGTACAGGCAAGTATTCGCCAATCACCCCCGTGGAAAATGGCAATACCTGTGTTGCGGAAACGCCGCCGAGCTGTGCGAGTTGCTCACACGTAGCACGCGCGTCCGCCAATCCTCTTTCTCCCGTACAGGCATTGGCATTGCCAGAGTTAATGACGAGAAAACGAATCTCTGAACTGGCCAGATGTTCACGCGCAACGATTACCGGTGCTGCGCGAAACGCGCTTTGGGTGAAAACGCCCGCAACTGTGGCGCCTTCATCTACGGCAAAAACCAAAACGTCCAATCGACCCGGTTTTTTGATTCCGGCACTGGCCGCACCGATGCGAACACCTTTAACCGCATGCATCTGGGGCCACACAACTTTTGCCGATGTCATTTTATCTATCGCTCCTCAAACCAATTTGCCGTGACAGGACTTGTATTTCTTACCGGAACCGCAAGGACACAATTCATTGCGGCCGATTTTGGCATGGCCGCGCACCAACGGTTCTTGTTTCGCCGCTGACTCAGGCGCCGGGCTTTGCTCGAGAGCAGACACTTCTTCATGCTGTAAACGCATTTTGCGCTGAGCCTGCAATGCGGCTTCTTGGCGCTGACGCTCCATCGCTTCCATCTGTTCTTGCGTCATAGGCTCCAAGCGGAACAGGACTCGGGTTACATCGTGTTTGAGATTGTTGAGCATTTCCTGGAACAAACCGAAGGACTCGCGTTTGTATTCCTGTTTTGGGTTTTTCTGCGCGTACGCACGCAAGCCTATGCCTTGGCGCAAATGATCCATATTGGCCAAATGTTCTTTCCACAAAGTATCCAGAACATGCAGCGTCACTTGCTTCTCGAGGGAGCGCATGATGGGCCCGATACGCTCGACTTTCTCCCGATAAAAACGCTCCATTTCCGCGCGAATTCGCTCACGCAGCGGCTCTTCATGGAGTCGTTTATCTTCATCCAACCATTGCTGGATCGGCAGTTTTACGCCGAATTCGCCTTCCAACGCCTGTTCCAGGCCCGGAATATTCCACTGCTCAGCCAGTGACTGGGGTGGAATATAGGAAGAAACCATGTCATTGACGACGTCATCACGAATTCTGTGAATGGCTTCTTCGATGCTTTCTTCATCCAGTAAGTCATTGCGCTGGTTGTATATAACCTGACGCTGATCGTTCGCGACGTCATCGTATTCGAGTAGCTGCTTACGATAATCGAAGTTGCGAGCCTCGACTTTTCGTTGAGCCGTTTCGATCGCATTAGTCACCATGCGGTGCTCAATGGCTTCGCCTTTTTCCATTCCCAGAGCGCTCATAATTTTGCGCACCCGGTCAGAGGCGAAAATACGCATCAGGTTATCTTCGAGCGATAAATAGAAGCGAGAGAAACCGGGGTCACCTTGACGACCCGCGCGACCACGCAGCTGGTTGTCGATACGGCGAGACTCGTGGCGCTCGGTACCTATGATGTGCAGGCCACCGGCTTGCAATACCTGCTCATTGCGTTTTTTCCACTCGGCTTTTATCGCGGCAATCTGCTCTTCGGTAGGGTTCTCCAAACGAGCCGCTTCCGCTTCCCAATTACCGCCGAGCACAATATCCGTACCCCGACCGGCCATGTTGGTTGCGATGGTCACGGCGCCGGGTCGACCTGCCTGGGCGACGATCTCCGCTTCGCGGGCGTGCTGTTTGGCGTTCAATACTTCGTGCGCAATGCCGGCTTTTTTGAAGCGGCGCGACATTTCTTCCGAAGTTTCCACCGAAGCAGTACCAACCAGCACTGGCGCGCCGGTTTCGTTGATGCGTTTTACTTCATTAACAATGGCTTCGTACTTGTCTTCCGCTGTTAGGAAGACCAGATCGTTCAGATCCTTTCGCTGTACGGGGCGGTTGGTGGGAATCACGACGACATCCAGACCATAAATTTGGCGGAACTCCACCGCCTCCGTATCCGCAGTTCCTGTCATACCAGACAGTTTTTTATACAGACGGAAATAGTTTTGGAACGTAGTGGAAGCCAAGGTCTGGCTCTCACTCTGAATAGGCACACCTTCTTTGGCTTCAATTGCCTGATGCAGACCTTCGGAAAGCCGTCGTCCCGGCATGGTTCGGCCGGTATGTTCATCGATCAGAATGACCTGACGGTTTTCGACAATGTATTCGACGTCCTTATGAAACAGCTTATGCGCACGCAATGCGGTATGAACATGGTGCAGCAAGCCGAGATTGCTCGCGGAATACAAGTTTTGGTTGTCGCGCAACAACCCATTCTTGGTCAACAATTCTTCAATAAGTTGATGGCCATCTTCGGTCAGTTCGATTTGGCGGGTCTTTTCGTCGACGGTGAAGTGGCCCTGTTTGCCGGCTTCTTCATCATGAAGTTGCAACTGCGGGATGAGTTTATTCATCAGCAGATACAGCTCGGTGTTGTTCTCGGTAGCGCCGGAGATGATCAAGGGCGTGCGCGCCTCATCGATCAAAATGGAGTCCACCTCATCCACTACGGCGAAGTTCAGCCCCCTCTGCACCCGATCTTCTTTGCGCAGCACCATGTTGTCGCGCAGGTAATCAAAGCCGTATTCGTTGTTGGTACCGTAGGTGATATCGGCTCCGTAGGCAGCGCGCTTTTCTTCCTGCGACTGCATGGATACTACTATGCCTACGGTCAAGCCAAGACCTTCGTATAACGGACGCATCCAGTTGGCGTCGCGCGAAGCCAGATAATCGTTGACGGTTACTATATGTACGCCTTTACCGGAAATAGCGTTCAAATAGGCGGCCAGGGTAGCAACCAATGTTTTACCTTCACCGGTTTTCATCTCCGCGATGCGACCTTCGTGCAGCGTGATACCACCGATCAACTGGACGTCGAAGTGGCGCATTCCCATGATGCGGCGGCTCGCTTCGCGACAAACCGCAAAGGCTTCCGGCAATAATTTATCCAGCGACTCACCCTTGACATGCCGCTGCTTGAATTCTTCGGTTTTGGCTTTGAGCTGCTCATCTGACAGCGCTTGGATCGCGGCTTCATGGCCATTGATCTGGGCGACCAATTTACCCATTCGCTTCAGTTCGCGATCATTTTTTGTACCAACAATCTTTTTTATAAGTGTTCCAATCATGGGATTGCAAATTCCGGAGGAAAAGGGGCTTTCGATTCGAAAGGCCCGCATCATAAATGACTTGAATTAGGGGTGAAATAGGATGCGCGTTCGCGCAAAGAAAAACGAGGGGTGTTAACGACTGGCGCGATGTATATAAGAAGAAGGATCGACCGCTCGGCCGTTTTTGTAGACTTCAAAGTGGACGTGGTGACCAGTGGAGCGTCCGCTCGTACCCATACGGGCAATGATCTGGCCCTTTTTCACCACATCGCCCACTTTGACCAGGTTTTCCTTGTTGTGGGCGTAACGAGTGGAAAATCCTTTACCGTGGTTGATTTCGACCATATGGCCGTAGCCGCTGCGCTCACCGGACCATACAACGACACCCGCCGCAACGGCAATAATGTCAGAGCCTTCTTTGCCGGCGAAATCGACGCCCGAATGCCAAGCTATGCGGCCGGTAAACGGATCGGTACGACGACCGTAGCGACTGGACATCCAACCTTTGGTAATGGGACGCCCGGCAATAAAGACATCATTTTCCAATTTACGATTGGCTAGCAGTGCTTCCAGGGTTTCCAGCTGATGCTGCCGGTTTTCGATTTGCTGGGCTAACTCTTCAATGGCGTGAGAAAAATCAGGGGGAGAGAAACTGTCGCCGGAGATCTCCTGCTCGGGACCACCCAGTGCCGGCGGCTGGGAGAAATCGAACTCCCCATTGTCGAGCTTCGCCATGGTGGTCAAACGCTCGCCCAGAGCATCTATGCGCACCAAACGGGTTTGCAATTCGGCTACACGTAACGTCAAAGCTGCCAACTTGCTTTCAGCCTGCTGGCGGGCTTGTTCGATCAATATTTCCTGTTCTTGCAACCGCTCCGCCCAGACTTGGCGGATTTCCGGCTCGAGCAGATGATTTTTGGAATCTGAAACTAATTTGAGGTAGGTGACGTAAGCAGCAACCGGAACGCCAATCAGACAGGCAAGGCAGACAGATAATAAAGCACCCGACCAAATGCCTAGGTTGATACTGCGGCAATTGCCGTATTTTTTGCTGAGGATGATGATTTTCACTGATTAATTTCGCTTTTGGGGCTGAGTCCGGTACTAGCTGAGACGTTACTCAAGACGCAGCGTTGCGATTGAGCTCTGTAATAAGTAGTACATGAACTTCCATGTGCGCAAGCGAAAGGGGGCGTCCAGCCACCCTGACGGTGGCCGACTATGGCATAAGAGCCGCCAAAAACGCAACCGTTATTCAGCAAGGGCGTTAAGTGAAGCAAATCTATAAAAAATTCGTTTAAGCAATCGCCAAGGGACGCGAGTAAGAAATAGGCACTGCTTGCTCTTCGGATTCGAAGGTAACCATTTCCCAGGCATCTTTTTGCCGCATCAGCTCGCGGATGGAGCGATTGTTCAATCCATGACCAGATTTATACGCATCAAACTCGCCGATCAGGCTATAGCCGAGCAAATACAGATCGCCGATCGCATCCAATACTTTGTGTTTGACGAATTCGTCTTCATAGCGCAGGCCGTCTTCGTTCAACACACGGTATTTATCGATCACTATGGCATTGTTGACACTGCCACCTTTGGCCAAGCCTTTGGAGCGCAGGTATTCAATTTCATGCATAAAGCCAAAAGTGCGTGCACGAGAGACTTCTTTGACAAAAGAGGTACTGGAGAAATCAACGGACGCGCGCAGCGAGCGATCTTTAAAGACAGGATGATCAAAATCTATGGCAAAGGACACTTTAAAGCCATCGTAGGGACGGAAGCTGACCCGCTTTTCACCTTCTTCAACGGTGACCGTCTTCTTGATGCGGATAAATCGTTTCGGAGCATTTTGTTCTTCAATGCCGGCCGACTGAATCAGAAAAACGAATGGACCGGCACTGCCATCCATAATAGGGACTTCATCAGCATCCACTTCGATGATGGCGTTATCGATACCGAGACCAGCGAGCGCAGACAGCAAATGTTCAACCGTAGAAATGCGCACATCACCCTGAACCAGCGTGGTCGACAGGGTAGTGTCGCCAACATTTTCCGCTTTAGCCTTAATCTCAACGACGGGATCCAAATCCACGCGACGGAACATAATGCCGAAATCCGCCGGAGCCGGCCGCAGCGTTAATACAATCTTTTTGCCTGTGTGGAGACCTACGCCTGTCGCGCGAATTTCATTTTTCAATGTTCTTTGTCTGATCATTTTTCGGTCTCAAATATAAAGCGACTAACACGCAATGCAAAAAGGGTGCGCATACTAACAAACTAAAGAAGGGAAACAGAGATGGCCGGTTGGCTGCGCGCCGGGAAAACCGCCACCCGACTGATCTTGATGAAGAGAGGCCTAAGCACTCTGCGCGATTCAGCCGCGCTAGTGTGCAGAAATCAATCTGAACTCAAACTGAATATGCCTGAACTCTCACTGAATAGGTCGAGTTCAATTGACAGCGACCACGGCCTGTTCCCGCGGGGGGAACAGGAACAGACGCGAGTCGCTGCCTTGCGGTATCAATCAGCTTGACGGCGCAGAAACGCCGGGATGTCCAGATACTCCATATCGCGCTCTCGGGTATCCAGAGCTCGTGCAGTGTTGCCAGTAGCACGGCCAGTACCAGCTGCGCGCATAACAGTCGGTTTATCCAGAACAGCGTAGTTCGGCATACCGTCTGAATTGCGGGTGTTGTCCACCACTTTGGCTGGCTGGGCGCTGACTTTGGCTTCGTTGTGACCGAGGCCAGTAGCAACCACCGTTACCCGCAGTTCGTCCGTCATTTCTGGATCGATTACGGTGCCGACGACAACCGTGGCTTCACCTGAGGCAAATTCTTCAATGGTGTTACCCACTTCAGTGAACTCACCCAAGGTCAAATCCATGCCGGCCGTGATATTGACCAGGATGCCGCGAGCACCTTGCAAGTTGACGTCTTCCAGCAGCGGGCTGCGGATAGCAGCTTCAGCTGCTTCACGCGCACGGTTGTCGCCGCGAGCAATACCGGTACCCATCATCGCCATACCCATTTCGGACATTACGGTACGCACGTCAGCGAAGTCGACGTTGATCATACCGGGACGAATGATCAGATCCGCGATACCTTGAACTGCGCCCAGCAGAACATCGTTCGCCGCTTTGAAGGCGTCGAGCAAGCTCGTGGTTTTACCCAATACCGGCAACAATTTTTCGTTCGGGATGGTGATTAGAGAATCCACGCGATCCTTCAATTGTTTAATACCGGCTTCGGCGATCGCCATACGCTTGCGACCTTCGAACGTAAACGGACGGGTGACCACTGCGACGGTCAGAATGCCGAGCTCGCGCGCGACCTCCGCCACCACTGGCGCACCACCAGTTCCGGTACCACCACCCATGCCTGCAGTGATGAATACCATATCAGCGCCGCTCAATACCTCAGCGATGCGTTCACGATCTTCCATCGCCGCCTGACGACCCACTTCCGGATTTGCACCCGCGCCCAATCCTTTCGTCATGTGGCTGCCGAGCTGCAATACGGTTCGCGCATCTATATCTTTGAGCGCTTGCGCATCGGTGTTGGCGCAAATAAATTCAACGCCTTCGATTTGACTGGAAATCATGTGTTTAACAGCGTTGCCGCCACCACCACCGACTCCTACCACTTTAATTACCGCATTTTGCGGTAAAGCATCTACCAGTTCAAACATAAGTTCCCCCTCATTTTCCCCTGAAACCGTGGATTAGTACCGAGTTAAAAATTCTTTTGGAACCAACCTTTAAGGCGGGTCCACACACTTTCGCTGTTGTTATGAAAAACTTTGCTGCCTCCTTGCTGTTTCATTCCGTAAATCAAAAGACCCACCCCAGTTGAATAAATTGGATTATTCACAATGTCCTTTAAGCCGCGAACGTTTTGCGGAGTTCCCAGGCGGACGGGCATATGGAAAATTTCTTCTGCTAGCTCTACTACGCCTTCCATTTTCGATGTGCCGCCGGTTAAAACAATTCCCGCCGGAATCATGTCTTCAAAACCACTGCGCCGCAGTTCGGCCTGAATCAAGGTGAATAATTCTTCGTAACGAGGTTCCACTACCTCCGCCAATGCTTGGCGGGATAATTCCCGCGGCGGTCGGTCGCCGACGCTGGGCACTTTGATGGTTTCTTCCGCGCCGGTTAATTTCGCCAGAGCGCAGGCGTATTTAATTTTGATTTCTTCGGCGTATTGGGTGGGCGTACGCAATGCCATTGCAATGTCATTGGTCACCTGGTCGCCGGCAATCGGAATCACGGCGGTATGGCGAATCGCTCCGTCGTAAAAAACCGCAATGTCCGTAGTACCGCCGCCTATATCCACAACGCAGACGCCGAGTTCTTTTTCGTCATCCGTCAGGACGGCGTAACTCGAAGCGAGTTGCTCGAGGATGATGTCCTCGACTTCCAAACCGCAGCGTTTGATACATTTTTCGACGTTATGCGCTGCATTCAGGGCACAAGTCACCAAATGCACTTTCGCTTCCAGGCGAACACCAGACATACCCAGCGGCTCTTTCACGCCTTCCTGTTCGTCGATCACATATTCCTGCGGCAGTATGTGCAGAATTTTCTGGTCCGCTGGAATCGCCACTGCCTGAGCAGCATCAATAACGCGCTCAATATCCTGCTGATAAACTTCGCGATCTTTAATCGCCACTATGCCGTGGGAATTCAGACTGCGAATATGACTGCCCGCGATACCGGCATAAACAGAGTGAATCTGACACCCCGCCATCAACTCCGCTTCTTCCACCGCTCTTTGAATTGATTGCACGGTGGAATCGATATTGACCACAACACCTTTTTTCAGCCCAGCCGATTTATGGGATCCCAACCCCACCACAGAGAGCTCCCCCTCTGGGGATATTTCGCCGACAATAGCGACAACCTTGGACGTTCCTATATCCAAGCCGACGATCATTCTCCCCCCACTAGACTGTGCCATTGCCCTTTTTCACTCTTAAATTTGCTTTTATTTGACGTAAATTCACATTTACCAATTTCGATTTACCTGGATGGCATCAACCACCCGCCATGTATTGTCCTTCCACCGGATTTTTCCAGGTCACGGCAAATCCACTGGGGTAACGCATATCGACAAGCTCAATCTTATGGAAATCCTTCCCCAGATCCCCCGCCTTTGCTGCCAATAAATATTGCAGTTTTTCCCACAAACGATCGCGGCCGAGCTTAATCACCAATCCTGACTGAGTCGTCAATGTCCAAGCCCTGGTCGCATCCAATTCGACTGCAGCTAACACTAAATCTTGTTGCGCGAGTAATTTGCCGATGCGGAGATATTGTTCCATGATTTCCCGTGCGTAACGGTCTTCACCATGAAGAAGCGGTAATGCTTGTATTTTAGTCGTTTTTTCAACTTCTATGATATCGCCGCGCATATTTAGGAATCCTTTTTCTCCCCAGCGCGCAATCGGTTGCTGTTCGGTAACCCTCACGACCAGTTTGTCAGGCCACATACGAGCAACAGATGCGGTATCAATCCAAGGATTGGATTCCAGTTTTCGCTTTAGATCGTGCAAATTCATTTCCAAAAATGAACCCTGCACATGCGGTGCGACATATTCTTCGATAAGGTCACTCGAAATAAACTGAAACGAGCCCTCAACCTGCACTTCTTTAATTGGTCGATGGGCGATTTGCTGCAACTTTTCCTGCGGATTGAAATACCAAATAGCCGCAACAATTCCACCGATCAAACTACCTGCAGACAGCACTTTCCAAACGACTGCCCCCATAGCCCTGTAACGGCCAAAGGAAACTTTCGCCTTTTTGCGAGTAGCGCCCGAGCGCGCAGCACGAGCGACAGCCGGAGAGCTATTTCTCGAGCTGTTTCCCGAATATGACCTTCTCGTTGCGCTGATCATGGCTTTTAATCCAAGGTCTGACTCAATATCGCTAACACAAGCTGATTAAACGAATATCCCGCCGCTTTGGCGGCCATGGGAACCAAACTGTGATCGGTCATACCGGGCACCGTGTTCAATTCCAACAAATAAAAGTTGCCATTTGCATCCGCCATGACATCCACCCGTCCCCATCCCGAGGCGCCAGCCGCATTGAATGCATCCGCAGCTAATTGTTTCAAACGGCGTTCATCTGCGTCGTTAAGGCCACAAGGGCAAATATAGCGAGTATCGTTCGCCTGGTATTTCGCGGAAAAATCGTAAAACTGGTGATTGGTTTCCAATTTAATGGGCGGCAATGCAATTCCGTCGAGTATGGCAACGGTATATTCGGCGCCGCGGATATAGCGTTCTGCTAATACCAGCCGGTCATAACGCTGCGCGGCTTCGAAAGCCTGTTGCAATTCCGCCGCACTCTTAACTTTTGCCATGCCGATGCTGGAGCCTTCATGGCAAGGTTTTACCATCGCCTCACCACCGAGCTGCTCGATAATAAGGTTCCAATCACTGCTGGAATTCAGCACTGCGTAATCCGGTGTCGATAATCCGCATCCGCGCCATAATTGTTTGGTGCGCAATTTATCCATGCAGAGAGCCGACGCAGCTATGCCACTGCCGGTGTAAGGCAAATTCATCCATTCCAGGAGGGCCTGGATTTTGCCGTCTTCACCACCAGCACCATGCAGTGCAATAAATACTCGATCAACCTTCAATTTTTGTAATTGTTGCAACGGGTTTTCACCAACATCGACTGGCTCAACAGCAACGCCCTCTTCGCGCAATGCATTGATAACAGCCGCGCCGCTGCGCAGAGAAATTTCACGTTCGGCGGATGTGCCGCCATACAGCACCGCAACTACGCCGAGTTGTTCCGGTCGTGCTTGTTTAAATGAATAGTGTGTCATGTCTCTTTTGAAACCTGAGAAAATTGGCGAGCCAAAACCGCGGCAAGTCCGCCGACGTTGCCCGCGCCTTGCGTAATGACGATATCTCCGGGCCGAATGATATTGGCCAACACCTGGGGAACAGCATCAACGCTTTCCACAAAAATCGGGTCCACTGTGCCACGAGTGCGAATACTGCGGCTTAAAGTGCGACCATCCGCACCTGGTATCGGTTCTTCCCCAGCCGGATATACGTCCAACAAAATCAATTGGTCTACTGTGGACAACACATCGGCAAAATCTTCAAATAAATCCCGCGTGCGCGTGTAGCGATGCGGCTGATAAATCATGACCAACCTACGCGTCGGCCATCCCGCACGCACCGCTGCGATGGTCGCTGCAACTTCGCGCGGATGGTGGCCATAGTCGTCCACCAGCATTAGCGGTTCGCCCGGCCCTAAAATAAATTCACCATAAACCTGAAAACGTCGACCGACTCCGAGAAAATCTGCGAGCCCCGCCTGAATTGCACTGTCTGGAACACCTTCTTCCGTTGCAACGGCGATTGATGCCAGCGCATTTAATACGTTGTGGCGTCCGGGCAAATTCAAAAATATCGATAAAGGTTCCGACTTATTGGGACGCCATGCGCGAAAACGTTGCGTTTTGCCAGTTTGCACCACATCTGTCGCGCGATAATCGTTGTTTTCGCCAAATCCATAAGTAACGGTCGCGCGCCCCACTGAGGGCATAACTTCGCGAATCACCGGGTCGTCGCCACATAAAACGGCCAAACCGTAAAAAGGCAGATTGTGCAGAAACGCAATAAATGTCTGCTTCAATTTATTGAAGTCGCCGCCGTAGGTGTCCATATGATCGGCGTCAATATTGGTGACCACTGTGACCATCGGCTGCAGATGCATAAAGGAAGCATCACTTTCATCCGCTTCCGCGACCAAATAACGACTTTCCCCGAGACGCGCGTTGGTGCCGGCGCTATTTAATAGTCCGCCGATAACAAAGGTGGGGTCCAAATCACCTGCGGCAAGAATTGATGCAATCAAACTGGTCGTGGTGGTTTTACCGTGGGTACCTGCCACAGCAATTCCGTGGCGATAACGCATCAATTCACCCAACATTTCGGCGCGGCGCACAACCGGAACACGCGCTTCACGCGCAGCGACAATTTCCGGGTTTTGCGCGTTAACTGCGCTGGAGCAGACCACAACATCGCGACCGGCAACATTCGTTGCGTGATGACCGATAAATATAGTCGCACCCATGGATTCGAGGCGTCGCGTCGTATCCGATGCTTTTATATCGGAACCGGAAATTTCATATCCCTGGTTGAGCAACACTTCTGCAATGCCACACATACCAGCACCGCCGATACCGACAAAATGGATTTTGCGGATGCGGCGCATTTCCGGCACGTTATGATTTTTGGCATTAGCCATTGGCCGCCTCCAGACATATATCTGCGCATGAAGTCGTTGCCTCGGATTTCGCGGCTTTGCGCGCTGCTTGCGCCATTTTTAATAAAAGGCCCCGCTGAGCGATAAATGTCATAACTCGTTCTTTCAATATCTCTGCCGTGAGAGATTTTTGTGGATACAGTTCCGCTGCACCTTGATCGACAAGCCAGCGCGCGTTTGCCGTTTGGTGATCGTCAATTGCGAATGGAAAAGGAACTAAGAGAGAAGCTACTCCCGCTGCACTTAATTCTGCGATTGTTAGAGCGCCTGCGCGGCACACGACCAAATCAGCCCAGGCCAATGCTTCGGCCATATCGTCGATAAATGCAGTAACTTCCCCTGACACGCCGCACTCTTTATAAACAGCGAGAGTATTGTCTAAATGTTTCGCACCCGTTTGATGACGGACTTGCAGTTGTCCTTCTTTAATAAATGGTGCAACCGCTTTAGGCACCAATTCGTTTAATGCCTGGGCACCAAGACTTCCACCCAACACCAAAAGTTGCAATGGGCCAGTGCGATTTTGCAAACGCGTTTCGGGTTCCGGTAAAGCGGCTATATCTTCCCGCACAGGATTGCCGATACAGATTGCTTTGGGCAATACATTCGGGAATGCGGTTAAAACTCGCGTCGCAATTTTCGCCAACCACTTATTGGTAGTGCCTGGACGCGCGTTTTGTTCATGGATAACCAGCGGAATCCCCATGATGCGCGCGGCTATGCCGCCCGGACCTGACGCATATCCACCCATTCCCAACACAACATGCGGTTGGAATTTTTGCAAAATTGCGCGCGCCGCCCACACTGAACGCACGATTTTCCAGGGCGCGCCGATCAGGGTCTTTAAACCTTTTCCGCGCACGCCGGAAATGGGTAATAAATGAAGATGGATATTTGCTGCAGGCACCAATCTCGCCTCGATTCCACGATCGGTACCCAACCATTGAATTTCACATCCGCGACTGCGCAGCTCTTTCGCAACCGCTAACGCAGGAAATACATGACCACCCGTTCCACCGGCCATAACCAGCACACGTTTTTTTGCACTGTCAGTCATTGGCAGCCTCCCATTTTGTTGAAGGCTCTTTTTTGGCTGAAGGCTCTCTTTTAGCTGAGGGCTCTCTTTTAGCTGAGGGCTCTCTTTTAGCTGAGGGCTCTCTTTTGGCGGACGGTTCTCTCTTTGAAGGTTCACCTTTTGCAGAAGAAAGTTCCGTTTGCATGCGCAGCAGCAACGCCATAAAACAGCACGAAATAATCAAGCTGCTTCCACCGGAACTGACAAATGGCAGCGTCAAGCCTTTAGTTGGCAATAAACCGGATGCCACTCCCATATTGATAAATGCCTGAGCCGCAATCAGCATGCCGACGCCAACGGCGGAGAAGGCAATAAACGGATATTCGCGTTCACTTGCCGCGCGAGCTATTGCCAGAATTCGCCATACCAAAATTCCGAAAGCCACTATTACGGATGCTGCGCCAAACAAGCCGAACTCTTCTGCGACTATGGCGAAAATAAAGTCTGTATGCGCCTCTGGCAGGAAAAACAATTTTTGCAGACTGTTGCCCAGTCCCAGCCCAAACCACTCGCCTCTACCAAATGCGATCAACGATTGAACCAACTGATAGCCACTGGAAAATTGTTCTGCCCAGGGATCAAGAAATGTCACCAATCGCTGCCAGCGATAGGGCGAAATGATCGCAAGCGTGGCCAGTCCAATGACCCCGGTCAGCGACAGCAGAATAAAGCGAATCAAGGGAATACCCGCCATAAACATCATGGCTCCGGCGGTCAAACATAAAACCACCGCACTGCCGAAATCCGGCTCGAGCAATAACAACAGAACAAATGCGCCAAGGATGCCTATCAGTTTGAAAAACGCACTCCAGCGGGTTTGAAACTCACGGGTCCTGCGCGCCAGAAAACTGGCAAAGAAAATAATGAAGCAGAATTTCGCAACTTCTGATGCCTGTACTGATATTGGTCCGAAAGAAAACCAGCGCTGGGCGCCGTTAACGGTTTTACCAACACCGGGGATCAAAACAGCAATCAATAAGGTTATGCCCGCGAACAACAACAGAATCGACCAACGGTTCCACATTTCCACCGGCACGTGATAAACCAAAAATCCCGAGACAAGAGCCATGCCCAGAAAAATCACGTGCCGCTTAACGAAATACCACGGATCGCCGTAAACCTGAGCAGCAAAATCAATGGAGGCAGAAGCCACCATGATGACGCCGAACGACACCAGACCAAAAGCCAACAGCAACAAGGTCCAATCGAATTGGGGTCGCTCGGACACAAATAATGGCGATTCCAACATCAGTGCGCGCATAACCGCTCCACTATGTCGCGAAATTGGTCGCCGCGATCTTCGTAGTTTCTGAACATATCCAGGCTGGCACAGGCTGGCGATAACAAAACCGTATCGCCGGGCGAGGCAAATTTGCGCGCTTTTTCCACCGCCTCTTGCAGCGAAGAACATTTTTCAACGGGCACCAGCGGTGCGCACACTTGCGCGATTTTGTCTGCATCTTTGCCGATCAGGGTCACCGCTCTTACGCTAGCTTTAATCAAAGGAGCGAGTGAAGAAAAATCTGCACCTTTGCCATCGCCTCCAGCGATCAGCACTATATTGGGCTTGTCACTGGCCAGACCTTTTAACGCCGCTTCGGTCGCACCTATATTGGTGCCTTTGGAGTCATTGACGTAATCGACGCTGTCAAATCGGCCCACCAATTGGCAGCGATGCGGCAAACCCGGAAATTCCCGCAAGGTTTCCAGCATGGCATTTTCGTCGAGGCCGACTGCTCGTCCCAAAGCCAGAGCAGCGAGCGCATTGGCAAGATTGTGCAAACCACGCAACGGAATTTCTGAAGCATTCAATAATTTGCGCAAACCGTGAGCCAGCCAAATTCCGTCGGCATCCCGGTGCAAACCAAAATCTTTCAAGTCCGGCTCACCGAGTCCGAAACGCGTCACTTGCGCGCCTTCGGCCAATGGCGGTTGCGTCAAGGCGTCGTCCCGATTGATCACCAAATGTTGGGCATTCATATAAATGCGCTGTTTGATGAAGTGATATTCCGCGAGATCCTTGTAACGGTCCATGTGATCGGGCGACACATTTAACACGGTGGCCGCGGCCGCACGTAGGCTGACCGTACTTTCCAGTTGAAAGCTCGATAATTCCAATACGTACAATTCGGCACTATCGTCGAGCAAATCCAGTGCAGGCGTACCGAGATTGCCACCGACCTTGGCGGCAACACCCGCTTTTTTAGCCATTTCGCCAACCAGCGTCGTGACCGTGGTTTTGCCATTGGAACCCGTAATGGCCACTATGGGTGCGCGCGCTTCGCGGGTAAATAATTCGATATCACCAATGACCGGCACGCCGTCGGCGATGGCTGCAGCGATCGCCGGATGTTTACGCGGCACGCCCGGACTCAAAATAATTTCGCTGACACCTTGCCATTGCGAGTAATCAAATTCGCCCGTCAGTATCCGAACTCCCGGAAATTGCTGTTGAAAACGCGCTAGACTTTCCGGTTTCGGTGCTTTATCCGCCACCATAAAGGTACGCCCTTGACGCGCCAGGAAACGGGCAACGGAAAATCCCGTCACGCCGAGCCCGACGATCAATGCAATACGACTTGTGGCGATCAGAGCAGCCATGATTTATCTCAACTTCAAGGTCGCAAGACCAATCAAAACCAACATGACGGTAATAATCCAAAACCGCACAATCACGCGCGGTTCTGGCCATCCTTTTAATTCAAAATGGTGATGTAGCGGCGCCATACGGAAAATTCGTCTACCCGTGAGTTTGAAAGACGCCACCTGCAAAATCACCGACACGGTTTCCATCACAAAAATGCCGGACATGATAAAAAAGACGATTTCGTGGCGGACAATCACTGCAATAACACCCAGAGCACCGCCGAGTGCCAATGCACCTACGTCGCCCATAAAAACCTGTGCGGGATAGGTGTTGAACCACAAAAAGCCAAGTCCCGCTCCGGCCAATGCGCCGCAAAATACAACGAGTTCGCCCGTGCCCGGCACATAGGGAATATGTAAATAAGTGGCGAAATTGGCGTGGCCAACGAGATACGCGATTATGCCGAGTGCCGAACCCACCATCACGGTCGGCATAATCGCCAAACCATCCAAACCATCCGTCAAGTTGACTGCGTTACTCGCGCCGACCACCACGAAATACACCAGCAGCAAATATCCCCAACCCAAATCAAGCGTGACGTTTTTGAAAAAGGGCACGTACAGTTGGGTTTCCACTGGGCTCTGTGCAGTCGTATACAAAAAAATCGCCACTGCTATACCGGCAACTGACTGCCAAAAATATTTCCAGCGCGCGGGCAGGCCGCGGGAATTTTTTTCGATGACCTTGCGGTAATCATCGACCCATCCCACCAATCCATAGGTAATGGTGATAAACAGCACCGCCCAGACAAAACGGTTGGTGAGGTCAGCCCATAAAAACACGCTGATGGAGATGGCAAATAACAAAAGCGCACCGCCCATGGTGGGTGTGCCGGATTTGCTCAAATGACTTTTCGGACCATCGTTGCGTACAGCCTGCCCGATTTGCTTCTGCACCATTTTCCGAATGAACCATGGCCCAAGCAAAAGAGAGACGCACAATGCGGTCATGATTCCAAGAATTCCGCGCAGCGTCAGATATTGAAACACCGCCATAGGGCGGAAAAACGGTTCCAAATATTGGGCAAGCCAAACTAGCATGAAGAAACTTCCTTCGTGTTTAAAACCCGCTGCACGATTTCTTCCATGCGTGCACTGCGGGACCCTTTAACCAGCGCAGTGGTGTGCGCATCCAGTTGAGAGAGCAGCGCATCCACCAACGCTTCTTTACTGGGAAAATTCAATCCGCCTGTGCCAAATTCCGCTGCACTCAATGCGGATAAAGGGCCGTGCGTTAACAAAACCGAAATATTTTTCTGCGCGGCGTAGCGCCCAAGTTCGCGATGTTGCGCAGGAGCTGTCTCGCCCAATTCGCCCAAATCACCCAATACCAGCACGCGGTTACCAGGACAATTGCTTAAATAGTCGATGGCCGCACGCACGGAAGCGGGATTGGCGTTGTAGGTGTCGTCGACTATGCGTGCCCCACGCGGACCGTCATAAATTTGCATCCGGCCTTTTTCGCCGGAAAATTTTCCAAGTCCCGCCGCTATATCACTTAAGTTGACGCCTGCAGCAATTGCGCAGGCGGCCGCGGCCAGAGCGTTGGCAACGTTGTGCTGGCCCGGCAAAAGCAAACGAACAGGCTGCATTTCGCCTTGGTAACACAATGCAAAAGACGCGCGCCCTACGGAGTCGAATTCGATCGCTTGCGCATAAACCGCAGGAATAGCTCGGTCGCTTTTTGCCAAAGAAAAACCGATTTGTCGGCACTGCTGCGTTGCTTTGAGAAATTGTTCAGCAAAGGCGTCGTCCAAGTTAATTACTGCTGTCTGATGCGCTTGCAGTGCGCCATAAATGGAGCCTTTTTCCCGCGCTATAGCCTCAATCGAGCCGAATCCGCCAATATGCGCCGGACCGACATTGTTAACCAGCGCTATGTCCGGCTTAACCAAATCGGTGAGATAGGCAATTTCGCCCGGATGATTGGTGCCAATTTCGACAACAGCAAATCGCTGCGTCGACAAATTCATCAGTGTCAAAGGCACACCGATGTGATTATTAAAATTGCCTTGCGTTGCCACTACATCAGCTGCTGTGGCGAAAATATCGCGCAATAGACCTTTGACGCTGGTTTTTCCACTGCTGCCGGTTACGGCCACAATGGTTCCGGAAAATGCTTTGCGGCTCAGCGCCCCTATGGCGCCCAGCGCACGCGTGGAATCGGCCACAACCACTTGAGGCACATTGGCAGATTCAATGTCCTGTTCGACAACCAGCGCGCATGCACCGCGATCAACGGCGACCTGTACAAAATCGTGGCCATCAAAATTGTCACCGCGCAAAGCCACAAATAATTCACCTGGTTGAAGCTGGCGTGAGTCCGTGCTCAACTTGGTAAATTCAGCGTCGCTGCCCACCAGGCGAGCGTGCAAAGGTGCGATCAGATCCGTCAGACGCATCAGACACCCCCTCGTTGGGCGCGAAGACGCAATGCTTTTTCCGCCTCTTCCACGTCGCTGAACGGACGTTTTTCTTCGCCGATGATTTGATAGGTTTCGTGACCTTTGCCAGCAATCAGGATGACATCACCGGGTTGCGCCTGGGTAATAGCAAAAGCAATGGCCTCTGCTCGATCGGTAATGCAACGGTGTTTTTGTGCACGAAAACCGGTGCAGATTTCCTGCAAAATGCTGTGCGGTTCCTCCGTGCGCGGATTATCGCTGGTGACAATCACGTGATCGGCAAATCGCTCTGCCAATGTCGCCATCACCGGCCGCTTGCTGCGATCGCGATCGCCGCCGCAGCCGAACACCACCCATAATTTTCCGGAGGTGTGAACTCGTGTGGAGGCAATGGCTTGGGCAAGTGCGTCAGGCGTATGAGCGTAATCGACCACTGCCGTCACATCTGCGTCTACTGCAATACGCTGCATGCGCCCAGGAACTGGCAGCAATCTTGGAACGGCTTCCAGCAACACCGGAAATTCACAACCAATTGCACACAGCGCCGTCAAGGCGGAGATCAGGTTGTAGACGTTAAATTCGCCGAGTAATGGGCTGGAAATTTCTGTCTCGCCCCATGGCGTCGCCAAGCGAAAATTCACGCCTTCTGCGCTATAGGTCAAATCGCTGGCGTAAACATCTGCGGCAAAATGCAGTAATGAATAGCTGTAGACATTAGCGCGCTGTTTGGCGGCGGCGACCATTTGCGGCGCATGAGGATCATCAAGATTGATAATCGCCGCCTGCAGTCCCATCGACTCAAATAATTTTTGTTTGGCAGCAGCATAATTCTGCATGGTGCCGTGGTAGTCGAGGTGATCGTGGGTGATATTGGTAAAAATACCTGCACGAAAATTAATGCCAGCGACGCGATGTTGATAAAGTCCATGCGAGGAAACTTCCATCGCCACCATGCGCACATTGTTATCCCGCAAATCGGCCAGTAATTTCTGCGCGCGCGCCGCATCCGGCGTGGTCATACCAAAATCATGAATAACACGGCCATCAACCGCTACACCCAGGGTTCCAATAGTGCCTGCTCGACCGGCAATGGCGCTGTAAAGCTGCGCTAAAAGAGAAACGGTTGTGCTTTTGCCGTTAGTGCCAGTAACGCCGATAACCTGTAGTGAAGAAGAAGGATCGCCATAGCATCTGCCAGCAATTTCGCTGACGCGCGCAGGAAGGTTGGCCACGCTGATCACCGGCGCATCTACTTCATAACGTACAAGCCCGGTTTTTTGTTCTACTGTCGATTCAATTAAAACCGCTACTGCTCCGCGTTTTACCGCGTCGGCAATAAATGTTTGGCCGTCTAATTTCCCGCCTTGCAGAGCGATAAACAAATCACCGGGAGCGACCTGACGACTGTCCTGGCATACGCCGGAAACACGCAGATTCCTCAAATCGTCCGGCAGGCGCAACTCAGGCATCAGCTGCGCCAGTGTGATCGATGATGCTGTGATAGGCGTTGCGCTTGTCATTAGCGTGCCACCACTTTTTGTTGCGAGGGTGATTGACTAGGCGGCACCTGCAACAAACGCAAAGTGCCCTCCGCCACCCGGGCGAATACCGGAGCAGCGGCTTCACCGCCGTAATAATGTTCCTGTGGTGGTTCATTAATAATTACCACCATGACGATTTCCGGATTGTCAGCAGGTGCAAGACCAGCAAACAAAGCGATGTATTTGTCGTCCGCATAACCGCCTTCACCCACTTTATGCGCGGTACCAGTTTTGCCGGCTACTGGGTAGGCTTTGATTTGTGCGCGTGTTGCCGTACCACCGGTTTGGGTAACGGCTTTGAGCATGTTTAACACCTGCTGCGAGTGTTTGACATCTATGACGCGGCTGCCTTCTGGAACATTTTGCTGCTTGAGAATGGCGGTCGGTCGCAAAATGCCGCCGGTGGCGAAAACTGTGTACGCGTGGGCAAGCTGCAGCGCCGTCAAAGTCATGCCGTGACCGAAAGCCAAAGCCGCGCGCTCGGTCGGATGCCAACGGCGCGGATTGGGCAATTTGCCCAGTGCTTCTCCGGGAAATCCGGTGCCCGACAATTGGCCAACGCCAACGCGATAGAACACATCGCGCAAATCTTCCGGCGGTAAATCCATGGCAATTTTGCTGATCGCGACCTGACTGGATTTTTGAATCACGGTGGTCAAATCCATCACACCGTAATTGCGGAAATCCGAATAGGTTTTGCCGCCGACGCGCCAATACCCGGGATTGGTATCAATTTTGGTGTTAGGGCTATATCGACCGCTTTCCAGAGCCGCAACTATGGTAAATGGCTTCATGGTCGAGCCTGGCTCGATCATGTCTGTGACCGCGCGATTGCGTAACTGAGCTGGTTGAATCTGGCTGCGGTTGTTCGGGTTATAGGAAGGCTGATTGGCCATGGCGAGAATTTCGCCCGTTTGCGCATCCAGCATTACGATGGAACCGGATGCCGCGCCTTGTTCTGCAATGGCATTTTTCAATTCGCGATAGGCGAGGTATTGCAGGCGCAAATCCAGACTGAGTTGCACATCTTTGCCCGATTCGGCCGCGCGGATCACGCCCAGATCTTTTACGACATTACCTTTCAAATCCTTCATCACCCTGCGGGAGCCGGGCGTTCCTGCCAACCAATTTTCCAGCGCCAATTCCATGCCTTCGCGCCCGCGATCGTCGATATCGGTAAAACCGACCACGTGCGCCGCGACTTCACCTGCGGGATAAAAACGCTGAAAGCCTTTTTCCGCGGATACGCCTTCCAATTTGAGGGCGAGAATTCTGTCGGCGTCATGCGGCGGTAAATTTCTCGCCACATACATAAATTGTTTGTCACTGAAACGGCCAATGCGGGCTGCCAGCTCAGAGGTTTTTAAACCGAGCGCTTCAGCCAATACCGCTGTTTTTTCCGGATCGAAACGTTGCGGGTTGAGCACAATGGATTTGACAGGCGTGCTGACGGCGAGGATTTCACCGTTGCGGTCGGTGATCACACCTCTATAGGCCTGGATGACTTCTTCCCGCACGGTGCGTGCCTGTCCCTGCTCTTGCAAAAACGTGTAGCCTTTTTCAGCGGTGGGAATCACTTGCAGGTGCGCGAGATGCCAGATCAGGGCTGAAGGTAAAACCGCCAAAAGCAAGACCATACAAATAATGCGCGCACGAGCAAACACCGGTCCTGCCGGTGTTTGGCGCGCAATTTTTTTTGGACTTGCGTTTTTGCGTATCATCGTTTTACAACGACCACCTGATCAGTGTCCGGTACTGTCATGTTCAATTCTTTCAATGCCATTTGCTCTACCCGGGCATAGGCCGAGAGAGAACTTTTTTCCAACAACAATTGCCCCGACTCCGCCTGCAAATCTGCAGCGGCATGGCGCAGCGTTTCCAATTCATGGGTAGCGAGACGGGCACGGTGGGTGACGTAGATAACGGAGAGCGCAGAGCCCATCACGAGAAACCACGCAGCAAAAATCAACATGCCATGTCCTAACTTGCGTACCATTGGGTACCTCTCTCACCGGTTCACCCCGGTCTGATACACGTTGCGGAAATGAGGATTAAATTTTTTCAGCCACTCTCATGATTGCACTGCGTGAGCGGATATTTTGCTGTACTTCCTCCTCACTCGCCCTAACGGTTTTGCCGATGATCCTGAGCCTGTGCTGCAACTGGTCCGCCGTTACCGGCAATCCTTTGGGAAATATCTGACCGCGCGCCTCTTGTTTCATAAACCGCTTGACTATGCGGTCTTCGAGGCTGTGAAAACTGATCACTACCAAGCGTCCACCGGGCTGAAGGACAGCCATTGCGGCGTGTAACGCCTGCTCTAAATCCTTTAGCTCGTTATTGATCTCAATACGGATCGCTTGGAACGCGCGCGTCGCTGGATGCTTATCGCGTTCCCATTTCGGATTCGCCGCAGCAATGACCTCTGCCAATTGACGCGTCCGGGTAAAAGGACTTTCACGTCTGTGCGCGACTATTGCCCGGGCCATGCGACGGGAAAATTTTTCCTCGCCATATTCGAACAACACTCGCGCAATTTCTTCTTCTGACGCGCTATTTACCCACTGCGCCGCACTGATACCGCGGCTGGTATCCATCCGCATATCCAGCGGGCCATCCTGCATAAAACTGAACCCGCGTTCCGCCTGATCGAGTTGCGGGGAGGACACCCCCAGATCCAACAATATCCCCGCAACTCGGCCGGCAACCTCACGCTGCGCAGCTATATCAGCCAGCGCAGCAAAAGAATCGTGAACAATGGAAAAACGCTGATCCTCTTGTTCCAGTTTTTCCCCCGCGGCTATCGCCAGCGGGTCTTTATCAAATCCCAGCAACCGACCTTCCGCGTTGAGTCGCTGCAGTACTGCGCGACTGTGGCCACCCCGACCAAAGGTGCCATCGATATAAAAACCGCTGGCATCCTGTACTAACGCGTCAACCGACTCCCGCAGGAGTACCGAAAAATGCTCTGGCTGGCTCATAAGTCCTACAGGCTCAAGGTCAACAATTCGGGCGGTGGTGCATCGTCGTCCAGCTCCGCGTTAACCACCGACTTGAACCAAGCCTCTTCACTCCACAATTCCAATTTTTTTCCCAACCCCACCAACATCAGGTTTTTATCGAGCCTGGCATAGGTGCGCAGAGTCGGTGGCACCAACACGCGACCGTTACTGTCCAGCTCGAGCGAAGTTGCATTTCCCAGCAACAATCGTTGTACGCGCAGCGCGTGTTTGTTGAATGTCGGCAGGGCTTCAATTTGCGGGCGGATCTGCTCCCATTCATTCTCGGGATAGATCAGAATGCATCGGTTTTCCGTATGGGCTGTCATAACCAATTGGCCGTTGCTGAGCGCCATAAAGCATTCCCGCTGCTTGGCGGGTATCGCGATGCGCCCTTTAGCGTCCATCGTTATGCTGTGACTGCCCTGGAACACACTTTGACCATTAGAAGACCGTTTGCCCTTGGGAGACCACCATCGCCCCACCAATATCCACAAAAAACCACTTTATTCCACTTTAGCACACTATCCAGGCCGCGTGGCGCCTGTCAACACGGCAGACCACCAAAACGAGAGGGCACCAATTAAAAATGAGAATTTTTTTGGTTTGGAAAATTCTGCAAAACAGGCAAAAAAGAAAGATCTTTTTGATGAGAAACAAAGGCGTGGAAGCAAGTGCTAACAAAGCACTTTAATTGCAAGAATATTTCGATTTAACAACGCGGAAGAACTACGCAAAGAAGGGATAAAGCGTATATGAGAGATAATGCGGAGTCGGCCGATAAGCCGGGTTCTGTCATGGACAGTCATTCATCTGGGACAAGCGTCGCCGCTTGCCTCTAGCAACCTACCCGAATCCAGCGCGGGCCACGCCATTGGATTCCTATTTGGTCTTGCTCCGAACGGGGTTTGCCGTGCCGCAGACTGTTACCAGCTGCGCGGTGCGCTCTTACCGCACCCTTTCACCCTTACCATCCAAAGATGGCGGTCTACTCTCTGTTGCACTTTCCGTAGGCTCGCGCCCCCCAGGCGTTACCTGGCGTTCTGCCCTATGGAGCCCGGACTTTCCTCCCCTGTCGAAACAGGAGCGACTGCCTGGCCAACTCCGGGGCGCACCTTAACAAAGATATTCCTGCGCCGGCAAGCAACAAATGTTTGGCTTCAGCGCGTCAATGCCCAGTCGTAGAGGCGATTTTTCTTTTCGCCTGTGATGGCCGCAGCCAGTGAGGCCGCCTGTTTCACCGGCAGTTTCTCATCCAACAATAAACTCATCACCCGGCAGGCTTCCGGGGAGAGCTCCTCTTGCTGCTCGGGCGGTTGATAGCCGGCCACGAGCAAGACAATCTCGCCCTTCTGCTGATCCGGATCCTGCTCGACTATAGCGAGGACCGAGCTGATTGTTCCGGATAAAAAGGTCTCGAAGGTTTTGCTGATCTCCCGCGCCATTACCATGCGCCGCTCCGGTCCAAAGACTTCCAGCAGATCGGCTAGGCTCGCCTGAATTCGATGCGGCGATTCGTAAAAAATCAGCGTGCGGGAATCTTGTACCAGCGCCTGATAAAACGCGCGGCGCGCACTGTTTTTAGCGGGAGGAAACCCTTCAAACGCAAAGCGGTCCGAAGGCAGACCGCTGGCGCTTAAAGCTGCAATCGCAGCGCACGCGCCCGGGATAGGGATGACATTAATGCCTTCCTCCCGCGCTGCGGAAACCAAACGATAACCGGGATCTGAAATCAACGGCGTACCCGCATCGGAGATCAGCGCAATGTTTTTTCCCGCTTTTAAACGATCCAACAAATCCTGGGCTTTTTGTTCGCTGCTGAAATCGTGGTAGGAGATCATGGGAGTGCTGATCTGAAAATGCTGCATCAACTTCCCACTGTGACGTGTGTCCTCTGCCGCTATGAGGTCGACCGTTTGAAGAACCTCAATGGCGCGGGGTACCATATCGGCCAAATTACCGATGGGGGTCGGCACTATGTATAACACTCCGGCAGCCGAACTCACTCGGACAGTCATGATTCTCACTCCAATAAATCTCGTTTTTATTCACCGTGGAGATCCAGCATGAGTTTTGGTACTCGGCTGACGGCATTCGGCGTCATTACACTCGCGCTTCTCGCTTGCGAGAGCAATCAGAGCAGGCCCGGCGGCACTGATACTTCCACAATAGTCGCGCAACAGCGGCAATCGGCAGACGCTCTGCTGGCCCAAGCTGAGCGCTCGGATCCACAAACCAAATTCGGCTTGATGCTGGAAGCGGCGCAAATACTGGCGCAAAGCGGAGATGTCGGCAGGGCGCGCAGCATCATAAACAATCTGCCCCCACAAACGAACCTCCGAATTTCCACTGCCCAGGCTGCACGCCTCGCTCTGGTCAGAAGTTATATCGCCACTGCAGACGGTTATTACGTTCAGGCACTGGAATATTTGGAAGCACCACCGGCCGATTATCCATCCGCGCTTCCGCTCGAACTTGCTCATCCTATCTTGGAGCAAAAAGCCACACTACTTCATAACATGGGAAATTATCCCGCCAGCCTGGAAGAGCGCGTCCGCTTGCACGATTTGCTCGGCGGCCGGGCGCAGGAGAGTGCAGATAATCAACAACGCTTGTGGCAAACCCTGATGGAAATTCCCTCGGCGGAACTAGGGAAGCTTCTTGCAGAAGGCGGTGCAAGTCGCGATTTGGAAGGCTGGTATCGCTTGGCGCTGCTCAGCAAAGACACCCAGGCCAATATCCGCGAACAATTGGCGCGCCTGGACCGCTGGATGCTGGAGTGGTCCGATCACCCCGCTAGCGTCAATCTCCCCGCCGACCTGCAGATGCTGCGCCAGATTCTCAGCGAGCAGCCGCAACAAATTGCGCTGCTGCTGCCGTTCTCGGGAAAACTCGCCAGCGCCGCCAACGCGATTCGCGACGGATTTATGGCGGCTTACTACCAACACCGCCAATTGGAATCCGACGCTCCCGCCTTGCGGTTTTATGACACGGAACAGCAGGACATCAACGCGGTGTACGACCAAGCTTTGGCGGACGGCGCGCAGCTGATCATTGGTCCTCTGGCGAAAGAGCAGCTGCAGGATTTGGCGCTGCGCCCGGCGCTGCCTGTGCCGACTCTGGCGCTAAACACTATCGATAATCCGCTCGGTACTGTCGCCAATCTGTTTCAATTCGGCCTCGGGGTGGAAGACGAAGCTCGCCAAGCGGCAGAACAGGCTTGGCGCGATGGTCACCGCCGCGCCATGATTCTCGCCCCCAATAACAACTGGGGCGATCGCAGCGTTAACACATTTATTACACACTGGCGCAATTTTGGCGGCGAAATCGTTAAAGAATATCGCTACTCCGAAAAGCAGGATTATTCAAAACTGCTCAAACAAGCTTTGCAGTTGGACTTGAGTGAAAAGCGCGCGCAGGAAATTCGCGCGCTGATCGGCAATGTGCAATTTGAACCGCGCCGCAGACAGGATATCGACTTGATTTTCCTGGTCGCCCAGGCCAATGAAGCGCGCCAGGTAAAACCGACTCTAGCCTTCCATTACGCGGCGGATATTCCGGTATATTCCACCAGTCAGGTTTACTCCGGAGTTCCCGACAGCAAGCTCGATCAGGATATGAATGGCATCAAATTCTCCACCCTGCCCTGGTTTTTCGAGCGCCAAGCGGCCGAGAAAAAAGCGCTGGAAAAATTCGCCGACAACAGCGCCGCACTGCAACCGCTGTATGCAATGGGTGTGGACAGCTTCCATTTGTATCCGCGCCTAAAACAATTGGAAGCGGTGCGCGAAGCGAATTTTTACGGGCTCACCGGAACTCTGCGTCTTAATGAACAACAGCAGTTCCAGCGCCAGCAGGTGTGGGCAGAATTTCGTAATGGCCGCCCGCGAGTGCTGGCCGAGTCGTTCTGACGATGATTTTTTCTCTCACCCGCCACCAACTGATCGGACAGCAAGGTGAGCGCACCGCCGAACGTTATTTGCTTGAGCAGGGCTTGCGCTTGGTCACGCGCAATTACCGCTGCCAAAGCGGCGAAATCGATTTGATCATGCGCGACGGCGATACCTTGGTGTTTGTCGAAGTGCGGCAGCGCAAAAGCAGTGATTACGGCTCGCCGCTGGAAACTGTTTCTGTGGCTAAACAGCGCAAAATCCTTTCCGCCTCTCAACATTATTTACAGAGCGAAAAAATCTCGTCGCGCCAAGCGATGCGCTTCGATGTTGTCGGCGTCATACATGACGGCAAACAAGCGCGCATCGACTGGGTGCGCAACGCGTTTTAATCACCGGAAATTTTATGTCGCAGAGAGTCTATAACCTGTTCCAGCGCAGTATCGAAGCCAAGATGCAAGTGGGCGAAGAATTGGCCCCGCTGATCGAGGCTTCCGCCGACCGGCTGGTACAGGCCCTTTTGGAAGAAAAGAAAATTCTGGTTTGCGGCAACGGCCCGTCTTCCGCCCTCGCGCAAATATTTACCTGCAATCTCGTCGACCGGTTTGAAAAAGAGCGCCCCGGCCTGCCCGCCATTTGGCTCGGCGGCAATCTGGCGACCTACACATCGATCGTCGCCGATGCGCACTACCACGACGTCTACGCAAAACCACTGCGCGCACTCGGGCAAGCGGGGGACATTTTGCTGGTGTTGAGTTCGAGCGGAAACACCCCAAACCTGCTCCACGCGATTCACACTGCCCACGACCGCGGCCTGTCGGTCATCGCCCTGACCGGGCGCGACGGCGGCGAGATTGGGCGCATGTTACAGCCGGGAGATATAGAACTGCGCGCGGCAGTCAATTCCCGCAGCCGAATCCACGAAATCCATTTATTGGTGCTCTACTGCCTTAGCGATTTGATCGACCACAAACTTTTTGGAATTGAATGATATGCAGCGATTTACAGCGTTTCGCCTGATTACCTTAGCGTTCTGCACTCTGCTGTGCAGTTGCGTCACCATGCTCGACGCAACCAACGACGGTCCGGTGCAGCCCGATCCAGGGCGCAGAACCTTTGGTGCCTACGTCGACGACCAACGATTGGAAACATTGATCGAAGTGAATCTGCGCAAGGCGGATCCGCGCATGCAAGATGCTCGTATCAATGTCGTCAGTTTTAACGGTGTGGTCCTGTTAACCGGCGAAGTACCACATAGTGATTTGCGCCAAATTGCCGGTGAAACCGCGCGCGCCATTGCCAAAGTCCGCCAAGTGCACAATGAATTGTTGGTGAAAAGCAGTTCGACGTTTTTCGCGCGCCGCAACGACAATTGGCTGTCCACCAAAGTGCGCGCGAAAATTCTCGCCAATCGCGATATAGAATCCGAACGCGTTAAGGTGATAGTCGATAATCGCGTGGTTTATCTGATGGGATTATTGACGCGCAAAGAAGCCGATTTGGTCAGCGGACTGGCTGCGCAGGTAAGCGGCGTGGAAAAAGTGGTTCGCGTTATTGAATACATCGAAAAACGCTAAATTGTTCATTACTCCCAAATAAAAATGCCCCGGATAAAACCGGGGCATTTTGTTTTCCTCTCTACACAATTTCCACCGCAACTGCCGTAGCTTCGCCGCCGCCAATACAGAGCGCGGCAATTCCGCGTTTTTTGCCGTAAGTTTGCAACGCGGCAATCAAGGTCACCAAAATCCGCGCACCGGATGCACCGAGGGGATGGCCTAAAGCGCAGGCGCCGCCGTGCACATTGACCTTTTCGGCAGGAATTTCCAAATCCCGCATAGCCGCCATGGTCACCACTGCGAAAGCTTCGTTAATTTCGAACAGGTCGACGTCTTTCACCGACCAATTGGTTAATTCCAAAAGTTTTTTCACCGCGCCGACCGGCGCCGTGGTGAACCATTCCGGCGCCTGTGCGAATTGCGTTTGCGCCTTGATGACCGCAAGGGGTTTTAAGCCGCGTTTTTGTGCTGTGCTTTGCCGCATTAACACCAGTGCCGCTGCACCATCCGAAATAGAACTGGAATTGGCCGCCGTGACTGTGCCATCTTTTTTAAATGCGGGTTTTAGTGAAGGAATTTTTTCCGGTTTTGCATTGCCCGGTTGTTCATCCACCGCGACCACGGTTTCACCTTTGCGGCTTTTCACCGTGACAGGAACAATTTCCCGTTCAAAATGCCCTGCGGCAATTGCGTCATTGGCTTTGTTTAGCGAAGCGATGGCAAAGTCGTCTTGCTGCTGGCGAGTAAATTGATATTTGTCGGCGGTGGCTTCGGCAAAAGTCCCCATCAAATTGCCGTCATAGGCGTTTTGCAAACCGTCGAGGAACATGTGATCTAACAGTTCGCCGTGACCCAGGCGATATCCGGAACGCGCTTTGGTTAACAGGTAAGGCGCATTGGTCATGCTCTCCATGCCGCCAGCAACCACAATTTCCGCATTTCCAACGGTGAGCGCATCTGCGCCCATCATCACCGCCTTCATTCCCGAACCGCACACTTTGTTGACCGTAGTGGTGGGCACATTTTGTGGCAAACCCGCTGCAATAGCCGCCTGACGCGCGGGCGCCTGACCGAGACCTGCAGGCAGCACACAACCCATCAAAACTTCATTGACATCCGCAGGAGCCACACCAGCATCGGCCACTGCACCTTTGATTGCCTCACCTCCCAACTGTGGTGCGGATAATTCGCTAAAAACACCGCTCATACCTCCCATGGCGGTGCGGGCGATACCGACAACTACAATAGGATCGTTCATAGGGACCTCCTGCTGGTCAATTCAGATTTGGAATGAAGACAGATAGACGGGACGTGGAAACTTGGGATTCTATGCTGTCTTCGCAATATGGCCGACGATTTCTATGCCGGAACACGGGTTTGGCTGCCCTTTTTGCAACATGGGTCGACTTTTTCTCTGATAGACTTTCTTTGCGTTTAGTTGCACCTGGTGTGTTTTGCGCCACACTCTTTTATTAGTCCAACCAAAGGGAACTCTGTCATGAGCATTTCAACCATCGTTACGTTGGTTATTGTTGTTGCGCTTATCTTTTACGTCATTTCCATCTACAACAAATTAGTTGCACTGAAAAACCGCTTTCAGAACGCATTTGCGCAAATCGAAGTGCAATTAAAGCGCCGTTACGATCTGATTCCCAATCTGGTGGAAACGGCCAAGGGTTATATGGCGCATGAAAGAGAAACCCTGGAAGCCGTCATAGCCGCACGCAACTCAGCTCTGTCCGTGTTGAAATCAGCCGCCGCCAATCCGGGCAATGCAGACGCCATGCAGAGCTTGGCGGGAGCAGAAAATGCTCTGGCTGGCGCACTTGGCCGCTTGAATGTGGTGATGGAGGCTTATCCGGATCTCAAGGCCAATCAAAATATGATGCAACTGTCCGAAGAACTGATTTCCACGGAAAACAAAGTGGCATTTTCACGTCAGGCGTTTAACGACTCAGTCACTGAATACAATTCCTACCGCCAAAGTTTCCCGCCCGTGGTGTTCGCCAATCTGTTTGGCCACAGCACCGATGCAAAGCTGCTCGAATTCGAAGATCGCGCCGCCATTCAACAAGCACCCAAGGTTTCCTTTTGATGATCGCCCGGTGCAATGCCGGGCCCCTGGATAACTTTGGTGAATTGATTCCGCTATGAACTTCTTTGCTGAACAAGAACGCGCGCGGCGCAAGACCCTTTTACTCGGGGTTTTGATGACGGCGGCGGTTATCTCCTTGATTCTGATGACCGCGCTGGCCATCAGTATGATCCTTTACTTTATCCAGTGGCCGATCGACTCTCCGCGCATGGTGGAGAATATGCAGACACCCTGGAAGGAACATTTTCTCTACTCTCTGAATTCCAGCATTTTGCTCTACGCCGCCATAGCCGTGGTGGCGACTGTGGCTGGCGGATCTCTGTATAAATTTTTCCAGCTCGGCGGTAATGGTCGACGCGTCGCCGAGGCACTGAACGGACGCATGATCCTGGCGAACACCACCGATCCCTTGGAGCGGCGCATGCTCAATGTGGTGGAGGAAATGGCCATAGCGTCGGGTAATCCCGTACCACCGGTTTACGTGCTGGATGAGCCAGGGATCAACGCTTTTGCCGCCGGAACGGATAGACGCAATGCCGTCATAGGTGTCACCCGCGGTTGCCTGGAGCTATTGAACCGCGAAGAACTGCAAGGCGTTGTCGCGCACGAGTTCAGCCATATCCACAACGGCGATATGAAACTCAACCTGCGCCTTGTGGCGGTATTGCACGGTATTCTGCTGATCGGCCTGATCGGCTCGTATATGTTGCGTTCGTCTTCGAGCCGCAGCCGCAACAAGAATCACGGTGCGGTGGTGGGAATGGGCCTGGCATTAGTGGTACTGGGATATTGCGGGATCTTTTTCGGCAATCTGATTAAAGCCGCTGTCAGTCGCCAACGGGAATTTCTTGCCGACGCCTCTGCAGTGCAATTCACCCGCAACCCAACCGGAATTTCCAATGCGCTGCGCAAAATCGGCGGTCATAGTGAGCATGCCATTTTGCACAACGCCCGCGCTTCGGAATTCAGCCATATGTATTTCGGCCAGGGGCTTAAATCGGCTCTTGGGGGTTTGATGGCGACTCACCCTCCTCTGCCCCTGCGCATCCGCAAAATTCTGCCGCGCTGGGATGGCAGCATGATTACCCCGACCGCACAAACAGCGGTCGACGATATCCAACCCAAGCCCTCTACTACTGCAGCGGGATTTTCGACAGCAGCCGCCAGCTTGGCGCAAGTCGGCACCTTGAGCGCCGCCATAGAGCAGGTGGGCAATCCGACCGAAGAAAACCTCAAGAGCGCGCAAGTGTTTTTGATGGAACTGCCCAAGTCCATCTACGCTGCTGCACACGAGCCTTTCAGCTGCCGTGCGTTGATTTACTGGCTGTTGATGGACCAGAACAATCAGGAATGTCGGCGCAACCAATGGCAAATTCTGCAATCCTCGCTGGATGCGCAGACTCTGCAAGCCATGAAAGATCTGGAATACGACATCAAAGCACTGCAAAGGGCGGACTATTTGAGCGTGGTGGATCTCGCCATGCCCGCGCTGAAAACCCTGTCCGCCAGCCAGTACCAGGAATTCAAAAAGGAATTGGCGGCGCTGATCAAGGCCGACGACAAAATCTCCCTGTTTGAATGGTGTCTCTATCGCATAGTCACCAGCGGTTGCGAGGACAAGACGGTTCATGGCACTCATCGCCTGCCGCAACTCCAGGAAGCCGTGCAGACCCTGCTCACCGCGGCCTGCCAAGGTCAAAGCGAGGTGCAATTCGCTGGCAGCCTTGCGGCGGCCGAGCGCCACTTATCCGGTGTTGCGTTGCAGAAAGAAGCCAGTCGCACCTTTTCCATCGCTGCTCTCGACGCTGCGATGAAACAACTCCAACGGCTGCGCCCGCTGGAAAAGCCGACCTTATTGAAAGCTTTAGCAGCCTGTATGGAAGCAGATAAGAAGATTACCCAGGAAGAGATCGAGCTGTTTCGCGCTGTGGCAGACTGCTTGGACTGCCCGGTCCCGCCACTGGGTCACGGACTCGATAAATAGAAATGGGGCCTTTGAGGACCCCATTTTGTGAATCAATCAAGGCAGGGTTCAATCAACGTAAATAGGCCCTACTCCCATCCCCCAAATCACCACTGTGGCGATCAAAATCGACACAGCCAGCACAAGACCAACGGTTATCACTGACGTGGCGTACATAAAAGCCTGATCTTTGGAAATATCCATCAGAATTGGAATCCCCTGATAAATCAGGTAGACCGAATAGGCCACCGCGATACCCATCACTGCCGTAACCAGCCAGAGCTCGGGGTAAAGCAGAACGATTCCAGAAAGCAGCGTGGGGGTGGAGATATAAACCGCGAGCGCAGTTCCCTCGTAGTGACGGCGCTCCGCATCGTCCTTAACACCGTAGGTTTTGGACATCCAATTGATAAACTCGCCCAGCAGATAAATGCCTGCCAGCAGCGCTACATAGGTCAGGGCACACAATGACGCGGCACTTGCCGCCGTCAGCTTCACAGGCTCACCTCTAGCCACTGTCCAGCCCACTTGCGTAACGCCTATATAAGCGCAAACCGCCGGGATAAGCGCAAGAAATGGTACGTGGCTGACGAAGACTTGGAGGAAGGAACTTTTGTCGTTGCGGATGGATTTCCACTCAGACTGAGGATTAAACAGGATGCCGAGCGTGTGTTGCAAAATACCCATACGTATCTCCGATTGCGCCGTTATTAAATTTATGTAACGCGAGATTGTGGACTTATCGTATGAGATTCTATGACAGCTATGGTTCCGTCGCTTCGGCTTAGTAAGACCCTTTCGCAATCTAAAAACCGCCTAAAGGCCTTTTTCGCTATATGAACGGCAGCGGGACCATGCTGCCTTGTACTTCACAACTCTACTTCACAACTCTACTTCACAACTCTGAGGCTGGGGCGCTTTTCACCCCCGGCTGGACCGGGTTCAGTAGGCTTAGGAGGTTCCGGAGAACTGGGCTCCGGTTCAAACATCATGCCCTGGCCGTTTTCCTTGGCATAAATACCGAGGACGGCATTGCAAGGAACATAAATGTCCGTCGGCACACCGCCAAAGCGCGCACTGAAGCGCACACCGGTATTGCTCAAATCCAACCCCATCACCGCACGCGGCGCTATGTTCAGGACGATTTGGCCATCTTTGGAAACGTACTGCTGGGGCACCTGTACGCCCTCAGCGCGCGCGAACACCACCAGATAGGGGGTGAGGGAATTGTCGACAATCCACTCGTAGAGCGCGCGGATGAAGTAGGGCCGGCTGGACGTCATACTGGATTTATTCACCGCTGCTTAACCTCCTCTCTTAAGTGCGCGACGCAGGACGAATGGACTTCTCCCAGTCGGAGAGACTAGCGACGAAAGAATCGCGCTTGAACACCCGTTCCATATAATCCAGCAAAGGCTGAGTTTGCCGCGTCGACGGAATCTTGATGCCGAATGCCGGCAGACGCCACAAGATAGGCGCAACACAGCAATCCAACAACGAAAAGTCCGGACTCATGAAAAAGGGTTTATCGGCGAAGATCGGTGCGATTGCCACCAAACTGTCAGTCAGCTCTTTGCGCGCCTCAGCGGAATTTTTCCCGTCGCGCGCCAGCGCATCCACCAGCGGACACCAGTCCATCTCCACCCTATGGATATATTGACGAATTTCCGCCCGCGCTACGGGATAAACCGGCAGCAGTGGTGGATGGGGGAAACGTTCGTCCAGGTATTCCATCATAACGCGCGACTCATACAACGTCAGATCGCGGTCGATTAAAGTGGGCAGGGAGTTGTAGGGATTCGCTTCGCTAAGTTCTTTTGGCAGGTCGAGCGGATCAGCCGTAATGACCTCTACCCCGACGTTTTTTTCCGCGAGAACTATGCGAACTCGGTGACTGTAATGATCTTTGGCGTCAGAAAAAAGGGCAGCAGATGAACGTTTGGCCGTACCTACCATCGAGACCTCACTTTTAGGGGGACATCAGTCCCGGCTTGCGCCGGGACAGTAAGCGTTGACGATTTGGACGACCAACCGACTACTTATGAACGTCTTTCCAGTATTCGCGGTTCAACAACCAAGTGAATACCAAAAAGACCAGCAGGAACAACATGACGTAGATACCGATGCGCTTCCTCTTCTCTGCGCCCGGTTCAGCCACATACTCCAGGAAATTCACTACGTCGTAAACCACGCGCTCAAATTCTTCACCGGAGAGAGAGCCCTTGATTGCACCGGGAGCCAAAGTGCCACAAGCGACTGTTGCAGGCTCACCCACCTGGTTGCGGATGACACGACCATGGCTGTCGACGGCTGGCCCAGGAGCACATTCGAGCAGGCCTTGCAGCTCAAGCATCACATGCGGCATACCAACGTTCTCGAAAACCTTGTTGTTGACGCCGGTAGGACGGGTATCGTCGCGGTAGAACGTCAGCAGATAGGTATACAGCCATTCGGGGGAACGTGAGCGCGCAACCAAGCTGAGATCCGGAGGAGTGGCACCGAACCATCTTTTGGCATTTTGCGGAGACATAGAGATGGTCATCAGTTCACCGATCTTTTGATCGGTGAAAATAATGTTGTCGAGCATCACCTGATCCGGAATACCGAGATCTTCCGCCACCCGGCCATAGCGTGAATAACCGACGCTGTGGCATCCCATGCAGTAGTTGACGAAATACTTCAGGCCGCGCTGCAGTGACTCTTTGTCGCTGATATCGAAAGGCTTATGCGGCTCCAGGCAAGGAACGTTACCACATGGACCTCCCTCTGATGCACCCACCGCCTTGATCGGCACTATCACCAAAATGATAAACAAGGCGAATCCACCGAGAACCAGACCTTTGCTCAAGCCGGTCATGCGAACACGGTCAGGCACTGGGCTGCATTTTTCCCGGCGAGTCCAGAACGGCATGCCGATGAAATAAGCGAAATACAGAACAGTACACAGCTGCGCCAGAATGGTTCGGCCGGGAGTAGAAGGCTTAACACCCAGATAACCCAAAATCACAAACGCTGCAGCGAACACAATCAGCGCAATGCGACTAAAGGTGCCTTTGTAACGAATGGATTTAACTGGGCTCTTATCCAGCCAGGGCAACACAAACAGAATGGCAATAGCCGCACCCATGACCACGAAACCGAGGAATTTGGAATCCAAAGGTCCAATATCAAAGGTCACAGCGCGCAACATGGCGTAGAACGGCGTGAAGTACCAAACCGGTGCTATGTGCTCTGGAGTCTTCAAACCATTGGCTTGTTCAAAGTTTGCGTATTCCAGGAAGAAACCGCCCATTTCCGGAGCGAAGAAGATAACGCCACAGAAAGCGAACAGAAACACGGTTACGCCAACCAGATCGTGAACGGTGTAGTACGGGTGGAACGCGATTCCATCCAGAGGTACGCCGTTTGCGTCTTTATGCTTCTTGATCTCGATACCGTCGGGGTTATTGGAACCCACTTGGTGGAGAGCCAGAATATGAAGCACCACCAGCGCCAGCAGAACGATCGGCAGAGCGACTACGTGTAGAGCAAAGAAGCGGTTCAAGGTGGCTCCCGAAATCAGGTAGTCACCGCGGATCCATTGAACAAGGTCTTCACCAACAACAGGAATCGCACCAAACAGGTTTACGATTACCTGCGCCCCCCAGTAGGACATCTGGCCCCAAGGCAACACATAGCCCATGAAGGCTTCGGCCATAAGCACCAAGTAAATCAACATACCGAAGATCCACACCAGTTCGCGCGGCGCTTTGTAGGATCCGTACATCAAACCACGGAACATATGGAGGTAAACCACCACGAAGAAGGCAGATGCACCGGTGGAATGCATATAGCGCAGAATATCGCCGTAGGGCACGTCGCGCATGATGTACTCAACAGAAGCAAAGGCGCCTTCAGCAGAAGGTTCGAAGTTCATCGTCAGCCAGATACCGGTGAGCAGTTGGTTCACCAGTACGAGCAGTGACAGCACTCCGAAGAAGTACCAGAAGTTGAAATTTTTCGGCGCGTAGTATTTGCCCATGTGGGTATCCCATGCGCGCTGCACCGGAAGGCGGTAATCAATCCAGTTCCACAAGCCTGTAAGCCACTTTGTCATTGGATCACGCCTCCTGATCTTCGCCGATGAGTATTACGGTATCGCTGAGATACTTATGGGGGGGGACTTCCAGATTGATGGGCGCTGGAACGCCTTTCAATACGCGGCCTGCCAAGTCGAATTTGGACCCGTGGCACTTGCAGAAAAAGCCGCCCTGCCACTCAACAGATCCGCCTATATCAATCGAACCCACTGTCGGTTGGTATCCAGGAGCACAGCCCAAGTGGGTGCACAATCCGAGCAGCACGACAAATTCTTCTTTAATTGCGCGCCCTTCATTTTTTGCGTAACCGGGCTGAACCGATTTTTCAGAGGTGGGATCACGCAACTCCGGCTCCATGACTTTCAAACCGGCCAGAGCTTCCTGAGTACGTCGAACTATGTAAACGGGCTTTCCACGCCACTCGACAGTTACCATCTGGCCTGGCTCCAATTTGGAGATATTGACCTCCACTGGAGCGCCTGCCGCTTTGGCCTTGGCGCTGGGGTTCCAAGAACCCACGAATGGTACCGCGGCGCCAATAACACCCGCAGCCCCCACGACGGACGTCATCGCCGTTAGGACACGACGACGCCCTTGGTTTACACCGTCATTGCTCATGACGCTAATCTCCCGTGACAGCTTTTAAAAGACAAAGGTTGAGAATGGATAAATTCTATGATCTTCAGCGGCGGGATCACTTTATTAAAATGGAGTATCCCGACATCTCGCCTACTGCGGTGATGCCGTATGAATTGATTGCCCCAAGTGCCCACAAAAAATGGCAACATGGTAATGAAAATACCTACTGCTTACAAGGAAATACGCGTCGTCTAACCAGGCGCCCAGGCCATAAAAAGTTTTCCAACTCGCGCGGATAAGTTGCCAGACACCAAAGAAAAAAGCCCGACATTGTCGGGCTTTCGGATATCCAACGATTAACGTTTGGAGTATTGCGGTCTCTTGCGCGCTTTGCGCAAACCAACCTTTTTGCGCTCCACTTCGCGAGAGTCGCGAGTGACATAACCTGCTTTTCGCAGATCGGAGCGAAGGCTGTCGTCATAAGCCATCAGAGCGCGAGTCAAACCGTGGCGAATTGCACCAGCTTGACCGAAGCTACCGCCGCCTTTGACAGTTACTTTAACGTCAAACTTGTCTGAGTTGCCGGTCAGTTCGAGCGGTTGACGCACGATCATGCGGGCTACTTCGCGACCGAAATACTCTTCGAGAGCGCGATCGTTGACGCTGAATTTGCCGCTACCCAAAGAGATAAAAACACGTGCCGTAGCAGTTTTGCGACGACCGGTACCGTAAAATTGTTCACCTGCCATAATTCAGCTTCCGTTAAATGTTCAGTTCTTGGGGTTGCTGGGCTGCGTGCGGATGAGCATCGCCGGCATACACCTTCAGTTTTTTGAAGATCGCACGTCCAAGAGGCCCTTTAGGCAACATACCTTTCACGGCACTCATGATCGTCAGCTCAGGAGCCTTGATGATCAATTTTTCGAAGCTGATGGATTTCAAACCACCGGGGAAACCGGTGTGGTGATGGTAGAACTTGTCTTTTGCCTTGTTACCGGTCACGCGAACTTTTTCGGCGTTGATTACAACGATGTAATCGCCAGTGTCCACGTGGGGAGTAAATTCAGGCTTGTGCTTGCCGCGCAGGCGGTGAGCAATTTCTGCAGCCAGACGGCCGAGAGTTTTGCCTGAAGCATCGACAATGTACCAGTCACGTTTTACTGTTTCCGATTTGGCACTGTAAGTCTTCATGTTGTAGGCCTTCAAAACGTAGGGTACAAACTGGAACCCGGAAAACCCGGGGGTTAAAGCCCTGCCCACAAGACGCGGGCAAAAAGGAGCGCGAATCCTACACAAGGATTGGCCGTTTTTCAAGCAACTTAAGCGTCGAATCTACGGTCTGTGAGGCTGAGCCAGATACTCTTCACTCTGCATCTCCAGCAAACGGCTCACGGTGCGCTGAAACTCGAATTCCAACCGCCCTTCTTTATACAGCTCTGTCACCGGACAAGCGGCGGAGAGCACCAGCTTGACGCGCCGGTCGTAGAATTCATCCACCATATAGATAAAACGCCGCGCCTGGTCGTCATTGCGGCCGACAAACTGAGGGACATTGGAAACCAGGATGGCGTGAAACTCTTTGGCCAGAACTATGTAATCGTTCTGCGAACGCGGGCCGTCGCACAGGGCAGCGAAATCGAACCAGGCCACATCGTCCGCTTCATAGCGCGCACAGATCGTCCGATTTTCCACCTCAAGCGGCACATTCTGCTGAATAGCGCCTCTCTCAGGTACGAGGCGATGGAAACAATTTTTCAGAGCCTGCTCCGCCTCATCTCCCAGAGGAGAGTGGAAAAGATCCGCCTTGACCAAAGTTCGCAGACGATAATCCGTACCACCGTCGACATTGAGCACATCCGTATGACTGTTCAACAGCGCAATCGCTGGCAGAAAGCGCACCCGCTGCAGGCCATCTTTATATAAGCCATCCGGCTCAATATTGGATGTCGCCACCAGGGTCACGCCGCGCGCGAACAAAGCGTCCAGCAAATTCCCCAAAATCATGGCGTCGGTAATATCGGATACAAAAAATTCGTCAAAGCAGATAACGCGCGCTTCACCCGCCAGCACATCCGCTACTTTTTCCAGGGGATTTTTTTCACCTTTAAAACGCGTGAGCTCGCTGTGAACGCGGCGCATAAAGCGGTGAAAGTGGACGCGCATTTTTTGTGGAAACGGCAGGGTTTCAAAAAAAACATCCATTATGTAGGTTTTGCCGCGCCCGACACCTCCCCACATATAAACGCCTTTAGGCGCCGAGGGAGTTTTACCAAATGCAAATAAACGCTGCCAAAGCGGAACTCGACGATGCTGAAGAGCAACTAATTCGTCGAACAGAATCTGCAAGCGTTCAATCGCTTGCCGCTGTGCTGCATCTGCTGCAAATCCTGATTTTTGCAAGTCACGCTCATAGCGGCTGATCGGTGTATCAATCATTGGAGGGGTTCTAACCAGAAAAACAGGCGGCGCGTACTTTAACTTGCCGCTCTAGGTGGCGCAATTTCGCTGTGAACCAGCGCAAGTTGCTGTAAGTCGGGGTATCATTAAGAAGCGTGTTGATTGCCGCCAAGCCGACTGCGTTCAATAACATAGCAAACAGATTTCCCATCTGCCGGCTAAAAATTGCACGCCTCGTCGCCCCACCTCCATTTTTTCCGCCTAAGGAGATTTTTGTGTTTCCGTTAGAAAGCTTGTTTATCGTCGGGATTATTATGCTGATAGTGGGCGCTGTTATAGGTGCCATTGTGAGCCGAACCTGGATTGCACCGGAGCAGCACAAAGAGATTGAGCAACGACTTTTGGACGCAAAACGGGAGCTGGAAAGCTATCAACAAGACGTCGCGCAACATTTCAGCGAAACCGCGCAAAAGGTGCGCGAACTTACCCAAAGTTATAAAGAATTGCATGAGCACCTCGCTCTGGGCGCTATGCAACTGACCAATGTCGAGATCGGGCGTCAACTATTCGCAGCCGGGGAAAACGAAGAAGGCAAAGAAAAACTGAATGCTTCGCAGATTGAACCACCGAAGGACTGGGCACCGAAGATTCCCGGTAGCCACGGGATGTTGAGCGAAGAATTTGGTTTGAAGGACGACGATGAAGCCGCAACGCTGCTGGAAAACTCTCCCGGCGGCACCAAGCGCACGATCTAAAGCGGTCGCTGAGATAACCTGTTTATGTGGATGAGAGCGTTTGAATACCTTCGCTGGCCAGCGGTCTTCGGACTGCTGATGGCGCTCATCATTCTGCAGCTGTTCCCTGAGCTCAATCCGCGCAATAGTCCGACAGCCCCCCACAATCCCTCGTTTAATGTTATGGGCCAGCAATACGAAGGGATGACCTCCTACGCTGACGCCGTCAACCGCGCAGCACCTTCTGTCGTCAACATTTTTACCCGCAAAAAAATCAACCGCACGACACACCGATTGTTCAATGACCCTCTGTTTCGCTACTTCTACAACAGCGCGGATATCCCCCGCCAGGAGCGCATGCAATCAGCCCTCGGCTCTGGGGTGATCATCAGTGAACAAGGCTATTTGCTCACCAATAACCACGTGATTTATGGAGCTGACGAGATTGTGGTGCAGCTGCAGGACGGGCGCGAGAGTAAAGCGCGGGTGATAGGGGTCGATCTGGAAAATGATTTGGCGGTCCTGAAGATCGAACTCGACAATCTGAAAGCCATCCCCATAGGCTCACCGCAAACCGCTCAGGTGGGCGATATAGTGCTGGCGATAGGCAATCCGTTTGGCATGGGCCAGACGGTAACCCAGGGCATTATTTCGGCGACCGGACGTTACGGCCTGGGCATCAGCGTGTTTGAAAACTTTATTCAGACAGACGCGGCCATCAATCCGGGCAATTCTGGCGGGGCCTTGATCGATGTGCACGGCAATTTATTGGGCATCAATACCGCCATCCTCGACCGCATCGGCAACTCAGATCTGAACGGCGTTGGCCTGGCTGTACCCGCCGATACGGCAGTGCGCACCTTGAAGGACATTGTCGAGTTTGGCCGGGTTGTGCGCGGCTGGTTGGGTGTGGATGCCCAGAGCCTGACGCCGCAACTGGCGCACTCCTTCCAACTGGATTCCACCAATGGTGTGTTGATTACCCGTATCTATAACAAAGGGCCTGCACATGTGGCGGGCCTACAGCCCGGTGATGTGATAGTGAAGATCAACGACGAACCGGTGGGCAATGGCGCCCGCGGCCGGCAGCAGATTCAAGAGTCACGCCCCGGCGAAACCGTGGACATAGAGTTTTATCGCAATGGCAAACTCGAGCGTGTTCAAGCCATTTTAGAGAAGAAGCCGGTAACCGGCTAATCAGCGGTCACCGGGCAGAATGCGATACTCCGCCGAGCGCGCATGCGCTTCCAATGATTCCCCTCGCGCCAATACCGACGCAATTCGACCGAGCTTAGAAGCCCCGGCAGCCGAACATTGAATCACCGAACTGCGTTTTTGGAAGTCGTATACACCCAAAGGTGAAGAAAACCGTGCTGTGCCTGAGGTTGGCAGTACGTGGTTTGGACCTGCACAGTAATCGCCTAAAGCCTCACTGGTGTGTCGCCCCATAAAGATGGCGCCTGCGTGTTTGACTTTGAGCAACAGGAGCTCCGGTTGTTCGACCGACAACTCCAGGTGCTCAGGAGCAATGCGGTTTGCCAGCTCTATAGCCTCATCCATCGAACCCGCTTCAATCAACGCGCCGCGTTTTGCGAGCGACGCACCGGCTATGTCTTTGCGCTCCAAAGTCGGCAGCAAACGCGCAATGCTGTTTTCCACTGCGTCGAGGAAGGCTTTGTCTGGACTGATCAGAATCGCCTGGGCGTTTTCGTCATGTTCTGCTTGGGAGAACAAATCCATGGCGATCCAATCCGGATCGGTTTTACCGTCGCAAACCACCAGAATTTCCGATGGCCCTGCGATCATGTCGATATCCACCAAACCAAACACGGCGCGTTTGGCGGTAGCGACAAAAATATTGCCGGGTCCGACGATCTTATCCACTTTCGCGATGCTTTCCGTGCCGTAGGCCAAGGCAGCAACCGCCTGGGCGCCACCGATGGAAATCAGCTTGTCCACACCGGCGATAGCAGCCGCTGCCAGCACCAGATCATTCAATTCTCCGCGCGGTGCCGGGCTGACCATAATGACTTCCGGAACACCGGCCACCTGAGCAGGAATAGCATTCATCAATACGGACGACGGATAAGAAGCCTTGCCGCCCGGCACATACATACCCACACGATCCATAGGCGTAATCTTTTGCCCGAGGATGGTGCCGTCGGGCGTCTGATAGCTCCAGGACTCCTGCCGCTGATGCTCGTGATATGAGCGAATGCGCTCCGCCGCCACTTCCAGCGCTTCGCGCTGCTCCGCCGGAATGCGCGCCAGCGCCTGTTGCAGCAGCTCTCTGCCCAATGTCAGATCGGCGACAGTTTTGGCGTCGCGCTGATCGAATCGATTGGTGTATTCCACCACTGCGGCATCGCCCCGAGTGCGTACCGCGGCCAGGATTTCTTTAACCGCCCCTTCCACCGCATCATGGGACTCAGCTTCCCACGCCAACAGACTATCGAGTTGCTGGGAAAAATCGGGAGATGAAGACTGGAGACGACGAATCAGCATGGATTGGCTCCGGGTTACGTGCCGCTATTGATTTCATTGACGGCGCTTTCCATGGCATCCATCAGGGCTTCTATCTGGTAGTGCTTGAGCTTCATGGAGGCTTTGTTGACGATCAGGCGCGAACTGACTTCCGCGATGACCTCGCGCGGCTCCAGGCCGTTGGCTCGCAAGGTATTGCCGGTATCGACAATATCGACGATTTCATCAGCCAACTGCAGCACCGGCGCCAGCTCCATAGCGCCGTAGAGTTTGATCACGTCCACCTGCTGACCTTTTTCGGCGTAAAAGCGCTTGGCGACGTTGACGTATTTGGTGGCGACCTTGATGCGCCCGGCTTTGGGAGCCTGGCCTACCAAGCCCGCTGTCATCAAGCGGCAGCGCGCGATGCGCAGATCCAGAGGCTCGTAATAACCGTGGCCACCGTGCTCCAGCAGTGTATCTTTGCCGGAAACACCGACATCGGCCGCGCCGAATTGCACATAGGTCGGTACATCCACGCCGCGCAGAATCAGCAGGCGCACTTCCGGCGAGGAGGTTTCAAAGGTCAATTTGCGGCTGTTATGGATGGATTCCAGGGGCTCGATGCCTGCTGCAGCAAGCAGCGGCAAGGTCTCTTCCAGAATACGGCCTTTGGTTAGTGCTATGGTGAGCTGTGCCATGGTAATCCCCTGATCAACCTGCAACCCGTTGAATATTTGCGCCCAAGAGCTGCAATTTTTCTTCAATGCACTCGTAACCGCGGTCGATATGATAGATCCGATCGATCAAGGTTTCCCCTTCCGCTACCAGACCCGCAATCACCAGGCTCGCTGACGCGCGCAGATCGGACGCCATGACCGGCGCACCTTTCAAACGGTTTACGCCCTTAATAATGGCGGTGTTGCCCTCCAGGGAAATATTGGCACCCATACGGTTAAGTTCGTGCACTTGAATCAGACGATTCTCGAAAATCGTTTCCGTCACTGCGCCTGTCCCTTCGGCAATCGCATTCATCGCTGTGAACTGCGCTTGCATGTCGGTGGGGAACGCCGGATAAGGTGCCGTACGAATATTGACGGATTTGGGCCGATTGCCCTTCATATCCAACTCGATCCAGTCAGCGCCTGTGCTGATATGGGCACCCGCTTCCTCCAGCTTTAGAAGAACCGCGTCAAGAATGGACGAGGTAGTGTCGCGCAGACGCACCCGCCCACGGGTTGCCGCTGCGGCGGTCAGATAGGTGCCGGTTTCAATCCGGTCGGGCATGACGGAATAGTCGCAGCCGTGCAGACGCTCTACACCGTGAATCGTCAGCGTATCGCTGCCAATACCTTCGATCTGCGCCCCCATCTTCACCAGACAGTTGGCCAAATCGACGATTTCCGGTTCGCGCGCGGCGTTTTCCAGCACGGTTGTGCCCTTCGCCAGCACGGCAGCCATCAACAAGTTTTCTGTACCGCCAACCGTCACCACATCCATAAAGAAATGAGCACCTTTCAAACCCTGAGGCGCTCGGGCGCGAATATAGCCGCCATCCACTTCGATCGACGCCCCCATGGCTTCCAGTCCGCGCAAGTGAATATCAACGGGGCGACTGCCAATAGCACAGCCGCCAGGGAAGGAGACATCGGCTTTACCGAAGCGCGTCAACAGCGGACCTAACACCAGAATCGAGGCGCGCATGGTTTTGACGAGATCGTAGGGTGCAGAAAATTCGCGGATGGTGTTGGCATCGATCTCCACCCCCATACGCTCATCAACCGTCACTTCGACGCCCATGCAGCGCAACAAGGTGAGCATGGTGGTGATGTCGTTCAAATGCGGCAGATTGGCCAGATGCATGGGACTGTCCGCCAGCAACGTAGCCGCCAGAATCGGCAGACCGGAATTTTTGGAGCCCGAAATGCGAATCTCCCCATTGAGGGGAGTACCACCGGTGATAATCAGTTTGTCCATCGCGATGAGTCTGCTTTAAGAAGGGAGAATGGCTTGTCCCAGAGATATCTGCCTGGGATCAGTGTGCGCCGGGTACCAGCGTTTTCATATGCACTGCGTGAATTGCACCACTGGCAATAGCTTGACTGAGAGCGCTGTAAACCAACTGTTGGCGTTTGACCGGGGAAAGCCCTTCGAAAGCGGTGCTGGTAACGGTGAGGTGGGCGTGATTCCCTTCCATGCGGGCTTCCACCTGGGCATCGGGAATAGCTGCCACTACGGCATTAATTATGTCTTGCTCTTGCATATATAACCTTCAGCTGCACCGCATATACGGCACAGCTCCGCAAAAAGTGCGTAGTTTAATCAAATCCTCCGCCCCGCGCACCCGCTGCGGGGCGGTCGGCGGGGTTTAGACGGCTTTCTGTGACCAGGTATTGATGACCTTGTCGATATTGTTGTCGTTCTGCTTCATAGCTTGGGCGAATTGATCGCGGAAGCTCTTGCCCAAATTCACGCCATTGAGAACGACATTAATCAACTTCCACTCTCCGGAGCCGTTCTTCGCCATGGAATAGGAGATGCGACTGGTGCCGTCGGCCGCTGCCACTTCCTGAATCACATCAACGCGCTTGGCATTACTGATATCTTCCTTCACCGGAAGTGTGGTGATTTTCAGGTCGCTGTAGTTCGCCAAGCCTTTGCCCAGGGTTTCCACCATGCCGCGAGTAAAGGTTTCAGTGAATTGATCGCGCTGTTCAGGAGTCGCCTTATCCCAGTAACCGGCCATTACACTCTTGGCGATAAAGGCGAAGCTCACATGCGGCTCAAGTGTTTTGCGCACGCGGGAAAAGTATTCGTCCGAATTTTCTTTGAGCGCTTTTTCGCCGCCCTTGATTACTTCCATCACGGCGCTGGTAACATCCTGTACCACCTTGTGCGGGTCGTCATTTTTTGCCGCCTCTGCCAGAGCTGTAGCCCCCCACAATCCCATGACCAGCAACAATACAACCCGCAAAAACCATACAACCCGCAAATTCGCGCTAACTGATTGCTTTTTCACACAACTCTCCTTAACCGTATCAAAGAAACATAACGCGCCCTTTTTCAGCCGCTTTGAGCACTTTATTCAACTGACCGAAGCGCCAGTCATGATTTGAACCGTGCAGCGGCGCGAAGTTTACTGCCACATCGCCAGGTGCGCGAGCGAAGCTGACATCTTAGATCTATTCCACCTTGCTAGTGCTATTCCACCATGCCAAACCTGAACATGAGTTAACCTAACACTATGAAAAACCGATGGGTACGTGCGCTTGCCTATTAATATTCCATCGTCTTATCCCTTATCATGGGCGGCTTTCCCAAGCTAAGGACTCTCATGAGGCAATTCTCAGCAAAAGAACTCATCGCTTCCGGACGGCGAACCATCCGGTTGGAACAGGAGGCGGTCGCTGCGCTGGAAGAGCGGATCGGCGACGACTTTGTGCGCGCGTGCCAATTGATCCTTAGCTGCAAAGGCCGGGTAGTGGTCACCGGGATGGGTAAATCTGGTCATATAGGGCGCAAAATCGCTGCCACTTTGGCCAGCACTGGTACGCCAGCCTTTTTTGTTCATCCGGGAGAAGCAAGCCACGGCGACCTCGGCATGATTACTCGTGGCGATCTGGTGATGGCCATCTCCAATTCGGGCAACTCGCCAGAAATTCTCACCCTGCTGCCAATCCTGAAACGCCTTGGTATTCCCATGATCACCATGACCGGCAAACCGCACTCCCCGCTGGCGGAGGCCGCGGAAGTAAGTCTGGATATTCATGTGGCGTCAGAAGCCTGCCCTCTGGATTTGGCCCCGACCTCTAGCACCACCGCAACCCTGGTGATGGGCGATGCCCTGGCGGTCGCCTTGCTCGAAGCCCGCGGCTTTACTGCGGAAGACTTTGCCCTCTCCCACCCCGGCGGCATCCTGGGCCGGCGCCTGCTGTTACGGGTCAATGACTTGATACACGCCGGCGACCAGATGCCCAAGGTGCAAGCACAGACGTCGCTGCTGGATGCCCTCAGCGAAATCACCGCCAAAGGCCTGGGCATGACCACTGTCGTTGGTGAAGACGGTACTTTGTTGGGCGTGTTTACCGACGGCGACCTGCGCCGCGCCGTCGACAAAGGACATGACATACGCCAAGTGACCATCGAAAACATCATGACGCGCAAGCCGACCACAGTGCACCAGGACGCGCTCGCGGCGGAAGCGCTCACCATTATGGAAAACCGCAAAATTACCGCCTTAGTCGTTATCGACGAGCACAACCACCCCGTCGGCGTTATTCATATGCACGACCTGCTGCGTGCGGGCCTTGTTTAAGGTGCATCAGACCATCACAACTATGCTGAGCGAATCGGAACTGCAACAAAAGGCACAAGCCATACGTCTCTTAGTACTGGACGTCGACGGCATATTGACCGATGGCCGACTTTTTTACGGCGCATCCGGCGAGACGTTAAAAGTCTTTAACACGCTCGACGGGCACGGCATCAAGATGGCGCAAAAGAACGGGATTCAGGTGGCCCTGATTACCGGCCGGCGCGGCGAGGCTTTAATGAGCCGGGCGAAAGATCTCGGTATCGAATGGATTCAGCAAGGACGCGAAGACAAGTTCGACGCCCTGCAAGAAATGATCGCTGGCAAATCAATTGGACTGCACGAAATTGCCTGCATGGGCGACGACTGGCCGGATCTTTCCATCATGTGCCGAGTCGGTTTGGCTCTGACCGTTCCCAACGCCCACGATGAAGTAATCGCGCGCGCGCACTGGCAGAGCAAACGCCGAGGCGGCGAAGGCGCCGTCCGTGAAGCCTGCGATATGCTGATGCGCGCCAAAGGCAGTTTTGCTGCCGCTCTTGCGGCCTATACCGATACAGGTCGATGAAACACAACTGGATTTATATATCGCTGGTCGCGGCCCTGGTCATTGCTGTCGTCATGCTGTGGGAAGAACAGCCGCGCATCCTGAATCCGTTTGGCGCTGAAGAGCCTGAAACACGCTTTCCCTATGCGGTAATCGAAGATGCGCACTCCAAGCATTTCGATTCAGAGGGGAAACTGAGCTACGAATTTATCGCCACAACATTGCGCCACTTCCGCCTGGATCTGCGCCGGGTGAGCGAAAACGACTACACCAATCTGGAGTCGCCCAAACTGACCCTGCACACTGATGATGGCGATCCCTGGTATGTCACTGCCGAACAGGGCGAACTGAGCGAGCGCGGCACGCTGCTGAAACTCTGGCCCAATGTGCGCATCTGGCAGGAAGACAGCAGCGGACAGCAATTGACCGAGTTGACGACGACACACCTGGAAATTCGGCCCCGGGAAAAAATTATTTCCACAGATGCCGAGGTCAGCATCAGCTCCCCTCAGGGCCGCCTGGATGCCAAAGGCATGATTGTGGATCTGGAAAATAAACGAATTGAACTGCTCAACCGAGTGAGGGGCTACCATGAACCGATTGCCAACACTCCAGCACCTTAACCTGGTGAAAGGACTGTTCCTGTTGCTGTTACTGGCTGGACAACTGTTATTGGCCGGACAGCAGGCCTTTGCTTTGCCGTCAGATCGAGATCAGGCCATCACCATCCATTCAGATAGCGCTGAGCGGGATGAAATCAAAGGCACTACGACTTATTCCGGCAATGTGGTCATGCAACAGGGTTCTATGCGCATCGACGCCGACAAGGTGGTGATCGTCAACGTTAAAAACAAAGTGACGCAGATAGTCGCCACCGGACGGCCCGCGCGCTATCAGCAAAAACCCAGTCCCGATGAAGGCCCGATCATCGCCCAGGCCAATCGCCTGGAATACAACATTGCGCAGGACACACTGCACCTGATCGAAAACGCCTCATTGCAACAGGAAGGCAGCAGCCTGTCGGGCAATCGCATTGACTACGATGTCAAAAAATCCGTGGTGAAGGCTGGCGGCGACGCCAGTCAGAACGAGCGCGTCAAAATGGTTATTCCAGCAAAATCGCTGAAACAGGCAGAGGAATAAAATTTCAATGGCGAAACTGGAAGCCCGCAATCTCGCGAAAAGCTATAAAGGTCGCAAAGTTGTCATAGACGTTTCCATGACGGTGGAAAGCGGTCAGATCGTCGGCTTACTCGGCCCCAATGGCGCAGGGAAAACCACTTGCTTTTACATGATCGCAGGACTGGTCGCTGCCGACAGAGGCGAAGTCTATATCAATGACCGGCAGGTCACCCATCTGCCTATACACGGCCGGGCGCACGCCGGACTCAGCTATCTCCCCCAGGAAGCCTCGGTTTTTCGCAAATTGACTGTGGCCGAGAACATCATGGCCATATTGGAGACAAGGAAGGACCTGTCCCGCAAGGCGCGCAGAGAAGTTTTGGACCATCTGCTGCAAGAATTTCACGTCACCCATATTCGCAACAGCCTAGGCATGGCGCTGTCCGGCGGTGAGCGGCGCCGGGTGGAGATCGCGCGCGCCATCGCGACCAATCCGGAATTTATTCTGCTGGATGAACCTTTTGCCGGCGTCGACCCCATTTCCGTCAACGACATCAAAACAATTGTCACCCATCTCAAAAATCGTGGCCTCGGAGTGTTAATTACGGATCACAATGTGCGGGAAACCTTGGACATTTGTGAAAAAGCCTATATTGTGAGTGAAGGCTACATCATTGCCGAAGGCTCCCCTCAAGTGGTTATGGATAACCCGAAAGTGCGCAAAGTCTATCTGGGAGAAAATTTCCGCCTCTGAGCCACACGTGGCGCGCCCGCTTGACAAGCAGCAAAACATATCTTATCTGGCCCAAAGTTTGCTTTAAAAATAGGCCAAAAGTGATTGCTTGTATAAATAGGGATGACTAGAATTAGTTCATTCCACATACCTGCAACGGCGACGACTGACGAATGAAGCAATCACTGCAACTCAAGCTCGGCCAGCAGCTAACCATGACTCCGCAGCTGCAACAGGCCATCCGCCTTCTGCAACTGTCCACGCTTGATCTTCAAACCGAAATTCAAGAAGCGCTGGAAACCAACCCCATGCTGGATGTGGCCGAGGATGAAAGTTCCGCGGATTTCACTCCTGAAGGCGGTCCCGAACTGGATTTCATCAACGGCAAAGACACCTCACTTAAAAGCGAAGAAATAACCAGCACACGAGAAGAAAGCGAGGAATCCATCCCAGACGGCGAATGGAGCCATGAAATCCCCACCGAATTAGCGGTAGACACCAGTTGGGACGATGTCTATCAAAGTGCTCCCACTGGCACCGGGCTGTCCCGCCCTGAAAATGAAGACATGGATTTCGAGTCCCGTCGCGGCGCCTCTGAAACCCTGCAGGATTATCTCTTCTGGCAACTCAACCTCACCCCCATGAGCGATCTTGATCGCTACGTCGCAGAAGCCATTCTCGACGCAGTCGGCCCAAGCGGCATGCTGGTTCAATCCATAGAAGAAATCTGGCAAGGACTGCAGCAGGATCAACCCGAACTTGAAATGGACGAAGTAATGGCGGTACTCCACCGTCTGCAACAATTCGATCCTCCGGGAGTGGTGAGCCAGAACCTCTCCGAATGCCTGCTCCTGCAATTGCGCCAGATGCCGAAGACCCTGCCCTCCTACGAGGTGGCGATCAATCTGGTACAGCATTATCTGCCCCTGCTCGGCGCGCGCGATTTCAAACAATTGATGCGCAAATTGCGGGTAAAAGAATCCGAATTGCAGGAAGCCATTCGTTTAATTCAGAGCCTGAACCCGCGCCCAGGTGAGCAGATCGGCGATGACACTACGGAATATGTGGTGCCCGATGTGTTCGTGAAAAAGGAAAACAATCGCTGGGTGGTACAGCTCAATCCCGATATAGCACCCAAATTGCGGATCAACCCGGATTACGCCTCTTTAGTCCGCCGCGCCGACAGCAGCACCGACAACGCGTTTTTGCGCGATAACCTGCAGGAAGCCCGCTGGTTTATCAAAAGTCTGCAAAGCCGCAATGAGACTCTGCTGAAAGTGGCCACTTGCATAGTGGAACGTCAGCAGGCGTTTTTGGAGCACGGCCCGGAAGCCATGAAACCCATGGTTCTGCATGATGTGGCGGAAATGGTGGAAATGCACGAGTCGACCATTTCGCGTGTAACAACGCAAAAATACATGCATACCCCGCAGGGTATTTTTGAGTTGAAATATTTCTTCTCAAGTCACGTAAGTACCGAATCTGGCGGCGAGTGTTCCTCCACAGCCATTCGCGCTATCATTAAAAAGCTAATCGCAGCGGAAAACCCGCGCAAACCTTTGAGCGACTCCAAAATTACGGCCTTATTAGAAGAACAAGGCATTCATGTCGCTAGAAGGACCATAGCAAAATATCGGGAATCCCTAGGCATTGCACCATCCAATGAACGTAAGCGGCTGGTATAAGCAGCCGTCTTTTCCAAATAAGTGGGTGTACTTACAAAGTTGCACCCCAAAAATGAAGTCCAACAATTATGCAAATCGAATCCCTTCTGACCATTAAACGCACCCTTTGCCACGCGGATTGCAGCAGCAAAAAACGCGCTCTGGAAATGCTGGCGACGCTGATCGCCGAGGGTAGTGAAAACATCAACGCTGACGAACTGTTCCAACAATTCATCTCACGTGAGCGCCTCGGCTCCACCGGTATCGGCGAAGGCATTGCTATCCCTCACTGCCGCTTTAAAACTGCTGGTGCCACTGTCGGCGCGCTTATGACGCTGGCGAAACCCATCGATTTTGATTCAGTCGACGGCCAGCCTGTCGATATAGTCTTTGCCATGTTGGTGCCGGAAAATGCAGAGACTGAACACCTGCATGCCCTGGCCATGTTGGCCGAACACCTGCAAAACCCCAATTTTGTACAGGCTCTGCGCCGCGCGGAAACCGACGAGGACCTCTATCGCGCGGCTATAGGAAACGACATCTAACCTCTTTCGGAGTGATGTTATGGAATTCGTGGTCATCAGCGGTAGGTCCGGTTCGGGCAAGACGACTGCGCTCCAGCTCCTGGAAGATAGCGGCTTTATCTGCATCGACAATCTTCCGGTCAACCTCCTTCCGACCCTGATCGCCGAGGTTTCCCAGGCCAATCACCAAAACCCCATGAAGTTTGCGGTCGGCATAGACGCCCGCAACGTCGGTGGTGATTTGAGCCGGTTTCCCGAAATCCTCGAACAAGCCCAGAAACAGCAAAACGCCGTTTTTACGGTGGTTTATCTGGATGCCAGCGATCAGGTGTTGATCAAGCGCTTCAGCGAAACACGGCGCAGACACCCATTGTCCAACAAGACCACGGGACTGAGGGAAGCAATTCAGGCGGAGAATGATATCCTCGACCCGGTTGCACGTATTTCTGACATCACCATCGACACCAGCAACCTGACTCTGCACGAGCTGCGCACCGCGGTGAAAAAGAAGGTCGCGGGCGCCGAAGGGCAAGGATTGGCCTTGATGTTCGAATCCTTTGGCTTTAAATACGGTGTTCCAGTGGATGCGGATTTTGTGTTTGACGTCCGCAGTCTGCCGAATCCTTATTGGCAGCCCGAATTGCGCGCCTATACAGGCCTGCAGGCGCCGGTTGCCGATTTTTTGGACTCACAACCTCAGGTCAAATCCATGCTTGAGGACATTGTGCAGTTTTTGGAGAAATGGATTCCCAGCTTTGAGCAGAACAACCGCAGCTATTTGACCATTGCTATAGGTTGTACTGGCGGCATGCATCGCTCGGTGTATCTGGCAGACAAACTGAGTGCGCATTTCCAGACGCTGTACCCGAACGTACAGACGCGCCACCGCCAACTTACTCAAATGTCGCCCTGAACCGCTCAGGAATCAGGCATAAAAATAACGTATAACGGCACCAGAACATGATTTCGAGACAGATCGTCATATCCAACAAATTGGGGTTACACGCGCGCGCCGCGACTAAATTCGCCAATGTATGCGGCCGTTTTACCAGCAAAATGCAGGTGTGCTGCAACGGTAAGACGATTGATGGCAAAAGTATTATGTCCTTGATGCTGCTCGCCGCCTCCAAGGGCACTTCTATTGAAATCACGGCAGATGGACATGACGAGGAAGAGGCAATGGCGGCCATTGTCGAGTTGATCGAAGACAAATTTGGCGAGGGAGAGTGAGCTCTCTTCAATATTTCTATCGCTTTGCCCCCTTCTTCCGCAGACTCCCCCATAGAACCACCGCCCCGGATGATGTAGGCTTCTTCGCCTTTTGAACGCCCGGGGCGTTCCACCCGACTCAATGGTATTGGTTATGAATGAATTCGACCTGGACCCGCAGGACGACAGCGAAGAGGAAATTGAATACGTCAGTAAAACGCGCATGAAAAAAGAAATGCATGCGTTGCAAGAACTGGCGGTTTACCTGACCACCCTCAAACCGGAGCAATTGGCACGTATTCCTTTGCCCCAGGATTTGCTGAACGCGGTTCAAGAAACCAAAAACATCAAAAAGAACGAAGCTCTGCGCCGCCATCATCAGTATCTCGGACGCCTGATGCGCAGCGCCGATCATGAAAAAATTGCCGCCGCAGTCTCAGGGCTGAAAGAAGAACAGAACCGCTTGGCGCGCCTGTTCCATGTCATGGAGCGCTGGCGCGACGATTTAATTGCCGGCGACCAGGAGGTTGTCGAGCGCTTCTTTATAGAGTTTCCCCACACTGATCGCCAAGAATTGCGTCACTTGGTGCGCAGCGCCAAAGGCGCGGTAGGCACCCAACAGGCCAGCACCCATGCGCGCAAATTATTTCGATTTGTGAGAGATGCGATGGCGGGTCCAGGGGAGTACTGAAACACTAGCGCCACAGTTTTGGCGTCCGCCGTTCTTATTCCTACCCCGGCATAACGCGCCATTCCAACCATCACCGCAGGGACCTATATACGGAAGTGGGTCCCAACACCTGGGAGGTGTTAGTGAAAGAGTTGAAACCCTATCGAATCCTGCTGGGCCTGATGATATCGGCTTATGGAAATACCGCACTGGCCGACGGCTACGGCGTGTTTGATGCCCGCACACAGTCGCTCGGCGGCACTGGTGTCGCCCTCGGCTCTCTTACGACTGGGCATTTCTACAATCCCGCACTGACGGCATTTCATGAAGGCCACGAAGAGCGCACCCAGGACGGCAGTCACAGTTTTCACTCAGTGCTGTCCATTTCCGATGGTGCACGCACCACTTTAGATATGGTTTCCGATGACCTCGAAAGTCGCTTGAGCGATGCCATCGATAATCTCAACGCCAATCTCACCGAAGAAACCGCCCGCGAAGGCCTTGAGGCCGCCTGGGACTTGAACGCGGCCATCCGCAAGCTCGATGGCAAAAGCATCAATGCCGACGCCTATGTCGGCTATAGCATCAGTATTCCCGCCGATCTTGAAGGGGGTACCTTTTTTGTCGGGTCGCGCGCTATAGGTCGCGGCGTATCGGATATCAGACCTGAAGATTACGACCTTCTGGATGATTACATAGAGGTTCTGAAATTTATTGAAAGCGGCAGCAGCGATGGCGTCGACCACCCGGAGCTGCGCGACGGGGATGGCAATCTGCTCAACCCCGGCTTACGCATGCAATCGTCCGGCTCAGGAGTGGCGGTGCTGCTGTCGGAGCTCGGCGTTTCCGCCGCCAAGCAATACCCGTTATGGGGTCAGCAGGTCAGCCTCGGCATAGCCCCCAAGGTGGTACATCTCCGTTTGTTCCACGAATACTGGCGCGCGGTCAATGGCGAGTTTGAAAACGTCGGCGAAGATGAGACTGATTTGTACTTCAACCTGGATGTGGGAGCCGCTGTCACACTTGCCGAGGTGTGGCGTGTTGGACTCGCTATCAAAGATGTCCGCAGCAAATCCGTCTCCACCGAAAGCGGCCGCAGGGTCAGGCTGAAACCGCATGCCCGTCTAGGAATGGCCTATATAGGCAACTCCTGGAGCGCCGGCCTGGATGCCGACCTGGACAAGACAAAAGACATCCAGGATATCGACCAGAGGCAGGACGTCAGCCTCGGTATCGAATACCGCACATCATTCGGCATGGCTTTGCGCACCGGCTACCGCCACGATTTGGCAGGTTCGGTAGATGATCAACTAAGCGCGGGAATTGGTTGGGAGATCGCACGCCTGCGGTTGGATCTCACCTATGCACAGGGTAGCGATAGCCAAGGTGCTGCCCTGCATATCGGCTGGGCGCATTAATCAAAACCGTCGATGCTGCAATACCGGCATCTGGCGGCGCACATCCGCCAAAGCGGCAAAGTCCAAGTCTGCCACCACAAGACTCGGACTTTCTTCCGCACAAGACGCCAACACGCTTCCCCAGGGGTCGATAATGCAGGAGTGCCCCCAGGTACGGCGCACTGCATCGTGTTGTCCGCCTTGGCCTGAAGCCAGGACAAAACATTGATTTTCAATCGCGCGCGCGCGCAGCAAAACTTCCCAATGGGCTTCGCCGGTACGGTAGGTGAAGGCTGCAGGCACAACCAACATGGTCGCTCCAGCATTGACCAACTGACGGAAGTACTCGGGGAAACGCAGGTCATAACAAATCGACATGCCGAGCTGCCCCCAGGGGGTAGGTACCACCACAGGCGCATCGCCCGGCGCGAAGTTATCGGACTCCCGGTAGCGCCCCACGCCGTCCGCCACATCGACATCGAACAGATGGCACTTGTCGTAACGCGCAACGCAGTCCCCGGAATCGGACCAGACGCTGCAACCGGGGAATACTTTGCCCTGAGGGGCCGCAACTCCCGTGCGGGACGCGGCATAGGGGATAGTGCCAGCGATAATCCACAAGCCGTATTTTTTTGCTGCATCCGCCAGGAAGTGACCTATGGGACCAGAGTGATCCGCCGGCTCAGCAATGGAAGGCAGATCCTTGCGCCCGAAAACGGCGAAGTTCTCGGGCAAAACCAATAGCTGGGTGCCTTCATTATGCGCCTGCGCTATCAGGCGATCTGCTTGCGCGAGATTGGCGTCGACATCCGGACCACTGCACATTTGCGCCACTGCGGCGCGCACTTTAAGGCTCACGTTTACCTCCTCAAGCTCATTGTTGCGACTCCCTCAAGGCTCACTCTTGCTCAAGGCTCACTCTTGGCCCCTTCCGCTTTGCTCCCGTTCTTTTGCACGGTGTTTTCAAAAATTCGCTCGAGTTTCACCTTGGGATCATCCCAGCGACCGGTGACGTCATAACGCAAGCTGGAGACTCGATCCACCTGATCCTTAAATACTTTGCCCATCACGTAAACCCCAATCGCCAGGGGGACGCCGCCGGTAAAGACCGCAGCCATGGTCAGGTTGCCGGCGAGCGGCAGAGTCGCGACCAGTTGGGTATCCATGGTTTCCTGTACCACATTCAGATCGCCGACCAATTGCAGGTTGCTGGACGGCGTCTCCACCTGCAGTGGATCGCGGATATGAATGGAGCCGGTGCGGAACAGCAGGCTTCCCCGTATGGTTTCATAGCCCAGACCCGTCGAACTCAGGTCGGAGAAATCCAGGCGCAGCCGGCGCGCCAGGGTATCGAAGTTAAGCAGGCCGATCAGCTTCAGCAGCGGATTTTCCCCTACTGCACCACCGCGGCTGAAAATGCCGCGCTCGATGGTGAGATCCACTTCGCCAGCCAGATTTGCCAAAGTAAATCGCGGTGGTACATCCGACCACTGGAGATCCACATCGAATACTGCGTTGCTGCTGGTGAGCGCGGGATCTAGCCCAAGATGGCGGAAAGTGTCGCCCAGATTGCTGCCGGTTATTTGCCCGGAAAAGAAAGTTTCATTGCCCGAAGCGGTGCGCAGCCAAATCAACTCTGCCCCCGGTTTGCCACGGCCAGCGATGTTGAGGCCGACCGTCGCGGCGGTGAGGTCGTAGGCCAAAAGCCCTTTTTCGATCGGGCGCAGCTTCATATCCCAGCGTCCCAGTTGGCGGTCGCCGCTGCGCAAATCCTGAATTTGAATATCCATCGGCGGAACTGCGGCCAAGTCCAGGGATTGCCAAAAATCGGGTTCTGGCTCCAGCGGTTGGAACAAATCATCCTGACTGAGCAATTGATCGACCGTTGCCGTCTCTGGGGTATTCCCACTCGCCACATCGTCATCCGGCAGATACAAACGCTCGAGCTGAAGCTGTAGAGGCTGCTCATCGGAGATCCAGGTGACCGAACCTGCGATGGTTGGGTGCTCCACACCGATCTTCCAGATATCGCCCGCGTTACCGCCGGTCATATGGAAGTTTTCCAGTTCCAAATCCCCTGCCTGCAGATTGCCAAACACCAAATCCAGGCGAATGGGCATCTCCTGATCGGCTGTGACCTCCCCAGACTCATCGGCCGCCTTTTCTGCCTCACTGCGAACTCTCACAAGCTCTTGGATAGCATCCCACCAGACCATAGCATCGGCGGAATCCACCTGACCGTGGATATGAAAAATTCCGCTTTCTGCAGAGTTGGCGACATGCCCCAGCGCCATATCCAGCGCGCGCACAACGCCGTTTTGGTTGATCACCAACAGTTTCGCCAAATCCTGCAAAACAAACCGGTAGTGCTGGAAGCCTGACTCGCGCTGATGTTCCACCTCAATTTGCAACGGCATAGCTTGCGCCGCCGTTTTGCCGAGTGGCGGCGGAGCCATTATGTCGACCCCTTCCAATGGAGTAGTCAAAGACAAATTCAGGGTATCGCCCGCATTGCGGAGCGGCACCTTGAGCTGCCCCGTAACCTCGGCGACTCCCGCAGCGAATACCAATTCCGGCCGCGCGGACCATTTGCGCACATCGGCCACATCGGCAGATCCCGTCAAGTCCACCAGCAGCTGGCTACTGTTACCGGACATTTCCGTTCGAATGGCTGCGCTTACAGGTTTACCCCACAACAAGGCTCCTATGCCCGAACTGCTTAATCCGGTAGCGGAATCATATTCCAGAGGGCCATTAAGATTGGCGAAATCCAGGTTCAAATTGGGCATGACCAGCCGGTTATCGATAAACCGCAGCTTGACCTTTTGATAAGCCGCAGGGTGATCCACATCGAACGGCACCAATAGGTCGACATTGCCAGCCAATTCGCCTTGCCATTGCCAGCTGGCGAGCTCGTCTCCGCCCAAGTCCCGCAGTGGCGACTGAGCCAAAAACTCGGCTGCGGCCCGGCTGTCTCCAGCCACAGAGCCACGCACCCGCACGCCCAGATCCTCATCACTCACTTGCAGCAGCTGCACCTGAGCGTCCTTTACCTGCACATTGCCAAGAAACCCATGCAAGTCGGTGACGTAAAGGTCGCGGTCATCCAAATAGACCTTCCCAGATGCATTGCGCAAAGCAGGCCATTGAGAATCGTAAACCAGCTCTCCCTCATGAACCTCAGCCTGCAGCTGCACCACTCTGGCCAAATCGGATTCACCCAGCGGGCCGTGATAGATAAAGCCCGCGTTCTCCAACTGGCCGCCTTGTATGGCCCGGTCGAGCCATTCGAGCAGGGGTTGGGGCAGGACATTGGGGATCAACTGATGGTGCAGCATGGCTGAACCCTGCTTGGCACCAATTACCAGGGTCATCTCGGGGTCGGCGATATCGCGATTCAAAGGAAAGCGCAGGTTGAAGTGGCCATTGGCGCTGACGTGTTCATTGGCAAGATACAGCAAGCTTGAAGAGACACCGACCCGCCGGGCGTTTAAATCTATATCCCAGCCAATAGCGCCTTGAGCACTGTCGAACACCAAGGGCTCGTCGTAAATTTGCGGGAAGTTCATAGAGAAGCCGTGGTCGGTCTGCAGACGGATTTCCCCTCCCCATGCGCCCGCCTCCACATAACCTTCCACACCCTGCAACGCCGGGGCACCAACCCAGGCGTCCACACCACCTTCGCGAATATTGGCTTTGAGAGAGAAATAGCCCTGTTCACGGGTTCGACGGGCAAGCTGGATATTAAAAAGCTCGCCGCGCGGGCGAAGGGTATCTAACACTTCTGCGGCGTACCCGCGAATCAATCCGGCGCGCAACACAATCTCCGTCCATACCGCCACGTCGAGCGACGCCACTGCCAGGCGCGTTTCCTGACCAATTCCACCTTGCAACAATACATCTACGGGAGGCGCGGAAAACTCGGTCCAGATCAGGCGTGCCTGATTAAAGCCAAGTTGCCAGCCTTTTTTGGAGTCCCAACGCCCATTGAGATCACTGCGCAGCAACTGCGGCCATTCAATTCCTGCCGGCGACTTCAACGGCGAGCCGAACACCTCCAGAGAGCCCGCCAAAGTCACGCCACGATTGGCACTGCCGTTAAACCACAAGGCCAGGTTAACGCTGCCGTCGCCATGCCATTCGCCCTGCACGTCGGCGTCCTGCGCGAGCATATGACTGTCGATGCCCATCACCGCCAAGACTTTTTCCGATGGGAAGTCCTGCAGCTGCAAATAACCTTTGAGGTCAAAATTGGCTTCGTCGCGCGGGTTGCCATCGCCCTCAATGACAAGATGGAACGCCTGCTCGCCTTCGTCCACCGCAAAAGCGGTTTCTAGGCGGTGGAAGGTAGCGTCGTTTTCCAGGCGGATATGGGGAACGGAAATATCGGTGGTCAGACCGCTGCGGAACAGGAGTTTCAAATGGGTTTGCGCCAGCTCCACCCGCCGGCCGAACAAAAATATATCCATAGGATCGGTGATGCGGTCCTTGTCATCTTCTGCTTTTTCTTCGTCGAGCCGGCGCGCCAGTCCCTGAACCCACCAACGCCCGGACTCGTTTTGCTCCAGGGTGGCATCCAGGCCTCGAAAGCGAATCCGCCGGAAGCCCAGCCTCCAATCGCGCATAGTGGCAAGCAGGCTTACCTCGGCGTTGGCGCTATCGGCACTGAAAACCAATTGACCTTCCGCATTGCGCACGGACACGCCGGTAAAAGTCACGCGCGGGCGCAAGCCGGTCCACTCAGCGCGGATATGGTCTATGCCCACCTGCACCCCCAGGCGGGATGACAGTTGCTGCTCCACCTCGGACCTGTAGTCATCCAGCATGGGGAACACAGTGCGCCCCAACTGCACCACCACCGCCAGGGTAATGATCAGAAACAGGGCTGATCCCCAGACGGTGCGAGCCCAGAAGCTCAGATGACGTTTAACCCAACGCACTACCGCACCTCAGGAACTGGAATCAATAAAAACGGGAGGTGCATATGGGGTTTCACACCAAAATAATGTCGTACTGCTCCTGGTTATAGATGGTCTCAACCTGGAATTGAATAGTGCGCCCGATAAACGCTTCAAGATCGGCCACATTGGCGGACTCTTCATCCAACAGCCGGTCGATTACCACCTGCGAGGCGAGCACCAAAAAGGTAGACGCATCATAGGTACGCGCCTCGCGCAGAATCTCGCGGAAGATTTCATAGCAGACGGTTTCCGGTGACTTTAACCGACCGCGACCGCGGCAGACCGGGCATGGCTCGCACAAAATCTGTTCGAGCGATTCCCGCGTGCGCTTGCGCGTCATCTCTACCAGCCCCAGCGCCGATACTCCGTTAATGGTGGTTTTAGCGCGGTCTTTCTCCAGCGCCTTTTCCAAAGTACGCAAGACCTGGCGCTGGTGTTCCGGGTCGGTCATATCGATAAAGTCGATGATGATGATGCCGCCCAGATTGCGCAGGCGGAGCTGGCGGGCAATCGCCGCAGCTGCCTCCAGGTTGGTCTTGAAAATGGTCTCTTCGAGATTGCGATGGCCGACAAATGCACCTGTGTTGACGTCGATGGTGCACATGGCTTCGGTCTGCTCGATGATCAAATAGCCGCCGGATTTCAGCACCACCTTGGTATCCAGCGCCCGGCGCAATTCTTCTTCGACACCATAGATATCAAACAGTGGCCGCTCGCCCGGGTAATGCTCAATGCGCCCGCCGATCTCCGGCGCATAGTGTTTGGCGAAACTCGCCATGCGCTGAAAAGACTCGCGCGAATCGATTCGCACCTTCTGAATTTGCGGCCGCATCAGGTCGCGCACCGTGCGCATAAACAGCGGCAGATCCTCATAAATGATGGCCGGCGCTTTGGCGGCTTTGATCTTGTCCGCCAGGTCGTGCCACAGCTTGTAGACAAAGGGGATATCCGCGCGCAGTTCCTCTTCGGTCACACCCTCCGCCACTGTGCGCACAATAAATCCGCCTTTGTATTGGTCGGCGTATTCGGCCGCGAGCTTCTCCACCAGCTTGCGCAGACGCTCGCGTTCTTCCTCGTCCTCAATGCGGTTGGAGACGCCTATATGGTCGGTCTGCGGCATATAAACCAAATAGCGTGCCGAAACGGACAGATGCGTCGTCAGGCGCGCGCCTTTGTTGCCGATCGGGTCCTTGGTCACCTGCACCAGCAGCGACTGGCCTTCATGCACCAGCGAGCGAATATCCTCCACTTCGGTGGTGCGCTCTTCCATACCGTTTTTGTTGAGCGGCGCTATATCCGCCGCGTGAATAAAACCGGCGCGCTCCTGACCTATATCAACAAACGCCGCCTGCATGCCGGGCAATACGCGCACCACTTTGCCGAGATAAATATTGCCGACATAACCTTTGCGTTTGACACGCTCAATGTAGATTTCCTGTACGACGCCATTTTCGATCAAGGCCGCGCGGGTTTCCGTCGGACCGAAGTTGACCAGGATTTCATCACTCATGCTCTGCTCCACACCAAATCGGCACCTGGAATTCCGCCAGCAGCGCCTGTGTCTCCGTCAACGGCAAGCCGACCACATTGCTGTAGCTGCCCGCCAAATGCGCAACAAATACCGCACCGTAACCTTGAATACCATAGCTGCCCGCTTTATCCCGCGGTTCGCCGGTCGTCCAATAGAGTTCCGCCTCCTCCGGACTGATAGCGCGAAAACGGACTTCACTGGTCACCGTCTCCACGCGGAAACGCTCGCCTTGGCAGACGGCTATGCCAGTGATCACCATATGAACATTGCCCGACAAGTCCGCCAACATAGCCAGGGCATGTCCACGATCGCACGGTTTTTCCAGAATACGGCCCTGGTGCACAACCACCGTATCCGCGCCCAACACCGGAAGGTCCGGTCTTAACTTTGAGCCAGCGCGGGATTTGGCCAGAGCCAAACGGCGGACATATTGTTCGGCGGTTTCACTGGGTTCAGGCACTTCCGGCACATCAACGCGAATCACTTCAAAGCGAACACCTATCTGGCGCAGAAGCTCCTGGCGACGGGGGGATTGGGAGGCAAGCAAAAGGTCGGGCGGCGACATGGTAGTTCTCTTTATCTTTATGCAGGGACGAAGCCCAAGTTATACAGAGGCAGTGCCAAGGATATACAGGGACAATGCCAGGATATACAGGGCCGTCGGAACGAAGCTCAAACGATTGTTATAGACATTAAGAGCTGGCTTCCATTCGCACCCGATGCGTCAGAAAGCTCTATGACGCCGCAACAAGAGGAACATCAACAGTACCAGCAAAGGCCAGCAAACTGCCGATACAAACGCCGAGATCACCATATAACGTGCTGGCGCGGCGTATCCAGATAATCCTTGAACCCAATTGACAAACAACTGGTGGATACCGACAAAAATAAAGATCCAGAAGGTCTGCTGGCTGATGGAGTAAGAGCGCAAACGCCGGTAGGACATCAGACTGATATAAGCAACCAAAGCCAGCGCCAGGGCGTGCCCACCCCAAACGCCATCTTCCACCAAATCCTGCAGCAAACCCACACACCAGGCTATACCAACCCCGATCTGGTGAGGGCTGTGCATAATCCAGTAAATCACCAACAGGCAGAGCAGCTCAGGTCGGTAGACTGACAAATTGGGCGACAAGGGATAAACCGCCGCCAGTAAAGCCACCAGCAGGCTGAACAGCATCACAAAAATGAGCGGCATAGGATTCGGCATTTCAGTTGCCGCTGGCAGGCGCTGCGGGCTCGTCCTGCATGCTGTGACGATCGAATACGAGCAGAACATGGCGGTTGCGGTTCAACTCCGCCATGGGGCGCGCCGTGACTGTGGCGAAGGGTTTGCCCGGATCGTGAGTGACTTTTTCCACCTGCGCCACCGGATAGCCAGGCGGGAAACGCTGGCCTAAACCGGAGGTGACCAGCAGATCACCTTCCTGAATATCCATAGTGCTGGAGACAAACCGCAGCTGCAATTCAAACAGGTTGCCCTGGCCTTCCGCCACCAGCCTTATGCCGTTGCGATTGATCTGCACCGGCAGCGCGTGGCTGGAATCGGTGATCAGCAGCACCCGGCCTGTATGTTTGCCGACTTCCACCACCTGCCCCACCAGACCATAGGCATCCACCACCGGTTGGCCAATGTACACGCCATCCGCCGTGCCGCGGTTGATCATTACCTTATGTTTCATAGGGTCGGGCGAAACACCGATCAACTCGGCGACCAGGACGCGGTCTTCAATGGTATCGGCGGAATTGAGCAGTTGGCGCAGGCGGGTGTTTTCGGCGGTGAGGGCGGCCATTTGCTGGAGTTTGCGCTTTAACACCAGAACTTCGGTGCGCAGTGCGCGGTTTTCTTCCTGCAGATCGACTTTGGAAGCCAAGCGATCCTGCGACCACCGGCCTATGTCGCCCGGGATGTCTGCCAGCCAATAGATGGGGACGGTCACATCCACGAGACGCTGGCGCACGCCATCCAACCAGGTGGTCTTGCTATAGATCAGCGCGATCGCCAAGGCGAGCAGCGCCAACACCGTGAGTCTAGCTCCCGGTGATGGACCCTTGGCAAACATCGGTTTGATAGGAAGACCTCAACGAACAGGGTGGATCAATAATGTAAATGGATGGCTCGGCTATCCATGAGTTCCATTGCCTTACCGCCGCCGCGGGCGACGCAGGTCAAGGGGTCTTCCGCAACCAGCACTGGCAGGCCGGTTTCCTCCATCAACAGGCGGTCGATATCGCGCAGCAGCGCGCCGCCGCCAGTGAGGACGATGCCGCTTTCGGCAATATCAGAGGCCAATTCTGGGGGAGATTGTTCGAGAGTACTTTTAACCGCCTGGACGATACCGGACAGGGGTTCTTGCAGAGCTTCGAGGACTTCGTCGCTGTTCAGGGTGAAACTGCGCGGCACCCCTTCGGCGAGGTTGCGACCGCGCACATCAATTTCCAACACTTCGCTGCCAGCGTAGGCACAGCCGATTTCTTTCTTGATGCGTTCCGCCGTCGCGTCGCCAATAACGGTGCCATATTTGCGGCGCACGTAATTCACAATTGCTTCATCGAAACGATCGCCGCCGATGCGAACTGAATCGGACAACACAACACCATTCAAGGAAATAATGGCAATTTCAGTGGTGCCGCCGCCTATGTCCACCACCATGGAGCCGGTCGCTTCTGCCACTTTCAAACCCGCACCTATGGCTGCCGCCATAGGCTCTTCGATCAAACGCACTTCACGCGCACCAGCGCCGAAGGCCGATTCACGAATTGCGCGTTTTTCTACTTCAGTCGATAAACAGGGCACGCAGACCAATACGCGCGGACTTGGTTGAAACCAGCTGTTTTCATGCACTTTGCGAATGAAATGCTGGAGCATTTTTTCGGTGACCTGGAAGTCGGCGATTACGCCATCTTTTAACGGGCGAATTGCCGTGATATTTCCCGGTGTACGACCCAGCATACGTTTTGCCGCCATGCCGACAGCTTCTACTGATTTTTGGCCGTTGTGATTGCGGATAGCGACGACGGAGGGTTCGTTGAGAACAATGCCGCGTTCGCGGACATAGATGAGGGTGTTGGCGGTACCGAGGTCAATAGAGAGATCGTTGGAAAAAATTCCGCGCAGACGCTTTAGCATAGTGGTGGAAAAACCTTATTTAGATGTCAACCCGGTGAGCGGGCGAATATTCCGCTGGCAGCTGTGTTTATGTAGGAAAACAATGCGGAATCGTAAATCGTGGCACTCTAGCAATGCCGGGGATTTAGAGCAAGGCGCAAATGTGGTAACTTAGCGCGCCTCGCAAATCCTTCACATTATAGATGAATTTAGGTGCGGCCACCGCGCGAATGCGCGCCGGGGTAACGCACGGGAGACCTTCTGTGGACCGTTCCGAAATTGAAAAACTTGCGCATTTGGCGCGACTGGAAATTCGCCCCGAAGAAATCGACGAAGTCGCCACTCGTATCAGCAACGTGCTCGCTCTGGTGGACCAACTGCAGGCACTCGATACCGGCAATGTTGCCCCTATGGCCCACCCACTCGATGCAGTGCAACGCCTGCGCGCCGACGAAGTGAGTGAACCCAATCGCCGCGATGAATTTCTCGCGATTGCACCCGCCACGGAAAATGGCCTTTACCTCGTCCCCAAAGTCATCGATTAATTTTTCTCGCGGAAAAACCGCAGCGGATATTCGACTCATGCATAACCTCACCATTGCCCAGATGATCCGGGAGCTGCGTCAAAAAACGTTCTCCAGCGTGGAATTGACGGAACATTTTCTGGCTCGCATCGAGCGACTCGACAGCAATTACAACAGCTTTGTTACAGTTACCCGCGAGCAAGCGCTGCAGCAGGCCAGACAGGCCGATGCGCGTTTAGCGGCAGGCAACGCTCCAGCTCTGTGCGGCATTCCCCTCGCCCACAAAGATATTTTCTGCACCACCGGCGTGCGCACCAGCTGTGGCTCCAAAATGCTGGACAATTTTGTCCCGCCTTACGACGCCACCATCGTGGAAAATTACCTGCGCGACGGCGTAGTCATGTTGGGCAAAACCAATATGGATGAATTTGCGATGGGTTCATCCAACGAGACCAGCTACTACGGTCCGGTGAAAAATCCCTGGGCACTGAATTGCGTACCCGGCGGTTCTTCCGGCGGCTCTGCCGCCAGCGTTGCGGCGCGCATCACGCCTGCAGCGACCGCCTCCGACACCGGCGGCTCCATTCGCCAGCCTGCCAGCCTGTGCGGTATCACCGGCATTAAACCCACTTACGGCCGCGTTTCCCGCTGGGGCATGATCGCCTTTGCCTCGAGCCTCGATCAGGCAGGCTTGATGACCCGCACCGCCGAAGACGCAGCTCTGTTGCTGAACACCATGGCGAGCTTCGACGCCAAGGACTCCACCTGCGTCGATGAACCCATTCCGGATTACACCGCGACACTGAATGAATCCTTGAGCGGGTTAAGAATCGGTGTGCCGAAAGAATATTTTGGCGAAGGCTTAAACGAAGGAACCGCGCGCGCTGTTGAAGACGCGATCAAAACCTTCGAAAAACTCGGCGCTTCTGTACATTCCGTCAGCCTGCCGCACAGCCATATCGCAGTGCCTGCCTATTATGTGATCGCACCTGCCGAGTGTTCCGCCAACCTCAGCCGTTTTGACGGTGTGCGTTACGGTTACCGCTGCGCCAATCCGCAGAGCCTGGAAGATCTCTACAAGCGTTCACGCAGTGAAGGTTTTGGTGAAGAGGTAAAACGCCGCATCATGGTCGGCTGTTATGCGCTTTCCGCAGGCTATTACGACGCTTATTACGCGAAGGCGCAAAAAGCCCGCCGCTTGATCAAACAGGATTTCGTCGACGCCTTCAAAACCGTCGATGTGATCATGGGACCGACCGCGCCATCACCGGCGTTTGAGTTCGGCGCCAAGAGCAAAGACCCGGTCGCCATGTATCTGGAAGATATCTATACCATCGCCACCAACTTGGCGGGCCTGCCGGGCATGTCGATCCCCTGCGGTCTGGTCGATGACAAACCTGTGGGACTGCAAATCATCGGCAATTATTTTGCCGAGGCGCGCATGCTGAACATCGCGCATCAGTTCCAGCAAAACACCCAATTTCACGATCTGGCGCCCGCCGGTATTTAAAAAGGTACATACAAAATGGAATGGGAAACCGTCATAGGTCTCGAAGTCCACGTACAGCTGGCGACCCGCTCGAAAATTTTTTCCGGTTCCAGCACAGCATTCGGCGCTGAGCCCAACACTCAGGCCTGCGCGATCGACTTGGCAATGCCCGGCACCCTGCCGACCGTCAATGCCGAAGCGTTTCGCATGGCCACCATGTTCGGTCTGGCGATCAATGCTGAAATCAACCGCCGCTCCATCTTCGAGCGCAAAAATTATTTCTACCCCGATCTGCCGAAGGGCTATCAGACCACTCAGTTGGCCAGTCCCATAGTCGGTGCAGGCTATCTGGATCTGACTCTCTCCAACGGGGAAACCAAACGCGTACGCATTCATCACGCTCACCTGGAAGAGGACGCGGGCAAATCTCTGCACGAAGACTTCCACGGCATGTCGGGCATCGACCTCAATCGCGCTGGCACACCTTTGATCGAAGTGGTAACCGAGCCAGATATGCGCTCCGCCGAAGAAGCTGTGGCCTTTGCCAAAAAGCTGCACGGCCTGGTGACCTCTCTCGGCATCTGCGACGGCGATATGTCACAGGGCTCCATGCGCTTTGACGTCAACATCTCCGTGCGCCCCAAAGGCCAGGAAAAACTCGGCACGCGCACCGAGACCAAAAACCTCAACTCCTTCAAATTCATGGAAGAAGCGATCGAGCTGGAAATCGAACGGCAGATCGATGTGCTGGAATCCGGCGGCAAGATCGTGCAGGAAACCCGTCTGTACAACGGCGACACCAAAAAAGCGCGCTCCATGCGCACCAAGGAAGATTCCAACGATTACCGCTACTTCCCCTGCCCGGATCTACTGCCGGTGGTATTGGACGATGCCTTTATCGAAGACGTGCGCCGGCAAATGCCAGAGCTGCCAGAAGCCAAACGCGCGCGTTATATCGCCGAACTGGGCCTGCCCGAATATGACGCCAGCATTCTGAGCAGCGACGCTGCGACAGCAGCTTATTTCGAGGAAGCCGCACAACTGTCCGGCAAACCAAAACTGGCCGCCAACTGGGTGATGGTGGAACTCGCCGCGCAACTGAACCGCCAGGAACTGACGATTCAGCAGTCGCCCATCAGCGCTGCCGCCTTAGCCGGTCTGATCCGCCGTCTGGACGATGGCACTATCTCCAGCAAGATGGCGAAAATCGTGTTCGAAGCCATGTGGAATGGCGAAGGTGACGCCGACACGGTTATCGAAACCAAAGGTTTGAAACAGGTGTCCGACACTGGAGCGCTGGAGAAAATCGTTGACGACATCATCGCCAACAATCCCCAGCAGGTGGCCAATTACCGCAGCGCTGCGGAAGACAAACGGCCGAAGATGCTCGGGTTCTTTGTCGGCCAGGCGATGAAAGCCTCCAAAGGCCAGGCGAACCCGCAAGAATTGAACAGGATTTTGCTGGAGAAACTGGGGGGGTGACCCCTCCCAACCTCCCCTTGCCTAGCCCTTTACACCGAGGAGAGGGCTGGGGCGGGGTAAACTCTCCACATCCATTTTGCCGATACAGGAATATTTATGAGCCTGAAAAAAGACAAAGCCAAAGTTCTCGGCGAGCATTTTGACGATGATCGCATTCGCACATTTCTCCATGTCGAACCTTACGGAAATCTCGACCCGGATTACTGCGCGCTGGAAAAAGCCTACCGCGGCATGAATGCGGAAAACTTCGCGACCTTTATTCGCTTTTTTGTCGAGGAAGGGCGCAATATCAACGCCTCCAACGGCGAAGGCAAAACCTTTTTGCAGGTGATCAAATCTCATCGCCATGCCGAAGAATATGTAGAAGCGCTGGAAGCTGCTGGCGCTAAAGACGAGGGCGCCGTCTGACGCCCTCATGCATCACGAGCTGCCCCGCAATAGCCCGATCTCCGGCGTCCATTATTTTCTCCGCGGTTTGCGCTTGGTTTTCCATCCGCAACTGCGCCTGTTTGTTCTAGTCCCGCTCGCTATCAATATCGCCCTGTTTATTATTCTCACCACCCTGCTGGTGCAGTACTTCGACGAATTGACCAATTGGCAAATACCGCTGCCGGAAATTCTCCAATTTTTGGAAAAAACTCTTAAATGGGTCGCGTGGTTTTTGATTGTGGTGGTGGTGCTGATTGGCTACGGCTACTCCTTCAATATCATCACCAATATTTTGGCCGCGCCCTTTTACGGCCTGTTAGCGCAAAAAACCGAAGAATTGGTAACAGGGCAAAAATTGCCGGATGAATCGTTGTTGCTGATGATTCTGCGCACCGTTGTGCGGGAAATAAGAAAACTGGTTTATTTTTTAACGCGCGGCCTTTTTATTTTTTTGGTGATGCTGCTGCTCGGCCTGACATTTTTTTTGAATTTTCTGGTACCTATAGTCGGCACTCTGTGGAGCGCCTGGTCCATGTCGATTCAATACGTGGACTACGCTGCGGACAACCATAAAACGGATTTTGGTCTTTTACGGCGAATTCTGCGCAAACGTCGCTACAGCAGCGTTAGTTTTGGCGGTGTGGTATTGGGCTGCAGCATGATCCCGGTTTTGAACATTATCGCCATGCCGGCAGCGGTTATTGGCGGTACTTTATTTTGGGTGAATGAAGTAAAAGGATTGCAGGTGACTCGGCCACCTGCAGAAAATAAAAAATAAGCTCAGCGACGCGACCGGCGTTTATTATGCCCACCGGAATGATGCGGGCGCCCGCTATTGCGACGATCTTCCGCGTGCTGGGCCTGCAACGCCAATTGCTGCTCCGCCGGAATGGGCTTTAACAAGTTTTCCGGCGGTTGTTCGCAGCGAATCGAGCGCCCGAGCAACGCCTCGATCGCCGGCAGACGAAATGCATCGTCCTCACAGGCAAAACTGATGGACGTCCCGTGACTGCCTGCGCGCCCGGTGCGACCGATGCGGTGCACATAATCTTCCGGCTCTTCCGGCAAGGTGTAATTCACTACATGCGATACGTCGTTGATGTGAATGCCGCGCCCTGCAACATCAGTTGCGACTAACACTTTCAGCTGACCATTTTTAAAAGCGTCCAGCGTTTTAACGCGCTTGTTCTGATCGATTTCACCCGACAGCAAACCCACTTTAAAACCGAGGCTGCGCAAGGCGCCGTGGAGTTTGCGGCATTGATCGCGACGATTCGCAAATACCATCATGCTGTCGACATTGGTCTGCTGCAAAAGATTAAACAGCATGGTGTCTTTTTCATCTGCGGACGCGAGATAAATATGCTGTTCCACCGTTTCCGTCGCCACACTGGTCGGCTCGATCTCCACGCGCGCAGGCTCGAACATCCACTGATCCGCCAGATTCAATACATCGGAAGAAAATGTTGCGGAAAACATCAGCGTCTGGCGATTTTCCCGTCGCGGTGTCAAACGCACTATGCGGCGCACCTGCGGAATAAATCCCATATCCAACATACGGTCCGCTTCATCGATAACCAAAATTTCGACCTGATCCAAAAATACGTCGTTGCTATCGCAAAAATCGATCAGGCGGCCGGGAGTTGCCACCAGAATATCCACCAGCTCGCGCTGTAACTGGGTGCGCTGCTTGCCGTAATCCATGCCGCCCACCAGGGTATGGATATGCAAATCGGTAAAGCGGGTCAGCGCTTTAGCGTCTTCGGCAATCTGCAAAACCAGCTCGCGTGTGGGCGCCAATACCAATGCGCGCGCTTCACCGGCATAACGAGGGCCTTTGATGGGGTTTTTCAGCAGATCTTCGATCACGCTAATCAAAAACGCGGCTGTTTTGCCGGTGCCTGTCTGGGCGCGTCCCAATACATCGTGACCGGCCAAGCTATAAGGCAGTGATTGCGCTTGAATGGGGGAGCAGTAGCGAAAACCGAGTTCTTGAATTGCCCGCATCACCGGGGCCGAGAGGGGGAAGTCGTGAAAACGTATTTTGCCCTGGGCGGGCGGGACTTCGAATTGCTCGATGTGCCAATCTTGGGCATCTGCAGGAGAGTGTTGTTTCTTCAAATGATCTTCCAGTACTTGTGTGTCAACGGTGGGTTCAGGTTGAACCTGTCCAATAAACGCGCAGTTTAGCACGATGTCGCGGCCTGTCTGCACAATCAATAACAGCAAGCGATATCAGGTGGCAAGTAATACTTGTGGCACCCAACTTAACAGGTGTGTCGCCATATCCAGCAAGCCCCGGTTTTGCCCGGTTTCATCTTTCTCAAAGCAAGCTATGATGCCGCATCCGGCGAATCGCCGAGACTTTTGCGTATTCCGACTACACTAATAGTAGCTATAACAATTTAGCCAGAAGCTATAACAACAATTTAGCGAGTAGCTATAACCATTAGCACTATAAAAATAGCGGACGGGTTCTGAAGTCTCGACACCAGCCAGAACTCTCCACCGTCAGCGCCCGATAACAAGATTTTGAATCGACCCTTAATGGAGGAAACCATGAACCGCGCTTCGTCATCATTAAATCTATTAAAAAATCCTCTATACACGGCAATTTCCCTTATTTGCGCAAGCAGCGTCGCCCTGGCGCAGACCAGCGAACCTAAAATTCTTGAAGAAGTTCTGGTGACCTCTCAAAAACGTGTTCAAACCCTACAGGAAGTTCCGATTTCTGTCGCCGCAGTAACCGGCGAAAAAATCGAACGCATGGGCATCGAAAATCTAGAAGACCTGACCGCTTACGTTCCCAATATCCATTTCACCGAAACCGGCCTGAGCACGCAGATGCGTATTCGCGGTATAGGTTCCGATAACAGCCAGGGATTTGAACAATCCGTCGGTGTTTACAAAGACGGCATTTATCACAGCCGTGCGCAACTGTTCCGCGCACCGATTTTTGATGTGGAGCGCGTGGAAGTCATGCGCGGACCGCAAGGCACTCTATTCGGCAAAAACGCCATTGCGGGCGCTCTGGATATTATTACTGCCAGACCGACGAATGAATTCGAAGGCCAAATCACCGCAGGTTACGAAACCGAATTTAAGACCAAGGAAGTTAATGGATATATCTCCGGCCCGCTGAGCGACAACTTACAAGGTCGCATCGCCGTGCGTTATTACGACGACCCGGGTTTTATGTTTAACACCACAAAAAATCGCGACGAACCCGACAGCGAAGAAAAATCCGTGCGAGGATCTCTGGCCTGGCAACCCAATGACAAATGGGACATATTGCTGGTTGCAGAACATAATAAGTTTGATGTTCAGGGGCGGGCGATCGAAATTACCCAGGATGTCGCTTCCATTTCTACCACCCCACCCCCAGGTGGTGTTGGCGGTCTCACTTTCCAGCAAATATTAGGAGCTAGCTTTGGCGCCAGCATCGATAGCGAAGCGGACTATAGACGCCAAATCAACTCCCCTGAGATCAGCAACAATAAAATCGATTCACTGACACTCCGTGCTGACTACCACTTGGGTGACTACACCATCACCTCTTTGACGGGCGGACTGCGCTTTGAATACGATGAAAATTGCGATTGTGATTTTACGCCAGTCGATTTCTTCAGTTTGGATATGTACGAAGACTACAAGCAATTTAGTCAGGAAATTCGTATTGCTTCACCAGAAGATAGAGCCGTAACCTGGATTGCTGGAGCCTTCTATCAAACTTACGATCAAAGTTTTGACGACGACTTCAATATTCCGCTCACCAGTCCGCTACAAGTATTAGTCAGAGACCGAGCAATACCTGCCTATCAAGTACAGTTCCCATTCCTGCAATATTCACCCCGCTTTGGTGGCAGCCAAGTTGCAAGACGCTTTAATCAAAGCTCGGATATTTGGGCGATATTTGCTGAAGCCACTTGGCGAGCTACTGATCGGTTGTCTTTGACATTAGGCGCGCGCTTTACCGAAGAGGACAAAGACGCAGACAAAACTATTAATGTGCTGGATATTGCGACAGGCGACATTATTAACGATACAGATCTTGCCAATATCTTCGCCATTATTTTCCTTACCGATACCGAACAAGGTACTGGCCACAACGTCAGAGGATCCAGAAGCGAATCGGCGTTTACACCGGCGTTTACCATCACCTTTGATGTCAATGACGACATCATGACTTACGCCAAAATCTCCAAAGGATTTAAAGCCGGCGGTTTCGACCCGCGCACCAACAAAGCATCTCGCTTTGAATTTGAGGAAGAAAAAGTTACTGCCATCGAACTCGGCAGCAAAATGCGCTTCCTCGACGGTCGCAGCGAGATGAACGTCGCCGTTTTCCATATGGATTACGAAGACCTGCAAGTCAGCCAATTTGACGGCGCAGTAGGATTTAATATCGGTAATGCGAACAGCACTATTGTTCAAGGTATTGAAATCGACGGCCGAGTACAGTTAACCAATAATTTATTGGGAACCTACGGCGTTGCTATCCTCGACTTCGAATACGACGATTTCACCAACGGCAACTGCTATTTCGGTCAACAACCAGATTCCACCGTCGGCAATGATAAATTCTGTGATTACACTGGCCTACGCGGCGTTTATACACCGGAAGTTACCATCAACGCAGGCTTGCAATACATTCAGCCTATAGGCTCCTTGGAATTGGCCGCCTCATTGGACGCACAGTGGGTTGATAAACAGCAAGTGCACGTCAACTTGGATCCGCGCGGCGAAATTGACTCCTACACCATGTTGGATGCACGCCTCGCATTGGAAGCAGAAAATTGGGTAATCGCATTACTTGGCAAAAACTTGCTGGATGAAGAAATTATTTCCTACTCCGCCAACGTACCGCTGAGCGAAACCTTCTTCCAAACCAACACTTACTACAGTTTTTTGCGTAGACCACGCACGATTGCTGTGGAGGCGACTTATAGATTTTAATTAGATCGCTTACAAAAAAGAAAAGGGGCAACGAGGTGCCCCTTTTTTATTTCACAATGAAAGGACTAGGTTTTCCGCTCCAAGTCACATAAAGGCCCCTGACCGCCCGGGTCCCAGCTACGTGCAATAAAGCTCGTTCTGAAATCTCTGCTGATCGTTTTTCCACAGGGTCATCAGATTTATTCAAAGCGAAATCCAAAGGCATCACACCGTCACGAACACCTACCAAAAAGACCACTTTAAACTCCAATCCTTTTACGCGATGCATATTCGCCAAGCGAACTCCTGGTATCTTAGAGTCATCGGAAGATTCTCGACTCAGATTGTGAACAACATGGCTACGATGAGTTAGCTCATGGGAGACAGTCTTAACTTGGCTGATCGTTCTTCCTACTACACAAATATCCTGAGATTCCAAACCTTGTTGTAATAGTCGTTCAATCTCATCTACAACCCAAACCGCTTCTTCTTGCTCATTCTCAAAACCTTTTAACACCGGAATATCGCCGTTAACGAGCGATCTATAGCCGACCGTGGTATCACTACCATCATCCATATCGTCAATACTTACTCCCTCTAAAATTGCCGTCGCAAATCGTCTAATTTGTTCAGTCGTCCGATAGTTGATACGCAACTTGCGGCCGCGACCACGGATATTAATACCGCATTTCCCCAGTGATGACTTACGACCATAGATTCGCTGGTGTCCGTCGCCGACGATCATCAAATCCTCGGGTTGTGCATCAACCAAGCTACGCAATAGTCGCAAGGTTTCTTCACCAAAATCCTGCGCTTCATCCACGATAACAGCGCGATATGGAGGCGTTTTTTGTATCAACAAATCAAGTGCCGCAAAAGTCGCATCGGGTAATGTCACGATATTGGCTTGATGCATTTGCAAACGCATTTCTTCAAAAATCGGCCAGACTTTAGCTCTTTGCTGCCGTGATAAAGGCACTCCCCTGCCGATCCGGCTGGCTTTGAAATAATCCATTTGCGAAAGTACCCGCTGCGGCAAAATCACCCGCTCCCATTCGTCTTGATAAAAACTATCTGGCAGCTCTAATGAGCCATCCTGCAACGCCAAGGCTTTTTGCCAACACCTCTCATAATCATCCATATCGCTGTAAACAATGCGTACATTCTGCTTTTCTCGTTTCAAGAAGCGCATAACCCAAGCATCAATATTGGCAACTTCAATTTTCTTCATCTGCTCTGGTGTGCAGATTTTTCGGAGATTGAATTCAATATCCGATGCCAAATTTCGAGTGAAGGTAGTCAGTAATAATTTTTCACCGGGCTTGAGAACCTGTTTTACCAAATAACGAGCGCGGTGCATGGCGACCACGGTTTTCCCCGTACCTGCCCCACCCAGCACGCGTACTGGCCCATTCCAAGAGCGTTCGACCAAACGCCGCTGCGTGGGATGAAGAAACACTCGCCACTGGGAGAGTGGTGCCTCCAGCATCTGCTTGAGTTCCAGCTCGTCCGTCACCACCGTAAAGCGCCGTTGAGTTGGCACCCGCGCAAGGGCAACGGCAATATCTTCCGGGTCTATCGCTACACCATCCGGCACGGCGTATTCTTGCATTACCTCCTCCAAGGGAATGCCGTCTGCCAAAAAACTCAACGCCTCGAATGCTTCTACAGGCAATTGCGCTTTAATGGCCTCTAATTCGGCCATGGAGGCCAGAGCTTTTACCTTAGATAAAAGCTCCTCCGGTACACCGAGGCGTAAGAATTCCCGATCTCGCAAAGTAAGTAGGGCCTGCGCTTCTTGCAATACCGCTGTAGGTTCCGCAGTAGGGGTTCCAACCACAACTTCGTAAAGTTGTAGCGTGCCCGTTTCTGGGTTGATCTGGCATTTATGACGCCGGGCCCAGTCGTAAGCATCATCATGCTTATCCACCCACATCAATAAATAAACATTACCTTTTTCGGGCTTTAGCACAATGCCCCGATATTCCTGATCTATACGAACAGATCTATACCCTGGATTGGCGGCATCATTGATTTTTTCGTAGTTTATGCCAGATGCCTGTGGGTTGTTGCGAAACTTGCTAACAAACTCCTGCACCTTCTTTTGTTTTGCTCGAGGAATATCCGCGAACGCATTAAAGAAGTCCTGGGATATTGCTACTTGTATTTCACTCATGCAAAGACTCCATTTCCAATCATTTCTTTAATGGCGTTTACCATACGATCATTCGCTTCAACCATTCGCCAGCCTTCAAGCTCGATGGTGACAGGTCCATTGATAACTGCCACTTTCGCCTGTTGCCAGCACAACTCCACCAAATCTCCGCTATACACCACCTCGCCGTCCTCTGTCGTCAAGTCCATACCCACTTCAGGCTCAGGAATATCCATGGCGGCCAGTTCCCTCAGCCATTGAATATCAATCACAGAAAGCTCAAATACCGTCTTCCATTTGTCTACTGACCCGCTGGCAACTGAGGTTACTCCTTTTAATGAATACAGCGCCGCGTACATTTGCTCCATTTGCCCATTGGCTATGGATTGACGTGTGGCCATGGAAAAGCCTGGTAAAAATTGCAACTGATTCACCGCGTGCCAGAATCCTCGCCATGCAGTTTTATAGCTCTGGCTAAGAGTGGTGTCCCAGTCATCAAAACAAAGATGCAATACGGTCTGGGAGAGCATATCGGCAAGGCGCCCGGTTCGAATCGCGGTCATAGGTAAAACCACCGCCAACTCTACTACACCAGGTGAATTACCCAGAGCATCCATAAAGCCGCCTGGAATCTGCGTATCCGCATCCAAGTTCAACTTATCCCGCACCGCAGCCGGTGCATTTTCCATCAGCTCATACACCATTTTCTGCCGCAACGCACTGTCCTGCATTGCTGTCGGCACAGTCGCCGTTAATGCGCGAAACAAGGCGCGCTGTGCAAATAAGCCTTGTGCATTCCCCGGATTGCGTAAAAGCTTGTCTAACCACGCCAAACTTCCCAGGGGGTGTGCCATAGAGTGCTCAGCAGCAGAAGCCCATTGTTGTGTATTCGCCGCACCGTCATACAGCTTTGCCATTGCTGCCTGCATCAAACCATCCAAACGCATTAAATCGAGATCGTGCGCAGGCGCAGTCTTTCCAGACTGTGGCAAATCATCCCAGTTCAAGGAGTAGACCCAATATTTCCCGCTGAGCAACAACGCGGACCGTTTGCAAACATCATCCGCCACTATGTCGTGGTGATATTGCAAACCATCCAAATAAACCGCGATAGGCCGATAAATATTTGCATCTTCTTCGCGAGCAGGTGTTAACAGAACATCAACCGCAGTCTGCAACACCACCCCCTGTTCTGGCCCCAGATTCACCTGATGTTCCACCAACCAAGAAACGGGTTTGCCTTCCTCCCCCGGCAAACTGAGCAGAGCGCCCGACTTGCCCCGGATCAATCGCGGTGTCATGCGTGCACCAGGTAGCTGCGCTAAAGCATCGAGAAATTTCTGCTCCAATTTGCTTTCTATTAGAACGTTAGTGGAAATTGAATTCAGCTCAGCAACAGGCTCAAATTGTTCTCGCTGGGCCAAAATATCAGCCAACAATTCCGCAGCAGCATGACGGGAAATAGAGGGCATATTGCGGCTATCGCGATAGGCCAAAATGCACTTGTAACAACCATCACGATTTTCATCTTCTATACAAGTGCAAGTGGTGAGTTTATGCCATGCGCTATGCAAAACGCCGAAAAGGTTCTCCGGCGCACGCATCAACTCTTTTAAATAGCCAGTTCCACCAGGTATGCGGTCGTAAATCACCAGATAAATTCGCTCACCACTGTCTGTGGTTGGTGGCTCGCGCATATCAGTCACTTCCAAATGCTGCACATTGCCGTGAAAGTACACTCGCAAACCCAAATTTAACGCTGCAATAAATGAATGCAGTTTCTCATCTGAATAGGCCACCTCACTTAAAGGCAACAGAATACGCACCGCCTCGGATTCCAATTCCCGATACAGATACAGACTCGAGAAAAAATCCTCCTGCGTCGCGAGCCCTGGATTTTTGAATAGTTTGCAGGTATACGCATGCGGCTTTTCGTTGCGCCGCTCTTTTTGAACCTGTCCGCAATGCCGGCAAACATGGAACCCCGCACGCGGCATTTCTCTCCCAGCCACCGCAAAATTATGTAAATCACCTCCGATCGGACCGAAATTGACTTCGCGCAAAATTGTCCTCTGCAAATATTCAAAACCAAAGGGTAGAGTTTCGCTTTTCAGGCGATAGCCGCCCTGACCTGCACCGGCGGGAATACTTACCAACATTTGCCGATTGAAAAACTTCGGCTCGCGCTGCTCAGAGGAATCGTCAATGCGGTTTTTATAATCATCGACAGTGGAATAAACTTGGCGCAACTTCAGCACACGATGTTTCTGTCCGCTGTCCGCCCATTGCGGACTACCACATTTAGGGCAAGCACTGTGCTTGTCAGCAATATCCACCCGCTCCGTGTACTGGCAGCGGTCGCAAAAACGCCAGTCTTCGGATTCCGATAATTGCAGATCAATCTGGTCGATCTCCATTTCATGACTAATCGCATAAAACCGACTTTCCGGTGCCAACTCGCTCAACGCTGTTTGCGCCGGGCGCTGAAATATATAGGGAATTTTCTGGTAGGCGCTCTCGCCGTTTTGCACTGTTTGACGCGGCTTACGCCGCAAAATCACCGAGCGCAGAGTTACGCCTTCTTCAGGGAAGGCATAATTGGGCAGCAAACCTTCATCCGTGAAGAAATTGAGCACAGACTGAGAGTTCATGCTGTAAACCAAACTCGTCAGCGCATTGCGTTCGCGCTCCAATTCATCTTTTTTCGCACGCGTAGCTTCATCATCGGGCGCAGTCTGGTAGCCAGCTAATCCCGCATTGAGCTGCTTGATCTTTTGTAAAATCACCACTCGCTCTTTCGCCAGCTCTTGCAAACGGTTGATCAGCCGGCGCGCCAGGGTCTTTTCCCCCCGATCATGAATAAATTGCGCCAGATGATCCCGCGCATTTTCGTCCAACCCGTGAAATAGCCGTAAAAAACCGGAGAGTAATTCGCTGCGGTTGCGACTGATAAAACCGAGCAGCGTATGGGGAAACTGCTCCAGGCGTGCGTGTTCCACCGCATCCAACACTTTGCGCATTTGCGCCGGAATGGCCGATTCACCTATGCCCGTGGCAGTCCACCGGTCAAAACAATAGGCGGTCAGCTGCCGCTCCAGAACGGCGGTGGCTTTTAAAAATACACCGGGCGTATGTACGCTTCCGGCCATCATTTCCATTGGGTCTTCGTAAAAATATAAATCGTGGTTTTGACCATTCGCCACCGTCACTGCCAATGCATTGCCATCGCGCCGGCCTGCCCGCCCAATACGCTGCAAATAATTGGCTTGGGCAGGTGGGACCGAGCACAGAAATACCGACGACAACTCGCCTATATCAATACCCATCTCCAAGGTGGGTGTGGCCGACAAACAATTGATATGCCAAGGCTCTTTGCCATTGATAAAGGAATGCTCGACCGCTTCCCGCTCTTCTCGTGGTAATAATCCTGTGTGTTCGTGCGGGGCTAGGCGGCGCGGTTCGGTGATGCCGTAGTCGCGGGTAGGCGCAGATGTCACTGTCTGTTGCAAACTGCCACGGCAGTGCCTGCGTAAACACGGCATCCCGGCGAAATGGCGGGCCAGTTCAGGGCTAGTATTGAGACTGTGACGACAGTGATCGCAGGCAATTGTTGAGAGGTTTTTCTCCAGCAAAAGACGATTGGGATTGAGCATCCACAAGGGTTCGCCGCTCGCCTCTTTTTCCACCAGCCAGCCGGCACGAGTGAAATGCTTTAGCAACAATTGAAAAACTTGTCGTGAATCAGCGGCAGCGAAAATAGACTCGACAGCCAAGGTCTTTTTCAACCAATCGGTGGACCAAGTTTCCGTTCCGTTGGCGACCAACGCCTCAAAGTTTGTGGTCAAATGATTGAGTGTGACAGCTGCCGGCGGTCTTTGGGAGCGTCCAAAATTCGCCATCCAGGGAATTTTATTTAGCAGAAATTCATTCCCTTTGTTGCCCAAATAACCATCCAAAACCGAATCATAGATGGCGCCAATTTTGCGCAGATGGTGTAGCCATCCCAATACAAAATAAATAAATGCAGTATCACTCACCTCCCGCAGCTGCCCCAACTCTTCCCGGCATTGCGCAGCGACTTTTGCGATATCCGCCATCAGCGGCTGTGTATCCCAAACCGTTACCGCTACACCTGTGCGTTCCAGGGAACGTCCAATGGCACTGCGCCGACCGAATTCGGCTATACACTCCCACGCCAAACGCTTATGCACCATATCCGGTAATTCACTGCTGGCAGGCAGCGTGCCTTGCTCCACTAATTGGTGGTAATCCGAATGCCATTCTAGGTTGGGAGGAATAAATAAACCGCAGAATTTCCGGTCATCGCCGATCAGATCGCGCCAGCTCCCCGGCATCAAATCCGCCATTTCCCGTAGGCTTAACGATACCGATTGTTTTTGCAGCCAATGCACCATGGCTTGGCGCACCACCTGCCGCCAAGTATTGGCACCGAGAAAACCCGCCCTGTGAGCCGCGTCCTGAACTGAATCAGAAAATGCAATAAGTTTGTAATCATCGTTATAAGGTGTGGCGAATAGCCGCGCAGTCATAACGCTAATCAGCGTTGCGGCGCGATACCCCAAAATGGTCATAGAGTCGCGGGCGCCGCACTCCGGGCAATTATGGTGGCACTGAATGCGTTCGTTTTTCCTGTCCGGACTCACAATATCCGGCATCCATATTTCTATCAGCGCGTCGCCGCTGCATTCCACGCAGCTTATGGATTGCGTCGCGGGCTGTAGGCGCAGACATTTAACGCATAATTTACGGGTTTGCACGGAGCCCGCTTTTTCGTTGGCGCTGCGGGGCACCAATAAATGACATTGGGGCGAATGACTAAACCAAGCCTGATAAAACCTTTGCAGATCCGCCTTGGCATGGTTATCGCCCGCAGCCACCACTGTACCCCAACCAGCCAGGTTACATTCGCGGCAATGCAACAATGGTAATTGCAAAGGCTCTTCCAAGCTTTTTAAGTCGTCAGCAAACCTCAAATGCGGCACACCGCCGGACTTAGGTACCTCGCAGACCAGTCGGCGCAATTCCCGCAGCCATAACTGCTGCCTTACATTCAGCAGCGGATTGCACCATTCCTTGGGGTCTTTATTATCTTTGTCCTTCCACACCCGCGCCACCGCCACCAGCGACAGTAAGCTGCTCAATAAAGGGATCACCTGGGCGGAATTAGATAACCCCAGATGCTGTTGCCATCGTTCGGCAATAGAATTGATTTCGACCAAAGTATCGGCCGCGCGAATCAACTGGTGAAAAGCCTCATGGCGATGTAAGAGTTCCCCCAGCTCGACCGCAGCCTCTGCCCGAATAAAAGCGTCTTTGGCATCCAACTCGGGGAGGGTAGCCACCTCCTCTGCAAACCAAAGGCGAGTTTGGTGAAATAGATAATCTTCCTGCGTCTGATATTGACCGGGATCCAGACGCCGATCGTCCGCCTGTGGCCAATGAAAATAGATAATCTGGTTTTTCCTCGCGATGCGCTCCTCTGGCGTTTTACCTAGCAAATATTCATCAGCGGAGAGGCGGTCTTCGGTAATGATGGCCGCATCATTAAATGGCGTAGCGAAAACGTCGCTCGCGTAGCGCAACAATTCACTGGCGGAATCCGCTCCAATAGTGGCAGAAGTGCCCACGCAGGCCAGCTCCGGACCCACTTGCAAACGGTCGCGCAGGCGGCGAATCAAACACGCCAAATCCGTACCCTGGGCACCGTCAAACGTATGTAACTCGTCCACCACCAAGTAACGCAACATACCGGGCGTGTTGTAGCGCCACAGGGGCTGATCGATGGGGCGAATCAGCAAAAAATCCAACATTTTGTAGTTGGTCAGAAGTATGTCTGGAGGGTTTTTACGCAAGGTCTTTTTGCAAGTGATGACATTCTCTGGGCCCATGGCCGTTTCAGCTTCACCCTCATCCCCACCCACAAACAAGCCCACGGTCAGTTTGGTATCCAGCTTTGCCACAGCCTTGGCAAAGCGCTTGGCCTGGTCCGTCGCCAACGCATTCATGGGGTAAATCACGATGGTTTTGATGCCCTGTACGCGCCGGTTTAAACAATCATCCAGTACCGGGAACATAAAACATTCGGTTTTACCGGAGCCGGTACCTGTGGCCACCAATGTGGATTGCGGCATTTCCGCGGCTAAACGCTGAAATGCCAATAACTGATGTTGATAAGGCGTAAAAGGCAAACGCAATTTGCGAAAGGGCAAAGTGCCACTTTGAGCTTGGCGAAAAGGTAACTTGATATCCAAATAAGGGCCTTTGAATAAGGCGCCTGGGCGATTAATTAAATCCTCAATTAAGGCATGCGCACCTGCTGGCGCATTTTCCGTCTGCTGAAAAAGGCGTCGCAATAGGGAATGCACTGCGCAAAAACTGGCTGACGGCCTCACGCATCTCGTTGGCGACTAATGTGGGCAGCATTTTATTTTTCCGTTGTTATTTTGTTTTTAATTAAGTGCGATTGAGAAGTTGATTTAACACCGTCTCCAATTTATCAACTGCCTCCGCATGCCGCGCTTCTGGCATTTTTGCCAGGTTTTGCAACTTCCAGCGCACGGCTGGCAGGGCTTCAACATCCTTTAAAGGTAGCAGGCTCCAGTTGGGCTGCATGCGCTTGAAGGACAGCAGAAATTCTGCGTCCTGCTGGGTTATATGTTGGCGGATGGTATCCATCAACCGCTCGCGGGTCTGCTCCAATAATTCAAATGGAAAATCCTGGCGAACCATGCCCTTAAATTCCGCAGTAAAAGACTGCTCCATAGGCTTCCAGCGCGGGCAAAGCACCTCGCTCAAAGGGCGTGGATGGCCGAGCAAATACACCAGAAAGCCAAGAAAAATGTCTCGACTGAATTCTTTCGCGTCCAGCAATTGCAGCACATCAAACCAGTCGCGCGGGTGCTGGCGATCCAAAGCCGCACAAATCTTTCCTCCGTAGAGATCTGCCAGGGATACCACAGGCATTTCAGCGAAGCCGTATTCCTCCTCCACAACATCCACCACTCGGCGCAACTCTGGAGGATGTAATGTGCCGCGTAATACGGGTGATATTTCTATTTTGATTCGGCTGGTGCCATTGCTAACCCACACGCGCAATTCATCCGCACGGTTGGTCTGACGTTGAGCCGCAAAGCCCAATTGTTTGTGAATGGCTGCAGCTATGCGGTCGAGCGCTGCAGCACATGCAGACAGAGTTTCTGCACGAGGAAGAACCTGCGTAAACGCTAAATCGATATCCACCGATAATCGCGGCATGGGGCGTACAAACAAATTGATGGCCGTACCGCCTTTTAACGCAAATTGCTTTTCCTGCGCCACAAGGGGCAGCACCTGAACCAATAACTGCACTTGCGCTTGATAACGCGGATCAATCGCCATGGGTAAATCGCTCCGGCACCGTAATAAGAAACTCATTATCGAGTTTACCGCCAGGAATCAACTGGCGTTTACCCTTGCCTAAATCCAGGTGTGTTTTATCGAGATGCGCATACCAGGCATGCCCGCTACAACGGGCCAGCAACAAAAACACTCTTTTTAAACGAATAGAGCGGCAAGCTTGCAGCAACGCTTGCAGGCGCTTAGGCCTGAGGTTCACCAAGCCATTGAAAGTATCGACAACGGAATCGCTGAACAATAATTCATTGGGCAGCACATGCAGCCATTCCAGAATCGCCATTTCCGGGCAGGAGATGTGGATCTGGTAATCCCTGCCGGGCGGTGAATAGGGCACAAAAAGTCGGCCATCCGGCTGCACCACCGTCGCCTGGCTAACCTGAAGGTCCACCCCCCAATCTCTGCTGGAAAACCATTTGGCCAAGCGCCGACCGGGTTGACCGAACAAATAAAGACGCTCCCGGCCCAACATCAGATAGTGGCTGTATCCGGCCAAATGCAGCGCTGTCAGGCCACCGGGCCAAAACGATAGGTCCGGCGGTGATTCGTCATATTGCAAACCCGCTACGCCCCCCTCCCAGGTCAACCTATCGCCCGGTCGGGCATAAGCTCCCCCGCCCAGCCGTAGCAAGTTGCCCCGCGCAGCATTTTTACCCGCCGCCCGACTCGAAAGCCCCGCCGAATCAAGCCAAGCCTGCGTAACAACGGCGCCGACAGGCCATTTTTGTAGAGCTTGGTTTATTTTCGTCACTTTTACGGCCTTTCATGGACCAAAATTGAATTCAAAATAAACCACAATCGGTTTATCTGCAATGCAAAAACAGTCCATTTTGGAGGATTATTGCTGCTAAACTAAACCCGAGAGCACCGCTTGTTGATCCATCTGTCGATTACTGCCCAGTCTGTGCTGGCATTTAAGCGTGCATCTAATGGTTGTATTGAAACCTCCGTATGATTTCCAGGCGCTCCGTCTCTGATATCAAACACGCAAACGGGCTGCTTTTGCGATAAAAGTCCATTTCCTCTCCTTGCTTGCAGATCAGATCCGCAATTTCCAGGGTGGACAGACCGTCTATAAGCTGCTGCCATTTACCGGCCCAGCCTTCGGCTTGGGTGCCGGGCATGCCGAGCCAATGATTGAGCACAGCATGTACTTCAGCGATGCGCTCGGGTTGCGTGCGCAAAATCTCTGCCGCCTTTTCATGAAAGGCATAGGTTCTTAAATCCGGGATATGGGGTTCTCTTGACATACCGCGCTCCGATTTATGTCAGACCTTCTTTGATTTTCGTCAACGCTTCCGCAGCCGTGCATAAAATAAAATCTCGACCTCTACTTATATGCTCTCCGCAGAAAAACTCCAAACCTTGCGGATGGGATAGGCCCATTCCCGCTGCGTCATAATCCTGGAATTCGAGCCAATCCCCATCGTCCGCTGCTGCGGGAATTTTTCCGCAAATACAACACACTGCTGGCGTCATCTTTAAACCGTGGTCCATTATTTTTTATCGTTCTTGAGAAGTTTCATTATCTTTCTTCGCTCTTCCGGCGTGTATTCTTCCAACTCATCAGGGAATAGCTCCGCATCGGTTTTGTCAAAGTTTTTAATATCGCCAAAAATCGGGCCGCGCTCATCAAAATCAGCCGGTTTATAGTTATCGCCAAATGTATCGTCCATATGTTTCTTTGCCCGGGATTTGAGCCATTCTTTGAATTCGGGCGAGTCTACTGGAGGTCTGTCTGGCTTTTTATCAGTCATATCAAATCCATGTAGCAATAATCGCCACGTTCGTTGTAGGAAAATCCGCGCTTATTGCGAAGTGCCGGCGGCAAGCCTTCTTGAGCTGCTTCAAGGGAAGTTTGCCGAAGAGAGGCATAAAGGCATTTGACTTGTTCGTAAGGTATTTTCTTTATCGCAGTCATTTTCCGTCCTTTCATTTTTAAATCTGTAGATTCTACGCTGACGTGAACACCCGCCAAGCAATCGCATAATCCTCCTCGCGATCCGGGCGGAAGAATGGGGCTTTGTATTCGATGGTGCGTTGTACCGGGCCGCCGGGCAGGGTGTCGTCCATAAAGGTTTTGGTCACTGTGCCTTCGGTCATATGCTGAATATCTTCCCATCCCAGGGCAATTTGCTGTTCATTGCGGGTGGGGGATTGAATGCCGTAGTAAATACCTTGCGCAAGGTCGGATTTTCGCGCTTTGCGGGGCAGGCCGACGCCGACTAGGCCTTTGCTGGGGGTAAAAACAATTCGGCCATTTTGGTCGTACCAGGTATCGGCTTCGTATTGGCGCATAACTGGGAATTGCATGCGGTAGATAGTGAGCAGTTCATCCAGTGTTAGACCGAGGGCTTGGGCAACCAGAACATCAATTTCCAGCAGGGCTTGGCGGCGGCTGTAGTCGGTGCGTAGGGCGTTATTGCGCTGCCATTCTGAGGTGAGATTTTGGAAAAAATTTTGGGGTAAAACGGCAGTGCCAGGATGAAGTTCTCGACCATTTATACGCTGCGTAAATTGAGTAATGGTCCACTTTTGATCTTGAAAGTCTTTTTGCCAGTTAGCTTGCCAAAATTCAGCGTAGTGCTTTGTCAGACAGTTGAGAGACAAAAGTCTTGCGACGCCGGAAAGATACCGATCACCTTCACTTAACAAGGGAATCAGCCGCGAACTTCCTGAAGTAAAATCTGCTTGCCCTGTCGATTTCACTAAAAAATCGAAGCTAATGGATGTGCTTACCAATAAAGCATTTGCAAGGGTCCTAGTGTCTTTAAATGATGATGTTTGCACAGTAAATATGTGGGAGACGTTCTTCGGCAAAAGCACCGGGATTAGTGTTCGTTCTCCAGATTGACTTAAACGCTTACGCAACCCCAACCGATAATACTCCGTCACCCTCTTCGGCTCAGTTTCTCCCTCTCCTATCCAAGGCACTCTCGGTGTACGAGCGCGATAGGTGTCGGGATCGCAGGCGGGGATATAGTTGGTGCGCGGGAGATAGTCGTCGGGAAGAATTTCTAGATCAAGGTTATCGTAGGCTTTGTTGGTGTTACAAACCGCACGAGGAGTGTTGTAGAACGGATTACCGACAAAAAAATGAGGACCTGAAAGAATCCACTCATCGGGCGACACTGGGAATTGGGTTTCGCGTTTTATGGTTCCATCATTTTGAGCATTAACTTCATTCCAATGCTGGGTTGAATAATATTCACCTTTTAGATTTTCTAATCGCTTCGGTTGCTTGGCGAACTTCTCCAGCACTTTCATGAGCTGCACCGCATGCAAAGCCGGCAGCCTCGCCTCCAGCGCAGGAGTGCCAGCTTCATCATACAATCTGGCAAATAGTGCCAATTCGTTTTCCGTAATTTTGACAATACGATCTGCATGCCCCTCAAAGTTCCACTTAACCTTCACCCTGCCATCCGGCAGCTCGATCTCTTCTTTTATGCCAGGAACAATCCCAGATCCGTCATGCGCAAACGAAGAGTCCAATGTTTGTGGAATAAATAAATTAGACACATGAACAAATTTTGGAACACCCCTTGGACCATAGACATTTATGCTGAACAACGTTTGATTGTGCACATCTGAAAACAGTTTCGTTTCATTTATAAATTGAAAATGCGCCCTCAGCCTCGGATAAACTTCCCGCCGAAACACTCCTCCATTCGGATCATCATAAACCCCCTCCGGATGCAAAAATCCGCTAACACCTTTTTCACTGCTATTGGCCCAAGCGCGCGGCAAAAAACATTTATAAAGATTGGTCTGCACACCTTTTAGTTGCGGGTAATTACACAAAGCATTCAAAAAATTCTGCGTCCCCTCACTCTCCTCAAACTCTTCCGTCCAACCATTCTTTAATTCCGGAATTCGCTCAAAGGTCTCATCCCGCAGTTTGGCCAATTGTGGAGCGGACATTTTGCGGATTACAAAGCGGGGCTCGTAGTCGCCCAGCACATCGCCGCTGCTCCATTCCACTTTTAGCCATGGCGGATTTCCTAAAATCAAATCGAAGCCGCCGCGCTCGCGGAAAATATCGGCAAACACCAGTTCCCAATGGAAGAATTTGCGTTTGCGAGCGATAAGGTCGACTTGTTTAAGGCGCGGGAAGGCGGCAAACAAAATATTGAGATTGACCACGCCGTTCTGGCTGACAAAGCGTTTGCCCTCCTCCGGGTTTTGCTCGCCGAACAGGTTAAGGCTTTGGCCGGGGCGTTCGGTTTGTATGGTGTCGCCGAGCAGTAGATTTTCCAGGTCCATCAGCCATTCTTCCCGGTCGGGCAAGTCGCTTGCACTGCCGATGGGCCAGAACCACAAGGCGCACCAATAATCCATCACCAGCTTTAAACGTCGGTAGGCGCTGGTATTTTCCAATTGGTTGAGGCGCAGTTCCTGCTCCAAGGCGGTGTCTTTAAACTGCAGGCTGGTGCGCTCCCCTTTAGCTTCGCGGCCGAAAATAGCGTAGGGGTCCGTTGTCCGATGGCGCAGGCGTGCCAGGCTCTCGGCGTGTTCGTCCCACAATTGGGCGATGCGCTGGCTGAGTTTTTCCAGCCGCGCTATTTCAGTTTTATCAAAAGGTTTGGTGAATTGTTTGCGCCACTCCGCAATGGTTTTAATGGCCTGCGGGTAAAGGGCTTTTACATCCTTGTCGGTATAGTTGGCCATGTCGGAATCCGGCAGCAAAAAATGCCAGATTTGCCCTAGGCCACGGGCTTGGCCCAATGGCAAACGCTCGGGCGCGGATTTAAGCCAGCTTCCGTCTTGTTTGTTAGTCAGTTGTTCTGCGCGGAACACTTCGCGGCGGGCGCCGATCAGGGAGTTGCCGTTGTGCAATTGCAAGCCAAACCAGGGCACAAAGCGGTCGCCGCTCAACGCGTTGAGCCAGAGGGAAACTTCCGCCAGCTCCACCGCCACCAGGTTTAAGTCCACCCCGAAGACGTTGTTATCCGCCGCAGCGTTTGGAGGCCGTCTTCATTGCGGTCGAAGACTTTTTCGTCTTCGTCATAATCCGCCAGCGCGGCGGCGGAGACGAAATAGCCAGTGCCCAAGTCGTCTGCCGCTTCGCCTTTGGGTTTCACCTCATAGAGATCGTCCTTGGCGAAAAAGCCCCGGTAGCTGAGCAAGGCCTCATACACCGCGCCCAATTGGTTGATGCCCAATTGCGCATAAGAGATGCGCCCCCGGCGTTTGCGCCCTTTGGAGGGGCGGCTGAGGGACATCAATTGAATAACCCGTTGCAATAAATGATTGGGGAACCGCACGCGGTTCAGCAAGCGGGTGCGATCCGGATCGAACAGGTGGCTTTTAAGCGCAGGAAGGTTAAAGGCATCAGCGCCGGACTGGACTGCGCCATTGGCAAGCAGGTCCGCCTGAGGTGTAGATGCCGGGGTATAACCTTCGTGAATCAGGCGGAACAGCATGTTCAGGCTGTCATTGAAATAATGGCCATTGCGCTCAGCCTCGGTCGTCAGAGGCACCAACTCCAAATCGCGCAGATGCTCCAGGGAATAACCTTTTAAATAGACGCTACTGTCCACTGGCGCGTAGCCCAGCTCCGGACGGGATTCGATATAAAACAGAAACAACAGCCGGTACATATAGCGCAGGCATTCCAGGCTGAGTTCGCCCGGGTCCAGCGCCTCGCGGCCGGAATAAATGCTGCGGTTTTGCGCGCGGGCGCGCTCTTCCAACTGGCGGGAGGCTTCATTGCCCAGCAGTTCGATACATTCCCGCAGGGCGTATTTGAGGTCTTCCGATACGCTGTAGGCGTGCTTATGGGCGTTTTCGTCCAGCGTTTCCAACAGGCTCTGCCCCTGGCTGCCGAGCAAAGAATCCTTGTGAAGCAATACGCTGACCGCTTTGAGGGTTTCCGTTTCCCGACGGCTGAGCAGCTCCACCCAGTCAAAGCGCAATAACCGGTGCTGCGCGAATTTGGCGCGGTCCAGCAATAGCCATTGGCGTGGGCTGACCAACAATACCCAGCGCGGCGGCTGGGACTGGGCGAAAATCTGCTGGCTCAAGCGTTTTTGCCAGTCGGCAGCATCGTCCGCGGTGATGTCTTTCGGCAGAGGGTCATCGCTAAGGCTGGTGCACTGCTCCGGCACAATGCGGAAACTGAGCGGGTCCTGGTCCGGCTCATCACTGGCACCGTGCAGGGATTCGATCATCCACAACAAGGGTTCACCTTGTGCGCTAAGCAATTCGCCCAGCAGCGGCACCGGGGTGCCATCTTCCAGAATTTTTAAGTGTGGGTGGTTGGGCAGCTCGAATATTTGCAGTAGCCTTCCCGTCAAATTGCGGCTCGCCTGTACCCGCTCCAGCGTTTTGCGCAGGCGCTCGCTCTCCTCCAGCCGTTGCAAGATTTCCCGGGCCTGACTCGCCAACTGGTTGGCCGGCGTGCGATAACCGGTGTAGCGCGTTGCGCCTTCTGGAATATCTCCCTTAGCCGCTTCCCGAGCGTTGTTTTCTTTTTGCTGCCATGCCTCCAATATTTGGCGAATATCGCCGCTGAAAATCTCGGAGAGGTAGTGGTCTGAATAAAATTCGTTTTCGTTAAGAAGACCGTAAAACGCCATGATTACGCTTCCTGTCCGGTGAATATCGCCAAAATTTGCAAGTATGGGTCGTCTTCCATCGCCTGGGTGTTATCCAGCCAGTTTTGGTAGTCGTTAAATATGCGATCGATGTGTTGTTGGCGCTCGTCGCGGCGGCGGGTTTTAATTGCGTCGGGTTGATCCGAACGAGCGAATTCCAAATCCAATTGGCTCTGGTGCTGTTTTTTTAATTCAGCCAAACGCTGCCGCTGGCCTTCCAGCGTGGATTTGCGTTCGGCTTCGAATGCCGCTTTCAGGGCGCGCAAATGTCGATAGGCATCGTCCACCGCCTGAGGCAGCAGCGCCTTCAAAGATTGTTTGTCACCCGGCACTCCGCGATTGCGCAATTGCCCAGGGCGCAATTGCAGCTCGTTCTGCAATTCCTGCCAGCTCAGGCGGGCGATGATATTGCCGGCGCGAATGCGTATACCAAAACAATCCTGCACCAAGACATGACCGCGCCGGCTGGGGAAACCGCCATGAACCAAGACGATGTGTTCATCTGCGGCCAATAAATTCTGCACCCGCACCACGGGTGCGGCGTGACGGCCAAACGCATTGAGCGCCCGATCTGCCAGCCATTCCATCACCGGATGCAGCGCCCAGAGAAAATGCACATTAGGCCATGCAGCATCTTCTTCCTGACGGGTGCGGCGGATCTCTTCATCAATGCGTTTTTTATCGGGCGTCAGCAGAAAACGGTCGTGTTCAGGGCGGACTTCGCGCGGCAAAAAATTAAGCCGTTGTTTCAGGCTGGGCGGCGCGGTAATGGCAAAGATATCGCCTTCAATGGAGGCATCCAATTTTTCCCTTCGCTCAGCAAACCACTGCAGCGCCGCGCGCGCGTATTCCAAACCATTGGCAAATACACGGGGCAACTCCTGTACAGCTTTCGCTGGGTTATTCACCGGAGGCACGGGGATAAATTTATCCAGCGGATTTTCACTTTGCGTCGCTTGTTGGTTTAATAGGGCAGCAAATTCTGCAGCGAAGTCGAAGCCTGTGTTCTGTTCAATGGCTTCCGCGACTTTTTCCTCTTCGGCGGCCTGATCAAATACACCGAGAAATTCCGAGGGATCGCCGATGTTTTTGCCCGCTTGTTCATCCTTTTCAATCAGCACTTCGAGAATGCGCATATCGCCGCGCACTTTAGGATGGGAACTTTCGGTCAGCAAATAGCGAATTTGTGGCTGCCGGGTTTGACCATAGCGATCAATACGACCATTGCGCTGCTGGAATACCATTAATGACCAGGGAATATCGAAATGCACCATGCGATGGCTGAGGTGATGAAGATTAATCCCTTCGGACGCCACATCGGAACAAATCAGCAAACGCAATGGACTTTCGCGGCGATTGAACTGCTCCACTACATCCATTAATTCCTTGTCCCGCATATCGCCGCGCATTACTGCGTATTGGTTTTCCTTTAATTGCAGGTCTGCTGGTAAATTGGCTGCTAGAAATTGCAGCGTTTTTAGGCTCTCGGTAAAAATAACCAGGCGATCTTCTGGATCTTTTGGGGTCCATTGCAGATCTTGCGTCAATTGCGTTTTCAGCAATTGATATTTGCTGAAATATTCAGGCGTGATGGCGCGCAGTGATAAACGCAGATCTTCCAGCGTATCTATATCTTCCAACAGTGTGGTGCGTAGCTCTTCGTCGCGAGTTTTTTGCAAGCGCTTCTGCAAACGCTCGATACGGTTCTCCACCGTCGATAAGCAAGCAGCGGGACTGGAAAATAAGGCTTTTTCCAAGGTGGTGCGGAATAACTGGCCGGCGCCCTGCCCTCGACCATCGAGATTGTGGAAGGAAACTTCCATCAGCCGTTGATAAGCAGCTTCTTCCACCGACGTGGCAGGCGTTTTAACGACTTGGATTTGCCGCTCTGGAAAACTGCCCTGCAATTGGTCGCGCACATCTTTTTAAAGCGCCGGATCACCAGGCCTTTATCTCGATAATCCTGCTGTGCATAGTCTTTAGGACTGGCGATGGCAGTTGGGTCCAGCATATTGACCAGACTCGCAAAGCTTTCTGCCCGACCATCGTGCGGTGTGGCGGATAACATGATCAAAGTATCCGACCGTGTAGCCAATAACTTCGCCAAACGAGAACGCTGGGAATGGGTGCCCCGCTCAGCCACATTGTGGGCTTCGTCGATAATGATGATGTCCCAATAGGCACGCTCAAGATGATGACGGTACTCAATATCCTGTTTGAGGGTATCGATGGAAATAATCGAGCGATCAAAATAGAGAAACGGATTGTGATTGGCCGGAATGCGATTGCGCACACGTTGAAGACCAACGGAACCCAAACGCACCAGAGGAATCGTAAAGCGATTCCAAAATTCCTGCTGAAATTGGGTGAGCATGGATTTCACCGCCAGCACCAAAATCCGCTTGCCGCGGCCGCGGGCAATTAATTCGCTAACCAGTATCCCTGCTTCGAGTGTTTTACCGAGACCGACCGCATCCGCAATCAAAATTCTTTGCCGGGGTTTTGCCTTAGCGCTTGCAGCGTTGGATCCAACTGGTAAGGCAGTTGGTCAATGGCGGCACGTTGTCCCACGTGGATTCGCTCGTCCGACGGCGCCGTTTTGCGCAAAACAGATTCGATATAGAGCAAACTCGCACCGTAGTTACTGGAGGAATCTTCCACCAGCTCCGTGTCTTTGGGGTCGAGCACACGGATGGATTCTTCAAGCTTGCTAAGGAAAAGCGCCTCTTTTCCCTGAACCAACTCAGACAAACCCTCACAAGTTAATAGATATCCACCATCTGAGCTATAATCAACACGCTTAAGGCGCCATTCCGCGTCACGAATTTCCAGGCGTGCTCCCGGTGCGTAATGTGGTTGCATTTTTATTCCGTTGAATTTTATTTTGAAATAAATTTCAGAAAATTTAGGGCGAAATCCAGACGTATTCTCGAAATTTCGTTATAGCAGTGCACTAACGGCTTGCACACACCGCACAATGACTATCCCTCTTCAACTTCAACTCCCGCCATTTCCCCTGAAAAGCATCATAGAGCTGAATTCTCCCCGTGAGCGGCTCGCCAAATCCGGCAATTAATTTAATGGCTTCCACCGCCTGAATTGCGCCGATTACGCCGACCAAGGGTGAGAGCACGCCGCTTTGGGCGCAGGTTTCGCCTTCGCCACCGGTGACGTCGTACAGGCAGGCGTAACAGGGGCTTTCGGGATTGCGGAAGTCGAAGGTGGTGATTTGGCCTTCCAGGCGGATGGCGGCGCCGGAGACCAGGGGTTTCTTGTGTTGGACGCAGGCTTGGTTGATGGCTTTGCGGGTGAGGAAATTGTCGGTGCAGTCGAGCACCACATCAACGGATGCGACCAGTTCGCTTAATTCAGGCTCTTCTAATACGTGTGGAATTTGCTGCACTTCAACATGCGAATTTAACAATTGTATGGCGCGTGCGGCGGATTCGACTTTGAGAAGTCCGATGGTTTGTTGATGGTGAATAACCTGACGCTGCAGATTGGATAATTCCACATGGTCGTGATCGGCGAGCACTAATTTTCCGACACCCGCAGCAGCAAGATATTGCGCAGCAGGAGCGCCGAGACCGCCGAGGCCGACAATTAAAACGCTCGCATTGGCCAGCGCCAATTGGCCGTCCACATCAATTTGCGGTAGCAAAATATGGCGGCTGTAGCGGAGAAGTTCGTCGTCATTAAAAGCTGTTTTGCTCATAGCCATCGACCTCCGCTAACGCGTTCATTACCGCCGCAATCTTTGCGGCTGAAAATGGCGGAAAACCCGCGCTCGCGCAATAATTCTCTGACCGCTTCAGCCTGCTGCCAGCCGTGTTCCAACAACAACCAACCACCTTGCACTAAATAAGTGGGCGCGCCAGTTATTATCTGACGAATATCCGCAAGTCCGTCTTCCTGTGCAACCAACGCTGAACGCGGTTCAAAACGTAAATCGCCCTGCACCAGATGCGGATCGTCCTGAGCAATATAGGGTGGATTGCTGACGATTAAATGGAAATTCCCATCGACTTCCGACCACCAATCACTGCGACGAATTTCCACATTGTCACAGCCCAATTTCTGGCGATTGCGTTCCGCGAGCGCGACTGCTCCCGGCATTACATCAGTCGCCAGCACTTGCGCGCGCGACAGTTCGGAAGCGAGCGCCAAGGCAATTGCGCCAGTACCTGTGCCTAAATCCAAAATGCGCGGCGCTTCTTCAATTCCGCTTAATAATTCCAAGCCGATTTCTACCAGCAATTCTGTGTCTGGTCGGGGAATTAGCGTATCCGGTGTGACTTCCAATTCGAAGGTCCAAAAACCGCGATGCTGAAGAATATGGGCGACCGGTTCGCCCGCCAGGCGGCGGTTGAACCAGTTGTTGAACAGCTCGGCCTGCTCGTCCGTCAGGGGACGCTCGGACCAAGTGTAGAGATAAGTGCGGTCGCGCCCGAGGATTTCTGCTAACAGCAATTCCACATCGAGCTTGGGGGTTTCGCTATGGATTAATTGATGTGCTTGAAGTAATGCCTCGGCAATTGTCATCACTCAGAAAGCGCCGCCAGTTGGTCTGTCTGATATTCGTTGATTAAGGGTTGGATCACATCGTCCAAATCGCCTTCCATGACTTCTTCCAGCTTGTACAAAGTCAGGTTGATACGGTGATCGGTTACGCGACCCTGCGGATAGTTGTAGGTGCGAATACGCTCCGAGCGGTCGCCACTGCCCACCAAACTTTTACGCTCGCTGGCCTGTTCCTGTGCCGCTTTTTCTTCTGCCATGTTATTAAGTTTGGTTGCCAACAAGGCCATGGCTTTGGAGCGGTTTTTATGTTGCGAACGCTCCTCCTGACATTCCACCACAATACCCGTGGGGATGTGGGTAATACGAATCGCGGAGTCGGTTTTGTTGACGTGCTGACCACCGGCACCGCTCGCTCTATAGGTGTCGATGCGCAAATCCGCTTTATTGATAGCGATTTCTTCGCTCTCATCCGCTTCTGCCATCACCGCCACTGTACATGCAGATGTGTGAATACGACCCTGGGATTCGGTTTCCGGTACACGCTGCACGCGGTGCGCACCGGATTCGAACTTCAAACGTGCATATACTCCGTCGCCGACAACGCGGCTGATAATTTCTTTATAGCCGCCGTGTTCGCCGGGACTTTCAGAAATAATTTCCACCCGCCAGCGCTGTGATTCCGCATAGCGCGAATACATGCGAAATAAATCGCCGGCGAAAATCGCCGCTTCATCTCCACCTGTGCCCGCACGAATTTCCAAGTAAACGTTTTTGTTATCGCGCGGATCTTTGGGCAACAATAATTTTTGCAATTCCAATTCGAGTTCGGCGAAACGGCCTTCGTTGGTTTCGATTTCTTCCCGCGCCATTTCGCGCAATTCCGCATCGCCTTCTCGTAATAATTGACGAGCTTCTTCCAGATGACTTTTGATGCGGCGGTAGTCTTTGAAACAATTCACCACCGGTTCGAGCTCGGCATATTCTTTCGAGAGCTCGCGAAACCGATTCTGATTGGCAATGGTCTCTGCATCACTTAGCAAAGCCCCCACTTCGACATATCGCTCTTGCAGGGACTCCAGCTTTTCTAAAATGGACGACTTCATGAATTCTCGCTTTTATCGATGTCTCGGGGCGCAGAATTTTCGCCGCCGGCTATATCCAACTCAAACAAACGGTGCATGCTGGCAATTAAATCGTAATCTCCCGCAATACTCGCTTTTTTAAGTTGCTGAGTTGGTTTGTGCATAATTTTGTTGGTGAGATTGCGAGCGAATTGTTGCAGTACTTCTTGCGGATCGGCGCCGCTTTGCAACAAGCGCTGCGCTTTGGCCAATTCCACATCACGCAATTCTTCCATGCTCTGACGAAATACTTTTACCGTGGCTACAGCATCCTGCGCACGCAAATCTTCCGCGAAACTGTTAACGCCTTCTTCGATGATTTCTTCGGCGATTTTTGCCGCCTGCTCGCGCGACCGCATATTTTCGTCGATCACGTCGCGCAGATCATCCACGGTGTACAGGTAAACGTCGCTTAGTTCCGCCACCTGCGCTTCTATATCCCGCGGCACCGCAATATCCACCATAAACATGGGTTTATGGCGGCGTTTTTTCAGAGCAGCTTCAACCGCGCCTTTACCGAGAATTGGCAATTGGCTGGCGGTGGAGGAAATGACGATATCCGCCCGGTGCAAATGTTCTGGAATATCCGCCAGCAAAATGGCTTCGCCATCAAATTGTTTGGCCAGCTCAACCGCGTTTACCAAAGTGCGGTTGGCCACTATGATCTTTTTTAATCCCTGCTGGCTGAGATGACGAGCGACGAGCTCGATGGTTTCCCCCGCGCCGATCAACATTGCCGTGTCTTTTTTCAGATCCGAAAAGATCTGCTGCGCCAAGGAAACCGCAGCGTAGGCCACCGAAACCGGATTTTCCCCGATCGCCGTTTCAGAGCGCACGCGCTTGGCGATGGAGAAGACTTTGTGAAAGGTCGCGTGCAACTGCGATCCCAAACTGCCAGCGTCATTGGCGACCGCATAAGCCGACTTCATCTGGCCGAGAATCTGCGGCTCGCCCAGCACCAATGAATCGAGACCGCTCGCCACTTTCATCATATGGCGGGCTGCTTCAAGCCCTACGTAGCTGTAATGGCAGGAGGTCAAGCGCGCCGCATCGGTTTGGTGGAACTGTGCCAGCCATTCCAACAGCGCCACACAATCTGTGCCGTCCAACTCGGCATAGATTTCCGTGCGGTTACAGGTGGATAGAATCGCCGCCTCGCGCACCTTGGCATTTTGTCGCACGCTTTCCAATGCCTGCTGCATCTGCTCCGGCGCAAAAGCGACGGCTTCGCGCACCTCCACCGGTGCCGTATTGTGATTGATACCAAAGGCGATCAGGGTCATACCGGGTAATTTACTGCCTGCGTGCGACTAAACCGTGCATTGTCTTGTTTACGTATACCACTGGCAAGTAGGGTTGTGATGAACCTGAAGACAGGTCTCGAGTCTTAGTCCGCATCGCACTCCACATTGCAGCCCCCGAGTTTGGCTTTCGTCACCCTCCGGTTTACGAAATTCAACGCCCTGCTCGGGGCAATTGGATTATAGTTTTTCTTGGGAGGCCGCCTGATTGGCGCCAATTCGTCCACCTAGTGAACCCGCAAGATGCCCATGCCTCGCCAACATTGTTCTGCAAGTCCGTCCTTACACGCTGCTCTTTTGGGCAGACGGTTGCGCTTGAGACTTGCCCTAGCTGGTCTGGCGCTTATTGCCGGGTGCGCCAGCAACCCTGCGAAAAAGGCCGAAGAACCATTAGCGCCTGCCGAGCCAGCCGCTCCCGCCTATGTTGAAGACCGCCCCTTCAGCAGTGATTCGCTCTACGCTCTATTGGTGGCCGAAATTGCCGGAGAACGCCAGCGTTTCGATGTGATGCTGGCCAATTATGTGCAACAGGCAGAAGCCACCAACGATCCGGGGGTGACTTCGCGCGCAGCACGCTTAGCCCGTTATTTGAATGCTCACGACGCAGCCCTTGCCATGGCGCGCCATTGGCTGAGCCTGGAACCGGACAGCCTGGAGGCCCACTTCATTGCCGCCGCAGAGCTGGTGCAAAACGGCGGCCTAATGGAAGCGGTTCCACATGCGGAATTTCTCCTGCAACACAATGAAGTATCCGGTCTCGATGCCATAGCCGCCCAGGCGCAGCAAATCAACGACCCCGCCCTATCAGCCAAACTGCTCACCGAATACGAGCGCCTGCTGAAGGAAAACCCCGGCCAACCGGCCTTGATGATCGGCGCAAGCCTGCTGTACCAAAGCCTGGATCAACTGGAACCAGCCCTGAGCTACGCCCAGGCGGCGAGTAAACTTCTGCCAGAGGATTTTCAAGCTGCAGCTCAGGAAACCCGCGTTCTGCAACAAATGGGACGCCATGAACAAGCGCGCCTAAAACTCAGTGAACTGGTCGATCGCAACCCCGACAACGCTCATCTGCGGCTGCAATATGCCCGCACATTATTGAAGACCGATCTTCCAGCGGCGCAGAAACAGTTCGAACAGCTTTTAGAACTAGCGCCCGGCGATGAAGACCTGACGCTGACCATCGCGCTGATTGAGTTGGAAAGAGACCAGCTCGAACCCGCCAAACAACGCCTGCAAGCCCTGCTCGGCTCCCGCCACCGCTCAACGGCCCACTATTACCTGGGGCGCATATCAGCGGCGGAGGACGACAAGGTCTCCGCCATGGATCATTTCCGCCAAGTTGAGCCCGGCAGCGATTACCTGCCCGCGCTGGCGCAACTCGCCGACCTGATGATCGAAACCGGCGCGCAACAACAAGCCATTGAACTGGTGCGGCAAAAACGTGAACAGACGCCGGCCAACAAGGCAGACCAAAAAGAAGGCCTTTATTTGCTCGAAGCCCAGGTACTATCCCGGCAAAACCTGCTGGCGGAAGCCCTGACGCCATTGCATCAAGGTTTGGCACAACATCCTGAATCCACCAAACTTCTCTACGCCCGGGCCATGTTGTTTACTCAATTGGATGACTTGCCCAGGGCAGAAGCGGACTTCAAAAAGATATTTGAGCTCGCACCAGATCATGCCGCCGCCCTCAACGCCTTCGGCTATACCTTGGCGGACCGCACTGACCGACTAGAGGAAGCTTACAAATACATCCGCGAAGCCTATCGCTTGGCACCGGACGATCCAGCGGTCATCGACAGCCTCGGCTGGATCGAATACCGGCGCGGCAACCACGAAGCCGCCATCAAGAATTTGCGCAACGCCATGGAATTGATGCCCGATCCCGAGATAGCTGCACACCTGGGAGAAGTTCTGTGGGTGGTGGGCAACAAAAAAGAAGCGCAACAAGTGTGGCAACGCGGCTTGCATCTGCAACCGGACAGCCCGATCATTCTCAACACCATTAAACGCCTGCAAGCTCGCCAGTGAGACGCAGGCGCCGCTGCGGATCCCCTTGAATGACCAATCCCCTGCTGCGCCTATGGGCGCCTGTTCTCGCTCTGTTCCTGCTGACGGCTTGCGAAACCACTCCGCGCAAGGCAACCGGCGGCGCCTTGCAAGAGAGCCATCTCTACACGATCGACACATGGTCAGCGGAAGGCAAAATTTCCCTGCAGATGGGCAATGAGCGCGAGACAGCTTCCTTTAACTGGTCGCAAGAGCACGACAACTATTCCGTCCACCTCTTCGGCCCCTTCGGCCAAGGCGCAACCTGGCTGCGCAAAACGCCGAGCGGAGTCACACTGGAAAACGCCAAGACGGGCGTGCATCGCGCCAAAACCGCCGAAGCCCTGATGAAAGAGGTACTGGGCTGGCAAGTGCCAGTTTCCAACCTGCAATTCTGGTTGCGCGGCCTGCCCGCCAAGCGCCCGAAACCCTCCTACCTGCAGAGGGATGAAGCAGGACTTATCACCGAACTCCGCCAGGAAGGATGGGAAGTGGCTTACAGCAAACACCAATTTTTCGATGGTTGGTGGCTGCCGGGCAAAATCGTGGCGCAACACGGCGAGTTGCGTTTGACCATCGCCCTTAAAAACTGGCGCCTACCACCTTCACCGATTCAAGCTCCCTGATTGGATAGAGACCTCTATGACGCTGGTATTGCCTTGCCCTGCCAAGCTCAATTTGTTTTTGCTGATTACCGGTCGCAGGCCGGACGGCTACCACAATCTCCAGACTCTATTTCAACTGCTCGACTACGGTGATGACCTGCAGCTCGACATAGACCCCTCGGGCGCCATTACCCTGACGCCGGACTTTGCCGATATCCCCGCAGACCAAAATCTGGTTGTCCGTGCAGCCAAGTTATTGCAACAAACCACTGACTGCCGACTCGGCGCGCGCATGCACCTTGTCAAACGCCTGCCCATGGGCGGAGGTATCGGCGGCGGCAGCAGCGACGCCGCCACCGCACTCGTTGGCCTTAACCATTTATGGCAAACAGGACTGAATGAAGATCAACTGGCGGAACTGGGACGTCAGCTGGGCGCCGACATTCCGGTATTCGTGCGCGGTAAAAGCGCCTGGGCGGAAGGAGTTGGTGAGCAGTTGCAACCACTGGAGCTGCCGGTTAAGTGGTATGTCGTGCTCGCGCCTAACTGCTCTGTTTCCACTCGTGAAATTTTTTCCAACGAGGGTTTGACAAGGAATTCAAAGGGCATTACAGTACGCGCCTTCCTTGAGGAGGGCGGGAAAAATGACTGCCAGAAGGTAGTCGAAGAACTCTTCCCGCAAGTTAAGGATGCGGTTGATTGGCTAGGTCGTTTTGGACCTGCGCAAATGACGGGAACAGGGGCTTGCGTATTTGCACCCTTTGAGACTGAAGAAGAAGCGCGGGATGTTTTCGCCAAACGACCGACACAGTTGAACGGCTTTGTTGCCAAAGGTGTTAACGAATCGCCACTGCATCAACGCCTCCTAAAATAGCGTTGTCCCTGGGGTGTCGCCAAGCGGTAAGGCAGCGGGTTTTGATCCCGCCATTCGGAGGTTCGAATCCTTCCACCCCAGCCATCTCGTTAAGATTCGCCACACCCTTCACTGACTCTCTCCTCGCTCATTTATGAAAGTGATTCGATTAGAGGTGTCTCGTGGCGGACTTAATGGTCTTCTCCGGTAACTCCAACCCGGAACTCGCAGAAAAAGTCGTCGATAGACTCAATATTCCCCTGGGTGATGCCTCTGTGGAGCGCTTCTCCGACGGCGAAATCAATGTCGAAATCAACGAGAACGTGCGCGGTCGCGACGTCTTCGTGATTCAGTCCACCTGCAATCCCACCAACGACCACATCATGGAATTGCTCCTGATGGTCGATGCACTGCGCCGTGCATCCGCCGGTCGCATCACCGCTGTTGTCCCCTATTTCGGTTACGCCCGCCAGGACCGCCGCGTGCGTTCGGCGCGCGTTCCCATCAGCGCCAAAATCGTTGCGGACATGATGGCTTCAGTCGGCGTCGACCGTATGCTGACCGTCGACCTGCACTCCGAACAGATCCAGGGCTTTTTCGACATTCCCGTGGATAACGTCTATGGTTCACCGGTGCTTCTGGCGGATATAGAACAGCGCCATTTTGAAGACCTGATCGTAGTATCTCCTGACATAGGCGGCGTGGTACGTGCACGCGCGGTTGCCAAACAGCTGGATATAGACTTGGCGATCATCGACAAACGCCGTCCGGCGAAGAACGTCGCCGAAGTGATGAACTTGATCGGTGAAGTGGAAAACCGCACCTGCTTGCTGGTGGACGACATGGTGGATACGGCTGGCACTCTGTGTAACGCCGCCAACGCGTTGAAAGCGCACGGCGCCAAAAAAGTTGTGGCCTACTGTACGCACCCCATTCTCTCCGGCCCAGCTCTTGATCGACTGCAAAATTCTCATCTGGATGAATTGGTGGTGACCGATTCCATCCCGTTAAGCCCTGAAGCGAGCGCCTGCAACCGCATCCGCCGTTTGACCTTGGCGCCAATGCTGGCCGAGGCTATGCGCCGCATCAGCAATGAAGAATCCTTGAGCGCAATGTTTCGCTCATGATGACCGGAGTGCTTCGGCACTCCATTTAAACCGCCGGTTCACCGGCTTTTATCAACCCCGCTGATCTTCTGGTCGCGGAGACTGCGGGATTAAAAGAGGACATATCCATGTCTACCGACTTTCAATTGAACGCCAAAGTGCGAGATGTTGCAGGGAAAGGTGCGAGCCGCCGCCTGCGCCGTCTCGCTAACGAAGTACCCGGCATCGTCTACGGTGACGGCAAAGCCCCACTCAACATCAGCATCAATCAACACGAGTTGCTCCGCAACTTGGAAAACGAAGCGTTCTATTCACACGTGATCTCTCTGAATGTCGACGGCAAAACTGAAAGCGTCATTCTGAAAGATCTGCAACGCCACCCATCCAAAGCGCAACTCCTGCACGCAGATTTCTTGCGCGTTTCCAAAACCAAGAAAATCGTTGTCAGCGTACCTCTGCACTTCATCAATGAAGACACTTGTAAGGGTGTCAAACTCGGCGGCGGCAGCATCGCTCACAACCTGACTCAGCTGGAAATTTCCTGCTTGGCTTCAGATCTGCCTGAGTACATCGAAGTTGACCTGGCAGATGTTGATGTTGGCCAGATCCTGCACATCTCTGACCTGAAACTGCCCAAAGGCGTTGAGTCTGTGGCCCTGAGCCACGGTGCCGACCACGACCTGCCTGTGGTCAGCGTCAACAAAGCCAAAGGCGGCGAAGAAGAAGCACCCAGTGCTTAATTCTTCCCCGGTTGTTACTGACGCAGCATGAAATCAACGCCAGTACAACTGATCGTGGGCCTGGGCAATCCAGGCCCCGAATACTCCCAAACACGCCATAATGCCGGCCAGGATCTGGTCGAACACCTAGCTCGCCAGCACAATATTTCTCTGACTCCCACGCCCAAATTTTTTGGTTATAGCGGACGCGGTTCCATTGCCGGACAGGATGTACGCCTTTTGATCCCGACAACCTATATGAATCGCAGCGGCCAAGCGGTGGGAGCACTTGCGCAGTTTTATCGCATTCCGCCGGAAGCGATTCTGGTCGCCCACGACGAACTCGATTTGCCGCCCGGCGTAGCCCGCTTCAAATTCAGCGGTGGCCACGGCGGTCACAACGGCTTGCGCGATATCATCAGCGCCCTGGGCAACAACAAGGATTTTGCCCGTATACGCATCGGCATCGGCCATCCAGGTAACGCCAAGATGGTGGCGGATTACGTATTGAAAAAAGCCCCCGCTGCCGAGCATGATCAAATTCAACAAGGTATTGAGCGCAGCCTCTCCGTCATGCGTGATATCGTCACCGGCGACTGGGAGCGAGCAATGCGCACCTTACACACTCAATAAATCTGATACGAGACTTCTACTATGGGTTTCAAATGCGGCATAGTGGGCCTGCCGAACGTCGGCAAATCCACTCTTTTCAACGCGCTTACCCAATCCGGAATAGCGGCGGAAAATTTCCCGTTCTGCACTATCGAACCCAATGCCGGTGTGGTCCCGATGCCCGACCCACGCCTGGACGCGCTGGCGGAAATCGTCAAACCAGAACGCGTAGTGCCGACCACCATGGAGTTTGTCGATATCGCGGGTCTGGTGGCTGGCGCCTCCAAAGGTGAAGGACTGGGCAATAAATTCCTCGCCAATATTCGCGAAACTGAAGCTATCGCCCACGTGGTGCGCTGCTTCCAGGACGACAACGTGATTCACGTAGCCAATAAGGTCGATCCCGCAGCGGATATTGAAATCATCAACACTGAACTTGCGCTCGCGGATCTGGAAACGGTCGACAAAGCGCTCCTGCGTTACAGCAAAGCAGCAAAAGGTCAGGACAAACACGCGCTGGCAATGAAAAGCCTGCTGGAAAAAATCCAGCCGCACTTGAACGAAGCCAAACCACTGCGTTCATTCGGCTTGAACAGCGAAGAATTGCTCCTGCTGCGCGAGCTGAATCTGCTCACCGTCAAACCGACCATGTATATCGCGAATGTGGCGGAAGACGGCTTCACCAATAATCCGCTTCTGGCGGCAGTGGAAAAAATTGCTGCCGAAGAAAAAGCCGTGGTAGTTCCTATCTGCAATAAATTGGAAAGTGAAATCGCCGAGCTGGACGACAGCGAAAAAGCCGATTTTCTCGCGGAAATGGGTATGGACGAGCCAGGGCTGAACCGCGTGATTCGTGCGGGTTACGGACTCTTGGGTTTACAAACCTATTTCACCGCAGGCGTAAAAGAAGTCCGCGCCTGGACCATTCCTGTGGGCGCAACCGCCCCCAAAGCCGCATCCGTGATTCACACGGATTTTGAAAAAGGATTTATCCGCGCCGAAGTGATCGCCTATGAAGACTTTGTGAAATACAAAGGCGAAGCTGGTGCCAAAGACGCGGGCAAATGGCGCTTGGAAGGAAAAGACTACATTGTGCAGGATGGCGATGTAATGCACTTCCGCTTTAACGTCTGATGAAATCTCCGTGTCAGCATCCGGCTTTAAATCGGATGCTGACGAAACTACGTCATCTGAAATTCACGAAATAAGTGGCAGCGACGAAACCTGCCATTAATAGAAAAAATAATAAATCCGCTTTTATAGAAACCCATCCATACTTTTTAACGATGATCGATGTCACCACGTGACCAACCAGATATGCAAGCCCTGGTGCGATCAACAAACCGTACAATCCTGCCAATTTAAATCCGGCGACCAATAAAATCACATTCGCAACCGCAATCACCCCGGTGCTGAAAAAATTTTCTTTACTCTGCCCTATCGACAGCAATGCATTTTGATAAAACATCGGCAGGGTTCGCATTGCACCGACAAGCGCCATAACAGCCAGTATAGGACCTGCCATGGCATAACGGTCGTCATACAGAATGGCAACAACGACATTGGCCAACACCGACAAAAAACCAAATAAAGGCACCGTGGTGAGAATAGCGACAGATCGAATGCGCGACAGCATTGCGGGAAATTGGTCAGGTTGATCGCGATGCACGCGAGAAAGCGTTGGAAATACTACGGCGCCTAAATAACGCACCACCAACTCCCCTGCAATCCACGCCAATGTTCCGGAGATGGCAATCATGGCAAGTGATTCAGTGGAAACCATGGCACCCTCAATAGCGCGCATGCCCTGCCCGGTAAAATAAGTAAATACCGTACTCCAAAAAATCCACTGACCAAAGCGAAATAATTTCCGGACATATTTTGAGTCCAGCAAGAAACTATGCTTGTGACCGCGAAATACTTTATGCCCCATCACCACATCAAGGACGCAGCCAAACACAGCACCGATCGCCAGCGCCCATACGGATTGATAAAAATAAGCGAGCACTGCGGTGACTATGAGCGATGTTAGCTGCCCAAATGTTCGCATGATCATCAACTTTTTATAGTTGATATCACGTTCGGCCAGGATGATATTGATGGATTGAAATCCCATGATAATGGCGGTAGAAGCGACGGCACATAAAAGGCCCAATAAAAGCGGCTCTTTATAAAATACTGACGCGGGATAAGCGATAAGACAAACAACAGCAGCGACACAGAAGCCGCGAATAATCTGTAAGGTCCAGGCAGTATTAAGAAAGCGCGGGTCGTCCGTATCTTGTGATTGGATAACACTAGGCCTGATACCAATATCACTGAACATTTGTACGCCAGCCATAAAAGCATAGACAATTGCCATCAAGCCAAAGGCTTCAGGATAGAGAATTCGAGTGAGCACCAAATTGCTCAGCAGCTGAAAACTTTTTTGTACTCCAAAACCAAAAATTACCCAGAAGCTTCCCGAAACGGATTTCTTATTCTTCAATGAATGGAATCGTTCTCGCAGCTTGGAAATCATAGAAGTAAAAACCAACACATGGTGGAGCCGCATCATAGCAGATGCACGCGCTCATCAAACATGAAGATGAGTAATGCGTTATCAACTGAATCAAGATGCTATAGTCGCGCTCCAATTTTTTGGAATTAATCTTATGCTTCCGCTCGCTGTTTGGGGACTTGCATTCGGACAGGCATTATTGGTGACTGGCAGCATTTTGTTGATTTCAGTCGTCGCACTTATTGGTCACCAGCTTGCATCCGATTCCAGCCTGGCGACACTACCTGTCGCCATACAATTTATCGGACTTATGGCAGCCACTTTACCTGCCGCACAGCTGATGCGGATTTTTGGCCGCAAGATTGGCTTCAGCCTCGGCAATAGCGTAGGCATAGGCGGCGGGATATTGGCATGCGTGGCAATTAATCAGGAAAGTTTCACCCTCTTTTGCATGGGAAATCTGCTGCTGGGTGTTGCCATAGGTGTAGGCCAGCAATACCGTTTCGCTGCATCAGAAGCATGTTTACCACCAGATCGTCCGCGCGCAATCAGTTTGGTTATGGCAGGAGGAGTCGTCGCCGCCATTCTAGGACCCAATCTCGCTATCTGGTCCAATCACTTTTGGCCTACTCCACCATTTTTGGGAGCATTTATTGTTCTCGTCATTCTCTATGGGATAAATCTGCTTCTAATCGCAGTCCTACCGCTGCCCCCTCCCAACACCGAAGAACGCTCCGGCTCCACGCGGCCCTACAAGCAGTTGCTGCGCACCCCAAAATTGATCACCGCGGTGGCGGCTGGCGCCATTGGCTATGGCGTCATGATTTTGGTGATGACAGCAACGCCGCTGGCGATGCACGAACATCATCACGACTTTTCCGCTACCGCCAGAGTCATCCAGTGGCACGTGCTCGGGATGTTTCTGCCTTCATTTATTACCGGCCGCCTTATCAGCCGCTGGGGAGAAATTGCGATTATCCAGTGCGGCGCCACCTTGCTGGCAATTAGCGCATTGATTGCACAAATCGGCCCTGGTTACTGGGAGTTTTGGTGCGCGCTGGTTGCACTGGGGATAGGTTGGAACTTCACTTTTATCGGCGCAACCTCTCTGCTCACCGCCACCTACCAACCAGCGGAAAAAGCGAAGGTGCAAGGAATGAACGACTTTTTAGTGTTTGGCTTTTCCGCTGCGGGAAGTTTGTTGGCGGGGCAGATGCATACCCATTTGGGGTGGCAAACGCTCAACTTGGGCATGATACCGGCGATTGCCTTGACCATGTTATTGGTGTGGTACAGCAGCCGAACCAATAAGCTCAGCTCAATCAAGTAGAAGAGCGCGCGAGCTCGTAAGTAGCATCCAGCTCTTGAATATCCACTTCAAAGCCGTTGAGATCGCCCTTATCTGCCACCACCATGGCGAATGGAATATTCAGCGGATCGGCGTACTCTTTTGCCCCTACGACAAATCGATCCGCCGCAACGATTGCAAGCAGAAATCCATCAGATGCCATTGCCGCCAAGCCGTGCAGCAATCCGCTGCCTTCCACCCCCGCAACACAGCGGGCGTCCTTTAATTCATAGACCAACTCGTCAACGCTCATTTTGCTCGGATCAACGATGCTAAATCCGCGTTGCTGCGCCCATTCGATGCAGGCCTGCTCGTTGGCCAGAACCCGCGCCTGCCCGGAGCGGCCACGAACCACAAATACATCGTGCCCACTTTTACGTCCTCGCGAAGCTCGGACTCGATCGCGCAGTTTTCGATAGCGCGCGGCTTTTTCCGGCGAATGCCCCCAGTCATCGATCACAACCAATTCATCAAAGGACGCCCGTACGACTTCCTGATATTGCAGCTGAAATAATTCGATGTAGCGAGCCGCGTGCCCGTAAGCGGGTGTTCTCACCATGGAGAAGGGTTGCTCACCCAGCTCTTCTGCCAACAATACTCGAGAAGTGTTTTCAAACAGCCAGTCGCCAAAATACAGCAGCCCCTGACGAGTCGATGTCAGCATTCCGCGACGTACGCGGGTGAGTGACTTTCCAAGAGAACGCTTGAATTCCTCCGCAATGCCTACCCCCAGCAGGGACTCCCGTTTTCCGCCACCATAAATCGTAGCTTGCTCTATTCGCGCGTTCGCCAATACATATAGGGTTGTAGCCAAATGAACTATGGGCCCGCCCAGGGCTATACCCTTCTGATAGTCCATGGTTGAGGTGGGCATAGTGGCACGCGCACGGTCGATCTGTCCGGGAAGCATGATCCCCGCAGGTCTGACGCCAGTCCTTTCAGGAGTCAGAATCTGAGAGTGGACGGCTTGCACATTCAAACGCAAAGCGACGTCTCGTTGTAACAGACGCCCCAATACACACTGCCAACGGGGATCGAGCATCACCACACCTGGTTACATCTTGTAAGGCATTGGCCCCAAATAATCTTTTTTGCCCAGATCGACGCCGTTATGCCGCAGAATGGAATAGGCCGTTGTGACATGAAAATAAATATTAGGAATGGCGTGCTGAATGGCGAATTCAAGACCAGTCAGATATTTTCCTTCCCAACGAGGTTGGGAAATAGTTCGCTCCTCCGCTCCCTGAAAATCCTCGGGAGAAAATCCAGCCAAATATTCACGAACAGACTCGATGCGCTTCAACAGCTCATCCAGGGTCGTTTCGGTATCGGGGTGAACAGGCGCACTTTCCACTTTTCCTGTCAGGCGTGCGACACCCAACTTTGCCGTGTCACAAGCGATTTGCACTTGGCGAATCAAATGAAATTGATCCGGAGCCAAGCGGGAATTTAACAGCACTGTCACATCAATTTTTTTTGCATCGGCAAATGCGGCCCCCTTCTGCAGGATGGCACTCAGGTTGCCCAACATTTTGCTGAATTGCACAACGGTTAAATCGTAGAGCATAGGTACTCCTAAGTTGCACAGAAAAACAGGGGCTGCACTATGACATTCTTATGCAAGGAAACATAGTGATGTATGCACAGAAATGAACAGTACACCCCCGACATTATTCATATCACTGAGCGCGCTTGAGTAACGAATCTTTTAAGCGATCCTTAGCGCTGGATGTAGCGTCGGACAGTTTTGCGCTCAGCATTTCCTGGATGTTCTGCTGAACACCTTCCAGTTCAGACTCCTGTTGCGTTAATGCCGTGAGCCACTCGGGATGGGCACCCAGTTGTTCGCTCAATTTATTATCCAATTGTCCGCGCAACTGTTTTTCCAAATCGGCAATTTTGGTTCTGGCTTCGCCGAGAATAGCCTCACCGATTACCCGATCGAGCGACGAGCGCACGCTAATATCTGGCTTGCTGAGCAAACCATGGGCGGCAATTTGCAGCGGAATCTGGTCTTGGCGATCCAAAACCTCAACCAGCTGTTGCATATATCGATTATTGGAGGGCGCAAACTTCGGTTGCCGCAATAACACTTGCGCTTGCTGTGTGAGCTGATTGTTATGCAGATTGAGCTCCCCCGCTGACATCAACATCCCTTGAGTGAGACTCAAGGCTGTGTCACCGCTGCCAAGGGCAACCGGCTCCAGCGCGAGACCATCCAGACGCCAACTCAAATTAGTCACCATCTCTTCCAAGATGGCGAAATCCCCATTCACTTCCAGCGCAACCAGACGTGGAAGCTCCGCCACACTCAAATGAAAGCGGGTTTCCGTATTAATAATGGAATGCTGGGTTGTAATATTTTGGAATTGAACCACCGCATCACCGCCGCCGATCAACCAATGCACACGCGCATTTTTGATCCAAAAATCCGGATAGGGCTGATTGGGCAACGGCAATATGCGATTTGGCAAAGTGGGCTCCGGCTCTTCAACCGTCTCAGTACCCGAACCGATTTGCTCCGGGATATAGGGTTTGACTAAACGATACAAGCTCTCCAGCTGGGCAATTTTGCTACCCCAAAAATCTCCCAACAAAATCTGGCTCAAGGGCGCCAATCCCCCTTCACTCAGATTGGCCAATTGCTGGATCCGCTGCCAATCGTCCGCACTTGCCGCACGCAGCCTGCCAACTGACAATCGGAGATCTTCGCGCATTTGCGCCAATTCTTGTTGCACCTGACCGACGTTATCGCGCTCCTGTTTCAGCCTGTCCTGCAATTCTTTGAGCTGCTGGGTTTTTCTCGCCAAATCGGCAGCATCTTCAACTTTGCTTTCAGTCAGTTCTTTAATTTGCCGTTGAATATCCTCAAGCGTTTCCTTTTTCGGCAAACGCGCTTTCAGGTTTTCCACTGCCTGTCTCTGCGCGGCAATTTTGTCCTGCAATTCTTTGCCTAATTGAGTGCTTTGCAGATTCACCCGCGCCATCAACTCGTTTGCATCCGGCAAATCCAACTTGAGCACACTCTCAAGATCAATCGGCTCTGCCGTATCAGTGCTTTCACTGCGATACACCTTTCCAGGACGTTTTCTTGCGGAACCAAAAGCGAGGCCATCAAGCGATAAATCCTTTACCACGTAATAGCCCAAAAGCGCTGGCCACAACTCTAGCTCTGCGTTGGCTTTGGTAAAACTCACACTATTGTGAGTCGGCTGATGTTTGTCGGTGATCTGCAGATCATCGATTCGAACAGCAAGGGGCGCCAAACTTACGGAGACGCCTTTGATATTCACCTCGGCGCCAACGGCTTTTTCGAGGGTGTAAACCATGCTGAGACGAATCGCAAAACCCAAAAATACGTAGACCAAGACAAAGACGGTTGCGAGCAGAGCGATAAAAACGAGCAAACCAGATTTACGGATCATGCGTCTAACCTCAGTTCAATTTTTCGTAGATCTGGACCAGCTTGCTGGCCTTCAATGCTTGCACCACTTTCCATTTCTTGATCTTCTCCATCACCGTTCCGCGGTATTGCTTTACCAATACAGTGGTCAACCAAGCCACCGGAATCAATAAAATCATTCCCACTACAAATGCCCCCAATACCAGGGTGTGGTGCAAATGTAATAACTGAAGTGGTTCCGCCGCCAGCAATTGCAGCAATGCGGGATCCTGGGCTTGCTGCCAAGTAAATGCCTCAAGAGCGTCGCCAAAGATCAACATCAAGCCACCGGACACCCCCCAAACCAGCAAAAATGTCGACAGATTGACCGTAAATAGACATACCACCAGCAGAATGAGAACAGTGAGAAGTCCAAACGGCAGCAACCCGGCGAGCAGTCCAAGACCGACAGCCCAGCCGATTTGCCATGGTGAGTCCTCGGAATTCAGAACTTTGAGAATCTTCGCAAGTATGGTCAGCATAGAGAATCCTTGTTGATCACAAGTTGAGTGGCACATATGACCACCATTAAACGCAGCAGGCTTGATACCTCAAGTAATCCCATTTGGTCAACGCCATACCCCCCTCCCCCTTTCGCATTGCTCACTAGCCAGCCCCATGTCGAGTTGCCCATCCCGGCACAACCATGTCATTACTTAAATCGCCCCGAGGTACCGACAACGGATAGTCGTCACAAAACCGATAGGTGATAACGAGAAAAGCTATACAGCCCATGTGAAGTTTTATGAGAATTGAGAATTCCGCAGAGTAGGTGTTGCAGATACGCAACGCCCTAAACGTCGTGAAGAAAGTGCACAAAACAAAATAAAATTGTTTAGCTTATTCGCGAACTATTAAAGTGCAATTAAATGCATGGAGGCACAGAAATGAATCATTTGATGGACCACCACTTCAATCTCACCCTATCTCGTTCAAAAATTAAATCAAAACCATTTATTTTGTATGGCTTTGGCCAATTAAACCCATCCTATTTGAACCTCAATCAACATCTTTAATGCCTGTTTTTTACGGCGCAATTTTCAACACATTTCGCCGACTTATATTTTTTGTTTCTAAAAAACCAAATTATATGGATATAAAACATGTTTTTTATTTCTATTTATTTCTGACTGTCGCGTAAATCCTATTTTTTCCGATTAAAACTTTTTGCATGGCAGCAAGTTTTTCCGATAAAACGACGTGTGAAACTTAGCAACTTGTCGTCATACTTTTCCTTCCATCACACCCCAACCAAACAGAGGTATCTAAAATGTTGTCAACCGCACCGACCACTAGCTCTTCCATTGATCTTGCGTCTAACAAGGATATTTTTCCAAACCAGGAGGAAAGACCTCAATATCACAGCATTCGAGCATATGGCCCACTTTTAGATTCTGTATATGCACTCAGATATCAAAGTTATAGTGCCGAAAAATACATTGAAGAAAATGAATCAAAACGATTTATGGATGAATATGATTCGCAACCAAATTGCACCTCTTATTTGACCTATTACGGAAATAAAATAATTGGCTCCATCAGGTTATGCGCTTATCGCCCTGGAGAAGAATGGAATATTCCCGTGATGAAAATATATGAAAAGGAAATTGCCGCAGAGGTCGGAATGGATAAAACCTTTATAGAAGCAAACCGCTTTGTCGTTCACCCAGACTTCCAACGCAAAGGCGGCATACAAGCACGCTTCAGTATTTATAAGAACATCATTACCGAAGCCGACAGAGTCAATGCGGATTGCGTTTTGGCCGCGGTTCGCGAAGAACATGTCAGGTTTTACCGAATGGTGAACTTTGCGCCAATTTCCGAACTGAAGGCTTACCGTGGGTTAAAGTTTAAGACTATACTCATGGCTTGCTTCGATCTTGATCAAAGCCGAGAATTTGTCTTAAACCAAACCGATAATAGAGCACAGGCGAAGCATGACTCTTTACCTCATAATCGCCGCGGTCGACTTTCTGATCGGGCTATTGGCGCTATCTAGGAAGGCCCAAAAAGGTGTCATTGCCCTGGCGCTGGTTTCCTTCGGCGCCTGCCTTTGGTCAGTAGAACTATTTTTATTGACTTATATTGAGGACAGGGACGTCCTCAATCCGTGGTTTCATCTCACTCGTCTTGGCGTGTTTTTAATCCCGCCGTCGCTTGCTTTATTAGTTTGGCAATTAGTGGCCTCACGATCGCAATATTTCAAATCCACAGTTGTCATCCCTGGCTTCATATTGGCGGGAATTTTATTTGTTTTAAATAATTCCGTGATGCCGTCCACGCTCAAGGAGACAACAACCGGCTATTTGCCAGAAGTGGATACTGTCTATTACGGATTTATTTCCTGCTTCCTGCTGTGCTTGATCGGTTCAATAGTATTTACAGCGAAAATTTTCCGCTCTGCAGCAACCCGTGACAAACAACGAATTCAATGGCTGCTGATCACCCTCAGCATCAGCTTTGTGTGCGGTCTTCTCAGTCTGATGCTGGTGGCATACGACTTCTATTTATCAAAATTCATCGGCGCCTCGACCAACATCATCTTTATGTTGTTGCTCTTCTATTCGACCGTCGCCCACCATTTGATGGATTTCAAACTGGCCGTGAGCTTGGCTGTGTCACGCATGCTGCTGGTTGTCTTCCTCGCCTGCCTTTATTTCGCCACAGTTCCGACAATCATCAATATTTCTGGCGAGTCCAGTAAATTTGTTCTGCTGTTCGCGCTGTTCATGATCACACTGGAACTTTATCCGCGAACTCTCAAATGGCTCGAGCCGAATGCCCGCCGCCTGCTGGCCTCCCAGACCTACGATTATCAGAAGGTAGTAGACGAAATTCGCGATAATCTGCGCAGTTGTAATGATCTGACCCAGCTATCCCAACTTCTGAACTACGTGTTTTACAACGTGTTGCGCGTCAAGGAATACCATCTGTGCCGCATGGACGACCAGGACGGATCAATGCACAGCGCCATCTCCATTTCGCACAACCAAAAATCCATCCAGCTCGGCAAAGAATTATTAGCCCATAGCGGACAGCGCTCTCCCGTGATTATGGTGGATGAGACCCAGGCCGACATTCGGGAAAAATTGGCCGCGCTCTCTGCCGCTTGTTTTTTTCCGGTATTTTGGGAAGGCAAATTATTGGCGATCGTTCTGATTGGCCGCCCCATCTCATCTTCCTTTTTCCGCTACGACGACATCCGTCTGATGGAGTGGATGGTGACCGAACTCGCGCAAACCCTGCACCGCATAGCCATGCTGGAAAAACTGCATCAGGAAATGGCCGATGCGAAGAAAAAGTTGTCGCTGCTGAATGTCATGAATATCTATCATCACGACATCAAAGCCCCTCTCTCTATTATTGATGGTGTGGTGTCCAACGATCTGTACGACGAAGAAAAGCGGCGACAGGTTATTCTCGAACAGGTCGCCTGGGGTTCGCACCTCATAACAACTATGGCGCAACTGCTCAAAGGCGGTCGGAAAATTAAAGTCGAGAGCTTATCGCTGGAGCAGGTGCTCAACGACTGCGCCTTGGTTTTTGGTCGCACCATTCCCAATCTGCGCCGCAATTTTGGAGGCGTTCCGGATATCAAAGGCGACCCGGAAGATCTCAAGATCCTGTTTATCAACGTGTTGAAAAATGCTTACGAAGCCTGCCGGCCAGGTTCTGAGCTGGATATAGAGGTGAATACCTGGGCTGATGCAGACTACGCCTATGTTTCCATCACGGACAATGGTGTCGGCATGTCAGATACGCAGCTGGGGCACCTTTGGGAAGGTTTGGAGAGCACTAAAAAAGGCGGCAATGGCATAGGACTGCAGACGATCAAACGGATTGCTGACGAGCATGGCGCCTCAATTCAGGTGAAGAGCGCTCCAGATCAGGGCACAACCTTCACCTTCCGCTTCCCTTTGCAGCGTTAACGCCATTTACGCTTCTGAATAACTCGCCGGCGCCAATTGCTCCAACAACTCTACGAGCTTTGCCTTGGAAAAGGGTTTGTCCAGCGCGCCATCCACGCCCAACTCCTCCAGCTCATCGGGCGCGAGTGGCATATTGGAAACCAGGATAACGGGTATACGACGGGATCCAGCGCGCAGCGACCGGGCAAAACTTTTTGCATCCATTCCAGGCACCACCAAATCCAAAAGAATCAAATCAAAAGACTGGGCCGAATACAGTTCCAGCGCTTCAGTCAAACTACTCGCAATGCTGAGTTCGTAGTCATTCCCCAATTGTTTCCGCGCAATTTCCTGATGGATCAGCTCGTCCTCCACCAAGAGAATTTTTCGCACCCGACCTGCGGCCAGCTTTTGTTCTGGATTGGCTCGCGGCACGCTCTGCGCTTGCCGCACCAGGATCGACGAAAAGCCTTGGATCGCTTGGCGTATTTTGTGAATGTCGGCGTCAAGCGCCGCTGGCAAACCGGCCAGCACTTGCAGCTTATCGACACTAGGTAATTTTGCCTGGTTTTCACAATAGGACAGAACCGCGGGCAGATAAGTGGACAAAACCTGCAGATTGAGTTGCAAGGTAGCCAAGGGCGTCGCTATGTCGTGTACAAGCGCACGACCGGCTGAGTCGAGGCTTTGTGTTGAATCAGAATCTTGCACCGAACCCGGGCTTTGCGCTGAACCAGAGTCGACACTCGTTGCAGCTTGATCATCGGACATAAGGGTCTCCCGCACGCTCTCAACCAACGCGTACTGCTGAATGGTTAACAGAGGCGCGAGTGTATAGCGCAAGAGCTCCGCCAGAAAAGTATGTCGAATGCCACTCAGCCTTTTTCTGATGCTAAGACCATTGGCGTTCTTTTAAAGAGGTCACGCTTTTCAACAGCGACAATTGCCAGCATTCAAACAAACCAATAAGATGCATATAAAATACATCTTTATATGGCACGAGGAATCAACATGAGTTTATATGAGCGAATTGGCGGAGAACCCGCTGTAGATGCAGCAGTCGATATTTTTTATCGCAAAGTTCTCGCAGATGATCGCATCTGCCATTTCTTTGATACGGTCGATATGGACAAGCAGGCGGCCAAACAAAAAGCCTTTTTAACCATGGTATTTGGCGGTCCGAATCATTATTCCGGCAAAGATTTGCGCGAAGGCCACAAACATATGGCGCTCACTGAAATTCATTTTGATGCCGTCATCGAGAATCTTGCGGCTACACTACAGGAATTAGGAGTCGCCGCAGAGGATATTCAAGAAATCGCTGCTATCGCCAATAGCGTTAAAAATGATGTGTTAAATCGCTGACCCTGTTCGAATTAGCGCACCGCAAATTCGCGTTTACGGTTTCTCACCAACTCTAAGAAGTATTTTTTATGGTCGAAATCCGCTTCGGTGAACACACAGTTTTGCTAAATGAAGGCGAATCGGTTCTCGACGGTTGCCTGCGCAATGGTCTGCACATTCCCCACGGATGTAAAAGTGGCGCATGCCAAAGCTGTATGCTGATTGCTGATGAAGGAAATATTCCCGTAACGGCGCAAAAAGGTTTAAAAAATACCGAGAAGGACTTGCGCTATTTTTTAAGTTGTCAGTGCATTCCGCAAAATACTCTACATATACGCCAGGCAAATCAAATGCAAGATATTCAACACAGCCGGGTTTTGGCTCACGGCTTAATAAATAAAACTGTCTTGCAACTGCGACTCGAACCAGTCTTCACTTACAAACCCGGCCAATATTTGAATATTTGGCAAAAAGTGGACAATGAAAAAACCGAATGCGTTCGCAGTTATTCAATCGCGAGCGTGCCGGAGATCGATGATTTTATTGAACTGCATATCAAAATCATCGACTCCGGAAAATTTAGCCAATGGGCAAAAAACCATTTGCGCATCGGCGATACGCTCCAGCTACAAGGTCCGCTCGGCCAGTGTTTTTATGCTGCGGAAAATCCTGAGCAGCCCTTACTGCTGATTGGCGTTGGCACAGGCTTAGCCCCACTGATTGGCATAGCGCGGGACGCATTGCAAAAAGGGCACTCAGGCAAAATTGATCTGATACATGCCGCCCGCGAGGCGCACAGTTTTTATTTGCAAAATGAGCTGGGTAATCTCGTGCGGGATTATCCTCAATTCAACATCACTTATGTGTGCCAAGCTGATGATCAGACCGCCGCCTCCGCTTCGCCATACCGAGTTAATGGAGACGTTTATGCCTACGTCAAACAGCATTTTCCTTCCACAAAAGGCATGAAAGTCTATGTGTGCGGGGCGGCGTCATTCGTGCGCAAAATAAGCAAACAAGTCTTCCTGAGCGGCGCTTCCAGCCGCGATATACACGCAGACTCCTTCCTGCCGTGCAGTTGAACAAGTCTCATATTACTCGCCGCCGCCTTGCCTAGCGGGCGAGGCTAGGCTAACTTACCCCTTTTCGAGCGCTGACTCCGCTCGCCCTTTTTCTCTCGCGACGCACCGAGGATATTGCATGAGTTTTTCCCTAAGTGGGCGCCAATTTCCCGCCACTCGTTTAAGACGTAATCGTTTCAGTGAATTTTCCCGTCGGTTGGTAAGAGAAACCTCATTGTCCGCCAGCGATTTTATTTTTCCCGTTTTCGTAATCGAAGGCTCTAATCAGCGTGAGCCTATTGCCTCAATGCCGGGCATCGAGCGCGTTTCTATCGATGAATTAAAAAGAGAAGTCGAGGAATTACTCGAATTAGGCGTGCCTGCAATCGCACTCTTTCCGAAAATCGATGCAGCACTGAAAACACCAGATGGTTCCGCCGCATTTAATCCCGCTGGCTTGGTGCCACGCGCGGTGCAAGCGATTAAGGACAACTTTCCAGAAATGGGGATTATCTGTGACGGCGCGCTCGACCCCTACACAACACACGGTCAGGACGGCATTATCGACGACAGCGGTTACGTATTAAACGACCCTACTGTCGAAGCCCTGCGCAAACAAGCTTTAGTGTGCGCGCAAGCCGGCGCAGACGTAATTGCACCGTCCGACATGATGGACGGGCGCGTCGGCGCTATTCGCCAGGAACTGGATCAGCACGGCCTGATCAACACGCAAATCATGGCCTACTCCGCCAAATACGCCTCGTCCTATTACGGTCCCTTCCGCGACGCGGTAGGATCTGCTGCGAATCTGGGGAAAAGCAATAAATTCAATTATCAAATGGACCCCGCCAACAGCGATGAAGCCTTGCAGGAAATTGCGCTTGATCTGCACGAAGGCGCCGATATGGTAATGGTGAAACCCGGCATGCCCTATCTCGATATAGTGCACAGAGTCAAACAAACCTTTGGTGTACCTACGTTTGTTTATCAGGTCAGCGGGGAATATTCGATGCACAAGCTGGCAATCGAAAAGGGATATCTCTCTCCCGATGTAATGCTGGAATCCTTGCTGTGCATCAAACGTGCAGGAGCCAATGGCATTTTGACTTACTTCGCTAAAGACGCCGCCAAACTGTTAAAACAAAATTCGTAAAATCTTTCTCACCTAACGCGCCCCAACTAAGCGGGCGCTCACTCTCAACAAAAGCTACGCTTTTCAAAACCAAGCTCGTCTAAAACTACTTTTTTGTTAAAAATTAGTGTCACCTGACGATCGTTGTTTTCATCTGTCACCACTATCTTCAGTTAAATTCGATATATTCCCACTTTCACCAATTCAAACCTCGGTTATAATCGCACGCGGTTATTAACTAGTTATATTCGACCATTTTAATTATGACCAACTAACGTTCGACTCTATGTTGCTCTTTCAAGACAATCTACCATCCACCTCGGTTGCCAGTCTAAGCAAGGGCATGTGGTATGTCTTTAATGATGGAAACAATACGATTCGTGCTTGGGGCTCGAGCTGGACTGGGTTGGAAAGGGTCTACTTCAACGATGATCTGATCGCTCGCAGCAATCATTTTAAACGGCTCGAGCAGATTATTTTCGAACGGGACGGTCATCAATATCGCATTCAGTGCTCAAGCACGAGCATACAAAAATGGCAGGTACGCTGTACCCTTTGGCGGGACGATCAAAAGATCGCTTCGCTTAAATGCAAAAGACGTAAAGTCTTTAACATACGTCCCTCCCTCGCACACCTTCTCGCAGGCATTATGGTCGGCATCCTCGGCGGACTGTTGGATACCCCGGCCATTTTCGGCATTTTATTTATTGTCATCTCCATTATCGTCACTCTGGTTACTACCATGAAAACCAGCGACTTTGTCATAGAGCAGGACTCTCCCATTACCGATCTTCATTAAAATCCGCAAAATTGCTCTTTCCATCCACAAGCGAAGCAAATTCGTTTTATCTTGCCGAATTTTAAAAAAATCCGTGGCATTCAATTTGCTAAAAACGGATTCGTTATGCTGCTTTTATTTTTTGGTGCGTAAAAATTTGTTTTACGCGTTTTACCTGTAAAGGCTACATATAAATCTTGTACGAATTACAGAAGCCGGGAGGCACCTATGATAAAAATACTATCCTCAATGGCGCTTTTATCTCTGTTCGCCATCACTACAGCGTGTTCATCCGTAAAACCACCCAATAGTTTGGCCACCCAGGCACGCGAGCGAATCATTCAAGCAGAAAGTATCGGTGCGGATCAGGAAGCTCCGCTAGAACTGCGCGAAGCCAGCCAATATTTATCCGACGCTGAAGCCTCTATGCAGCGAAATCGCCATGAAGAAGCCCAGCTTCTGTTGGAAAAATCTCTGATTACTTCCGAGCTTGCTATAGCCCGCACTAATTCTCAAAAAGCTCAACAAGCAGCGGCACAAATTGAAAAAGATCTGGATTTATTGCGGCGGGAATCCACGCCCAATACTCAATCAAATTCTACTTTTGAAAATTAATGAGCGAGGGCCTGCATATGCGTAAATTTATAATGACATCGCTTTTGATTCCCGCGTTTTTATTTGGCTGCGCAAGCACTCCGAGAGATAACAGCCAAATCAGCAGTTTGCAGCAGCAGATTGACCAATTGGATACCAATCCCGAGGGTAAACAATACGCGCCGGTTGCCGTTCGCCAAGCGCAGGAATCGCTGGATAAATTGAAAACTTTGGCAAACAAAGGTTCGAAGAGTGATGAATATCAGCATCAACTTTTCGTGACAGAAAAACAAATTGAAATTGCCAGAGAAACCATCAACCAAAAACAAGCGGAAGAAGTGGTCGCAACAGCGGAATTACGCCGCAAAGATATTCTTTTACAAGCTGAGCAGCAGCAATCCGAACAAGCGCGCAGTTTAGCGGCGTCCATGGCCGGGCGCGCGCAAGCTTTGGAGCAACAAGTCAGCGATCTTCAAGCTCAAGAAACGGACCGCGGACTGGTGCTAACGCTAGGCGCAGTTTTATTTGAAACTGGGAAAGCGACGCTGCAGGAAGGCGGCCGGCGCACAGTCACCAAAATTGCGGAATTCCTTAACCAATATCCTGAACGCAATATTTTGATTGAAGGATTTACGGATAGCACTGGCTCTGAGGACTTTAACCAACGCTTGTCCGAACAGCGCGCGGAGGCAGTTAAGGAACTGCTGGTATTAAATGGTGTTGAGGCCAACCGCATCGAAGTACAGGGTCACGGCGAGGCCTATCCAGTAGCGAGCAATGAGAACGCCGCTGGACGCCAGCAAAACCGCCGGGTCGAGATTGTCATCGGTAAAGAAAACGGTGCGCGCGTATCTGATCGAGCTGACGAGTTTTAATCATGTTACTGTGTGCCAGTTCTACTGGCACACAGCCTTCCACCCCTTCCGAAAATGTGACCATTTACTGAAAATCGGTCACCGTCTTACGTCTCGTCTACAATTCTTATAATTGCCGCTAACCAAGCGCTTTGCTATCGCAGATAATTGCGCACAGCATAATAACCAGAGCGAAACCCCGCCAGGAGCATAGTCATGCGCCGGTTTATTGCCATTTTGATCAGCCTTAGCCTTATCTCCATCGCCTGTACCGCCTGCGGTGGAAAGAAGAAGAACGTCGGCCTGGATGAAGATCTTTCTAATATCCACCCCTATATCGTTAACAGTCCATACGCAGGTGTACTTAAAAAGTGCGTTACTGCTGCTCCGTATCAATCATGCACTCTTAACGAACTCCCCCCGCTCGGCATGCTCAGCTCACCTCCCGACCTAGACGACATCATGGGACGAGTGGTGGTTTCCCATAACTGGATGGGAAAGCGGTTTAAAGATGTCTTGGAGGATATGCCGGACGACCTTTATTACCTGTTTGGGGCATTAACTGCCGTTGTGATAGACGATGATATACGCCCCTCCTATTACAACCCGAGAACAGGCGCCATCTACCTGGACCCTGGATACCTTTGGCTCAGTGAAACAGAGCGCTCAGTCATCAATCCAAAAGAAGATTTTCGCGGTGAGTACATTCGGCGCATGGCTTACCAACCAGTCTGGCGTTACACCGGCGGCCCAAAGGCAACAAAACGCACGCTGCAGACGATTAAATTGGATATGGCGCAGCTGCTGTTTCATGAGTTGGCCCATGCAAATGATATTTTTCCGCCCGCGACATATGCATCCGTCGATCCATCACTACGCATAGAGGTGGTTATAGATCGCCTCTACGACGACTTTCCGTCGACCCAGCTGCTCACACACGCCCCGCTTCAATCCACCATGATGTATCACCTGGCCGGGATCCTCTATCGCGGTAATAACGCCAGCTCTACTGACCGGGCTATTACTGCAGAGCAAGTGGGAGCTTACTTCGAGCCAGATGGAAGCAATGACGACTACAACTATTCCTCGCAATACGAAGATGTCGCCATGCTGTTTGAAGAAGCCATGATGAAACGGCATTTCAATCTGGACCGCGATGTCGGCTTCGTCAATGCCACCAACTCACCTTACTGCAATGACTACATCCTCGGCTGGGGCATGCGCAACCGGCTCGGTGTGGAGAAAGTGAAACAGCGCGCCCGCTGGGTTGTTGCCCAATTACTCCCAGCGGAAAGTAATTACGACGAGTGGTTCGATTCACTGCCCGAAGCCCGCGCGCTTCCGACCGGAGTGGGCTGGTGTGACAGCGAAAAATCGCTTGATGTCGTTATGGAAAAGAGCTTCCACACGGAAAGCGAGCCTGAGTTGATCGACCCACGTCACCTGCTGCCCGCCGGACACTTATTAAACATGCCCTAATTTGCGAGGGCCCTGCCCTCGCTTTTGATCCCGCTCCCTTTTGCAACTTTCGTTACTAACGCAATTTCTAATAACCATCCGTCGGCATTTTCAAATTTAATAGACCTAAATATCACAACAAAGCTTGCCACTGACTCAGCTTCGCCATTACCCTTGCTGAATTCCGGACCGGGAGGGTCCGGTGTGGGCGGGCCCTCCCGGTGCATCGTTATATATTGCACCCCGCAAGAGCTGTTGCACATGCGTTACACATCCATTCTCGAGACTATCGGTAATACCCCCTGCGTTCGCTTACAAAAAATCGGGCCGCAACACATTAATCTTTTTGTCAAAATTGAATCTTTCAACCCTACCGCATCGGTAAAAGACCGCACAGCGTACGGGATTATTGAGCACGCAGAAAAAATCGGGGCTTTATTGCCCGGCCAAACCGTCGTCGAAGCGACCAGCGGAAATGCGGGAATTGGTTTGGCAATGGTGTGCGCACAAAAAGGCTATCCGCTCGTGGTGGTGATGCCAGAAAATTTCAGCGTTGAACGCCGCAAATTAATTCGTTTTTTCGGCGCTCGCGTAGTGCTCACTCCCGCTGGACATAAAGGCTCGGGCGCGCTGGCTAAAGCCCAGGAGCTGGCAGAACGCCACGGCTGGTTTTATTGCCGGCAATTCGATAACGACGCTAATACCAATATTCACGCGCGCACAACGGCGAAAGAAATCCTGCAGGATTTCAGCGATATGCCGCTGGATTATTGGGTTTCGGGTTATGGATCCGGCGGCACCCTCAAGGGTGTCGCACAAATGCTGAAGCACCACAGCCCTAAAACAAAAGTTGTGGTCTGCGAGCCCAACAACGCGCAACTGCTCGCCACCATTGGCGAACACTCTCGTTTTACCAGCCCGCCGCAGAGCAACTCCCATTTTCAGCCGCATTTAATGCAAGGCTGGACGCCGGATTTTGTATCGCGTCTCACAGAAGATGCTCAGCGTGAAGGCTGTATTGATCAATTACTTCCTGTCGATGGTAATCGCGCCATTCAGTTATGCCGGGATTTGGCGCAAAAAGAAGGAATTCTTACCGGTATCAGCGGCGGAGCCACTTTAGCTGGTGCATTGCAAATTGCAGAAGAAGCGGAACCCGGCAGCAATATTTTGTGCATGTTGCCCGACACTGCCGAGCGTTACATCACTACGCCGCTGTTTGATGAAATTGGTGCAGAAATGAATGGCGAAGAGCGCGAAATATCTGAGTCCACCCCCAATTTCCGCTTCGATGCCCCGCCAACTCCACTGCCTGTGATGGAAGTGGATGAGCAGGAGCCGCTGATTACCGAAATTACCCAGCAAATGTTGCATCAGATTATTAACAATCCCAAACGCCCCGTTGTTATGTTTGGTTTGGAATGGTGCGAATTTTCCTGGTCAGTACGGAAACTCTTTAAAAAACTTTGCATTCCATTTCATTCCGTGGATTTGGATTCCAGTTCTTATCAAAACTGTGGTCTCGGAAAAAAATTAAAAGCCACCTTAATTTCCCAGACCAATTGCAGTACTTTGCCGCAGATTTTTGTTGGTGGAGAATTTTTAGGGGGCTGTATTGAACTGTTTGATGCCGTCAACAATCGCAGCTTTTATCGCAAATTAGATAAAGCCGGCATAACTTTTAATAAAGTTATTGATATAGACCCCTACACTCTTCTGCCCGGCTGGATGCACGGCTCACGCCTGGATTAAATTTTTGCAAACGTAACGAGGCCAGTTAATTTCCGCGTATATAGCGAGTTTAAATAAAATTCCTCACTGAACTTCGCAATTAATTTGGCCTCCAATAAGCAAAGAAATTAAATCATCTATACTTATTCCAGAAAACGGACCTTACCCTGTTAACGGCAGCGATGCCGTCCAATTAACGACCCGCAGCATTTAAACGCCCGGGAGGTCATTATGTCCGTCTCTAAAAATGATATAGAAACATTGAGAGAACTCATTCAGACGCTCAACGACGGCGTGGAGTTTTATCGCGCTGCGGTTGAAAAATCTGAATCGGCTGATCACCGTCTTATTTTTCAGCGAGTCATTCGCGCCCGTGTCGCAGCTCTGGACTATTTACAGCCTTATATGGTGCAAGAAGAAGGTTCGCCGGAATTTGGCCATACCTTTGGTAGTGTTCTACACAAAATGTATCCGGATATTTTGTACGGTTTGAATACCGACAAGGACAAAACTCTCATCCAACAGCTGGAAGTTGTTGAGGACGAAACCTTAAAAGCCATGCGCAAAGCACTGCATAACATCGAATCCCCCATGCTGAAATCCGTTATTTTGGACCTCTACCCTCGCCTTAACCGCTGCCATAACGATGTCTGGCGGCTCGACAAAGCCTGCTGAACCGCCTATCGTTTATTTGTTTCGTTTCGCTGTTTTTATTACTTTTTAAGCTGTTTTTATGCTGTTCGAACTTCTGTTGCCTGCTCGCAAGGGCGGGCTTTTTATTCGTTATACGTCGGCGGTTGTCCTTTTGTTGGTTTTCGCAGCATTAACGGCATGTGCCACCCATGGCGCATCAATCAGCCCGGTGGAGCGACACGGGCAACTTGCGGTGCTCGGCAATCGCATTGTCAATCAGCATAAACATCCGGTCTCCCTTGCCGGTCCCAGTCTGTTTTGGGCAAACAAAGGTTGGCAAGGGGATTTATTTTTTCACCCTAAAACTGTTGCCTACCTAAAAGAAGAATGGCGGGCTTCCATTATTCGCATTCCTGTAGGAGTCGAAACCAACGGCGGCATATTGCACGATTGGGACGGCCGCATGGAGAAAATAAAAACGGTTATAGATGCCGCAATTCTCCACGGGCTATATGTGATCATCGACTGGCATAGCCATTTTGCCGAAGAAAATCCGGACGCAGCGCTGCGGTTTTTCCGCGAGATCGCGCAAGCTTACGGAAACTATCCCAATATCATCTACGAAATTTACAACGAGCCTTTGGATGACACAGATTGGAGCACTGTCATAAAACCTTATGCCGAGTCTGTGATTGCTGCGATTCGCGAGCACGATCCGGACAATATCATTGTGGTGGGAACACAAACCTGGTCGCAGGACGTCGACAAAGCGGCCAATGATCCCATCACCGGATTTTCCAATATCGCCTACGCATTGCATTTTTATGCGGGTACTCACAAACAAGAATTGCGCAATAAAGCCATGTATGCGCTGAATAAAGGATTGGCGTTGATGGTGACCGAATGGGGAACCGTGGACGCAGATGCCGATGGTAAAGTGGCCAAGGAAGAAACGCTGCGCTGGATGGATTTTCTGCAGCAAAACCAACTGTCCCATTGCAGCTGGGCTTTTAACAATAAAGCCGAAGGCGCATCCATCTTGGCCCCCGACACAGACCCCGCTGGCCCCTGGTCGGATTGGGACCTGACTGAATCCGGATTATTGGTGAAGGATATTATTCGCCGCTGGTAGTTTTGAATTAGTCGCGCTTTTGACAGCGATAAAAATTACTGTCCGCTACCCGGTGGTATTGACCGATCATTCCGCGTATCTTTACCGCGTTCTATTCTCACCACCGCCCCGGCACCAGTGGCACACACTCAGTTATTCCATCCGTTAGGAGACTCGCATGGCTACCGTTACCCTCAAAGGCAATCAATTAGAAACCGTCGGGGAACTTCCCAAAGTCGGTTCCCCCGCACCTGGTTTTACCTTGGTTAAACACGATCTTTCTGAAGTGTCCTTGCAAGATTACAAAGGAAAAAAACTGGTTTTGAATATTTTCCCGTCCATTGATACAGGTGTCTGCGCTACGTCCGTGCGCACCTTCAATCAAAAAGCGGCTGATTTGCAAAATACGGAAGTACTGTGCGTTTCCATGGATTTACCCTTTGCACTGGGACGTTTTTGCGGAGCGGAAGGTATCAATAATGTCAGCACCGCTTCAGGTTTTCGCTCCAGCTTTGGCAAGGATTACGGTTTGACGTTTTCCACCGGACCGCTGAAAGGTCTTTATTCGCGCAGCATTGTCGTCATAGACGAAAACGGCAAAGTGAAATACACGGAGCAGGTCGCAGAAACAGCGCAAGAGCCCAATTACGACGCCGCTTTGGCAGCGCTGTAATTTTGTAGAAAAAGGACAAATCGAATACGGAAGAAGATCCGGCGCTGAGCGCCGGATCAAAAAATCAGCGCAACTCGCTGGCACGCTCTTTTAACATTTCCTGGCGGAAAAATTCTCCCTGTTCCGACAGAGTGTAATTCCAGTCCTTGATCATCACCGGCGACCACTCAGCATCAAACACCCAAATGGTGTAGGAAATGCCTTTGTTGCGCATAAATTCCATGATGTTGGGGCCGTAAGTGCCGTCGTTATTAATAACGGGTATGTGTGCACCGTAATCCGTTTCTTTCGCCCAACCCAGCTCGGTTGCAATCATCGGGTAAGAGTCAGCCACATAACCCCAGGTTTTTTCCCACATGGCAAAGAAATTTTCTTTGCTGGGAATTTTGGGTTTGGCTTTTTGCGGATAGGGGTGCACGGCGTAAGCCACACCTTCACGCCGAATAGGCGCATCGGCAACCGGTGTTAAATCGTAGGCCCAGTTATAACCGGCGACTAATGGAATCGCATTGGGGTTATAGGCATAAATCAGATCGATATAGCCTTCGAGCAATTCACGCCATGTCTCCCAAGACCATTTGCCAAGTGAACCTGGGCCTGTCCCCATGTAGTCATGAGTCGGCTCGTTAAAGATTTCGTAGACCGCAACGGTGGGTACATTTTTGTAGCGCAGCGAAATTCTGCGCCAGAAATCGGCGGTTTCCTGGCGCGTCGTTTCATACATGACGTGCTGATACATCTCGCTTTCCAAATTGCCGATGCTGTGCCAATCGATAATCAAATACATATCGAGACTGTTAGCCCAGCGCACCGCTTCGTCCAGGCGCGCCATAAACCACTCACTGCCGTGCGTGCGCCATGAGAGCGGATGAATCGGGATGCGGACGGTATTGGAACCCAGGCGGTGAACTTCTTCGAACAGCGCTTTATTCCAACGCTTTTGGGCACTCAATTTCCCCGGGTCGGCAATATTCACGCCGCGGAAAATAAAAGGTCTGCCGTTTTCAGTCACAAAGCCTTTGCCTTTTACTTTGATCAGGCTTTGTTTTTTCTCCAGCGTGGCAGGGTTGAATGACTGCGGATAAGGGATATTCCACCATTCATCTGCGGACGCTTGTACAGCGGTAAAGCCGTGATTCTGTCCGGTGACCTGCGCAGATGCAGGTTCGCCAGTGCTGGCGCAGGCAGACAACAATAGATGCAGCGCAAGAATAGCGAGCCCCTTTGTCAGTAGAGGAATAATTATTTTCATCATTTCGTTCCTATTTATTTTTTAGGCGGTGCGAAGCGCGCCTATAGGTAGGGTCAGTCACCGGAACCAACCCCTATAGAAAACGGCCATAGCGGACGGACGAGCATAGCCAAGCCCCACAGACCAATCGGGCAAGAGAAGTTCAACCGTCTTCAAACCCTCATGCCTCGGCAGGCTAGTTGACGCGGACTTATAGTCTAAACGTCAAACACCTGCTTGGCGGGCAATTTAACAAAACAATACTCTGGTTGCCATGTTTAACCGTCGGAACCTACCCCGAGCCGAGGAATAGTGGCGCAAAATATCCGGAAGACGTAACGCCAGCCATCTATAGTGAATATCGGGTTCTAAAGGTTTTGCGCTTATAGCGGTGCGAAGCACATAGCGCTGCTTAATGCGCATTGAATGGTTTGGTGAGTCTAGAGTGAATATTGTTCTTGGCATTGTTGTCGTCATTGGCTGCATCCTTGGCGGCTTCGTCATGCACGGGGGTAATGTCCTCGCCCTGTTTCAACCCAATGAAGTTTTAATTATTGGTGGCGCCGCATTCGGAGCCATGATTATCTCCAATCCTTTATCCATTACCTTCGGTGTCATCAAATCCGCTGGCGCACTGCTGACTCCCTCCAAATACACCAAGGTCCTGTATCTCAATCTGTTGAATTTGATGTATGACCTGCTCAATAAAGCGCGCCGGGAAGGACTGATGGCTATGGAGGCAGATATTGACGATCCGGCTGCCAGTCCGATTTTCAGCCAGTACCCTGAATTGTTAAAGCATGAAGAGGGGATCGAATTTATTTGTGATTACCTGCGCATCATGATCAGCGGCAGCATGGCAACTCATGAGCTTGAAGCTCTGATTGACCAGGAATTGGAAGCCCACCACCAGGAAACCGCACAGATTCCTAACGCTATTTCCAAGGTTGCAGATGGTTTACCGGGGTTTGGGATCGTCGCTGCCGTACTCGGGATCGTGATCACCATGGGCAAACTCGGCGGGCCGCCGGACCAGCTCGGGCATTCAGTAGCTGCAGCGCTGGTGGGAACTCTGTTGGGGATTTTGTTTGCCTACGGCTTTGTCGGCCCTTTCTCCGCCTATCTCGAACATAAAAACCGGGATGAAGCCCGCTTTTACGAGTGCATCAAAGCCTGTTTTATCGCCTCCATGAACGGCATGCCGCCGCAGCTGGCGGTGGAATTTGGCCGCAAAGTATTGTTCCACAGTGTGCGCCCGACCTTCGCCGAATTAGAAGAGCAATACCGTGGCAAAAGGTAAACCGGGACAAGGCGAGCAGCCGATCATCGTTATCCGGAAAAAGAAAGGACACGCACACGGACATCACGGTGGCTCCTGGAAAGTGGCGCTCGCCGATTTTATGACCGCCATGATGGCGTTCTTCCTGCTGCTCTGGCTGCTGGAAACCGCCACCCCCAAAGAATTGCAAGCTATTGCCGGTTATTTCCAGGCACCCGCCAGCCGCCATGTGCTCGGCCCCGGCGGTGCCGATGCCGCGGCGATCGAGCTAAAAGCGCCCATGGAAGAAAACCCGCAAATGGTTACCGACCAATCGAGTCCGCTGGACTCCGCCGGTATTCTGGGGGACACGCCGGACAATATGGATGAGGAAAGTCGCCGTGAAGAGGCGGCTCTGGCAGAAGTGGAGCGGCAGCAGCTGGAAGCCTTGGAAGAGCAGCTGCGCGACGAGGTCAATAACACCGCCTCGGCGCTCAATGTGCTCAAAGATCAGATTCGCATGGAGCTGACCGAACTCGGGTTGAGCATTCAGATCATCGATAAAGAGCGGCGCAATATGTTCGATGAAGGCAGCGCGATCTTAAAGCCCTACTCCGAGGACGCGCTTTACGCCCTCGCCCCCATCATCAACAAGGTACCTAATTCCATCAGCATAGTCGGCCACACGGACGCCAAGCCTTACAGCGCCGGCTCGCGCTATACCAACTGGGAGTTGTCGACCGACCGGGCGAACAGCGCGCGGCGTGCACTGCTGGAAGGGCTTTATCCCGAACAAAAAGTTGTCGCCGTTCAAGGCATGGCCGCCATAGCCCCACTGGTGCCAGAAAAGCCGCTGGATCCCAGCAATCGGCGTATCGCCATCATAGTGCTGAAAAAAGCCGTGGAAGAGGCTATGCGGAAAGTCGATCCTACCGTTGGTCAACACCTGTTGCCGAGCAAACCGCGGGTGATGAGCGAATTGGAAATCGAGCAGGCGATAGAGCGCGAACGCGCCAATGCGCCGCGCTCGAAGTAAAGGCCGTTTAATCGCGGAAATTGGTGAATTGGAAGGGCTGACCCAGTTTGGCCTCACGCACCAGAGCGATGGTCGCCTGTAACTCATCCCGGCTTTTGCCGCTGACCCGCACCTGATCCCCCTGAATGGACGGCTGTACTTTGAGCTTGCTGTCCTTGATCAACTTGCTCAGCTTTTTCGCCACTTCCTGGTCAATCCCCTGCTTGAACTTAACAGCGATACTGTAGGTTTTACCAGAGTGGACCACTTCACCCACATCCATGGTGTCCACATCCACATTGCGCTTGAGCAGCTTGTTGCGCAGTATGTCGAGCATTTGTTGTAACTGAAAATCCGCTTCTGCGGTCAGTTTGGTCTCATCCTTGGTCCACTCGAATTTCGCTTCGACACCGCGGAAATCAAATCGCGTCTCCAGCTCGCGCTGCGCGTTCTCCACCGCGTTACGCACTTCCTGCATATCCACTTCGGACACTATGTCGAATGACGGCATGGCAATGACCTCCTAATGAAATGAGCCGGCAAAAGCGCGCTAGTGTAACAAACCTGCGTTTACCTGGGACTCCGTCAGAATTGCGAGGAGGCGGTGATCACCCACTGGAACTTGTCGACGTATTGTTTATCCGCCAGCGGGAAGGCGAGGTCCATATGGAGCACTTTGCCGGTTTTGGCCTTGCTGGAGCCGAGTCGCAAACCTATGCCGACGTTGCTGAGATGAGTTGCCTCGGAGTATCCGGCGCCCCTGGCACGCCCGGCATCCAGGTAAACCACTCCGCCCATACGCAGCAGGTTGAACAGGTGGATATTGGAAATGTAACGGCGTTCTATGCGAAACACGTAGCGGCGATCGCCGCGCTGATAATCCACCGGGTAACCGCGCATGTCATAGCCGCCGCCGGTGGTTAACTCGCGGTGCTCGGCCAGTTGGTGTCCCTGGTCGTAGCGCAGTTGGATATACCAGCGGTTTTTGTCGCCCATCAGATAGTGATAGCCGATATCACCGCCCCATAAACGTTCATCCGGCATAGCGCTGCTGTCGTAATAACGGCCTGTGGCATAGGCCTGAAATTGCAGCAGATGCTGGTCGCCCACACCCAGCAGATCGCTGTAGCTGAGGTCATACTGGACAAAATCCTCGTCATTTCCCAACCATCCGCCGCCGTGGCCAAGGCGTAATTTCAAATCCTTACCCGTGGCTATATCTTCCGTCTGATGCAACAAATACAAATTGCGGTAAACCGCAAACTGGTTTTCTACATACTGATACTGTAACCAGACGTACTTGAGATTCTCATTGGGCGGCAATTCCCCTTGCGTATCCTCCACGGGACGGAAGACCTGGCGATCCTGGGTTATCCCGAACCACAGGCGTTGTGCATGGGTGTTGTGGCGGTCGAACGCCCAACCGAGATAGGTTTCGTGATACTGCTCCTGCAATTTGTATTCGTTGATCTCCTGATCGCGGTAGCGAATGGTTTCCTCTTGCGTCAGATCCCAATGGGTCGTCCCCATCGCCCATACGGTTTGCACCGAGTAGAACGGCTGCTCGAAAGCCAACTGCGTCTGCTGGCCGTCGCTGGTATCCGCAAAGCCCAGCTTGGCAGCAAAGCGGGAATTGAACAGGTGGGGGGTATAAAGACCAATGGATGTACTGGAGCGGTCGCGATCTTTGTCATATCCAATCGTGAGGGCCGTACCAGTCCCGAACAGGTTTTCCTCACTAAAACCAAAGCCGTGCTGGTTTTCGCCCCCTTCCCTGCCCACCGACACCTGCGGCTCCAAAGTCCAGATATCCCGAGTGACCACCAGCAAGGCGACGCTGTCGCCGCAATCGGCGTCCACCTGGATGTAGGCGTCGCCCAGATAGGGGCGTTTGCGGAGTAAGCGCTCCGATTCGGCGAGGATGTCTACATCCAGCGGATCACCCGGTTTAAACAGCAATTGCGGCGCTATAACGCTCGGGCGCGTATTGATATGCAGCCAGTTAAAGAATCGATAAAGGGTATTGTTTTCGCGCGGGTCACTGGTATCAAAAACATCTTTGGCATTGAAGCGAATGGAGGCAATGGTTTTGCCCGCATAGCGGCGATAGTCGGCCCGCAAAGGAGTTTCGGACGCCTCATCCAGGGCGCAGGCGTCCTGGCGCACTTCGGCTTGCTCATCCTGCGCTGCCACCCCCAGGCTGGCGCCCAGGCAAAAAAATCCGAACAAAAGTGAGCTTTTGAATTTTTTACCAGCCAACAGAACGCGCTGAGACCCGGAGAATAATCCGGCGAGCTGTTTCACCATCTGAACCGCTCCTGCTCCATGCTCCTCCGTTCTGCTGATACTCATGAAATGCCTTTGTCTATCGCGCTCAAGCGCTATTTTTGTTGTGCATTCCATGCATTTTACGTACGCGGCCGGAGCAACTTGCATTGCCGGTGCAGTTGCGCCTACAGTCCAGCCCACCATGGGCAAAGAGGATCGATTATGCGCCTGCAGAACTTCCTAAGTCGCGTAGAACAAGCGGGCAATCGCCTACCAGCTCCCACCTTGTTGTTTATATACCTCACCGCAGCGGTGCTCCTGCTGTCCGCTGTCGCACATTGGCTCGCTCTCGCCGCGACCCACCCCGTTACCGGAGCAGTCATCCCCGCGGTCAATCTGTTGAGCCGGGAAGGCCTGGACCGCATTCTAAGCAGTACAGTCACCAACTTTACCCAATTTGCCCCCGTAGGTACGGTCCTGGTCGCCGTTTTGGGCATTGGCATAGCCGAGCATTCCGGACTGCTGGGCGCCGCCCTGCGCGCCACTGTACTGCGCGCGCCGCGCAGCCTACTCACCTTTATGGTGGTGTTGTGCGGCGTCTTGTCCAGCATTGCCCAGGACGCCGGTTACGTCATTCTGGTGCCGCTTGCAGCCATTCTCTTCCACGCGGCGGGACGACATCCCTTAGTGGGTATCGCCGCCGCCTTTGCCGGAGTTTCAGGCGGCTACAGCGCCAATCTGCTGATCACCCCCACCGATGCCATTCTCGCCGGCATCAGCACCGAAGCTGCCCAGCTGACCACCCCCGGTTACCGGGTGAACGCGGCTGGTAATTATTACTTTATGGCCGCCTCTACCCTGTTTATCTCACTAGTTGGCACCTGGGTAACCCACAAAATCGTTGCGCCTCGCTTTACACAGTATGGCGCAAAAACTTGTGATCAGGGTTCACCCGAGGCAAGGGTTCCGCCAAGTATTACTGAACATTCTCTACTTCCTGAAGAAATCAAAGGACTCTGGTCTGTTGCTTTATTTAGCCTCGCCATTTTTGTGCTCCTGGCAATAGGTTTTATTCCGGAGCACGGATTTTTCCGCCACCGCGAAACCGGACAAATTCTGCAATCCCCTTTTATGAGCGGCATAGTCACAGTGGTCTCCTTATACGCTGCCCTCGCCGGAATTTTGTTTGGCAAAGTGAGCGGCCGCTACAAACAAGCCGGCGATTTTGTTGCCGGTATGGAACAACATATGGCAACCATGGCGGGTTATTTGGTGTTGATGTTTTTTGCAGCGCAATTTGTTAGTTATTTTGCGTGGAGCAATTTGGGCAGCATTATCGCCATCAGTGGTGCAAGCGTTTTACAACAGCTGCAAATGCCGGTCGCGGTAACCCTGGTGCTGTTTATTTTGTTAACCGCGTTTATCAATCTTTTTATCGGCAGCGCATCAGCGAAATGGGCATTGATCGCGCCCATTTTCGTTCCTATGTTACTGCTCGCTGGGATTTCGCCAGAGGCGACTCAGGTTGCCTATCGAATTGGTGACAGCAGCACCAATATCATCACACCCTTGATGCCCTATTTCGGGGTGATAGTCGCATTTGCCCAGAAATATCAAAAAGACATAGGCGTTGGTTCTGTGATCGCTATGATGCTGCCGTACAGTATGGCCTTTTTAATTTTGTGGTCATGCTTGCTTGCCGTGTGGATATTGTTCGGATTACCGCTTGGACCAGGAGCGGAGATTCTGTTGCAACCCTAAAAATCATAAGAATAAGGTAATGACACACTCACTCGAAAATTCTAAACCGCAAAATAATGTCGAGATTTTTTACAAATTATTTCGATAGCGCTGTTTTTGAAGTCGCACATTGAAAGCGTTTGCAGTCACAAAGGTATGTGATCAATTGCAAACCGACGACTGACCTTTTTTGCAACAAATCTTTACTTTAAACTGCTCGCACCCTATTGCCTTTCTCTAAAGCGGGAACCCAACTTAGAGCTCGGGAAAACCATTGCTGGTTGGCTATATTTAACGAGTCGCTGGAAACAGCTCTGGCCAATATACCAGTACAAAAAAGGGACAAAAAAAGAGGCACCACATAACAAGCCCCTCAAAATAACGAAGACAGGTTTTTGCGAGATCCGACACCCACGTGGGTCGGAAGACATTAGACCTTAGAGAAGAATCTTGCGAATGATTGACGTCAGCCATCTGACCCGATTGATGGAAAATCGGGGAGTCGCGCGAAAATCTGAACTTATCGGCGTTAGTGATGCAGAAATCCAGTCTCTGGAAAATCACTTCAGTTTGACCTTCCCCGCCAGTTACCGTGAATTTCTCCGCAGCTTTGGCCGCTCCGCCGGGTTTTTATCCCCGTGGATGGCAATCTATTTTGATGATCTTAAGGAAATTCGCGAACAATTCGACTGTCTGGTAGCCGCCGGCAATTTGAAATTCCATCTGCCGGAAAATGCTTTGTTGATTGCCAATTGGGAGTCGGTGTTCGATTTTATTGTGTGCAATGAGACCGCAGATCCCCCGGTTTATCGCATCGATATCTATCAGACAGATCGCGCCAACCTGCGCATTTATGCGGAGAGTTACAGCGAGTATTTGCAGAATATGATTGAGACGGCGGACGCCAGCGCATTGCCGAGCGATTTTTTTGAAGACGAAACGGTCGAAGCTCTAAACGACACGATTCATTATTGATTTTCGAACCAAGCGCGGTGGCCCGCACCGCGCCAAGTTGTTTTATACACTTTTAAAACTGATCTTCTTGCAACGCCATCAGCGTGCCACTGTCCCGCTGCAAACTGGCAAACAATCCCTCAATACGCGGCAGCAAATGCGCAAAATAAAATTGTGCGGTTTTGATTTTGCCATCGGTAAATGGCGACGCGTCTGCACGACTGGCGACGCAGGCCATGCGCGCCCAGAGGTAGGCGTAACTGACATGGCCGAGCAAATGCAGATATTCCACCGCAGCTGCGCCTATATCACAGGGATTTTGCGCGGAACGCGTAATCACAACTTGAGTTATTTCGCCCAATTTAACCACAGCATCACGCAGCGCTGCGGTTAATCCCAATGAATCCAAGGTGTCCCGCTCGGTATCCATAAATTCATTGATTTCCAGCAGATATTCCGCCAGCAATGCGCCGCCGCAGGCAACGGTTTTGCGGCCCATCAGATCCATCGCCTGAATGCCATTGGTACCTTCATAAATTTGCGTGATACGAATATCGCGCACAAATTGCTCCTGCCCCCATTCGCGAATATAACCGTGCCCGCCAAACACTTGCTGACACGCCACCGCCGCTTCAAAAGCCATATCGCTGATAAAGGCTTTGGCAACCGGAGTCAAAAGGGCTATGCGATTTTCCGCCAATTTTTTGCGCGCCGGATCGTCGGTGAATTTGGCGATATCCAGCCATTGGGCAGCGTAAACATAAAATGCGCGCCCGCCTTCGTTATAGGCTTTAGCGGTCAATAACATGCGGCGCACATCCGGATGAACCAGTAGTGGATCTGCTTCACCCGCGGGATTTTGCACACCGGTTGGGCTGCGGCTCTGTATACGTTCGCGCGCGTATTCCACCGCGTTTTGGTAGGCCCACTGCGCCGTTCCCAACGCTTGAATGCCGACCACAACGCGCTCGTAATTCATCATGGTGAACATGCAGGCAAGGCCCTGATTCACTTCCCCGACCAGCCAGCCCTGCGCGCCGTCAAAGTTCATCACGCAGGTCGCCGAGCCTTTAATCCCCATTTTCTTTTCCAGCGCGCCACAACTCAGAGCGTTGCGCGCTCCTATAGCACCATCCGGCGTGGGGATAAATTTGGGCACCAAAAACAGGGAAATGCCTTTGGTACCGGCAGGGGCATTGGGAAGTTTGGCGAGCACCAGGTGGACGATATTTTCCGCCATATCGTGCTCGCCCCAGGTGATAAAAATCTTGGTGCCATAGAGCTTGTAAGTGCCGTCGCTCTGAGGTTCGGCGCGGGTGCGGATCATGCCGAGATCAGTCCCGGCGTGAGGCTCGGTCAAATCCATAGCGCCAGACCACTCGCCGCTGTACATCTTGGGCAGATACAAGGATTTGAGGGATTCGTCGCCGTGGGCGTCCAGCGCCAGACAGGCGCCGGCGGTCAGCATAGGCGCGAGTCCGAAGGACATACAGGCGCCCTGCAGCATCTCTTCCACAGCGGACACCAGGGATTTGGGCATGCCCATGCCGCCGTATTCCGGGTTGCCGCCCAGCGCGCCCCAACCGCCTTCGTTATACACACGATAGGCGTCGCGGAAGCCAGGCGGCGTGGTCACCCCTTCGGCCGACCACTGACAGCCGACTTCATCTCCCTCCTGATTCAGGGGGGCAATGACTTCCTCGCAGATTTTTGCGGCCTCCCCGAGCGCCGCCTCAGCGGTGTCTTCGTCCAGCTCATTCAAGCGCGCCAGGGAGCGCCATAAGTCGGCGGATTTGAGAACGTCGAACAGTACAAACCGCATGTCTTGCAGAGGTGCTCGATAGTCGGCCATGCCAAACCTCCAATGCTTTTTATGTATTCAGCTTTTTATGTCTTCATTATGTACAGAGGCTAATTCCGGTGAGAGAGTGCCCTGTCCTGCTACAGCGGCATTTACTTGTACACCGCTTGCGCTTGTATCACCGCACTTGCTCGCCACGGATCATGTCAGCTTTATCCATAGTGAGCGCGCAAACAAGCGAGCACTTCCAAACGCGGAATAAGCCATTTCACATCCGAATCAGGGAAAAGTCGAGCCATCACTTAAAGCTAGTTCAAACGGGCGTTTTTTTCCGATGGTGAATCCCCCTGACTTCAGGCATGTGTGCTGAACAAAGTGCCAGGTCGCTGGTTTGCCAGGGTGGAGAACAGACGGGAGTGAAGTTGGGGAACAGCACCGGATGACATCAGATCTGGCGCAGTTTCCGGAGCCTCGGCCAGCGCAGTTTTGGCAGCAGATTCGGACGAAGATGATTGTGTTTCGCTTACCTCTTCCTCCTCTTCGGGATTTTTTTCCTGGCGAGCCCGGGCAATTTCCGCCCGCGCTTCCACTTCCATGCGCATGGCCATAGCCGCAACCTGCCGATCCTGTGGTGATGGCTCCGCGGGCGCGAGCGCTGCCCGGCGAATGATTTGCGCCTTGCGCAGAGTCGCTTCAGGAGTCGCTTCTTCGCTGGTGCTGATGGGAACTTCGCCGGCGACGGCGTAATTCACACCGTTGGGACCGCGTTCAAATTCATATACAGCCGCACCTGCGTACTGACCGCCCACGGCCATATGCGCCTGCTCATGGGCGCGCACTTCGCGGTCGCGCGCCGACAAGGTTTTGATTTCTGCCTGGATTTCCTGCTCTTCGCGCGCCTGGCGCAAGCGCTCGGCGGACTGGGATTCCGCCACTTTACGCAACGGCTCCTGGCCGTCTTTGTCTGGCAAAGCGGTCGTCGAAGCTGGCGCGACGGGTGAGGATGAATCTGCTAATGAATGGTCCTGCTCCCGGCGGGAGGACAGTGTCGAGCCACCGGGATATGAGGGATAAATACTCGCAGAACCTATGTTCATGGGGCGCCGAGCTGGCGGTTTCCGTCAGGAAAGATCGTCGATCAATCGGCCAAGCGTTTCATTGGCAGCGGTCACGACATTGGCCGAGGCATCGAACACCAACTGCTGCTGGCGCTGTTCGAGCAAGGCTTCGGTCACATCGACTGTGTCGGAACGGTAAGGACCTGCCGTTTTGGCGCTGGCCGCCCCCGCTTCAACGGTATTAGTGGCATTGAGATCGTCTACCGCCGTACCGGCATTGGAACGCGGCGCTGAACCTGTGGCTCCGCCGGGATTGAGTGTGGACGCATCAGTGGGAACACCAGCCCGAGCGATTTCGTGGGCTGTCTGCAACATTTTCTTCTGACTTTGCTGCATGCCCGCCAGACCTTCGTTCATAGCGGAGTTGATCAGCATTGTGGATCTCCCGGCTTTCGCCTGGGCGGCCGCTCTGTGCACATCGGAAATTTAAAACGCGGACGCTTGATAAAAGTTTAGGTAAACCAACGCGCCGCGTCTGGTCACTCGTCGGCAGCGGCGCGGACTTTAATATCGATTGGGCGCAAAATTCGGCTTTTTATGCCTGCATCCATTTGGCTGGTTTCGGACTCAATTTTCCGCTTGCAAACGCTATAAATCGCGCGTGCAAAATTTGACGCTCACAAGAGTCTCGCCAATAAAAAAGAAAGATTTCGCCGGCCCTACGTCATAAGACAATTGATTGCTCACACTTAAAAAATATTGGTGTGCAATGATTGGTGCGCAGACAAACCACACCGCTAATGAGACCAGCAGAATTTTTTGTTTGCGAGGTGTAGTCAGGATTGCCAGGAGCGGTAATCCAGAAATGGATGCCGCCCCCAGGAACCAAAAAGACGATGTATCTATATTCACGCCGGGGGAGCAGTTTCTCATAGCGTGTAGCCATGAATTTATGTCACTTGCTCCCCAGGCGGTAATCAACAGCCCAAGCAAGGCAAAAAGCGATAAAACCGTTACAGCTTGAAATCGACTCATCCGTAAAGACCAAGAGTAAAAACCGCCGCATCAGCGGCAGTTTTTATTGGAAGTCTGCGTCAAAACCCGGCGGCCGTTGCGGTAGTCGACTTTGTAGCAGTGCCCGTCAGTCCAGATATAGCGGCCATCATCCCGGTGTTTATGGTCATGGCCGTGTTGGTTGCGCCATTGATCGATTTGTTGGGCGCGGCGATCGAGTTCGCGGCTGCGTTGATCAAATTCGCGATTCAAACGATCGCGTTCACGGTTTAAGCGTTCACGTTCACGGTTGAGTTCTGCGCGACGTTCGTTGGCAACACGGGCGCGATACTGGTGATCGCCATGGCGACTATTGTTTTGCCACTGATCAATTTCACGATTGCGTTGATCCAATTCGCGCATTTTGCGATCAAATTCGCGATGCATTTTTTCGCGCTCGCGATTGAGTGCATCGCGTTCACGTTGAATTTGTGTGTGTTCTTTTTGCGCCCAATTTGCGTCGCGGCGAATATCCAACCCGTATGCCTGCCCGGCCATTGTGACGAACAACACAACCGCCATGACTTTCCAGGCCGCACGGAAAAAATCACTGCCGCCGAGTTTTTGCAGGTTGTTTTGGTTTTGGCTGTTCATTTCCTTACCCTCTTTTTTGTTCTGTTAGGCGCAGATTAAAGGCGCCAAACTGAACGTTTCCTTAAAAATTTTGCAGATGGATCAGGTTTGTAAACGAACTACTGGCACAATTCAAAATCCACCGTCGCCAGCAAAGCTCCATTGATTTGTAAGGCAATACGATGAATCCCCGGATAATAGGCGCGTGTAGTCACTTTTTTCAGCGAATGATTTTTCAGCAAATTAAGTCTTTCGCCGGGCTGAAGTTGAAGATTTTTCCATTTGAAAATTTTGGGACTTAATTCACCATTTGCACGCCGGTAGTACACCGCGTAATCAATCACTAGAGTCTGTGGCTTTTTATGGGTTGATCGCAAAGTGAGCGACAGCGGCAGCGATTCACCAACCTTTGGCCGGGGATTTCCCAGGGAAAAATCCTCTAATACAAGATTTTTCTTCACCTCATTCGCAGAGGTATAACCGAGCGCTGCCAGAATTTGCGGATCGCCTTTTTTTACCAGCGTGCGGCACGCATGGCGCAACATACGCTGGCGTTCGGGACTGCCGCTGGCATACCAGGATTGCATCACTTCACAAATCAATTGCGGGTGATCCTTGGCAATATCGTTTAAATGGTTGGCGACCGAGCGCCGTACATAATCCGCTGGATCGTCGCGCAATTTTTCCAGCACAGGCAGCGCAGGTCGCGGATCGGCAATCAACGCAGGTATTTGTTGTCCCCAGGGTAAACGTGGGCGCAAACCTTCGGATGCCAAACGGCGCACGTGATAATTTTTCGAGGATGCCCAGCGCTGGATATGTTTTAAGGAGCGTTTTAAATCCGCGTTAATAAAATGGCGCACGGCAAATTCCGCAGTAAAACGTCGGGTCATTTGCTGGAGTGCGTCCATGGACTCATCGAAATATTCCGTACCGCGACGCGCGACATAATCTGTCATTGGCATAATCGCCCAGCCGCGCACCCCTTGCGCATCCATTTTCAACCCGCGCAAATCCACGTCATCTTCCGGGTGCAACGCGGCAAGCAAAACCTCTCTGGCTTGTAAAAAATCCTCGGGCAAATACTTTTCCAAGGCTGCAGTAATTTGTAATGAACGTTGCTTGAGTTCGAGCGCATCAAAATCCTGACTGGCGACGCGAATAAATCCTTTGTTATCGAAGGGACGCCACCGCTTTTGTAAGTGAGCACCCAGTTGCTCGATCAGCGGCAGATTAAAAAGATTTTTAAAGGGCTCTGGCATAAACCTTCCTTAACATTGGTATAAGACCCTAAACCCTGTTATTCCGGGCCGTCTTCTGAAGAACGAATCCATAACAGCGGCGAGCTTAGACTATTTCGGGGCTTAGACTACACTGAAATAAAACCCGCCAACCTTGTCACGAATCTTTATGTCGTTCTGCAGAAGCCCATGATCCGTGCGCACAGTCGCCATACGGCCGATCACCGCTTGTTAGCCAAATCCCTGGTGATCTTGGTGCTTTGGCTCTTGTGGGCAGTCTCCGCGGTGGCGTTGGAGATGCGTTTCGACCGTCTGCAATTGGATGAAAACCTGCGCAATGAAGGGGTTGGAGCCATCAAGGCCATAGCCCAGGACCGCATCGGCTTTATCTGGATTGCCGCCGAATATGGCCTCGTGCGCTATGACGGCAAAGAGTTTACCCGCTATTCCGCCGACCCCAATAATCCCCGCGCCCTGTCGAGCAATTACATCAATGACTTGCTGGTCGACCGGGAGGGACAGGTGTGGGTGGCAACGGAAAAGGGACTGAATGCGTTCCGCCATCGCACCAACGACTTCGACGTGCTGCTACCCCACACCGGGCGCTCCGCCAACAGCCGGGTAGCCGCTATGGCGGTGGATCTCGACAACAATCTGATTCTGGCGCGGGACGATGGCATTTCCGTGGTCAGCCCGCAGCGCGATCAGGTAGAGCACTTCGATATACCGCAGCGCGATTACACCAACGTGGTCAGCGTGCAAACCGTATTCGTCGACAGCACCGGTACAATCTGGATCGGCACCAAAGGCTCCGGGGCTGGACAGTTCGATCCCAGCAGCAAAAAATTCCAGTTTTTCCGCCGCGATCGTGATAATCCCGCCTCCATTATCAGCGACCACATTATCTCCATCGGGGAAGACAAAAATGGCAACCTCTGGTTTGGTGGTGTCAGTGGTGGTTTGAGTCGCTTAGCGCGCGGCGATACTGTTTTTCGCAATTATATTTATGACCCCACCGATCCCACTTCCATTTCGGACAACACCATCTGGGATATTTACAGCGATAGTCGCGGCAATATCTGGTTTGCCACCGACCACAGCGGTCTTGCACGTTATAACCCCAAAACCGACGGATTTGATTACATTCGCCACCAGCCTTACAACAGCAATAGTTTAAGCACCAACCAGATCCGCACATTGTTTGAAGATATTCAAGGCAATCTTTGGGTAGGGCTGTTTCCCAACGGGGTCAATTATTACAACCGCTCCAGCGAACAATTCGTCAATTACCAGCACCAACCCGACAATCCCGCAAGTTTAAGCCACAGCGCCGTATTAAGTTTTTTTGAAAGTCATGACGGCACTTTATGGGTTGGCACAGAAGAAGGATTAAATGCTTTCGACCGCTCCAGCGGATTATTCCGCCGCTATTTACGCAATCCAAATAATCCGCGCGCGCTGCAAGCCAACCCGATTTTAGCGATTACGGAAGACCGGCACGGTGAATTGTGGGTGGGCACTTGGTCTGGTGGTGTGCACAAAATGGATGCCAAAACCGGCGATTTTGTGCAGTACAAACATAACGAACGAGATTCCGCCAGTCTGAATAACAATATTGTCTGGGCCATAGTGCAGGATAAACGCGGACGCCTTTGGTTAGGCACGGAAGGTGGCGGATTAAATCTTTACGACGAAGAAACCGACAGTTTCCGCCATTTCCGCCACAACCCAACCAATCCTGCGACCATTAACAGTGATTACATCTGGACCATGATGGTCGACAGTCAGGGATATATCTGGATTGGCACTACAGCCGGGCTTTCTCGTTTCGACCCGGAAGCAATGCAATTTGAAAATTTCCGCGAGAACATCGTATTTCCCGCAGAACGGGTGCGCAGCTTTTTGGAGGATCAACGCGGCCGCATCTGGATCGGCACACAAGACGATGGCTTTTACATTTTTGATCCGTCCACCACACAATTTATCCACTACGGCAGCCAGACCGAATTACCTGCGTTATATGTCACCGGTTTTGTCGAGGATCACAAAGGCATGGTGTGGGCGAGCACCACCAACGGTCTGGTGCAAATCAATCCCGACACTATGAACATGACGCTTTACAACAAAAGCCATGGATTGGTCGGCAATAATTTCAACCGCGAAGCCAATTTTATCGACACCGACGGCACTATTTATTTTGGTGGTACCGATGGATTTTCCGCTTTCCACCCAGACAATTTACAATTGGAAATTCGCCACCTGCCGATGGTGATTACCAATATCCGCATTTTTAACAAAACTCCACCTATAGGTACAGACGACTCACCGCTGCAAGAATCGCCCTGGTTGACCAAAAGCATCACTCTGAATCACACCCACAATATGTTTTCCTTCGAATTTTCTGCGCTGGAATACCGGCCCGGACTGCATCAGGAATATGCTTATCAAATGGTGGGTTTTGACAAAGACTGGATTTATATAGGTCCTGAGCGCAGCGCCACCTTTACCAACCTCAACCCGGGACGTTACGTATTTAAAGTGCGCACCGGCCACAACGGTGAATGGCGTAAAGAAATTGCACAAATCAAAGTCACAATTTTGCCTGCGCCCTGGAAAACGCCTTGGGCCTACGTACTTTATGGATTATTGGCATTGGCACTGATCTCACTGATCGCTAATACCAAAGTCAAACAATTGCAATTGGCCAGCGAACGGGAAATCAACCGTGAGCTGAAAAACCTCAACAATATTAAAGACTCGTTTCTTGCCAATACATCACACGAATTGCGCACACCACTCAATGGCATTATCGGCATAGCGGAAAATCTCTCCGATCATTTTGCTGGCAAAGACGAATACGCCGCGCATCATTTGCATTTGATTGCCTCTAGCGGTAAACGTCTGGCAAACCTGATCAACGATATTCTCGATTATTCGAAACTGGCCAACCGCAATTTGGAGCTGTACCAAAAACCGGTGGATATGCATTCATTGACTCATACGGTGTTTACATTACTTGCGCCTCTAGCAGCTAACAAACCCGTAGAGTTGATCAATGAAATCAGCGCAGATGCGCCTTTGGTTATTGCGGACGAAAACCGCCTGCAACAAATTCTGATCAACCTGGTGGGCAACGGCATCAAATATTCCGATAAAGGCAGTGTGCGCGTCGGCATGACAGTGCAGGATAAAACCGCGGAAATTCACGTCGCAGACTCCGGCATTGGCATTCCGCCAGATCAATTCGACAAAATTTTTGAAGCCTTCAGCCAAATTCAAAGCTCCAATTCCCGCCAATACGGCGGCACTGGGCTCGGCCTTGCTATCACCCGCCAATTGGTCGAACTGCACGGTGGGCAGATTCGCTGTGAAAACAATCCTGGTGGTGGCTCGCGTTTTATTTTTACCCTCGCTCTTGCAGGCGAACAAAGCCGCCGCGATCCATATACCCCAACACAGCATTTTGAAAAAACGCCCAGCAGCGACCCTAAACGTCTGCACGAAACCTTTGGTTCTGGCGAGAAAAAACTGGCAAAACCGCGTAATGCCGAGGACCAAACCATATTGGTGGTAGACGATGATCCGGTAAACCGCATGGTTCTCCAGGGCATGCTGAAATTACACGATTATCAGGTGTTGGAAGCGGAAAACGGTATGCAGGCCATCGAAATGATGCAACAAAATCCGCATATCAATCTGATTATTATGGATGTGATGATGCCCCATATGACTGGGCACGAGGCCTGCCGAGAAATTCGTAAAACCCATTCTTTTGATACTTTGCCGATTTTATTTTTAACCGCCAAGAAAAACGTCGACGAAGATATTGAGGAATGTTTTGCATCGGGCGGTAATGATTACCTGACCAAGCCCGTATCCAAACGCGACCTGCTGCCGCGCGTGGCCAATCATTTGCGTATCGCTGGCATTATCAAAAAATTTCGCAGCGATCAAGCTCCCTCCTGACCGCTGCTGATCAATCCCTCGCTACAGCGACAAATTAAAAATTCCCACCAGACCAATCACAATCAAATAAATCGCTACAATGTAGTTCAGCAACTTCGGCATCAACAGAATCAAAATTCCGGCGATCAAGGAAATCAAAGGCATCAGTTGCAGATGAATCGTCATGTATTGCTCCTCCTAATTAAAAAATAAATTTTGCACTTAGTATAGACATTGGTATTCGTGCCACAATAGTGGCTTTGGGTTTTGGCTTGCGTCTGCCAACTCACATAGCGTAGCGCAAGTCCAATGCTTTACCGGAGTTTTTACATGCCGCAGCGCACCGTTTTAATTGCTCTTTCGTTTATCGCCTTTACCAGCCTGGGATTGCCCGATGGTTTGCTTGGCGTGTCCTGGCCGTCCATACGGCAGGACTTTGATGTTCCTTTGGATAATCTCGGTCTGGTGATTGCCATAGCCACCGCCGGATATTTGTGCGCAAGTTTTTGCAGTGGCATGGTGTTGCGCATTCTGCCCCTGGGAACCGTGTTGGCGCTGTCCACCTTTGCCGCCTCTTTTGCGCTACTGGGTTTCGCCTTTGCACCTTATTGGTGGGTCATTCTGATTTTGAGTTTTATTGCCGGGCTCGGTGGCGGCGCGATTGATGCGGGATTAAATTCCTACGGTGCCAAACACTTCACGCCACGCGCGCTTAATTGGATGCATGCGTTTTTCGGTTTGGGTACTACCACCGGACCTATGATTGTGACAGCAGTATTAGGCTCCGGCATGATCTGGCGAGTGAGTTATGTGATTGTCGGCCTGGCGCAACTTGCCCTTGCGATTACCTTTTTTGTTACCCGTCGCTATTGGCAACAAGAACCAAGTGCCGAAGATTCTTCGCAAACAACATCGCATGCCCCAACACTTGAGACCCTACGCCGCCCCGTTGTGTGGTTCGGTATGTTGATGTTCTTTTTTTATTGTGGTGTTGAATTGGCCACGGCGCAGTGGAGCTATTCCGTACTGACACTCGGTCGCGGCGTACCCGCCACCACCGCCGGTTTTATTGTGAGTTTATATTGGGGCAGCCTGATGGTAGGGCGAATTTTATTTGGTTTTATCGCCAACCGTGTGCCACTGATCGCAACCCTGCGTCTATGCATTATCGGCAGCATTATAGGCGCCCTGCTGTTTTGGCTCGATTTATCCCTGGCCTTTAGCGTGATAGGTCTGATGATGATCGGCTTTTTCTTTGCGCCGATTTTTGCCTCTTTGATCAGCCTTACCCCAAAACGGGTTGGCGAAGACCACGCCAATAGTGCAATTGGATTTCAGGTAGCCGCTGCCGCGTTAGGAGCTGCGTCCTTGACGGGACTTGCTGGTATTCTCGCTCGCATTTTGGGTCTGGAAATTATCGGCCTTGCCATTTTTGTCGCTGCGATTCTGCTGTTGGTTTTTTACGAAGCCTTTATGCACTCGGGCAAACGGCGCTAAACCATATCCTTTACCAATTTGGCCAATACCCCAAGCGCTTTTTGCGCTTGGCTGCTCCAGGGTATTGCACAGTTGATTCGCATAAACGACGCATAGTCATTGTGGCTTAAGGAAAAAATCGAACCCGGCGCTATGCTGATATTTTTTTCCAATGCACGCGCCTGCAAAACGCGCGAATCCACGTTTTTCGGCAGTTGCACCCACAAAATAAATCCGCCTTCCGGACGACTGACCCGGGTGCCGGAAGGAAATAAACTCAAAATGCTCTGAGTATACTGCGCAATCAGTGTCTGGTAATCGCGCCGCAATTTGCGCAAATGACGTTCGTAATTACCGGATTTGAGATACAGCGCCAACGCATCCTCCATCAACGCCGAAACACCGGAAGAGCGGGCGGTTTTATGCAGGATAATATCCGATGCATATTTTTTGCTGCAGGCATAACCTACGCGCAGCGCTGGGCTGATGGATTTTGAAAACGACCCGCACAAAATCACCGTATCGTCATTATCAAAGGTTTTTAACGGCAGCGGGCGAACCCCATTAAAACCAAGATCACCGTAGACATCGTCTTCGATAATCACGACACCGTATTCCTGTGCCAATTTTACCAGTGCCTTTTTATCCTCATCGGACACGAGTGTCCCCAAGGGGTTGGAATAATTCGCCACGGTAATTAACGCTTTGATTTTGCCGTTGGATTTTTGCCAAGCTTTTTCAAAACGGTCTGGCGTCAAACCTCTTTCCGCATCCAAAGGAATTTCCAGAATTTTGTATCCGAGCGAACGTACCAACTGCAAAATGCCGAAATAACCCGGCGTTTCCACCGCCACCACTTCACCCGGCGCCGCCACCGAACTCAACGCCATGCCCAATGCATCGATTGCACCCGCCGTAGTGACATAAGCGTCCGCTATCGCACGCACGCCCATAGCGCTGTAACGTTTGGCCAATTGTTGGCGCAACTCCAAGGAACCGGGCGGAAAACGGTATTCGCCAATAATTGCCGGTTCATCACGCATCACCTGCGCAATGCAACGAGCCACGGCTTTATTCGGATAAAAATCGGGCAAGGGCGTCGCAGCGCCAAAAGGAAATACCCGCAGATCATGTGCCGCTTGCCGCAGGGCATAAATCAAATCATCGGCTGCAAAACTGACGGGTTTAACAAAACCGGGGGCGACTTTGGGAACACTCAATAACGGCACAGAAACACTCGCCACATAAAATCCTGAACGATCCTTCGCCTCAATTACACCCCGGCTGCGCAATAATTCATAAGCTTCCACAACAGTAGCGGGGCTGACATTTTCCGCGCGACTCATCGCCCGAATGGACGGCAATTTTTCTCCCGCCAGCCAAATACCGTTGCGAATCGACTCTTCAATGGTGGCCGCCAGCCTCTCATAGCGCGTCATTTCTTCCCGCGCAAAATGCTCATTGACGGTCTTTGCAACTTTAATGTTCATGGCGTCACTCACTTGGCGTAATTTGCTAACCCGCTATTGGACAGTCTTCCGGGGAGAACCAGGGTGGGACGTCTCACATCCAATCTGTACTGGTCAAAATCCATTTTATCTGTATCTGTATTGGTCACACAATCCAATATAGCCTAAGCATCACTTGGATAGAGGTTTCTGAGGATTGTTATGAATATCCTGCTCGGCATATTTTGCGTGGTTTTATTTAGCCTTACCGTACCATTTACTCGCATTGCAGCATTGGAAGTTGCGCCGGAAATGGTTGCCGTATCGCGGTTATTTATTGCCGGATTAATTTGTCTGGCATTAATCATGCGCGACCGCTGGATTCCGCCGAGAGAAATCTGGCGGCCTTTATTATTAACGTCTTTCGGCGCAGTCCTGGGTTTCGGCTCCCTAATGGCATTTGCCCTGCACCTTGTACCGGGCAGCCACGGAGCACTCGCACTGGCCGCCCTGCCTGCTGCAACCGCAGCTTATGCCTGCTTGCGCGACCGCATTAATCCGGGCAGTCAATTCTGGTTATTTGTCATTGTCGGAACACTGCTGAGCTTTTCGTTTTTCTTTTTTAGCTCCAGTGGAAAATTTTCCAGTGGCGATTTGCTTCTCGGCCTTGCCGTTATAAGCGCTGCATTTGGCTATGTAGAAGGCGCACGCTTGAGTCGCCACTACGGCGGAATTCGCGTAATGAGCTGGGCTGTGTTTTTAACTCTGCCAATTACCTTTTTAATTATCGTCAGCATGAATTTTGGAGAACTGGGCAATATCTACCGACCACAATTGCAAAACCTAAGCGCCATAGGCTGGCTCTCCCTCGCCTATTTAGCATTAATCAGCCAATCCGGCGGCATGTTCCTCTGGTACCACGCCCTGGCCAAAGGCCCAATGGAAAAAATCGCCATGACACAATTATTACAACCCTTCTTCACCCTACTCGCCGCAATATTTTTATTGCGCGAGCACATACATCCAGTGGCTTGGTTGATTGCATTGTTAGTGGGATTGTGCGTTGTGGGAGCAAATAGAGCCAAAGGAAACTCGCAAAAAACAGCCTAAGCGATAAGATTTTTTTGCTGGGTGAGTTAGCTTTTTATTAATTTGCACGGCTTGTCTGTTTATAAACAACACCTCGTAAACTTGCTTACTGTTTGAAACAGCATAGGTTGAGCCTCACGTTACAGCGGTTTATCCCCGCATTCGCGGGGAACACAGAGGCAGAGCGATTAGTTTGTGTTTGTTTTTCGGTTAATCCCCGCATTCGCGGGGAACACGTGGTTAGCGACGTTATTAATCGGCGCGTTTACGGTTAATCCCCGCATTCGCGGGGAACACTGTGCCGACAGACACTAGATATTTAAACCGTCCGGTTAATCCCCGCATTCGCGGGGAACACCACATTCATCTAAAACTAAAAGACCAAATTTACGGTTAATCCCCGCATTCGCGGGGAACACGCAGTGGTACACCTCTGTTTTTCGCGATGATGCGGTTAATCCCCGCATTCGCGGGGAACACATTTTTTTCATAAACGGAACCGGACACAGTTACGGTTAATCCCCGCATTCGCGGGGAACACGGTTTTAGATGAACAAAAATCAGGAGAAGGATCGGTTAATCCCCGCATTCGCGGGGAACACGAGCTGACCAAAGATCAGGAAAATCGTTACATCGGTTAATCCCCGCATTCGCGGGGAACACGCCCTAGCTTTTGGGCAACATGCGCGACATAACGGTTAATCCCCGCATTCGCGGGGAACACGCACCACGCCGACAAATTCCTCGACGTCATGGCCGGTTAATCCCCGCATTCGCGGGGAACACATATTCCCAGGCAGAACGCATTCACACCTTATCGGTTAATCCCCGCATTCGCGGGGAACACTACGCCGGCCGCCTTGCGGGCTTCCCACCAGCCGGTTAATCCCCGCATTCGCGGGGAACACGCTTTTTATTGCAATAATGTCTATTCCTGATTCGGTTAATCCCCGCATTCGCGGGGAACACCTCATACACCGTTTTAAAAACTGCTGGAAGAACGGTTAATCCCCGCATTCGCGGGGAACACGGCAATTGCGGATTTTTTACCAAGCTCAAAGGCGGTTAATCCCCGCATTCGCGGGGAACACGGAGTGGCCGGATATTGACGGCGAGGATCTCGACGGTTAATCCCCGCATTCGCGGGGAACACCGCTTAAACCGCTTCTTGTCCTGCTCAGGGAGCGGTTAATCCCCGCATTCGCGGGGAACACACCTACTGATATATTGGTAGTTACGTGAAGCTCGGTTAATCCCCGCATTCGCGGGGAACACTTTGATTGAGTAAGTTTAGGCGCTCAACAATCCGGTTAATCCCCGCATTCGCGGGGAACACATCTTCACAAAGCCCAGTCTCACTTGAACGGACGGTTAATCCCCGCATTCGCGGGGAACACTTGGTGGGCAACTATGGATACTCTCGCATGAGCGGTTAATCCCCGCATTCGCGGGGAACACAATAGGAGAAAGACTATGAAAATTCAAAAAAACGGTTAATCCCCGCATTCGCGGGGAACACTCGGCATCGGTCCAGAGTTTGGCGTCACGCGCCGGTTAATCCCCGCATTCGCGGGGAACACAATCGGTGACGGATCGGAACCCTGAAAATCCGCGGTTAATCCCCGCATTCGCGGGGAACACGCCGACCGCCCCCAGCAGTGCGGCACAAATCTCGGTTAATCCCCGCATTCGCGGGGAACACGCATTTTTGGTCGGAACGTAGAGAACGGGGTTCGGTTAATCCCCGCATTCGCGGGGAACACGCCAAAGAATTCAGCAACAAGAAAAAATGCGTCGGTTAATCCCCGCATTCGCGGGGAACACATAGCGCGTTGAAGAACCAATGCCACACCTAGCGGTTAATCCCCGCATTCGCGGGGAACACATCTGTTTTTACTGCAAACGGATCTCCAATATCGGTTAATCCCCGCATTCGCGGGGAACACTTTAAAATCATTATCGGTTCGCGTTTGTATTGCGGTTAATCCCCGCATTCGCGGGGAACACATTCATCAAAAAGAATTAGCGGAATTTATACGCGGTTAATCCCCGCATTCGCGGGGAACACCGCGCCGTGGCTGATATTCCATAACGATTCCCCGGTTAATCCCCGCATTCGCGGGGAACACGTGTTTTAAAACTGTAGCGGAAAGTACTACCGCGGTTAATCCCCGCATTCGCGGGGAACACTAGTGGTGGAATCGCGGGGAAAAAGCTCTACGCGGTTAATCCCCGCATTCGCGGGGAACACATCTAAAGGCACGGGCGAACGCTGAGAGCAACCGGTTAATCCCCGCATTCGCGGGGAACACTTTTTATTTTAATTTTCGGTTAGTTCAAAATCCGGTTAATCCCCGCATTCGCGGGGAACACATTTGTTCATCTAATCACCCCTTCCGCACTCGGCGGTTAATCCCCGCATTCGCGGGGAACACGCAGAAGTGATTGCAGCAGTAGTGACGGCAGTCGGTTAATCCCCGCATTCGCGGGGAACACATATCCGAAGCCAGTCGAAAAACATTAGAAGCCGGTTAATCCCCGCATTCGCGGGGAACACACTAGCCAACGTCCGTTTAAGCATGAAGGCAGCGGTTAATCCCCGCATTCGCGGGGAACACATCGCCGCCAGCCGCATCGTAGCGGCATGATACGGTTAATCCCCGCATTCGCGGGGAACACCTTTTCTGAAATCTGCAATATAGTCTAATTTGCGGTTAATCCCCGCATTCGCGGGGAACACATTCGGCGGCCGTGAACTGGATAGTCGCCGCGCGGTTAATCCCCGCATTCGCGGGGAACACTCGTGCCCTCTATGTCCGCTATGACAAGCCATCGGTTAATCCCCGCATTCGCGGGGAACACATTCGGCGGCCGTGAACTGGATAGTCGCCGCGCGGTTAATCCCCGCATTCGCGGGGAACACCATCATCCACAGTCGCGCAACTTCACCAGAAACGGTTAATCCCCGCATTCGCGGGGAACACGAGCGCACGCCGTCATATGCCACCCGGAATCCCGGTTAATCCCCGCATTCGCGGGGAACACCGTTCACGTTGACGACTGTCATGTGTGATAACCGGTTAATCCCCGCATTCGCGGGGAACACTTCTTTTTTGATTCCGTTTATTATTGCGAAAACGGTTAATCCCCGCATTCGCGGGGAACACTGGGAATGGGGTTAAATGTTTATGTGGCAATTCGGTTAATCCCCGCATTCGCGGGGAACACTCTAATTGTAAACGTATGTTTTTAAAGAGCAATTTTCGTTACAAAAAATCTACGGGAATTTATGGAGCGGGAATATCAGGTTTGAAGCTCACTAGACGCATGCCGTCCATATCGACTGGTTCGCGCCGGTTTGAGCCATAGGTCACAAAATCGAATCCTGATTCTGTGTTGGTGGACCAAGCCATTACTACGTTTCCACCCTCTGCCATCGCGTTAATCTGCTCCCAGATCATTTCTCGGACCCGTCGGCTTACATCTCCGATGTATACACCCGCTCGTACTTCCAGTAACCAAACCGCTAAGCGCCCCCGCAAACGCGGAGGAACGGCTTCTGTTACAACCATCAACATCGCCATGATCAACCGCTCCTGTGACCACTATCACCGATGCTCGGTGGCTCTGGAATGGCGGGGGGTTGAGAGTCTTCTGGTGGCGGTGGAGGCTGAATTTCACCTGCTGCTAACACCTCTTCGATTAAAGGGATAAGACGCGATAACAAATTTGACGAGCGAAAAACATCGCGACATGCAATGCGCACTTCACGATCTGGAGAACGAGGTGATTTTTTTGCAATTTGAAACGCGACCGGAACCACTGTCTCAAATTTAACAATGTCCGCAATATCGTAAACAAACGACAATGGTTTTCCGGAATGAATAAATCCAATTGCAGGGGCATAACCCGCAGCCAACACAGCCGCCTCGGTGACTCCATATAAACATGACGTTGCTGCGCTCAAACACTGATTAATGACGTCACCTTTTTCCCAATCATTTACGTCGTATTTTCTTCCCTTCCAATTGACGTCGTATTGCTGCGCCATCAATTCATAGGTTTTTCGAACCCGGGCACCTTCTATCCCGCGCAATTGATCAATACTGCGTTTTGCCGGTGCCGGCTCACCAAAGCGCAACTCAAACATTTTCCGCACGACTTTCAAACGCAGTTCTTCATCAAGCGCCAATTGAGCTTGATAGAGCAACTTATCAGACCGCGCACCTCCTGGCTGACCAGACGCGTATAAACGCACACCCGCCTCTCCCACCCAAATTAAAAGGGTGCCAACTTGTGCAGCCAGTTTAATCGCGGCATGTGATACTCGCGTACCGGGTTCCAGCATAATGCAAGTTACCGAACCGACCGGAATATGTGTGCGGATTCCAGTCTGGTCGATCATCACAAATGCGCCATCCAGCACATCGATTTGACCGTACTGAAGAAAAATCATGGAATTCCGGTCTTTAATTGGAATAGGTTTGAGCGGAGGCGGCGGTGTGTCATTCATGGGCGAGCTCCAAAATGTCGGCGATCAATTGCTCACTCAAAAAAATATCCCGAGCTGCGCAGTGTCCGCCACCAGCAAAGTTTCATTTGTTAAATTGATCGAGTTCATCACGCAGTTCATCCTTGGTGTAATTCGCCACCGGAATTTGGTTTTCCGCCAGCTTGTCCATCATTTCAGAAGCCGAAAGCCCCGCCAGGCGCGCAGCCTGCGCCAGACTGACTTTTTGTTCCTCGAACAGATGCAAGGCCACCGCGAGTCGCACACCCGATTTCAACAGAACCTCGTCAAACGGTACGGCAACCGGCTGCCCATGTTTGGTCACCAGGGACAAATGCCCGGCTTCCGCCTCCCGGATGAGCTCACCCGTGCGGTTGCGCAGGTCGCGGATGGTAAACATCTCCATAATCACCTCAATTGTGCCGACAAGTGTGGGCACACACTGCCCACAAGCTGGTCACTCAAGCAGCCTCTCAAGCACGCCGAATCAGCATAAGCCCACAGCCAAAGGCTTTGGATGGCCCAAGTCCGTTGCCCAGCATGTCCACAAGCTTCTGCGGCTCTATAACTTTTAATACACCTTCATAGTCCATGGAGCTAAAGCCGGCATCGCGTCCTTTCTCCGGCAGTGCATTCCAGCGATAGCCTGTCGCCTGTACGTTTTGCAATTCGTACCCATGCTTCTCACCGCGTTTTGCCAGCCATGCCACTGCGGCTGACTGTATCGCGTCCTCAAGATGAGCCGATAATTTTTCTTCTCCTGATTTGCCGGCAAAATCAGTGTGATTCAGTAGCCTTTGCCTTAACGCTTTCTTTTCTCCACCCACGTCTAAGTTTCGTTCAGCACACGCCTGCTGAAGCCAAGCTCTCTGCGCATTCATTACGACATCATGCCTTTGAGATTTTTTATCAGGACCGAGTTTTTTGGCGACGGTGGGATTGGCGCGCAACCGAAATAAGAGCTGATCACCTGCTTTCAATATTGGCGTATAAGGTTTAGTCGTGATGGTAAAGATAGGGCTTGTCGACTTGGGCTCAGTGTTGGACACCACATAATAAATAGGTAAAGCACGAGACCTGGCCATTTGCTCCTGAGCATTTTCTTCGCGAAATAAAAATCGCTCGTTATTGCTGAAGAGGTCCCAAAGCAGGCGGTGAATTCCGTAGCTGCGGTCGCGCAATAACAGGCCCAGTTGCGATTGCTCAGAAATGGCATCCGTCAATTCGATTCGAGATAAATACATCAGCCGATCCTCCGCTCAGTCGTCCATAAATATTCCTGACGCGGCTCAAACTGCCAGCGTTTTCGCGATAAGGGCATATCGTAACGAGAAAGCCTTTGCACCGAAGATTTATCCATATTGGTATCCATCGGAAAAAACTCCTCCATATCACCTTCCCAATAGAATCGCACCAACTTATCCTGCGGCAACCAGCGGCTATCGCTGGCCCACTCGGGAGTGGGTTTAAGCACTGGTTTGACTTCGTAATTTTCCAGAGCACCGTGAAAATTATCCGCTTGAATAACCAAGGGATTCAGCGGAGCTGCGAGAGCACAGGCTTTTCGTCCCAAATAAAGATGAAATTTGGGCTTCATCAGCGCATCAGCAAGATTCGTTAATGAATAAAGTGCACCATCCAATGCGCGAACCGCGACCAACGCATCCGCATCCGAGCGATATTCCCGCGAGGATAACACCGTACCCAGACGATCCCGCCCGGTGACAATTTCATCGCGACGGGTTCTGTAACGAAATTTGCCAGCAGAATCGGGGGCCTGAGCCGTGTGGTAATCCCGCAATAGCCAACCAGATCGCCGCACTTTAACCGCCTGTAAATAGCACTTGGATAAATTGTGATGCACCGATTCTTCCTCCCTGCGAATACCCAGCGCCGCTGCCAACAGCCCTGTGATAGCCGACTTGGATGGATAGTCCGCGCTGTGGCGGGATTCACCTATGGCAATTTCTCCCCAACTGGCCATAGGTCCGTAAAGGCGAAAAACGAGATAGTCCATAATTCACCTCTACTGCACAGCGAAATCGAGCAGTTCCGTCATTTTGCCCGCGCCCGCAAACGCATTCAGCGAATAGGAACTATCAACGCACGGACCATAGACTTCATCGAAATTGGCCGCCTGCTTTTCCAGTGCTGCAACAGCCTCGTGTGCGTAATCTTCACTGTTTTTACCCAGGGGTTTGAGAAAGGCAACTGACAATGAGCGCGGCTGCTGACTGCCCAACTCCGCGCGTACATAAGAGGCATAGGCGCGGCTGCCAAAGCTGTTCTGTTTGCCTTGCGGCGCTACCTTTACAGCGGCCTCTGTCAACGCGCGGATTGCTTTATCCGCCAGCGCTTTATTCCCACCTAAATTTTCTACCAGTAGCTCCCGATTGATACAGATATAGGAATAAAACAGTCCGGCAGCAAAGCCGGTTTCACCGATATGCGCCGCACCGGCATCTTCACTGTGATCGTTCAAATCATCCACTGCCGTAAAATAATCGTCTTCGATCACAACACCGTGCACGGAGATAGCATGTGCTACTTGGCACGCAGCTTCTACATTATGTTCCGGCTTGGACGCGAGCATCCGACCAAACATGGCAATATCGACAGCCGTGTCGTCTTTACGGAGAAAATTCAGCTCATCGTCGTTAGGTGCGCGTTGCTCGGCTATCAACTTATTTGTAAGGTCATCTATGCCTGCTTGCTCAGCCGGACTTATGTGCACTAATTGCTCGATTTCGAGCTCGTCTCCCTCTTTTTTCAATTTTCCAAATTGGCTGGCAATTTTCTGCGCCCATTCTTTTGCTTTCTTTTCTGGTATTCCAGCCGCAGTGAGTTTTTTGAAAACTTCGCTACCCAATCGTTTGGTGCGGGTTCCCACATGCCCCTCCAGTGCCTCTTTAAATAATTCCGACGTTCTCCACGTGCGCTTTAGACTTTGCGAAGACACACGCAGTCGGTCCACGCCGCCCATCTTGGCCGTTTTGGGCCTACCCAGGTCGTCGCGATTGAGGTTTGCCGGCGGGTAAGAGGTCAACAAATGCAGTTGCAAAAATCGGCTCATAAAATTCTCCGTAATTAATTAGCTGTGATTTTGGATGTGATGATTGTGAATGCGAATCAGTCTTTCATCTGCATGTAGTAATCGCTGGCCCAGCGCACGGCGAGGCGCTGCTGTGGTTTACTGGACGGCCCATAACGAAATTCTGTTAGCCAAAGCAAGATATCCTCTGTCAGCAGAACTACGTTGGCGCGGCTCCCCAGTAACTGTATGGCCCGACAAAGACGCGTAAAAAAGTCCTGCGGTGTCCGACTTTTCTGCAACTGCTGAAAGCGCAATTCGCTCATCGCCGCTTTGCTTCCGCCCTCCTTCGGCGTCGCCAGACTTTTTGCCAGAGTCGCGCGCTCATCGGAAATATCCGTTTTTACTCGCGCCAAAACCGCAGCGACCATAGCGAGATCCGACAAAGGCACATCTTCAATCCAAGCTTTAGGTAAAACCTGGAGAAAGTGCGCGAATGCGGGCGTCAGCAAAATGTCATCCGGCGATTGTGCTCGGCGAAGTTGGGCACGATCGCCACGGTTGTCATCCAGCGAGAGCCACCAACGACGCAAACATTCCGCGTCACCCTGATTCAACTTTCCTCGCTTCATTTCACGCCACCTCCTTTGTTGATTTGGCTTTGTCATGCAGTTTTTTGATTGATTTCGCTTTATTAAGATTGGTGTCCAGAAATCGTCTGGCCTTTACTACCCGCTTCAAATCCATATCTTCCGCCTCTCCCTCAAGGGACCAGTGGTCAAATAAATCCAGGCAATTTCTCCTTAATGTCTGCAACCATTCCTGGGCAACAGCCGCGGGCATAGCCCGTGTATCCGCCGGAAGCTGCGCCAATCTGTGCAACTGCTGATAGAAATCGGCTTCTGTCGCCTGCCAGAAGGATTGATCGATCATTGAGGTATCGCCCTTGGCATCCTTGGGTCGGCTGAACCACGCAGCTTTTATCTGAGAGCGCAATTCTTTTACCGCGTCTTTTGAGGAGGCAATCAGGTCGCCGACAAAACTAAAAAAAACTTCGCGATATTCCTGATCTACCGAAACAACCGGCAGGTGATGCTCGTACCAGCAGCGGGCTTTCATATTGTCCATGTCGTAGCCGAAGCACCAAAGGCCGATATTTTGGTCATCGGATAGATAGCGGGATTTTTGTTCAAGAAAGCTCTGAATACTAACAGCAGCTTGATCGCCGTTATTTTCGTCTTTCCAAACAAAACCCAGCCAATGTCGGTACCCTAACCCGCCCTGCTGCCCCTTTAGACTGAGCGGCGGTGCCTGATGTTTAGGATCGTATCTATAGGGCGTCAATGGGTGGACCCACGGCCCCTCATAATTCATTCCGTAATTTTTCGTGCGGAAGTGTGTAAGCAAATGAGCACATTCTTCACCACACAGAGTACATATCCCCGAATCGTTACCGGGCTCAAGCCGAATACGACGCGGCATACACCAATAAACATGAAGCCAATTAATAGATGCGTCATTCGGTAAAAGCGCACTGCCGGGTTTATCCGAAACGCGCGTTGGAGCGCACCAGGAAAACACCTTGGGAGTCGCAGACAGGCATGCCGGAGCCGCCTCCTCAACCGTCAATACATTCAGCCATAATTTTTGCCAAAGATTGGCAGTACGGTTTTCAGGCCTTAGCAAAGTCGTCATAGGGCCGCCACCTCTCAAGCCAACCCTATGACCCACACCACCTGATGGAGCATTGGTTTGCAAAGTAAAAAGTGCTATCGCTGCGCAGCTGTCGCAAATGCCTTCTACAGCTCCTGCCTTGATGAAGTGATCGAGATTATCTTTGATCGTTTTTCCTCCCGGCGCCTCAATCAGCAACGCGGCAATGTCTTTCTGCTCACCTTCCGGCATCTGAAAATCCTGCAGAAAAGCGATTCCATCGGGATTAATCAATTCAAATGCATCCGAAATTTTTTTGAGTCGGGCGCGTAACTCCTCACCATCCGGTACCACCTGCCATTTCTCAGCCCACTCCCGAGCATCCTCAGGCGGAACGACTGTTTGTAACAGACCAATCAGAAATTGATACAAAGCCCCCTGAAAATCCGGTCGCGGCGCGGCGATTTCCATTACCGGGTTCTGCTGCTCCGCAATCTGCCAGGGCGCGATTTTTTCTCTAGCCCCATCGGCGCGAATGATGGGAATCCAGGGATCGGTGATCAGGTTCATCTGTGCTCCTTCTCCTCATGCGAGTTTCATAACCAAGACAATGGCAAAAACCAATACCAAAGCAATCAAAGCGCTGCCTGACGGCGAAAGCTTGTTCAAGCTTTCGAAAAGTTGATTTAGCCAATCCACAAAGCACCCCCATTGCCGAGACGTGACAGCAGTGTATTGGCCATTAATCGACCAGTCAAATAATTTTTAAAGCATGTAGGTCTATGTAATTTATTTAGGATCCTTTGATGATGTATGCTGCACACTCTCCGCGCTGGCGGAGATCAACCGCATGTCGGTCTCTGTTATAGGCCATCATCGACACGTTCCCCGCTCTGCGGGGCAACCCAGCCACCCTGCCGTTCGTATAGGTGGCTGGTTTCTCTCACTAGAGGCATTAGCTCAACCCAACGCAATGCCGGCTCCTGCTCTTTCAGTTGAGTCAGGGACTCGTTTAGAGCTGCCGGTATTAAATGACTCGCCTGCTCCCACTCCCGGCGCGGCACGCTCAGTTGGCTGAGCGCCCACGCGTGATGCCCGCTGGCATAGGGAGCCCATTTGCCCTTCTGCTCCCGGAGCAATACAACCGTCACGGAATCGTCTCCCAAGCGGGTGGGAATGCGAACATCCTCGTCCCAACCGCCACTTTCGCGTGCGCTGGCGCGACTGTAGCCTCTGTCGAGCTTTAAACAATTGAAGGCGCCCAGACTGGCTTTGGCCTTCTGTTCGGCTTCTGCTTCCGCAGTGGCTTGCTCTAAGGGTTCCGGAATCCTTGACTGAGCCTCTTCACCGTAAACACCCTCTATTAGTCGACGAGCGTCCTGCGGCATGCGAAAGCCACCGCTACCACAGAGCAGATCCATCGTCAGCCATAATTGTCCGACATTGGTATAAACGGCTTGGCTGCCTGGAAGCACTTGTTTGAGCCAATTTTTATCCGTCACCTCGCCAGGATCAGGCGAGACAATATGCAAACAAGGCGGTGAGCGTGCGTCCTTTGCTCCCATATCGGCATTCACGGAGCCGTCTTTACCACGAATATGACGCTGGAGACGGCCCGCCCGCTGGATCAGAAGATCCATAGGAGCGAGGTCGCTGATCATTACATCGAAATCCAGGTCCAGGCTTTGCTCCACCACCTGAGTGGCGATCAGCACCCGCCCCAACCGCTCCGGGGCACAGGAATTTTTGCCAAACACATTCAACACTTCTTTTTCAATTTCCTGCCGATCCACCATGGCATAGCGACTGTGAAACAGACTGATTTTATCGACTGGTACGCTGCCGCTTTCGCACAATAATTGATACGCCCGGCGCGCATCCGCCACTGTATTGCGTATCCAGCAAATACATTGGCCTTCGCTTGCAACAGCTTTTATGAGTTCGACAGCGGCATTTTCATTATCCAGGCGATTTACAACTACCGTTCGCTCCACAGAAGCACGAGTGTCTACCGGTGTTTCTATCAAACCCTCTGCGCCCAATTGCGTTACCCACGGATACCCCGCGCCGGGATTTAAATCCGATTTAGGTATTTCTGCTCCAGCAGAAAATGCGTCTGCTAACTGCTGGCGAAAATTCGCCGGGAGTGTTGCGGATAACAGAATCGAACTTCCGCCCTGGGCGGCATGCGCCTGTATAAGAGCGGCAAGCAGGCTTCTCATATAGGGATCAAACGCGTGAACTTCGTCCACCAATAAAACTTTTTTCCTCAATCCAAGCAATCGCAAGGATTGATGGCGGGCTGGCAGAATTCCGAGCAGCGCCTGATCAATAGTGCCAACGCCGACATCAGCCAATAGCGCTTTTTTCCGGCTATCTGCCAGCCATTGATTGCAATAAGCGCTCGCCGATAAATCCTGCTTGTCATAATTACGATCACTGCTTTGTTCCGACAACAGCACGGTCTCCATAAATTTTTCGGACAACTCGCGCGCGCCATGCGCCAAAACAAGGGATGGCCTGTATTCATCAGAAAAGAGATTGCGATAACTCTCCGCCATACGTTGATACATGGCATTCGCGGTGGCCATAGTAGGAAGCCCGACGTAAACTCCATTCGCCAAACCTGCCGATAGCAGCCTGTGCACCAGTACCATTGCGGCTTCTGTTTTGCCCGCGCCTGTTACATCTTCAAGAATAAAAAGTTGCGCGGATGTCGCCAATTTTGTTTTGTGTGCATACTCTTGTAATGGTGTTGCTGTTTTAACAAACGGAAATTGCTGACGAATGGATTCAAACGGATTGATGGACCGCTCACCAACTCCACTCATCGCTAGCGCTTTTTCTGCGCCTTTCAACGCGAATTCAGTCCAGTAGCGCTCCAGCGAAATGGGATCGGATTTATAGGGAAAGGCAAGCTGATTAGACCCCAACCAGTCCGCCAGAACAGCAACTCCCGCTAGCTGCCAGGATGCCTGTTTGAATTTTTTTGGATCAATAGACGTGAGAACCGCAAGGTCAGGGCACCACTTTTGTTTCACTTCATTAAAAAATTGCTCCGCTGCCTGCTCATCCTCCTGCAACAAATGCCGCTTCACTGTCGCATTTTGCGGCGGTTGGCCGTGGTGACCGCAAACAATTTCAAGCCAGTCATCAAGCAAAATAGATATATCGAGAGAAAGCCCCACCTTTTTTCTCAATACTTGCAACCATAGGGCGTGCCCCAATGAGTCATGGCGAACGTCGTAACAGAATTGGCCATCGAAGGGTACGAGAACATCTGAAAGATTCTGCGCGAGATTTTGGAAAGCTCGGCAAAATTTGCCTAAATCATGGAGCGCCAAACAAAAGGTAAAAAAACTCCGTAGCCAATTAACATCAACATTCAACTCATTGGCTAAATCTTTACAGAGCGACTTTGTCGGGTCGAGCAAGAGATAACCGGCTGCCGCAACATCGAGATTGTGATAGGGAAGTAGGTGGTAGTCAGGCCCCTCCGCATCGGGGGATTTCTTGGCCTTGCCCCAATACCTGTAATAAGGCTCCATGAGCGCATCCTTTATTCGTCGTGAATATGCTAAAGACTAGCGCCATCTCACCAAAGCGCAACACTGTACATATTTACACGTAAAGTTTCTTTACAGGTCTTCCTGATCGCTATCACCTTGCTAAAAACTCAAAAGCGCAAATATCAACACTCGTGCAATATCAAATCACCAAAACCCAACCCAAATCACACCACCTTGCTGAAACCCACCTCAAATAATGCTATAACTGCGCCCCCCCACTCAGCAAGGTGAGTCTTGCATGAAACTCTCGCTCCAGAAGCTCAGCCAGATTTTTCTGATCAAAGGCATGATCATGTTTTTGATCAGTTATTTTTCGTTTGATTTTGAGAATTTGATTTTGAATTTTTTGATGTACGCGGTTTTATCTGTAGGATTTCTTTTGAATTTTATTGCGGTGATTACGAGGAAATAGGCGCGGCGACAAATACAGGAGGGAAAGAGCCTGCGCACTGGGGCGCAGGCCGGAAGTGATTTATTTGATGCGGAAGATGACTTTGATTTCCTGGCTGACGGTAATTTCGCGGGGTGGGAACATAATAGTGTCGTAGGCACCACCTCCTGCTGCCATACGCATCATCATAACTTTTTCTCCGGGTCCATAGCTGCCAAATAATTCTTCAAATCCAGCGCCCCTGGTAATGGCATACACGGAGTGTATTTTGGTTCCCAGGGCTCTCGCCATTTGCTCAGCTTTTTCGCGCGCATTCTGCCCTGCCAATAAGGTCAATTCGGATTCCAATTCGGTTCTTGTGGAAAGATCAAACTGCGCTTGTACGCCGGATACATTATTGGTCGCAATGATGTCGCCGATAATTTCGGAATATTTCGCCAGATTATTGAGTTTGATGGTCATGGAGCGCGAAATATCGTAGCCGAGAATTTCCAGCTGGTTATATTCACTGTCGCGTTTGCGCGCGGTGCTTTTGTTGATATCCGTTGCCTCGATTTGTTCGGTGCTAACGCCGTGTTTAATTAATACTTCTGTTACGGCTGTGGTGGTGAGATTAACGGTTTTAAGCGCTTGATCGGAATCTTTGTGGAAAGCGGTAATGGTTAGATGAATAGTGGCGATATCCGGTGTGATTTTTTTCTCTGCCTTTCCGTCAGAAACCACAAAGGGAAAGTCCGGTAATGCGGCAGCGGATACCCAGGTAGACATCAGACAGGTTAGCAGTAACGCAGCGATTCTTTTCATGCGGTTTCTCCGGCGCTGATAAATTTAAAGGAAACACCACTAGATGGTAGTGGGAACATCTCAAAGCAGCTTAATGCAATGATTTTGCGATGAATGTGCGGCCAATAATACTATTGGCCGCTGAATCGATTATGAATGGTCTGACGGTTTATTGCGCTTTGATGGATTGCGGCGGTTGGTTGAGCTGTTCCGGACGGGGACCAAATTGAATCGGCACATCGCCAATGTTGGCACCGTGTGGCGTTGGGTCAACTCCACGGAACCAGGGCGCTGCGACTGTATAGGTATTAAAGGTGGTAGTTTTGCGGAAATCTTCGTGCGCCTGATTCAACGGGAAGTCGTCGCCGGTGCCGCGCAGAGCAAACCACTGCACAAATACACCGTTGTTGCCTTCTTCAAACCCGTTGAGTTCTTCCACATAACCTAAACGGTTGGTGGAAAAAATCGCCAGGAGCGGCGCGTCGGGATGGCCGAGGTGAATTTCGTAATAGGCGGAGCCTTTTGAGTCTTTAAAATCGGCGCCGATTTTGCGCGGGTGCTGAACCAAGTCGTGATAGACGGTTTTACCCAATTGCACGGTTTGATCGAGGATGGTGGTAATTTCCGGCAGGTATGCAGCGCTGCGCACGGTAATGGAATAGAGGCCGACATCCCCGTCTTCGTCCGTTACAGCCTGCACGAAATATTCAGGTTTTACGTACAGATATTCGGTATAGGTGTAATCTTCTTTTAATTTTTTCGGCGTGCCATGGCGTTGCACCACCATCATTTCGCGGGAAACTTCGCGCGTAGCAGTGTGTGTCGGCTCACCCAATAAATCATTGAAGTGGCCGATTTTGACATCAATTTTCAGGTCGTTGAGTGTTTGCGTCAGATCCTGGCTTTTTTCTGCGGAAACAGCTTGTGCAGCTTGCGTTTCCGGTTGCGCGCCGGAAGTTTCTTTTTTGCTACAGGCAGTACCCAATACGGTGAGCAGCGCAAGTAACGGAAGAGATCGATTTTTTTTCAGGTGAGATGCAAAGTTGGTGAGAGTTTTATTAGTCATATTTATTTAAGTCTAGTTATTGATGAAACACTTAAAAGCTATCGCAAAAATGCCTGCGCCGGCGGATTTTGGGATGGCTTTTAGTTATGCCCTTCGGGCAAGCCCGGCCCCATCGGAGTTCCGATACGCCAAAGCTGGCAAGTGTGCCCCGATATGCCATATGTGAGCAATCCTAGCAGGTACAGGTTCACTCTGACCGCGCACCATTCCCACCGTTCTGTGACTTGGTTGGCTCAATCAAACAGCCAGGGCTTGAGATCATCTCGATTGACCAGAACCAACTGTTGCGCCTCCGGGGTGCCGTCGAGCATTTTGGTGTTGACCTGCATTTCCTTCAGCAAGTAGTTCACCAGACAGGCCTTGGTGGAGATATGCAGCTGTCCACCAACCATTTGATAGTCGTTTTCCAGCACCTCCCGCTGCTCGGGGGTCAGGCGGGGGTCAGGCGCGAGGATGAGGGTGATCTGGGTGTTCCAGGCAGTGTCGTGCTCGATAGGGTGTTCAGTGCGGTCCAGCAGGGTCGGAACCCCGCGAAAACGGCTGAGGACGAAATCGCGGTAGCCCTGGCTCTTCTCGCACCAGGCGCGCAAGTGCCAGCGCAGACCGGTGTTGACGAAGGTGTGGGGGGCTATGATGCGCCCCTCGCGATTGGGGTTGCTGAGCGAGACGTAATCCACCTCCACCCGCAAGCGTTGACGCGTGGCGGCCACTAGAACTCGCATCAGCTCCGGCGACACCTTGCGCGGCGGCAGGCGCAGGGCGAGGTTGGACAATTTGGCACTGGGCGCAGAGATAGGGGCCGGCGCCGCCGATGGATGCTGCATCCAGTTGAGGTATTCCGCTACGTCATCGCTGATGAAGTGGCGCTGAAACTCTGGTTTGGGCAGATAGGCTTTGATCGAGGGGTCGTAAGTCAGATTGGTGGGCGCTTGCGCACTATAGGCATTGAGATCCGCACTGCTCTGCTGTCGGGATAACCCGAAATGATGGATAAGACTGGTGGTATTCACCCGCCCTTCCCAATAAGCCAGCAATTCAATCAGCCAGAAGCGTTTGTTGAACTCCATAACGAGAGCACCCTTGTGGTTCGCCGCGCGAGACGCCACTTTATCACCCTCGGAGACAAGTGAATATCTGCGACAGCGCTTTCGCTCAAACCACTGTCACATCCCTTTTTGATTCACATCAAACGAAATTCACCTGTGCACGAAATAAAAATTTCGTCCCTTGAAAAAAGATTTTTCGTTCTTATTCAATAATTGCCAGGAGATGTCACATGAGCTCCGCTTGGCAAATCCATTGTTTATTACGTATTGCTCAATAGGAGGATATGTTATGAACACGATTGATTTATCACCCCTCTATCGCAATAGCATCGGCTTTGACCGGTTAGCTTCGTTGATCGACAGCGCCTTGCGCTCTGATTCCGTTACCTCCGGCTATCCGCCTTACAACATCGAAATGTTGGGAGAAAACCGTTATGCCATTACGCTGGCAGTGGCGGGTTTTGACGAAAGTGAATTGGACATCACAACGGAAAAAGGCGTTTTAACCGTACGCGGCAAAAAAGCCAAGGAGGAAGAACGCCATTATCTCCACCAAGGCATTGCCAACCGCGCGTTTGAACGCAAATTCAATCTCGCCGACTACGTCGAGGTAACGGGCGCGGATCTCAATAATGGCTTGCTGACAATTCGCCTTGTGAAAGAAGTTCCAGATGCAATGAAACCGCGCAGAATTTCCATTAACCAAGGCAACGCGGACAGCGGCAAAGTTATTGAGCACCGCAGCGACAGCAGCGTTACTGAGAGCGAACATGTGAGCGAAAAGGTCGCTTAAAACAAGCTTCGCCTGCGCCGGGTTATACCCGGTGCCTTTTAACGGTTGCACGAAGTGCAAATCGATTTTATCGGTTGATCACGTAACAGGAGTAAAGCCATGAATTTGCAAAAATTAAATCCCTGGAACTGGTTCAAACACGAAGAAAAAGCAGCGCAGGTACCGGTCAGTCGCGAAACGAATTCCCCAGTGGTCGGCGGGCAATATTTTCCCTCGTCCTACCATCCGATATTTCAATTGCACCAGGAAATTGACCGGCTGTTTGATGCGGCTTTCAGCAATTTTGGTTTTCCGACTCGGCGGCTATTCGACTCCGAATTTTTTAATAACGCCAGCAACGGCACCTGGCTGAAGCCCAATGTGGATATCGCCGGTGATGACAAAAAATACGAAATCACACTGGACCTTCCAGGCCTGACAGAAAAAGATATTTCTGTGGAAGTGCGCGGCGATATTCTGGTAGTCCGCGGCGAAAAACAAGAGACGGTCGACGAGCGCAGCGATAAGAAGTTTTATCGCGTAGAACGGCGTTACGGTACATTTGAACGCACCCTGTCTCTACCGGATGACGCTGTCGCCGATGACATCCGGGCCACCTTGAAAGACGGTGTTTTACGTCTCGAAATCCCACGCCGTGAAACGGCGGAAAATCAACATGTAAAACGCATTCCCATTCAGCATTAATGTGCGCTTTTGTGCATTGTGCTCCGACCATATCCGCCCTTGAGGGCGGATATTTTTGATTCCTCTATGAGATAACTGCGCATGGAGTACAAAGATTATTACGCGATTTTGGGAGTCGACCGCACGGCGGATCAAGATACGATTAAGCGAGCGTATCGCAAACTCGCCCGCAAATATCATCCGGATGTCAGTAAAGAAACCGACGCCGAGGCGAAATTTAAAGAACTGAACGAGGCCTACGAGGTTCTTAAAGATCCGGAAAAACGCGCGGCTTACGATCAGCTTGGCAACAACTGGCAGGCCGGTCAGGATTTCCGCCCACCACCGGGATGGGATCAAGGCTTTGAATTTCACGGCGGCGGTTATACCGAAGTGGATCCAGCGGAATTTTCCGATTTTTTTGAATCCTTATTCGGCAGAAGTTTTGGCCAAGGCCGTCAGCATTTTTATGGCGCAGGCAAACGCAAAGGCGAAAATGTCCACGCGAAAATTCAAATTGATATTACGGATTCCTACCAGGGCGCCAGCCGCACCATCTCTCTCAAACATACCGAGTTAGGTCCCGGTGGAAGGCCCGAAATCCGCGAACGCAATATTCAGGTCAAAATTCCCAAAGGCATAGCTCCAGGACAACAAATTCGCTTGGCAGGCCAGGGCGAACAGGGTATTGGCGGTGCGGAAGCAGGTGATTTATATCTGGAAGTGGAATTTAAACCTCATCCGCTTTATCACGCGGAAGGAAAAACCGTTTATCTGGATTTGCCGATCGCTCCGTGGGAGGCAGCGCTGGGCGCTACTGTACGAGCCCCGACTCCCGCTGGCGCTATTGATCTGAAAATTCCGCCCAACTCGCACGCGGGACAAAAACTGCGCTTGAAAGGTCGCGGTCTGCCAGCAAAAGAGCCGGGCGATTTATATGTCGTGCTGCAAATTGCCCTGCCTCCAGCCAACTCCGAAGCCGCCAAAGACGCTTATCGGCAGATGGAAAAAGCATTTAAATTTGCGCCCCGCGCCGGGCTGGGAGTGTAACCATGAGTGGAAATGGAGCGAACGACTACGATCTGCTGGACGAAGAGTTTCGCCTGACACTCGCCGATCTGTGCCGGGCATGCCATATATCCGCAGAACAAGTGCTGGCGCTGGTGGATGAAGGCGTACTGGAGCCGGAAGGCAGTGCACCGAACCAATGGCGCTTCCACTGCGTCAGCATCCGCCGCGTGCGCCGCGCCTACCGTCTTACGCAAGATCTGGGCGTCAACCTCGCCGGCGCTGCACTGGCGCTGGATTTATTGGATGAAATTGAGCAATTGCGCGCGCGGCTAAGGCGAATGGAAAGGGAGAGTCATTATTAAAAATGGTCCATGGCGTCAGCTAATGCCGCTAACCATTTTTTATAAGCATATTCCGTGAAATGTACACCGTCGTATGTGATCTGTTCAGAAAATGATTCCTCATCGCGCAGGAGAATTTCTCCAACATCAATAATGTTGCAATTAGGACATTGACTGTTTTGCGCGATGAATTGATTGAGAATCTCAATATTCTGCAAATCCAAGTCGGGTCGGCCAAAAAGTTGTGTGTTGATATCTGGCAGCAGATTGACAATGATTTTTGCCGTCGGCCAGCGGCTTTGCAGATCAGTCAGCAGTTGAGGGTAATAAGTCATAAACTCGCGAATATACCGCGAGTCCTGCTCTGCGCGGATCACCTCAACCGTGCCGAATGCAATGACGACATATTCCGGCGATTCGGTAGGCAGCTGCGTCATATTCCAGCGCGAAAGAAATTCGTGCACTGTGTGGCCACGTTTTGCGCAATTCACTACAGTTGCGTCGTTCAATGGCCAGTGAAAGTCATGTAAAAGGCTGTTTCCCAGCAGCCAAATATTCCTAGCCCCTGCCTGGTGAGAGATATGACAATCCAGGGCGGTGAGGCTGTCTTTATCCTTGCGCGATGCTCCAATAAACAATGCAATTACACTGACTGCCACGACTAGGCCAATCGTTGCAATTGCGATTTTTGTTGAAAATTTTTTACCCCAAATAGATGTCACAACTCACCGAACAAATTGCCTGCCGACAAGGTTTGCAGCTTGCGCTCAACCAACTGTTGGATCACAAAATCCGGCTGCACTTGGTCCACCAAGGCTTCATCCAACTTATATCCCCAAACAAAAATGGCTTCTTCAAATGCCGATCCCAAAGATGGCACCATTCCCACACCGAAAGAGTCCATAAAAATTAATGCTTTGAGACCGTTTGCTTTACCACCGGAGCAGCGCACAGATTTGAACCTGAGAGGATCGGTTTGCCGCCCGAGGAAAGGTGTTCCATTGTCCATAACACAGGTCGCCGTAAGCAGTTCATTCGGCAAGGTCCAGCCGTCATCCAAAATCCATTCCTGCAAACCGATCATGCGCGCCAAATCGCCGGCTTTGTCGGGCGAATAATTCACCGGACGAATATTGCCTTCGAATGGGACTTGCAAATCCCGCAGTAGTTCTGCAACAGCAATACCTGCACCAAACTCATTCCAGTGCGTATCGGTTCTAAAAAATGGAGTGGCGTCAGGAAAATTTTCAATTGCCGTTAATATGGCTTCCAATGGATAGGTTATTTCAACTGAAGAACCACTCAATACCGAGAAAATCTGCTGCAAGCGCGATTGTTTATGGACACGATGATTGACCCACAACGGAAGCTTTTCCGCGTATACATCATGTTTATTAGGCGCAACAAGCACGTGATAGCGAATTCCTTTTTGCTTTAATCGTTTTGTCACCGCAATAAAATGGCGGCGCCAAGCTGTAAGTTCCTCTTTGGAAAAAGGGGAAATTCGCTGATGATAATGGATTGCTTCATCATCTCCCAAAAACAGGAATCCGCCAGCCCCGGAAATAACACTGGTGTAAGGCATCGATGAAAAAATTTCGGTTTTTACCATGCCGTTAAGGGCGATAAACTGGTCTTTGACTGCATAACGCTGTTTGATGTAAAAGCGAGTGTCCGCAGCAAAGCGCCCTATTCCACTTTCCAGCACTGGGGTTCGGGCAATCCCTTCCGCTCGCGGGCTATCCGGCCCGGTAAAAATATCAAAAAGCGTTGCAATTGCGGGAATGGCTAATAACACCAGGGCGAGAATTGCTCCAACAAAACCTGTATTTCTCTGCATGCGCATATCAGAACCGGAAATAAATAAATGGCGAATAAGACGCAGCACCGGCGGCCACAATGGATAAACCGAAAACTGCAGCGACAAATCCCGAGTAGGCATAACCACTCAGCGACATGAGGGGGGACTTTGTCATACGCTCACGTAGCCAATTGCCAACCGGCATGGCAAAAATTGCGGCAATCACCAGGGTAAAAAATACATAACCGTTGATAAAGCGTTCAACAGGATATAAAAGCGCGGTTTCCCCCGCCCCTGGAATGAACATCAAACGCAAAAAGGTCCAAGTCTGCTCAAAGGTTTCTGCGCGAAAAGGTACCCAGCCGATCATCACAATCAACAAAAGGTAGGCGTGGGCAAAAAAGCGCGGAATTCTGGCAAGAATGGCCGACAAGCCTAGTCGTTCCATTACAAGGAACACTCCGTAATACGCGCCCCAGAGAATAAAGTTCCACGAGGCCCCGTGCCAAAAACCGCAGATCAAAAAAACCAAAAATAAATTGCAGTAATTGCGTAATGCTCCGACCCGATTGCCGCCGAGCGGGATATAAAGGTAATCGCGGAACCAACGTGACAATGTCATATGCCACCGCCGCCAGAATTCCGTTACGGACGTCGCGATATATGGAAAATTGAAATTCTCCGGAAATTTAAAGCCGAAAATCCGTCCCAACCCTATGGCCATATCGGAGTAGGCAGAAAAATCGAAAAATATTTGAAAGCTGTAACAAATAACCCCCACCCAAACCAACGGAGTAGACAGGCCATCGAGAGGGACAGCAAAAATCTGGTCAGCCACCAATCCGAGAGGATCGGCAATCAATACCTTTTTCGCAAGACCAACCACAAATCTTTCCACCCCGGCAGTAAAGTCCGATTTTGTTGCCTTACGATCCATCAATTCCTTTTCTATTTCGCTATAGCGCACAATGGGGCCGGCGATAAGCTGGGGAAAGAGAGATATGAACAACGCCATTTTGATCGGATCGCGTTGCGCGGACACTTCTCTTCGATAGACATCGATCAGATAGCTGACCGCCTGAAAAACGTAAAACGAAATTCCAATGGGTAGGTGAATGGAGCGGGTGTAATTGAGAGCGGCGGCGTTGTCGGTGATATTGGAAGCAAAGAAAAATGCATATTTAAAATACGCCAGAACAGCAATATTAAACGCGACACCAAACTGCGTCAGGCGCAATCGCCACGGGTTTTCTGCCGCTCTATCGATCCCGATCGCCATAAAGTAGTTAAAGACGATCATTGCCAGGATAACGAGCAGAAAAAGCTCCTCGCCCCAGGCATAAAAAACCAGACTGACAAGCAACAAATAGAGATTTTTGATCTTCCACGGCGCCAGGAAATAGAACGCCACTGTCAATGGAAAGAAAAAGAACAAAAACGTCGGCTCAGAAAAAACCATACGAGTCCCTCGAAGGTTTAATTCCAAAAAATTAGGTTAGAGCCAGAGATCCGAACAAAACTGCAGCTCCGGTGACCTCACCGACCGCGTTGGAGATTGGTGCTACGGGCGGCGCCCTTGAAAATAGCAGCCGGCATCATACCGCAAGGCAATTAACATCCGCACGCACTAGTTTTTGGCGGACACATATCCGATTTACGCGTGCGATTTGTAATTTTTTAACCGCCGGACCATCTCCATTCGAGAATGGTTTACGTCTTTCTTCTTCTCGGGGAGAATAGCCAACTTTTGTCCCGTCCCCCGGTCCAAGCGACACCCATCGGCGGGCGTTTTCGACCATTGAGAGGAGTTTTCCGAATGCGATCTCGTAAAGAATTAGCCAATGCCATACGCGCATTGAGTATGGATGCCGTGCAAAAAGCCAAAAGCGGCCACCCAGGCGCCCCTATGGGAATGGCCGATATCGCAGAAGTGCTGTGGAATGACTTTATGGTCCACAACCCGGCCAACCCCAAATGGCCCAACCGCGACCGCTTCGTTATGTCCAACGGCCACGGCTCCATGTTGGTTTATTCCCTTCTGCACCTCACCGGCTACGACCTGCCGATGGAAGAACTCAAGCAGTTCCGCCAACTGCACTCCAAAACCCCTGGCCACCCTGAATACGGCTACGCTCCCGGCATCGAAACCACCACTGGTCCGCTCGGCCAGGGCATCAGCAACGCCGTGGGTATGGCGCTGGCGGAGAAGATTCTCGCCGCGCAATTCAACCGTGACGGCCACGAGATCGTCGACCACTACACTTACTGCTTCCTGGGCGACGGCTGCATGATGGAAGGTATCTCCCACGAAGCTTGCTCCCTGGCGGGCACTCTGGGACTGGGCAAGTTGATCGCGTTCTACGATGACAACGGCATCTCCATCGACGGTCATGTGGAAGGCTGGTTTACCGACAACACCCCGAAGCGCTTTGAAGCCTACGGCTGGCATGTAATCCCCGGCGTTGACGGCCACGACAGCGACGCCATCAAGCGCGCTATCGAAGCGGCACGTGACGTGAAAGACCGTCCCACCCTGATCTGCTGCAAAACCATTATCGGTTACGGCTCACCCAACAAATCCGGCAGCCACGACAGCCACGGTTCGCCGCTCGGTGACGCCGAAGTCGCTGCAACTCGTGAATACCTGAAATGGGTTCACGTTCCTTTCGAAATCCCCGAGCACATCTACGCCGGTTGGGATGCAAAAGAAGCGGGCAAAGCTGCGGAAGAAGCCTGGAACGACAAGTTCGCCGCCTACCGCGCTGCCTATCCAGAACTGGCTGCTGAATTCGAGCGCCGCGTGATCAAAGGCGAATTGCCAGCCGAATTCGCCGCTAAAGCGGAAGAGTTCATTCGCGAATGCCAGGCCAAAGGCGAAAAAATCGCCACGCGTAAAGCGTCACAAAACGCTATAGCCGCTTACGGCAAGCTGCTGCCCGAACTCTTGGGCGGTTCCGCTGACCTCGCAGGTTCCAACCTGACCTTGTGGTCCGGCTCCAAGCCCGTCACCAAAGAAGATGCCAGCGGCAACTACATCTATTACGGTGTGCGCGAATTCGGCATGAGCGGCATCATGAACGGCTTGGCGCTGCACGGCGGTTTTATCAACTACGGCGCGACCTTCCTGATGTTTATGGAATACGCGCGCAACGCCGTGCGTATGTCTGCATTGATGGGTATTCAGAACATCTTCGTCTACACCCACGACTCCATCGGTCAGGGTGAAGACGGTCCTACTCACCAGCCGATCGAACAGCTCGCCAACCTGCGTATGACGCCTAACCTGCATACCTGGCGCCCGTGTGACGCAGCGGAAACCGCAGTTGCCTGGAAAGCCGCTCTGGAGCGCCGCAACGGTCCCAGCGCCCTGGTGTTCACCCGTCAGAACGTCGACCCCATCAGCCGCACCGACGAACAACTGGCCAATATCGCCAAAGGTGGTTACATCCTGCGCGACAGCGACGGCACACCAGATCTGATCCTGATTGCCACTGGTTCCGAAGTGGGTATCACCGTTAAAGCAGCGGAACAGCTCGCCGCCGAAGGCGTAAAAGTTCGCGTGGTCTCCATGCCGAGCACTTCCGTATTCGACGAGCAGGACGCCGCTTACCGCGAAGCCGTTCTGCCTCTGGAAGTTACTGCACGCGTTGCCGTGGAAACTGCCCATGCGGACTACTGGTACAAATATGTCGGCTTCGACGGCCGCACAGTGGCCATGACCACCTTCGGCGAATCCGCTCCTGGAGAAGTTCTCATGGACTATTTCGGTTTCACTGTGGAGAATATCGTCAACACAGCCAAGGAGCTGCTCGACTAACCCGTCCGCAGCTGACACATCTGAAGCTTTCCTTGCCGCCCCTTTTTGGGGCGGCCTTCTTTTATAACCACTTCTTTTCTGGAGTACGCCAATGAACGTCAAGCTGATGTCGGATTTGGATCTGAAAGGTAAACGTGTTCTGATCCGTGAAGACCTGAACGTCCCCATCATGGATGGCAAGATCACCTCAGACGTGCGCATCCGCGCCGCCCTGCCCACCATCGAACTCGCTCTTAAAGCCGGCGCCAAAGTGATCGTAATGTCCCACCTGGGCCGTCCCACCGAAGGCAATTACGAAGAGCAGTACTCCCTCAAACCTGTTGCCGCTTACCTCAGCCAATTGCTGGGCAAAGAAGTCCCCGTCGAGCGCGACTGGAAAAACGGCCTGAATCTGAACGATGGCGACCTGGTACTCCTGGAAAACGTGCGCTTCAACCTGGGCGAAACCTCTGATGACGAAGGCTTGGCCAAGGCTTACGCCAACCTGTGTGACATCTTCGTAATGGACGCCTTCGGCACCGCGCACCGCGCTCAAGCCTCCACCCACGGTGTTGCCAAATTCGCCCCTGTCGCCTGCGCCGGCCCATTGCTCGCCAGCGAATTGGAAGCTCTGGAAAAAGCCCTGGCTAAACCAGAACGCCCGATGGTGGCTTTGGTTGGCGGCTCCAAAGTATCCAGCAAATTGCTGGTATTAGACGCTCTGTCAAAAATCGCCGACGTACTGGTTGTCGGCGGTGGTATTTCCAACACCTTCGTCGCCTCTGCCGGCAACGAAGTGGGCAATTCACTGTTCGAAAAAGATTTGATTCCGGAAGCTCAACGCTTGCGTGCAGCAACTCAAGTGATTTTTGCCGAAGACGTGACCGTTACTAAAGTCGGTTTCAAAGACTGGAAAAACGATTCACCCACCCAGGTGAAAAAAGTCAACGAAATCGCCGCGGACGAAGAAATCATCGACTACGGCCCGCAGACCGCAGCCAAAGTTGCTGAAATTCTGAAGAACGCCAAAACCATTTTGTGGAACGGCCCCTGCGGCGTATTTGAATTCGACGCCTTTGCCAAAGGCACCGAAACCGTCGCTCGCGCAATTGCCGAAAGTGATGCGTTCTCCATCGCTGGCGGCGGCGACACTCTCGCCGCGATCGATAAATACGGCCTCGCCGATAAAATCTCCTACATCTCCACCGGCGGCGGCGCGTTTTTGGAATACGTGGAAGGTAAAACACTTCCTTCCGTGCAGATTTTGGAATCGCGCGCTAAGGAAGATTGATAGCGCTAATAAAAAGGCCCACCTAATGGTGGGCCTTTTTATATATTGCCCATTTGTTGGTCGAACATCCGGCAAAGATCCCGTAAAATTCTGCCCTCGAATCAGCAAGGGGCACTCCAAGTGGAATCCAAACCACCTGTGCTCTGGAAATTACATAGCAAAGGACCCTGTATCATGACCTTAGACAAATCCCTTCTAATCTCAAAACCCAACTGCGGCAAACAAATCTATTTCGCTCCCTCGGAAGCCGAAAACGCCGCCCTCCTAAAACGCGCCGCTCGGGAAGGCTATTACTACGCCGTCCTGGCATTAAAGCAACTGGAATCCCTCGCATCAGGCCCCTGTGGCAAACATAACGTCTATATTCCCAACTACAACGACGTAAAGGCCCACTCGTTCCAGATGTTCCACATCTACCTCCCCGGCATAAGAGCCACCGTGGAACGGCGATCTAATGATCGTTATGTGGTTTCCAAGTTGGAGTTGAGTGATGGGTATAAGGCGATTGATAAGGAAAGTCGTAAGCCGGGGATTTATTCAATTACCCAGCCTAATGACAGGGCTCCAGTTACCGTAAATTATAAGAAGAATGGTCGAATTACTTCACAAGACGGTCGCATAGTTGTCATTGCAGACACGAATCATGACGGCGTAGAGAACGCCGCACAGATAGGTAAAAAGTGTCTTACTGAAGCACTAGGGCTCCTAGGCAAACACACTCGCGAATTTGACCTGTTATATTCGCCAGCCAAAACTCGACTAGGCCGACGACAATTTGATCCCCTAGCAATTACAGACGGCTACGCCTTTTCCAGTCTATTAGCTAACGCTATGACCCAGATCCAAAATAAAAAAGATCTTGTCTGGTTCGCAGAGCGAGGCGGTTCAGCAATTTTTTCACAAGCCATGGAAATAGCTTTACGAAATAACGTTTCATTTGAAGGGATGAACCATCTAGCTCACCTCTACAAACCCACTACCAGCCCCATCCAGGCCGCCAAGTTCGCTCACGCACTAGGGTTTACTCTGGGAGACAACTTTACAACGCTCGGCGGGTTTCAACCGAGAGTTGCGGCCAGCAGCCTCATGGTGAATGCTCTTCGTGTAAAAAATGCAGCGGACGAATATTCACTGAAGGATTACGGCAAAGATCTCGCCAAAGGCGCAATGGATGGCGTTGCCGTTGGCGGTGTTGCAGTGCTCGGAGCCAGCTTGGCACTACCTGGAGTTCCAGCGATTGGGGCGGTAGGAACGACCTTGAGCTGCATCGGGGCGCTGCACTTGCTGTACAAAAAAAGCCGAAATCGCAATTAATCGGAAGGATATTTCGATATGCTGGATTGGATACGCTATTTTCCTCTGACATTGCGCTATAGCAGTGAACCAGTAACCCCCCAGGGGCCTTACTTTCCCTGGATGCTAAAACACAAATGGCAATTCAGAGATTCATACTTTCACCTCCGATGCCCCATTGCAAATCCCGTAAT
>NZ_QRAI01000006.1 GCF_014336955.1 Saccharophagus sp. K07 | reverse complement strand
CGCTAATATAAAAACGAGTTTATTCCACCACATAAAAATTATCCCCATTATTGGAGCGCCCAGCTGCGCCCCACCGCAACAATCTGGGCCCAACAGGCTTAGGATTCGGTGGTGTTACCCACTGATCGTACACGTTAATTCCAACGGTAGTTTGCGAAACATAAATCGCCGCATGTCCCTCATATTTTCCCGTGCTGTTAAACGTAGCAATTACAGTTCCCGGCAGGATGATGTTATTACCTTTTACAGCGGCTCCCTTTTTCCAACTGCTAGTACTCGGTAAATTCGGACAAACACGCTTCACATAGCTTACACACTGCCCACACAAATGAAGTCCTTTTGTCTGGTCTCCAGTGGGAGCCTCATCGAAAGGCGTGTAAGTGGAGGTCGGAGCGCATGCCCATTTACCCACTGGAGCACTGGGATTGTTCATATAATTGGTTGCTACGTATGCCATATAAATTCCTATTTAATTTTCCATATAGTTAGTGAATTCCAACAACAGCAAATGATCGCTTTCGAGCATTTTGTGCGCGTCAGGAAACGCATCTTACTCCAATCAAACCGATTTGATCCATGGGCTCTTTAGTGAGATCAATCGCATATACGATAGCTCAGTTGCGACAGATGATGTGATGATAGTCCCTCACTTCTGGCACGCCACCCATGAACAGGCCGCCCCCCCTGAAACGCTTCCGAGTTGCCCCCCTCCATTAATAAGCCCGGGTGTCGGGCCTCTCCGCAAGGATTCAAACCGAGATCGGCAACAAATCCTCTCTCAACACCTGTACGGTGGTCATGCACGGGAAACTAATGCATTTACTCAAATATTCTTATTGCGCACGATCTGTCGGGATTCATATCCGTTCCCCACTAGCTACTTCTCATTGCGCCAAAACGATTATGAGATTACCGCCAGAAGATTAATGCGCCTGATTGGTCCGGCGGACGAGAAATTAATCGCAAGCTCATTTTTTCAACGCCAAATAATTAATGTGCGAAAATTTATTTCAGCCTCACTCTCTTGCATGGCATCCACAAAAATTATTCGAAACAAGCGATAGATAGATTGACTCATCCCAGTCATTTCCAGTTGCCGCACTTCCATTTAATTCACTCGTTATTATTAAAGTTGCCAGATCAACGATTATCCGGTAGCCTAAATAAAGCGTTGCACAATCAAAAAATTGATTCCGCAATGGACGCTACCCACCAAAAATCATGATAGGGACTTCATAGTTATGAAATCTGAGCATTTCACCAGAAAGGTCATGTCTCGCGCTGGAATATCACTCAATGGAAATCTTCCATGGGATATCCAGGTCCACGATGAGCGTTTTTTTGATCATATTTACCATTCCGCAAGCGAAGGCTTGGGTGATAGCTATGTCAAAGGTTATTGGGATAGCGACGACCTATGCGAAACCTTGGGACGATTTATCGCTATTGGCGCGCGCAGAGCGGTAAGAGGCCCCATTACGCACAACATGCAGACTACGCACGAAGAGCAGCTACGCTCCCTCGAGGTAGTGGACAGCCACTATGAAGCCAAAAATGGGCTTTATAGAAATATGCTAGATCCTTACATGTTACCGCCAATGTAAAACTGACCCACTAATGCCAATCGAAAAGTGACCCACCTGAGCCACCATGGCGGCCGACTGAATAGACAGGCGGCCGTAGATGATTACTCAGGAGACATTCGTGGACATTCATGTTTTACATAAACAGGGCTTTGGCATACGGGCCATCGCTCGCAAGCTGGGCCTCTCCAAAAACACCGTCAGGCGCTATCTGCGTCAGCCCATCGTTATGCCCAGCTATTCACCCAGGGCCAAGCGTCCCACCAAGCTGGAGCCTTTCAAGCCCTATCTGCTCCAGCGAATCGACGCCGCCAAGCCGCACTGGATACCGGCGGCGGTATTGTTCCGCGAGATCAAGGCGCAGGGCTACGGCGGCGGTGTCACGCTGGTGAGAGCCTACGTCAGCCAGCAGAAGCCAAAGTCGACCGAGGCCGTAACACGATTTGAAACCGCTCCCGGCGTGCAGCTCCAAGTCGATTTCACCACCATCCGGCGCGGTCGCCATGCGCTCAAAGCGTTTGTCGCCACGCTGGGCTACAGTCGCGCCAGCTTTGTTCGCTTCACCGAATCCGAGAGGCAGGAAGACTGGCTGGAGGGCATATCGCTGGCGTTGAGTTTCTTCGGCGGTGTAGCCCGGGAAATCCTCTTCGATAACGCTAAGTGCATCATGATCCAGCGGGACGCTTACGGCGACGGCCAGCACAAGTGGAACCCCCTGTTGCTGAATCAGGCCAAGCACTATGGCTACAAGCCCAAGGCGTGCCAGCCGTACCGCGCCAAAACCAAAGGTAAAGTGGAGCGGTTTAATCGGTGCCTGAAAGAAAGTTTTATCACGCCCCTGGCAGCTTCTCTACGTCAAGCCGGACTGGAATTAACCGCCGATTTAGCCAATGCCCATATAGGCCCCTGGCTCGCGGAAGTGGCACATCAGCGCGAACATGGCACCACCAAAGTGAAACCCGCCGTGCGCCTGGAAGAGGAGCGCCAAGCTTTTATGCCACTGCCCGCAACGTCGCCCTCTGCACCGCCAATCCAACCGAAAGGCCCCGATCTGTCCGTCATTCCGTTTGAAAGCCTTCAGCATTCGCTGACCATTTATGATCAGTTGTTGGAGGCTCACGCATGAACCTCCAATACGAGCGCATTCGACTCGCCTGCGAGGATTTGAAGCTCAGCGCCATCGCCACCGAATGGTCGGCCATTGCCGATAACGCTGTGGCCAAAGACCAGAGCCTGGCGGATTTTCTGGAAGCTTTGTTGAAAATCGAAATCTCCGCCCGAACCGGCAGGACTCAATCGGCCCTGCTGAAATTCGCCGGCTTGCCGGCCGTCAAACGATTTGAAGACTACGATTTCAACTTCGCCACCGGCGCCCCAAAAAAGCAGTTGCAGGGTTTTCTCAACCTCAGCTTTATCGAGCGCAAGGAAAACATCGTCTTCCTCGGCCCCAGCGGCGTCGGTAAAAGTCATCTGGCCATCAGTCTAGGTTATCAAGCGACGCTCAACGGCTTTAAGACCCGCTTTATCACCGCTGCGGATTTGATGCTGCAGCTATCAGCAGCTAAAGCTCAAGGCCGCTTGGAAACCTATCTCAAGCGTGTGGTGTTGGCGCCGAGCCTGCTGATCATCGACGAAATCGGCTACCTGCCATTTGGTCGCGAAGAGGCCAATCTCTTTTTCAACGTCATCGCCAAACGCTACGAGAAAGGCAGCGTCATCGTCACCAGCAATCTGCCATTCTCACAATGGTCCAAAGCCTTCGCCGACGACACCACTCTCACCGCCGCTTTGCTCGACCGGCTGCTGCATCACTCCCACATCACTCAAATCACAGGAGAAAGCTATCGACTTAAAGACAAAAAAGCCGCCGGCATAACCCCGCCGGCGATCAAGGTTCGTTAACCGGGTGGGTCAGTTTTACTTTGGCGTTTTAGCACCTAAAGTGGGTCAGTTTTCGAGTGGCGTTGACACTGATGAGGAGCTCTGCTTTCATACCTGACTCTTTTTCGAACAATTTCCATCGAGAAAGAGATCCACACCTGGACCGTCCACATCCAGATTTTCAATTCGGGGAGAGTTATATAGGGAGCCTAGCACAACATGTTCGCTTGGAATGCGATAGGTGGCGCCTCCGGCAATGAACGTAACGGATTTTTCTGTTATCGATGCAACGCGCGCAAATTTAAGAACGAATAAACCTGCCAAGGTCGATAAAACCAAATCCATTTAGGCACATACATATGCAATACCTGCTGGGCGCAACATTTATCCACGCGGGATCCATGCATGTCTATACAATACCGAAGCAGCGCGTTTAGGCGTATACTCTAAAGCCCCTTTTTATGTACGACATGTGCTACATGATGTGAAAGAGATCCACCTAGCAGAAGTAGGACTTATAGCTCTGACCAGCTGGTTATCCAGCTCATAAAGAGATTCACCATTCCATCCGTCGAATTCACCAGAAATTCGTGAACCCGTGTATTTCAGCATCTCATACCCCTTCCCTCACGTAAGAAACGCTAATCAGGCACCTCATCGTAACCGGCCATGTCACCAATGAGCCCTGGAGGGCTACACAATTCGAGAAGCAGCTGAATCTATGGGGGTTGGCCTATCCACCATGAGCAAGTGGCTCAAACAACTTCGAGCGACACCGGATGACCTGTCGGCAAAAGGGGTAGAGCAACTATCGGCCGGTACGCGCTTAGAAACATCAATGCATCTCTTTCTCATAGGCTCAATTTTCTGAATCTCTTTTTTACCCAACAGGGGGAATGCACTTGCTTTTAAACGAGGCCAAATTGCGAGGCCCTCTTCAACGAACCCTTGGCACGCTCCCACCATTCAAGTGCGACAGCCGAAAACAGTCGACTCGAGTTATCACACGTTGTTTTTTTCGTTGTTTTTCTAGCTTCAGAGGGTCTATTTTTTGGGAGAGCCGAATTAATGCTTCACGATGGGCAATGCGTCCTTGATAGAAACGTCTGGATAAACCCCTAAACCCATCCCCGTCAGTAATCCAATAATCCTTTTCTTTAGGTTGCGCCTGTTTAACAGCCATTTCTGTAGGCTTGCAAATTGCCATCCGATCTACCCAAAAATTGAATTCGGTAGCACCCGCGATAGCACCAGAACTTGCGGGCTTCAACCAAGCACCTTGGACTAAAAAACCTGCAAAAACTTGATTAATTGAGTTTTTTCTTTCTATGGAATTGCTTGGAACATGAAATGGTGCCCGAGGCCGGACTTGAACCGGCACGGCCGGTAAGGGCCGGGGGATTTTAAGTCCCCTGTGTATACCTATTTCACCACTCGGGCAGAGTTGCTGTGGACGAAGTCGATATCCACATGCAGGGGGAAGATGGAGGCGCGACCCGGAGTCGAACCGGGCTGAACGGATTTGCAATCCGGAGCATAACCGCTTTGCTATCGCGCCGTTGGGTAAAGAGGCTGCGCATTCTAGCGAAATTTTTTGGCTCCGCCTAGCGCTAATTTGCCTTTTTTCCTTCTTTTGGGACAACTCAGTTCTTTGATTCGAAAAGCTATTTTTTAACCGTTCGAAAACTGGGCCAGGCGGCCTTCAGGTACACCACCATCGACCACAAGGTCAGCAGCGCTGCAGCGTAAAGAGCGATCAGACCAACGTATTTCATGATCGGGAAGCGCTCCGGGTTGAACAGGAGCAGAACCACTATGGCAATGATCTGCAAGGTCGTCTTGATCTTGCCTATGTAGGACACTGCCACAGTCGCCCTCTTACCGACCTCGGCCATCCACTCGCGCAGTGCCGATATCACGATTTCCCGACAGATAATGACCGCCGCAGGCAGCGTAAACCAGGCTGAGCGATGCAGCTCGATCAGCAACGCCAGGGCGACGGCAACCATCAGCTTGTCCGCCACAGGATCGAGAAACGCGCCAAACGGAGTGGAAAGTTGGTATTTGCGCGCGATATGACCGTCGAGCCAGTCGGTGATGCCAGCAAGCCCGAACAGCGCTGCAGACACGGGAAACCGCCACTCGTAAGGGAGGTAGAAAACGATCACCAACAACGGGATCAGGAGAATACGGCAATAGGTCAGTTGGTTGGCCAGGTTAAACATTAACCGGAACGCTCCAAATCAAATGCGGTGAGGCAAGTTACTCACTATGAAGGACACTGTAAACCTCTTGCGCCAACTTTTTGCTGATTCCGGGCACTTTGGCTATGTCATCGACACTGGCTCGCATCACCTCCTGCAAGCCACCGAAGTGGTTGAGCAGCTGCCGCCGGCGCGTTGGGCCGACGCCAGCGATGTCTTCCAGGCGAGACCTGCGACGCAGCTTATCGCGCGCCTGCTTATGGCCAGTCACAGCAAAACGGTGGGCCTCATCGCGGATTTGCTGGATTAGATGCAATGCCGGATCATCACTCGCCAATACTTGCTCGCGGCCGTCTTCCAGAATCAGGGTTTCAAAGCCGGGTTTGCGGGTAGTCCCTTTGGCAACCCCCAGCAGGACAATGGACTGTATACCGAGCTCCTGCATCACTTGGCGGGCCTTGCCCAATTGCCCCTTGCCGCCGTCGACGATCAGCAGTGACGGCAAGGACTTGCCCTCTTTTTGCAGGCGGCTGTAACGCCGGGTCAGCGCCTGCTCCATAGCCGCATAATCGTCGCCCGCCTGGATATCCTCGATATTGAAGCGCCGGTAATCGGACTTCACCGGGCCATTGCGATCGAAAACCACACAGGAGGCCACGGGACGCTCGCCACTGCTGTGGCTGATATCAAAACACTCCATGCGCTCGGGCATCTCGTCCAGCTGCAGCACGACTTGCAGCGCCTCGTACTTTTTCAGAAGAGTTTGCTGGCTGCCGAGGCGCGTGCGCAGGTTCTGCCGCGCCGCTTCTATTGCCATGGCCAGCCATTTGGCTCTATGGGTGCGCACACTGTCGCAGAGGTTGATGCTTTTGCCGCGCGCCTGCCGCACGGCTTCAACCAGGGCATCGGCCTCTTCCACCGGATGACTGATTACCACTTCCGCCGGAATATCCATCGCCCGATCGCTGAGATAAAACTGGGCGAGAAACTCACCCAAAATCCCGCTCTCGTTATCCCCCAGAGGGTCTTTAGGAAAATAGCTCTTGCTCCCCAGAACCCTACCCTGGCGGACAAATAAAACGTGCAGACAGACCTCGCCCGACTCAAGAGCGCAAGCAATGACATCGACATTGCCGGAGCCGCTCTCGGCGGAATGTTGTGCCTGAACCTGACGCAGAGCGGTGATTTGATCGCGATGCGCAGCTGCCTTTTCAAATTCAAGGTTTTCCGCTGCTTTATTCATCTCCTCCACTAATTCTTCGTGGAGCGATTCATTTTTGCCTTCCAAAAACATCACGGTGTGGCGCACATCCGCCGCATAGGCTTCCGGATCGATCAGTTTGACGCACGGACCTGTGCAGCGGCCAATTTGATATTGCAGACACGGTCTGCTGCGATTGCGAAAAACACTGTCTTCGCACTGGCGCACGCGGAAAGTTTTCTGCAGGAATTGCAAACTCTCGCGTACCGCTCCCGCGCTTGGAAATGGACCGAAATAACGCCCCTTCATTTTTTTGGGGCCGCGGTGCAGCGCCAGGCGCGGATAGTCTTCACCGTCCGATAAAAAAATATACGGATAGGATTTGTCGTCGCGCAGCAAAATATTAAAAGGCGGGCGCTGTGCCTTAATAAGATTTTGCTCTAGCAACAGCGCTTCTGCCTCACTGGCAGCGACGGTAATTTCAATGGAGTGAATGCGCTGTACCAGCGCCTGGGTTTTCGGGTGAAGACCGCCGCGGTGAAAATAACTGCTGACGCGGTTTTTAAGATTTTTGGCTTTGCCTACATACAACACTTTGCCGGCGTGATCGTACATTTGATACACACCGGGCTGACGAGTGAGATTTTTCAGAAAGGACTTGTGATCGAACTCAGGTATATCAGAAACGTTGGACATGGCGTCTTTTCTTGGGCGCCTACTCCACAGCGCTTACTTCGAGAATTTTGTGTCGCACCGCTAACAAAGTGAGTTCCACATCACTGTTGATATCGAGTTTTTCGAAAATGCGATAGCGATAGGTATTAACGGTTTTGGGGCTTACGCAAAACGTATTGGCGATGGTTTGTACCTTGACCCCGTTGGCAATCAGGATTGCCGTTTGCAATTCCCTTTCTGACAGCTTTTCAAAGGGAGAGACTCCCGATTTACGTCCATCAACAAAATAGTCGACCATCAGCTGCGCGACTTTGCCGCTTACATAACGATTACCCGCCACAACCGTCTTAATGGCCTTAATCATTTCGTCAAAACTGGAATCGTCTTTGGTGATATACCCATAGGCTCCAGCTTTCATCAAACGCTCCGGAAACAGGTCTCCTGTAACGGATGTGACCACAATAATTTTGACATTGCTGTTATAGGTCACAATTTTTTTTGTTGCTTCGAGTCCGCCAATGCCAGGCATTTTGACATCCATCAGCACCACATCCGGTTGGAGTTCCCGCGCAAGACGCACGGCCTCTTCTCCAGTTTTTGCCTCGCCGATGATCTTAAAACCCGGCTCATCCGACAGCACACGCACAATCCCTAAGCGCACCAGATCGTGATCATCCGCCACAATAATTTTTGTCACTGTTATTTCGCCTCGTATCTGCTCAGACGAATCGGTGAGAAAACAAGGAATTCCTCCTGAGTCTCCAAATTTCCCGCGACCCGCCCACCGTCCTTACAAAATCGGGTCAATTTACCATTGTCCCCTAAGTAAAGGTACTGAGTAATGTCATTATGTACCGATTCTCATAAAACGGTCGTTTGTTTTTCGACGTTTTTGATCACCTAACATGCTTATTTTGATCCCGTTAGCGAAAGATATAACGGAACGTGAGATTGATGCGGTCACCCACCAACTTCTGCGTTTTGGGGATTCCATGTTTCCAATAACGCTGCGTAGATCCGCGCATCAGCAATAAATCACCCGACTCCAGTTCCAGCCCCAAGGACTTCAAATAATTTGCTTGCGCTTTTAGCTCACCGGACGGTTGGAAGACAAATCGCCGGGTGGCGCCCAGCGATAAAGAGGCAATCACAGGCTCGACCCCCAACTCCCGTTCGTTGTCCGCATGAAATCCCATGCTGTCCTGCCCGCTGCGATACCAGTTGGCCAGAACACTGTTGAACTGCGCTGCACAAGCCTCCTCAACTCGGGCTTTCAACTGCCGCAAGGTATCCGTCCAGGGACTCGGGCTGAATGACTGACCAGAATATCTATAGTGCGCGGCGGGATCGCCATGCCAGGCTTTAAGGCGCGGGATCTTATGAGTCCGCCCCGCAATGGTCAGGCTGGGCTGTTGCCAGTCGAGGGTCTGCATCAGATCCGCACAAATTGCTTCCGCTTCGCCATCATCCAACCAGTGGTGCCATAGCTGGATATCGGCTTTGGGGAGGTCAATCCGTTGCCATGCGCCAGATGTGTTGAACCTTGTTTGTCTCAAGCGAAGGCCGTGTGTTGAGTGAAATGATGGCTTCAGCTGCCGATCCGCTGGGGTTCCATCTCCAGTAAGACACCAAACTTGGCTTTTACCTCCATTTGAATCATCGATGCCACATCCAACACTACATCGGCAGGTAGTCGGGAGGGATTGGTCAGCACCAGCGCCTGGTGTTGATGAATCTTTATGCCGTGCACGGCTTTGCCCTTCCAGCCCGCCTGATCGATCAACCAGGCAGCAGCGAGTTTGCGCGCCGGGCCAATATTGCTCGATGCATCGTAGGACGGCATTCCCGGATAGCGTTCGGCCAGAGCCTCATAGAGATCCCAGGGCACTATGGGATTTTTAAAGAAGCTGCCGCAGTTGGGGATGGTTTCCGGATCGGGCAATTTACTGCGGCGCACCTGGCAGACGGCGTTAAAGATGCGTTCAGCTGTTACTGGACCTTCGCCGAGAACATCTTGAAGGGCGGGATAGCTGGTATGCGCCTGAAACCGGCGCGATAACCGCAGCACTACGGCAGTTATGACAAAGCGGGAGCGCAGGCGGTTTTTGAATACACTGTCGCGGTAGGCGAATTCGCATTCCTCAGCGCGGAGAGAGATTTCTTCACCCTCAGAAATGGTCACCCCATCAACCCGCTCGATAAAGCGACTGACCTCAACGCCGTAAGCGCCGATATTCTGGACCGGTGCAGCACCGACCGTTCCCGGTATCAACGCTAGGTTTTCCAACCCGTAGAAACCATTGGACAGTGCCCACTCCACTAGCTGATGCCAGTTCTCCCCTGCGCCGATTCTGACTACCACATGGTCATGAGCCTGACTTACGACTTCCCTGCCGCGAATATCCATTCGCACCATCAAGCCCGGAATTTCAGGATCGAGCACCACATTGCTGCCGCCGCCAAGCAAATGCAAGGGCAACTGCCGCTTCTGCACCCAACTCAATGCCTCGCGCAAATCGTCGATAGTGGTGACCGAGCAGAAAAACTCAGCCCGGGACGGTACCGCCAGAGTGTTGCAAGATTGGAGATCGACGTCCCGTTGTATCTGCATAAGAAATGAAGTCTTAGGGGGTCTTTTGGGCCTGGGCGCGCACTTCAGGTCGCTTGGCGAGTATGTGCTGCAACAAGCCGTCGGCCGCGTCTTCGATCAAGTCGAGCACCAGTTCAAACCCCTCGCTGCCACCGTGGTACGGGTCCGGAACTTCGCGATAGGCTTTCTGCTCGCTGAAATCCAGAAACAACCCCAAATGACCGGGGTAATCTTTCGGCGCCAATGCCTGAAGCGCGCGCAGGTTTTGTTCATCCATGGCCAGGATGTAATCGAATTGCTGGAAATCCGCCACAGTGACTTGGCGGCCGCGCTGCGAGGTTAAGTCGTAGCCGCGGGTGCGCGCTGCCCGACTGCTGCGCGGATCCGGTGGCTCACCAATATGCCAGCCGGATGTACCAGCGGAATCCACAACAATCAGATGTTCCAGGCCGCGCTGGCGAACTCGGTGTTCAAAAACGCCCTGGGCAGTCGGTGAGCGGCAGATATTGCCCAGGCACACCATTAAAACGTGAGTCGGTTTCATGAATTAGCTTCCAATAAACGCTTCACCCGCTCCAAGTCTTCCGGGGTATCGACACCTCCTGGGACCGGTAAACACGCGGGCGCAATATGAATCTGATGGCCGTTGGCCAAAACTCGCAATTGCTCCAGTTTTTCAAATGCTTCCAAAGCAGCCAACGGCCAAGTGACAAACTGATGCAACAAGGACACGCGATAGGCGTAAATGCCGATATGGCGCTGCGCCAGTTGTTCCGCCGGAAGCTCCGGCTTCTCAGTGCCATAAGTGTCCCGCCCCCAAGGAATAGGCGCGCGCGAGAAATACAGAGCCTTGCCCTGAAGATCGCTGACCACTTTGACGATATTGGGATTGAAGCAATCGCCTATGGAATGCAGCGGCTCGGACAGGGTCGCGACGCTGGCAAAGGGGTTGGCTGCCAAATTGGTCGCCACCTGATCGATTACCTCGGGGGGCAGCAAAGGCTCATCACCTTGCACATTCACCACTATGGCATCGCCCGGCAAGCCAAGCTGCGTTACCACTTCCTGCAATCGATCAGTGCCGGACTCGTGGTCACCGCGCGTCATACATACGCGGGCGCCAAAGGACAGAGCCACATCCATAACCCGCTGATCATCCGTGGCAATCCAAACTTCCTGGGCAGAACTGCGGCTGGCCGCTTCATAAACCCACTGGATCATCGGGCGACCACCAATCAATTTGAGTGGTTTGGCGGGTAAACGAGTGGAGCCGTAACGAGCGGGGATAATGACAAAAAAGGGAGTCATGAGTTCTCTCGGGTCAGGTCAGACGATCAGTGCTTAGGCAAAGCCTGAATCAAGCGATCTAGCAACGCGTCAGGAATGGACACTTCGACAACCAGCGCCCACCAGTCTTGCGCAGCAAAGGCGCGAACCTTAACGGCATCTTTCTCGGTCATCAATAAGCGGACGTTTTGAAACTGGCGCAGATCACCCGCAGTAAAATGGTGGTGATCCGGAAATTCAAAAGTCGCGCCCTCAAAGCCTAGACCATGCAAGGTGGTAAAAAACCGCTGCGGGTTGCCAATTCCAGCCAGGGCGCTGGCATTCTGCAGGTCGAGCTCGGCAAGCGGCACAACTCGCCCACTGGCAATATGGCGCCAGCCCACCGGTTTGAGGGAAGTTGTAAAGGTTTTGTTCTGCGGCAGCCAGGACTCATTAAACGCTGCGCCGTTGATCAACACAGCGTCGACCTCGCGCAATCGACCCGGCGCCTCCCGTAAGGGTCCCATCGGTATACGCCAGCCGTTACCCAAACGACGCTTGCCGTCGATCACCGCCACTTCCCAGGTGCGTCCCAAACGATAATGCTGCAGGCCATCATCACTCAGGATCACATCGCCCAGTTGGTTTTCCGTTGCATAGCGCGCGGTCGCTACACGATCAGCGCCAACAACAACCCGGCAGCCTGTGGATTCGGCGATCAAAACGGGTTCATCGCCATACTCATCGGCAGCGGCATTAGCTGGCAGTTGGCGGACGGATGTATCGCGGGCACCGTAGCCGCGGCTGATAATCACCGGATTGCGACCGGCCTGCTTAAGTGCTTTGGCGAGCGCGATGATGATGGGTGTTTTGCCAGTGCCGCCGACATTGATATTGCCGATCACCACAACAGGCAGAGAGGATTGGCAAGAAGCGCGGCGCTGGCGGACGCGGCGGATGGCCGCGAGTCCGACAAACAACCACACCAAAGGAAGAAGCAGCCAGAGCCAGTCAGGACGGCTGTACCACTGCCGTTCTACACTGCGGCGCAGCCAGTTCATTGAGAGGAATGTTTTCCTGTCATCACCGCCGCGCCTGTCATTTCTCCACCGGGCGCTTGGTGGTCATGCTCAGTTTGGTGTAACCCAGGCGTCCCGCCGCATCCATTACCTGCACCACTTTTTCATAGGGCACATTGGCGTCCGCAGTGATGATAAATGGAAGGTCTTTGTTGCCCTGACCTTTCTGTTCAATCGCGGTGAGCAGGGTTTGCATCTGGCTATTGACGAGGTTTTCCCCATTAACAGCGTAATCGCCATTAGCGGAGATCATGATTTCGATCTGCTCAACCTGTTGCGGTGCCTGCTGGCCTTCGGCCTCGGGTAAATCCACCTTCAAGTGGGTTTCCTTGGTGAAGGTGGTGGACACCATAAAAAAGATGAGCAGCAAAAACACCACATCGATCAGCGGTGTCAGGTTGATCTCGTCGTGCTGTTTACTTTGGCGGCGAAAATGCACAGAAACATCCTCAACCGGTTTTCAGATCAATACGACGTTCATTGTGCAGAGCATCGACCAGCTTGACCGCCTCTTGCTCCATAGTCACCACCAAAGTGTCCAGACGGCGCAGGAAGAATCTGTGGGCGAGCATGGCGGGAATAGCGACGCACAAACCGGCAGCTGTGGTAATCAAAGCAACCGAGATACCGCCCGCGAGTGCTCCAGGATTACCAGACCCTTGCAGAACGATCTGGTTGAACACTTCGATCATACCGAACACGGTTCCCAACAATCCGAGCAAAGGAGAGACGGAAGCAATGGTGCCCAGTGCGTTTAGAAAGCGTTCCATTTCATGGATGACCTGGCTGGCCGTTTCTTCGATGCTGTCTTTCATCACATCGCGGCCATGACGGGAATTGCTGAGACCTGCGGCGAGAATTCGGCCCAATGGGGACGAGCGGCGCAGTTCTTTGAGTTTTTCACTATCCATCTGGTTGGTCTGAATCCAGTTCCAGACCTGGCCCAGCAAGTTGGGCGGCGCGATTTTGGACGGATTCAACGCCCAAAAACGTTCGATGGTGATGGCGATAGTGACAATGGAGCAAGCAATGATGGGCAGCATCAACCAGCCGCCAGAGACAATGATTTCGAACACCGGTTATCCCCGTTCTCTTTATTTTGCGCCGTATCATACATGATTTACCCTTTGGCGGCGCAACCTGCCGTAGGGAAGCAATGCCGAAGCTGGCTTATGTCCAACTAAGGCACACGGTGCCACAGTTTCTTCCACCGTTCCCGTGCCCGCTCAATTTCAAGACCGCGTTCACTCCAATTGAATATCAGGGCACCTTCAGCCGCCGTGTTGTACATCTCGCTGCCGATTTCCTTGTAGCGCTTTTCGATCGAAGGATGCGGATGGCCGTAGCGATTTTGATATCCCGCGCTGAACACCACATGCCGCGGCTGAGTGCGATAGAGCAAATGGTAGGACGAAGAACTTCGGCTGCCGTGATGGGGAGCCAATAACCAATCCAATTGTGGCAACTGGCCGAGCAAACGACGCTCGGTCGCGCGATCAATGTCCCCCGGCAATAACAGGCGCACTGTCTTCCCTGCCGCCGGAAACTCGATCAGCAATACACATGAACTTTGATTGCCCGCGTCATGTTTTCCAGCAGGCGGCCAGAGAATGGAAAACTTCACTTTTCCGCTGTGCCATTCCTGGCCGGCCTGGCAAAACTCCCCTTCCAAATTGTCTAATGGCTCACCGAAAAAAACGCGTTGTAAGCGGAAAGCCTCAGAGATCCCCGCTATTCCGCCAGCATGATCCAAATCCGCGTGGCTGACCATCAGATTTAATTTCCGCACACCAATACGCCGCAGATAGGGCGCAACTATACGACTGCCTGCATCAAATTGATCGGAATAGGCAGGTCCCGCATCGTATAACCAGGTTTCCCTGGGTGTTTGCAGAACAACCGCCTGTCCTTGGCCGACATCCAATACCGTCACGCGCAGGTCGTAATTTTGCTCGGGGCGAATCCATAAACCTGCTATCAGCCATAAAAAACCGAGCCAGCGAATTGCCAACCCTGCTGGCGCCAACATTAAAAGAGTCCCGCCTGCTACGAGTATGCAGGCCAGCAGAGAGAACGGTTTGGCCGGCCACCAGACTGCCGCAGGCCATTGCTCCAGCCACTGCAGAAACTGCCACAACCAGGAAAAAATCACGTCCATTACCTGCAAGATGCCCCCGGCAAACGCTGGCAGCAGTGAGTGAATCACTGCGGCAATGATTAACGCAGGAACGACTATAAAAGACACCACCGGCACTGCGATCAAATTGGCAACCGGACCTGTCAGACTTGTCGGCAAACCGAGCATCAGCAGAGGCAAGGTCAAACCCAAAGCCATCATCGGTTGGGTATAGAAAAACGCAGACACAGGTTTTTGCGTAAGCCTGCCAGCAAAGCAATAAAACAACAGTGCTACAGCGAGAAAGGACAGCCAGAAACCTGCATTCTCCCAAGCTAGCGGCTCACACAAGCCAACCATCACCAACGCCATTCCCAGCAACGCGAATGGCGAAAAATTCAGCCCGAGCGCGCGGCACGACATCAACGCCATACAGGCTACAGACGCACGGATCGTTGGAATGGAGAATCCCGCTAGCGCCGCATATCCGCCCGCGCCAATACAGGCCATCACTGGAGGTAGGAATTGCATGACGATCGCGTTAGAGCCGCTATGACACAGCTGGATCAAGCGACTGAATAAGGCTCCAAGCAGAAAAAACCAGCCGCCCGCCAAGCTGATATGCAAACCGGAGATCACCATCAAATGCACTGTGCCGGTGGCTTGCAGAGTCTGCCAATCTTTTTGGGTAACCTGACTGAATTCGCCAATCAAGAGCGCGGCCCAAAATCGCTGATATTCCGTGTCCGCCGTCTGCAAAAGCGATTGCACCAAGCGCTCGCGGTAAAACGCCCAGACGCGTTTTTCGCCCTGCAAAGTCGCATTCTTGGAAACGGAACCTGTCGCCACCACGTCCTGCATCAACAACCAGGCGTGATAATCAAATCCATAGGGATTTACGAAACCCCTAGGCCGGCGCAGCTTGACCGTCGCCTGCCATACCTGCCCCGCTTTGAGTTCTTGCCCATCCTCCGCGCCCTGTGGGCGATACCACGACAAACGAACGATCTTTCCCTTCAGCTCGGGGCATTGCTCGACAGCGCAATGAATATCCTCAATCCGCGCAAGAAATACGGAAGAATTGGGATTGTGCTTGGGAATGGAAACTATGGTGAAAGAAAGAAACTGAGAAGACTGATCAAACTCTGGCAGCAATTGAGCGTCACAGATTTTCTGCAGATTCCAGCTGCCGATTGCCATGCCCAATAGAGCGCAGGCGAGATAACCCGCGAATGAAAACCAAACCCGTGCGATAACAAAACTCGCCAGGGTGGCGCAAATCAGTAGCCAAACGGACCAGGGGAAAGAATAAACCGGGATGTGAATTAATCCCGCAGCAAAGAACCAAAGATACAACATGACCGCCTCCATGCGATGACGCCGGGGGCAATCTACCACGAGCCAGCGGAGGGAGCCAATGCCACCTAAATCTAGTGTTAGACGCCATCACTCGGCATAATGGCCAGCCCTCGCAAAAACAAACTGCTGTGAATTCATGCCCCGAAAGCTAATAAAACGTTGGTCCCCCGATCCGCAAAAAATCCGTGAAACCCGGGGGCTGCGGTTTCTTGGCAAGCTGTTAGACGATCCCAACCTGTTTCATCTCAACCGCCAGTCGGTATCGCTTGCCTTTATGGTAGGTCTGTTCGTGTGCTTTATTCCGGTTCCCGGTCAGATGCCAATTGCAGCGGCCATAGCACTGCTGGTGCGCTGTAACTTGCCGATTTCGGTGGGGCTTGTCTGGCTGACCAACCCGGTCACCATGCCAGTGGTTTTTTACGCAGCCTATAAATTCGGGGCATGGTTGCTTGATCGCCCGCCGACGGGTTTCCATTTTGAATTATCGTGGGAGTGGCTGCAGACGGGATTTTTGACGATCTGGAAACCGCTTTTACTCGGCAGCTTGATCTTCGGAGTTGTGTCGGGGATTACGGCGTATTTTTTGGTTCAGGCGTTCTGGCGCTGGCATGTCGCGGATCGCTGGAAACAGCGCCGCGAACGCCGTCAGCAAAAATAATTAGGGCAAAGTAAAAACGACTTTAACCCCGTCTTTTACCGCTGCTTTATCAACATAGGCAATAGCACTGGGATCTGCCGCCACTTTCGCAACAGCTTCGGCGGAATTCCCCAGCTCTGGCGGTGGAGTACCCTTACCGGTAAAAACCAATTTTGACCAATAGGCTTTTAACTGGGAACTCGATTTTCCCAACACCTTTTCATCAAACTGGTGCCGATTGTTATCATCCGCCGACAAATAATAAACCGTTGCTTTGCTGCCGTCGGCGAAGTTGGATTTTTTCACCATAAACAAAGCTTCGAGTTCGTCTTTGGCAAAACTGTTGCTGTTTGACGGATGCACTATAACCACGACTTCCGCAAAGGCAGCCGCGCTTGCAACCGCGCTAAAAAGACAAATTAATAGGCTGTGAATAATTTTCATGGTGCGGCTCCTCAGAAGACCAGGTCAACGCCGAAGCGCAACAAGCGATTTTTTTCACCGGCTTTATCTTCCTCTTCCGTCAAAGCAATTTTAAATGCGGCGGAATGGTGAAAATCGTAACGCAATGTCAGATCTATAAGTGTTGTCTCATCCTCTGCCTGACTTGCTGCACCCGCGAGATACAACGGGAGAGGAACACCGTTCATCAAAATATCTGCTGCTGCACTCGGTATACCATTGAGCACTTCTCGGGGTGCATCGGATTTGGACTTGGAATAGGTCAACAAGGGAATCCACTTACCAAATCGGTATCCAGCAGAAACATAATAGGCATCCGTGTCAGCCAAAAGGCTATCACTCACCTTGTATTGGATGTATTCCACATCAAATAAAAAGTTATTGCGATCTATACCAACTGCGAGCCCCAAAAAATCACCATCGTCGCCATCCAATCGGATGTCACTACCGAGGACGGACAGATCCAAAGCGTTTAAGCCTCCAACAAGCTCTACTCCACTAGCCAACTGCTCATATTCCGTTATCAATATAGTGGCTTTGGCGCGCATATAACCGGCGCGCAGGGTCAACCAATCACGAGTAACCGTCCAGTTAATGCCGGAGAGATTTTCCAGATTCGCCTCATAGCCCATCGCTTCGCCTTCAAACTGGCCATAAATTACCTGCAAAGTGGAATCCCAGCTGCCGAGCTGATTGTTGTATACAAATGAGAGGCCGTCATAACCAGGAAATTCAAGGCCATATACCGTCTGCGGCACATTTATCCAGTTGTAGGCATACCTCACATCAATAAAATCGGAATAGCGGTAAAACGGAATACGGATACGTCCCGCGCTGACCTGCAATTGTTCGCTGATATCGTAGGTCAGATAAGCCCATTCAATAACGGGATCATAAGAATTTTCGCCGCGCCCAATAATCTGCATGGTGGCTTTTAGCTTTTCATCGAGTTTCGCATCGACCTGCAACGCCATCAACGATTCGTGACGAAAATTCAGAGTATCGTCATAATCGTATAAAGTGTCGTCGGAACTCAGCGTCGAACCGCCAACAAACGAGGCAAAACCGCGAAATTGGATATCCGCCGCATTGACCGTCTGAGCGGCTAAGCCCAGCGCCAATGAACAGGCGGTACAACGCCAGATTTGTTTCTTCATAAATCCCCCTTTTATTGTGATTGCCCGGATAGATCAGTGCGTCACACACGAAAACTGCGCGTGATTTCGCTCATTTCCCTGGCAGACTTTGCCAGGCGTTGACTGACAGAACTCAGCAACGCGGAGCGTTCCGCAGTTCTCTCAGAACCTTCGTGAATTTCATTTATTGTCTGCACCACTTCCTGGACGACCCGCGCCTGAATATGGGTGGCCTGCGCAATTTTTTCGTTCATCTGATTGATATTACTGATGGACAAATTAATGGCCTGCAGACTGTCACCGGCATTATTGGCTTTTTCCACACTGATCTGCGCCTGAGCTGCACTTTCCTGCATCACCGACACAGCCGACTTGGCGACCTGCTGCAATTGACTGATGGTTTCCTGAATTTCGAGAGTAGATTCCTGCGTGCGCGACGCGAGCGTGCGCACTTCATCGGCAACTACCGCAAAACCTCTGCCCTGCTCTCCCGCTCTGGCGGCTTCGATTGCCGCGTTCAGAGCCAATAAATTGGTCTGCTCGGCAATGTTTTTGATCACATCCAGCACATTGCCCACTTTACTACTATCTTTTTCCAATTGGCGAATAACATCCTGAATATTTAACACGTTATCAGCCAACTTCTGAATGCTGCGAACAGTTTGCGTCACAATTTCGTGGCCAGCGCTAGCGGTTTTGTTCGCCTCTGCTGCGGCTTTGGCTGCGAGTGTTGCGCTGTCCGCTATATCGCTGACGTTATTGCTGATTTCATCTATAGCGGATTTTGCGCGAGTGGAAGCGTTGCGCTGTTGCTCAATGGTTTGATTAGCAGTCTCAGCCATTTGGTTGAGATTGCCGGCGAGCTCGTTTAAAGGTTCCGACGTTTCCACCACACGCGCGATGACTTTTTGCAATTTGCCCATAAAGGAATTGAACCAGTAAACCAGCTGGCCAATTTCATCGCTACTGCGGGAGTGCAAACGCACAGTTAAGTCACCATTTTCTTGGGCTATATCGCGCAGGGAATTCACCACCTCAATCAAACTGCGCTTAATACCGCGCACCAGCGGGACCGTTACCAGCATCAGCAAAATCAGCGTGATAACTCCCATCACCAAGCCCAACTCCACCAGCTTTTCTGCGGCTTTGTTGGTATCGGCAAACCGGTTTTGAAATTGCTGCAGGCGCTCTTCCTGAAATTTCTCGAGCTTGTTACGGATATTGTCGTAGGACTGATTCATAGCTGCCGAGCGGCTGCCGAGGAGACTGAAATCATCTGCGCCCTCCAACATCATTTTGGAGAGTTCATAGGCTTGGCCGAAATAAGTAGCAAAATCCCGCTCCATAACATCGACTTCTGGACGCAGCGTCCCTACCAGAGTGGCAAGCTGTTGAAAATCCTGTTGCAGCGCCTCATAGGATTTTTGCGCGAGCTGTAGCGACTCTTCATCCGCTGTAGTGGCTGCAGCCTGCAGATCTTCGTTAATACGTTCCAGACCAAAAAGAATCCGATCAGAGAGCCGCAGCACGGGGAAATCGCGATCGCGCGCCGTTTGCAACATTTCGGCATTGCGTAACGCCATACTGGCGTTGATCGTCAAATAAATAGCAAAACTTATCACCGCAAGCAGTGGGATAATATAAATCTTGCGGTCAACTGACAGACCAGAGAGAACAGCCATAAATCATCCGTTGGACTTTGCGCGCCAATAATCAAAGGAAAACCTGGTAGCAAGCGCTTATCACAAAGGAGTATAGACAAGGCCTATTAGGCCGCGAGGCGGGGAGCGGAAAAAAGCAAAAAAGTTTCAATTAGAATGGGTTAATTATAATTCTTGATAACAAAACAGGTTCACTTAAAAGGATGGCATAAGACCTGAAATGGAAACGTAGAGCCAGAACTAGGACCTTTATTCGTAGCGCAACACATCTGCCGGCCGGGTTCGGCTGGCGCGCCACGCGGGGTAGATAGTAGCCAAAAAGCTCATCAGCAAGGCTGTTACCGCGACCTGGGTAATATCACCCGGGGAGATTTCGATAGGAAGATAGGTCAGCGGGTATACATCCGACTTCAAAAATTGGGTGTCAAAAAGCAGTTCAAAAAGGCGCAGCAGCGGCTGCACCACCAGCGACAGCAACAATCCGAACACAACCCCTAGCACGGTACCGATTACGCCAATCAGCGTACCCTGCACCATAAAAATGGCCATGATGTCGCGCGTCGACGCCCCAAAGGTTCGCAAAATGGCGATATCGCCCTGCTTTTCCACTACCACCATTACCAGCGTAGAAACCACATTAAAGGCGGCAATGGCGACGATCAGGGACATCAATAAGGCCACCAGCTTTTTGGACATATGAATGGCCTGATACAAATTGCCATGGGTATTCAGCCAACTGGCGCCATAGTAATTTCTGCCGAGTTGAACCAGCGCTTTCCACACAATATCCCGCGCAGAAAACAGATCATCCACTTTTAAGCGCATACCTGTGACTTTGCTGGGTTCTGGGGTAAAACGCGCGACGCTGGCCAGATTACTAATGGCAAGTGAATTATCCAATTCGGTTTGCGTCTGCAAAATTTTCAGCAGGGTAAAATAGCCGATTCGCGGGGCAACACCGCCATTTTGATCCGGCACCACCAGCATTACCTGTTCGCCTTCTTGCACGCCGAGCCGCTGAGCAATAGCCTGCCCTAATACCAATTGATCATCCGCGGTCTGCAGATGTGTCATTGCGGCCTTCTCTAAAAACTCCTCCATGCGAGACACGCGCAACTCTTCCCTAGGTTCTATGCCGAATAAAACCACAGGTTCGGATTTACCCTGATAGGACACCAAACCCTCCAATTGCACGAAAGGCGCGGCGGCCAAAATACGCGGCTGTTCTTCCAATTGAGCCTGCAATTGTCGCCAATCATCTATGCCGCCCCGTTCATAAACTGCAGCTTGAGGAACCAGGGCGAGAATTTTTTCGCGCAATTCCCGATCGAAGCCATTCATGATCGATAGCACTGTGATCAAAAGGCCAACGCCCACCACCAAACCGGTGATAGAAACGCCGGAAAAAAAAGATACAAACTGATTTTTGCGCGGCGCGCCGGTATAGCGCAGGCCGATAAAAACTGGGAGCTTCATTCTGGCTCCACCTGTTTGAGAGTGCCTTCATCGAGTTCAAAAACCGAATCCATAGTGCGTGCAAATTGTATATCGTGCGTCACTACCACAAATGCGGTATCGATCTGCTCACTCAATTCCTGCATCAATGCTTGGATAGCGCGCGCATTTTTTCCATCGAGATTTCCTGTCGGCTCATCCATCAAAACGCAGGCGGGATTATTTGCAAGCGCACGCGCAATAGCCACACGCTGACGCTCGCCTCCGGATAATTGCGCGGGCTTGTGTGACTCGCGTTTTTCCAAGCCTACTTTCTGCAATAAATGCTGCGCACGTGCCAGAGCCTCTTGCTTGGCAACCCGCGCAATCAATAAAGGCATTGCCACATTTTCCAATGCGGTAAATTCCGCGAGCAGATGGTGGAATTGATAAACGAAACCGAGATATTGATTACGCAATTTGCCGCGCGCATTTTCCGACAGTTTGGAAAATGGCTGATCTTTCAGATACACAACACCGGCATCGGGTTGATCCAAGCCGCCCAGCACGTTCAATAAAGTGGATTTACCGGATCCTGAAGCACCGACAATCGCCACATGCTGACCTGCTTCCACGCGAAAACTGAGACCGCGCAATATTTGCAGCTGCTGAGGGCCCTGCTGGTAGCTCTTATCGATATTGTCGCAGTACAAAACACCACTCATGGCAATTCTCGGCTGGATCAAATGTTGTAGCGCAAAGCTTCAGCGGGAGCGATTTGCGAAGCGCGCCAAGCGGGATAACAGGTGACAAGGAAACTGATCAAGGCTGCACCACTACACACCCAGATCACATCGGACAACATCAGCTGCGAAGGCATGGTGGTCACAAAATAAACCGTCGGATCAAAAATCTGCGCCCCCAGAAATTCTTCTACAGCAGTCACCATAGTCGCCAAATTAAGCGCAACCAAAATTCCGAGCACCGCACCTATCACAATGCCCACTATGCCGATCACCGTGCCCTGTACCATAAAAATGCCGACGACCCCTGCTGCGGATAAACCCATAGTGCGCAACACGGCAATATCTGCGCGCTTTTCCGTAATCATCATGATCAAACTGGTGATGATATTGAACGCCGCCACGGCTATGACAATGCCGAGCATAAGACCAACTACGGCCTTTTCCATTTGAATGGCTTGAAACAGATTTCCCTGAGTTTCACTCCAGTCTTTGGTGATGTATTCAGGTCCGAGATCTTTTTCGATTTCGCTCAACTTGCGCGGTGCTGAATAAATATCGGCAAACCGCAAGCGCAAACCATCCACCCCGCCCTGCCGTCGCAGCAATTTTTGCGCGTCTTCAAAATGGAGCAAGGCGAGCGATTGATCGAGCTGCGCGCCGACTTCAAAAACGCCAACCACGGTAAAACGTTTGGTGCGGGGGAAAATTCCGGCGGGGGTTACAGAGACATCCGGCAAGGTGACTTGAACCTTATCACCCAAGGTCACACCCATATAACGGGCGAGCAGACTGCCGAGCACAATGTGATATTCACCCGGTCGCAAGTCATCAAGGTCGCCGACCAGCATATGCTGATGCACTACGGAGACACTCTGCTCTGCCTCCGGATCTATGCCCTGGATTTCCAGACCGTGCACACTGCCGTCGTAGGTCAAGAGCCCATGCCCTGCAACAAAAGGAGCGGCCCCCACAACATCAGCGCGACTCAGCACTCGATCGGCCACCGAACGCCAATCCTTGAGCGGTTCTTCAGTCTGGATAAACCCGTGCGGTATCACGCGCAAAATCCGGTCTTTCAGCTCCCGATCAAACCCATTCATGACCGACAGCACCACGATCAAAGCAAACACCCCAAGCGCCATTCCAATAAACGCAAACAGGCTGACGAACGAAATAAACGTATTCCGCCGCTTCGCCCAGGTGTAACGCAGGCCTATGTAAAAAGGTAGGAGTAGATTCATGGCGGGCATTAGAGCGGAATTTGTGGGGCAGGACAAGCTGGCGCGCACCTGCGCGACATCCGCAGTGCCAAAGCCTACAAAGAAGCGCACAAACGCAGCTTCAAAAAAGCCGCGCAATACCAGGAAGGCCGAGAGGTTCGCAATAGCCGCCGAGCTAGGGCCATGGAAAAGGATCAAAATTCGGTCGCCACTGGAAGAGACTTGGCAGAACGCGGAAATCGACGCTTTGATCAAACTCGCCAATGCCGGCGCAGCACCAATTTCTAACACAGCTTCAAAATGCGATACGAGATCATTTTCTGCTAGAGAGCCGCACAACAGATTATTTACTACCGGGGATATTGATATATGCGCGCCATTCGGCGGCTATTAGGGGGAAGGAAATCAGGAAGGTCAAAATCAGAAAAGTTAACCGGCACCTACGGCTGCTTGCTACATCATTTCGTCAAAGAAAAGTCCACCACGGGTTACTTAACTTAATAAGCAAACCTTTGCCTTGGCCATAAATAAAAACGGCCCCCGTAGGGGCCGTTTTATCAGTTCTAAAAAATTACCAACCAGTAATTTCTTTCAAACCGTTACCAATGTCCGCCAGACTGCGAACGGTTTTAACACCGGCATCTTGCAGAGCGGCGAATTTCTCGTCCGCCGTACCTTTACCACCGGAAATGATGGCGCCAGCGTGGCCCATGCGTTTTCCTGGAGGAGCAGTTACACCTGCGATGTAAGAAACAACCGGCTTGGTTACATTGGCTTTGATAAAGGCAGCGGCTTCTTCTTCAGCAGTACCACCGATTTCACCGATCATGACGATCGCTTCGGTTTGCGGATCGTTTTGGAAGAGTTTCAGGATATCGATGAAGCTGGAACCTGGGATAGGGTCACCACCGATACCAACGCAGCTGGATTGGCCGAAACCGAAGTCAGTAGTTTGTTTAACAGCTTCGTAAGTCAAAGTACCAGAGCGAGAAACGATACCGACTTTACCTGGCTTGTGGATGTGGCCAGGCATAATGCCGATTTTGCACTCACCAGGAGTGATCACACCTGGGCAGTTGGGGCCGATCAGACGCACGCCGAGTTCGTCACACTTCACTTTGCACTGGAGCATATCCAGAGTCGGGATACCTTCAGTGATACACACGATCAGTTTTACACCGCTGTGTGCAGCTTCCAAAATGGAGTCTTTACAGAAAGGAGCTGGAACGTAGATAACAGAGGCGTCCGCACCAGTTTGTTCAACCGCTTCCGCCATAGTGTTGAATACAGGCAAGCCCAGATGTGTTTGACCGCCTTTACCTGGGGTTACACCACCAACCATTTTGGTGCCGTATGCAATGGCTTGTTCGGAGTGAAAGGTACCTTGAGCACCTGTAAAACCCTGACACAAAACCTTGGTGTCTTTGTTAATTAAAATGCTCATTATTTACCCTCCGCCGCTTTAACAACCAGTTGCGCCGCATCTGTCAGCGTTTTTGCAGGAATGATATTCAAACCGCTTTCTGCCAGAACTTTTGCACCCAGCTCGGCATTGTTACCTTCGAGACGGACAACTACAGGCACTTGCACACCAACTTCGTTTACTGCGCCGATCACACCATCGGCGATCAAGTCGCAACGCACGATACCGCCGAAAATGTTGATCAATACAGCTTTAACATTTTTGTCGGACAGAATGATTTTGAACGCTTCAACCACACGCTCTTTGGTTGCACCACCGCCCACGTCGAGGAAGTTGGCAGGACGGCCGCCGTGCAATTTAACGATGTCCATAGTACCCATCGCCAAACCAGCACCGTTCACCATGCAACCGATATTGCCATCGAGTGCAACGTAGTTGATTTCCCATTTGGCAGCGTGAGCTTCACGCTCATCTTCCTGGGAAGGATCGTGCATATCTCGGATTTTTGGCTGACGGTACAAAGCGTTGCCGTCGATATTAATTTTGCCGTCCAGGCAGTGCAGGTTGCCTTCAGAGGTAATGACCAGCGGATTGATTTCCAACAGCGAGAAATCGTAATCGTGGAACATTTTGGACAAGCCCAGGAAAAGATCAGTGAATTGCTTAACCTGTTTTCCTTCCAAACCAAGTTTGAACGCCAATTCACGAGCCTGGTATGGCTGCGCGCCAGTCAGCGGATCAATCACCGCCTTCAGGATTTTTTCTGGTGTTTCATGAGCGACTTTTTCGATTTCAACACCGCCTTCGGTGGAAGCCATAAACACAACGCGGCGAGATGAACGATCGACAACCGCGCCTAAATACAGCTCTTTGGCGATATCGGTGCAAGCTTCAACCAGAATTCTGCTTACAGGCTGGCCGCGCTCATCTGTTTGGTAGGTCACCAGGCGGTTACCCAACCATTTTTTAGCGAACTCCTCGATTTCTGCTTTGGAGGAAACCAGCTTCACACCACCAGCCTTACCACGACCACCAGCGTGAACCTGGGCTTTTACCACCCATTTGTCACCGCCGATAATGTTTGCGGCGTTGGCAGCTTCTGAAGGAGTTTCTGCCGCGATTCCCTTGGAAACGGGCAGGCCGTATTCAGCAAAAAGCTGTTTTGCCTGATATTCATGCAAATTCATGATTGTTTTCCGTTGGTTGATGCGTTTCCAAATAAGGACGTGGCAGCACGCTTCCTAATCTGGTAACACTGAGTTGAACAACTGGAACTTCGGCGGGTAATGCCTAATTCCCAACAATTTATTGCAAAAGGGTCGAATAACCACCCGCTTTTTCCGATCCTGATTTGCAAAAGGCGCAAGACGATTTTTGATCATCGTTGCGCCTAAGATTTGCGACTTTGCAGTCGTCTGGTTTTTACTTGCGTTTGCGGTTGGTCATGTGGATAGCGTGACCGTGAACCGCCAAAGCAGCTTCGTGAACAGCTTCCGACAAGGTCGGGTGACCGAACACCATCATGCCGAGATCTTCCGCGCTGGAACCGAATTCCATCGCGATAGCGACCTGCTGCACCAGATCCGCCGCGCTGGGGCCAACGATATGGCAACCGAGGATGCGGTCGGTTTTGGCATGAGCGATGATTTTAACGAAGCCGTCTTTTTCGTTAGCAGCCAAAGCTCGGCCGATAGCTGCAAACGGGAAAACGCCAACGTTGTATTCTTCGCCTTCTGCTTTCAATTTCTCTTCCGTTTTACCAACGGAAGCAATTTCAGGGTGCGTATAAATGACGTTCGGAATGATGTCGTAATTCATCACGGTTTTTTGCCCGGCGATACGCTCCGCAACCATCACCCCTTCTTCTGACCCTTTGTGAGCCAGCATAGGACCGCGCACCACGTCACCGATTGCCCATACGCCAGGCGCACTGGTTGAGCACAAATCGTTGACGTAAATAAAGCCGCGTTCATCCAATTTAACGCCGCTGTCTTCGGCCAATAAGCCTTGGGTAAATGGACGGCGACCAACGCAAACAATCAACTTGTCGAAGGTTTCTTTCTGTTCCTTGCCTTCTTTATCGGTATAGGTCACTTCCACTTCTTTTTTGCCGCCTTTTTCCTGCACTTTAGTGCCAGTTACACGGCAGCTGAGGCGAATATCCAAACCTTGTTTGGTCAGGATCTTTTGCGCTTCTTTGGCAACCTGCTGATCCATCATCGCCAGGAAGTTGTCCATGGCTTCCAAACATACGACTTTGGCACCGAGACGGTTCCATACAGAACCCAATTCCAAACCAATAACCCCAGCACCGATCACGCCCAGGCGCTCTGGCACTTCCGAAAACTCAAGCGCACCAGTGGAGTCGACGATGACATCACCATCAACCGGCGCAACCGGAATATTCACCGGAATAGAACCGGACGCCAAAATGACGTTTTCGGCTTCGAGAATCTGCTCTTTTCCTTCGAAGTCAACAAATTGGACCTTTTTACCTGCCAACAATTTGCCGGTGCCGTACAGCGCAGTCACTTTATTGCCCATAAACAGACCAGCGATACCGCCAGTCAACTGCTTAACGATGGCCTCTTTGCGCGCGATCATCGAAGGAACGTCGATTTTCACACCGTCGGCGCTAATGCCGTGAACGCCGAAATCCGCTTTCGCTTCGTGATATTTGTAGGAGCTGTCCAACAGAGCTTTGGAAGGAATACAACCGACGTTCAGGCAAGTACCGCCGTTAACGCCCTTTCCTTCCTTGTTTTTCCACTTTTCGATACAAGCGGTTTTCAGGCCCAGTTGCGCGGCGCGAATCGCAGCCACATAACCCGCCGGTCCGGAGCCAATGACGATAACGTCGTATTTTGTTGACATAGGTTTTATCCCCAAGTGTTTTGTTGTCTCTCAGGAACACTTCTAAAAACCGCAAAGATTTTTAGCCGCGCCCTTTTCGGGTGAAGGGGTTGCGACGCAACCCCGCGACAGATGGTGAAAATTAGACTTCCAACAAAATGCGCGCTGGATCTTCGATCATGTCTTTAATGGCAACCAAGAATTGCACGGCTTCTTTTCCATCGATCAAACGGTGGTCGTAAGAAAGCGCCAAGTACATCATGGGCAGAATTTCTACCTTGCCGTTAACCGCCATTGGACGCTCTTGGATTTTGTGCATACCCAAAATGGCTGCCTGAGGAGGATTCAGGATAGGCGTGGACATCAGCGAGCCGAACACTCCACCGTTGGTAATGGTGAAGGTTCCACCAGTCATTTCCTCAATGCCCAGTTTGCCGTCGCGTGCACGCGTACCAAAATCGCGGATGGCGTTCTCGATTTCTGCGAGACTCATATTCTCCGCGTTGCGCAGAACAGGGACTACCAGGCCTTTATCGGTAGAAACAGCAACACCGATATCTTGATAGCCGTGATAAACGATATCGTTGCCATCAATAGATGCGTTAACTGCGGGAATGCGACGCAGCGCTTCAACTGCAGCCTTGACAAAAAAGCCCATGAAACCGAGTTTGGTACCTTTGTGTGCTTTTTCGAATTGATCTTTGTAACGGCTGCGCAGCGCCATCACCGGCCCCATGTTCACCTCGTTGAAGGTGGTCAACATGGCGGTGCTTTGTTTGGCGTCGAGCAAACGTTCAGCGATACGCGCGCGCAGACGAGTCATAGGCACGCGTTTTTCGATGCGCTGACCTTGACCTTCCAACACTGGAGCTCCGGCAACAGAAGCTTTGGGAGCATCCGCTTTGGCTGGTGCTTTAGCGGATTTTTCGTAGTTGACGATATCTTCTTTGGTGATACGACCGTCGCGACCAGTCCCAGCCACTTTGGAGAGATCTATGCCTTTCTCGCTCGCCAATTTCTGCGCCGCGGGATTTACCAATCCAGCTGCGCTGCTTGCGCTAGAAGAAGATGAAGAAGCGGCAGCTGCGCTGGAAGCTGATTCAGCTGACGCAGAGGACGCGCTGCTGGCGGCTGCGCCTTCGGTGATTTGAGCAATAGTTTCGTTGCTCAGAACGGTTTCGCCCTGTCCTTTGAAAATTTTGGCGATCACGCCGTCGGCGGGAGCCACTACTTCCAAAGTAACTTTGTCGGTTTCAATGTCGACTACCAGTTCGTCTCGAGCGACGGTATCACCTTCTTTTTTATACCAAGTGGCAATAGTGCCGTCTTGTACGGATTCTGGAAACGTGGGGGCTTTAATTTCAATGGTCATTCCGGTTTCGTCCTTCTGTTAAGGCTCATATTTGGCGGGCGTAGCGCACCCTTGGCAAAGCGATTTCTTCATGTAACAGCGCATGTCCCTAAGCTCAGCGACACAAGACGGAGGGTCAGATTGCTTTCCAAGTTGGACAAATCATCTGCCGGGGCAACCGCCGCGCCGCAATCGTATCCGGTGAAATTGCACACAGGCTGAATCAGCCTGTGTTATACCGTCACATCCAGAGCGGCGTTGATAAATTTGTTTTGCTCCTCGACGTGTGTCGACATATATCCGGCAGCGGGAGCGGACGAAGCGGCGCGACCCGCATACCGTAAAAAGGCGTCAGAGTTTACCCTATCCAACACTCGCTTCATACGGTGCTGGCTCGAATACCACGCACCTTGGTTCTTCGGCTCTTCCTGACACCACACAATGTCGGTTACATGTTCGAATGGCTTAAGCGCCAGACGCAGATCTTCTTCAGGGAACGGATACAGCTGTTCAATGCGAATCAAGGCCACGTCTTGCTGCTGTCGCTCTTCGCGCGCTTCAAACAGGTGGTAATAGACTTTACCGCTGCACAAGATAACGCGTTTAACCTTCGACGGATCTACAGTGTTATCTCCGATAACCGTCTGGAAGCTGCCGTGCGCCAGCTCTTCCAAAGTGGAAGTAGCAAGCTTGTGGCGCAAGATCCATTTGGGGCTCATGACCACCAGCGGACGTCGCATCGGCCGAATCGCTTGACGGCGCAGCATATGGAATACCTGTGCTGGCGTAGTGGGGATGCACACTTGGATATTGTGCTCCGCGCAGAGTTGCATAAAGCGCTCGAGACGAGCAGATGAGTGCTCAGGCCCCTGCCCTTCATAGCCGTGAGGCAACAGCAGAGTCAAACCGCACAAACGCCCCCACTTGTGCTCCCCACTGGTAATAAATTGGTCGATCACAACCTGCGCACCGTTGGCGAAGTCACCGAATTGCGCCTCCCAAATAACCAAGGCGTTAGGCGTTGTAGTGGCGTAGCCATATTCAAACGCCAATACCGCTTCTTCAGAAAGGAATGAGTCATAAATAGCGAATGGTGGCTGCCCTTCGTAAAGGTTTTGCAGCGGGATATAGGTCTCGCCCGTTTTCTGACTGTGAATGACTGCATGACGGTGGGAGAAGGTACCCCGACCAACGTCCTGCCCGGTAATACGTACGCGATAGCCCTGCTCCAGCAATGTCGCGTAGGCCATGGTTTCTGCCATACCCCAGTTGATTGGCAGAGCGCCGCGCGCCATTTTCAGGCGGTCTTCATAAATTTTGCTCACCTGCTTCTGCACGACGATTCCGTCGGGGATCTGACAGGCTTTCTCTGCTACGTCTTGCAGAGCTTTGAGGTCATAACCTGTATCAGCAGGTGTCTGCCAATCGTGGCCAAGATAGGGCGTCCAATCGACAAACAAGGTTCTGTCCGGCTCACTGACCAGTCCGCGGGCAACGTGTTCGCCTCGGTCCAACGCCGCGCGATATTCAGTGGACATTTCTTCTACTTGTTGCTCAGTCACCACGTTTTCAGTGACCAAACGCTCTGCATACAGAGTACGTGTCGTCTTGTGTTTGCGGATGATGTTGTACATCACCGGTTGGGTTGCTGACGGCTCGTCGGTCTCGTTGTGACCACGGCGGCGGTAGCACACCAGATCGATCACCACGTCTTTCTTGAATTCGTTGCGGTAATCCATCGCCAAACGCGCAGCAAAAACTACCGCTTCCGGATCGTCGCCATTCACGTGCAGGATCGGCGCTTCGATCATTTTGGCTACGTCGGTGCAGTAATCCGTGGAGCGGGCGTCTTCTTTGCGGCTAGTGGTGAAGCCAACTTGGTTGTTGATGACGATATGAACCGTTCCGCCAGTCTTGTAGGCGCGAGTCTGCGACATCTGGAACGTTTCCATAACGACGCCCTGGCCTGCGAAGGCAGCGTCGCCGTGAATAACAACGGGCACAACTTTCGTTCCCACGACGTCTTGACGACGATCCTGGCGAGCTCGTACCGAGCCTTCCACCACAGGAGAAACGATTTCCAGGTGTGAAGGGTTGAATGCCATGGCCAAGTGCATCTCGCCACCGGGCGTCATGACGTTGGAAGAGAAACCTTGGTGGTACTTCACGTCACCGGAGGTGTCGACGAGTTTCTTACCTTCGAACTCGTTGAACAGCTCGGCCGGGTTTTTACCCAAAATATTGACGAGCGTATTTAGACGGCCGCGGTGTGCCATGCCGATAACCATCTCTTTAGCGCCGTAAGTGCCAGCGCGCTTGATGATCTCGTCCAACATGGGGATAAGACTTTCACCACCTTCCAGCCCGAAGCGTTTGGTACCGGGGTATTTACTGTCGAGGTGACGTTCCAAACCTTCTGCAGCAGTCAAGCTTTGCAGAATCGAAACTTTTTCCGCCGGGTCGAGCATCGGCGTCGAACGCTGGCTTTCCAGGCGGTTCAGCAGCCATTTGCGCTCGGTGAAATTGGTGATGTGCATGACCTCAGCGCCGATGGTGCCGCAATAGGTCTTTTCCAAATCCGCAATAATGTCGCGCAAAGGCGCTTCTGCTTTGCCGAAGGACAAATCGCCAGTTTGGAATACCAAATCCAAATCTGCCGCTGTCAAACCGTGAAATTGCAGATCCAGTTCTGCCAGATTGGAAGGCTTTGCCAGTCCAAGAGGATCCAATTTGGCTTTCTTATGACCGCTCAAACGATAGGCATTGACGAGTTGCACCACCTCGACTTGCTTGCGCTCGTATTTAACATCCGCCGAACCTGCCCCAGGCGCCAACATCGGGCGCGACCGGCTTTTGCCCAGCTCTTCGAAGTATTCGATGATTTCGGAGTGCGGAATATCGTTAGTGACTACACCATCGACACGAGGAAGTTGCTCGAAATAAGCGCGCCATTCGCTCGATACGGAGCTGGGATCGCGCAAAAAGGACTCGTAAAGCTCCTCAACGTAAGCGGCATTACCGCCGGAGAGATGGGAGGTGCTCCAGAGAAGTTCCATTAAACTTTGCTGCATTGTTTTCCACCTGGTTCGGACTACAGAGCGCTAAACGCGACGATGTCGGCTAAATTTCAGCAGGCTGATGACAGCGTTTTGAACGGATCATTGGCCTGTTCCGGCTTATATCAGCCACCCGTCCAAGGCTGCGCTGATGTGCAAAACCCCGCACAGGCGGGGCACTCGAATTATCCAACTTCAGATCAAATAGCCGTTTCGATCTGGACTGACTTCACTCACGCGGCGAGATCATACACCGCGTTGCAACAACATATTGCGAATGTGGCCGATTGCGCGTGTTGGGTTGAGGCCTTTCGGACAAACCGCAACACAGTTTTGAATTCCATGGCAACGGAATACGCTGAAGGGATCATCCAGCTTGCTCAGGCGATGCTCAGTCGCGGTGTCGCGGCTGTCTGCCAGGAAACGGTACGCCTGCAATAAACCAGCAGGACCGATGAATTTGTCGGGGTTCCACCAGAATGATGGGCAGCTGGTTGAACAGCACGCACACAAAATACATTCATAGAGGCCATCCAACTTCTCGCGATCTTCAGGCGATTGCAGACGCTCAATCGCAGGTGCTGGAGTATGGTTCTGCAAATAGGGCTCGATTTTGCGGTATTGCTCGTAGAACTGCGACATGTCGACGACCAAATCGCGGATCACCGGCAGACCTGGCAGAGGACGCAGTACCAAACGACCCTTTTTCACCACAGTGGACAAAGGAGTGATACACGCCAAACCATTTTTGCCCGAGATATTCAAACCGTCGGAACCGCAAACACCTTCGCGGCAAGAGCGGCGAAAGGCCAAGGTCGGGTCTTGCGCCTTCAACAGCTCAAGCACGTCCAAAACCATCAAGTCCTTACCTTGAGTGTTCACCTCATATGTCTTCATATAAGGTGCTTTATCGGTTTCCGGGTTGTAACGATACACTTCAACTTTCAACATACTTTGACCCTTTTACCTCACTCGATTAATAGGTACGGACTTTGGGTTCGAAAGCCTTCATAGTCTTGGGCGCAAAGTTCACTGCGCGCTTGCCAACACGTTTTTCCGCAGGGAAATACAGTGAGTGGCACAACCAGTTCTGGTCATCGCGCTCTTGATAATCTTCACGCGCATGAGCACCGCGGGATTCTTTGCGAGCTTCAGCTGCGATCGCAGTCGCTTCGGCAACTTCGAACAAGTTCTGCACCTCAAGCGCTTCGATACGTGCGGTATTGAAGGTTTGACTCTTGTCCTGCAGCCACAAATTCTCAACTCGACTGCGCAACGCGGCCAGCTGTTTGATGCCTTCCTGCATATATTCGCCTTTGCGGAAAACACCAAAGTAATTCTGCATGATGGTCTGCAGATCTTTGCGTACCACAGAGGCAGATTCACCTGATTTGGATTCATTCAGGCGATTGAGACGCGCCATGGCAGCGTCGATATCGCTGTCACTGGCTGGGCGATATTCCACCCCTTCGCGCAACGCTTTTTCGATATACATACCGGAAGCTCGGCCGAATACCACCAAGTCGAGCAGCGAGTTGCCGCCGAGGCGGTTAGCGCCGTGAACAGATACGCAAGCGACTTCGCCACAAGCATAGAAGCCATCGATCACTTTGTCGTTGCCGCTGGCGTCTTGGGTCAAAGCTTGACCATCAATATTGGTAACAATTCCACCCATCATGTAGTGGCAGGTCGGCACAACCGGGATGGGTTCTTTGACTGGATCCGCGTGAGCGAAGGTACGAGAAAGCTCCAGAATGCCTGGCAATTTCTCATTCAGGGTTTTCTCACCCAGGTGATCCAGCTTCAGGTAAACGTGGTCACCATTAGGACCACAACCGCGACCTTCGAGAATTTCCATGATCATGGAGCGAGCAACAACGTCGCGTCCCGCCAAGTCTTTGGCATTCGGAGCATAACGCTCCATAAAACGCTCGCCATTTTTATTGATCAGATAACCGCCCTCACCGCGGCAACCTTCTGTGACCAGAACACCAGCGCCGGCAATACCGGTCGGGTGGAACTGCCACATTTCGATATCTTGCACAGGGAAGCCTGCGCGCAATGCCATACCAACGCCGTCACCTGTGTTGATGTGAGCATTGGTGGTTGACGCGTAAATACGACCGGCGCCACCAGTTGCAAACACAGTCGCCCGGGAACGGATATAAACAACTTCACCATCTTCCATATTGATGGCGATAACACCAACGACTGCGCCGTCCTGGTTTTTCACCAGATCAACAGCAAACCATTCGTTGAGGAAAACCGTATTGTTTTTGACGTTTTGCTGATAGAGGGTGTGCAACAACGCGTGACCGGTACGGTCAGCCGCAGCGCAGGTACGCGCTGCTTGGCCACCGCGCCCGAAGTCTTTGGACTGACCACCAAACGGGCGCTGATAAATCCGGCCGTTTTCGGTACGCGAGAAAGGCAGGCCCATATGCTCCAGTTCAAATACGGCCTCTGGGCCGACGGAGCACATGTATTCAATTGCATCCTGGTCGCCGATGTAGTCTGACCCTTTTACGGTGTCATACATGTGCCAACGCCAGTCGTCATTGGGGTCCGCGCTGGCAATGGCGCAGGTGATGCCGCCTTGGGCAGAAACTGTGTGAGATCGAGTCGGGAAAACTTTGGTTACAACAGCAGTCTTAAAGCCGGATTGAGCCATTTGCAGCGCTGCTCGCATACCCGCGCCGCCGCCGCCTACCACTATGCCGTCGAAACTGATTGTGCGCATATTAGCCATTTAAGTTAAAACCCCCAGAGAATTTCTAAACCCCAGACGAGGTACGACAAGGTCACCAGCGCATATGCGCTGAGGGCCAGAATGCGCAGAGTCAGCGCCTTTTTGCCCATCATGCGATCCGTCACATAGTCTGTAAGAACGGCCCACAAACCAATCCAGCCGTGGCCAGCAACACTGATTAATGCGAGAAAACTGAAAATGCGCATCCATTGCTGGTCGAACAGGTTACGCCAGGTTGCGTAATCCAATTGCGGATGCGAGGCGATAAAAGCAACTATGAAAATTGTATAAGCAGCCAGAACAATTGCGCTGACTCGTTGAAAAACCCAGTCAAAGAGCCCGCTACGGCCCAGGTTTGTTACCGCCGTTACCATACTAACCACCCCGCTGCTGCCAGAATCAATACAATTGCAACCACTAACGCCAACTTGGCTCCGCGCTGTCCGCCTTCCAATGACTCGCCAATTCCGAGATCCATAAATAAGTGGCGAATGCCCATTACCATGTGATAGGCCAAAGCAGCCAAGACAGCCCAAAGGACAAGCTTCACTACTGGGTTGGCCAGGCATTCTTGCAGCTGATTAAAGCTTTCTTCAGATGTCAGACTTGCATCCAACAACCACATCAACACCAGAATTCCGCCCAACAGAACGACGCCAGAAATACGGTGCGTAATGGAAACGATCGCGGTGATGGGAAATTTAATGGTGGACAGATCTAAATTGACTGGTCTTTTCGTGTTCACAGTGCGTTTATACCTTTTGCTATGGTTGCAATATACCGTCGGTTAAAGGTCAATCCGTCGTACTACGTATTTAAGGGAGCAATAGACGACTCAGAGCGAGTCGGGTAAATGGAAGGCCGCACGTTTGTGCATCTTTGCCCAGTTGACCTTAATAAAAGCAAACAAGGCAAAAGTTGAGAAAACAAGCGCGGTTACGCCTCTCAAAAACGCGCCGAATTATAGTTAGGTGCCTAGGAAAACACAAACAAATTGACACCCAATTCCCCTTGTTTTTCCGGAACTTAATTGAATAAACGCATCAAAACGGCCTAATCGAAAAAATTATGCACCTTAAAGTCGCAGTAGTCTGGGTTCCTCAACTCAAAAACAGATCAAGGACTTAAAGATAGACATTTAAAATAGAATTCGCCTCCGTAGACCTACCCCAAAGCAAAGGCTTTTCTCTATACTAAGCCGCGTCCGGCAATGATCGTTGCATAGAACAAGGCGCTCAGGATGTCGATGTTTGCAGCGCCACCGCAAACTCGATGGTTCCCCCAAGTCTCTCATGCACCCCCTCCGGCGATACATCCGGAAGGAATCTTCCGGTTCCCCGGCAACTCACTTTGCTGACTCCTTCTTTGTTTGGCTACTTCAGCCACGACAACGGTTGCGCGCCAGATCCGCAAGAAGGACAGGTTGCCGGAACCACTTGTATGCTCTTTGAAAGAGTGTTTTGATGGCGCACTTGCAAACCCTGGGGCATAAAGTCTTTTACTACATTAGTTACAGGAGTCCGTAATGACTGATAAGAAAGCACACCTTACGGTCGACGGTTTGAACGAAAGTATTGAGCTGCCGGTCTACTCTGGCAGCGTCGGCCCGGACGTGATTGACGTCCGCGCGCTCACCGGAAAAGGTTTTTTTACCTATGATCCGGGTTTCGTTTCCACCGCGTCATGTGAATCCAAAATAACCTACATTGATGGCGATAAAGGTGTCCTTCTACACCGCGGTTACCCCATCGAAGTTCTCGCGGAGAAGTCAGACTACCTGGAAACCTGTTACCTGCTGCTCCACGGAGAGCTGCCCAATCAAAAACAATACGACGAATTCGTGGATGTCATTACTCACCACACCATGGTGCACGAATCGATCTCCCGCTTCTTCCAAGGCTTCCATCACAACTCTCACCCAATGGCTATCATGTGTGGTGTGGTTGGAGCTTTGTCTGCGTTTTATCACGACTCGCTGGACATCAATAATCCACAACACCGGCTGATCTCTGCCCATCGCCTGATCGCCAAAATGCCGACCTTGGCTGCCATGTGCTACAAACACCACATAGGTCAGCCCTTCATGTACCCCAAAAATGACCTGAGCTATTCCGAAAACTTCCTCCACATGATGTTCGGCACACCATGTGAAGATCCTAAGGTGAACCCGGTGCTGGCGAAGGCAATGGACCGTATTTTCCTGCTGCACGCGGACCACGAGCAAAATGCGTCCACCTCGACAGTACGCTTGGCAGGCTCTTCTGGTGCCAACCCCTTTGCGTGTATCGCTGCCGGTATTGCCACTTTGTGGGGACCTGCCCACGGCGGTGCCAACGAGGCGGTATTGGATATGCTGGAAGAAATTGGCGATGTGAAAAACATCGACAAGTTCATCGCAAAAGCGAAGGACAAAAACGACCCATTCCGCTTGATGGGCTTTGGTCACCGGGTTTACAAAAACTTCGACCCACGCGCCAAAGTCATGAAGCAGACTTGCGACGAAGTTTTGGCAGAGCTCGGATTGGAAGACGATCCGCTGCTGAAAATCGCCAAGCGCCTCGAACAAATTGCCCTGGAAGACGATTATTTCGTGCAGAAGAAGCTCTACCCCAACGTGGACTTCTATTCCGGCATCATCATGAAGGCTATTGGAATTCCAACGGAAATGTTCACTGTGATTTTTGCCACTGGCCGCACCGTTGGCTGGATTGCGCATTGGCACGAAATGATTTCCGAAGGCTTCAAAATCGGTCGTCCGCGCCAGCTTTATACCGGCTACACAACTCGCGACTTTACTGCGCGCGACAAGCGCTAAACTCGCACACTTCTTCCATTTTTTAACGCCCCGCTTACGGGGCGTTTTTATTTCAGCCAACCGCTTTTTATTGGTTAAAAATCACTCTCTCCAAATAACGTAACGCTCATCGGGCTCAGGCGGGTTCCCCCAAGGCTTTCCACGAAGTTATCCACAGATATTGTGGATGGCGCAAACTCCCACCCTACCGCCCATCCAGCAGCTTTTAGTGATACATTGGCCCGCACCTTACCTAAGGAGTCTCGATATGAAATACAACAATATCCTCGAAACCATCGGCAATACTCCTCACATTCGCATCAATCATCTGTTCCGTCCGGATTTGGAAGTGTGGATGAAAGCGGAACGCTTCAATCCTGGCGCAAGCATTAAAGATCGCATTGCCTTGACCATGATCGAAGAGGCGGAAAAAGCCGGAATCATTAATCGTGAAACCGTCATTATTGAACCCACCTCCGGCAACACGGGTATTGGCTTGGCAATGGTGGCCGCAGTTAAGGGCTACAGACTCATTCTGACCATGCCAGAATCCATGTCAGTCGAACGCCGCAAATATATGAAGGCGTTGGGTGCAGAACTCGTCTTAACACCCAAAGAAAACGGCATGGGAGGCGCTATTGCGAAGGCCCAGGAACTGTTGCAGCAACACAGCAACAGCTGGATGCCGCAACAATTTGAAAACCCCGCCAATATCGAAGCTCACCGAACGACAACCGCGCAGGAGATTCTCGCTGACTTCAGTGATGGTCTCGATTATTTGATCACTGGTGTCGGCACCGGCGGTCACATAACCGCGTGCAGCGAAGTTTTGAAAAAAACTTTTCCTAATTTAAAAACCTTTGCCGTGGAGCCGGAAAAATCTCCGGTGATCAGCGGAGGAGAAAAAGGTCTTCACAGAATTCAGGGAATAGGTGCTGGTTTTGTACCGAAAAATCTGCGCAAAGAAGTTTTGGACGGAACCATTCTGGTTAAAGATGAGGATGCCTTCGAAATGGCCCGCCAGTGCGCGCAAAAAGAAGGGATACTTGTGGGAATTTCTTCTGGAGCCAGCCTTGCAGCCTTGAAAAACAAACAGGCAGAAATCCCTTCCGGAAGCCGCGTGCTGGTTTTCAGTTACGACACTGGCGAACGCTATCTTTCTATCGAGGATCTGTTTTAAAAACACCAACAGAAGGTGCATCAACCGATTGCACCTTCCCCCCCCCACCCTATAAAGAAAAGGTCAGTGCAATTCTTCAGGATTTTTTACAGTTTCGCCTTCACTGCGACACTTAGCGCAAATACCGTGCAACTCTAACTGCTGGCTTCTCATTTCAAATCCGGTTTTACGCACGCTATCGTGCAATTCTTTCACCAAGGTTTTTCGCAGCCCGACCTCGGCAACGGAATGGCAACTATCACAAATCAAGAATTGTGGAATTTCATGTTCATGGTCGCAGGCGATATGCGCACAAGGCAAAAATTGGTTGGTGGTTTCCAGCTTATGCACTAGGTTGTTATCGACCAGGAAATTCAGTATGCGGTAAACCGACATAGCAGGAAGGGACTCCTGAAATTTCTCCCGGTAACTTTCCACTATGTCATACGCGGAAAGCGGGGCATCCGACTGAAGAAGCACAACCAGAATGTTCTGTCTTTTGGGAGTCAATTTGACACCCGCGCGATCGCACTCAGTGCGCGCGCGAGCAATGATACTGTCAATCGAATGGATCATGGTCGATACCCAAAGAGAATACGAGCAGACATTCTACACACAACGGGGTGAAGATGGCCGAATCGGTGTACACACGCTGGCGCGGCTTAGGTGAACAATACTCTGGGAGTGAACTGCCGATAAATATTATTAACCGCCTTAATGAGAGACATTATCAAAAGTCGGCCACCAACAAATCCGGCGCTCAAGGGAAGGAACAGTTTGGAGATTGACCTGGCAGACGTTTCTGAAGAAGTCGACCACCAGGTCATACCTGAATTTATTTTTTGGAAAGATAATTTTCTATTATTTCTGCAATTATCTCTGCGTTTTTTTCTTTCAGTATTCCAAGATGATTTCCTTGGACATAAGTTACGCTATGGTCTCTGGCCAATCTCTTCCAGCGGAATTTGCTTGCACCCGTGTAGCTTTTCTCCTCCGTTGCGACAACAAGGTGGACGTGTCCTGCGTATGGTTTCATGCGAGGAGCGTAGTCCATAGCTGATGCTATGTAAGCAAACTTGCGAATGGTTTCGAGGGTTTTGTCTTCCCTGGCCACCTGCTTAGATTCGGCTTTCGGAAGCAAATTATATATCTGCTCCAGAGAAAGCTTTGCCATCTGCATCAGAGGTGCCTGAAAGTTGCCTACACGGATGGACTTTATGAGGCATTGCATTTTTGCCATATATGTCATCGGTGGCTCAGTATCGAATAGCATGAGCAGGTCAACTTTTTCACCGATCTGCGTCAATTGCTGAGCCACTTCATAAGCAAGAATACCCCCGAAGGATGCACCGCATAGCCGATAGGGTCCATTTTTTTGCTTCAGCCGTATTAGCTCTATGTAGTCTTTTGCTAACGACTCGACTGTCTTTATGTTGTTGTCCTTATCGGTGACTTCAATGTCACTGCGCGAATATACCCCGTAATTCGAGAACGACTTTTCGAGATGTTTAGCAATGTCCTTATATAAGTGCACCCCCAAAAGGAAAAAGATTGGTGGCGCGTGCGCAGCACCAGAAAGAAGAATGGGCTTGGGTTGCAATTCTTTTAAGTTCTGTATGGCATATACAATTTGACGCGGTGAAGAGTTTTGGAAAATCTGTCCGATCGGAAACTCAATGCCAAATGAATTGCTAATCATGGATGCCAGAGACACGACCATTAACGAATGTCCGCCATGCTCAAAAAAATCACTATCCATGCCCAAGGCAGGGTTTCCAAGAACTTTTCTGAAAATTTCTAACACATGCCTTTCTACTGGAGTCCCTACAAAATCATCATGAAATTCGGTGGTATCTTGTATTGACGCAGTAGGCAACTCCTTGCGGTTCAACTTACCGTTCGCCGTGCGGGGAATGCGATCGATAGGCGCTATATGCTGTGGCAGCATGTATGGCGGCAGGTGCTTGCTGAGCTGGAGCCTAAGTTCGGCCATATCAGGCAAACTATCACCCTGCACAAACAGCACGAGACGCTGGTCACTTGGAGAATGCTCATGAACAAACGCCACGCAATCTTCTGCCAGCCCCAGTTTCCGAACAACAGACTCGATCTCTCCAAGCTCAATACGATGACCTCTTAATTTGACTTGGCCATCGAGGCGTCCCAAATGTTCGTAGCGGCCGTCGTGGAGCAAGCGTATCCGATCTCCTGTTCGATACATCTTCCCCAATGGCGCTTCTAGGAATGGATCTGCAACAAATCGTTCGGATGTGAGTTCTTCTCGATTCAGGTAACCCAGAGTTACCCCAGTTCCGCCAATATAAAGCTCCCCAGGGGCGCCGATGGGCTGGCGCTGACCGGCAGAGTTGAGAACGTAAAAAGAGGTATTTTGTATGGGGCGTCCGACAGTAATTCGAGAACTGTCAGTGATGCGTTCACAGCTTGACCACACTGTGGTCTCTGTAGGCCCATAGGCATTCCATAATTCAATGCCTGCGGACAGCAAATCTTCCGCTAAGTCTCGGGGTAAGGGCTCTCCTCCGATGATGGCGCGAAAGCCTGGAGAGAGGTTTACTCCGGCATCGCGCAACATTTTCCATGTCGAGGGTGTGGCCTGAAGCACTGTTGCCCCAGTCGTCTTTATCAGCGAGCCGAGTGCCTCACCATCTCGGACCTGCTCCTCGTTGGCAATCACAACTGTAGCCCCATGAGTAAGGGGCAGGAAAAGCTCAAGCACCGAAATATCAAAACTGAGGGTCGTTACTGACACGAGTACATCGTCCGAACGAATACCCGGTTCGAACGCCATTGCATCGAGGAAGTTATCAACGGCCCTGTGCGGAACCGCGACTCCCTTAGGTAATCCCGTGGAGCCGGATGTATAAATCACATAGGCGACAGATTCCGGTGCCGCTGTCACCGGCTCAATCGCACTGCATGCCTTAACGGTATCCAAGTCGATACGTTTGACGGTTGTTGGCAGGTGGGATGCAGCACCGCGGCAGAGCACCACCTCAAGACCGGAATCCTCCACCATATGACGCAGGCGATCTTGTGGATATGACGGGTCCAATGGCACGTAACCACAACCCGAATACAGTACTGCCAAAGTCGCCACGGGAAGGTCACGGGTGCGAGGAACCGACACTCCCACCAACGAACCTGGTTTCACGCCAAATTCCTGCAGCAGAACTCGAATTGCAGCTACTTCTTCCAACAGCTCCCGATAACTTAGTGTCCCCCGGCTGCAGATCACTGCATGTCGTTCAGGCTCGCTTGCCGCCCGCTCTCTAATCCAATCGAGGAACGAGCCAGGCCGCACAGGTTTACTTGTTGACTTGTTCCATTCGCAAATCCTTTCCTGCTCCGCCTCACTGAGGAAGCACCATTTATCTACTGCCCCCCATGACCCAGATGCCAAATAGCGCAAACCAGTTTCCAACTGTTGCACATAAAGTTCAGCTGTCTCTCGATCAAACAACCCGGCGTTGTAGCTCAACACCAATTCCAGCTGATCACCTCGATCAACCAGCCAGAGGGCCAAGTCGGTCAGGGCGCCAGGCAGCGGGGGCCGCTTAACACCGCAAATCAAATCCCCCGACCGAGTCTCCCCCTGCTCTTCAAAAATCACTAATGTGCGAAACAGCTCAGCTCCACTGCTATTTCGGTTGGCGCCGGCCACACGAACGATTTCCTCGAAAGGCACCGCACTGTGCTCTATGGCCTCAAGGCAAACGGTTCTCGTGGTTTCCAGAAAACCATCTATATTCTGCTCGACCGGCACCGGAATTCGCAGCGGCACCAAGTTGATGAAACAGCCGATCAGCTTTTCCGCCTCAGGGAGCAGACGGTTAGCCACTGCGGTGCCGATCACCACTTCGTCCTGGCCCGAATGTCGCTGCATAAGTGCTCCCCATGCAGCAACCCCGAGGACGAAAAGCGATGCACTTCGAGCTCGGGCCAGTTGTCTCAGGCGAGCGAGATCCTGTCCTTCAAGTCGACATGAAACGCTGCCGCCGTCAGTGCTCTGCGCGCTGGTACGAGGACGATCGGTGGGAAGATCCAGCGGGCTTGGCGGGACTTGAAAGCGCTCTCGGAAATATGCCAAGTCGGCATCCCAGGCGCCCGACAACCAATGTTGTCGCTCGCTATAGGCGTAATCGGCAAATGACACCGAGAGTTCTGGTAGAGCGGCTGCGCGACCGGTTACTTCGGCGTTATAAAGTTCTGTGAGTTCGCGCTGCAGAATCTTCGATGAGAACTCGTCGAAAACTATGTGATGGAAATGGAAGAAAAGTACGGGAGATTCGCCTTCGATATCGAAGAGCACTGCGCGAGCCAATGGTCCCGAGGACAAATCGAAAGGACGCATCTGGCGTTCGGCGAGAGCTTCTTCCAAAGCTGCACGCCGAATTGACACCCGCTCTAAAGACCGCCCTTCAGTTTCGAGCAGCCTCTGATAAAGCTCAGCACCATCACCGGCCACTACAGTTCGCAGTGCAGCTTGGCGTTGATAAAGACTCTGTACGGCTCGAGAGAGTGCCTCGACATCGACGCCTGCAGCGAGCTCAAAAACCAGGGGGACGCCATACGCCAGCCCCTGACCTTGCACTACATCCGCAAACCAAATACGTGTCTGGGACAAACTGAGAGGACATGGATCCGGTGCGCGCTGAAGCTCAATTTGTCTCCGGGCGCCCTCCCCTCTGGCCTTCAAAGAATCCAGAAGGCGCGCCAAATCCCGTAAAGTGACATCCTGCGCAAATAGGTTGCCCAATGGAATCTGAATTCCGGTCCGAGCCAGGATGCGGGAGCCAAAGCCAAGCAGTGTCAGAGATGAGCAGCCCAGATCCACAAGAGTTACGTTCAGATCAATCTCCCCTGAACCAAGGACCTCCCCCATGGCTTCAAGTACGATGATCTCGGCTTCATTATCTGCCTGACTGGTATCAGTAGTAACAGGAAGAAGATCAGGCAAAGCCTTGCGATCAAGCTTCAGATTGATATTGAGGGGCAGAGCCTCCAGTTGCATAAACGCCCCGGGAACCATGTAATCCGGCAGCTGCGTTAAGGCAAACCGACGCACTCGCTCTATATCCAGCGGCTCATCTCCGGCGACCAAGTAGCCTACGAGAATGGGGTTTTTTTCCTGCCCTTGAGGGACACGCGCCGCCACAACGGCATCGCGCACGCCCGGAGCGCGTTTTAGCACCCCCTCCACTTCACCGAGTTCAATACGGATACCGGCCAGTTGGATCTGAAAATCTTCCCTGCCAAGAATCTCGACATTACCGCAAGGATGAAATCGTCCCACGTCGCCAGTTCGGTACCAGCGCCGCCCATCGAGTTCGATGTAACGGGCCGCAGTCAAATCTGGCCGCTGAAAATACCCCGACGTAACGCCCGGCCCTGAAAAAATGATCTCCCCGCGCACCCCCACGGGAACTCGCTGCAGCTGCTCGTCGACCACGCGAACTTCCACGTTGGGAAACGGCTTTCCCACAAAGCTCCGCGTTGTTTTAACGTCACGTGCAATCGGGTAGGTCAAACCCATGCAACTGACCTCGGTGCAGCCGTAGATAACGAATAGTTCGGCGCTGCCCGTGTAAGGTTTAAGTCGCTCAACGAGGTCCGGCGGGACCAGGTCACCCCCAGTTGAGAGGTGATGCAGATGATCCAAGCCAGTCCGTTGGCCGGGGAATGTCTCTATGTGCCGCACCAGCGCTTTTAGCAAAGCTGGACCTGCATGCAGCACAGTGACCGCTTCCAATGCTTTGCGCAGACTGCCGGGATCCAAAATGGTGGCTCGATCTAACAAACGCAGAGAGCCGCCACAATAAATGGGCAAAAGTAGATCGAAGAGACTGATACTAAATGTGCTTCGGGCAATCGAGCAGAATACGTCTGACTGATCAAAGCTGTAGCGGGTCTTTGCGGATTCCAGATAGAACAGGAGATTCCCGTGCGTCGCTACCACCCCTTTGGGATTCCCCGTAGTCCCCGAAGTGTAAAAAATGTAAGCCGGTGCCTCAGGTCGAACTTCGGCGCGAGAAGCCGCGCCGAGATCAACTACCTCGGTAAACGGATCGATATCGACCCGCCAATTCTGCCACGCCTGCAGCTCCAGCCCGCCAACCAGATCATCCGTAGTAATGATGACTTTAGGTTGGACCTCCTCCAAAATCGTGTGAATACGTGCTTTGGGATGAGTGGGATCCAGCGGCACATAGACCGCCGCGGCGCGTAGAATGCCAAGAATCGCCGGAAGGAGTTCAAGAGAGGGAGGCAGACAAACCGCGACATTCGCACCAGCCTTTACGCCAGCCAATTTCAACCGCTGCGCCACACAGTTTACCCTGGCGTCCAACTGCGCCAGAGTCAGGCTGCCGCTAGGTGTTACCAGTACACGATGCTCGGGGCGCAGGCGGGCATTCTGTGCCAGGATTTGCGGTAGCGAGACAAATGGAACTTCTCTGGTTTCACTAGACCATTCATGTTCGTACCAACGCTGCTCTGCCGCCGACAGCAGAAGAAAGCCGTCGATAGTCTGGTCGGGACTATCCAGGAGGCGAGCCAATACTGTCGAATAGCGTTCAAACCAAAACGAAGGCACAACGAGGGAATCGGGAGACGCCGCAACCTGCATACTCCACCCGCTGCCCTCAGACAACACAGCGGACAGTGCTCCCGAATGAGCGTCAGATCCCACAAAAGATAAGGTCCAGTCGTTGGGGGACGGCTCCAGTTCAGGAAAAGCAGTGTTGTTACTGAGCACGGCATGAATAAGCTGCCGCACCTCACCCAATCGCTGATCCTTAACGAGGGGAATCTCCAGCATTCGGGATCCCGAAGGGAGCTTCACATGAAGGCGTACCGCTTCACCTGGTAAATCGCGGAAGCGAACCACGGCAAACGCGGCAATGAATATAGAAGCGAGGGCATCCCAGCCATCCCTGCCAAGCACCAGAGCCATGGTCTCCTGCAGAGAGGGTGCAAAGTTATAATTTGGTGGTAACTCAGGAGGTAAGTGACCGGAATCTGCGGTCACATTACCTCGGATTTCTGCCGGGCTGGGCTGCAGTTGGGATGTGTTGAAAAAGGAATCCAATTTGTACAGTCCTATATAATTCACATCATCTATGACAAACCAAGTCTAGAAGGGAAACGGCATCCCCAATTACACCAAAACCCCCCTTCGCTCCTGGTCAAGCTCGATCGACTCAAACAATGCCTGAAAGTTACCCTCACCAAAACCGCGATTACCTTTCCGCTGAATAAACTCGAAGAAAATTGGCCCTATGCTGTTTTTGGTGAAAATTTGCAGCAGGACCCCCCCCCCCTGCTTTTCTCCACCATCAATAAGAATTCTGCGTTTGTGGAGCTCTGCCACACTCTCACCATGCCCAGGAAGTCGCTGGTCAATTTTTTCGTAATAGGTATCCGGCGTATCCTGGAACGGAATTCCGTTATTGCCCAGGGCATCCACAGTTTTGTAGATGTTGTCACTCAGCAGCGCGATATGCTGAATGCCCTCTCCGTTGTACTCACGGATAAATTCCGCGATTTGCGATTTATCATCTTTGGTTTCATTCAGCGGAATGATCACGCGCCCGCAAGGGCTGGCGACCACCTCACTGTATAGACCGGTTTTTTTGCCTTCAATATGGAATGAGCGAACGCGTTTGAAGCCGAATACAGTCTCATAGAAGCGGCACATCCTCTCGACACCGCCACGATTCAAGTTATGAGTCAAATGATCGATTCTTTCCAGGCAGTACTCGCTATCCCGAACATATTCTCTAGTGTAGCCAAATTCGGCAAACAGCTTCTTCTCTGCCGCTTCATCAACCAGATAGATCAAAGACTGGCCGACGCCGTGAATAGCGGGAATGTCATAATCCTTGGTGGTTGCTGGCACCGCGCCAAGCTTTACAGCAAGATCAAACGCCTGCTGGGAATCAGCCACCTTGAAGCCCATTGCGCTCGCGCCACGATAATGAACCGCGCGAAACAACTCCGCGTTTCCACCAGAGGAAGGATTGGAAATGAAGTGGATATGCCCCTGGCGATGCAAAGTTATGGGCTTTTTCTTGTAATGCCCTACCTGGACAAATCCCATCTGCTTAAAGAGCTTTAACAGAGAGCGCGGCTGACTGCCGGAAAATTCAAGAAATGCAAGGTCCAGAACCTGAACAAAGTTCGCAACTGCCATAGGGGTATCCTCAGTATTGACTACTTCTTATTTTCTGATCTTAAGTAAAGCTGGCACCCCTAATGCAAACGCCCGGCCATCCTAGCAAAAGACCGGTAATTTCTCCCCAATACTTTCATTTATTGTCACAAATCGACAATTTAAGTAGCCCCGACAGCTAATTTTTTTCAACATTCATCACAGAAATGATCAATTCTCTGCGGCCTTGAGTTTTCCGCCGCGAAAATTATGTAAAAACCTCCGACATCAACTTTTCGTAATTAGAATTCAGATTGAGAGATGTGACGCAACAAACCTCTTCCAGCTTGTTGTTCTACAAATCAGACCTCCAAAACACCAGTCCTTGCTTGAAAGCCAACACTTACAAACAAAATTGAGGCGAGCCTTAGGCTTTTTGCAGATAGCTTTGAAGACCGAAATATCAAATTTTTCGACGACGGCCTGGTGCAACATCACCAAACCCGCGGGATCAGCCTATAGCGAGTTACCGCTGCATAATCGCGGTATTCGCGAAACTTCATTAAAAAACGCTCTTCGCATAGGATTCGTACTATATAAACCCCCATCCAAAACACAAAGGCGGCAATAATCGGAGGAGTCCAGGCGGATTCAAAGCGGAATATCGTCAGGAAGAAAAACAGGATTTTGAACACTGTGCCGGGATGCCGCACAACAGCATAGGGCCCTCGTGTTTGAATCTTTTTATAGGAAAGGTTTGAGTAGGAAAAACCGAGGCAAGTCGTCGTCAGCACAATTCCCAACAGACTGACAATCGTCGCAACGTTAATCACCATCTCAAACACAGGGTGCATTATCACCAGAGATCCATTCCCGGTAGGAAATGGTACAAAGTTGGAGGCGAAACCGATAAACGGCATATAGCACATCAGAACCACGATCCAGTGAAATGCATTTGGATCAATTTCACGAAATCGCGTTTTTGTCAGCGCTGACTCCCAAAAATATCCCATGGATGCATTGATTGCGTCTATGAGAAACAAAAGTCCCACAAAGAACATCACATTAGTCAACGCCAATTCCGGTCGTCCCAATGAATTGACGACTTGGTTCGTGCCCCAGTACACCTGCTCCACCATCACCGGAATAAAATGCAGTCGTACAATCCAGGACAGCAGCAAGCTTTTGTATCCACGCTTCAGCAAACGGTAGCGCAAGCTCGCCCAATTCCGTTTATAAATGGTGCGAAAAAAAGACAATATTTTTAAGTAAGAATCGTTAAACCAATCAAATCGGCCAGTTTTATATCGCTCCAGATAGAGAAAATAAAATGGAGCCAAAATCAAATAACACTTCAGGAAAAAGCCCACCATCGACACTGTGTGAACAGCAAAATTGGCGTAGAAAGGATGATGGCGATATATGCCGTAGAGACCACCTATCACCCCAGCCCAAAATACGTATTTTCCTGCGCTTTTCTTCAACACCTTGGACCAAGGTTGCTTGTGATTTTGTCTCCCGGGGGTCAGCTGCATGACCAGCGTGTGATAAGCAATCAATACAAAAATTGGTACAAAGAAGAAGGTTGTGTGCGGGAGCACTTGGTATTGAAAGAGCAAGATGCTCACAACAAATGAAATCACTACGCCTACAATGGCCAATGTGGGAGATAGCATCTGGATACAATCCGCTGGATAAAAACGCCGCTTAGCCTAGCGACATTTGCCGAGCGCTTCTATGAACACCATTGCTAATCGAACATTTAATCCAACGCGTCGCCACGCTTATCAGTGAGCGAAGCCTAACCGCCAAACCCTAACAACGCAGCGATTATTGGCATACCAACACACTTGCAAGACTTTCAGCGCGCCACTGAACAAATTAAACGGGCGTATTGCGCCAACTGAGCTAGGATTAAGGGGAGTAAAAGATCGGTACTGGAGAGTAATGACTCACGGATATCGGCAGACTCTAACGAGATATACCAATCCCGGGCTTTTTATATGCGTATTAATGGTCCTATTACCGGGCGAGAAGTGAAGCTCACCCCCGATGATGAAATCGTTTCATCTTCCGACTTGCAGGGCAACATCATCTTTTGCAATGACACCTTCTGCCGGATATCTGGCTTTTCCAGGGAAGAGCTTATCGGCCAGCCCCACAATATCATCCGCCACCCTGACATGCCTCCAGCGGTCTTTGGGTTGATGTGGCAGCGCCTCAAGAGTGGTAAACCCTGGATGGGCGTGGTGAAAAACCGCTGCAAGAACGGCGACCATTATTGGGTAACGGCTTATGTCACTCCGGTTTGGGATGGTGACAAGATTTGCGGATACGAGTCCGTTAGATTCAAGGTGGACCCCGCGTACATCGAACGGGCGGACCACCTTTATAAACGAGCCAATGCTGGCAAATCCTACTTTTCCCTATTCCAGCGCTGGAAAGCCAATTGGGGAGTGAGCACCCTTGCGACGGCAATCTGCTGGCTGCTGTTTGTGGTTTTGTCCGCACTATTGTCTAAGTTTTCCATGTCACTTAGTGCATTGCTGCTTCTTCCCGCCCTCATCCTCGGATTGTTGGCGCGCCAAGTTCGCCGCGTTTCACTGCGAACCGTGCTTAAAGAATCTCATGCTGTCATTCAAGACAAGATTGCAGCCTATGTCTTCACAGGTGGCGTCAGCGAAGTTAACGAGATAAGACTCGCTCAACTGGCCACCCAACTCCGTTTGCGAACAGCCCTGGGCCGCTTCCGTGAATCCGCCTTGGCACTTATGCAGAAGGAGGGCGACGTTGACGCTTCCAGATTACGCATTTTCGAAAGCATGGCGGAGCAACAAGCGGAAACCGCAAATGTCGCCGCCGCTATGGTACAGATGGCCTCAGCAGTACAAGAAGTGGCGTCGGGCGCGAGCCAGACATCCGTGTCGACCAGCAAAGCTGCCGATGATGTTGCCAATGGCCACCGAGTAATGACGGCAGCCCAGGATGCGGTAAATACCCTCTCCTCCACGGTCGCCTCATTGAACGAGGTTATTGGACGCTTGATGTTGGATGGCGGACAAATCGCGCAGGTAGTCGGAGTTATTCGCGGCATCGCCGAACAAACCAACCTTCTCGCCCTGAACGCTGCTATTGAAGCGGCACGAGCGGGTGAGCAAGGCCGCGGCTTTGCTGTGGTGGCTGATGAAGTACGCTCCTTGGCACTGCGCACGCAGGAATCGACCGAACATATCCATTCAATTATCCGTCATCTCGTCAGTGCAACCGACGACGTGCGGACCGGTATGGATAAATGCCTTGCCTCGGTGGATCGCAGTGTTAGCGCCATGAGCAATGTTCACCAGGCGCTCACAGCGATTTCCCAATCAGTCATTCATATAGACCAGATGTCTCACCAAATCGCTGCCGCGGCTGAAGAACAATCGGTTGCCGCTGCGGATATTCAGCGAAACACAAAAACAATTACAGATATCGCGTCCAGGACCCAGAACGATATACAAGAAGCCGAGCAACTGGGAAAAGAGATGGGACAACTCACGGAGAAGCAGTTGGAGTTAGTGTTGCGCTTCCGGTAATACATACGCTTCTGGTACACATAGAGCCAGCGGGGGAAGCTTATAACCCCGGCTGGCTTTGCTTAAGACATTACGCCGCAAGACATTAGCCCGCAGACAACTTCAACCCGATAATTCCCACAATCACCAAGGTCAGGCTGACGACTTTTAACAAAGTTACCGGCTCGTGAAAGGCAATAACGCCGAGTATCGCAGTGCCAACAGCGCCAATACCAACCCAAACGGCATATCCCGCCCCTAGCGGAAGCGAACGAAGAGCAAGACTTAACAGGTAAAAGCTGACGAACATCGCCGCCAAAGTGATAAAGGATGGTACGAACTTGGTAAACCCTTCGGTGTACTTGAGCGAAGTCGCCCAAACCACCTCAAAAATTCCCGCCAGCACCAACAAAAACCAACTCATGATTGAATCCTAAAGCCCCGGGTCGTCCCGGTGTTATTCGAAGCGTAACGGGGTCGTCCCCGGCGCTATAGATGCTCGTACCGCAGCAAAATATTTTACGGCAAGCATTATAGAGTTTACGCCCGAATAAAGATTCTTCCAGATCTCAACTTTAGGCTTTTAAGAGGCCGCCGAATTTGCAATAAAAATGCAACCGCCCACGATCATTAGCGTACCGATGATTTTTGAGAAATTAACAGCTTCACCCAGAAAAAACATCCCGAACAGCAGGGTGAATATGAAACTCAACCCGACGAAGGGATAAGCGATGCTCAGCTCGACTCGAGACAGCACCCATATCCAAATCAGCACACTCACGCCATAAGTAAAAATGCCGGACAAGATCAGGGGTGAAAACATGACTTTCACGACGAGTTCATAGGGTGTACTAGGTTGCCCTACACCCAAGGTCGCTGCCGCGCCCATTTTGAGCATCAATTGCGCGCACGCTGAAAGAAAAACTGTGAAAAGTATGACGACAAAATTAAGTAAACCCATAACGGTTCCTAAATTGACAGAAAAAGAATAACCGCGATGCAAAAACCAGCGAGCCAACTTCGGCGATCCTTTAATGCAAATACAATAGGATCCTCGTCGATTTCACCGCGCGAACTCATGACTAAAATGCGCACGATCCAATAAAGCAAAACTGGACACACCAGCCAGAGAAGATAGGGAAATTGATAGAGCGCTATCACATCGTCACTGTTGAGATACATGGCAAAAACCAGAATGGAAAGCATGCCTGACGATGTCGCCAAACTGGTCAATATCTGCAAGTCGGATGTGTAATAACCGCGTCCGGATATTTTTTTTACTGCGCCGTCGCCCCCGTCCGTTTTGAGAATTTCCGAAATGCGCTTGATGAGTGCAAGGCACAAGAACAAGAACATGGAAAATGCCAATAGCCAAAATGACGGCACAATTCCTACAGCTGCACCGCCAGCAACAATGCGTAATGTGTACAGAGATGCGAGAGTGATAATGTCCACAGTTTGCAAGCGCTTTAGCAAAAAGCTATAGGCGAGGGTTACAACAACATATACGCCGAGAACAAGCAGGAATAACAGGTCTATGTAATACGCGAGCAATGCAGAAACTGGAAGCGTCAATGCAAGAATCAGAAACGCCCGACGAATCGACAAGGTACCAGCTGCCAAAGGTCTAAATTTCTTTTTCCGATGGCAGCGATCCGAGTCCAAATCGGACAGGTCGTTTACCAAGTAGGTAGCCGAGGCACACAGCCCAAATGAGATGAACGCCAATACGCAGGTCCACACCAAGTCCAAATTCATAAATTGATGGGAGGTCAGCAACGGCACAAACAAAAGAATATTTTTTACCCACTGGTGCAGTCGGAGCGCTTTGGCAATAACTTTGACAGAAGGCACAAGTGCTTTGCAGGTGTGCTCCACAGGACAGAGTTCCCGCACCTTTTTGGCGAGCTTTTCCCCGCGCTCCACGACAATCGCACTGGCAGCATGTTTCCAGATTTTCAAATCTCTGGTTTCATTGCCGACATAGGTAAAATTGCCCTCTCCATATCGCTCTACCAGCACCTTCGCTTTTTCACTGCCGGTGAGGTTCAGAGTGGCGGTACTGCCTATGGCGCCGTCAAAAAAGCCGAGATGCGCTGCGATGTTCTGCGCTAATTTTTCGTTGGTCGCCGTGCAGAGAATGATTTCGCGATCTTTTTGTTCGCTCAGATAATTGAGCAGCTCCTGGTTATAGGGAAGCGCCGCAATATCGAAATCCACCAAGGAGGCCAGTTTCATTTTCAAATAAGCTTTTCCGCTAAGCAGCCAGGGGATCAGCATGAGCAAGCACCAGGGATGGCGAAAAACTGCTCTTACAAAAGTCTCATACAAAATATCCGTATGGATAAGGCTGCCATCCAGATCTACCGCAATTGGTGTTCCTGATTTCACGCTTGCACCCCGACCTGTTTCTGCCGCTCTTGCCGATGGAGCGCAAACTGGTGAACAGCGTAAGCACCAAAGGCAAAAACAAAGGGTACTATCGGAAAATGGTATCGATCTTGGGCAGCAATCAGCGCATGCAGCCCGGCAGAGCTGGCCCACAACAACAAAAATGGGTGAAAGACCTGCAGCAGCGGTGAGTTCCGTATAAACAAAACTGTACCGATCAAACTCAATAGCAAAGCTCCGAGCCAAAATGCTTGCGAAAGAAGTTTTAGCGGTTTAATCCATTGAGCCCCTAACACTTGCTCTATTCCTTTTTCGTTCCAGCTTACGCCAATCGTTTCCCAGATATGGAATTTGATGAACTTCTCCAGAGTGCGCAGTACAAATGCGCCGGGCTCCGCCTTGATATATTCCATGGCGTCATGTTTCAGAGCTTTATTCCGTTCTTGTTCGTTCATGTTTGTTACATAATCCGGCATGGGGTGGTAACCACCTTCTGTGCCAGGAGTATTCCCCATCCAGAACACAGCTCCACCATTAGTGGACATGGGGACAATTTCGCCATACAAGTCGTAATTACGCTTGGCCCAAGGGCTGACAGCCAGTGCCATGATCAAGAGGAGCAACGAAGTCTTTAATGCAGTTACAGATAATTTCTTTCCTCCGGCGACCACTGCACCAAAAGCACAAACCAGTAAAACTGTGGTGGCGAGAGGACGAACGTAATAAGCGAGAGCGAAGCTGATTCCCGCAACGAGAATATTTATGACCGTCACTCTATCTTCTTTAAAAAAGTAATAAATGCCGCTCAGGGTAAGCACTGTGTAAGGCAGCTCGCTGGCGAGAATAGTGACGAAAAATATATGAGTGGGCCAAACCGCAATCAGCAGCGCGCTCCATCGAGCAACTGATTCACTAAAAAAAAGAAGGGTGACTTTATAAGAGAAAAATACGATGGCAATCGACAACAGCAAATTAAGGACTACGATGAAGGAGTAATTGTGCCCGAAAATCTGATACACCAGTGCGTAAAGAGCGGAGGTGCCAACAGGCCAAAAAGAAGTTGGTGACTCAGGTGTCCAGCCGTAGACTCCGTGCTGCCATATATTTAAAGCAAAGGTGTCGTATGCGTGACTGTCGGATATAGGAACCACCGGAATCAGGAGTGCCCATAAAATCCGGACTACTGTCGCTATAGCCAATATGGTTCCCAACTTGGGCGGGAATGTCCCAGACTTCCAGTAATCAACATTATTTTGTTGCACAGATACCTCCTTTATTGGCTAACGGAAATACATTCCCGCCCTTCACCACCAAAAAGTTGCCATTCTACTTCATCCTGCCTGCAAAAAAACCGAACTGAGCCCTTGGCATTAGCCGCCAGATAGCATTGCAATTGCCGAGCGTATCGAACAAATGTATGAAAAGTCGATAATCAAACGCCTAAAACGAAAAAGGCCGCGTGATTTCTCACGCGGCCTTTCGAGATTTGGTGGAGCTAAGCGGGATCGAACCGCTGACCTCGACACTGCCAGTGTCGCGCTCTCCCAGCTGAGCTATAGCCCCTGAAACAAGGAGCGCGCATTTTAGGTAGGTGCTTTCCCGAAGTCAACAGTTGAGTTTTTTTGTTGTGACGGCTTGCGGTTATTGTGGACTGGAGTAGAGTTTCTAAAGCCATCACAGATGAGAGAGCGACCTTATGACGGATTCTGCCCCGCCTATCTATATCCCCTACGCCGGCCCCGCCCTACTCACCACCCCCCTGCTCAATAAAGGAAGCGCCTTCACCCAGGAAGAACGATCCGCCTTCAACCTCACCGGACTTTTACCCCCCCGTTACGAAACCATCGAGGAACAGGCAGAGCGCTGTTATCAGCAGTACCTGAGCTTCGATACAGCGATGAACCGACATATCTACTTGCGAGCCATCCAGGATAAAAACGAGACCTTGTTTTACCGACTGGTCCAGGATCATCTGGAAGAGATGATGCCCATTATCTACACCCCCACCGTCGGCGATGCCTGCGAACATTTTTCCGACAGTTACCGCAGTTCCCGCGGATTGTTTATCGCCTATGAAGAACGGGAACATATGGACGATATCCTGCACAACGCCACCAAGCGCAATGTGCGCGTGATCGTAGTAACCGACGGCGAGCGGGTTCTCGGTCTGGGCGACCAGGGCATCGGTGGTATGGGAATTTCCATCGGCAAGCTCACGCTCTACACCGTGTGCGGCGGTATCAGTCCAGCCTACACACTTCCCGTGATCCTCGATGTCGGAACCAATAACGAAAAGCTGCTGAACGATCCCATGTATATGGGCGCCCGCCACAAACGTATTGGGCCACAGGAGTACAGAGAATTTGTCGATTGCTTCATTAAAGCGGTAAAACGCCGCTGGCCCAAGGTGATGGTGCAATTTGAGGATTTCGCTCAGCCCAATGCCATGCCGCTACTGCAGAAATATCGCAACGAGATCTGCTGTTTCAACGACGACATTCAAGGGACCGCCGCCGTCACGGTCGGGACATTGCTGGCGGCCTGCCGCCGCAAAGGCGTGCGCCTTGCGGACCAGAAAATTGTATTTGTCGGTGCGGGGTCTGCCGGCTGCGGTATTGCTGAACAACTGATCATGCAGATGCGCAGTGAAGGTATTTCCGAGCCGCAAGCGCGCAGCCAAGTTTATATGGTGGACCGCTACGGTTTGCTGGTGGAGGGAATGGAGAACTTGCGGGATTTTCAGCAACGCTTAAGTCAACCTCTCGCGGCCGTTGCTCATTGGAAGACTGAAAATCCATATCCATCGCTGTTGGAAACCGTGGAAAATCTGCGGCCGGATATATTGATCGGGGTTTCCGGCCAGCCCGGATTGTTTACCGAAGATGTTATCCGCACCATGAATCGCTATTGCACGCACCCCATCATCTTTCCGCTGAGCAATCCCATCAAACAAATCGAAGCCCTGCCACAGCATATTTTGGATTGGACGAATGGCACGGCGATCGTTGCCACCGGCAGCCCTTTTCCGCCGGTGATTTATCGCGATCAGATTTATCCAATTGCCCAGTGCAACAACGCCTATATTTTCCCGGGCATTGGTTTGGGTGTGGTGGCAGCGGATATCTGTGCCATCACTGATGAAATGCTTGCTCTGGCGAGCACCATACTGGCGGATGAGTCACCACTGGCGAATACCGGCACAGGGAATTTATTGCCGCCATTGACCCAAGTAGCGCAGTTGAGCAAAAAAATCGCCTTCGGTATCGGGAAAATTGCGCAGCAACAGGGCTTGGCATTGGAAATGTCGGACGAGCTGCTGATACGAAAAATCGAAAAAGCGTTTTGGCGACCGGTGTATCGCCCCTACAAGCGAGTCGCCATTTAACAGTTACAGGTCTTTTGCATTAAAGGTATCGCACGCTTCTATCGACCCGCTGGTAAAACCTTTTTTGAACCAACGGACGCGCTGTTCCGATGAGCCGTGGGTAAAGCTATCGGGCGTCACATAACCACGCGATTGTTGCTGCAGCCGGTCATCGCCAATGGCCGATGCCGCGACAAGAGCTTCCTCCAGGTCGCCCTCCTCCAACATATTGCGCTCGCGATTGGCGTAATGCCCCCACACGCCCGCAAAACAATCCGCCTGCAACTCCTGCCGTACCGATAACTCGTTAGCCGCTTTTTGCGAGGTCTTTTGTTTTGCTGCATGTACCTTGGCGGATATGCCCAACAAGGTTTGCACGTGGTGACCGACTTCGTGAGCGATCACATAGGCTTGGGCAAAATCGCCTGGGGCTTGATGGCGGGTTTTCAGATCGTGATAGAAGGTCAGGTCAATATAAAGCTTGTGATCAGCCGGACAGTAAAAAGGCCCCATGGCCGACTGTCCCAGACCACATGCGGAGGACACGCTATTGGAGAAAAGGACCAGCACCGGCTCTTTATAAGTGCCGCCCAAAGCCTGAAATTGTTGTTGCCAGGTTGTTTCCGTATCCGCGAGCACGACAGAAACGAAATCAACCAACTCCTCTTCTTCCGGGGGAATTTGGCGTTTTACCTCCGGCTGACTGCTGGTTCCCAGCAACAATGGCAATACATCGATTCCCAACATGCGTGCGCCGAAGATCACCACAATCCCGACAATCAAAACCGTCCGACCGAATTTACTGCGCAGCAGCCAGGGCAGAATGCGCAACAACATTACAGCGCCGCCAGCGCCCATGGCCGGTGACGGGCTGCTGCCGCGTCTGTCTTCGATATTGGAACTGCGTCTACCGCCCTGCCAACGCATAAGCATTTCCTGCCTGAACCGAGATTGCGCGCAGCTTAGTCGGAGCTTATGGGAAAAATCCATTCGCGAGCGCACATATTCAAAAGCGCTACAGCCTGAACCGACTTTAAGAAATCGGTATACTCCGCCCTTTCCTTGTTCGGTCCCACGTTATGCCACAGCCAAAACCCGTCGATTGCATCATCAGCGCCAGATGGATTTTGCCAATTACACCTGCGGGCAAGCTGTTTCGGGATTGCAGCTTGGTCATTCATAAAGGCTGCATCCAAGCCATCCGCCCTAGCGATAATGTTCTGCAGGATTTCACTCCGACTCAGCATGTTCAGCTGAACGAACACGTGTTGATGCCGGGCTTGGTCAACGCCCACACTCACGCGGCCATGTCCCTGTTGCGTGGTTACGCGGACGACCTGCCGCTGATGCGCTGGTTAAAGGACCACATTTGGCCCGCGGAAAAGCGCTTTGTCGACGCCGATTTCGTGCACGACGGCACCCAGCTGGCGATGGCGGAAATGTTGCGCACCGGGACCACCTGCTTCAGCGATATGTATTTTTTCCCTGATGCCGCTGCGGCAGCGGTGCATCAGGCGGGTATGCGCGCGCAAATTACCTTTCCCATAATGGACTTTCCCACAAGCTGGGCGACCGACGCGGACAATTACATTCACAAAGGACTGATGCTGCACGACGACTACCGCTCCCATCCGCGCATTCGCATCGGCTTCGGCCCGCACGCCGGTTATACCGTGTCCGATATACCCATGAGACGCATCGCAGTATTGGCGGAAGAATTACAGGCGCCGGTACAAATTCATTTGCACGAAACCGCCACCGAAGTGCTGCAAGCCGTGGATGCAACCGGCATTCGGCCGATCGAGCGACTAATGGATTTGGGCGTACTGACGCCGCTGACCCAGTGTGTGCATATGACGCAATTAAGCGACGGCGATATCGACCTGCTACAGGAAAGCGGCGCCAGCGTTATTCATTGCCCTGAATCGAATTTGAAACTGGCGAGTGGCATCTGCCCGGTGCAAAAACTGATGAATCGCGGTATCACCATCGGCCTTGGCACCGACGGCTCGGCCAGCAATAACGATCTCGATATGTTCGGCGAAATCACCACGGCGGCTTTGGTCGGCAAAGTCGCGGCCCACGACGCCGCAGCACTCAGCGCTTGGCAAGTACTGCATATGGCCACTCTTGGCGGTGCCAAGGCTTTGGGACTCGACAGCCAGATTGGCAGCCTGGAGGTGGGCAAAGCGGCGGATGTGATTGCGGTTCAGCTGGACGAGCTCAGCTCCCTGCCCCTTTACGATCTCGCCTCACACCTGACCTACAGCAACCGTCGTACGCGCGTCACTCACAGTTGGGTGGCAGGAAAACTGTTATTGCGGGACGGCGAATTGACCACTTTGAATGAAACCGAACTGCGCAATCGCGCGCTGCATTGGCAACATGTGATTCAGCCGCCCGCCGCAAAACCGGAGAGCCTTGCATGACCGAAATTCAATTTTCGTCCACGCGTTCAGCCAACGTGGATAGCAGCGAAATCGCCAAATTCGAGCGCATGGCAAACCGTTGGTGGGACCCGCACGGGGATTTCAAACCGCTGCACCAAATGAACCCGGTGCGCGCCAATTACATCGATCTGCGCGCGCAAGTCGCAGAAAAGAAATTGCTCGATGTCGGCTGCGGCGGCGGCTTATTAAGTGAAGCCATGGCCTCGCGCGGCGCATTCGTCACCGGCATAGATATGGGCGAAGCGCCTTTGGAAGTCGCCAGAATGCATGCGGAAGCCAGTGCCCTGTCCATCGACTACCGCAAAATCACCGCCGAACAACTCGCCGCCGAAATGCCGGGGCAGTTTGACGTGGTCACCTGCCTGGAAATGCTGGAGCACGTACCGGATCCCGCCGGCGTGATCGAAGCCTGCACAACCCTGGTCAAACCCGGTGGCCATGTATTTTTCTCAACGCTGAACCGCACACCCAAGGCTTACGTGATGGCGGTGCTCGGTGCGGAATACGTATTGCGCTGGCTGCCCAAAGGCACCCACGACTACCGGAAATTTATTCGCCCATCCGAGTTGGCTGCCTGGTCCCGCCAAGCCGGTCTGCTGGTGCGCGACATCACCGGTATCGTCTACAACCCGCTGACACAAACCTTTAAAACGGTCAGCGGTGATGTGGATGTCAACTACATCATGCATCTGCAAAAACCTGAGATTTAACGCACCGGAGAGACTGAGTGACAGCTGTATTGAAAGCCGTTTTTTTTGACTTGGACGGCACCTTATTGGATACCTCCGAAGATCTCGGCCACGCATTGAATCAGGTACGCCGGGAGCACGGCCTGGAGGACCTGCCGCAAGCGGTTATCCGCAAAGAAGTGTCGAACGGTGCTACGGCACTGGTCAAACTCGGCTTCGGTCCACTAAGCCAGGAAAAGCTGGAACCGCTGCGGCAGCGATTGCTGGAGATGTATCAACAGCATATTGCTCTGCATACCAAGCCGTTCGAGGGCATTGAAGAGCTGATTCAGAACCTGGCCGATCACGGCATCAACTGGGGCATAGTGACCAACAAGCCGCAGCTTTACACCGCTGAACTCATGCGCCATTTCCAGTTTGCGACACCACCCTGCGCAACCGTCAGCCCGGACCAGGTGGGCGTTGGCAAACCCGATCCTGCGCCGCTGTTTTTTGCCTGCGAGGCGGCGGGCTGCTCGCCAGCCGAGGCGATCTACATCGGCGATCATCAACGCGATATTGAATGCGGCCGCAACGCTGGCATGCCCACGATTGCCGTTGGCTACGGTTTTACCGCCGATCCCGACGAGCACCGCAACTGGGACGCAACACATGTGGCGGACCGCGTGGCAGATATTTGGCCGATCATCTCCACCTATCTTCCAACCCCTTAGCACGACGCGACGACATGATTGATATCAATCTTTTTCTCCATTACCAACCACCTGCCGACCTGCTGCGCGACCGCATCATAGTGATTACCGGCGCGGGGGACGGTATAGGCAAAACCGCCGCTCTGACCTTTGCCCGCTTCGGCGCCACCGTTGTTTTGCTCGGTCGAACTCTCGCCAAACTCGAACGGGTTTATGACGAAATTGAAGCTGCGGGCGGTCCCAAACCGGCGATTTTCCCCATCAATTTCGAAGGTGCAGCAGCGCAGGATTACGAGCAGTTGCGCTCAGCGCTGGCAAATGAATTCGGTCATATAGACGGCTTGTTACACAACGCATCCGCTTTGGGAGCGCGCACGCCGATTGGCCAATATTCCCTATCGGATTGGCAAAAGGTGATGCAGGTAAATGTCACCGCACCATTTTTATTAACGCGTGCACTGCTGCCGCTACTGCAGAAATCAGCGGATGGCCGCATCCTCTTTACAGGATCGTCTGTGGGTGTGCGCGGACGCGCCTATTGGGGAGCTTATGCAGTTTCCAAAGGCGCGACGGAAACCCTGATGGAAGTACTTGCCGATGAATTGGAAGCGACATCGGTGCGGGTCAATTCCATTAACCCAGGCGCTGTGCGCACTGCTATGCGCGCATCAGCCTATCCAGCAGAAGACCCTAATACAGTCACGCCGCCCGAAGCCATAATGAACCGCTATTTGTATTTATTTGGACCTGATGGAAAAGCTGTGCACGGTCAGCAACTGGATGCACAGCCCAAAGCGTGATTTAAAGGGAATTGGTTGCCGGAGATTCTGCGGAATTTCTGGCAGGCTCTGCAGAAGCTCCTTCGGAAATATCCGTCACAGGCACTGGAAGCGCGGCATTTTCGCTAATTTCTGCTGGTGCGGCACGTACGCGTTTGTAGCCGAGGGCAGTCATGATTCGCGGTACGTCCACCGTTTCCAGTTCATCCCGCCATGCCCTGACCACTATGTCGTTGTCCGTAATGACATGCAGATATTCATACTGCTCGCTCAAATGACGCGAACGAAAAATTAAAAATACCCGGGTGACTTTTTGCTTTTCGCGCTGAAATCGCCAAGTATTGATTTGCAGTTCTTCCGGGTACTCGTAAGCCGCTCCGCCACTGACAGACCAGGGACTGCCAAAATGTTCGCGCACCCAGGTTCCGGTGGTTTGCAACAAGCGAATTTGCGTGAGCAGATCCGTTTCGAAATAACCTTCGGCATCGCGATAGCGGGTTTTATGCTCGACAGAGATCAAGCTGCAACCGGCCAGCGAACCGCATAAAAGTACGGATAACAAAAACTTTATTTTCATCGAGAGGATTCTGCCGGCGTTTTTTTGCTTGCTGCTTTAGCAGATGGAGGTGATTTTTTGGCCTGCACGACGGGTTTTGCAAATGCTTGGGCAATTTGCTCATTGGCATTTTGGGTTTGAGCATCGGACGATTTGCGCAATTGTTGTTGCACCAACGCCATCAACTGCGCTTCTGAGCTGGATAAGCCGCAATTGGAGACCACGGTGGAAACGTCGGCCCCCTGTTCAAACATTTGCAACGCTTGGCTATAGGTAAATACATCTTCTGTGCCGATGTTTTCCAACTTTTCCTGCGCGGCTTGCAGTTTTTCCTCCAGCGCCACAATTCGATGCCCCATACCAATGGCACCGCTGGTGGCCATGCTGATTTTTTGTTCGAGCAGCTTGTTCTGTTGTTTAAATATATCCGTCTGGCGCTGGAAAAACTGCCACAGCGCAGCCAGAGATACGAGGCAGATCACGTTCACCGCGATACTCGCCGCGAGAATCCAGAATATGCCGCTCGGACTTGCCATAAAAATCAGGTTTCCAAATCTGCCCACTCGTCATCTGTGAGCAATTTGTTAAGGTCGATCAAAATCAGTAGTTCGCCATTTTTATGGCAAACGCCCTGAATAAACTTGGCGCCGTCGTCGTTACCAATGTTGGGAGCGGTTTCGATTTCGGACTGACGCAGGTACACCACCTCGGCCACGCTATCGACCAGAATACCCACCACGTGTTTTTCCGCTTCGATAATGACTATGCGGGTGTTGTCGGTAATCTCACCCGGATCCAGACCAAAACGGTGGCGTGTGTCGATAACGGTCACCACATTGCCGCGCAGATTGATAATGCCGAGCACATAGGCCGGCGCGCCGGGCACTGGGGCAATTTCGGAATAGCGCAGCACTTCCTGCACCTGCATCACATTGACGCCGTAGGTTTCTCCAGACAGATGAAACGTCACCCATTGAAGTACCGGATCTTCGGGCGAGACGTTCGTTTTATTCATGAACTTGGACATGGAGAAATTCCTCGACGTACAGCAAATATCTAAAAAGACCGCGTTATGGAAACAACGTCAAAAAACCGTGATGAAGCCTTTTAAATATAGCCAAGAGCAGTATCTATGCCACACGGCCAGACGTGTGGAGAGGCGCGTTAGCTGGCTTTTAGCCGAGAGGGTCACTGGCCTTTGCCCGATTGCGGTCCTGGCTTTCCAGCATCTGTCCCATACGCGGAATATCCAACAAGGCGCACATAGCCGATTTAATCGTACCGGCCAGCCAGGGACGCTTGCTGCGTTCGCCACGCCAGGTGACATCCTCAGGATTCAGGCGCGTCGGCTGCTGTACCTGATCGATCGCCAATCCCCAATCCAACCCATCAATGGTGATAACGTAACGAGCGGACTCGACAAACGCCGGGTCGTAGCGCTCCGGCATCACAAATAACGCCGTATTCACGACGCGAATTTGGCCCGCTGGTGTCGGCTGCAATCCCATAAACCATTCCGCCTGTCCAAAAATTGGCGTCAGCTGTTCGGTAAGAGGATGGATATGGCCCAGCGCCACCAGAGGAACCGCCAGGGTAAGGCCGGACACACGGCACAACAGAACTTCAAAATGCTTCTGCGCCCAGAGAGGGCGGCCGTTTTCTGCCCAGGAGTTATCCTCCCGCACTTGCACAGCGGTAGCGGCGAGCACTTGAGGCTCAACCACCGCTTCTGCCACGGGAGTTACGGTTTCGGCTAGGGGAACAGGTGTGGCAGTTATAGGAGCGGCTGTGACGGCTTGAGGCACGGGAGACCGGTCCAGCAATGCTTGCAATTGCTGGCGCCGGACCTGTTCCAGAGCCTCTTGGTGCGAATCTCGCGGTTGCACCTGCACCTTGGTCGCCACTTTTGCGACGGGCGCTGTGTTAGGCGATGGCACCGCTCTAATCGCTGCCAGGGGTAAATCAGCCGTCTTGGCTTCCGGCTCGAAGGAAGGCAATTCCGCCAGCAAATCGTCCAGATAAGCCTGTACGGCTCGCTGGTCATCACTGAACATGAACTACCTCAAGGGAAATACCCAACACAAACATTGCCTCAAGCATTAATGACCCTTTAAGCCTAGGCAAAGTTTGTCAAATTGGTAGCAGTTACAGGTCTTGAACGCGGGAGAATCTCACCAACTCTAACCGATCTGCTACCAACTGGGTCAATCGCTGTGCCCCTGTTTCATCCAGATGGTAGGCATCCACAAAGTAGGTGTCGTCAAAATTCAACTCTGCGTGGGCATTGATATAAACAAAGCGTTGGACTTTGGATAAACGCTTTAGATAGTCCGTATGCGTGTGGAAAAAGGACTGAAATTCCTCATCAGACTCTATCAGCTCCTGCCGAAATGGATTGGTGATCACCACCAATTCGATTCCTCGATCTTTGAGATAATCATTCAACGCCAGCAGATGCTTAAAATAACTGTCGTCAAGAGGCGTTTTCGGAAATGGAGGGATCTCTTCCCATTTATGTTTATTGATCTTAAATCCCTCTCTGACGAAATTGACATCGCCATGCTCGTCGAACTTCAGATAGCGTTGAGTGCCCTGATGGTCCTCCTCAAAATAACGCATAAAACTCTCAGGCAAGCGCGCGATGTTTTGAAAATAAGTTTTTAATACCCACTGGCCTTTCATATAGCGGGCTAGTTCGCGTTCATCCAAGACCTTGTCAACTTCACCCTGATAATCAAAATACTGCGATGAATAAATCACCCGGCGAACATCGCTCAAATCCACCATTTGCAAGAACTGCAGAACTTCAGAGGCTGCCAACCCCCAGGATGACAGATTCAACACATGTTGGGATACGTGGGAACTCTCCAATACCGCACTATCAATATTATTGAGTGCCATGGAGGATCCTACGATGAAGGTATCAAAAGATTTTTCTTCCAGCTGTTCGCGAGCAAATTTGATTTTGACATCATAGGACACTGATTTTGTGAATCTCAGCGGCATATCAGTGTAATGTTCAAGGCCGACAACCAACAAAAACGCTGCAGCAACGAAACCCACTGCATACCCAAACCACGCTTTCAACCAACCTGCGTAATCCACGGCCCCTCCTAAAAGTTGAAATATAAAAATTCCGTTACTTGATACATGCCAAACAAGCTGATTACAAAACTGTTCGCAGCAAGGGCTAGCCGGTACTTATTCGGTTCGAAGGACTCCATTTTCTCCATTGAGTTTTTGCACAACAGAACGAGCGCAAAACCCAGTGCGATCCAACAAAATGTTGCTATAGACCCCTGCACTCCGGAAATGTAATCGCCAAATTGGATACCCCATTTTTCCAATCCCAAGCCAGACAAGACCCCGCCCAGGGCGGTCGGCAGCACCACTCCGTTTAGTCCTAACATACCGCGCAATATATTCACGGCATCCTGCCAATGCTCTGCGCGAAAAAAGACCCATGCAATGTTCACGAAATTAAACGTAATCAGCCACGCCCAAAATCGACCGAGCTTAAAGCCAAACTGCGCCCAGGCTCGATGAATCGCGAGGGCGGCGCCATGCAAAAAACCCCAAAACACAAAAGTCCACCCTGCTCCATGCCAAATACCACCGATCAAAAACGTCAGCATTAGATTGACGTAAACGCGCGACGGTCCTTTGCGATTTCCCCCCAACGGAATGTAGACATAGTCGCGCAGGAAGCGCGATAACGTCATATGCCAACGCCGCCAAAAATCCTGAATGTTGAGAGCCTTGTAAGGGGAGTTAAAGTTAATAGGCAGGCGGATATTGAACATCAGGCCAATACCTATGGCCATATCCGCATAGCCACTGAAATCAAAGTACAACTGAAACGTATAAGAGAGTGATGCCACCCAAGCCTCTATCAGCGCGAGGTTTTCCGTATTGGAAAAACCCGCATTTGCCCACTGAGCAAATGTGTCCGCCAATGCAACTTTTTTAAACAGCCCTATAGAAAAGACAAATATGCCTATGGCGATATTTCGGTAGTTGAGGAATTTTGTATCCGCTGAGCCGAACTGCGGCATCATTTCTTTGTGATGCACAATAGGACCTGCTATCAGCTGAGGAAAAAAAGTAATAAAAACCAGATAATTCAAAAAGCTCGATTCATTCGTTTCGCGGCGGTAAATATCAACCAGGTAAGCAATTTGTTGAAATGTGAAAAAACTGATGGCAAGCGGGAGCAACAAGTGAAGGAGAGGAATATTAGTGCCGAACAGCCAGTTGAGGTTGGCAATAAAAAAATCCGTGTATTTGTAATAGCCCAATAACCCCACGTTGAACACAATCCCGCCAATCAACATGGTTCTTCTTGACATCCACCGCTGGTCCGCCTTTGCCAGCCGATGCCCTATCCAATAATTAACCAAAATAGAAGTCAAAATCAGCGGGACGTATACCACATTCCAGTAGCCATAGAAAAACAGGCTGCTCAAAACGAGAAATGCTTTTGCAGTTTCCAATTTCCCCGCCCGATTCAATCCGAAGTAGACAGCGAAGGTCACCGGCAAAAAAGCCAGAATAAAAACATAACTGTTGTACAGCATACCCCACCTCCTGCGTTAGCCCTTCGTATCATCCACGCCACATGTGATCGCATCGCGGCCTTCAATAGACTCGAGCGTCATTTTCCGCTCTCGTATTGACGAGACTCGCAGTCTTAACCTTTAAGGAATTATTAGATTGTCATGGGCACATAATCGGCATAAGCCTCAGATGCAACTGCCACGACTTTTGCAGATATTCTGTAGATGGCAAACTGCCATGCAAGACGACCCAGAGCGACAAATCGGGCACACTTAATGATGAGACGCCCGCTGCGATTATATTCCTCTGATTTTCACCTTAGCAATCGCCATTTTTCTAATGAAAACGTTTAACTTAATTAACAGACGAATAATTCGATTGGATTAAACAGAGGGCTTGGCATTTCTAAAAATCATTATTTAGTGCCAATTATCCTATTTTCCTGCCGTCAGGTAATCAAAAAGTCGGGTATAGGCTTCGACTCCTCGACTATCTGGCGAAAATAAATGTGGCGGGATTCCCATCTTGCTGGCATCTCTTAATTTGGTATCGACAGGAATGTGGCCGGGCCAAACGTTGTTACCATGGCTGTTGCGCAGTGTGCGCAAACTGGTGATAGACGCTTGAGTGCGCCGGTCAAACATGGTGGGCACCACAACGAATGGCAGTGGACGGCTGCGTGAACGTTGCATCATTTGCAGTGTGCGCAAAATTCTTTCCAAACCTTGCAAGGCGAGAAATTCTGTTTGCACCGGAATAATGAGTTTTTGGCAGGCGGCCAGGGCATTGATCATTAAAACGCCTAGTTGCGGCGGGCAATCCAGAATGGCGAGATCAAAATCCTCCCATACTTGACTCAAGGCTTTCGAAACCACCAGCCCCATACCGTCATTTCCTATTGCTTGGCGTTCGAGCGTAGCCAACCCCGTCGTAGCAGGCAATAAGCTCAATCCCTGATATTCGGTAGTGACGATTAACTGACCTACCAAATTCACATCAAGATTTTTGCGCTCTTGAAACAGGGTATAGGTGCTGTGCGGCAACTGGTCCGGATTAAGCCGGAAATAGCAGGTCAGGGATCCGTGGGGATCGAGGTCTAATACGAGTACGCGTCGCCCCGCGTTTGCCGCCAAACCGGCAAGCGCCACCGTAGTGGTGGTTTTTCCCACTCCCCCCTTTTGATTGGCCACAGCCCAGATCTGCAAAACGACACCTCTCGCCAAACTTCTGACGCATCGAAACTTTGGAGGGACTTAGGCAAAAAGTGTGCTGAAGAGGAAAAAATGTTGAAAACTCGTTACTGCAGCCGTTTGTCGTCCTTTTTAGACGGGTCACTGGTAAACAAAAGCCCGCCGTGGTTCAGGCGAACAGGCTGAATGCCAGGTTCTTTCTGCGATGTATCTGCCGTTATTTCATCCGGCGCAGCAGACTGAGTTATTTCAGATGGAGCGGGGGTTGTTGCTGGGGAACCGGAAATTTGCGGTGGCGCGACCTCCTCTTGCGAGGATTCAAACTCGCTAAATGGCATTACAGAGCGTTCCACAGCGTGGCGGGCAATCATCAGGACGACGCGGCGATTCGCCGCTCTCCCCTCTTCCGTTCCGTTGTCAGCGACTGGGCGATATTCGCCATAACCCACCGCAGATAGTTGCGCGGGATTTACGCCATTGTCCGCCAAAAGACGTACGACCGAAGACGCTCGCGCCGAGGACAATTCCCAGTTGCTGTGATATTTCACCGTGCGAATGGGAACATTATCCGTATGACCGGACACTTCGATTTCATTTTCGAACGGAGCCAATTTTCCGGCGATTTCACGAAAAATCTCTTGCGCGTCAGGCTTGGGTTCAGCGCTGGCGGAATCGAACAGCAGATTAGCGTTGAGATCGATTTGCACCCACTCTTCAGTCGCCGCAATACGCACGTTCCCCGGCCGCACAAACTCGGCCAAAGCGTCTTCCAATTCTTGCGCCAATACATTGGTATCGACCAAGGTCGGACCGACACCAGAACCTGAATGAGAATTGGAGCCATCGGTTTTTTCATCCGCGCCTTGAAAAATATTGCCAAGGGTTTCAGAAAGCACCCGATATTTTTGTTCGTTGACTTGCGATACCGAATACATCACCACAAAAAAAGCAAACAACAAGGTGATGAAGTCCGCGTAGGAGACCACCCAGCGCTCGTGGCCGGATTTTCGCTGATATTCTTCCTCGCGGCGTCGACGAATCATGGATCGCCTCAATGCAGATAGCCGCTGAGTTTCATTTCGATGACTTTGGGGTTTTCCCCGTTGGCAATGGCGATAATGCCCTCGATCATCAATTCCCGAAAATGGGACTGTTCGCGAATGCATTGACGCAATTTATTGGCCATAGGGAGTAACAGCAAATTGGCAAATGCCACACCGTAAATGGTGGCGACAAACGCAACCGCAATTCCGGGACCGAGTTGCGCCGGATCGGTGAGGTGTTTCATTACATGGATCAGACCAATAACCGCGCCGATAATACCTATGGTCGGTGCATAGCCGCCCATGCTTTCGTAAAAATGGACAGCGTCAAAATCGCGTTTTTCCGCTACCAACAAATCGGTTTCCAATACATGGCGGATCACTTCCGGTTCACTACCATCCACCAGCAATTGCAAACCTTTGCGGCTGAACGGATCTTTTTCCGACTCTGAAATATTTTCCAGACCGAGCAAACCGTGCTTGCGCGCGGCAATCGCCCAACTGACAACTGTGTCTATACCTTTTTGAAATTGCAGGCGCGGCGGACGAAAAATCCAGGAAAAAATTTGCAGCGCGCGGCGCAGATTGGTTTTGGGCGTCTGCAAAATGGCGGCGCCCAATGTGCCGCCTATGACGATAAGTGCTGCGGGGCCATTGACGAGCGACTGCCAGGAGCCCCCCTCCAGGAAATTGCCGCCGATCAGCGCGGCAAATCCAATTATGACTCCGAGAATACTGAGCATGTCCATGCTAGAGATCCTGTGCCAACCGAGGCCCTATTTGTGCCAGAGGCAAAACTTCATCAGTCAAGCCTGCACTGGCAACTGCTTTCGGCATTCCGTATACCACCGAACTGGCTTCATCCTGTCCCCAGATTACCGCTCCGCGCTCTTTTAACAAACGTGCACCCTCGCAACCATCCGCCCCCATACCCGTCAGCACCACCCCCAACACAGCGCCGCCGTAAATATTGGCGGCGGAAGCGAAGGTGATATCCACTGACGGCCGATAACTCACCCGGTTGTCGCCGGGGAGAATTTTGATTGTGCCGTGACGATCAAAAATTAATTGTTTACCACCCGGTGCCACCAAAACATGACCCGGTCGCAACATATCTCCGTTAGCTGCCTCGGAAACTCGCACCGAACATACTTTATCGAGACGCTCGGCAAATGCCCGGGTGAAATTTTCCGGCATATGTTGAATGATGACGACTGGCAATGGAAAAGATGCAGGCAATGCCTGAATGACTTCCGTCAGCGCCACAGGTCCACCGGTGGACGCACCAATAATCAGAATTTTGATTTTGCCTTTCAGATTTCTATGCGCGGTAGCAGGCGCCTCTACCTTCCTGTGAAACGGTGCAACGTGCACAGGCTCAGTGAATCTTGACTGCGGCGGCGCAGGTGTTGGAGATGTGGGAACAGGTACTGGTCGAATTGGTGCGGGAGATCGGGGTTGCGCCTGCTTGGCAAAAGTCAACAAGGTGTCGTGCAACTTTTTTTTCAGTTGCGCTGAATCGCGCGAGACTTCCGCAAAATTTTTCGGAATAAAGTCCACCGCTCCAGCGTCCAATGCATCCAGCGTAACGCGCGCACCTTCGTAGGTAAGAGACGAAAACATGACGATGGGAACTCGGCGTTTCGCCATAATGGCGCGCACCGCAGAAACACCGTCCATCAGCGGCATTTCATAATCCATTGAAATAATATCCGGATGAAGTTGTTCGGCCATTTCCACAGCATCGCGTCCATTGGAGGCGACGCCAACAACCTTCAGCTCCGGATGTTCATTAATAATCTCTTTCAGGCGCGCCTGAAAAAAATTGGAATCGTCGACAACTAAAACTTTGTAAACCACAGCCACCTCTGCGTTTGCTGCCGGGGAGGGTTCCGAAACTTTAGCCGATCCTCTTCGCTCGGAGCCGAAAAAATAAAATGGAAAGCTGCCTCACAATTCAGCTGCACGCAGACGTTGATAAAACAAGGTCTAGTGGCCACCAGCGTAACGTTTCAATAAGCTCGGCACGTCCAGAATCAACGCAATAGTGCCGTCGCCGGTAATCGTTGCTCCGGCCATACCCGGAGTTCCATGCAGCATTTTGCCCAAAGGCTTGATGACCACTTCTTCTTGGCCAATTAATTGGTCGACAACAAAGCCGACGCGCTGCGTGCCGACTGTTACTATTACAACATGCGCCGTCGAAGATTGTTCCGGGTCGTATTGACCGCGTACCAACCAACGTTTCAGATAAAAAATCGGCACCGCTTTATCGCGAATCGTGACGCACTCCTGCCCATCTACTACATGTGCTTTGGTCAAATCCATTTGGAAAATTTCGTTGACATTGACCAATGGCAAGGCAAACGCCTGGCGACCGAGCATAATCATCAAGGTCGGCATAATGGCCAAAGTCAAAGGCACTTTAATGCTGATGCGTGTGCCTTCGCCTTTTTTCGAATGAATCTCAATAGTGCCGTTTAATTGCGATATTTTGGTTTTCACCACGTCCATGCCGACACCGCGGCCGGACACATCGGAAATTTCCGTTTTAGTGGAAAAACCCGGAGCAAAAATCAAATTGAAGGCTTCGGTATCAGACAGGCGCGCCGCAGCGTCCGCATCCATAAGGCCCTTTTCCACGGCTTTTTCCCGCAGTTTTACCGGATCCATACCCGCGCCATCATCAGTGATGGATAACAGAATATGGTCGCCTTCCTGTTCGGCGGCCAAAATCACTTTGCCCACGCGCGGTTTGCCGACACTCTCACGTACGGATGGCAATTCAATGCCGTGGTCGACAGAATTTCGCACCAAGTGAACCAGTGGGTCGGCAAGTGCCTCCACCAGGTTTTTATCCAGATCGGTTTCTTCACCGATCAGCTCGAGATTAATTTCTTTTTGCAGATTGCGCGCTAAATCACGCACCACCCGAGGGAAACGCCCGAAGACTTTTTTGATCGGCTGCATGCGGGTTTTCATCACCGCTGTTTGCAAATCGGCGGTCACCACATCCAGATTCGCCACGGCTTTGGCGAGCGATTCATCAGTGGAATCCAGGCCGAGGCGCACCAAGCGATTACGCACCAGCACCAGTTCGCCCACCATATTCATGATGTCATCCAGGCGCTGGGTATCCACCCGCACGGTGGTTTCCACCTGCGCGGCGGCATTGTTAGTAGTCGATTCTTTGGCGCGCGCGCTATCAGAGTCACGCAATTTAGGGGCAGCACTTTCTTCAGAGCCGTCGTGTTCTGCGGATTTTTTCGCCTCAAGCGGTTTGGCTGGCGGTGCTTGTTTTACTGACGGGCCTTTACCGCGACCGTGCAACTGATCAAGCAGATTTTCGAATTCCGCGTCTGTAATGGTATCCGCACTACCTGCTTCAGCATTTGCTGGCGTATCAACTGTTTTTGCTGGCGTACCTGTTTTGGCTATATCAGCGGGCGGCGATGTCTTTTCGCTCTCACCAGCATTTTTGCCCGGCGCTTTGCCTACGCCATGTAATTGATCCAATAAGGCTTCAAATTCGTCTTCGGAAATTTCATCGCTGCCCTTTGTGGAAGCCACTGGGGTAGCTTCGGATTTTTGCGGCGCAGGTCCTGTCGGGCGTTTACCAGGGCCGTGCAGCTGATCCAATAAGGACTCGAATTCATCTTCGGAAATTTCATCACTGGCCGCAGGTGCAGAATCAGCCGGAGCATTTTTAGTAGCAGCTAAGGCATCATGTTTCGGCACGCTGATCGCGTCGAGAAACCCTTCAAATTCGTCATCGGTGAGATCAAGTGGAGCTGCGCTATTCGCTTCAGCCTGCTTCGCCGGAGCAGCGCTCAATTCCACAGGATCTTCCGCTTTGGCGGGAATCTCAGCGGCAGCGCCACCGCTGGAAACCACTTCCTCGCCCGCCACCAAAGTGGCCAAATTGGCTAACAACTCTCGCGGCGCGCGCGACGGCTCTTCGCGTTCGGAAATCTGGCGGAATTGGGAATTAATGGTGTCCAGCGCCTGCAGCACAACATCCATCAAAGATGGTGTCACGCTGCGTTTACCGTTGCGCAGACTATCGAAAAGATTTTCCGTGGCGTGGCAGCATTCCACCATGGCGTCGAGCTGCAAAAAACCCGCACCGCCTTTTACGGTGTGAAAACCGCGGAAAATAGCATTGAGCAGATCGCGGTCGTCGGGCCGCTGTTCTAGCTCGACCAGCTGCTCGGATAATTGATCAAGAATTTCCCCCGCCTCCACAAGGAAGTCTTGAAGAATCTCGTCATCTTCTCCGAACGACATTCTGTACCTCTCAGAAACCTAAACTCGACAACAGATCATCCACTTCATCCTGGCCTTTGACTACATCGGCATGTGCGTGGATTTGCGGACCTTCAGCACTATGGGGTTCGCGAACTTTGGCAGTGCGCTCTAGCGGCGTTATGCCAGTCACTTCTTCAACCTGACCTGCAATACGCACCAGGTTGACCAATTCTTTTTCCACATCGGTAATCAAACCGATCACTTTTTTCAGCAACTGCCCGGTGAGATCTTGAAATCCCTGCTCCAGAATGATGGCTTGCAGATTTTGGTTGAGTACATCCGTGCCTTCACCCATCTGTTCAAGAAATTCATTAAGGCGCTTATACAGACGCGCGAAGTCATCTTTATTTAATTCCCGGCGGCGCAATTTTTCCCATTCGGCTTTCAGAGCATGCGCTTCCTGGCCGAGATTCGCCGCAATAGGTGCAGCGGTTTCTACCCGATCCATGGTTCTATTGGCTGCGTCCTGGGTCATGCGAATGACATATTGCAAACGATCCGACGCATCGCGAATTTCGGATGAAGATGCCTCTGGATATAAATTCACATCAACATTGAAATTCACAATAGCGTCGTGCAGTGCGCGGGTGAGTCTCCCAACCGACTGAAAAATATGCCGGTCGCGAGATGCGTAAAGCGTACGAATCAATTTCGAAGCGTCTTCGAAACGATCATTCTGCAATGATTCGATCAGCAGCTTCGCGCAGTCCTGTAATTCAGCGACAAACTTCTCGTCGCTCTCGGAAAGCCTATTTGTATCCATTGAGGAACCCACTATGCGTCCTATACGGACTTGTGATTATCCGTTGCAGCTGCATAAACGCCCGCAACGGAAATATAACCATCCATAAAAGACTTATAGCTATCCATAAAGGGCTGATGACTATCCATTAAGGATTTACGCCCCATACAAGATCAGCCGCCGACGCGCTCAAAAATCTTGTCGATTTTTTCTTTGAGAACCTGCGCCGTAAAAGGCTTCACCACATAACCGTTGACGCCCGCCTGCGCTGCTTCAATGATCTGGTCGCGTTTCGCTTCCGCCGTCACCATCAGCACTGGCAGAGACGCCAGTTTGGGATCAGCGCGCACATGCCGGAGCAGATCAATGCCGCTCATGCCGGGCATATTCCAGTCGGTCACCAGAAAATCAAAATCGCCGTTGCGCAACATGGGCAACGCCGTGGTGCCGTCATCCGCCTCCTGGGTGTTGGTAAAACCCAAATCCCGCAGCAGATTTTTGATGATCCTGCGCATCGTCGAAAAATCGTCAACGATGAGGATTTTCATGTTTTTGTCCAACGTCGCCTCCACATTCCCACATCAATTGGTTGAACGACGGGTTCTGCAATCCGTTTTCGATCCCGCCCGGGTCCAATTTGGGACTCATCAACAAGTTTAGTTCGTCACCGTCGAATGGTCGGAAAATTTATAAACGAGCCATAACGGCGGATTTTTTTATGCAGCTGAGTTTAGTACGTCCTACCAACCGCTGAGTTTTTTCTTGAGCTTAAGCGCAGCTTGCGAATGAATCTGGCAAACCCGCGACTCGCTCACGCCGAGCACCAGGCCGATCTCTTTCAGATTCATTTCCTCTTCGTAATAAAGAGACAACACCAATTTTTCGCGCTCCGGCAATTCGTCGATCGCGCGCGCCAACGCCGCTTGCATTTCCCGGCGTTGGGTCACTTCCGCCGGACCTTGAAGCATTTCGCTGACGGCAATCTGGGTGGTGTTGATTTCTTCGTCGTGCAGGGTTTCATCCAGGCTGAAAAGCCGTCCGCTCAAGCTGTCGTTCGCCATGGTGTGGTACTCATCCAAACTCACACCCAACTCCTCGGCGATTTCGGCGTCGGTCGCTTCGCGCCCTAGCCTGCCTTCCAGATAATGCATGGCATCCGTAATTCGGCGGGCGTTGCGATGGACGGAACGCGGCACCCAATCACCGCGCCGCATTTCGTCCACAATCGCACCGCGAATACGAATACCGGCATAGGTTTCGAAAGACGCACCTTTACTCGCGTCAAATTTTTGTGCAGCTTCCAATAAACCGAGCATGCCTGCCTGAATCAAATCATCCAGCTGAACACTCGCGGGCAGACGCGCCATTATGTGAAGAGCGATTCGTTTAACCAGGTAGGCGTACTGCTCCACCTGTACCTGCGGTGCAGTCTCGGTGATTTGTTCTTGGGTTCGCCCGTACACCATGCAATTAGCCGTCACACAATTCGCCGTCACTGACTTACCAGAATAACTCGCCTGACTCGTCAGCCGCCAATCGCATTATTGTCACCGGCATTGCCGTGACGGAAATCGTTGCTGGAGACCCTGTTGCAAGAAACAAGGCACCAGCACTTGCGGTGGCAGAACCGGCAGTTCCGTCGCCGCATCGAAGCAAGGAAGAGATAATGTTCATTGGTTTTTCTACTGACTCTTGGCAGCTGCGGTTAGGTTCCCACGGACTGCAACAGCCGTTCGAAGAAGAATTCCAAATGACCGCGCGCAGTGTTTGATGTCGGCCATGTATCAATTTTTTGCGCAATTGCGCGAATGGCTTGCGCGGCTTTGCACTGCGGCGCGAATTCCAGCAACGCTTTGCGTTTTTGTAAGGCTTTGCGCACGTTTTCGTCAAAGGGCACAGAACCGACGTATTGCAGAGAAGCGTCGAGAAAACGCTCGCACACACCATTTAACTTGTTAAAAAGGTTAGCCCCTTCCTGTTGCGTGCGTGTCATATTTGCGATAACCCGAAAGCGGAAAACGTCGTGCTCGGTGTTGAGCAATTTAATCAATGCGTAAGCGTCAGTAATGGACGAGGGTTCGTCGCACACCACTACAATCACTTCCTGCGCGGCGCGCACAAAACTGACGACTGTATCGGAAATACCGGCCGCGGTATCAATCATCAAAACATCGAGTTGATCGCTGAGTTCGCTAAAAGAATGAATAATTGCTGCGTGTTGTGCTGGCGACAGGTTCGCCATTTGCTGCACGCCGGAGGATGCCGGCACGATTTTCATACCGCCGGGGCCCGTCAACAAAATGTCGCGGATACTGCGTTCGCCGCTCAGTACATCAGACAAGGTGTAACGCGCCTGCAGGCCGAGCAGCACATCGACGTTAGCGAGGCCCAAGTCGGCGTCCATCAGAATGACGCGCCGCTGCATCTCGGCCAGTGCCACGCTCAAATTGACTGACAGGTTGGTTTTACCCACTCCCCCTTTGCCACCAGTGACCGCGATAACTTTGACTGGGCGATTTAAACTCATGCAACACCGTTACCTTATGGTGAAACACCCGACACTGCGTCGGGCTGGCCTTGGCCTGTAAATGTTTTCAGTATAGATGCTAAATCCGCTGTATCTGGGCAGAACCTCAAACCGCCGACCCGGCAGCCACAATCCCCTTCTGCGCTTTCATCATGCCCACGGCTTTCGCTACCAATTGCGCGGCGGAGCCGACGGACAGGTCGTTGGGGATAGCTTGGCCATCGGTGAAGTAATGCACTGGCAGGCGCTGTTGGATCACCACGCCGAGCGCCTCGCCCAGACTCGCGGTTTCGTCCAGCTTGGTCAGGACACAGCCGCTGACACCGCCGTAGGCGTGAGCAGAGGCTTTAAGGGTCTGAACCTGGCTGTTGCAGGCCAAGACCAGGATGCGCTCGACACCTGGACAGCTCGCCAGCATGGCTTCTTGTTCTTTCAGCAGTGGATCGCCCTGCCGGAAACCGGCGGTATCGATCAGGATCAAGGGGTAGTTTTTCAAACTGGCGATCACGGAAGGCAGGCTGCGTTCCTGATCCACCACGCGCACTGGCACGTTCAAAATACGGCCCAGTGAGCGCAGTTGATCATGGGCGCCAACCCGGTAAGTGTCGGTAGTCACCAGTGCGACTTTGCCAAGACCGTGTTCTAGCACATAACGCGCGGCCAATTTGGCGATGGTGGTGGTTTTGCCAACGCCGGTTGGGCCGACGAACGCAAATACCCCGCCCTTCTGAATTCGGTCGGAGGAATCGGTCGCGATTTGTTTGGTCAAGAGCGCCAGCGCATCTCGCCAGGCGGCGTTGAGACGTTTGCCGGGTTTGGCGGCCAGAGCCAGTTTTTTGCTCAGAGTCGCCGGCAGGCCGAGAGCGCCGAGGTGCGTCAATAAAGCGTCTTGTACGGGCGAGGTCGCCACCGCAGCTGCGGTAACGGCGCTCTGCTCTTTCATACGCCACATTTGCTGTTCGAGCAGCATGCGCATATCCGCAAGTTCGCTCTGCAGAGATGCCAGGCGTTTATCGTCCACCGGATTGGTGCGAGCTTGCTCCTTCGCCATACGTTGAACCTGCTCTTGCAAGCCGGCAATTTGGCGGTCGGTGGAGCGGGTTTCTACCGGGCGAGTTTCTGGACGGGTGCGGCTTTTGGCGTAGGGTTCATTACCGTAAGCACGTTCTTCACCATAGGCGCGCTCTTCGGCGTAGAAGCGCTCTTCCTCATAGTGACGCTCAGCAGGGCGACTGCGGGTCATTTCCACGCGCTCATCAACATAACGCTGCGACGGTTTGGCAGGCGCTGCTGCGGGAGTTTTGGTTGCCGCAGTTTTGGCTCGGTCTTCCCAGCGCACTGTATCGGTCACCGGCGGAATCGCAACCTTGGCTGGTTGGCTGGTTCGGGGAGCGTCGGGGCCTCGCAGAGTTTCGGGGCGTTGAGCAGCCAGCATGCGCTCGCGTGCGGCTTCAATTTCACGAGCCAACTGTTCACGGCGTTTGCCATCAATGGTTGAGGCGGCATATTGACGCGCGGCTTCCGCGATACCGTCCTGGGTTTTCCAGGCGTTGTCGCTCGCCAGTGGTTGATCCAGTTCTTCGTCAAAACGACGGCCAAACTCTTTACGCTCTTCCGCTCCGCGCACCACCACGTCGAGTTCCGTGGAGGTGATAATTTCCACTCCTTCGCGGGTACGCTGGCTGGACAGAATAATCGCGTCGGGTCCCATTTCCTGGCGAACCAGATCCAGAGCTCGACGCATATCCGGCGCAACAAAACGTTTGACTGTCATTTTTTTCTCCCGGCATGAATGCCATCAAGAATGATTTATTTCGTCAGATCGGCTCCGACAGTCGCTTCAACGGTGATCTGCTTGTTATCCGGAATTTCGTTGTATCCGAGTACATGCAGATCCGGCAGATTGAAGCGCGCAAGTCGAACCATCGTCATTCGCAGTGGTGCAGCGACCAGTAATACCATGGGTTTTCCTGCTGCTTCCTGTCTGCGCGCTGCATCAATTAACGCGATATTTAATTTCTCTGCGAGCCGCGGTTCTATGAAGCTCGTGCTATCTGCGCCAATTTTTTGTGCTTGCTGAACCGACTGTAGCAACAACTGTTCCAGCGTTGGATCAAGGGTAATTACGGGAATATTGGGGTCAGCTCCGACAATGTTCTGCACGATCTGCCGAGCAAGTGCGACGCGCGCATGACTGGTGAGCGTATTGGTGTCCTGGTTTTTATCGCCGTGCGACGCGAGCGCTTCAGCAATCGTGCGCATATCGCGGATCGGCACCTGCTCGCGCAACAGGTTTTGCAGCACTTTCAGCAAGATATTAATGGTGATGGTGTTGGGCACCAGTTCTTCCACCAGCTTGGGCGATTTTTCTCCCAGCAAATCCAGCCACTTCTGCACTTCTTCGTGACCGAGCAATTCATGGGTGTGTTGCTGCACGATTTGGTTGAGATGGGTCGCCACCACAGTAGCCGCATCCACCACCGTATATCCCAGGGTCTGCGCGTTATCTTTTTGACTTTCATCGATCCATACAGCGTCGAGGCCAAATGCCGGATCTTTGGTTTTGGTGCCTTGCAAACTGCCAAACACCTGACCGGGATTGATCGCCAAAAATTTGTCAGGAAATACCTCGCCCTCGCCCAAAGCAACGCCCATCAAAGTCACGCGATAGGCATTGGGCAATAAATCGAGGTTGTCGCGAATGTGGACGGGAGGAACCAGAAAGCCAATATCCTGGGAAAGTTTTTTGCGTACACCTTTGATGCGGCCGAGCAATTCGCCGCGTTGGTTGCGATCCACCAACGGAATCAGGCGATAACCCACTTCCAGACCGAGAACATCCACGGGCGTCACATCATCCCAGGACACTTCTGCCGGTTCCTGCGTGCGATCGGATTTGTTTTCCAGCGCCGGTGGCGGTGACGCAAATCCGCCGCCAGTCGCTCCTGCAGCAGCTGGTGTGATAGTACGAAGCTTGGGCGCCTCCTCCACCACTTCCGCCACGTTTTTGCGGAAGTGAATGTAATAGGCAAGCCCGCCACACAAAGCCGCAAAACCTAAAAACGCCAGATGCGGCATACCGGGAATAATGCCCATGATGAACAGGATCAGAGCCGTTACGGCCAGTGCGCGCGGGGAGTTGAACATCTGCCCGATCACTTGCTGGTTCATATCCTCGGAACTGTTGGCGCGGGTCACCAGAATTGCGGATGCGGTGGACAGCAACAATGAAGGAATCTGCCCGACCAGACCGTCACCAATGGTGAGCAATACGTAGATTTGCGAGGCGTCTTTGAAGGTCAGGTCGTGCTGCATCATACCGACGGCAAGGCCGCCGATAATGTTGATAAACAGAATCAAAATACCGGCGACGGCATCGCCGCGTACGAATTTGCTCGCACCGTCCATAGCGCCGTAGAAGTCCGCTTCGGACGCCACTTCCGCACGGCGTTTTTTCGCCTGCTCTTGATCGATGATGCCCGCGTTCAAATCGGCGTCGATCGCCATTTGTTTACCGGGCATGGCATCCAAGGTAAACCGCGCACTCACCTCGGAAATCCGGCCAGCACCCTTGGTCACCACGACGAAGTTGATGATCATCAAAATGATGAACACCACTATACCAACGGTGTAGTTACCGCCGATTACCACTTCGCCGAACGCTTGAATCACTTTACCAGCGGCGTCGGACCCTTCATGCCCTTCCAGCAACACCACGCGGGTGGAGGCGACGTTCAAAGCGAGACGAAATAAGGTCGACACCAACAGAATGGTCGGGAAAACGGCAAAATCCAGCGGCCGCATGGTGTAGACACTCACCAGCAAAACCACAATGGACAGCGCAATATTGAAGGAGAAAAAAGCGTCGAGCAGGAACGGCGGCAACGGCAAAATCATCATGCCGAGCAGCATCAACAGGAGTATGGGGATCGACAGATTGCCGTGCCATAACTTCCTGGCGCTACGTAGAGAGGACTCGCGGGTCATGGAACCCGGAACCGACTTTAAGTGTTCGAATAAGGTAACTGCCATAGCCTTCCCACGACGGTTTTTTGACTGCGCAGGCTGAAAAAAGCCCCGCTTCGGAGGCTATGGCAAAAAGCGTTCCCGCATTTCCAATCGCTGAAACAAAAGAGTTTTTGCGTTGATTGGCCAGGGAAAAATGAATGATCTTAGAAGGTAAAACTTTAAGCGGTCGGCCGCTCCGCATATTGCGGCAGGTCATCGGTGATGACATCCCAATCAGCCTTGGACGCCACAAATATATGTCCGCGCGGGCGTTTGCCGACGGGGGTATCCAGCGTTCCCAAACGAACCGTCAACATGCGCGGCTCTGTCCGCTCACTGATGATGGGAGAGCCGCACACGCCGCAAAATTTGCGGGTCAGCCCAGAGGCTGGGTTGAAATAGCTTTTCAAAACATCCTGCCCGGTCAGCAAGGTAAATTGCTCCGGGACAATTTTGGCATTCGAAGCAAACGCCGAACCGCTCGCCTTACGGCAGCGCTCGCAATGACAAAAATAGGCGTCGCCCAACTCCCCTTCCACCTGAAAAGTCACAGCGCCACATAAACAGCTTCCGCGATACATAAGTTATCTCCCGAAGGATTGGATAAATGAGGGATTGTATTAATGAGAGGTTGCAAAAACCTCGGGGATTATCCACCAGGCGGGGAAAGAGAAAACAGGAAAATATATTTTGATTTGTAAAAAATTTTTGGAGGTGTCGCCGCTTTGATATGTCTCATACCCGTCGGCACTCGCCACGCAAACAATTCTGCATTTAATACAGGACTTTATTTATGCAAAAAACCTTTTCCACCTGCCTCGCTGGTCTTGCTTTGACGTTGCTCGCAGGATGTAACGAGATAGATTCGACGTCTTCCTCCAGCTCCTCGTCGTCCAGTTCATCTTCATCATCCAGCTCGAACTCGTCTTCTTCCAGTTCAAACTCATCCTCTTCCAGTTCGAGCTCTTCTTCCAGCTCGAGCAGTTCATCGAGTGGCATTGCCGTTTTGGATTGTCCGGAATCCGGCTGTGTTTTGTTTGATGACGCAATAGTGGAAGGACGCGGACATTTGGCAGCGTTCGAATGGCTTGAGTCCAATACAGGCGGTTACCACTTTGACGGCTCCCAGCCCAGCCATGTGCAGTGGGAATTGGTGGAAGTCCCCAGCAGAGGCAACGTCCTTGAAGTCACATTCAATGGCAACGATCCGGATGATCTCGCTGGCGACAACGGCTGGTTTGGTATTACTGCGGGCACAGATGAGACCATTGCGATGGATCTGAGCGCTTTTGCCAATGGAGCCGTTGCTTTTGATATGCGAATTCTGCAACAAGGCGCAAATGCCGATATGTTGGACTTCAAAATGGAATGTGGCTATCCCTGTACGTCAGAAGAGTTTTGGCTGGCGGACCCGGCAGAATTGGGAGAATGGCAATCCTATGAAATTTCCATACAGGCACTGATCGAAACCGGCCTGGATATTACCAAGGTCACCAACTTGTTTGTTTTCAAACCCACCTGGGGATGGCAGCACGGACAATACGTCATACAACTGGATAATATTGAACTGAAAAAAACCTATACGTCCAATATTGAATTGCCAGAAGCACCCAAAACCCGCCTGCAGACAATTTATTACCAAAACGGTCTTGCAGATAATTCGGGATACGGCGTAGCAGGCTCTTCCATTTTGTCTGAACAGACAGAAGCTGGCAGCCGTTATATTGATGCCCTGTTTTTCGAAGACGGGCCAGCGGCGGAATTCTGGGTTTATACCAACCTGCAAAGCGATATGACGAATTATTTTTATGGCGAAATCGTCTTCGACTTGCGCGTAGTCAACTATGGTGGTAATCCGGGAGAATTTACCGTAAATAGCTTCTGCGGCTGGCCTTGCCGCGCAATTCCCCGTTATAGCTTGGGACGTCCAGTGGAAGGCATATGGCAAACCCATCGAATCCCGGTTCGCACTCTGGCGGAAAATGGCTTGCAATTGCATCGAGTGGTCAATCCTCTCGTTCTGCAATTCAATGGTCCCACCCGCGAAGGACTGGAGATCAACCTGAATAATATCCGCTGGGAATACACACCTCCGACGGAATAAATTGTTAAACTTGCGGCCGCCTTATTATTCAGAGAGCGGGCCTGCAACGCCCTCTCCCACTGGGAGAGGGTACCCGCACCCCTTTTATACCCGTAACAGCCCGCGAAAACCCCGCGCTGCATAATAAGACTGAGCGCCGTTGTGATACACAAATACCGTGTTATAACGCCGGTCGCAAAACAGTGCGCCACCGAGTTTGCGAATGTTTTCCGGTGTTTTTATCCAACTCGACGTTTTCTCATCGAATTTTCCCAGCGTTTGCAAATGGCGATATTGAGCCTCGGTCAATAATTCAATACCTATGGTCGCAGCCATATCGACCGCATTGCCATTCGGCGCGTTTTCTTTGCGCGACTCCTGCGCTTCCCGGTCATAACACAGACTGCGCCGACCTTTAGGACTTTCCGCTGAACAATCCGCAAAAAGATATTCACCAGTGTTTTGCTCAAAACCTATAACATCCGGCTCGCCGCAGGTGTTTTCCATCTCTGCCAAAATTTTAAGCTTGGCAGGATTCGCCTGCAGTTTGGCTTGCACGTCTGCCCATTTGATATTGTCGTGACGCTGCCTGTTTTTTTCGAAGCGTGTTTGCAAAATCTGGATGATGTCATCCTGCTGCTTGCTCATATCAGGATCCTTATTTTTCCTCTGAGTGATTTTCGCTGGTGGCCTAACGAGTAGGGATAGCCGGTAAATTCAATCCCCATTTTATGGCCATCAACCTCAAACCAATTACGGTAAATGCGCCAGCCCAAAAGGCAGCCATCCCCGGAATAAACTGACGCAACACCAAATAAACCAAAATGCCGACAATGGCCGCAGTTGCGTACACCTCTTTTTGCAGAATAAGTGGCACTCGGGCGGTAATGACATCACGCAAAATACCACCCATCACCCCCGTCATTACGCCCATGAGCACCACAATCAATGACGAGTGCCCTGCGTCCAGCGTCAACTTGGCACCGGACATGGCAAAAAACCCGAGACCAAACGCATCCGCAATCAGCATCAGCGCTCCCGGCGGAGGACGGCGCGCCAGATAAATCACCATCACCACAACCGCCGCCAGAATCGTCAGCAAATACCCTTGATCCACAATCCAAAAAATCGGGTGACGGTTCAGCAGCAAATCGCGTAGCGTCCCACCGCCAATGGCGGTAAAAGTCGCCACCATCAATACACCGAAAAAATCCAGATTGCGATCGCGTGTCGCCAATACCCCAGTTGCAGCGAACACTGCTACGCCAGCCAAATCCAGATAATAAAGGACCATTTTTAATACCTATTCTCAGAAGCACGCAGAATCGCGTCACAGGTTCAACACAACAGCAAGGCGTTGCATAGCACTCCACGCAGATTTGGGGGATTATCGACCATTGTGAACCGCCCTTCATGGTTTTGAGTTAACTTGGCACGGCGAGCGTCAACTTGTCCTTTTGTAAACCACTGTAGTTATTGAGGGCACTTCACACCTATGTTGAAAGACAGGTCACAGAACCGGCTTTCGTATTATGAAATCATATGATGAATTCACTCTGGCGGAACTCCATTCCGCCAGTGCTCACTGTGGTATTGCAACTGCGCCGAGGTATGCAGCCGCAAATTGTGACTGGTGAATCCCAATTACATAAAAATTACATCAGGTGTCAGAGGAAACGTCACATGAAGTCACTCATCTCGACCACGTCGCTCACGTTCGTCGTATGTGCGAGCTTGCTAGCAGGGTGCGGTGGTGGTACGCCCCAGCCCAGCAGCTCAAGTTCAAGCAGTTCCAGCTCATCAAGCTCCAGCTCTTCAAGCAGCTCCAGTTCCTCCAGTAGCTCAAGCTCCAGTTCTTCCAGCAGCAGCTCTAGCTCTTCAAGCTCCGGCTCTCCGATCAATATGCCGTTGGTGGTAGCCGTTGACGTTGGTTCAACCAAGGACAATACCTTCGAAGGCATTACCTTTATCGCTGATAAATACGGAGTGGGCGGTCAAGCCAATTCCACTACCGATCCTATTTCGGGGGTTGCCGACGGCACTATTTTCCAAACTGAACGCTACGGCGAATTCAAATATGAAATCCCCGTCACCGCTAACGGCCGTTACACCATCAAACTGTTTTTTGCCGAGATTTATCAAACTTCCGCTGGTTTGCGCAGCTTCAGCGTAGCGGTTGAAGGCAATACCGTATTGCGCGATATCGACCTGTATTCCTTGGTTGGCCATGACGGCGCTTACACTTACACCGTGGAAAACGCCCAGGTTAACGACAAGAAAGTCACCATCGAAATGATCAAAGGCGTGGAAAACCCAACCCTGGCAGCCTTCGCCATTTACTCCAACGATGGTCAGCTGGACACCACTATAGTGACGCCTTCGCCAACCAAAAAATTCGTTGGTAACATCACGACTGGCGGTCAAGTACGCTCCGACTTTATCCAGTACTGGAACCAGATCACCCCGGAAAACGAAGGTAAATGGGGATCCGTGGAAGGTACTCGCGACCAGTACAACTGGGCCCCTGTTGACCGCATCTACCAATACGCGCGTCAAAACAATATTCCTGTTAAGGCCCACACCTTCGTCTGGGGTGCGCAAGCACCAAACTGGATTCACAACCTGAGCGCAGCCGAACAACGTGAAGAAATCGAAGAATGGATCCGCGACTACTGCACCCGCTATCCAGACACTGCAATGATCGACGTGGTCAATGAGGCTCACCCGAACCACGCACCGGCTAACTTCGCGCGCAATGCGTTCGGTAATGATTGGATTACGGAATCCTTCAAACTGGCTCGCAAACACTGCCCGAATGCCATCCTGATCTACAACGACTATAACTTTATGACTTGGGATACCGATGCGATCCTTGATCTTATCGCTCCCGCTGTTCGTTCTGGTTATGTAGACGCTGTCGGCTTGCAAGCGCACAGCTTGTACGATCCGAAAGTTTGGACTGCGGCAGAAATCAAAGCCAAACTGGACTTGATCCATCAGAGAACCGGTCTGCCGATGTACGTATCTGAGTACGATATCGAAGCGACTGACGATCAAACTCAGTTGAACTACATGAAGATGCACTTCCCAATCTTCTGGGAGCACCCACAAGTTGTTGGTATCACCTTGTGGGGCTACATTTACGGTTCTACATGGCGTAACGGTACCGGTCTGATCCGCAATGGCCAACCGCGTCCTGCCATGACTTGGTTGATGGATTACATCAAGAACAACTAAGAACCCATAACAGCGCCTAGTGATAGGCGCTCTGCACCAACAAAAAAACCGCTCACCTGAGCGGTTTTTTTGTTGGTGCATCTCTGCCTTAATTCTTTTTAAGTTGTTCCTTAGATTCCTTTTAAAAAGTTGGCCACCTCGCGCGGGGAACGTAGAACGATAACGTTTTTCTCCGCGGACAACGCATTCAACTTCTGCAGGATTTCTGGTCTGTTGTTCTTGGGGTAATCGAAAATCCAGCGGAAGAATTGCCAATCGAATTGTTCTGGACACCCCGCCGGCATATCCGGTCGCGTCTTTCCATAGGATTTGCAAATCCGCCACACCACTCTCGCCAGACACACATATCGATTGATATCGAGAAAAATAATGGTGTCACTGTGCTTTAAACGGATATCGAGGGTCCTGCCATAATTGCCATCGAGAATCCAGGATTCCTGACGGCACAAATCCTCTTGAATGGCTCGCCAATGCTCCCTCTCCGTCGCCACCCATCCAGGTCTCCAATAAAGCGCATCCAGATGGGTTGCCGCGATGCCGGTTTTCGCCTCCAACTTTTTCGCCAAAGTCGACTTGCCAGAACCGGCTGAACCGATGATCATGATTTTTTTCATTTATAAACGATGAAAAAATCGTTCAGAGCGGGGAATGTAGAAGTTGTCGTAATTGAAGGACAGGACCACACTGCGGGAGCGGCCGACGATTTCTTTGCGTGGTACAAATCCAATTACGCGGGAATCGGCGCTTTCATCGCGATTATCTCCCAACGCCAGATAATGCCCTTCCGGTACCTTGATAGCAGAGAAATTCGCCATGCCGGATTCAGCATTGACCAACCTAATGATGTGCTCCACACCGAGCAGGTTCTCCTTTCTATAAATTGCATGGGGATCTTGCTCGACAACTTGATAATCCAGCGCCTTACCATTGATAAAAAGAACCTTATCGCGCATTTCCACCACGTCACCGGGAACACCCACAATGCGCTTGACCAATCTTTTGCCCGATACAGCCGAATCAAATATCACTATATCGCCACGCACCGGATCGCCGAATTTGAACAGAGAAATATGCGTAAACGGCACGCGCAAGTCGTAGGCCATTTTGTTCACCAGAATCCTGTCGCCTTCGATAATCGTCGGCTTCATGGATCCGGTCGGTACTTCATTCCAGTCCGCCACGGCACCGCGGAAGACGAACATCAGGAGCAGGAAAATGATCAGGGAGCGGTTTTCTTTCCATAGTTTTTTCAGATTCATGGGCAATTCCTCACAGTGCGGATTTTCAATATCCGCACCTCAAACTTTGACACTTATTGCTTTAACCGTTCCGCATGATAAGCCACATGCTCGCCAATAAATGTGGCGATAAAAAAGTAGCTGTGGTCATAGCCGTCGCGTATGCGCAAATCCAATGGGTGTTGGTTTTGCGCGCATGCTTGTTGCAATTTTTCCGGCTGCAACTGCTCCACCAGGAAGCTGTCGGCACTGCCCTGCTCTACCAGCAACGGAATTGTATTTTTCCGCTCTGCTATAAGCGCGCAGGTGTCGTATTGCCGCCAGTTGGTTTTGTCCTCACCTAAATAACGGCTAAACGCTTTGACTCCCCAGGGACATTCCATAGGCGCACAAATAGGAGAAAACGCTGACGCAGCGTTGTAAACACCGGGATTTTTTAGCGCGATAGTCAGAGCGCCGTGACCGCCCATGGAGTGGCCCATAATGGATTTTTTGCTGGTAAGCGGAAATTCCGCTTCGATCAGTTTTGGCAACTCTTCCGTAATGTAGGAATACATGCGGTAATTTTTTCGCCAGGGTTCGTTAGTAGCATCCAGATAAAAACCGGCGCCCAAACCAAAATCCCACGCACCGTCTGGATCGCGCGGAATATGCTCTCCGCGCGGTGAGGTATCCGGTGCAACCAGCGCAACACCGTGTTCTGCAGCGTATTTTTGCGCGCCGGCTTTTTGCACAAAATTTTCATCGGTGCAGGTCAAGCCGGACAGCCAATAAATCACCGGAACCGGCGCATCCGCGCTGGCTCCGGGTGGCAAATAAATGGAAAAAGTCATGTCGCAACCCAACACGGGCGATGCGTGTTTATAGCGCAACTGATTTCCGCCGAAACATTTGTTTTGGCCAATTTTTTCCACGCTGATCTCCTCAATACAAAATGACGGAGCGGATGCTTTCGCCCTTGTGCATTAAATCGAATGCTTTGTTAATGTCGTCCAGCGGCATGGTATGAGTAATCAAATCGTCGATATTGATGCGATTTTCCATATACCAGTCGACGATTTTTGGTACATCGGTGCGCCCGCGTGCGCCGCCGAATGCAGTACCGCGCCATACGCGCCCGGTTACTAATTGGAATGGTCGGGTGGAAATTTCCTGCCCGGCTCCGGCAACGCCGATAATACAGCTCTGCCCCCAACCTTTATGACAGCATTCCAATGCTTGGCGCATCACTTTGACGTTGCCGATACATTCAAAACTGTAATCCACACCGCCGCCGGTCATTTGAATTATCGTATCGACAACATTGTCGACATCTTTGGGATTCACAAAGTCCGTCATGCCGAATTTGCGGCCCAAAGCTTCGCGCGCGGGATTGAGATCAACACCGATAATGCGTCGCGCTCCGACCAGTTTCGCGCCTTGAATCACGTTCAAGCCAATTCCACCCAGACCGAATACCGCAACAGTGGAACCTGCTTCGACTTTCATAGTGAACACCACAGCGCCTACACCGGTGGTCACACCGCAACCGATATAACAGACTTTATCAAAAGGTGCGTCTTCACGAATTTTTGCCAGCGCAATTTCCGGCAAAACGGTGTAATTGGAAAAGGTGGAGCAGCCCATGTAATGCAACACAGGCTTGCCTTCGAAACTGAAACGGCTGGTGCCGTCCGGCATTAGACCCTGGCCTTGTGTGCTGCGAATGGCCTGGCAAAGATTGGTTTTGGGGTGCAGACAGTATTCACATTCGCGGCACTCGGGCGTGTACAGAGGAATAACGTGATCGCCTTTTTTCAGGGATTTCACCCCGGGGCCTACGTCCACTACAACACCCGCACCTTCATGGCCGAGAATCGCAGGAAATTGACCTTCCGGATCATCGCCGGAAAGCGTAAAGGCATCAGTGTGGCAAACACCGGTCGCTTTGATTTCGACCAGAACTTCACCAGCTTTTGGTCCTTCGAGGTCAACGTCAACAATTTCCAAAGGTTTTCCGGCGGCAAAGGCCACCGCTGCACGAGTTTTCATCATCATTCTCCAACAAGCGCCACGCGACATGGGCCGCAGGTGGCAAAAACAGAAAGGATAACAGATGGCATTCGCAAATGCGGACTGATATACCGGCGAAAGTGTGCGCTTAGGATTTTTCCGGGAAGATCATATCCTTAGGCACTTTGATATTGGTTGGGAAAGCGGGACGCTCGCCCTTGCCGCGACGGTAATTGCGCAGCTGAAAAACGTAGGCCAATACTTGCGCAACAGCGAGGTACAGACCTTGGGGAATTTCGTCGTCTATTTTGGTGGTGTAATAAATCGCCCGCGCCAGCACTGGTGTACGAACCTGTTCGATTTTATATTCGCGGGCAATTTCGCGGATTTTCATGGCGACTTCATCCGTGCCTTTGGCGAGCAGAATTGGCGTTGCCATGGTTTCCGGATCGTATTTCAAGGCAACAGCGTAGTGCGTTGGGTTAGTGATGACTACATCTGCTTTCGGTACCGATGCCATCATGCGGCGGTTGGCCATTTCGCGTTGCAATTGGCGAATGCGCCCTTTGACTTCCGGTTTGCCTTCCGAATCTTTCATTTCATCTTTAATGTCCTGGCGCGACATTTTCAGATTCTTTTTGTATTCCCATATCTGATAAGGCACATCTACCGCTGCAATCAAAATGGTCGAACAGCTGATCAGCAAGGTCGCGATAATGGCAATTTTCAGCGAGTGCGCAACTCCACTTTCCAGATTCTCCTGGCTTAATCCCAATAGTTCCGTCTGAAACATTCGCAATGTCAAATAAGCAACCAGAACCACCACCAGCACTTTGCCAACGGATTTCGCCAGTTCTACCAGCGATTTAACTGAAAACATTCGCTTGAGACCGGACAGCGGATTCATGCGTTTTAATTGCGGGGTGATGGCTTTGGAGCTGAACAAAAAACCGCCCAAAATCGTCGGTCCAACAATGGCCGCCACCACCAATACAGCAAAAATCGGTATCAGTGCCCACAAAGCCTCAAAGAACGACGAAGCCAGCTGCGCGATCATTTTCTGCGGATCGAAAATAACTTCGCGTTCAATGGAAAAATTAAATTTCATGACGCGGGAAAGGTTATCCGCAACATGCCCACCAAAAGACCACAAAGCCACCGACCCGAGAATCAACACCGCTGAAGTGGTCAAATCGCGCGAACGGGGAATCTGGCCCTCTTCCCGGGCTTTTTCTATGCGCCTGGGGGTGGCCTCTTCGGTCTTTTCTTGTGAGCTGTCGTCTTGTGCCATAAAGGCTTTCGCTCGTTAATTAGAAAATCGCTACTGCAAACGCAGCAATTCGCGCGCAAATAAAAATCCTTCTGCCATATATTCTTCGAAGTGCATTTCAAAGGTGGCAAACCCAAGCCACACCAAAAACATGCCGCAAATCAGCGTAAAGGGAAAGCCTATGGCAAAAATATTCAACTGCGGTGCTGCCCGGCTCATCACACCAAAGGCGATATTCACCACCAATAACGACGTCATGACCGGCAAGGTCATCACCAAAGCACTGGCGAACATCCAACCGCCGAGATTGACCACTTGAAACGCCTGCTCGCGCGTAAAGCTAAAGTGACTGGGCGGCAGCGTTTGAAAACTTTGTAGTAACAATTCAATCAATAACAGGTGGCCATTGACGGCAATAAAAACCATTGTGAGCATCACGAGATAAAACTGCGACAATACTGTGGTTTGCACACCATTGGTGGGATCGTTCATGGAGGCAAAACCCAACCCCATTTTCATCGCCAGATATTGGCCCGCCAGCACAAATATCTGAAATACCACCTGAAATCCAAATCCCAGCGCAACACCGATAAGCAATTCATGCAGAATCAAAATGCCGGTGGCGAGGGAAAGACTGGGCGTTACCTGCAATGGCGGCAACAAAGGCACCACCATCAGCGTTAAAAGAAAGGCTGCAATAATACGCACCCGGGCTGGCACAACACGCGTACCTATAACCGGCATGGTCAACAACAAAGCGCCTATGCGCGTAAAGGGCAAAAAGTATTGTTGCAGAAAGGCGGCAATTTGGCTGTCGGTTATGGTTTCCATGATCAGCCAATAATATTGGGAATCTCGACCATCAGTCGTTCAAACAAGTCCATTAATTGCCGCAACAGCCATGGCCCGGTCAGCATAATGGTTGCGAGAGTCATAATAAGGCGCGGCAAAAAACTCAAGGTTTGTTCGTTGATTTGCGTAGCGGCTTGAAACGTACTGACGAGTAAACCGACCATCAAACTGGGACCGACAATAATCAGCACCATCACCACGGTGAGGTAAAAAGCATCGCCAAAAAGACTGAGGGCAACCTCGGGCATCATGATTTACCATCCTATATGCCGAAACTTGCCGCAAGGGTGCCAATTATCAGCCCCCACCCGTCCACCATAACAAACAGCATGATTTTAAATGGCAGAGAAATAATCAACGGTGACAACATCATCATACCCATCGCCATCAAAACGCTGGCCACCACAATATCGATGACAAGAAAGGGAATAAAAATGATGAAGCCGATTTGAAATGCAGTTTTGAGCTCCGAGGTTATAAAAGCCGGCATTAAAATGCTGAACGGAACATCCTCCGGCCCCTGCACTTTGTCACGCCCGGAAATACGGAAAAACAATTCCAGATCACTTTCGCGCGTTTGCGAAATCATAAAGTCATGAAATGGCACACGGGCATTTTCCAGAGCCTGACGCGCACTGATTTGTTCGCTGATATAGGGTTGAATAGCCTGCTCGTTCACGCGGTCCAGCACCGGCGTCATAATAAAAAATGTCAAAAATAACGAGAGCCCGATCAAAATCTGGTTGGATGGCGACTGCTGCAGGCCCAAGGCTTGGCGCAATATTGCAAACACAATAATGATGCGCGTAAACGAGGTCATCATCATCAACATCGCTGGCAGGAATGACAGCGCTGTCATCAACAACAGAATTTGCAGCGTTACGGTGTAATCTTCCGTTCCATCTGCATTTTTTTGTACGGTCAATACCGGCAAGGCTGGGATAGGTTGAAATCCCGCCGGGGTAGAGCTCGCCGTGGCACTGGGAGCAACCGGTGGCGATGCTGGATCAGAGGACTGCGCCCAGACGTTGGAAACCGCACCCAATGCAACAAGCAGCGTGAACAGCAAAGCGATCAGACGGGGTTTCATTCTGATTTATTTCCCTGATTGAGAAATTCGTGGAGCTTTTGCGAAAATTCTGTGACTGAACGAGCCGCTAAATTTCCGGCACCCTCTGGCGGGACGGGCATGACGGGTTCGTCAAAAACGTGCAGCATGGAGATGCGCCCCGGTGCCACCCCCAACATCATTTGCTGACCGGCAACATCCACCAACAGAATTTTTTCTCTCGTCCCCAAAGGTTGGACGGCGAGAATTTTCATAAATTTTTGATTGCCGAGTCTACCGCCGCTCAAACGTTTACTTACCCAAGCCAGTGAAAGGATCAGACCTACAACAACGGCTAGTCCAAACAAGGTTTGCAAAAGCGCCGGACCTGGTTTGACATTGGCTGCAGCTTCAGAAGCCCAAACGGGGAGAGAAAAAATAACACTGCTAAATAAAATTGCTTTTTTCATAGCCATACCGCGCTCTTACACATGACCAGCTGTTCGGGAAAGCGCTCTCGCGCTAACTTCTCGTTAGCGCAGTTTTTTGATGCGTTCGGATGGACTGATTACGTCCGTCATACGAATGCCGAATTTTTCGTTGACCACCACCACTTCGCCGTGAGCGATCAAAGTGCCATTGACCAACACATCGAGAGGCTCACCCGCCAGGCGATCCAATTCGATAACCGATCCTTGATTCAATTGCAATAAATTGCGAATCGTAATTGGCGTGCGCCCAACTTCCATGGAAATCGTGACAGGGATATCCAGAATAACGTCGAGGTCTGGACGGGGAGCCCCGCTATTATCCGTCGGTGCAAATTCATCGAGCTCGACCTGTTGAGCAGCAGGCTGATTTTTACCTTCCTGCTGAGCCAGCGCCGCCGCCCACTCATCTGCCATATCGTCCTGATTCGTCAAGTCATCACTCATGCTACTTCTCCGCTTACATTCGCCAAATCAATTCGGTATTGATGATTTGCTTAAAAATTACTTTTGAATATGGTGGGCCACTTTACGGTCGATCACATCGACGATTTTCAGAGCCAGATTTTCTTTGGTACGCCCGAGTACAACGCGAAACATAGGAACACCGTTGGCCGTTAATATGCTGCTGTCGGGCATTTGAATGGGAATAACGTCACCCGCACGCAAATCGACAATATCGCGCAGAGTGACTTCGCGCCGCACTATGTCGCACTCCAAATCCACTTGCGCGGCCATCACATCGTCGCGCAAGGCTTTTACCCAGCGCTCATCGCGCTCATCGGTGTCGGTTTGCAAACCTGCGTCGAGAATTTCCCGAATGGGTTCGACCATGGAATACGGCATGGTGATATGCAATTCGCCACCGCCACCGTCCAATTCCACATGGAAAGTGCTGACCACCACCACTTCGCTGGGGCTGACGATATTGGCCATGGATGGGTTGACTTCGGAATTGATGTATTCGAATTCGATGGGTTTTACCGCTTTCCAGGCTTCGCGCAAATCGACGAATGCCTGCTCCAACACCATCTGCACCACACGCAATTCAGTCGGTGTGAATTCGCGTCCTTCGATCTTGGCGTGACGACCGTCGCCGCCAAAAAAGTTATCCACTAATTTAAATACGAGTTTTGCATCGAGAATAATCAATGCTGTTCCGCGCAGCGGACGAAATTTCACCATATTCAAACTGGTGGGCACGTACAGTGTGTGCACGTATTCGCCAAATTTTTGAATCTGAATTCCGCCGACGGAAACATCCGCTGTGCGGCGCAATAAATTGAACATGCTGATGCGCGTATAGCGCGCAAAACGTTCGTTGATCATTTCCAGTGTGGGCATGCGCCCGCGCACAATGCGGTCTTGGCTGGTGAGGTCATAAGGCCGCACGCCGGTGGGGTCAAAATCCCCCTCAGTTTCTATTTCTCCGTCATCGACACCATGGAGCAGAGCGTCAATTTCTTCTTGGGATAATAGATCCTGCACAGTAACCTCGAATCAACTTGCCAAATGGTTGAGTTTTGTCTGCTTAACCAAAACGGTTTATTGCATAACAAAGCTGCTAAACAGCACTTGTTCAATGCCGGGTTTGCCAATTTCCTTCTGCAGCAAACGCTGGATTTCCTGCAAACATTGTTGCCGCAATAATTCTTTGCCTTCAGCAGTTTGCAGCTCTTCAAATGACTGGCCGCCAATCAACATATTCAAAGCATTGAGAATCATGGATTGATGCAGCTCCACTGTGCTGATCACTGACGGGTCGCGCGTCATCAAAGTCAATTCTGCCTGGACAAATCGCGCCCTGCCCCGCACGGAAAAACTCACCATCAGCGGCGGTTTCAGCGGGTAATACACTGCAGGCTGAGATGTCGGAACCGAATTTTCAGCAGCCGCTTGTTGTTCCGCAGCATCCTTGGCCGCCAAAAATTTCAGCACGCCGATAGTAGAGCCGATCGAGATAGCAATGATCGCGATGATAGCGGTAATCAGAATAATGAGACGTTTTTTCCCCGAGGATTGCGGAGCTGCTGCTCCAGCCTCACTTTGTTGTGCGATTGCCATCGTCAAATTTCCGTCATTTATTTATGCGGGTTACTAGGGTTGAGCAAGAGAGGTGCCAAATGTCGGAAATCCGCCAAACCTTAAAAAATCAAACCAGAATGTGCCCCTGGAGGAATAATCCCCCGGATCATCAAAACATTCGGATTAGGATACGGCGCATGGTGGTGGGTGAATTTTTATAGTTCGACGGATTCCTGGCACGCACGATTAAAGATAGCAGACGAATGAAATTAAGCAGGGCGACGACGCCCCGCTTCGAATGAAATCCGGAGGACACTTAGAGAGAATTTTAAAAGCTATACAAAATCATCAATACCGGAAGAATCGGCGACTTCCAAAGTGACCTCAGAAGTTTCATCCGCCTCTCCCGTTATATCGCCAGCCACGCATTCCTCAAGTGCTTGCGCGGCTTCTCCGTTGGACTGACGCTGATCGGAAACACCCGCATCAACCAACTGCATGCCCTGCTCCTGCAACATTTCGCGCAAGCGCGCCATGGTCTGCTCCAGTGCCTCACGCACCTGCGGGTTGGCACTGGCGAAGTTCACCACTGCCTGATCGTTTTGCACGCTGATTCTGACTTGCAGAGGGCCGAGTTCCGGCGGATCAAGCTGTAATTCGGCAGAATTGATCTGCTGAGCTGCCAGCCAAGCAGCGCGTTCCGCTACAGCGTCAGACCATTGTTGATGTCCAAAACTTACCTGCACCGGCACCATCACACGTCCTGCGGCATTGGTTTCCAGTGCTGCCAAGCTGCGGTTGGGTGTGGAGTGAACTGCAGAGGGAGCGTGCTCCCCCTTTACCGCACTGCTAAAGGATTCGAGTGTTTCAGAAACCAGCGAATCAAAGGTATCCGCAAAGGCGCCAGCCTCAGCCGTTTGTGGCGGCTGAGCTGCGACATTCAATCGCGCTTCGTTATCTCCGCCAACGCGGCCATTTTTCAAAGCTGAAGTGGTGGAAAACAAAGTGGTTTCGGCTTCACCATCTTCAAGAACAGCGTCCTGCAGAACGCCTTCACCTTCGACCGCATAATCCATTTTGATAGGTATTTCTACTTTCGCTTTTAAAGGCACGTCGACTTGTACCGAGCCTGCACTTTGCAGCGCTGATGCTCCGGCATCCGGCAATTGCGGCACGGCAAAGATCAGGGAGGAAACGATCGGCATTGTCTCGCTATCAAGAGGTTCATCCGTCATATCGGCGACGGAAAGCGGATGTTCTGGCGGAAATTCGCTGCCGAGCGTCAATAAACTGACAATCTGTTTCAGCGCCAGCGGCTGCTCCGCTTGTTGAATAACCGCGTCCACCATTTCGGGAGCGATTCCCTGCTCTGCCAACCATTGCAATATTTCTGGCGATAGCTCCAAAGCATTGCTCACCGTTATATTGGCGATACCTTCAATATCGCCAATATTGTCGCTAAGCCGCTCTCCGCCATCCGTCATTTTCGGGTTGGTATCCGCCGCTTTTACCTTGGTGTCTGCAGCTTTTCCGTTGTTATCCGCAATTTTTCCTTTGGTTTCCGCGGCTGGCTCCTGTTTTGCCATCACCTGGCGAAAACTTTTCGCAAAATCGCTGTTTGCAGACCTGCCAATCGCCGCATCGCCGGTCGATGTTTTTGCAGCCTCGGAGATAGATGAACCAGCCGCAGGGAGCGAACCGGGAGAAAAGGTATTGGCTTTCGCTTGAGTTGCTGAAGCCTGGTTAGCTGGAGAAAACAAAAACGACGGGAATGACATGCCTGATTTCCGTAAACCTTGGTTTTGTACCGGAAATCAGCAAGCCGCATGCCATTCGAAAAAAACATTGGGATATTGAGGAAATTCACTTACCAGGTGCGCAACTCCGCGCACACAGCGGCAAACTCCTGTTCAAGAGCGGCAAAAACTGTCTGCAACCCTTCGGCTTTGTTCTCTTTGCCCATTTGCTCCAGGTCACTGCACAAACCGCCCAGAATATTTGCGCCAATATTCCGACTGCTGCCTTTAAGGCCGTGAGCTTCTGCATGAATAGCGACAAAATCCTGTGTTTTTAATGCTTCACGCAAAAGACCAAGACGCCGCTCGCCATCCTGAATAAATCGATCGACCAATTCCGTAAAACGCTCTCCCAATAATTCCTTTAACTGTTCCATCATAGCCGCATCAATACGTGCGTCGGTCATAGCCTACTCCGTTAAACATCCTGAAAAATAAAAAACTACTCTTCGTAATTCCAAGAAAACTGCACTCGAACCCGGTTTCCAGGCGGCAATATCTGTAAGGAATCACAAATAGATGCCACCAGCGTAAGACCGCGACCGTAATATTGAGCACTGGCGGGTAATTTTTGCGGGTCGCCAGTTAACGGTAAATCCTGCGGCACAAAACCTTTGCCGCTATCGACTACTGTAATGGTGAGCATGCCGCCGTTTTCCCGCACTTCGTGGCGAAATTCAAAGCGCACAAAGGCTTCCGTCAGCGCCTCCAAACCCTCTTTACGCAGGCGATAATATTCGGCGAATCCCGTGGGCGAACTTTTAATGCTGGATTCCAATCCCAGCACGCCGTGCTCCAGTGCGTTATTGAATAATTCCGACAACACTGTGTAAAGCACACTGCTGTTCTGGCGCAATCCCGGCACTTCCGAGATCACATGAATCAGCAGCGACAGCGGATTAAATGTTTTGAGTGACGAGGCCACCAGCGTCAGCGTTAATTCCCAATCTTCCAGATAACCGTTGCGCATGCCGGATTTGGGAACCAAGCCTTGCACTTTGGAATCGTCTTCCGGAAAGGTGATATCCACCAGGGAAATATCGTCATCTTTTTCTGTGCTGCCAATATGCTCCTGCACGTTTTTCAAAATTTGCGCGTATACGGCGGACGCATCCAGGCTGCTATCCAAGACGGCATTGATATTGTCTTCGCCGAACATCACACCGGCGCGATTGCGCGCTTCCTGAATGCCGTCCGACCACATCAAAAAATGATCGCCCGGTTCCAAATGCAACACTTGGGTGTCGGCTTTGAAATCGCGATTGGACAAAACACCGAGAGGTAAATGACTGGATTTCACCCGCTCATAGGTGCGCGTTTTATGGCGATACAAAATATTATCGGGCAAACCGCCGTTCCACACGCTGATGCGGTTTTTCTTGAAATTGATGTCCACACAGGTGGCACAACAAAATAAACCGACCGGCAAGGTTTGATACAGCTTCTGATTAATTTCCCGCAGAATATCCGCCAGGGAAAAACCTTTGCCGACCATACCGTAAAAGGTTGCCGCCAATGGCATGGAGCCAATCGCTGCCGGCAATCCGTGGCCGGTAAAATCGCCGAGTACTACAAACAAACTGCCGCGCGGACTGACTTCTGCCAATAATACGTCGCCATTAAATACCGCGAGCGCGGACATGTAATAACGAATAATGTCGAGCTTTAAAGCACCGGCGTGGGCAATTTTATCGAATACCTGCTTGGCGACATTTTGCTCTTGAATCAGGTGTTTGTTGTGCAGTGCAATCTGATCTTTTTGATGGGCGACTGTTCTGTGCATTTCGCGCATGCGCGAAAACGCTTTGATTTTCGAATCCAGAACAATCTGGTTGTAGGGTTTGGAGAGAAAATCATCGCCGCCAGCATCGAGACAAGTGGCGAGGGATTCGGCATCCGCCAGGGAGGTCAAAAAAATGACCGGGACCAATTCATCTCCCGCCAGCGATTTAATGCGGCGTGCAGCCTCTATGCCATTGACGTTGGGCATGATGACATCGAGAAAAACCAAGTCCGGGTGACATTCAGAAAATGCGGTAATGGCGCTCTCACCATCTTCGGCCAGCACCACTTCATGGCCGGAGCGCTGCAGCATGGATTGCAATATCAGACGATCGGCAGCTGAATCTTCGGCCACCAGAATTTTCAGAGCACCGGTATTTTCCGTCGCGCTCTCGGCTGGAAGGCGGTCCTGCAAACTCCGCATGTCAGATGCTCCATTGTAAAACCTGTGCATTATCCGCCGCAGCGGATAATGCTTTGTTGAGCGACGTCAGCTTGAACCTTCCAAGCTTTTCATCCGCTGAGGTTCGCCAAAGCGATCCATCAGAGAAGCAACTATTGAATGGTAAACAGCTGTTCAAAACTGGAGATGGAAAAGATTTTTTTGACTTCCGGCGAGCAATTGGAAATGGTGATCTGAGCATTTTCACCGCCCGCGTAATCTCGCAATACCAACAACATGCCCAAAGCGGAGCTGTCCAAATAAACGGCATTTTTCAGATCCACGTTGTAGCGCTCAGGTACACCACCAGACACGTCCTCGTAGCATTTGCGAAATTCATCCAAAGAACTTGCATCAAAACGTCCTTCGACCTGGATGGTCAGAGTTTTGCTGTCAGGGGATAGCGATGAGCTGATCGCCATAGGTTTTCCTCCACACGTAAATGGTCAGCCAGTATTGCCAAAATTATTATCGGTATAAAACCGTCGCCGGTGCACAAGTGTCAGCGTGCAGCGGAAACAGACGGGACGAACATCTTCTCTCCGACTCGAAGCACGGCAAATGGCCTATTTCCATAAGCATAGACTATGTTGCCACGCCAATATGGAAAGCTCTTACTTGAAAGGTCATTGCACTGGGTCGTTTTCTTTGCGAAATGGCACCGGCTTCATGGAGAGACTGAACGCGATGTACGTCACAAAGCGGCGCAAGGATTACATAGGCAATTTGGCAACACAAGTGCGGCAAGCAGAAGCCGCGGGCCCGAAGGCTAAAAATCAGACAAATAGATAATATCGGTGACTTACGACTGACCGTTTTCCGCTCGCCGCAACGCACTTTGACTAAACCATTCGTCCAGCATTTTTTGCTCTTTACGGGTCAGCACTTTTTGCTCGTCTGCGCGCACCCGTTCGATCAGTTCCTGCAGGGCGCGACGCTTTAAATGCGCGGTGCGCCAATCCTTTTGTTTGCTTTCGGCAATCGAGCCGCGGCGTTCAACAATCTGTTCTTGTTGCCGCACAGCCTCCGCCAGCCGCTGCAGGAAACTGCGCTGCTGCATAATGTCCTGCGCCCGCAGCAGCGTCGGCTGGGAAAAACTCTGTTCGTAATCCGCATAATAACGCTGCAGATCCGCCAGCTTGTCCTGATCTTCCTGCAACAGACGCCGCGCCATTTCAAAAGCTTCCGCCGCTTTGTTTTCGGCGCGCTCGGCGATATCCAATACTAAACTCAGGCGTTTCGCTCGGCTCATATCTATCTTTTCGCTCAGCTCATTCTGCTAGCTTTTCACTCGGCTCATACTTGTTGAGTCGGCTCTAAAAATGGACTCATCGCACGCCAGGTTTTTTGGCGACGTTTGCCCTGGCGTTGGCATCGGCTTTTTTGCCGTTGTCCTGCCCGGCCGCCAACAGCGTCTGTAACATGTTCACACTTTCTGCCAAGGGCGCTTTTTGCTGAATGCCCTGACTGACGAACTGCACCAGATGTGGGTAGCGTTCGATCGCGCGATCCGTCACCGGATCGCTGCCCGGGCTGTAGGCGCCGATGGCGATCAAATCTTTGTTCTGGCGGTAGCGCGCAAGCAATTGTTTGAACTGCAAAGCGCCCTTTAAATGGCCTTCGCTGACCACATGCGGCATGACGCGGCTGATGGAAGCTTCGATATCAATGGCGGGATAAATCCCCTCTTCTGCCAACTGGCGCGACAGCACCACGTGTCCGTCCAAAATGGCGCGCGCGGAGTCGGCGATTGGGTCCTGCAGATCGTCCCCTTCCGTCAACACCGTATAAAAAGCCGTAATCGAGCCACCGCCCTTGGCGGCGTTACCGGCGCGCTCGACCAGTTCTGGAATACGGGCAAATACCGACGGCGGATAACCCTTGGTGGCTGGCGGCTCGCCAATGGCGAGGGAAATTTCCCGCTGCGCCTGTCCGTAACGGGTTAGCGAATCCATCAGCAGCAATACACTCGCGCCCTGATCGCGAAAATATTCCGCCACGCGCGTCGACAATTGCGCGGCGCGCAAGCGCATCAGCGGCGCTTCATCCGCCGGCGCCGCGACAACTACTGCGCGTTTTAAACCTTCGGGGCCGAGGATATGATCGATAAATTCCTTAACCTCGCGCCCCCGCTCGCCGATCAGCCCAACCACCACTACATCGGCAACGGTGTATTTGGTCATCATGCCGAGCAGCACACTTTTACCCACACCACTACCGGCGAATAAACCTATGCGCTGGCCTTTACCCACCGTCAACAAACCGTTGATTGCGCGTATGCCGACGTCCAAAGGTTCTTCAATCGGATGGCGGTGCAAGGGGTTGATAAATTCCGGGGTGAGGCTGATGGTGGAGTCGCCCTTTAACGGGCCTTTGCCATCCAGCGGAACTCCCAGGCCGTTGATAATGCGGCCGAGGCATTCTTTACCCATCACCAGCCCTTTGGTGTTATCCACTGGCATCACCAGTGCGCCGGGCTGCAAGCCCTCCATTTTCTGGATCGGCATCAAAAAGGTTTTGTCTTCGGCAAAGCCGACCACTTCAGCGTCCACTTGACTGCCATTGGGCATCAGGACGCGGCACTGCTGTCCCACAGACGCGCGCAATCCCACTGCTTCCAAGGTCAGACCGACCATGCGGGTCAGGCGGCCGCTGGCAACCGGGTTGGTATCCAACAAAGAAAAACGGCGAAAACGGGAGACGCGTTGATCAAGAGTGCGCAGATCAGGAGTTTCCATTTGGCTCCTCCAGCACATCGGATGAATCCCATGTATTGGTCACCGGGGATTCCATTTCCACGCCAGACTCTTGTGGCAGCTCTACTGCGGATGATGTTGTTGCAACCGGCTCTGGCGGCGTGTAATCCGCAATCGGGGTTTCCTCTTCTGCGGTTAATTCACCGAGCAGATTCACTTGGTCGAGCATCTGCTGCAGACGCCGCTCCACCGAATAATCCACCAGGCTTTGATCGGTTTCCACACGGCAACCGCCGCGCCCCATTTTGCTGTCGGGATAGAAGGTCCAATTGCGTCCGGAATTGGCGAAGGCTTCGTGGGCCAATTCCACATCGTCCGGATTTAAATAAACACGAATGTTTTTGGCACCGGCAGGCAACGCGTTAACAGCGCGCTCCACCAAATGGAACAGCGCGGAAGGGTCTTCAATCAGTTCGCGGTTGAGTAAATGACGGGCAATATTAACCGCCATATCCAGAATAACGTTTTCCAGTTTTGCACCTTGGGTAGCGAGCGGTTCCAACAGCGCATCGGCAATTTGCTGAAAACGACACGTCTGCTCTTCCAAAGCGGCTTTGGTTTCCGCATAGGCTTTTTGTTCGCCTTGCTGTAAACCCTTTTTTTCGCCCTCGGCGAAACCTTGCTGAAAACCTTCCTGATAACCGTGCTCGCGCCCTTCCCTCTCCGCTTGCTCGGTAATTTCCGCCAATTGCTCTGCGGTCAAAGGTCTGATCGTAGGCTCGGTAATTTCTTCGATAATTTCTTCCGCGGCTTTTTTTTCCTGTTCCTGTTTTGCCTTTTCTTCTTTTTCCTGCTGTTTTTTGCCCGTCGGAACAACTCTGGTTTTGCCGTCAGACAGCGACGGCAAAGTCCAGACCTGAACAGTCTCTATATCTTCGAACGGAATGCGGTTAGCCAGTTTGTCTGTCATGAAAAATTCTTACAGCATTTCTTCGCCGCTGCCGCCCAGCACAATTTCGCCGGCGTCGGCCATACGGCGCGCGATGGTGAGAACTTCTTTTTGCGCAGCTTCCACTTCGGAAACCCGCACCGGGCCTTTTGCTTCCAAATCGTCGCGCAAGAGTTCGGCCGCGCGTTTGGACATATTTTTGAAGATTTTTTCCTTGAGTTCGTCGTCCGCGCCTTTGAGTGCCAGAATCAGCACTTCGGAAGAAACCTCGCGCAGCAGTGCCTGAATTCCGCGGTCGTCGACGTCTTTCAAGTTGTCGAACACAAACATAAGGTCGGCAATCTGCGCGCCCATGTCTTCGTCGATTTCCCGAATTGCCGCCATCAGCTCGCCTTCTACCGAGCTGTCGAGGTTGTTCATGATTTCCGCCGCTTTTTTGTAACCGCCCATCTGTTTGGTCTGCGAACCGGCGTTTCCGGAGAATTGTTTTTCCAGAATATTGTTCAATTCCTGCAACGCACTCGGCTGTACCGTATCGAGGGACGCAACCCGCATTAACACGTCCAGACGCACTTTTTCCGGAAAATGGGTTAGCACTTCGGCGGATTGGTCAGGATCGAGATAGGCCAACACAATGGCCTGAATCTGCGGGTGTTCATTGCGGATAATGTCGGCCACGGAGCGCGCTTCCATCCACTTGAGCGTGTCGAGACCTGTGGTGTTGCCACCCATCAAAATTCGGTCGATCAAACCGTTGGCTTTATCCTCACCTACAGCGGCAATCAGCATATTGCGAATGTAGCTGTCGGAACCCAATCCCAAACCGGTCTGGGTGCGCACTTCTTCGAGGAAATTCGCCAATACGGTTTCTACTTCGTACTGCTGAATATTTTTTAATTGCGACATGGCGGAGCCGAGGCGCTGAACTTCTTTAGGCCCCATATGCTTGAGCACTTCTGCCGCGGCGCTTTCGCCCAGCGACAACAAAAGCACAGCCGCCTGATCCAAACGCGATAATTTGACCGTCGGTTTGGTCGGGGCCGGAGGTGCGGCGTTGGCTTCGCCACCTTTTACAGCGGGCTTACTCATTCTTCATTGATCCAGCGTTTAATCACTTGGGCGACCCGGCCGGGATCTTCCGCCACCAAGCCTCTAACTGCGTTGAGTTGTTGCTCGTAGCTTTCCTCGGGGCTTGGCAACGCCAGAGCATCGCCGCCGGTAAGGGTTACAGTTTCATCAGAAAGGGAATCGAAGGAGTCGACTCCGGCAGCTTGCAACGCGGCAAGTTGACGAGCTTCTTCCTCCTCCTTGGCACGCGCGCCGGCTGCCGAGAGACTCTTCAACAAGGGCCGCAGGAAACCTACCAGCAGCACCAGGATGATGAGCAGCCCAGCCGCTTGCTTGAGCCAGAATTTGGCTGCGTCGGATTCCCACCATTTTTCGGCATAGTCACCTGTCAGCGGCAGATCGACAAAGCGTTCGTTCAGAACATTCACACTGTCACCGCGTGCGGCGGAAAATCCCACGGCATCTCGTACCAGTATAGACAGGCGTTCCAATTCCTGATCGGTCCAAGGAATACGCACCGGACGACCCTGCTCGTCGAACGTCAGCTTGTCATCGACTACCACTGCCACCGTCAGGCGGCGCAAGCGGCCTTTTTGGTGTTTGGTGTAGCTTACTGTGCGATCCAGCTCGTAATTGCGCGTGGCCTGACTGCGGCTGTTGGAAGGCACGGGAGCTTCAGTGCCGTTAGCATTATTTGGCAGTTGTTCCGGCGCCAAGCCGGTTGCGGGCGGTTGGTTGGTCAGAGCTCCGGGGATACCGCCGGGAGTCGCGCTGCCAATTTGCTGCTCTTCCACCACGGCTTCACTGCGCAGCGCGGGCAAATCGGGGTTGAAGGTTTCGCCAGCCTCTTCGATTTCGGTGAAATCGATATCGGCGCTGATCTCCGCTTTGAATTTGTCCTCGCCTACCACAGGTCCCAACAGACGGCGGACGCGCATCATCATGTCGTTTTCGATTTTGCGGGTGTAGTCGAGATGCTGTGCAGCGGCTATGAGTTTTTCGTCTTCCGATCCCAGGGAAATCAGCGAACCGCGCTGATCCACCAGGGTGACGTTCTGCGGTTTCATTTCCGGAACGCTGGAGGCCACCAAGTTGGTAATGCCTTTGATTTGATGCGGCTCGAGTTTGCGCCCTGGATAGAGTTCGAGAAAAACCGAGGCGCTGGGTTCACGGCCATCGCGCACAAAAACCGAGGTTTTGGGAATGGCCAAATGGACGCGTGCGGAACGCACGGCGTGGACGTTGGAAATCGTTCGGGCGAGCTCACCTTCCAGACCGCGGCGAAAACGCGTAGCTTCCATAAACTGGCTGGTGCCCAGCGGCTGTTCCTGGTCGAGCAATTCATAGCCGACGGAACTTTTGCCCGGAATGCCGGCTTCGGCCAGTTTAAGGCGGGCTTTGGCAAGTTCGTCGGTCGGCACCAGCAAAGCGCCAGTGGCTAGATCGACTTTGTAGCGGATATCGTTGGTTTCGAGGATTTGCACCACATCGGCGGAATCCAGACGATCGAGACTGCCGTACAAGGGGCGGTACTCTTCTCCCTGGGTCCACAACACCACCCAAAAACCGATGGCGACACTGGCGGCCAGTCCGATCATCAAGGCCGCCTGACGCAACAAATTGAGGTTGTTTAAACCCTCAAACAAGTCCGAAGCGCTTCTTTTTTTCTCTGCAGCAGCTGGAGCAGAGCTCTCGAAGTCGCCACTTACATCTTTTGCCACCATAGATTACCGCTCATTAATTCGAAAAATCGGAATTCGAAAACTGCAAAACTGTAACAACGCCTTAAATCGGCATATTCATTACGTCTTTGTAGGCCTCCACCACTTTGTTGCGCACCTGGGTCATGGCCTGGAAGGCAACGGTGGATTTTTGGGAGGCAATCATCACGTCGGTAATATCCACATTCGGATCACCGCGCATATAAGCCGCGGAAGTTGCGTTGGATGCCTGCTGCACCGAATTCACTTTATTGACCGCCTGAGAAAACAGGTCGCTGAAACGCGGCCCGTTGACCTGCTCCGGCCGCTGAGTCGCAATTTGCGACTGGCCGACTTTCTCCACCCCGCCAAAGGCTTGACTCTGAGCTTTAAGTGCACGCATTTCCAACAACAAGCGATTGATATCAACGCGATCTACCATGGCCTACTTTCTCGACGTTTAGTGAATCCTGAAACTCAACCAGTCCTCAGCGGACTGCCAAAAAACCGGCGTTATGCGGTTCTCTGAGGGGGTAATTGCAGAATGCGGGCCAAAAACGGGACGTGGGTATTCGGATGAGAATGAAGGAGAAGAAAATAAATATTCAGCGACTGGTTAAACCGCTTACTGCAGGCATTGAGGGGATGGAATTAAATAAGGGCGTCTAGATAAAGGAAATTGATTCTGCGGCCGGGAGGGCCGAGCCGCAGAACAAAAAATCTGGGCGATCTTTTCGGTAGTTAGCGCCGCCCAGATTGGATAGGGAATGCTTTAAATATCGAAGTCGTACTCGCGCAGTTCTTTCTCTAAGCGTAATTGCTCCAATTTATCCTCCAGACGACGACGTGCGTCTATGTCGGATTTTGGAGGTTTTACAGCAGCGTCGTCATCAAACCTCTCTTCAACCAGTGCCTCGTCTACGACTTCGAGAGTTGAATCAAGCACCTCTACGCCCATACGTCAAACTCCTATAGCGATGAAATCTTCAGTCAACCTGAAAGCCGCTGGAGCAGTTTTTAACGCTTTCCCGCTGTGGTATTTGGGAATCCTCTGTCTGTGAGACTCCGAATCTACCGCAGCGCAGCATAGCCGCCCGGCAGCTTTCGGGCGGAGTATGCCCATGTAATTTGAAAATAAAAAGTATCCCCTGGAAAAATTTTTGGCTTTTTTAAGAACGGTTTTTTCTTAGTTTTTGCCCAGCCCTGACGCTGCGTTTTAAAAGCCGGAAAAACGTCGGAAGATTGACGCCTTTTGCCCCTTAAAGTCCGGCCAGAGCACCGACGTCATAACCTTCTTCTCGCAGACGGGCGAGTTTGTAGCGCAGAGTTCGCGGGCTGATGCCCAGGCGTTCGGCCGTATTCTTTTTGCTGCCTCTTTCCCGGCGCAGGGTTTCGACGATGATCTCGAACTCGCGCCGGCGCAAATCGCTGCCAAGTAAATCCGCACTTTCCCGCTCATCCGCCTGCAGCACATCATCTCGCGCTCGTAGATCGTCTTGAGAGAACTGATTCATAACGAGTGAGCTGTCTTCAAATCTACCCATATAGCCCGGCATCACCCCACCTTGCCCCCCTGCTCTGCGCACGCCATCGGCGGGATATGCCGCCGGACCTGCAAGAGGCTGGGGACTGCGCTCTACCAAAGAGGGTTTGGCACTGTAAGCGGTATGGCTCTGCAAACCGAGATCCGCCGCGCGGATCAGGCTACCCGGCTGCAGAATCAACGCTCTCTGCATCACGTTGTCCAGCTCGCGCACGTTGCCCGGCCAGGCGTAGTTCACCAGTGCCATTTTGGCTTCATCGCTCAGGTGTACGCCTACCCGATGCTGTTTGATGGCATGGCGCTCCAACAGACGATTGGCCAGGGGCAGAATATCCTCGCGGCGATCGCGCAAAGGCGCCCACTGCAGCGGCAGCACACTCAAACGGAAATAAAGGTCTTCGCGGAATTTGCCCGCGGCCACCTGCTCGCGCATATCGCGGTTGGAGGTGGCGATAACGCGCACATCCAATTGAATGCTTTTGCGGCCGCCCAGGCGCTCGACTTCGCGCTCCTGCAACACGCGCAGCAGCTTGGCCTGCAGGCCGAGATCCATTTCCGAAATTTCATCCAGCAACAAAGTCCCACCATTGGCCTGCTCAAATTTACCCGGCGCAGAGCTGTAGGCACCCGTATAAGCGCCTTTTTCGTGACCGAATAACATGGCTTCCAGCATATTTTCCGGAATGGCGGCGCAGTTGATGGCAACAAAAGGTTTATTGGCGCGCGGCGAGCGATTGTGAATATAGCGGGCGAGCACTTCTTTACCTGTGCCCGATTCACCCAGCAACAAAACCGTGGAATCCGATTGCGCAACACGCGATGCCAACAGCAACAACTGGCGACTGCTTTCCGCCACCGCCACAGGTTCGTCGTGAGTGACAGAACCAGAACCGATAAATTTTTTCACCGCCTCAATTAACACATTAGGCTCGAAGGGTTTAACCAGATAATCCACCGCGCCTTCGCGCATGGCTTGGACGGATTCGCTGATGCTGGCGTAGGCCGTAATTAGCAGAACCGGAATATGCGTGTAGTTCTGACGGATAAAGTGCAATAAATCGTGGCCAGAGAGTTGGCCCATATTCACGTCGGAAATCACCATGGCGATGTCGCGCTCGCTATCGAGAATTTCCAAAGCGCGCTCTGCGGATTCGGCTTCCACCACAGCAAATTCCGCCAGCTGCAAGGTATCCACAAGTGCTTCACGCAGATTGGGATCGTCCTCCACTACCAACAACTTTGCAGTGCTTAAAGAATCGATGGTGTTCATGAATTCTCTCCGGTAAACCTAATGCGCTTTGCGCAGGTGCGCCAAAATCAATGTGCGGTTTCGTAGGATTCCACTAAAGGAATCGTCAAAATTCCGCAGGTGCCCTCACCTGCGCGGGATTGCAAACGGAATTCTCCGCCGTGTGCCAGGGTGACGGATTTCACCACCGCCAAACCCAGGCCCGTGCCTTGTGGCTTGGTGGTGTAAAACACTTCCTGCGCCGCGCTGAGTTGCTCCGGTGACATTCCAGGGCCGTTGTCCGCAACCGCTATGGCAACGGCGGACTCACCTTTCAAGGCAGTGCGACAGAACGAGATTTTTAATTTCACACCTTGCGGATTGGCTTCAATCGCGTTGTTGACCAGATTCAACAAAGCGCCGATCAAAGCTTCGCGATTGCAGCGCAAAAACTCTTGCGGCACGGCGTTCTGCCAAATGCAGCGATTTTTCCCCGAAGCCAAAGGCACTTCCGTCGCGGCACGCAGACCGGCTTCGAGATCCTGCAGAGAAATCACATCGTTGAGCGGTAATTCATTGCGCACGAACAACAGCATGTCTTTGACTTGTTCGGCCATATGATTCAAACGGCCCAATAATTTTCCGGCGAAGACTTTGCGCCGCTCTTCAGAAATAGAATCCGCACATAAATGATTGGCATAGAGAATGGCTGCCGACAGCGGCGTGCGAATCTGATGCGCCAGCGCTGAAACCATTTTGCCCATCGCCGACAAGCGCTGATGACGATTGGCCTGCTGTTGCAAACGGCGGGTTTCCGTCTGGTCGGTCAACAAAATAATCTGCCCCTCTTCATCGAGGGACGCCGTTGCCAGACTGACCCAGCGGCCGCTGACTGTGCACAAGTCCAAGTCGTCGTCGCGACTGGGCACAAAACAAACGGAAATCACTCTGCGCCAAAGTTCACCGTCAAGCCTGTGATTGAGCAGCGTCCGCGCAGCGGGATTGCTTTGCACAATAATTCCGCGTGCATCCAGCACAATCACGCCACCGGGTAAAAAATCCAGCATTGCCTGCATCCGGCTGGCCAAGCGGTTTTTCTTTTCCAGCTCTTCGTCTTTTTGCGCGGACACTTCATTCAACTCGCGAGTCAGCTGCGCGACCTTACCTTCCAACAACAAATAGGCATTGGATAACTGGCGCGACGTGCGCTGAAAAAAGTCCATCGCCCCATCGAGATTGCGCACTTCTGTTTCAGAGGGTGTAGGCGCTAAAACGGGTTCGGGCACTCTGGCATTTTCGGCGTCAATAAAAGGCACAGCCTTGGACATGAACATCTCCTGGCGAAAATCCGTCAGTGTTGTCTATTCAACAGAGCCCAAATGCAAGCGCGGTGCCACAAAATAAATCCCTTACAAATCAAAAAGATAAATACCCAATAAAAATAAAAGTCAAAGATTTGGCTTTTTTCTCCGTGCCGACTCACAAATACCTTCTCTTATGTCAGTTATCCCACGATTCACCGGCAATGAGTTTTCTATGATGGTCTGCCACCGAAACGCCTGACCGCGCGTTCCGTCTCGATTCCAGTGGTGGTTTTCCAGTTATTCATTTATTAACTGACGTCGACCGAGGCTCAAAATGCAGAAGAAAAATTCCTTGCTCCAACGCCCACCCTTGTTAAGCGTTGGATTGGTTTGCTTAACCTTGTTGTTACAGGCGTGCGACTCCAGCAGCAACAGTTCAAACTCCTCCCCTCCTCCACAGCCACCAGCCAGTTCATCGAGCAGTAGTTCGTCGTCATCCGGAATCTCCAGTGCGTCATCGAGTTCATCAGGAGCGAGTTCATCCACTTCATCAACTTCGTCCAGCAGTTCAAGCAGCTCCAGTTCTTCGTCTTCCAACAGCTCCAGTTCTTCGTCCTCCAGCAGCTCTTCTTCTGGGATCATTATTTCCAGTAGCTCATCGTCGAGTTCTAGCAGTTCATCCAGCTCAAGCTCGTCATCCAGTAGCAGCTCATCTTCATCCAGCAGTTCGTCTTCAAGCTCGAGTTCGTCATCTTCCAGTTCGAGCAGCTCATCCAGCTCAAGCAGTTCTTCGAGTGGCATTCCTGTAACTGAAGGACTTGTACTGGCGCTCGCAGCAGATCAACTGAGCGGCTCTGGCCCAATCGGCGCTTGGTCAAGCGAGTTGGGCTCAGCGACCCAAGCCGATCCAGCCAAACAACCACTCCTGGTAGCGAACGCCATCGACAATCGCCCCGCACTGCGATTCGATGGTATTGATGATCGACTGGTTTTGGCGGAAGACCTGTTCTCCAGCGCATCCATCCCGCTCTCGGTATTTGCTGTCTACCGCTCCAATGATCACCAGGGGCATTTATTCGGAACCGGAGCGGAAACTGCTGGCGAGTTCACCAAAACAGGTTTTGCAGTCGGACTTGCCGCCAGCAAACCCTTTGTTAAAGCGCGCTCCATCAGCAGTGGCACGTGGTTGCTTTCACCAGAAAATGTCAAACAACAAGGGCCGCAAATCCTCGGTGTAAATGTCACAGCCTCCGGCAGCTCCATCCGCACAGGCTGCACTCTGACGACGGACACGACCACCCCCGCACCGCTGGATCTAGGCACCACCTATATTGGCGGCACTCACGACGGCAGTGAATCCTTCGCCGGAGATATTGCGGAATTGCTCGTATACAACAGAACGCTGACGACAACTGAATACAATTCAGTGTGGAATTATCTGAGCGAAAAATACGATATTGATACCGAAGAACCGGTGGACATCGATAACAACGGTGTTTTCGACGATTGCGATAACGACTCGGTATACCTGAAAGCTCCGGAAATTACCGTCACCCTGGAACAACCCGATGCCTTAAAAGAAAGCTCGCTTGCGAGCGTAATCGACGCGGCTTCACCCACGGTGTTTGACCGTCACACCACATCCAGCCACGTTTGGGCAGAAGGAGAGACAATCTTTTATTTCGATCTGCAAGCGGATTACGAGCTGAACGCGATTCATTTCTGGAACTTCAACGAAGAAAATTACGATGTGGACGCTATTCAATTCCTCTTTTACGACTCATCCGAAACCCTGATATCGCAAATCAGCGTCGAACCTCAAATCGGTTTTGAAGATATTCTGGCGGAGGATTTTGCCGTAGACGTCGACAATGTACGCTACATTCGCGCCATACTCACAGGCTCCAATGGACAAGTGGAGTTTCAAAATATTGGATTTAGTGGGGAGCGGGAGGACATTTCGCCATAAAGATGGACCAATATAATTGGCATAAGGGCGGCATCAGGCCGCCCTTATTTTTTGCGTGGAATTTCCGACATCGACCAGCGCATCAATCTTTTTCTCAGCAAATTTTTCGAGACGCCGCCTCACACAGCGTCGTGAGTTTGCAATACTCTCAAAAACCTTCAGCGACAATTCCTGCATCTGCCTTGACATTTCACCTCACGACAACTAAACAAATATCTTCAAAAGAATATTTAAACTGTTAAACAAACATAATGACCATTACAACGACACCTCCTCCCCATCACCATTCTGAACCGTCCTCAAAAGCGAGTCTTGTGAGAAAAACGGAGAACGCATATACTCCGCTGCGTCGCGCTAACAAATACATATCAACAACTCATTCACTTGTGAATCTTTACAGCAACAATTTAAATGTGTTAGCCGAAATATTGGACAAACCAAGCAGAAACCCTTATCAATAAATCTAATAAAGAGGGAACACGTGCAAAATTCCGACTCTCTTACCCCGTCGGGGACTCATGGCGTATTGATTCAGTCCGTAGGTACCGCCACGTTGACATCGGCAGCCGCCGTGGCAAAAGGACTGGGCATCAGCGCCGCAGAAGTCATCAACTGCCTGTATCGCGCACCAGCCGTGCTGGTGGATAAAGTTGAACAAAAAATCGCAGAACAGCTCTCCCGCCTGCTGACCGATATTGGTTACGAAGTAACCGTTATTGACGACACCAGCGCCATTCCAAAAAACAACGAACTGTTCGACGTTGCGCTCTATTTAAAAGATGCCAGCCAACTGCCGGAAGCCACGCGCAAGCTTTCCAAATTTATTGGCATGAGCGAAGAAGAAGCCAGCAAAATGTTGCTCCAACCACCGGGCATGGCACTCGGTTCGGTTAGTGAAGCAACCGTGAATGCCTTTAGGGAATTTATGGGCGATACCGTCGATATGATCGCCGCCCCGCAAGCCGATGCCCGCTACGATGTTTTTCTCGGTGAATGCCCAACGATTGTGCAAAAACGTCTTCTGGAAGATTTAACAGCAGCGGGAATTCCACTGAGTGCTAATAGCGGTTTGATTGCAACTGGTGTCGAACGCAGCGCGATCGATCCCATCTGGCAACGCCATAAAACCAATGGCGCACTGCGAATTATTCAGCAGGATTTTTTGCGTTTTGATGTGGTTTTGCAGCAGGCACCCAATGCCCCTCTGAGCAACGAACAACGTCGCGTATTGGAAGACATTGTCGAAATCCCGCAGGACATAGCTGATGAAGTCGTCGCCAGCGCGCCTGTTACTCTGCTGGAAAGCATTCCAAGCCGCGAAGTTCCGTGCATTCTCGAAGCCCTTGCACAAGCACAATTAACCGTCGCGGCCGAATTAATTACTTTTCAAGCTCTTGGATTAAAGATCACGGCTTGCGCGCAAACCGCTGCAGTCAATGCCGTTTTGAATGCGTTTGGAATTCCACACACTTTCAGGCGTGCTCCGGAAATTCTGCCCAACGCCTATCCCGAAATTCAGGCGCGCGTTATTCGCGATGCATTGGAACGCGCTGGCGCCTCTGTGGAACTTCTCAAACACTAAGGAATAACTATGCAGGAGTCGACTGACTCAGCGGCTAACGCTCGTCAACGAAAAATCCATGAGATGCATTTCAGCATCGCCGAGTACGGCAAAGTCATGGCGTTGAAAGGCCGTCATGACGAAGCCTTGCGTCATTATCGCGAAGCCATTCGCATGGCGGTTTCTTGCAAAGCGCCGGAAGTATTTTTTCGCCATTACACCCAGTGCGTATTGGAAAGCCTGGAGCTGACAGATTCCTATCGCGAAGTAATGGATTTTTGCCAAAACGCCGATGCCCATCACCAATCGTTAAACAGTGATCTTCAGCTGCACAAAAAGGATCGCGGTTCTGTATTGGAGCGCTGGGGCATCAACGCTTTGAAATCCGGCGATAGAGACCTGGCCCTGGAAAAATTGCGCGCTGCAATTGAATGTGCCGGCAAAGGTATATTGCCGCTGGCCGAAGAATTATTGCACTGGCTACAACGTGGACTCTCCGTGGATAAATCGCGCCTGCTGGCCTTACAGAAAAAACATAAATATTTTGTAGTGCGCCCGGAGCAGGTTGATCAAGCCCAAGCGCGCTCCTTGGAATCCATCAAGCTGCCCAATACTGGCGCCGCGCCAGTACTGGGTATTTAACTCGTTTAATTGGAGGCCAGAATGGCAGATTACGACGGTTTGACTCCTGGACAGGTTTTGGCGGACGCCAGCGTAGCGGAGTTCATTAAAAGCCTCGGGCTCGGTATCGCCGAAGCACAGCGCGCACTGGACGAAAATTCCGTGCAGCAAATTGCAGAATTTATCGAACCGCGCGAAGGCCTCGGCGGCAGAACCCTACTCGACCTCGGCCTCTCTCCAGCGTTTTATCACTACCAACACGCGGATATTACCTGCTCCCTGCAATTGAGCCTGCGTGTCCAAAAAGACACGAGCCTAGGTCTCAATCTCAACGGCTCTTATAGCGATAACAGCAACAACTCCAGCGATAGCAGCGAAAGCGAATCCAGTAGCGAAAGTGGTTCCAGCACTACCACAGAAACTCGCGAAGCCAATGTCCGAATTACCACAGCATCCAATGGTGCACTGGTGGTTGGCGGACGCAATTTTGCGTTGACCGGCTCGTCTCCTGCCGAACGAATTCGCAATTTGCAAAATGCCTTGACCACAACCGATGGCACAGGCATCGATCGCGTGCTGTATCAATTGCAAGGTTCCGATTTGGATATACAAACCGATGCATCTGACAGCGAAGTCAAAACGACTCCACGCACGGTTGCTTTCCTTAGCGGCGGGCATGACCGCGGAATTATTCGGGTTGGCAAAAATGAAGCGACCGATTACACCCTGGACGACTCGCCAGCAACCAGTGCGAGCACTACCGCTCAAGCGGACCTTGCAGCTTATGCTGCTCATGTTGCCAGTACTGTCGCCGCACAGGGATATAACACTCGCCACATAGCGCCAAATGCCCCGGTCTTGCAGCTACTTTTTGAAACCGGCAGACACGACGTCAATCCCAACTCTTATGAATCATTGCGAAACCTCGCGCAAGCAATGCGCGAGTTGAATTTTGCAGTTGAAATCGAGGGTTTTGCCGATCGCCAGGTGTATGCGTCCAATTCAGATGCACTCAACGCTCAATTGGGAAACAACCGCGCTAACGAAGTGCGTTCCATTTTGATTGCCAATGGAGCGCCAAGTAATTTAATTACAGTGCGCCCTTCTCGCGGTGATAGAGCAGCCGCAGATAACGGCGATACACGAGGTCGCGACAATCCAAACTTCCGCAAAGTGGACATTACGACTCCGGGTCGCACCGCGCATTGGGTTTTCGTGCACGCACGTGCGGGCGGCCCAAATTTAAATGGCGTTACCCCCGACAAACGCGGTGATACCGGCAATGAGAACGGCTTTATCCATTTATTCCGTCCGTCACCGTTAAATCTGTCCGGCAAATCCGTCACTATCGAAGGCACTAATTTCCCATTCCGCGGTACTGCTGCGGGTTCCTTTGCGGCCAACTCTCCCGAAGCCTACGCAAAAAATCTGGCCGACGATATCAACGGTCACGCCTCTGCTGATTTACAAGCATCGGCGAGCGCTAACGTCGTAACGGTTAATCGCAAAGGCGACGAGTTCCAATTGACATTGGTTACCAGCAGTAATCGCGACATCAGTCTGTCCGGCACATCCGGTGTTACGGTAACTACGCAATTTTCCCGCACGCGCAGCTCCAGTTTGACGCGGCAAAATTCCGGCAATCGTGCAGTTGCTGTCGGCGCATCACTGGATGTGCGTTACGCGCGGCAATTCGAAATGAATGTCACCGGCAACTCCTCGATTTCGGCGCGCTTGGTATCCATCCCAGCGCCACCGCAATTTTTGGAAACCATTCGCGAATTCCTCAATAAGGAAGGTGAATAATGGCCGAATCCGTTGCGGTAACAAGAGCGCTGGTAACAGCGCCGCTGCCGCAGATCATTGAAAAACTCGGCCTCGCCATTGCTCAGGCGCAATTCGCTTTGGACACCAATTCGGTGGAACTGGCCAAAACCATGGCTGCCACTGAAGTAAAAATTGGTGATGAAACTTACAACCTGTTAAGCCTGGGCTTTATGCCTAGCTTTTATTCGTTTTCCGAAGCGACCGTGGAAGCCAAATTGAGCTTCACCATGACCGAATCCACGGAAACCTCTGTGGCAGTCGGCGTGCAAGCGGGCGTCAATTACGGAGTTTTTATGGCGGCGGCCTCCATCGATGTTTCCTACGCACGCAAATTTTCTGTCTCGACAGAAGGTGCGAGTTCTATCGCGGCGCGTTTGGTGTCGCTACCAGCGCCGGACGTATTTACGCAATTGATCAAGCGGCAATATGAGAAACCTATTTCGTAGTTTCATTTTTTATTTCATAAAAATCGGCATAGCGATTCATCGCCAGTCCAAAATAATTAAATGAGGAATTTTCTATGGCAATCGGTCAGGAACTGTTAAATGTTCCCATGGGGGATATGATCCGGCAGATGGCATTCGCCATCGCCGAAGCGCAATACAAATTGGACGAGAACTCCATTAATGTTGCGGAAATGATGGGCGGTCTCACCACTGTATTTGACGAAGAAGGCAATGTCAGCTTCGACGACAGCCGGGTATTTTTTGGTTATGAATATATGACCGTAAAAGAAGCTCAGGCCTACGCTGCAGTAGACGACGCCTTGACCGGTGGTGATTCCATTAAATTGCACGATGTATTGAGTAAAATTTCCAGCGGCAAACAAGAATCCGATACCATTCGCGTTCCCACTCGCGTTTCCATGATGGAACTCGGTTTTACGCCGGTGTTTTATCAATTTGTCGACACCATTATTGAAGTCAAAATCGCCATCAAAATTACCCGCACCAGCGAATATTCCCGCACCAGCAAAACCTCACAAACCAATACCAGCAACAGCAAAAGCAGCGGTTTTAATTTGAGTAAACGCCTGTTCGGGATCAATACACGCTCGGGCACAGCATCACAGGTCAGCACCTCGCAAGTGGACGCGACTTACGCGTCCAAATATTCCTACTCAGCCGAAGGCGCGAGCCTGCTGCGCACCAAACTCAGCACGGTGCCACCACCGCCCATGCTGGAACAACGCATTCGCGATTTGATGGAGAACGAAGCAAAACGCCGTCAGGCCGATTTGGATAGACGTCTGGCAACTCCATAACGCCTCGGCGGAGACACTTATATGTCCATAGGCACAGAACTGCTTAATGCACCTTTCCCCGAGATGATCAAAACTCTCGGGGTCAGCATTGCGGAAGCTCAATACGAACTGGATCTGGTGTCAATGAAAATTGCCCGCATGATGGCGGGCTACGCTCCAGACCCGGAACCGGAGGACGGGTCCCTACCCGCTTCTCCGGCCACGCCCGAGCGCAATATGCTGGTACCCCTCGGTGACGGCAAACAATACAGTTTGCTGGAATTGGGTTTTACGCCCAATTTTTACCAGTTCGTCGACACGCTGATTGAAATCAAAATTTCGATTTCCATGTCGCGCGAGACGAATTTCAATCGTTCGAGTACCACGGTTAATGCGAATGTAAAAGGCAGCGTGGGATTTTTCTCCGCCTCTGCCTCCATGCGCGTTTCCACGGTCAGCGCGAGCTATGCGTCTAAATACCAGTACTCCGCAGAAGGCAGCTCGCTGATGCGCACCAAGCTCGTGCCGGTACCAGCGCCTGCATTGCTGGAGGAACGCATTCGCGCCATGATCGCGGCCAGCGCAAAAGAGGCATAAACGGTGCCCGGCAATTCCTGGCGTGATCGAGTCGCCCGCCCTGGATCAACGGGCGCGGGCGTTTCACCGCAGGCGCAAAATGCTGGGAATCCTATTGCGCCAACACAAACGGATGTAGCCAACAATTCGCTTTTATCTCCCCAATTAAATCAATTGCTGCAACAACGGCAGCAATTGGAAAACAGAATGCGCAGTTTGATTTCCGGTGGCACTGGCGGTGATCTCCGCGATGCTGCACGTTTTCAAGTTCCAACTTTCGCACAACGTCAGGCGGAATTGCGTCAGTGGGAAGCACGGCGAGAACGTCAACAACAAGCCACGGCAACTGCGCCAAGCTATGACATTATTGGCCCCGCTGCAGCAACACCAGCTTTGCGCACCGGCTTACGCGATTTTCAGCAACCTGTGACCGATTGGCTCGATGCGCGCGATCGTCAGCGTCAACAATTGCGCGAGCAAGCGCGCGATCGTTTAGCGCCGGTGGAACGCGCAGCTCAACCTTTACGAAACCTGAGTCGTCAAACTCAGGACGCTGCGCGGCAATTTCGCGATCTGGATCAGCAATTGGCAAACGAAGGCTTGCACGAAGAGCGCGAAGAACTGCGCAAATTAGGCGCAGATAAATTAATGGCCGCGGACAATTACCTTAGCCGCGCTAACGCTGTGCTGAATACACCTCAGCAGAGCGTGAAAAAAATTGATGAATTTTGGCAGCGGCGCGACAACGACATTCGCGGCGCGATGGATCGTTTTGGGGGTTATGTAGAACGATCCCGCCAGCGCCTGAACAGCGAAACCGGCGGTTCCGGCGATTTATTCGAACGCATGATGCGCAGTCGCGAACGCGCATTAAACCAAAGACGCGAACAACAACGACAAGAACAACGCGATCAGGCGCGGCGCGACCGCGCCCTGAACCGTAAAAAAAATCATGAGGACCATTAAGAATGAGCGACACGCAGTTTGTTGCTGACTCCCTTGCCGAGCTACTCACTGCCATTGCCAATGGCGTGCGCGAGGCTCAGGAAGCGCTGAGCCAAATGCCGGCCTTAGACGCATTTGGCCGCCCTATGCCGACCTACCATTTGCCTTATCTGGATTTCCAGCTGCAGGTGGATATGGAAAACTCAGTGACTGAATCCGGAACGCGTTTATTGCGCATTCTGCCCACTGCCAATAAACAAAAAAACTCTACACAGGAAATTTCCAGCACTTTATCCGGGCGCTTCGTTGCCATTCCTCCCGGCGAAGGCTTGCCCATGCCGGTATTACGCCTGAGCAACACACGCCTGAGCGCGCGCAGCCATACCATACAGGTTCAATTGATCAATACAGCGGGGGAACCTTTGGTTGGCGTACCTGTGGAACTCAATCTCAATGAAGCAGCGTCTATTCAGCTTTCCGCTGCGCAGGGAATTTCCATTGCCAGCTTACGCGACAGCACACTGGAACAGGCATTATTAATTACAGATGAGCAAGGTTTGGCTTCCACCAAATTACAAATCAACGCCCAGTTGCCAGCGGCCGCCACTGTCGTGATCAGCGCAGAATATGGGCAATATCACGTCAACCTTTCCGTTACAGCAGGTAGCGCCGCATGAAATCTCTGCAAGTTTTTGCGCTTCTGTTCACTGATGAAGGAAAACCTTTGGCCAATGCCAAAGTTCGAGTGGAATATTTTCAATTGGCTTCCAATAGCTGGACGGCCTTGGCCAGTGGCGCCACCGATGCACAGGGCAATCTCTCCCTAAAAATCGCACTCGCCAACAACGATACACTCGCACCCAATTTGCGTTTGTGCGAAGACGTCAAAGAAACCCGCGTTCTCGCCCAACATGTGCAATTAAGCTACGACGCGCGCAATCAAGCGTTAATCTGCGATTTCGGTCACGTAGAACAATTGGATGACACCGCCTACAGTTTTACGTCTGTGCAAACATCCAGTATGCCGCTCATTCTCTCTGGACAAAGCAAGCGACCGAATATCACCACAGCTGTTTTAATGCGCACCTTGGCCAGCACCGCAGCGCCTTCCATTACCACGCGCAATATCTCAACGGTGGATGCCGCTATAGCAGCCACACAAGTAAAACAGCCTGTAAATACTCAAACAATCGCACAGGCCACCAATCAAACCATCGCACAAGCTACCACTGCCACCCAACCGGCATTGAGTATTTCGGCAGACGTTTTTAACGCTGAGCTTATTCGCTTCAAAGCCTTGGAGACAGATCTGCAGCTGCAGATCAGCGCCAAAGACCGCGAATTGAGCACCATTAAAGCTGAGACACAGAATCTCAAATTGGAAACGCAGTCATTAAAAGCCGCCTTGGAGCGCGCGCAACAGGCTGAAGCCAAACTCAAGCAGGAAAACGAACAGTTTGTTGCAGAGAGCCAGCGCCTAAGCCCAATTCAAAATATCGCCGCCAATATCGGTGCACAGGTAGCCGCCGCCAATCAACAACTGCGTTCCGAACAACAGCCTTATCAAATTCAAAATATTCAAGTCGAACTGCGCGGCACGCTCAGCCCGGATGGCCAAGCGATTAATTTGCTGAAAATGGCGGAATTGAAAGAAGGTATCGCCAATGCCTCGCTGGTCAAAATGGATTTAGTCACCACACAAAAACCTGTCGCACAAGAGCCCACCAGCACAGTTCCTGACGTGACCGGCTTTACGGAATCAGTCGCGCGCCGCTTGCTCAAATCGGTCGGGCTAAAAATGGAAATGGTCAATCGACCCGTAGGCGCCAATAGCCAATACGTGATTGGTCAAGCCATCACACAATCGCCAGCGGCCGGGACCCAAATCAAACACAGCGAACCTGTCTACGTGGTATTTGCAGTGGAATAACCATACATATTTTTGAACGCATTTTGTGCGCTCACATGAACGGATAAATCTATGAGTGAAATTTCGAATTTAATTAAAGACGTTGTGGCCTCCCCACTTGGGGACATAATCGCTGCGGTGGGACAAGGTGTGGCAGATGCACAACAAGCATTGGATGAAGGATCTTTGACTAAAACCTTGGAAATTTATTCCGAAGGCGGCACCGAAGCTCTGCAAATGCTACGGGAAATCGGCTATAGCCCAACCTTCTACACCCTGCCGGAAACCACCGGCGAAGTGCGCATTGCCATGCGCCTAGGCAACAACCAGCTTTCCGCTACGCCTGCAAACAATACCCAAACTCCCGCCAATGCGCTCCCCACGGTAAAAGCCAGTTTGTCCCGCTTGGGACTGAATACGCCCGCATTAAAAACTAAGTTGTACGCAACACCAGTGGATGCGGGTTACTCCAATCGTTATGGATACCAAGCGGATATCAGCGCAAAACTGACCTTTAAAATCGTCCCGGTTCCCTCGCCTCAAGGTGTCGACGAACTGCGTATTTTGCCGGATTTGACTGGTGCCACAGCAGCCGCTGCACAACAGCGTTTAGCCGCATTGGAATTGGAGGCAATATTTGTCGATGCTGAAGGGAAGGAAGTAACAGAGCTGGATGATTCTGCCATTATCCAAAGCCAAACTCCCCCTATTAATCCTGCCCGACCCACCATTATTCGCCGCGGTGAATCTGTTACTTTGGTGGTGTAGTTTTTCAAGCTAGAGTCTTTGCGGCTCTAGCGCTTCAATTTCATCCGTATTCTTTCCGAAGCCGCTGTTTTTATTTTTCTTTTCCCCAACGAAGCAGAGATTCTTTAATCTCATCAACACAAAAATATTTCGCAAAAATTCATTTAAAAATAGTCTTCAAAACGATTATTGTAATATCGTATATATGATAAATAATCTTAAAATTATCATATTTTTTAAATTTATATGATTAAATTAATTTCATATAATTTAGAAAAAGTCTTTTTGTTCTTTTCTTTTGTAAACGATTCGCTAACAAATTTTTCTCTGCGCCCGCAAAACTTGATCTAAGTACCATAAATAAAGTGAGCCTTCTCACCTGTTGTTCTTATAAGCCCGTGTAGGGTGTGATGTGGCATAGCTGTATTTTTTTATAACCACAACTATTTACAGCTAAAAGCGGGGGCATCGTGTGCAGTGGTCTCCGTGGGTGCACTAATACAAAAAGATGCAATAACCAATAGGGCAATTAACCATGACAATCGAAATGAAAAAGCGGCCATTCCTCATTGGAGGAGTGATGTTGCTGGCGCTTGGCTTAACGGCTTGTGGAAGCAGCGAGCCCACAGAACCAAGCTCCAGCTCCTCATCCTCCAGCAGTTCGTCAAGCTCATCCAACTCAAGCTCAACATCCAGTTCCAGCTCTTCAAGCTCTAGTTCATCCAGCTCATCATCCGGCAGCAACAGTCAAAACAATCCCGGCTTCCCGATGGGTTATTCAATACTGCCTAATGGAAAAGGTGGCGTTAATTACGAGGCGGCGGTTCTTGATGTAGAAGGCCTCGGTTATGACATGGAGGTTTCCAAAGCCGCATTTGAAACCACTCTTTATTCATTCCTGCGCCAAAGCGGTTGCCAACGCTGCCACAACTCGGCGGTCGGCGAAGAATATGGCGGCAATCAAGCGCCTATGCATTCCGATAATGATGTCGATCTTGCTCACCAATATGCGCTGACACGTGTCGATTTCAAAAATCTGGAGCGCTCTAAATTCTATGTGCGCATGAAGATCGACCGGCACAATTGCCCAGGCACCAGTTGCGCTACGGCAGCCACACAAATGCTCGCGGCACTTAATCAGTGGAAAGACAAAGTAGCGCATATGCTGCCGGAAACTCCGCGCGGCGTTCCGGCGAGCACAAAAATCAGCGAAACGGAAATAGAACAGTGGATTACCGATGACAAAGCCAAATTACCGGCGGCCGATCGGCAATATCATATCTACACCTCAATGCATGAATTGCATAACGACGGACTAAGCGCAGATGAACTCGAAATTGTCCGCGTGGGCTTGTCGAAAATTTTAAACTCCACCGCGCGCTGGGCGCCGAAACTGGCGCACCCGGTTGACGTGAACGGCAAAGGAATTCTCTACAGATTCGATATTCGTGATTACTGGGGTTACAACCAAGGCGTTAAACAATTGTTCTTCGGTGGTTCTGATGACGACATGGCGTTTTCTAGCCAACAAGGCGTCACTAAAAAGGACTATCGCGGTAATAATTTGGCAAGTAATACGCAACAACAGAAATACAACTTTACCAACCGCACAGTGGTCGACCCCGAACATGCCCTGCGCATTTGGGAGCGCGTCCTCCATGGCAACGTAGAGGGTGCTGCGGTTAATAGTTCGACACTCTCACCCAACATTGCGGGATTTAAAGGCACGCGAAAAACCAATGCCGCGGGCGAATATGTGGATATCAATGGATTTAAGTGGGTTGAAACCGCTCAGTTGATTTACACCCTATCCCGTCCCGATGTTTACAACGCAATCATGATGAATCCCTTCTACGCGGATGAAATGGAGCGCAACCTGCAAGTCGACATCAGCAAAGGCATGGATTCCTATGATTATTTGATTACCTTCGATGCGATTACCGTTGATTCACGCCTTTCCTGGCGAGCCAAACGTCCGAATGGCCATTGGTACTGGAAAACCTGGGATGTGTTCACCGGGCAATTAGCCAGCGGCCGCGATAAAAGTATTTTTGATGTCTATAACGATCCGACTGGCCAGGATATTCGTTTCCCTTGGTGGGCAAACCCGATACCCAAATTCGTTAAATGGCTGGATGTCGCCAACGACAATTCTGCATTCAGTTTTATTGCAAGCCTGAACCAAACCTACGGCACCAACGGCGGATTCGGTTTTGCAGGCAGCAATGCGCCTGGGTGCGACAACCAGCCAGGGGCAGTACAAGGCTTTGGTTTTTGTCGCCACTACACCGGCCAGGGCGGCGCAATGCAGTCTGCGTCAGAAATCATCTACAGTCTGGAGAACGGCTTGCAAGGTTATTATTTGACGGGCGGATTCAACCAGCGACGCGTCGATGCCTTTACCAATATAGTGCGCGACCCGCGCATTTTGACCGGAGCGGCAGACAATATCGCCAATATGACGGGTTATTCGTACACCAACGGCTCAAGCGGATTCCGCGCTAACGACCCGAGATTGAACGTGGGCAGCTCTTGTATCGGCTGTCACGTCGATGGTATGAACCGTACCAATAATGATCTGCGCCTATGGCTGGATAAAACCCCTCAACGCCTGCCTAAAGGCCCATACGGTGTAGATAAATGGATCAACGACACGGCAACCGTCAATCGTGTCAAAGAGCTATATAAAGACAACGACTACTTCAAAGAAACCATAGAAAATGACCGCCAAGGCTTCCTCGCTGCCATGGGAGAAATTAAACAAACAATGATGATCGGTCCGAATAAAAATATATTCGTCGAGCCGGTTATCTGGACGGTTGAATACGCGCAGCGTGTGAAGTACAAGTATCCGCAAACCACTTCTAACTAATATTAAGTGTTAGAAATGCAAAGGGCGAAGCTGCAAGGCTTCGCCTTTTTTATGCATTCAATTGCCGCTATTTTCGTTCTAAATTGACAAGCCATATTTTTCACCCTACCCAGAAATATCAATCAACCACATGATAGTTGTGAAGCAGCTTAAATCCATGATGCTGCAGCCGCTTTGCGACTGTCAGTTTCCTGTTGCGGGCGGGCCGTGTACCCAGACCAATTTCCTTTCCCGGCCTATCCAATCAGCTTATCAAATTGCTGGTAATTGTTTTTCAGCCACGTGCGCACGCGTGATCGCTCAATAATGTTCATGACGTCACTATTGTTGGCCGCGGCCCAAAAACTGGTGTTATTGAAATCTAAGCGCGCCGCCAATTGCGGTTGCAGTTTTGTCAACGTCATAAAAGTTGCGTCGCGGTCTTTAGCCTTTTTGTAGGTAGAGGATTGTTCGAAATGATCGAAACACTCACCGCGTCCCAAATTGCTCACCACCACAAATTTAATGAACTCCTGCGGATACCGATTCAAGATGCCATTTAATAAATTGACCGAGTCTGCACCATCATCCAATACATGCCATAAATAGACCTGGCTACCAATCTCTTGAAATAATGAGAGGGAATCACTTTCTTCGATCCACTTCCCGAGGCGCGCGGATGTCTGGGCGGCCAAATCAATAATCAGGTCGTAATCTGGATTTTCCTGCGCGAGCAAAACCAATTGATCGAGACTGTCGTAGTCATCAACGACTAACGGCGACGCGTATTCGCTATAAAAGCGCGAAAAAGTACCGTGAGACTGATCCGAATCCAACCCGATAAAGGATGTTCCTGCATCGATTAAATATTGCGCCAAAAGCCGAGAGGTCATGGATTTCCCCACACCTCCTTTTTCACCACCAATAAAATGAATATTGCCCATTGTTGTGTCCTTGAAGAATAGCGAGACGTGTTCGTGGGCGGGACTTTAGCACATGCAGTACGAAAAATTTGATACGCCCTAAAAGAGGGCTTTTTTGCGGGGCACTGATGAATACAAAGCACTTCTTTGATCGTTAATGGCCTTTAATTCATCTTTTTCTCGCTTTTGCGCAAACTATACAGCTACATTTGCACGGATCCTGGATTAGCCACAGTCGGGGGGGTGGCAATGATTCGCCACCCTTCGCTTAAATACGGTCCTTATATTTTTCTGAAAGCACCTCAACCATGGTTTTGTATAACTCAAGCGCCAAGGCGTTATTGCCCGCATCCGCAGCCTGAGCAGCGGGTGCGATATAACCTTCCCGCAGGGTTTGATAAATCTCGCGATGATTAGGCTCCCGGTTGATCAAGGAGACAATCTTCGGCGCAGTTGAATAATACTCTTCAACCAACCGACGCCCTTCCGGGTTATTGAGCATCACCTCATCGCGATACTTTCTTAAGGATTGCAATTCTGCACAATCATCGGGTTTACCCGTATCACGGCACATGGCTGTCGTGATATAGCAGTCGATATCATCTATGGAGGCTGGTTCTTCGCAGGTGTATTTATCACCGTCCCTATAGGCTTCAAAAGCGTTGTATTCGGACTCCCATTCGTATTCCGTCTCTCCGCGAGGCAAAATATAAAACCCTAAATCTTTAATTGAATTTGGAGCCACCAGAGTTGGGTCGCGAACAATATTTTGCTTCCAGTAATCGTTGGAAAGAAAGTAACCGTTGACGTCGATCTGAACACAAACGTAGTCACCACTTTTATTGACCGCGCGATAATCAAGCTGCTTTACATAATCAATTTCACGCATGCCTAACCATATAAAATGGTAGTCATATTTGGGAAGGGCACGATATTGAAACTGCACACCTTCTATTGTCGCTTCCGTTATCCATTCATCCAGGCGCATACTGTAATGAGATGAATTCACCGTACATGCTGAAAGCCCCAAGCTGGAGCTAAACAACAAGCCCTTTATAATCTTATCGGTCATCGCGCCTCCCATCCGGCAACAAACATTATATTCATCGGTCAACCAGACAGGCTGCTAACAGCCCTTAGGCAGACTTCGTGTGCATGCTTTATTGATTGTAGCAAATGGGCTATCAGACGACGGAAAGCAAATGTAGTGGCATAGTGAATTTGGCCACCTAATTGGAAGTGATATTATCACTTCATTCAACCAATAGGTGTCCAATGAGCAAGCGTACTAGACCAACCTTTAGCCCAGAATTTCGCCATGATGCGGCGCAGCTGGTTGTAGCGAAAGGCTACACAATTCGAGAAGCAGCAGAATCAATGGGGGTTGGCCTATCCACTATGAGCAAGTGGGTCAAACAACTTCGATCAACGCCGGATGGCCTGCCGGCTAAAGGGGTAGCGGTAACACCTGAACAGCAGCGTATTCGGGAACTGGAAAAGAGAATTAAGCGCATTGAAACGGAGAATGAAATCCTAAAAAAGGCTACCGCTCTCTTGATGTCGGACTCGCTGAACAATTTGCGTTAGTCCAAAAACTCAACGAGAGCTATTCCATCAAAATCCTGTGCGACTCCTTTGGCATTCATCGCAGCAGCTATAAATATTGGGTCGGAAGACCTAACACCATCGACGCCAAAGATATTCACTTACGGAGTGAAGTTCGTGCTGTTCACGCGGAAAGCAACGGTTCGGCAGGGTCGCGAACCATTGCAAACATGGTAACAGCCAGAGGTACATCGCTGAGCCGTTATCGAGCCAGGAAACTGATGAAACAGCTGGAATTGGTGAGCTGTCAATTGCCCAGGCACAATTACAAGAAGGTGGATCAGGAACATGTTGTCATCCCCAACAAACTGGATCGGCAATTTACTGCGACAAAACCCAATCAAGTTTGGTGTGGTGACGTGACTTATATTTGGGTCGGCACACGGTGGGCGTATCTTGCGGTGGTGCTAGATTTATTTGCGCGCAGACCGATTGGTTGGGCGCTATCCCTATCTCCTGATAGTGAGCTCACGAGGCGCGCATTAACCATGGCATTTGAGGCGAGAGGAAAGCCAATTGGGGTGATGTTTCATTCTGATCAAGGATGCCACTACACCAGCCGGAGTTATCGCCAATTGCTGTGGCGTTATCGCCTTGATCAAAGCATGAGTCGTCGAGGCAATTGCTGGGACAATGCACCAATGGAGAGATTTTTTAGGAGTTTGAAAACGGAATGGGTGCCGACATTAGGCTATCGAAATTTTAATGAAGCTGAATGTTCAATTACGGATTATGTTTTGGGTTACTACAGCCAGACAAGGCCGCATCAACATAATGGTGGATTGCCGCCAGTGTTGGCCGAACAGCGGTATGTAAGTAACTCTTAAATCGTGGCCAAATTCACTTGACCACTACATCTGCCATACAATCAGACTTCAACGAAACAATTTCTTTCAGTTGCCTTTTGTCAAGGCGTTTAACTGAAACTTCGCTATCGAATTTATTACGAATAGAATTTTCTGGAAAGATATCTGAAAGATTCATTTTGAAATCCATTTAATTGCATAACGCCGCCAACACGCGCAGCTTTGTAGTGGAGGCGAAGCCGCAACGAAAAAGCTGTCGCTGTGCTTGGCCTTGTTAAGCATTGACCTCATGGCCACAGTGCTTGCACTTTTTGGCTTTCTTTAGGATAACCTCAGCACAAGCTGGGCATTCTATTTCTTCCCTATCAGTTTTATTAATACTTGTGTCGCCAGCGGACTCTTTGTCATCCGACATTCCCATAACGATAGTTATAATGTTCATGACCGTTGGAACGAATGGAATGAACACCAATATCAGGTCGAAGACACCGCCGACTACTGGAAATGCAAATAGATATTTCTTTCCTGATCCCTTCCCCCGGAAGTAAGATACAACGGCCATGCCCACATAAGAGATTAGCAGTAGTACCATCGCCGTATTATTAAGATTTTCAAAGTCATCCCCACCGTCCATGGCTGACCCAATCAACCCAAACCGCCAGAAATAGGTTGGCACCATTAGAATGATATATAGAATCAAAAACTTAACATTACTCATTTATAACCGCCTTGATTGAGTTTTGATTGTGGGATGCTTAACGCTCAAACTCAGCCGCGGGCTTGCCGGAGCGAGGCGGAGGCAAGACCGTCGGCTGGAGTGCCTTGTTAGGTGACATTTTGCACCACCCTACATTTAGGATAGGCCGAACAACCCCAGAATTGATTGCCAGCGCTGCCGCCACGTTTAGCAGTACGCAAGACCATGCTGCTGCCACATTTAGGGCACTTTCGCTCAGCTAAAGAGTCAGCTCGCATTTTGAGTTGCTGGACATGTTGACGATGTGTTTCCCGTGTAGGCTCAAGGCGAGCTGCCTTAATTTTGGACACCACACGTTGAACTTGCGACTCGCTTAGGACCGGCTCACTAAAAGACTTGATGTAGGTGATGTAACCGCCACCCCTGGTTACATTCGCTGGCATTGGGGATTTGAACGTACTCTCGCCGGCAAAGACAACTATCGAGTGAATAGCCTCCGACGGCACATCAAGCGCCACTTCCAACGCCTTTACGTGTTTGTAGTTCTGGCGAAGAGGGTTCTGAAATTTGAAAGACTTCTTGAATATTTTCTGCGTCCACTGAGCCTGACTTTCGTCCCCGAAAATCCAACCCTTCATGTTCTTCGTTTCCACAACAAAGATGCCAAATCGAGATACGAAAATGTGATCAATCTGCGTAGTCCCGTCAGGTGTCGGCAGCGTTACGTTGTGAATCGGGTGGTAGGTCTCGACAGGAAGCCTGAGCCGTGCTGCAAATTTGACCAGGGCTTCTCCGAGCAACCCCTTAAACCACGGGGTTTTGAAAACCGCGATAACAAGCAGGATGGGGATAACCCACCACAGCTTGAACATCTCGTTGATGATCGGGGAGTAATCCATCACTGACTGTCACCTAACGCCGCCAGCAGAGGCGCGAGCTTGCGAGCGTCCTGCTGACTGGCTTGGTTATGATTTTAGACTATATAGTGCTGCTAATAATTGCTGTTTTCCATCGAGATTTTACCGAGGCTAAACACCCATACCCTTTTAGTTGAGTTTTTGATAGCTTCTTCTTTGTTCCTTTTAGCAGCTTTTTTAGCCACCCTTTAGAGAGGCGAGCTGAACCACCAAGGAGATCTTTAATAAGCTCTTTCATGTTTGCGTTGCACTGAAAATTGGCCTCTACCATTTCCTCAACGACAGATATAGTTGATTCGTTAAAGCTGGGTTTGTAAGCCTTTATGGAATGATCCTCCCCGATAACCGATGAGATTATTTCATATAAATAATCTTTTTCTTCGCTAGTTAACATGTACCACTCCTTTTAGTAGTTCGATAAATTCAGATTGATCATAGCCATTGGAATGCACGGTAAAAATGTGACCCTGAAAATCGTTTTTTACTATAAACGCCAAACACGCATCTGCTTTGCATACATTAAATGTTGTATGTGCTGTTTGTCGGTCTACTATCAAGCTATTCATTTTATATACAGTATTTATCTCTTCACGTGAATCACGAAATAGCTCCTCTATTTCCGCACCTTCACCTTCCACTTTTTTTATGCCTAATAGATACTCTGGATATTGGCGAATATCAAAATCCTCCGGAAGGCCTTCACTCTCAACAGATATGACCTTCCCGGATACAAGCTTTCCTCCACCTGATTTAACAGATAATTCATCTGAGTAGAAGATCGTTCCCCCCGCCAACTGATCCGAAGGCAGAGAAATCTTAAAAATACTGCTGTATGACAATGTTACAGCGGTATTTCCAGCACAAGAAACAATAAATGGAAATATTAGAATAGTTAAAATCTTCTTCACAGGAACTCCCTTAAGATTTGAAACCTAATTGTTTTGTTGACATTCTACCAGAATCCAGAAGATTCATAACGCCGCCAGCACGCGCGGCTTTGTAGTGGAGGCGCAGCCGCAACGGAAAAGCCGTCGCCGTGCCTGGCCTTGTTAGGGCAGACCGCCAAGTGCCACCCGCAGGTTTTGCATGGCTTTGATGGCCCGGTTGTAGTGCTTCATCTCGTATTTATTGTACTCACGGTCGGTGAGTAGCATGATATGAATATTGTTTCGGGTGTCCCACAACCAATCGAGCTCTGCCTGTAGTTCTTGGGTGATGGTGTCATCATCAACGAGCTTCTGGATTTTCTTCTTGAAGTTTTGCTTCCGCCCCCCTCCAGGCTGCCCCTTTAGCACCTCTTTAACTACTGTTTCTGCAACCGAACCGACAAGCGCGATGCCCTGCTTGATTATCATTTCCTTGGCTGTGATCGACAGATCAGTCCGATTTAGAAGCCACCGATAAATATCTGATGTTAGCTTTGCATACGCGATGTTGCTTTTAAGCGTGTGGCATGTAAGGAATCTGTATTTACTTCTGTGCGAGGCACAAGTTCGAATGTAGCCACGAGGGAACCTGATCTTGGCTGCATCCAAGTTTCTCTCGCCTAGATAATCATGAAGGGCTTGCATCCTCTCATTTATTTCGCCGACCACCTTCGGGATATCATCATCAGACTCAATCACTTAAAGTTTTCCTCGTCCTTTCATGACCCTAACCCCCGGCTCATCAGCACCCAAACCGGAGATAATTTTGTGGTAAAGTGAGCGCAGCGAAACCCACAAAAATGCCGTAGGTTTGGGTGTCTGCGTGGAGCCGCTTGTTAGGCAATCACACTAGAATAGGAACTAAATTTCATACGGTTTTTGAGGTACACCCTTCTGTGCTAAGAGACTCCGCTCAACCTCCATCATTATTCGAGCCTCATTCTGCCGACAAAACTCACACGGGCGAGCATATTTAAGCCCCTGAATTCCATGCATCGCCCCGGCTTGGTCCGGGTATTGGTTTGGCTGATTACCGTACCAAACAGTAGTCATACCAGTAATTTTGGCACCAGACGTTGCTGCCGCATGGAGTGCTTTTGGCTCAGCACAATCTCGATTTCCCTGAAATGTAAGCGGCGCTCCATGCCGTGCTAATACCTGACCCCGATCCGGATCGACGAGATGCCCCCTAAGTGGATGAAAAGCCGTTGCCGAATTGTGAGCTCCCGCATAAATATCACCAACGCGCTTACCTAGTCTGTTTAGATTTATTCTGAGTTGCTTATTTGCACGGCCGGCTGTCTTCAACTGACCGATCCAGTGAAGTTTGGTGCGAAGTTCGTCTTCGGCTTGTGCGCGATTTGACCCAGAGAGAGACACAAAACATCGGCCACTATCGGTCGTTACAACAGTGACCATGTAGTTCTGACCAGAATTTGGTGACCCTTGAAGTGCTCGGACAACCAATAGAGCTTTAGAGTCACTTTCGCGGGTTCGTTTTGGAAACTTTAGCATGGTATTTCTCCTTTGATTTTAAATGCCTAACGCCCGCCATCACCGGTGGCAAAACCGCAGCGAAGCGAAGGGTTTGGCATCCGGTGCATGGCTTGGTTATACCGTTCCATCGACAAGCTCTCGGATCTTTCGTGCACACTCTACCGGAGAGCTCATAATGTCAGCTCCCGATATCCGAATAGACCGAATGCCTAGTTTGGTAAGCTCTTGGTCAATGGCTGAGTCCTTGGCCACCGCATCATCAGAAGTATGGTGTGCCACCGAATCGCAGAAGACAGCTACTTTTTCGTTTTCAAAGAAAAAATCTGCCTCTGTAATAGTCTTGGCCAGTTTTTTTGTTCGTAGGCCACCCTCCCACATAGACTGAAGGGATGGAAACGTTGATCCGTCTGGAAATATTAGAGTTTGAATCCTCGGATTTAGACCAAGATGACTCATAGCCTGCAAAAGAAATAGCTCAATCGGCGAGTCACAGCCCCATATTTTAACTGGTTCTGTCGATTTAAACTCCCGGAAGTAACGCGAAAACCGGAATTTCCTATAATCAGCCAGCAAAGATTTACTATCTCCGAGAAGGGAAGTGCACATTCCCGGATCACAAACATCTTTTTTATCGTAATTCGATGCCAGAAAGTATGTGTTGTAGACTAGGCCGATTGTGTCAGAACAAATATTTTCATTTGTGGGTACTGGGCCAACAGCGTAAAAACCAAAGGCATCAGAAAAAGGGTTATACCCCATGTAATGAGGGTTACCCTCCAACACTCGACTCAGGTCCATGTTCTTTATCCAATCAACCCCGACGCTTGATGGCTTTCCTCTTTTCTGGGCTGGGCGCAAAGAAATATGGTAGGGCAAACCATAAAGCTTACCACCCCGTTCTTCGAACGAGTGACAACACACGATTACGTTAATCATTTGGAATGTGTCACCACGTTCTCGATAGAAATCAATAGCTTCTTCGGAAGGGTTGACTTCTATTACCGGATGGCCATCAAAGTATTTCTTGGATAGGCCCAATATTTTCGATTCAATCGGTTGAGTCCCATCCAAATCGAAAATATCTTGCGCCAGGAATTCGCCAATAGCGCTTTCTAAATCGATTTCAAAAGGTCGATCCGGCAAACAGCCATAGTTGGGAAAGTCCCATAGTTCCTTTGGTCTGTTTTCAATGTCGCCTGCTATGTCTGGCATATGATTCTTCCGGTATAACGCCGAAGTACTGCGGCGCGCGGAACGCGCGTCCGACGCCCGAAGGGCGTGTACAGGTACGAATTGTTAGTGGAGCGATGGTTTGCAGTTGAACGAAAGCAGGTTTTCATACCGCTAACCATGGCACCGGTTAATATTGCTGTTGCTGATATTCGCAGCAATTTTTCTTAGTGGCAACTCTACATGCAAGGGCGAGTGGTGTTTGTTGTTGCATTCACTCATTGAGGCTCGACGAGCAAAAACACTACGCTCGAACTCAAACCAACTTTTATAGCCAAAGCTTACCTGCGAAAATAACGCCAAAGCACTGCGGCGCACGGAACGTGCGTCCGACGCCCGAAGGGCGTGTACAGGTGCGTATTGTTATTGGAGCGATAGTTTGCGGTTGAACGAAGGCAGGGTTTTGCAACCGCCAACCATGGCACCGGTTAAAATTACATTTGCTGATATTTACAGCAATTTCTCTTAGTGGCAACGCTATATGCAAGGGCGAGTGGTGTTTGTTGTTGCATTCGCTAATTGCGGCACGAGGAACAAACACGCTAAACCTTGCTTCATGGTATTACCGTTAAAAATATAAAGCGAAAATAACGCTCAGCTTTCCGGCGCGCAGGCGCGTCCGTGAACAGCTGACTGTTATCTGCCCCATACCTTTAAAAATAATGCTCAGTGAAGTAACGGACTGTAGCCATCATCCGAACCTGCCGGGTTGAGTTGATTGAAGGCGTATGCAGTACCCGCATATCCATCAGATAGACATCCCCAGGTCGGCCGGACATCTCCACGAGAGATAACTCGACGCCGCCAATATTTGCACTGCGCTTTCCATCATGGCCAATGAGCTCCGGGATGCGTTGCTTTGCCAGAGATTGGCTATCCAACCGGTGGGAGCCAGCCAAGGCCAAAGTAGCGCCTCCGTGGACCGCCACATTATCCAAAAGGACAAAAGCTTGAACCCCCGGAAGGTCCTTAAGCTGAAACTTGGAGATATCGCGATGCCAGTTTAACCCTTCAAGACTCCATGCAACCTTATGAGGCAGGGAAATGAGCAACTGAGCATCCTGGCCATGCAAGGGTGCATCAGCCAATTGAGACATATGGGAATACAGATTTCGGGGAATAATCTTCCCATTCAGACCTGGAAAACTGATCAGCTGGCCCAATTTTTCGGTTTGCTGGAAAATCGGAACATCTTTCCACTTTTGAGACAAAGCCCTTCCTGCCGACCAGATATTCTGACTCTTGAGCGCTTTGAGCAGATGATCCCTGACGGGCAGAACCACGCTCTTAGCGAGAGCGCCAGGGATATAAATACAACCTTTTTCGCGGAACGCTTGCTTTTGCTCTGGTGTCACTTTCGATCCTACCAACTGGCTCTGACATAACGCCCGCAGCACGGGCAAAATGAAGCGCAGCGGAACTTTTGTCCCTGTGCCTGCGCTTGTTATGGCTTTATTGGTGCCGACCTTCATGATCCCACAGTATGAACGTTTGATTTGATGTAGATGACATTGCTTCGATTAAACGCTCGTTGTTGAATGTAGGGATCTTTTGAAGTCGCTCTAACAATTCACCTGCACCTGTTGCTTCGCTTGGATAGGTTACTACTCCGTCTTTAGTAGCTAGGTGCCACCAAACATCTTCTACAAAGGGCCCTTGATCAGTAGTTTCTACGGCAACACCAATCAGCTCATTCCACGCCGCAGACTGTGGCTCTTTATCCGGCCAGTGTGACCATGCTCTATTTTCATCGAACCAAACTTTAAATGCAGCATAAGGACTCGAAGCAGCCTTAGGTCTCTGGCCATCATCTTCATTATTTTTAGAAAGCAACGATCTTATCCATTTGAACATTGGAGGGTTCCTTCGAGCCATAACGCCCGCAACAGGCGAATTTATGGAGGTGGTTTTTTGTGCCAGGCTTTTCGGCACAAAAAGAGCGCCGGAGTAAATTTCGCATGGTTGCGATTGTTATAGGAACAAACGTAATGCACGTTGAACCACCACCGCACTTTTTAACTACCAAAACCAGGCGAATGAGCTGACACCTACGACACCACCATTTTTATTAACTACCAAACCCACTACCCAAGTGAAACATTGCTGCTAAGCACCACCGATGATATTCGGTATTTCAGAGGGCTTAACGAAACTGCGTTGAAAACGCGCTCCGAATTACGCGCTGAACTAATAAAACAGCTCCGCAAAACCCGGCATGTGAGATGCTGTTGCCGGTTACTACAATATTTATTTTATTCAACCGACACACCTATAACGCCAACCATCAGCCGCGCGAGGTACGAGCGTCGGCTGCATGGTTTTGTTATGCGCATTCCCTACTTCAGGCATCCATCGGGAAATTGGTCACGAACTAGATTAAGCTCAACTCCATACTCTAACCATGCCTTAAGGCCGGCAAGGACCATCGTGTATCCACCCTTGGAGTCAATTGATTGGGCCAATACCTCACTATCATCTCCGCGGAAACCCCAGGTTGATATTCTCACCAATGTTGAATCCTCTCCACGAGGCTCGAAATTCCACTCAACCGTGGTTGCGTCGCCGTCCCACTCAATCAGTATTCTCCGATTCTCCTGGATCTCCTTCACCGTAAGAGTGTCGCCAACACCGAACATTTCCCAGTCCCAGCGCACCTTCTTTCCAGGCTCGAGCTGGCCACTGCTTTTCGTGAACCAGAATCTGGTCGTAATGTGTGGATTAATAAAGGCTTCGAAGACCTCAGGCACTGGTCTCCGGATGAGCATTTGAGCCTCCACGACGGCTAATCTGTCAATTGCCATTCAAGACCTCCACTTTGATGTAGGGGGGAGCACCCGGTGCCTTTTCCGCATAACGCCCCAGCTCAGCCGTGAAAGACCGCGTAGCGGGCTGACATCGGCTGGAGCGCAGTGTTATGCGCAACCTATCCCGTTAAACGTCGGCCTGGAGTCGTGCATCTCGGTACCGCCTCACGACTATGTACCGGGACGACCCACACCAAATGACTGGCTTACCGGTTGCAGCGTAATAGCAAGTCCCCGCGACCAAAACATGAGCACCCGTAAGCTCTTCGAGATCATTTACACCGAACATCTGCAGAAACTCGTCCACGATCTCAGGAAAGATTGCGACACTAACCCCTTGGTGACGATCAGATGAGTTCAGCCATAGTTTCCCATCTGCCGTCATGCCCGCCGATGCGATAGGCCCCCAATAAAGCATCTGACGATTTGCATGCCTCTCCGGGGTTATGTCAATAAAGCCTGCGACGACGTCTCTAACCGCACCGGCCACTAAGACTTCCGTGGCGTTACGGTAAAGGACCACTTGTCTGTTGGAGTTGCGGAACGCCGGACTCTGAACAAGCCTCAGAAGTATCCTCCGCATTGTAAAGTGCTGCGCGGTTTCTCTCTCGCCGCCAGGCACGACAAATGTTCTACCACCTGTACCAACGCCCGGCGTCGGCGGTCGCTGGATCTCGGCCACGTCGATTTGGCCGCCCAGCTCTTGGTCGAGATGGACAATTATGCTGTCACCAGCATTGAGTTCTTCTTCCTGAATAGTTGCGTCGTCGCGCTGTTCGCCCACTGCCACGTACTCAACCCGAAGGCCGCAAGTATTCGAATGGTGAGCACAAAAATGAGGGGGGCGGCCGTGCCTACTTGCCCTACGGAACCAAGCGAATTCGCCGCACTCGGCCTCGGCACACACGAGATTTCGGCGCATATTCTCCAATTCGGGCTCAGGCAGCGCCGCGAAACGTTCGGCTTCCCATACTTGATTATCGATCGTGCATCTTGCGTGCTGCATTCCGTGTCACTCCTGCTTTCGCCCTAATGCATAACGCCCGCCATAAACCGCGCGACGTCAGGAGCGTCGGGCGACCACCGGGAGCGTATTTAATGGCCTTGTTAGGCCTTATATTTTTGCAGCCAGATTTATTTTTGTTCCCAGCCGACGACTTCGTTGTTCTCAATAAACACTCTGAAAGCATACCTATTTTTACCTATTTCCTTATACTTCCAAGTTTCTTTTGTTTTTGACTTTAAAACTTTTTCGTCTACGTCAAGCGGCTTTCCAAGGGCATCCCAGAGCTGCTCTCTCGTTTGCCCCTGCCACACACTACCCTTAACTATTCTGGCGACAAGCTTCTCATCTTTATACTTAGCCAAAAGATATTTGTATCTCTTCCTCTTTTTTGAGTATGCAACTATCCAGTAAATCACTGGAATAATTACCAGCCACCAATACCATTCCATCTCAATTCTCCGAACTGATTTTTATGCCTAACGCCCGCCATAAACGGCGCGAGGAACGAGTGTCCGGCGACCGAAGGGAGCGAATTTGATGGCTTGGTTAGGTTTATTGACCATTTATTAATGCCTCCCAGCTTGTGGAGCTAAAACTACCAGCAGGTCTTGCTGGGCTTGCAGGAGTGGCAGGTGTTGCTGGAGTGGCAGGTGTTGCTGGAGTGGCGGGTGTCGCTGGGGTGGCAGGCGTTGCTGGCGTTGCACCGGGCGAGCTACCCCTCAAAAATGCCACAGCACCCGCACGCTTGTCCCTGAAGATTCCATTAATAAAAAATCCAATATGGCGACTTTTGTTTGTAAATAAGCCGTTACCTCTTATAAATGCAACAAATCGCATGCGAGTATTGAATACATACCCTCGCTCTTGGTTTAGCCATCCAACTAGCGAGCAGCTTTTATCGAAAATTGGTTCCATTTTTTCCTCTCAGCTCTTAAACCTAACGCCCGCATTTGCGGCTGGTTTGAAGCGCAGCGAAGAACCAGTCCGACAACATGCGCTTGTTAGCCTTTTGCCTCATCCAGCATTACCCAATGCTTCAATAATCACTGTATCACCAACTCTGCCTTTAAATTTTATGATTTCCTTTACTGCTTCTTCACCACCAGCTTGCCCCAGTGCTGAAATTATAACTGTATCTCCAACCCTACCTTTGAATTTTATGATTTCTTTTACTGCCTCTTCGCCACCAGCTTTTCCCAGCGCATCAATAATCACCGTATCGCCGACTCGACCTTTGAATTTTATGATTTCGCTTACTGCACTCATCTTCTCGACTCCCTCTTTAATTGCACTTTGTTCTGGCTAACGCCGCCATATGCGGCAGCTTTGGAGTTGGCTTATTTCCTGGCAGCGTAGCGACCGCCAGGAAATAAGGCGACGGAAAAGCTGTCCGGCATGATGGCCTTGTTAACTATTAGTACTTCTTTGGAACGGGCTGCTTTCGATCCCAACTATCTACGACAGTTTCCAGGCTAGAAAAAATCCTAGATTCATTGAGAGTTGCTCTCATGTGTTTTATGTAAGGCAATAGCTCACAATAATGCCTCTTAAATTTATGACTGTACATTTCCCTTGCTGCATCTTCATCCACAGCGCCCATTTCGATCGCAGTACAAAAACTCTCTAATAGATTTAAATAGCTTTTTAGCTTGACCCTTAACTCGCGGTGTTCATCGTCAAAAAGCTTAGAAACCTCAGCCTCGGTAAGCGGCGATGTTCTATCGATAATATTTAAGAAGCTGTTGTTAAGCTCCTTTTCAATTTCAATAAATTCATGCGACTTCGGAAGGTAGCTAAATGCACTATTTAGCTTATTCCATCGTCTAGCGTCGTCCAATGACCTTTTCATTTCTTTTAGCTGCCCCAAAGCTACAAAAGCCACGACTACCCCACATAGTCCACCGACACCACTAAAAAATTGCCACAGAGCAGTCCATTCAAAATTCATACTAAATTCTCAAAGTAGGTATAGTTAACGCCGTGCACACATGAGCCAATGCGGAAGCGTACGCGCACGCATTGGCTTCATGTGATGCACTTGGTTATGTGGCGACACACCGGCTTTTTACAGCACGCAGTTGCGGAGCGGTAGCGAAGCCAATGCCCGAAAACTGTGGCCGAAAAAAGCGCCGAACATGACGCCACAAAATTTACCTTAGTGGCACACCACAAAGAATGCACCACACCTATTTTTTACCTTGATACCGAACGAAGGCACCAGGAACAAAAGCACCGGCATATGAATTACTGCTGATGCTTAGTGCTGGATTGCCCACTACGGAGAAACCAAAATTTTTTTAAAAATTAATGCCCAAAAGCAGAGCCAACATAACGCCCGCAACAGGCGAATTTATGGAGGTGGTTTTTTTGTGCCAGGCTTTTCTGGCACAAAAAGAGCGCCGGAGTAAATTTCGCATGGTTGTGATTGTTATAGGAACAAACGTAATGCACCTTAAACCACCACCGCACTTGTAAACACCAAAACCTGCTGAATGAGCTGACACCTACGGCACCACCTGTTTTATTAACTACCAAACCAACTACCCAAGTGAAACACTGCTGCCGAGCACCACCGATGATATTCGATATTTCAGAGGGCTTAACGAAACTGCGTTGAAAAAGCCCTTGAATTACGCACTGAGCCAATAGAATAGTTTGGCAAAATACTGACATACGACATGCTGTTGCCAGTTACTGCGATGCCTATATTTATAAACCCACACCCCTATAACGCCCGGCTCACCAGCGCCCAGACCGGAGAGGTTTTTGTGGTAAAGTGTAGCGCAGCGAAACCCACAAAAACAGCGTAGGTTTGGGCGTCTGCGTGGAGCCGTTTGTTAGATTATTTATCGGCCCACTGCTCATATACTTTTTTTACATTCCGATAGGGTGTTGCAGTATGAAAATCTTCGGAGAAGTCTTTTACTGCCGAATTTATTATTTCTCTATATTCTAGCCTCATATCTTCGCTGTCCAAAAGACTTTTTAATACGCAAAAGCAAAGGCGGTCCAATCCGTTCAAGTACATTTGCTTTGCCTCATCAAACTTTAATTTACATGAATCTATTTTATTTTGATCCTCTGAGTCTTTAAGCTCGGCCAACTCGATGCCGGCCTTGCTCAAACTAAGGCGCCTATCTGCAATTTGTTGCTCTAGAGATAGAAGCGCATTAAGTTGATTGATTGAGTTTGATTTGACAGCCTGCTTAACTTGATCGGTCAACCCTTTCAATTGGAACAAGGCTATACCCAACATAATTAGCGCAATTAAAGCCGAAATAGAATAGAGCCAAACATTTACCAAATTATAAGTTTCGGCAGTCATTATTATTCCTTAACCTTTTTAGCAATAACCTCTTTTGCAGCAGCAACAATCGCAGATAGTGACGATGAAGCCTGCTTTTCCATCAGCTCATAGTCATCGCCACCAAGGTCTTCATACAAGTCAACCCAAAACTGCTTCTTGGAAGACTCACTTATATCTGAGTCCTTTAGAACTTCATCCGCTGTTTTTAGTACAGATCTTACTTCAATTTCTGAGCTACTAGCCTTCAGGAGATCCAATATTTTCTTTCTATATTCATCAATAGTCATATCACTTCCTCAGTATTGTTTGTGGGAACTTGGAAATCTAACGCCCACAGCAGGCGCATTTATGTAGGTGATTGTTTTGTGCCAAGCTTTTCGGCACAAAACGAGCGCCGGAATAAATGTCGCACTGGCTGTGTTTGTTAGAGCTAGAGGTCCCGTGGCTTGTAAACATACAGCGATCTCTGCTCCACCGACACTACGTTCTTGGCCATACTTGGCTCACACGCTCCAAAAGCAAGGAAATTTGCTCTTGCTTGAAGAATTGTAAGGCCATGATTAGCTCCAGATTCCTGCTCTGGTTCCTCAATACCGAAGTAATCATCTTCCCAAAAGCACACAGGGCAGATCTCATAATCTTGACCCGCAGGTAATGTGAAATAGTCACAGCATGGACACTGGGAAAAATTCATTACTATTTGCTCTAACGCCGCCAACAGCTGCGGCTTTGTAGTGGATTGTTTTGCGGTAGCGTAGCGTTAAACCGCAAAACAAGGAACGAAAAAGCCGTCAGACTGCTTGGCATTGTTATGTGTGTTGTTTGCATACTTGGGCTACTTCCTCCAAGACCATGGACCTAAACGCCGCTTGTAATTTGCTATTTTTTTCAAGAGCTTTGACTAGCTTTTGATGAAGGCTAACCAACTCTTCCTTCTCACAGCGGAGAAGCCAATAATCAGCTTTTACTGGCGCAGATGCTATTTGAGACTTGAGAAGTTTTGATAGCTTTACGTTCTCCTCAAGGACTAATGCCGCCATTTGTGAAATTTGAAATTCGATCAATTCTGCACGTGCTCCTAGTCAATATGCTCCTACAAATAAACCTACGATCGCCGCCAGTGCGAACACATAACATTTATATCGTAGTCGCCGAGACCGATATCTCCTTGACCGTTTTGTCTTGCTCAAGACTTCACCAAGCTACCCCTCGAAGCCCCGCCTCGTCAAGCCTGGAGCAGAGGTGTATCTAGAGTTCTTGTCCACAAAAGTGGTCGCCGCGACTCATATCTCAAATCGGCAGAATTGACCTAACATTTTGAATTCTAGACCAATTTCTCGGGCCCGCAAAAATAACGGTCGCGGCGACCACATTTGCCTGACCATGCACCATGCCGAAACATGTTCATCGCTCTACCGGCGGAGATTGCTCACAAGATCAGCCTGCAAATCCACGTCAAAACCCGCCTCACCCAACGAAATCTTAACCAGCTTACTTTCATGCTCAATCAAAATCACTTTCGCCCCACGATCTCCCTTTAGCTGCTGCAAATCCTTTTTAAATTCTGCCGGAAACAACGCCGGCACCCCAACCGTTCCCTCAAACTCCGCACAAATAATTTTCCCCGGATTTTCCACCCCCAATTGAATAATCCGCTGAATATCTTCAACGGCAATCAGCGGCTGGTCCGCCAACATAATTAACACCGAATTTTCCGCCGGCAATTGCGAAACACCGTAAGCAATGGAATGACCGAGGCCGAGGGACCAGTTGGGGTTGTTTATTAGGTTGTGGGTGGGTGGATATTGTTGTTGCAGGTAGTCGCGGATTGGGTCGTGGTAGGCGCCGGCGACTATATGGACCGATGCGATTGGCAGTTCAGGTTTTTGCAATAAATTTAGCGCGGTATTAAGTGAGTAGGTAATGAGAGGTGCGCCGTGCCAGTCGGCGAGGAGTTTGCAGCTGCCAAAACGGCGGGAGGCGCCCGCCGCCATTATTAGAATATCTATGGCCATTGCAGATAAGTGTTGCTGAGAGGTTTTGCGGAGCTGCCGTGGAGAACTGCGTGGATTTCCGCGAGCATGGAGAGCGCGACGCTTTCCGGCAAGTCGCCGCCTAAGGCAAGTCCGCTTGGGCCAGCGATGGGGATGCGAATATCGCGTTCGTTTAAATTTGCCAAACCTAATACGTCTTGCCAGCGATGGCGTGGGCCTAATAGGCCGATATAGCGGCAGGAGGAATTTTGTAATGCGCCTATGGCGTCTGCATCCAGTTGCATATTGTGGTGAGCAACTATGGCGGCATCGGGTTTATTTAATAATTCTTCTGGCAATTCGCGCGCGGCAATTGCGACGGTTGCAGCGGCTTCGGGGAAGCGGGCTTTTTTTTGCGGGGTCAGGCGGTGATCCACAACGGTTACTTGCCACCCCAGAGTTAAGGCAAGTTCAGACAGAGGCGCCATATCAATTCCGCATCCCATAATAAATAAATGCGGTGGCGGATTGATTAAGGTAGTGAAGGAGGCATTTTCTCCTTCACCCTGAAGGTGACCGAGGGTTCGTTTTTCCCAGGTTTTTTCCGCTGTTTGAATGGTTGCGCTGCTGCCGGAAATATCCAACGTGTAAGAGCAGGCTTTACCACTTTGCAATAATTCCAATACTGCATCCAATTGCAAAAAGTTATTTTCCGCATTGCAGGGCAGCAACAAAATTTCCGCGCGGCCACCACAGCCGATTCCCAATTTCCAGGCAATGCCATCTTCGTCACTTGCGTCGTAAACCACTTTGCGGCTTTTACCGAGGGCAATGACTTTGCGTGCTTGCAGCAGTAAATCACTTTCCAGACAGCCGCCACTCAATAAACCGAGTTGATGGCCTGCATCGCTGAGCAACATCAATGCACCGGCTTTGCGATACACCGAACCCTGAGTTTGAATAACCGCGCCTAATACCCATTGGTGCTGATTTTTCAACAACTGCCATTTTTTTAGGGTGTGGTAAAAATGCAGAGACATTGTGAACCTTATAAAAAATAATCGTTATGAATTTGCAGCTCGGCGAGTACGTCTACCACCGTCATGCCGGCGCGGGTGGCCGCTTCCATGCCGAGTTTGGAATCTTCAAATACCACACAGTGCTGAGGTGGAACGCCGAGTAATTCCGCGCAGCGCAAAAAAGTATCAGGCGCGGGTTTGGGATTGGAGACCTGATCAGCACCGACGACCACATTCAAATATTTATCCAATCCGCAAATTTCCAGAATATGCAGAGCCTCTTCCGTTTGCGCGCCGGTTCCCACCGCCATAGGTTTCACGCCGTGATAGCGCTGCACTATATCCAACAGCGCTGTGGGTTTAATCATGTTTTGTAGATTTTCACGCACAAATCGTTCCTTGAACTGATGGATTTCCATGGCGGAGCTAGTGCTGCGAATCTGGAATTTATCCAACAGCAATTCCACCGTACCGAGTGTCGGCACACCAGCCAGGGAGCGCATAAGTGCGCGATCAATGGGAATGGAATAATGGTTGAGTGTTTCGATCCAGGCCATTTCATGGAGCTGGCCACTGTCTACCAAGGTGCCGTCCATATCGAAAATCAACGCAGCAAAGCCATCGTACATATATTCACCAATATAAAAATTTAAAAACTATTCGTCCGGCCAATGCCACGGCGGCTGGTCCAATAAACCCTGGCCGCGAATCACGGTTTCGCCCAATTGTTTTTCCAGCTCGATCACTTCACGCCCTGGATGTTCACGCAATGGTTTCCGGCCCGGCCCATAAGCTCGATTCCAAGCCACCGTCCTGCGCCAGCGCATTGATCAAATTGCCGGAGGCGGATTCCGCTAATAAACGAAGCGCCTTATATAGGTTGGATTTGCCACTGCCATTGGGGCCGGTCACTACCGTCAAATTGCCGAGCGGCATAATGATCTGGCGCAGCGAGCGGTAATTGGCGATGGCGAGGGTGTGGATCATCTTGCTCTGTTCCTAACTCAATTTGCAGTTACAGTGACAGCTCTTACAATGGCCGCCGACCCGACCGCAGGAATTTCTTGTGCCCAACGATCGCCAGATTCTCACCGTCAGCCAGCTCAACCGCGCAGCCAAAGACCTTTTGGAAACCTATCTGCCCAGCCTGTGGGTTGAGGGTGAGTTGAGCAATTTTTCGGTGCCGAGTTCCGGGCACTGGTACTTCAGCCTTAAGGACAGTGGCGCTCAAGTACGCTGCGCCATGTTCCGCAACCGCAATATGCTGGTGCGCTTTAAGCCCGAGGCGGGAAAAAAGGTGCTGGTGCGCGGCAAGGTCAGCTTGTACGAGGGGCGCGGTGATTATCAGTTGATCGTCGACCATATGGAACCGGCGGGCCTCGGCGATCTGCAGCGCCAGTTCGAGCTTCTGAAAGAAAAGCTCCAGGCCGAAGGCTTGTTCGACCCGGCCCATAAAAAGCCCCTGCCCGCCTGGCCGGGCAAGCTCGGCATAATCACCTCCGCCACCGGCGCGGCAGTCCACGATATTTTGCATGTGCTGCGCCGTCGGTTCCCCGCCCTGCCCGTCATCCTTCTGCCCGTGGCTGTGCAAGGCAATGAAGCCGCACCGCAAATTGCTGCCGCCATTCGCACAGCCAACCAGCATCAATTGTGCGATGTGTTGATCGTCGGTCGCGGCGGCGGTTCGCTGGAGGATCTGTGGGCGTTTAATGAAGAAATTGTCGCGCGGGCGATTTTTGAATCTGAGATTCCTGTGGTCAGCGCCGTCGGCCATGAAGTGGATTTCACCATCGCCGATTTTGTTGCCGACGTGCGCGCACCGACGCCTTCCGCCGCAGCGGAATTGATCTCGCCGGACGGCCAGGCGTTGTTGCATCGATTGGAGCAACAGCGTTCGCGCTTGAGCCGCTCTATCAACTCGCAACTGCGCTGGCTGCACCAACGGCTGGAAACCCTGCGCGCCCGCCTGCAGCATCCCGGCCGCAAACTGCAACAGCAGGCGCAAACGCTCGATCACCTAGAGCTGCGCCTGGAGCGCGCCATGGTGCTGGCGCTGCGCAACGCTCGCCATCGCCTGGAACGGCTGGAGCACAAGCTGCAGCAGGTCAGCCCGCAACGGCAGTTAGGGCAACAAAAACAGCGGCTGGAATTTTTGTTCACCCGGCTGCGCAACGCGCAAAGCCGCCAGCTGGAGCAGAAGCAGCAAAGGCTGAAGAACTTGGCGGGAGTACTCCAGGGCGTAAGCCCGCTCAACACCCTTGCGCGCGGCTATTCCATTCTGTTGACCGCGTCCGGCACTGCCGTGCGCGACGCGGCAGAGGTCAATACCGGCGATCAGTTGACCGCGCGCCTGCATCGCGGTCAGTTGATTTGTGAGGTCAAATCCGTCGATGAGGGTAAATCCTCAGATCCGATTAAATCCTGAATGAGCTAATCCCTTGCGGATGACTTGGCGGGTATCTACACTGCCCGCTCCTTGTCGGGGTGCCACTCTGGCTGAGATCGCAATTCGCGGAACCCGCTGAACCTGATCGGGCTGGGTCTAACAACAGACCCCATTACCTGCGTAGGGAACAAGCCGATGCTGTTTGATCATTCTCTTTCCTTTGCTATCGCCGGCGCCGGCCTTGTGGGCCGCCTTCTCGCCTGGCGCCTCCTACTGCTCGGTCATAAGGTTGAGCTGTTTGAAGCGGGCAGCCTGCAACACTCCAAAGCCGCCGCTCATACCGCCGCTGCCATGATTTCCCCTATGAGCGAAGTAGTGGTTTCCGAACGCTCCATCTACGACCAGGGCATGCGCTCCCTGGAAATCTGGCCGCGCTGGATGGACGAACTCAACGCCGCCAAAGCCCCGCAAGTGCTCTACACCGCACCGGGCAGTCTGGTGGTCGCCCACCCGGCGGATATGGCGGAGCTGGAACAGTTTTACCTCGATTTGAATTTCCACCTGGGAACGGACAACACCGCCCGCTGGCTCGACCGCAACGAACTGCTTGAGCGCGAGCCGGATATCGCCGGGCAGTTCGACCGCGCGCTTTATCTGCCGGGCGAAGCCTATCTGGACAACCGCCACTTGCTGGAGCGTTTGCTGGAAGAAATTGCGCGCCTCGGCGGCCAATGTCATGCAAACAGCCCGGTGGAATTTACCCCGGAAGCCCGGTGCAACGGTCAGCCGTTGCGCGACTTCGATTGCATATTCGACTGTCGTGGCATGGGCGCGCGGCAAAATCATCCGGATATCCGCGGTGTGCGCGGCGAAGTCTTATGGGTGCGCACAGAGGAAGTGAACCTGCGTCATCCCGTCCGCTTAATGCACCCGCGTTACAAACTCTACATAGTTCCCAAACCGGACCATCGCTTTATCATTGGCGCCACCGAAATCGAGAGCCAGGACCGCTCACCCGTGAGCGTCCAGTCCATGCTGGAGCTGTGCAGCGCGCTTTACACTTTGAATCCGGCGTTTGCCGAAGCCCGCATTCTCGAACTGGACGCCAACCTGCGCCCGTCGCTGTGGCACAACCTGCCGCAAATCGAATACATCAGCGTCAGTGTCGCCGGGGCGGAACATCCGCAAAACCAAGTGATGATCAACGGACTCTATAGACATGGTTACCTGCTCGCCCCCACATTGGTCGAGGAGGTCCTGGCACGGCTGCCGGAATTTACCCAATCCTCAAACTGAACGGGGTTTTGACAGATTTATGGTCACCATCAGCATCAACGATGAGCTGCGTCAGTTCGCTCAACCGGTCGCGCTGGAAGAGCTGCTGCTCGATTACCGTCGCGATAATCCCGATCTCGCCTTCGCGGTTGCCGTCAATGGAGAATTCGTGCCGCGCACGCAATACGCACAAGTGCAACTGGGCGACGGCGATACCTTAGACATAGTCCGTCCCGTAGGAGGTGGCTGATGCAATCCGATTTACTAACCCTCTACGGTGAAACCTTTAATAGCCGCCTGCTCCTGGGAACGGCGCTCTACCCGTCGCCGCAAACCATGCTGGACGCCATCAACGCATCCCGCTGTGACATAGTGACCCTCGGCCTGCGCCGCCAAAACCCGAAAGATCGCGACGGCGCGCAAATCTGGGAAGCCATCAAAGGCACCGGCTGCCGCCTGTTGCCCAACACCGCCGGCTGCAAAACCGTAAAAGAAGCGGTGAACCTCGCGGAAATGTCGCGGGAGATTTTCGGCACCCCGTGGATCAAGCTGGAAGTGGTCGGCGACGACTACAACCTGCAGCCCGACCCGTTTGGCCTGGTGGAAGCCGCTGCCGAACTCGTCAAACGCGGCTTTAAAGTCTTGCCCTACTGCACCGACGACTTGGTACTCTGCCAAAAACTGCTCTCCGTCGGCTGCGAGGTGCTGATGCCCTGGGGCGCCCCCATAGGCACCGGTCAGGGCCTGCTGAACAAATACAACCTGCGCACTTTGCGCGAACGTTTACCGGACGTACCGCTGATTGTCGACGCGGGCATAGGCGCGCCGTCACAAGCCTGTGAAGCGATGGAAATGGGCTTCGATGCCATTCTGCTCAACACTGCCGTCGCCAAAGCGCAACAACCGGCATTGATGGCTCAAGCGTTTGGTGCAGCCATCGCCGCTGGCCGAGCGGCTTACAAAGGCGGCTTGATGCAAAAACGTCAAACGGCCAGCCCCAGCACTCCGGTAATTGGCCAACCCTTCTGGCATCAGCAAAAGCAGCAACAATAGATGACCCAATCCTATCTCGATATTCATAAGGCCAAGGTCTATCAGGGCGATACCTGCGTGTTCGAGGATCTCACCGTGGCCTTTCAACGCGGGCAAAACACCTGCGTGCTCGGCCCCAACGGCGCCGGCAAAACCACCCTATTGAAATTGCTGACGCGGGATATTTACCCGGTTGTGCGCGACGGCAGTTACGTAAAAATCGACGGCAGCGAAACTGCCGTTTTGTGGGAAGTGCGCAAAAAAATCGGCTTTGTCTCCCACGAGCTGCAAACGCGGTACGACGCCCATGTGCTCGGGCGCGATGTGGTCATGTCCGGTTTGTTCGGCGCCATTGGCATGCACGGGCATTTTGAGGTGGAGGACTGGCATCACCAACGCGTGGACGAACTGCTCGAACAGTTCGACTTGAAACATTTGCAGGAGCGTCGTTACTGGCATCTTTCCACCGGCCAGCAGCGCCGTTTTTTATTGGCGCGCGCTCTTGTTCATCGGCCGCAAATTTTGGTTTTGGATGAGCCAACCAACGGCCTCGATCTCAAAGCCGCCTATACTCTTTTAACAGACCTGCGCAAATTAGCGCAGAGCGGCACAACCTTGTTGCTGGTCACGCACCATATTCAAGAAATAGTGCCGGAAATTGAACGTGTTGTGATGTTGCGAGCGGGCAGCGTGTATGCAGACGGTAATAAAGCCGATCTGTTGAATTCTGCCAACTTGAGCACGCTGTATGACACCCAGCTCGACGTAGTGGAACGGAATGGCTTCTATCAGGTCTTTCCCCTTTGACTGCCTAAGCAAGTTTGCTAAGGAGACCAATGTTGAGCAGCAAAATTTGTCTTCTGATCGGGTTGTTAGCGGCATCCTCAGCATTCGCGCTGAGCACTGACGAAAAAATAAAACAACTGAGCGACCGGGTCGGCCAACTTAGCGTGCAGATCCGTACTGCCCATAACAACCAAGAGCGCCTTAAAGCCGCACAATTGCGCGATGAGCGCGAACAAATCCAACGCGAACTGCAAGAACTGCGTAACAAGCAGCGCGAAGAAAAAGCCGCTGCAGAGCGTGAAGCGCAGCGACTGGCTGTGGAAAAAACCTGGGAGTCATTTCCACCGCAAAAACGTTTGTGCGCCGCCATCGAATACAACCGCCTGGACCTGGTGGAAAAGTCCCTGGCAGGCAATCAGGTAGACCTGCAGAAACCCAACGAGTATTGCTTCTTCCCGCTCGGGGATGCCGCCGAGCGCGGTCATGCGGAAATTGTCGAATATTTGCTGCAGCAAAAATCCCCGCTTGCGCTCTACTCTCCAGCTCAGCGCCACACCATCAGCGCCATCGAATACGCCGCGCGCAGCAAGCGCGATAGGACCAGCATTCTGAAATTGCTGAAATCGCATGGCGCGACCGCGACCATTAATGAGTCGGACAGCGACAACGAAAGCACGACCGTCACCGTCCAGGGCACAGTGTTGACCCGCACTCTGGAGACTAGCCACCCGAAGAATATTCGCTGGCTGCTGCGTGAAGGCGTCAATCCCAATGCCGCCATTCCCGGTCGCACGGCGCTGATGATCGCGATTGATAGCAACGACCCGGACAAAGTCGGCCTGTTGATTCAGGCGGGGGCGGACGTCAATTTACGCGTGTCGCCGCAACAGACTCCGCTGGATTACGCGGAAAAACGCCATGCCACCGTGCGCGGCAAGAAGAAAGCCGAGATGGATGACATCATCGCTCAACTCAAAAACGCTGGCGCCGTCAAAGCGGCAAATCTGCCGCGCTAAAAAACAACGCAACGCAGTGTTGACGACGCCGTTTTCGCTGTTATAATGCCGCCCACTTTCAACGGCATCAAATGCCGCACTCCTGCCGGAGTGGCGAAATTGGTAGACGCAGCGGATTCAAAATCCGCCGGACTAATCCTCCGTGTCGGTTCGAGTCCGACCTCCGGCACCATTTAATACCCTTCCCCTACTTTCAACTCGCACAGCAAAAAGAATTACTGATTTTGCAAATAAACTCAGAAACGAGTATTCATTTCGTTTGCCGAACAAAAAGCCATGCTCCGGACAACGCTTACCAGAAAGGAAGCTCTAAGAATTAAAGAATATATGGAGTAACAATCCATAGGAGGTGTGATATGCCGACACTTGGCATCAAATCCGATAAGGCACCATGGCGAGTCAGCTCCAGCATAACCGCCGAAACCACATCATCGAAAATCATTAATTCAACCGCCGGACAAATGCCCTAAAAGCCGCAGCCAAAGTCTCTCTCGGCAATAAAAAAGGCACCTCGGAAAAAAATTTCACTCTTAATTTATCGCAAGGACGCTAAAACAAGCATAGGGAAACTGTATGTTTACCGCCATTTTTATTTTTTATTCCTCTGCTCTCAGGCGATATACTTTCCATAACCTGAGAAACAACAAAAATCTCAGCCAAATTAAAAATCTAAAAGACAGAACGGAATTTGAAAAAATCATCATTTCCGCACTGGACAATACCGCCCCAATTCTACTCAGCCTGACCAACAGAAAGGCTTATGCTGGAATGGCTATTTCTGAACCAATCCAAAACCGATGACAAGTACATTAGGATCTTATCGCTGCTTAGCGGGTACAGGATGAGACGACATTAGAAATTGAATTCACAAACAAATACACGGATTACTAATCCGCAACCAATTTGCAAAACTTCGGAATCGTAATTCCTCGCGACCAAATAGCATCAATAAGCCGATTTGACATCGACTCATATCTGGAGATATCCGGAATATCAGAAGAGGAAGAAAAACAAGAGCCCGAGCCGCATGCGCAACAGCTCTAACGCGAAACCTAAAAACAAAAAGGCCGCTCAAAGAGCGGCCCCAAAACACACCACTTAATACTGCTCCCATTTACCAACTAGAAAACTGAATATTAAATCCGCCAGACGCTTCTTTCACAAAGATATAGTGATCGCAATTATTGGCGGAAGTACTCACTGGGATAAAGTTACCCAACTGCTGATTAACATTGCTTACCACTTGGTTATTGCAGTTTCTCACGTCGTATTTAGGTACAACATTGCCACTGAATACACCTATTCGGAGTTGGCCGCCGGTGTGACGGTATTTGAAGCATTTACCAGCTCCGGCACTGACAGTGGTACCACTTGCAGCGGGGGCGGAGTTGCCATCATTACAATCGGCCACGCTGTATGGGCGCGATGTATTGCCGGTTGAACCTGAACCACCTGTGGAACCCGAATTGCCGCCGCTGATGGATTTTTTCACCAGGGTAATTTTGTCAATATTGAAAATTCCCACGCCATTGCGTCCAACAATAAAAATGTCGCGTCTACCGGTAGTTCCATTGACGTTAAATGTGAACTCTTGATAGCTGTCGTAGCTACCTGTGTGTTGCACATTGATGACAGCAAGCACATGACCATCGGGATTATCAGCACGAACATCCGCCAATCCGCCACCCTGGCCTGCGGCATAGCGCAGTTTTATTTGCACCACACCATCCAAATCAACACCGCGGAAGCCGATAAAGTCGCCCGCATCGAAGTAACCCACGATTCCTTCTTGCCAGAAAATATTGATGTTCTGACTCATATGAGCCTGCTCTGCTTCAAGCACGATGTTTGATTCTGACACAGAGCCAGAATTAGAGCCGCTCGAGCTGGAACTAGAGCTTGATGAACTGGAGCTTGAGCTGCTAGGCAACTTGGAATCACTGCCGCTCGAACTGGAACTGCTAGAGGAACTGCTGGAGCTTGAAGAACCCACTTGCGCTGAACCGGAACTAGAACCTGGAGCAGGTCTTGGCTCATCAAAATAAGGCTTCAACCATTTACCCGCTTGCGTTAAATCGCCAGGTCCCCATGGGCCAGCCATAGGCGCGCGCGGTTTTAAAATGGATGAGGTTTCATCTTTATTACCGAGCGACCAGTTAACCCAGCTCAATTTGCGTTGATTCATATACTCCATCCACTGGTTAGCAACAGAGAAATTGGAGCTGGATGTACCTACGTCAGAGCTGCCCCATTCGGATACGAAAATCGCCAAGCCTGCATTCAATGCAGTTTCCACTTTGTTTTTCATAGTATTGAAATCGTGTGTACCAGCGTAAAAGTGGAACGCATACATAACGTTACTGTGAGTCAGAGGATCCTGCGCAGCAGCGTCCACGTCCTGACTCCAGGTTGGCGTACCAACAATGATGATGTTGTCAGGATCGTGTTCACGAATCGCTTTGATTACGGTATTGGCGTAAGGCTTGATACCGCCAGACCAACTGACCGCAACCGGCTCGTTACAAATTTCATAAATGATATTGGGAAGGTGCCCGTACTTTTTGGCGATATAAGTGAAGAAAGCTGTAGCATGCTCAGTGTAATTGGATGGCGTGTTATGAATATGCCAATCCACCAATACATAGAGACCTGCATTAACTGCATCTTCGATTGCTGCTTCCGTACGCTTCAACATGGCGTCGCTATCCGCCATATAACCACCCCAAAAATCGCTGGGATCGGTCGGCGCATAGTCTTCGATATACATGGCCAGACGCACAGCGTCCGCACCGAAAAATTCCGCCATATTGGGAATTGTTTGATTGGCTACCAGCGGGAACCACTGCAAGCCATGAGTGCTGATACCGCGCAACTGAACAGGCTGGCCATTTTTGTCGCTCAATTGGTTACCAACCAGACGCAAATTGCCGTATTTGCCCACTACTCCACTACGATAGGGGTTGCTGATATCAACATTCGGTTCAGGAGCGCCAAGTCCAGTCGGCACATAAGTTGTTGAGTTGGTCAGCAGGATTTTATCGAGGTGTACGCCTGGGCCACCCTCTCTCTGCAACAAATGCAGAGTCTGTGTTCCCTTGGTGAAATACAGACGAATACCGGAATTTGACCATCCCCAATGTTTCACATCGGGACGATCGTCTGACTCCCAGGATTTCCATTGACTACCATCGTTTGGATCGCCATCACCAACGCTTACGTCAAAGGGTTTTGCACCTGCATTTGGCAAACGCACGCGCGCCCATAGAACGTATTCGCCTTCTTCGGGAATGTAGAGATCAAACGTGATTACGCCATTTTCCGCAGAGCGCTTGGAATAATCTGGCCATTTCCAGGGCGCCAGATAAATCGCCTGGGAAGCTCCCAGATCCGATTTCACCACTATGGGGTTGAGTTCCGCCCCACTCTCGGCTTCCAACCAAATAAATTGATCGGCAGCCTGCGCTGATACGCTGAGCCCTAGAGACACCAGCAAACTGACCATGAAGTTTTTCATTCCAAGGACCTCTGACTTCTAAACGCTCGTACTTTTTTATTAAACCGAGACGCCAACAACTTAGGTCGGAACGGGATAGCTGCCAAATCAGCATCCATTCCCGCTTCATATTTGTGCACACAACACGATTTGCGCGCCAAACTTGATCAGAGTGTATGCTACAGACGAATCCAAGGGCAACATGATTAGTACTTTTGGCTGATATGAAAAAACTAAATCAAATCAGGCCGAATTGATTATTTAGAAGCAAAAAAGTTTAATTTTGGTTATAAAAGACAAAATTGTTCAGCAATAAAAGTTAAAAACTTAAAATTTTTATAACTTTTATGCATATAAAATAACTCACAGATCTAAGTATATTTACCCATCTAAGAAAAAAGCAGGGATAATTGATAAGCAGTTCATGCTTTTTTATTACTTATCCATCTAATTGGACGCAATGTATAAAAAAACAATCTAAGCCTCCCCTTAAACCACCAACCATCAAGACATAAAAACGCCAAAAAAAATGATCTTGGTTATAAAAATTGCCAAATCCGCCTTTCTTACGTCATTTTGGCGCCACACTCTTCCTCATGGGGCAAACGCGTCTTAATCGCCAGTTACTGGACGCTTGATAAGTGCCTAGCCCTACTTGTGCGCGACAACTCGAAAATCCCCAAGCGACAGCAACAATGGAAGCCAATTTGGCGCGCAAATTTATGAGCGCGTTATTAATTTCAAGAAATGAATACGCACACTCAACCCAGTAATAGCGGAGAAATGTTTCATTGGGATTGAATTGGAATTTTGCGGGTGAAATTAAAGAAGATTAAAAGTACGGCTCGATTTCACAGCAAAAGAGGGTTTTGCAATTTGCTAAATCGGCGATGACAAATAGCAGGAAAATTCGATTAGTTTTTCAGGCTTCTTTGGAAACCCGTCAATCAATACAGATCAATGACATTATTAGCCTTGAGCACGTTTTCACTCTTTGATTCTGCAGTCTCCGCACAGCGCCGCACTGCATTCTCCAAACGCTCGCACAACTCGTCCGCGGGTAATCCTTCATTGAATATCCGGTTAGTACTGGTGACCAGCCGTGACGTCTGGTTGTAAATAAACTGCTCATCCGCCTCATTCAATGCCAGATGCGGAACCCGATGATCCAGATGTTCAGCCGCTGTTTCTACTTCGGCCACCACCTGACGCTTCAGATTCTGATAGGCATTTTTAAACGAACCCAACGCAGTGCGCACATCGCTCGATAATTTATGCAGGGCTTCTTTTTCCAGCAGCAGCTGGTAGCGATCCTCAAGCGCGCTAATACGCGCATTAATTCCCTGCGCCATATTAAAAAAATTGTCTTTCAGGGAATTGAATTTTGCGAGATCGTGAAGCGGCATATTTTTAATCAATAGCGATACGCGCTCGTGATTGATAATGGTACGCGGGCCAAAATCCACATAACGGCCGCTGTCCTTTAGTTGGTAAAGCAGCTGAGATTCCAGATGCTTTGCCATACCATTAACTTCCATATCCTTTTTCCCCATTTTGCTGCGCATCTGCAAACTGCATGACACGCCATAACTCTGAATGCTGGCAAAAAATTGTTGCCCCAACTGGTCAAGGTTGTCGCAATTAGGAATCTTCAAAAGAAAATCGATAACGGCGTCGCGATTACTGTAATCCGTTTCACCATTACGACTGGTATCCGTTGCGGAGTGGCGTTTATTGAGTTGCGAATTGGCGATCTGGTTAAAAATGCTTTTGGTGATGCGCGCGAATACTTCGTCGGAAGCGGTTTTGGTGTCGATCAGATCATCGCAACCAATTTCCAAGGCGCGAATCTTGTCTTTTACGGAAAAAACCGTCGTCAGCACAACCAGAGGCACTTGCGCCATTTTTTCCAGTTGCAAAAGGGTTTGGCAAAGCTGCAAATCCAATGGGCCGCTCAGCGCCTGATCCAGAACCAGAATGCGGTAGCGCTTCTGCTGCATCAAATTCAACACTTGGTCGATATCAGCAGCAACATCTGCACGAAAAAAATTGACCACCTCGCGCGCCAGAGGAGACAAATTCGAGCTGAGCAGCAAAACCTCGTATGCCATAGGATTCCATCGCCGGCTGGGGGATTGATTTCAACCGCTACCTTTACCGGTTGCTTCTCCGGTAGTTTTTATTCGAAGCAGTCAGTTAGCGGTAACTACAGCCTCTTGCTTAATCACAAACAAGCAAAGCCGCCCGAGGCGGCACCTTCTACAATTTAGTCAACGTGTTCATAAATACCAGTCGGAATTGTACCGTTAGTCCAAAACTCCCGCGTTGGGTCTTGGTTTATGCCCATTTTTTGTGCAAGACGGAATTAACCCACAAATTCATAATAAGAAAGCGTGCAAAACTACATTTCGCGTCTAAATTTATTTAAGAACATAATGATCAAATGAATCTTGAATCATTCCGCCAAACTGGCCCTTTATGGAAAATCCAATCCAACTCCAGGTTATCGCGGCTTCTCTCCACAATCGCTTACACAATTCCGCGGTTCATATTCCCCGTTTACCAAATTTAGCCGGCAACGCGCTGCAATTAGCCCTTACTTCAGGCGCCCAACCTCAGGAGTTGGAAGCGCTTCTGCAAAGCGAACCCGCAATTGCCGACAAAGTATTGCAGAGCGCCAATAGCGGTTTTTTTGGTTCTTATCGCAGTGAAGATTTAACGCAGGTTATCGAGCACCTGGGTTTGAATATGACGGCGAACTTGGCTTTTTGCGCGTCCATACACGCAGGGCTTTTTTACGCGCCCGGATATTCTCAGTGCATTGTCGAGCAGCTGAGATATTCGCTCTTGTGCGCGGCCTGGGCGCGCGAAATTGCGATTTTGCGACGGCGCTGCATCGACAGCGCATTTCTATCCGGCCTGCTGAAAAGCATAGGCCGCCCTGTGGTGATCGAAGCGGCTCTGGATTGCGCCGTGCGTCATCGCATGCACCTCAGCTATGACGACCTCGTGATTTTGGCAGATCAATTCGAAAGCACGGCAACCGAGCGCGTTTTGTCTGAGTGGAATATGCCGGAGACGATCCGCGACGTCGCGCGCCATTGGCTCAACTACCGCGCGGCAGGTGAAGTGCTCGAACCCACCATGACCGTCACCGCTGCCTCCCGTCTCGCCACCCGCCTAGGTCGGACAGGGAAGCAAAACGTCACGACTACAGCTCTGCTAAAAGAACCGGTTTTCCACGATCTGGGAATTCATGAAAACATGTTGGCGCTGCTGCTCGGTCGAGCCGGTGCTGTTTGTAACTTTGCGGATTTGCTGGGTCAGTGAGAAATTGATCAAAGGCAGGAAAGGGTTAGAGAGAGAACGTTACTGCCACTCTGGATAGCGGCCGCGATATGTGGTGCGGACATACTGGCGTATGGCGTGGGCATCGGCCTGGTAATTGCCACTGGTTGACCACACAGTGTCGATCACAAATACCTTGCGCGAGTAATCCCAGGCAGCGACTAACACCGGCACTTCAGCATTGTCTGCGATGCGCAGAAATCCGGTTTTCCAATACTCCACTTTACGGCGCGTTCCTTCGGGGGTTATAGCGAGCCACAGGTGCTCAGAACGCTCATATTGCTGGACGATTTGTTGGACTGTGTCGCTGGTGGAACTGCGGTCCAGCGGAATCCCACCGACCCAGCGAAAAAATCCTGCCAGAGGCCAAACAAACGCTTCACGCTTCATCAGAAAATTCACCCGCACCCCCAAGGCGAGAATCACCGCCACCGCAATCACAAAATCCCAGTTGGAGGTATGGGGGCCGACGGCAATAACCAGTCGCGGATGATTGGGGAGTTCTCCTTGAACGCGCCACCCCAGCAGCCGCAATGCCTGCCGCCCCAGCCAACGGCTGAAGCGGTTGCCTTTACGCGGCACCCGCGGCGGCAGTGATGGAAAAAAATCCCGCATCAATGTTCCCGGGTCGAGCGGAAGACAACGTCTGGATAACGCTCTTGGGTGAGCGAGAGGTTGACTCGGGTCGGCGCGAGATACGCCAAGTGCCCACCGCCGTCGATGGCGAGATTGTCTGCGCACTTGCGCTTGAACTCCTCGAATTTCTTCGGATCCTTGCACTCCACCCAGCGTGCAGTGGTGACGTTGACGTTTTCGTAAATGGCTTCAACCTTGTATTCGTCCTGCAGACGGTAAGCCACCACTTCAAACTGCAACACACCTACCGCGCCGACGATGATGTCGTTGCTGTTTTGCGGGAAAAACACCTGTGTCGAACCCTCTTCCGACAACTGCTGCAAACCTTTTTGCAGTTGCTTCGTTTTGAGTGGATCGCGCAGGCGAATACGGCGGAACAATTCCGGGGCAAAGTGAGGAATACCGGTGAATTTCAGTTGTTCGCCTTCAGTGAAGGTGTCGCCGATCTGAATCGTGCCGTGGTTGTGCAAACCGATAATGTCACCGGCAACCGCCTCTTCCACCGCGCTGCGATCACCCGCAAGAAATGTCACAGCGTCGCTGATACGCACGTCTTTGCCGAGACGGACGTGATGCATTTTCATGCCCTGGGTATAGGCTCCGGAACAGATGCGCATAAACGCCACGCGGTCGCGGTGTTTGGGATCCATATTCGCCTGGATTTTAAAAATAAATCCGCTGAATTTCGGTTCTTCCGCAGCGACCTTGCGCACATTCGTATCGCGCGCCAAAGGCGCAGGTGCCCACTCGACGAATTTATCCAGCATTTCCCGCACACCAAAGTTGCCCAAGGCAGTACCGAAAAATACCGGAGTTAATCTACCGGCGAGATATTCTTCCAAATCAAATTCGTGAGTCGCGCCGCGCACCAAATCGATTTCGGAGCGTACATCTTCGGCATAGATACCAAGCAACTTGTCCGCTTCGGGACTGTTGATTCCTTTGATTTGAATATCGTCGGGAATGGTGTGACCCATGCCGTGTTGAAACACGTGAATGGTGTCGGTGTAGAGGTTGTAGACGCCTTTGAATTCTTTGCCCATGCCGATGGGCCAATTAATCGGCGCGGCGCGGATTTTTAATACTTCTTCGATTTCATCCAACACTTCCACCGGATCGCGAATATCGCGGTCCATTTTGTTGATGAAGGAGAGAATCGGCGTATCGCGCAGACGGCAGACTTCCATCAATTTGATGGTGCGATCTTCCACGCCCTTAGCGCCGTCAATCACCATCAATACCGAGTCCACTGCGGTCAAGGTGCGGTAGGTATCCTCAGAGAAGTCTTCGTGCCCGGGGGTATCCAGCAGGTTGACAATGCGGTCCTTGTAGGGAAACTGCATGACCGACGAGGTCACCGAAATTCCCCGCTCCTGCTCCATGGTCATCCAGTCCGACTTGGCGTGTGGGCCGCGTTTGCCTTTGACAGAACCCGCCAGCTGAATGGCATTACCGAACAACAGCAGTTTTTCAGTAATGGTGGTTTTACCGGCGTCCGGGTGGGAGATGATGGCGAAGGTGCGTCGCCGTTTGATGTCTGCGAGAAGGTCGGTCATTCCTGCTACTGGCTCAAAAAAGGCGCAAGTATAACCAAATTCGCCTGCGCCCAACGCTTCTGATTCGGCAACTTATGCCATTAGAGATGAATAAATCTTCGGAGGCCTACAAATAACGGAGATCCAGGGCGTATAAGAGCGCGTCCTCGCGCCGCCCCTGGGCGGCGGGATAATAGTTCGGTCGAAGGCCCACTTGGTTAAAACCGACCGACTCATAGAGCGCTATGGCAGGCTGATTGGACTCGCGCACTTCCAGAAACACGGTTTCCGCCTTTTGCGCTGCGGCTTTGAGAAGGGCCGCCAGAAACCGGCTGCCGACTCCCTTGCCCTGCCAGGCTTTGTCCACCACAAACAGCAGAATCTCCGCCTCGCCCACCACAAACGACAAGATACCGTACGCCACCCACTCCTCCCCGCGCCGCAGTCCGATGCAAACGTGGGAATCCAATGAACTGCGGAAATTCTCCAAGCGCCAGGGATAGCGGTGGCTGCGCTCTTCAATGGCAAAAATGGCAGGCAGATCGGCAGCGCCGAACGTCGCGAAAGAAAAACGCTCACCTGCGTGCTGAAAGGGGTCAGGCAGGACTAATTCAACGGCCATAAGATCAAGATCAACGAATGGGAAGTGAGCGAATCGCGGCCCAGGTGCAGGCTTTTAGCTCCGGACGCTGCAGCATATCGGCAAGAGATGGCAGGACTACGGCCAGAGTCCCGAGCTGATCGACATTGATGGCTTTGCCGAGATCGTCTGCATAGGACCCGGTCGGTGATATCACGGCGCGATAAGCGCTCTCCCCCATCAACCAGAGGTATTGGGCTGGCTGCAGATCGAGCCGGGCCTGGAGAAACGCGGACACCATATCCTGCGCAGCAGACCATCCGAGAGCCTGCGTCAATCCCGGCGGCGGCCAGGACAATACATCCGGAGCACCGCCACCGAGCGTCACCGACTTTGCCAGCAAAATATTGTGCAGCAATGCCCGTGTCGGCAGAGCATCGCCCAGCTGACGGCTGTCCAGAATCATCAAGGATGCGCAGGGTCGCCATACACTTAAGGCAAAGCGCGCGGGAATTTCCGCCTCAATTGCTTTGTCTGACGCAGGATTGGCTGGGGTGGGAGTCGCGTCTGGACCGCGAACAATGGATTGCACCAAGTCACTGACAGCAATTTTTGGGGTGCTCGATTCCGCTGCCATTTGTCGCTGAGGTAGTGCGACCTCTTGGATCGGAGGCAGATTACCGGCCTCCAACTCAGGCTCTTCCAGTTCAGGCAAAAACGCCGGTTCCGACGCCTTGGCGCCAGCCAATATCCGACGCGGCACAAACTGGATAATGCCGAGTGCGTCGAGATATTCCTGGCGTATGCGTTCATTCATAGCCGATTAAACACCGTGTTGCGGGTGCTCGCGGCGATTGCCGGCTTCGAGCAGATTCAACGCGTGCAAATAGGCTTTGGCAGATGCGACCACTATATCGGTATCGGCCCCTATGCCGTTAACAATTTGCCCACGGCGCTCCAGGCGGACGGTCACTTCGCCTTGCGAATCCGTGCCCTGGGTAATGGCGTTGACGGAGTACAACAGCAGGTCCGTATTGCTCTTGGCAATCACTTCAATGGCTTTATAAGTCGCATCCACAGGACCGCTGCCCTCTGCTTCAGCTGACAATCGCTCATTGTTCACCAACAGAACGATTCGCGCTTTGGGGGTAGTGCCAGTTTTACTGCACACTTCCAGCGATTCCATAGCGTAAGTTTCCACCGCTTCAGCTTCCTGCACTTGAGAAACCAGCGCTTGCAGGTCCTCATCGAAAATTTCGTGCTTTTTATCCGCCAGGGCTTTGAAACGCTCGAACACTTCCGCGAGCTGCGCGGGAGAGTCAAAGGCAATGCCCAGTTCTTCAAAACGCGCTTTTACCGCGGCGCGGCCGGAGTGTTTGCCGAGCACAATCTTGTTAGCATTCCAACCCACGTCCTGCGCGCGCATGATTTCGTAGGTTTCGCGATGCTTGAGCACGCCGTCCTGGTGAATACCGGACTCGTGGGCAAAGGCATTCATACCGACAATTGCCTTGTTGGGCTGAACCGGGAAGCCGGTAATGGTCGATACCATGCGGGAGGTGGCGACAATGTGTTCAGTGACGATTCCGGTATCCACCGGGAATACGTCTTTACGCGTGCGCACCGCCATCACGATTTCTTCCAGAGCGGCATTACCGGCGCGCTCACCCAGACCGTTGATGGTGCATTCCACTTGGCGCGCGCCATTCATCACCGCCGAGAGAGAGTTCGCCACGGCAAGTCCGAGGTCGTTATGGCAGTGGGTGGAGAAAATCGCTTTGTCTGAATTGGGGACCGCTTCGATCACCCGCTTGAACATGGCACCGTACTCACCCGGCTCACCGTAACCAACTGTGTCAGGGATATTGATGGTACTGGCACCCGCAGCAATCGCCGCTTCGACGATACGGCACATAAATTCGAATTCTGAACGGCTGCCGTCTTCCAGCGAAAACTCCACATCATCGGTGTACTGGCGCGCGCGCTGGATGGCCTTGACCGCCTGCTCAAGTACTTTTTCCGGCTCCATATTGAGCTTGTACTTCATATGGATGGGAGATGTGGCGATAAAGGTATGGATTCGCGGCGCAGTCGCGCCTTTTAACGCCTCAGCCGCGCGGTCGATATCGGCAAATACCGCGCGAGCGAGACTGCATACTCGGGATTCTTTAACCGCTGTCGCTACTGCTCTGACCGCTTCGAAGTCGCCCTGACTAGCGATGGCGAAACCGGCTTCGATAACGTCGACGCGCATTTTTTCCAGCATTTTGGCAATGCGCACTTTTTCGTCTTTGGTCATGGAGGCGCCAGGGCTTTGTTCTCCATCGCGCAAGGTGGTGTCAAAAATTACAAGCTTGTCGCGAGACATAAGCGGCTCCTGAAGGGTGGGTCTATGAATAGCTGCGGGATTGTAGCTAGGCGCCTGACGCTGTACCAGCAATACCTGATACGCGTGCGGGAATTACACATAACCATAGCTGATATAGATCGCCTCAATGGAATGCGACTCCCAAGGACTACAACTTTTTGTAGTCAATTTCCTACAAACCTCTCAGTCGTCCGCCACTATTACGTCACAGGGCAAACGGGAATAATGGCCACATGTCAGCAAGGACATGGATGAACCTCAGACGATAGGGACTTCGAAGGAATATCAGCAAGAAGCCGTACGGAACAAAGGGCAAAGGAGGGACGACGCCCGTGGCAGGATGCCCTGGAAGAGGTGCTGACCCAAGGATTAGTGACGGGATTCAAGGACAAAGGGATACGGATAGAGCCTTAGGGATGAGAAGGATTGGAACGCAGGGACTGCAGGAAAAGATCGATAGGAAGTCGTCTATATGGATGTTTAAGGGATCAGGATCAGATAGGACATCAAGAACCATTGGAGCGGTAAGCCAAGCGGGAATGGCAAATTAGCCATAGGGATGGCTAGATGGATGTACTCCCACGGATCGGCATAGACTCAACGAATTCAAGGACAACTTCACCACGGACAAGGTCTGCACTCCACACATTGTCGCCCCACCGGGCAGCAATGTGTTTGAGTGCATTATTTTTTTCCCCACACAGTCTGCTCGCTTACCCTTCCCGCTCGTACAAGCCGAATTGATGCTCCGCCCAACAATGCCTATAGTGCAGCGCAGCTGTGCGACACAGCTATAACTCATCGCACAGCTCCACCAGCGCACACCTTTATCCCAGGCGCATCCATAAAAACCTTGGAGCATCCATGAAAGTCCTACTCCACAGTCTTTGGGCAAGTTTGATCACCACCTTGTGCAATGCTTCTCCCGCGATTCCGTCGCAGGAAATTTCGGCAGACAGTACTCACTTTGAATACCTGGGGCGCTTGGATTTCAGCCGCGAAAAAGCCGTCGGATTTATCTGGCAAGCCTCTACTGCCACTACCGAATTTACCGGCAACTATTTGGCTATAGGTTTCGCCAATCTGCATGGACAGGTTTATTTCGATGTTCATGTGGACAATCAAACCCACATCATCGCCGCGCGCAATGGCTGGATCGAAATTCCCGTGACCTCGGGCTCTCACCGACTGCATTTATTCAAACGCAGTGAAGCCAATGCCGGACGCGTGGATTTTCTCGGCATTCGTATCGCTGCCAATGCCACCATCCAGCGGCCGCAAAACGTCGCCAAACAAACTAAATACATTTTTTATGGAGATTCCATCACCGTCGGTGCGTGCAATGAAGACGGCGCAGAAGATCAATGGGAAGATCGCCGCACTCACAACTCCGCGCGCAGTTATGCTGCACTAACTTCAGCTGCGATGAATGCAGATCACCAAAATATATCCGTCAGTGGCGTTGGTATAGTGACGGGCTATGAACCTTATACCGCAGGTCAATTCTGGAACCGCATGAGCTACGCCCCACATGCACCGCTCGCACCATTGCAGAATTGGCAACCCGATGTGGTTTTTCTTAATTACGGAGAAAATGACGACTCCTACTCAAAAAAACAGGGACAACCCTTCCCCGCAAATTACACCGAAGACTACGTTGCACTTGTGCGTGCCATGCGCAAGGCGTATCCAAATAGCCACATAGTTCTTCTGCGCGGAGGAATGTATGGTGGCGCGCGTAGTGAGCGCTTGCGACCAGCATGGGAAAAAGCAGTAGCTCAATTAGAAAAAGAAGATCGCAACTTATCTCACTACATCTTCAAACATTGGTCGACACTGCATCCGCGAGTTTCCGACCATGAAAAAATGGCTGAAGAGTTAGTTGCCTGGTTGCGCACAGCGCCTTTATTACCCCGCAAATAGTTCTGCTGGCCGAAGAAAGGACTCTTCGGCGCACAAATTCGCACGTCTTCCGATCCTGTCTATACTCCATAACATAATTGCCCTTGCTGGGCCCGCCATAAAACCAATTGCTATTTGACGTGACCTCGCTCTCTATGGATGCCTACGCAGCCCATTTAGCCCAAGTGAATGAAGTTCAAGATGTCATCGCCACCGACGACATTTACAACTCGCAAGGGCAAGTCCTCGTCAAAAAAGGGTCCCGCATCAATCCACAGATGGTGGATAAAATCACCCGCTTCAAGCTTCTCAAACCACTGGAAAGTTCAGTCGCGATTGAAAATGAACTGACCGCAAAGATTCTGACGGAATATTTTTCCGTTTTTCTCACCAGCAGTGAAAGCACTGCCTTCCTTCTGCAACAATTCACGGACACTCGTGAGCTGCGCGACTACTGCGAATACTTTTGTGAATTCCCGCTACTGCGGCAAAAACTGACGGTCCTTTCCCTAGTGATGCCTGGAGTTTTTGAGCAAGCTATGTTTTGTGCCTGGATGGGTACGATCTTGGCGAACCAGATGCCCAAAGGTGAAATCAATCCGCGCGAATTTTTTATCGCAGCCTTGTGTCACGATATCGGCATGGTCCATATCAACGCCGCCATTCTCAATAAAGAGAACGAATTGTCGGTGGAAGAATGGCGACAAATTCAGTCGCACCCGATCATTGGTTTCAACATCGTCAAAGAAACACCTGGCATCAATCCAAACATTGCCAAAGCGGTTTTGGAACATCACGAAAATATGGATGGCACAGGTTATCCCAGAGGCAAAATCGGCTCGATGCTGGGTATCGAAGGCCAGCTGCTCAATCTGCTCGATAGCGTCAATGCCATTTACAGCAAACATTTCAAACCGAGTAATCGGTCATTGCGCGAGCTTATCCCCATTATTCAAATGAATCAGCACAGCCGTTTGGGGCTCGCGGCAAAACATCTCATTCTGCTATTAAAGGAATTACCGCTAACTGACCGACACGATATTCCTGCCGATATAGCCGAAGATGTCATCGACATGGTCAAACAACGTAATGCGTATATTTCGCGCTGCGTGGACACCTGCTCGGATATTGCCAATGCCATTGGCTTTCGCCATGACGATCCCAAATTAACCAGTTTGCAAAACGCCATTATTCACATCACTATGTCCATCACGCAATCGGGCATTATTAACACCGCCTACTTGCACTGGCTGGACCAAATACATGCAGAAGCACTGGCTCATGCCTACAAAGAAGTGGAAGAAGCTTACTTGATGATGCAGGAAGTGATTTACCACATAGATAGATTAAAGCGGCAGATTCAGCTCTATCTTGAAAAAGATCTGCCCGACGACCTCAGCGTAACCCTGGCGCAAGGACTCGCCCGACTCAGTCAAGAACCACTCCCCAAAATCAAACACAATCTCTCCCGCATTTGGATGTTCACCGTTTAAGCAATCCCTCCGATCCATACGTCATACATTTTCATAAGTGACATTAAGAAATGCTGCCGCTATAATGCCGCGCCCTCACCGAGAAAGCGGAAACTGAATCAATGGGAATTAAGGATGATGAATCAGATGGATTTTTCTGGAAACGCCACTCACCTGTCGAAACCCCAAACCAAGAATTCAAATCCGCGAACACCAAGACCAAGCCCAACAAAGTTGACCCAAATTAATTTCGATATGCCCCATAATCGACGATTAATCCTGCGGCACAATAGCACTCCGAAATTATTCACCGAAAATTTCGGCTTTTTTATCTGCACCTCGCTCGCAATTAAAACCTTTTATGGCTCCGATTTTCGCGATATTTATTTATGAAAATCGCCCCACTCTTTAACCGAAACCAAACAAAACTCATTATCAATTATCAATCAAATGTTTAAATAATATTCAATTTATTTTCAGAATTATCACTCGTTATCTAAGTGACACAAAGGATTTCGCTCTATATAATGCCGCCGCCTCGGCCTTGCTCAACAAGCGCTGAAAAAATCAAAACTAACGGAGATTATGGATGAACATGAAAAAACTGAGTGCAGCAATCCTTCTGGCTTTAGCATCTACAACTGTTATGGCGGATTACCAAGCTGAAGGTACAGTTACCTATTTAAGTGCAGACAATGACGTCGATTTATTCACTCTTGGCGGCGTGTACCACTTCAACACTGTTAGCACAGATTCACACCCCTTGGCTGAAGCTGCATTTCTGGAGCGTTCCAACAACGTCTCACTGACGCTCGGCAAAAAATCAATGGATGCCGGTGATCAAGACACAGCGATTGCAGCTGTAGAAATCTATATCCCAGAAGCAATGCTTTACATCGCACCTTTCTACCGTTATGACAAATACAAGCCTGATGGCGGTGTAAATTCAAGCGAAAATGATTGGGGCGTCAGAATCGGTTTGACTCCTATCGAGGGCTTCCGCGTAGCCACTACTTGGTCTGACGAGGTCGATTACGAACTTAATTTCGATGTGAAATATGTTTTGAAATTGGCAAACGATACCGCTCTTAATCTTGAGTTCGGCTTCGCCGAAGCTCTGGAAGGTGGCGACGATCTGGTCTCTGCTGCTGTTGATTATTACTTCAACCGTACATTCAGCGTGGGTCTTGGTATTGAAGATCAGTACGACACTATCTACGAACTCAGAACCAGAAAATTCTTTACTGATAGCTTCAGCGCCTTTGCTTCTTATTACAACGCAGATGACGCTGACGCATGGAAAATTGGAGCGTCTCTGCGCTTCTAATTATGTTTAGCAAGGCTCCTTCTGGAGCCTTGCTGCTTTTGAAGTGATCCGAAGCTCTTAACTGCTTAGTAATCGCCCCTCTGCTTTCGTCTCGTTTGTCTGTATACATGGCTTATACAATGCCGCTCGCAAGCACCTAACGGCTGCTAAATAAAATCAATGGAGATTTAAGAATATGAAAAAACTCAGCGCCGCCGTAGCTTTGGTTTTAGCGTCGACAACAGCTATGGCCGATTACCAAGGAGAAGTTTTTGCAAGCTATGAGAATAGCTATAGTGGCGATACTGATTGGTATTTTATTGGCGGGACATATCACTTCAGCTCTGTCAGCACAGACTCACACCCTTTTGCTGAAGCCGCGTTCCTGGAGCGCTCCAACAACATTTCTTTGGCATATAGCCAAACATCTCAGAAAGACGCAGACGACGAAGATGCCGTTAGTGCAGAAGTAGCGATCTATATTCCGCAAGCAATGCTCTATGTCGCGCCTTTTTATACCTATACAAAATCCAAATTCGAAGGCGATAGCAGCAGTGACAATTATTGGGGCGTTACTGCTGGTCTGACCCCTATAGATGGCTTACGAATTACCACAACTTGGGTAGACGACATCGATTATGATCTTAATTTCGACGTGAAATACGTTTTGAAATTAGTAAACGACACCGCCATTAATCTTGAATTCGGCTTCTATGAAACTGACGAGGGCGGCGAAGATTTTGTCTCCGCAGCTATCGACTATTATTTCGATCGCACCTTCAGTGTCGGCCTTGAAGTTGAAGATCAGCACGAAAGCGTTTACGGAATCCGCACTCGGAAATTCTTTACCGAAAATTTCAGCGCTTACGCTGCTTATAGAAATGGCGACGATAACGACTCCTGGTTAATCGGGGCATCTTTCCGTTTCTAATCCTTGTTCATCGAGGCTCCTCCGCCGGAGCCTCGATGCTTTCATCTTAGTTTGCTATAAGTCCCTTCCGACGCCTCGCGCCATAATTCGTCACAATTTTTTTCTTATTAAGTCCCTTTTTCCGTTTATCCTTCTGTATTGCTCATTTGTTCTGAGGACTCTCCATGACTGCCCGTTCCTGGTTGTCACTTTGTTTTTTTGCTTTGATTCTGCTCGGCTGCCAAGCCGAACGCGAGCCTAATGAAGCGGATTCGCCCTATCAACCTGCCGGACAGCCGCCGGCCACTCAGGCTGCAGCGGCGCCGAATAATCTGGAGATGGCAGTATTGGATATTGCCGAACGCGATCGCTCCGGCCGGAACTCCATTGCCATGACACTGACGACAGAGGTCGACGCCAGTCAGGATATTCAGCCCTATCTGCTGATCCATGACAAAGACAAACGCAAGGTGACCGGAGCATGGGTTGTCGGTGAAGATCGCAAACAAATCTGGTTTGCCAATATAGAGCCGCAAACCGAATACCAGATTACAGTCAATCCTGGTTTGCGCGGTTTGAACGGCACCGTGCTGAACGAAGCCAAATCTGCGACTATAACCACCCGCCCGCTGCAGGCATCGGTTAATTTCGAAAGTAAAGGCACAGTGTTGCCACAGGGGTATGACTCCGGCCTGCCGGTAGTCACCGTCAATATTCCCTCGGTTGATCTCGATTTTTTCCGCATCCGCGAAAACCAACTGGCGGAGTTTATCAACAGCACCCGCGATTCCGGCCGTTACGGCTGGTACGCCAATTACCTCAAACAGCACGGTGACCTGGTTTATTCCGGACGTTTTGACTTGAACCCGGAACGCAACACGCGCACCAAACGCGATATTCCGATTCACAGCATCGATGCGCTTAAACAAGCGGGTGTGTATTTCGTCGTCATGCGAGCTGCCGGGGAATACGATCAAAGACAAATCACCTGGTTTACGGTTACCGATATTGGCGTGCAGGTGCGCCGTTATTCCGATCAATTGGATGTGCGCACCAATTCGCTGGCAAGCGGAAAAGTCCTCAGCGGCATCCAAGTGCAACTGCTGGGCGAGAAAAACAAGGTTTTGCAAGAAAACACCACAACCAACGAAGGTATCGCCAGTTTCACCACAGATTTAAAACAGGCGCGCCTGCTGGTTGCACGCAAAGGCGAGCAACTGACCTTATTGGATTTGCGCAGTCCTGTTCTGGATTTATCGGAATTTGATTTAGGCAAGCGCCCGCAATTGCCGGTGGAATTATTTTTGTATTCGCCGCGCAACCTCTACCGCCCAGGCGAAACCGCCATTTTCAGCGGCATTTTGCGCGACTTTGACGGCAAGATGACGCAAACCCCTGTGTTGAATGCCTCCATTCGCAGTTCCGACGGCAGCACCTTGAAAGAATTCCGCTGGCAGCCGGGCGAATTGGGCTACTACCAAACCGAATGGACCATTCCCACGGATGCGCCGACCGGTCGCTGGCAATTGGTTGTCGGCGGCTCGTTGAAACAGCCGGTGATTTACCACTTTAACGTCGAAGAATTTTTGCCTGAGCGTTTAAAACTGACGCTTGCCGACAGTGCTGAACGCACAACGATCACCTCCGCGATGAATCCTATTGCGATTCCAGTGCTCGGCGAATATCTCTACGGCGCGCCCGCCTCCGGCAATCGACTCAGCGCCTATTTCCAAGTCCAACATTGGCGCTCGCCTCTGGATACGCTCAAGGACTACCAATTCGGTCATGTGTTGGACGAAGCCTTTTCCGCGCAGCAAGAATTGGCGGATATCAATCTGGATGCTGAAGGCAAAACGGTTTTGCAGATTCCTTCCCACTGGCAGCAAAGCCAGTCGCCACTGAAAGTGCAAATTACCGCCAGCTTGTATGAATCCGGCGGCCGCGCCATTACCCGCTCTCATCCGGTTTTGATCTGGCCTGCCGGCGCTTTAATCGGCATACGCCCTACTTTCGGCAATACCAATCCGGAGGCCAATAGCGTCGCCAAATTTGAAGTGATCAAAGCCAATTTGAAAGGCGAATTGCTGGCCGCGCCCAATTTGGAAGCCACTTTAATTAATGAAGATCGCCAATATTTTTGGGAATACAACGACCACCAGGGCTGGCATTGGGAATGGACGGAAAAAGAATTTCCGGTGGCGAGCGAAACCTTGAGTGTGCCTGCGGGCAAATCCGCAGAAATCGGTTTTCCGGTTTCCTGGGGCAACTATCGATTGGAAATTCGCGATCTCGATTCAGGCCACACCAGCAGCATTCGCTTTTTTGCTGGTGAAGATTGGTATCACGATTGGGAAAACGCGCAGGATCGCGGCGCGGCGCGGCCGGATCGCATCAACCTAGCGCTCGACAAGCCGCGCTATAAATCTGGCGATACCATTCAGCTCAAAATCGTTCCCCCTGCTGCGGGTGAAGCACTGATCCTCGTCGAAGGTGATCGCCCGCTGTGGAGCCAAAAACTGAGTGTTCCGGCTGAAGGAACCAGCATCTCCATTCCGATCGCCGATTCCTGGGCCAGCCATAATCTCTACATTACCGCGCTCTTGATTGAGCCCAGCGGCAAAACCCGGCAAATCACCCCCAAACGGAGTTTGGGCCTAATTCATCTGCCGCTGGATCGGGAATCCCGCCGGCTTTCCGTAGAGCTGGAAGCCCCAGAAAAAACTCGTCCTTCGACCACGCTAACCACCCGAGTCAAAGTCGGCTCTGAGGCTGCCTTTGTGACCTTGGCTGCGGTCGATGTGGGGGTTTTGAATATCACCAATTTCAAATCGCCCGATCCGTTTGAATATTTCTTTGGCGCCCGCCGTTACGCCGCAGAAATTCGCGATATGTACAACGATGTGATTGAAAGTCACCGCGCCGATAAAGCCAAATTGCGCTTCGGCGGTGATGCCGATTTGGCGCGCGGCGGCAAAGCGCCGCAGTCCGATGTGCAGATCGTTTCCCTGTTCCAAGGCCCGGTTACACCCAATGCTGAAGGTATAGCGGAAATTCCCCTGAGCCTGCCGGATTTCAACGGCCGCCTGCGTTTAATGGCCGTCGCTTTCGGCAAGGAACATTACGGCAGTTCTGAAATGGAAGTGACGGTGGCAGCGCCGGTGATTGCCGAAATTTCCATGCCGCGTTTTCTCGCCTACGGTGATCGCGCTGAGATCGCACTGGATGTGCAGAATATGACAGACGAGGCGCAAACACTGGACGTCTCTTTGACTGCAGATTTCCCCCTGGAAATGAAAGCGCAGCAACTCTCGGTCAGTTTAAAACCGCGGGAAAAAACCATCGTCAAAACGCCGATCAAAGCCGCCGGTTTTGACGGCAGCGGCACAATCAAAGCGATTGTGGAAAATAACGCAGTGGGGCGTATTGAGCGCGAATGGCATCTCGGCGTCCGCCCTGCCTATCCCGCTGTGACAGTCCATAAACAGCAGGTTCTGCAAAATTCCGCAGAAATGCACATTTCTCTGGCGGATATTCCCAATGCCATTCCGGAGACCGTTCAAGGCGCAGTGGAAGTCAGCCCAACCGTAAATCTGCAAATTGCGACGCACCTGCGCGAATTGCTGCAATATCCCTACGGCTGCCTGGAGCAGACCACCAGCCGTGCGCATCCGCTATTGCAAGCCTCGCCCGCTAATCAAGCGCGTTTCCATTTGAATCCGATCGCCAATGAAGAACGCCTCAAGCGCATGCAAGCTGGCGTGGATCGCATTGCGCAATTCCAAAAATCCAATGGCAGTTTTGGCTTGTGGGATAAATATTCCGATGAAGATCAGTGGTTGACCGCTTATGCGACAGACTTTTTGCTCGACGCGCAAACTCAAGGTCTCGATGTGCCAAGTGAAGTCGTGAAAAAAGCGCTCGATCGTTTAGGTTTTTATCTCAACAGCAGCGGCTCTTTTGTCGGTCAAACCTGGTCGCAGGATCCTCGCCACTACGCCTTCGCCAGCCGGGCTTACGCCGCGTATGTTTTGAGCCGCGTTAAACAAGCGCCGCTCGGTTCACTGCGCACCTTGCAGCAACGCGATTTCGAGCACGCCCAATCCGGTTTGCCGCAAGTGCATTTGGGGCTTGCGCTGCTCAATATGGGCGATCAGAAATTAGCGAAAACCGCGCTGGAGCAGGCCGTCAAAAATCTGCCCAAGCGCGATCAGTATTTAGGGGATTACGGCAGCAATATCCGCGACCTCGGCCAAATGATCCATCTGCTGCTGAGCAACGGCCAATTAACCGAGCAAGCTGTCGATCTCAGTTTGAAATTGCGCGACGCCGTGCGCGGCCGTCAATGGTTCAGCACGCAAGAACGCACCGCGCTGTTTTTTGCGGGAATTGCGCTGGAGCAGAGTTTGGACACCTCGTGGAGTGCCGAGTGGCAGCTCGACCAATCCGCCGCGCAAACGATTCAAGCCAACAACTCCTGGCGCAAATACCTCGACGCGGCCGATATAGCACAAACCTTCAAACTGATTTCACGGCACGACAAACCTTTGTATGCCGATGTCCTGCTCAACGGCTACGGCAAAGAGCCGCCTGCGCCACAGGAGCTGGGCATGACCATTTCCAGCAATTGGTATAACGCTCAAGGGAAATTGGTGCGGCCGGAAAAAGTTAAAGTCGGCGAATTATTCCTTGTGCATTTGAGCATCAGCGCCAAAGAGCGAGTGCCTGATGCACTGGTGGTTCATTTGTTGCCCGCCGGTTTCGAGCTGGAAAATCAGAATCTGGAACACGCCATCAAGCTGGACGATTTCCGCATCGAAGGCAAACGCATTCCCGAGCTGCAACAAAATACTCAAGTGAAACACAGCGAATATCGCGACGACCGTTTTGTCGCCGCGCTGGATCAACAATCCTGGGGCAGCAGCCATGTATTTTTTATGCTGAGAGCGGTAACTCCAGGGGTCTATCAAGTGCCGCCTCCATTGGTCGAGGATATGTACCGTCCAGAAATTCGCGGCATTGGTTACAGCTTGCCAGCAATCGAGATTGTCAATCCTTGAGCCAAAAATCCAATGGGTCGCATCGGCGATCCATTGGTCTTGAGATGTGCATAAATGCGGTGGAAAAACTTAAGCAATTGGCTCGCGCTTTTGATAGCGCCATTTCTGCTGTTCTTTATTCTGGATTTTGTATTTCCACTGCATCTTCCCCATCAGGATCATTTATTTGCGCTCGTGGTAGTCGACCGGGAGGGTCGTCCGCTCCGAGCATTTCCGGATGAAAAAGGCGTGTGGCGTTATGAAGTCTCACTCGATGAAATTTCGCCGCTATACCTCGAAGCTTTATTGGCCTACGAAGATCGCCGCTTCTGGTATCACTTCGGTATTGATCCCATAGCGCTGCTTCGCGCAGCTGCGAGCAACTGGCGCTACGACCGCACCGTTTCCGGTGGCTCCACCATCACTATGCAGGTCGCGCGCTTGCTGCATCCGCACGACCGTACGATCTCAGGGAAATTGCGGCAAATGTTTCGCGCGCTGCAATTGGAATGGCATCTCGATAAAAAAGACATTCTTACGCTTTACTGCAATATCGCGCCTTTCGGTGGCACTATTGAAGGCGTACAGGCAGCGAGTTTTACTTATTTGGGCAAGCCCGCAAGCGAACTCACCCATGCAGAAGCAGCACTTCTCGCAGTACTGCCGCAATCGCCTACTCGTTACCGCCCCGATCTTGCACCAGAGCTTGCACAACAAGCCCGCAATAAAGTGCTCGACCGCATGGCGAGTTTTCACATCTGGCCCACTGATGTTGTGGAAGATGCGAAGCTCGAACCGGTCTACGCAATGAATAAAAGAATTTCGCCGCGCGCTGCATTATTGGCGGAACGTGTTATTCGCAATAATCCGGCACGGGTTGTGCGCACAACCATTGATCTCAATTTACAAGACGCACTGGAAGATTACGTTCGCCATTCAATTTCGACACTGCCGGAACATATGTCGGCTGCCGTTTTGGTGGTCGATAACGCAACGGCGGAAGTGCGTGCATATCTCGGCGCTGCGGATTACGGCAATTTAGCGCGTTTCGGCCATGTGGATATGGTGCGCGCGCGGCGCTCTCCCGGTTCAACGCTCAAACCATTTCTCTACGGTTTCGCCCTCGACGAAGGGCTTATTCATTCCCAGTCATTATTGGTGGATGCGCCTTTACAATGGGACGAATATCGCCCTACGAACTTCTCCGGCGCATTTGCAGGACCTGTCAGTGCAACCGAGGCCTTGCAACGGTCGCTCAACGTCCCAGCGGTTGATCTCCTCGACCGCTACGGTCCCACTCCCTTTGTTGACCGCTTGGCGAATGCCGGCTTGTATCTGCGTATTCCGGGAAATAAAGCCAACCTTTCCATTATTCTCGGCGGCGCAGGTACCAATCTGGAAAGTCTGGTCGCTGCATACGGAGCCTTTAGCAATAATGGCAAAACCCGCCCGCTGCGCATGCTTGCCGATCAGCCACCGACGGCCGAAACCTTTTTGCTTTCACCAGAAGCAGCGTGGATCGTTTACGACATTTTGAGTGGCGTTCCCGCCCCCTCCTCCTTGCGCCAGGTATCCGCTATGGCAACCCGCCCCGCCTTCGCCTGGAAAACCGGAACAAGTTATGGAATGCGCGACGCCTGGGCGATCGGCATGGACAGCCGCTACACCGTCGGCGTGTGGGTCGGCAAACCGGATAATTCCGCAATTTTTGGCAACACCGGGCGCGATACCGCTGGCCCTCTGCTGCATACCATCGCCACTTATCTTGGCGCGCCAATGCGTATCACCCGACCGGAAGGAGTAGAACAACACACCATTTGCTGGCCGCTCGGCACCAGCGCAGACCATCAATCTGACGATCTTTGCCATCGCCGCCTGCAAGCCTGGACCATCAACGGCACCATTCCGCCGACGCTTCCGGATCGGCAAATACCACTGCAATCTAATCCGCTCACTTTTTTGCAGGACGCAGCGAGCAAACGCCGCGTTTTGAGTCACTGTTTAAGCAATTCCTACGAAGCCAAATCCGTTGCGCTTTGGCCGTTGGCGGTAGAACCCTGGTTGTCCTCTTCCCAACGCCGCCGTAACCAAGTGCCACCGTTTGCAGAAGGCTGCGGCATAACCAATGCAATTCCCGTAAAAATCGAACATACCGCGCATAACACGATTTATCGACGCGCCGGCAGTTCTGCATCGGCTCCGGTGATTCCCTTGGTTGCGAGCGGTGGCGACGGGCGCTATCACTGGTATATGGATGGCCGTTATCTCCACACATCTCCGCCAACACAAACGGTGGAACTCTCCGAGCCTGGCAACCACCAAATTCTAGTAGTGGACGATGCGGGCAATTTGGATAAGCTCGATATTACTGTGGAATAGGAGACACATATGACCCAAATCCGCGCGATTCAGGCCGACATCACCACACTGGATGTCGATGCAATCGTCAACGCAGCAAATAATTCGCTATTGGGTGGCGGTGGTGTCGACGGCGCCATCCATCGTGCGGCCGGTCCCGATCTGCTGAAAGAGTGTCGTACCCTCGGCGGATGCTTAACAGGCGAGGCCAAAATCACTAAGGGCTATAAATTGCCCGCACGTTATGTGATCCACACCGTCGGGCCAGTCTGGCAAGGAGGCAACAATTCCGAAGCAGAATTGTTGCAAGATTGTTACCGCAACAGCCTTGCGCTTGCGCGAGCACACAAGCTACGCAGCATTGCTTTCCCTGCGATCAGTTGCGGTGTTTACGGATTTCCCTTGGAGCCTGCGGCGCACATTGCGGTAGACACGGTATGCAAATCCCTTGCGGAAGAAGGTGGTTTTGACGAAGTGATTTTTTGTTGTTTCAGCGCCGAGATGGCGGCGCTCTATAACAAAGTTCTCGCTCGCCACGCGTTATAAAAAAATCCCGCCGAAGCGGGATTTTTTTCGTTCTGCATCGCGCATCACGCGTTTGGCTTTTTCTCTTCTTTCACATGCAGACGGATATGCAAATCGCGCAGCTGTGTGAAATCCACTGTGCCGGGCGCATCGGTCATGACGCACGCCGCGGTTTGTGTTTTCGGGAACGCGATCACATCGCGGATCGAGCTGGATCCTGTCATCAACATGATGAGACGGTCCAAACCGAACGCCAGACCACCGTGCGGCGGTGCGCCGAATTTCAAAGCATCCAACAGGAAGCCGAATTTTTCGCGCTGCTGCTCCGGCGTAATGCCGAGGATTTTAAACACGGTTTGCTGCATGGACTGGTCGTGAATACGCACAGAACCACCGCCCAATTCAGTACCGTTCAACACCATGTCATAAGCGCGGGACAAGGCTGCAGCCGGATTGGCTTCCAGCTCTTCCGGAGTGCATGAAGGCGAAGTAAACGGGTGGTGCAACGCTGCCAAACTGCCGTCTTCCGCTTCTTCAAACATGGGGAAATCCACCACCCACAAAGGCGCCCACTGACGGGTGTACAAATTCAGATCCGCGCCGAGCTTGCAACGCAGTGCGCCCAAGGCTTCGGAAACTACTTTTGCTGAATCCGCACCGAAGAAAATCAGGTCGCCATTTTGAGCGTCGAGGCGATCCAACAGAGACTTACGCACTTCCACCGGCAGGAATTTCACGATGGGCGACTGCAAACCTTCCTCGAGGTCATTGCGATCGTTGACCTTGATATAGGCCAAACCTTTCGCGCCATAGATGCCGACAAACTTGGTGTAGTCGTCAATCTGTTTACGAGTCAAAGTCTCGCCACCGCCCGGTACTTTCAACGCAGCTACGCGGCCTTTCGGATCTTTAGCGGGCGCAGAAAACACCTTGAATTCCACATCCTGCATCAAATCTTTTACTTCCACGAGTTGCAAAGGAATGCGCAAATCGGGTTTGTCTGAACCGTATTTTTCCATGGCCTCGCTGAACGGCATGGTGGGGAAGTCACCCAGGTCGACATTCAGCATAGTCTTGAACAATTGGCGGACCATTTTTTCCGTAACCGCCATGATTTCCTTTTCACTCATAAAAGAGGTTTCGATATCGATCTGCGTAAATTCAGGCTGACGATCAGCGCGCAAATCTTCGTCGCGGAAACACTTGGCGATCTGATAATAACGATCGAAACCTGCCACCATCAGCAACTGCTTGAACAACTGTGGTGATTGCGGCAGAGCAAAAAAGTGACCTTCGTGCGTACGAGAAGGCACCAGATAATCGCGCGCACCTTCTGGAGTCGCACGAGTCAGAATCGGCGTTTCCACGTCGATGAAACCATTCTCCGCCATAAAGTTGCGGATAAAAGTCGTCACCTGAGAACGGAAACGGAGATTGCGCTGCATATCCTGACGACGCAGGTCGAGATAGCGGTATTTCAACCGCACCTCTTCGCCGACGTTAGCGTAGGAATCCAAAGGAAACGGAGGTGTTTCAGCGGTGTTCAGAATGGTCAGACCCAAACCGTAAACCTCTATTTCGCCAGTCGCCATGTTGGGGTTTACGGTTCCCGGTGCACGAGCACGTACACGGCCGCGCACCTGCAATACATATTCGCTGCGCACTTTGTCAGCCAGCGAAAAGTCCTGGCTGTCTGGGTCAAAAACAACTTGGACCACACCTTCTCGATCGCGCAAATCGATAAAGATCACACCACCGTGATCGCGACGGCGATCGGCCCAGCCACAAAGAGTGACTTCTTTATCGATGTCGGCGGAGCTGAGAAGTCCGCAATAATCAGTGCGCATAGTTTTTACCCGTTTGTAGTCATTTAATCGGAAGAAGTCGCCGACTTACTGCCTGCGCTTTTTCCGCCTGTTTTTGTGCTGTCCGCTTTCGCTTCGCCCTTGCTACCGCTATCGCTGGTTCCGCCATCGCCGGCCAGATTCTTCTTATGACCAGACTTTTTAAAATCAGTCTCATACCAGCCACTACCGGAAAGCCGGAAACCAGCGGCGGAAATTTTCTTTTTAAGACTCGGCTCGTGGCACTCGGGACAATCCGTCAGAGGAGCATCGCTGATCTTCTGAAGGATTTCGAATTCGTGCTGACAGGATTGGCAATGGTATTCGTAGATTGGCATGCAACAGTCTCCACCAAAATCAAATAGCCCCAGCGGGGCTCACCGAGAGCCTGCGCCACAGGCTCGTCCGGAACTGCTAGATGGGAACAAATTGCTGGAATTCAACGGCAAGCGCCAAACCATCGGTGTCCGCCAAAAAAGCGCTGCATTATACATGACGCCCCTGTACGAAAAACACCCCGAGGGGTTCGCATAAGGGGAAATACCCCCTGCCGGGAATCTCTAAGCACAAAAGAGCTAAAAAATACGGGTTTTTTTATATCGAATATTGCCGCTGGAGGGTGAATACACTATATATTATGAGTCGCACGCGTTAGGTGGTTATAAAACCCCTGGTTGAGCAGTACCCAAAACGACCAGTGCCTAACGAAAAGGGCGTTTCTGCGATAACCGAATGCTGAATCGGCAACAACTTCAACATAATTGACTACAACCATAACCACGAGGTTTATTCAATGGCCGCATCTAAGGAGCCTCTGGTTAAGTCCAAAAATTTGGCATAATTAGCACAGCTCAACTCTTAGGGTAATCGATTATGAATCAGCTCACTTTTGCCGAAGCCGAATATAACGCAAAGAAGCGCAAAACCCGGCGGGAAAAGTTTCTCGAACAAATGGATACGCTGATTCCCTGGAAGCAATTGGAGCGCAAGATCCAGCGGCATTACCCCAAAAATGGCCAAGGGCGCCATCCCTACCCGTTAAATGTCATGCTGCGAGTTCACTGCATGCAGCTGTTTTACAATCTCAGCGACCCAGCTATGGAGGATTCACTGTACGAGATCGAATCCATGCGCAGATTCGCAGGCTTGAGCTTGAGCGGTTCCATACCGGACGAAACCACTATTTTGAAATTCCGCCATTTGTTAGAGCGCTACAATTTAGGCGAAGCCCTTTTTAAAGAAGTGAACCGCCATCTCGACAAACAGGGATTAATACTGAAAGAAGGTAGTATTGTTGATGCCACTATTATCGAAGCGCCCACCTCGACCAAAAATGAAAATGGTGAGCGTGATCCCGAAATGCATCAAACCAAGAAAGGCAACGAATGGCATTTTGGGATGAAAATGCATGTTGGCGTGGATGATACTTTGGGTGTTGTTCATACGCTAACTACCACGTCTGCCAATGAGCACGATATAACGCAATTGTCGGAACTGCTGCACGGCGAAGAGGGTACCGTTTGGGGCGACGCGGGATATCGCGGCGCAGAAAAAAGACCCGAGCTAAAAGATGTGGAAGTGGATTGGCTAATTAGTCAGCGTCCCGGTGTTCGCAAAACATTAAGAGGAATTGCCGCACGGGCAGAAAAAGCCAAGGCCCAAGTGCGAGCGAAAGTAGAGCACGTATTTTTAAAGATCAAACAGCAGTTTGGCTATGCCAAAGTGCGTTACCGGGGACTCGCCAAAAATACCAACCGGCTTTATGTTTTAGCGGGTTTTGCAAACCTGCTTACCTGCAAGAAATTCTTGCTGACCTAGGGTCAGTGCGCCTTAAATCTGGCAATTGGCCAGATTTAAGGCAAAACAAGTAGGAAAAACGGGAAAAATCATGCCTTTTCCGCCATGAATGAAATTGAGAATTATTCAAAAAATATGAGTGAAAAAATTTGAACTTAATCAGAGCTTCCCTAAAGCCACCGCTAAAAAATCTTCTGCAAAAGCGCCCGCCAAAAAAGCGGAAGCTCCAAAAGCAGCTAAGAAATCTAGCCTGTCCGTTAAAGAGCGTTTTTCCAAATCCGACATCCTCAACCACATCTCCTCTCAAACCGAACTGAGCCGCAAGCAAGTTACTGCGGTATTGGATGAGTTGAACAACCTGATCGAAGCTCACATCAGCAAAAAAGGTCCTGGTGAATTCGTTCTGCCTGGCCTGCTGAAAGTTGTCACTGTGAAAAAACCAGCTCGTAAAGCTCGCAAAGGTATCAATCCATTCACTGGAGAAGAGACCACTTTCGCAGCTAAGCCAGCGAGCATTCAGGTAAAAGTTCGTCCGCTGAAAAAACTGAAAGAGATGGTGGCGTAAGTCTTACATCAAACTTTTCTCGACGACAAAGCCGGATTTAATCCGGCTTTGTCGTTCTTGCCTCTTATTCAGACAAATCTGCTCTAAACCCCTCTCCCGCCAGCGCGTGACGCAAGCGCTTCAATCGTTCCTTTAATACTTCTTCTGTATAGGGCACTGGCGCAACCCTCCCCCAAACAGGCTGAGGCCAAGTCGCATCACTCGTAAAACGAGCCACGTGATGCAAATGTAATTGCGGAACCAGATTGCCTATCGCCGCAATATTCATTTTGTGAGGCGAAAACAGATCCACCATCACCTCCGCAACGCGGCAAGACTCAACCATCAATTGTTGCCTGTCTGCCAGCTCCAAATGATGAATCTCTGTGACCTCGTCTCGCTGCGGAACCAGAATGACCCAAGGAAACTGGCTGTCCTTATGTAATAAAACAACACTCAGGTCCAGATAGCCGACGAGAAACGTGTCTTGCTTTAATTGCGGATGCAATTCGAACATGTCGTACCCCCTTTGCTGGATAAAAGACAAATCAGTGCTAAAGACAGCCAAACCGGTTGCTACTAGAATAGCGCCTCGTCATTTTTCCCGAACTTCAAGACAGAGACCACTATGCGCGCTACTCAATTTCTCCTCGCCACTCAGAAAGAAACGCCAGCCGACGCGGTTGTTGTCAGCCACCAACTGATGTTGCGGGCGGGAATGATCCGCAAATCCGCATCCGGCCTTTATTCCTGGCTCCCTCTCGGCCTGCGAGTACTGCGCAAAGTAGAACAAATCGTCCGGGAAGAAATGAACAAATCCGGCGCATTAGAAGTGTTAATGCCGGTTGTTCAACCTGCAGAACTGTGGGTGGAATCCGGTCGCTGGGACCAGTTCGGCCCCGAACTTACTCGTTTTAATGACCGACATGATACGCCATACTGCCTTGGCCCTACGCACGAAGAAGTTATCACCGACCTGATTCGTAACGAAATCTCCAGCTACAAGCAGCTGCCAGCCAATTTCTATCAGATTCAAACCAAATTCCGCGATGAAGTCAGGCCGCGTTTCGGCGTCATGCGCGCCCGCGAATTCATCATGAAAGATGCCTATTCGTTCCATCTGACGCGCGAGTCACTGCTGGAAACCTACGCCGTTATGCATCAAACCTACTGCAACATTTTTAACCGCATAGGCTTGGATTTCCGCGCCGTCTTGGCGGATACCGGCTCCATCGGTGGAACCGGCTCACATGAATTCCACGTGCTCGCCGACAGCGGCGAAGACGATATCGTCTTTAGCACTGCCAGTGATTACGCCGCCAATATTGAAATGGCCGAAGCACTTGCACCTACGCAAGTCAGCAATGAATCCCCCAAAGAACTGCAGAAAGTTGCGACTCCCGGACAAAAAACCATTGAAGAAGTCGCCAGCTTTTTGCAAGTTCCTGCGACCAGCATTTTGAAAACACTGATCGTCCTGGGCACTCCAGACGAAAAAGGCCATCAGCCGCTGATCGCTTTAGTGATTCGCGGCGATCACACCTTGAACAAAGTAAAAGCCGGCAAACTGCCCGGCGTTGCCAACCCGCTGACATTCGCACCCGACAGCCGCATTGAAAAAGAACTCGGCGTAGAGCCAGGTTCCTTGGGCCCCATCGGCTTGCAAATTCCGGTTTATGTCGATCGCTCAGCGGCGGTGGCGGTGAACTTTGTGTGCGGCGCCAACGAAACGGGCTTCCATAGCGTAAATGTCAACTGGCAGCGCGACGCTCAGTACACTGAGGTGGTCGACATCCGCAATATTGAGCGCGGCGATCCAAGCCCAGACGGCAAAGGCGTTGTGGAAATCAAACGCGGTATTGAAGTGGGTCACATCTTTCAGTTGGGCGATAAGTACTCCAGCGCCATGAAGGCGAAGGTATTGGACGACACAGGTCGTGAGCAAACCATGATCATGGGCTGCTACGGTATCGGCGTCTCCCGCGTGGTGGCGGCAGCTATCGAGCAAAACCACGATGAGCAGGGCATTATCTGGCCGGAAGCCATTGCCCCCTTCCAGATCGCTCTAGTGCCGATCAACATGCACAAATCGGAAGCCGTTGCACAAAAATGCGAAGAGTTATACCGACATCTCAGCCAGAGTGGCTACGATGTGCTATTCCTGGATGAACCCAAGGCGCGTCTTGGGGTTATGTTGGCGGATGTGGAGCTGATCGGTATTCCACATCGTTTGGTTGTCGGCGACCGCGGCATAGAAGGCGGTACTGTTGAGTACAAAGGCCGAAGGGATAGCGAAAGCACCAATGTCCCTCTGGCAGAGCTGGATAACTTCTTGGCTGAGAAGATCGCTCGTAAGGCGTGAGTTAAAGAGTTTCGTGAGATCGAAAGTTTCTGGTTTGATACTGGCCCTGTTTCTCAGCACAACGCTGACGAAACCGGTCAGCGCTATGGCGCCTCAGTATGAGGTGGACGACGTCATGCGCTTGGCGCTCAAAAACTCGATTGAGCAGGCCGAAAGTTTTCAGGATCGCTTTGATGCGGAAGTCTGGCTGCTGTCCAAATCAGCCTCATTACAAAGGTTCATCAAGGATCCTGATGAACGCTTCCGCATTCTCCGTCTGGTTCATAGAGAAGCCACCCGCGTCGGCCTGCCCGCAGATCTGGTTCTGGCGGTTATCCAAATCGAAAGCGCCTTTGATCCTTATGCAGTATCCCGCGTCGGAGCTCAAGGCATGATGCAGGTGATGCCATTTTGGAAAAAGGAGATCGGCCGAGAGCAAGACAATCTCATCGACCTTGAAACCAACCTTCGTTACGGCTGTACGATCCTCAAATACTATATCGACAAAGAAAAAGGCCGCTGGGCCGAAGGTCTCGCCCGTTACAACGGCAGTTATGGCAAGTACTGGTATCCGGAAAAGGTCTTAACTGCCTGGGAAAAGCACTGGAAACGTTAAGTTTTCTGCGGTTTTATTGCAGTTTTACAAGGCGGTCTTTTGCTTATAAAATGTCCGCTCATTCAGGCAGCAAAAGCTGCCTGTTTTATTTTGGGCCTCTGTCTTTTCAGTAGCTGCTGGACTTGGATATGACTCTAATGAACACCTATGGCAACAGAACCACCACTCTCGTCAAAGGGGAGGGTCCCTATGTGTGGGATTCTGAAGGCAAACGCTATCTGGATGCTTTAGCGGGAATCGCCGTTTGCGGTTTGGGGCACGCCCACCCTGCTGTCACCAAGGCTATTACAGAGCAAGCCAGCAAACTGCTGCACGTTTCCAATCTATACAACATCGAGCCGCAAATCGCAGCCGGCAAAGCGCTGGTTGAAGTATCCGGCATGGATAACGTCTTTTTCTCCAATTCCGGCGCGGAAGCCAACGAAGCAGCCATCAAACTTGCGCGCAAGTTCGGCCACGAAAAAGGCATAGAGATGCCAGAAGTCATAGTCACTGAAAACAGTTTTCATGGCCGCACCATGGCAACCTTGACTGCGACCGGCAATAAAAAAGTCAAAGTCGGTTTTGCGCCGCTGGTCTCCGGATTTGTACACGTTCCCTACGACGATATTGAAGCCATAAAAGCTGCAGCAACACCAAACACAGTTGCCGTTATGGTGGAGCCGGTACAAGGCGAAGGCGGCGTGCGAGTTCCCTCTTCTACTTATCTTCCAGAATTACGCAAATTGTGTGATGAGCGCGGCTGGTTATTAATTCTCGACGAAATTCAAACCGGCAATGGACGCACAGGAAAATACTTCGCCTATCAACATTCCGGCATTCTTCCAGACATAGTGACCACAGCTAAAGGACTTGGTAACGGTGTTCCAATTGGTGCGTGCCTCGCGCGCGGCGTCGCTTCGACCTTGTTCCAGCCGGGCAATCACGGTTCCACCTTTGGTGGCAATCCACTAGCTTGCGCCGCAGCCTTATCAGTCATTAACACGATCCAAAATGAAAATTTGACTGCTCGCGCTGCGCAGTTAGGCGAACGCATGCTGAAAAACTTCACCGAAGCATTGGCAGGCAATCCCAGCGTTGTCACCGTGCGCGGAATGGGTTTGATGATCGGCATTCAGCTCAATCAAGATTGCCCAGAGTTGGTGGAAAAAGCCAAACAGCTAGGCATTTTGATTAATGTAACTGCGGGCAATACGATTCGCTTGCTTCCACCACTCATCATCAGTGACGACCAAGCCGACGAGATTGTGCAGAAAGTGGTAGAACTGATCAAAAACCGCTAGAGGAGTAGTTATGGCACTAAGACATTTTTTGACCCTGCGGGACCTTTCAAGCGCAGAACTCAATAGCATTATTGAAAGAGCCATAGCCCTAAAAAAGTCCTGGCGCGCTGGTGAAGTTATCGAACCGCTGAAAAATAAAGTGCTGGGGATGATTTTCGAAAAATCATCAACCCGCACTCGAGTTTCTTTTGAAGCTGGCATGACGCAACTCGGAGGAGCTGCGCTTTTTCTGTCTCCGAAAGATACCCAGTTGGGTCGTGGCGAACCTATCGAAGATTCTGCGAGAGTTCTGTCGCGCATGGTCGATATGATCATGATCCGCACGTTCGAACATGAAAAAATCGAACGCTTTGCTCGCTATTCTTCCGTTCCTGTCATTAATGCGCTGACCGATAGTTTTCACCCATGTCAGTTACTCGCTGACGTTCAAACCTATGTAGAACATCGCGGCAGTCCAAAAGGCAAAACCGTGGCGTGGATTGGCGATGGCAACAACATGTGTCAGTCCTACATTAACGCTGCAGCACAATTTGATTTCCAACTGGTTATTGCCTGCCCTGAGGGCTATGAACCCGACGCGAAATTGGTAGAACAAAATCGCCAGCGAGTTACTATCGTTCGCGACCCGCGCGACGCTGCGCGCGACGCGGACTGGTTGGTTACAGATGTATGGGCAAGCATGGGCCAAGAAGAAGAGCAAAAAGCTCGCGCAGAAAAATTTGCCCAATACCAGGTTAATCACGAGTTGATGAGCCTGGCAAAATCCGACGCAGTATTTATGCACTGTCTGCCTGCTCACAGAGGCGAAGAAGTCAGCGCTGAATTGTTGGAAGATGAAAAATATTCCATCGTTTGGGATGAGGCAGAAAATCGTTTACACGCGCAAAAAGCACTGATGCTTTTCCTAGCGGAAGAGGCAGCTCGTTAATTCATGACTCACCTTCTCCAGGTGCAGAACATTATCTGCAGATACGACACCAATGAAGATATTCCACCGGTTGTCGACAATCTCAGTTTTGTCCTGGAGCAAGGAGAAATCGGTTGCTTATTAGGGTCGAGCGGTTGCGGTAAAACCACGGTATTAAGATCCATTGCTGGTTTTCATCCGATCAGCGCAGGCTCTATTACCCTATGCGGAAAACTTCTGAGTTCCGACACGCACCATCTGGCTCCAGAAAAGCGCAAAATCGGCATGGTGTTTCAAGACTATGCGCTTTTTCCTCATCTAACCGTCGCGCAAAATATTACTTTTGGTCTTCATAAGCTTTCCGCAAAAGCCAAAGAGCTTGTTTGCGAAGAATTGCTTGAGCTTGTGAAGCTCGTTGGTTTTGCGAATCGCTATCCGCACGAGTTATCGGGCGGCCAACAACAGCGTGTTGCCTTAGCACGAGCGTTGGCGCCATCTCCAGATCTTTTGCTGCTCGATGAGCCTTTATCTAGCCTTGATACTGAACTTCGCCGCGGCCTCGCCATGGAAGTCAGAGAAATTCTGAAAAAGCGTGGCATAGGCGCAATTATCGTGACTCACGATCAAGAAGAGGCCTTTGCTTTCGCAGACAAAATCGGAGTTTTACATAAAGGAAAACTGGAACAATGGGATGTTCCTTTTAACCTGTACCACCAGCCCCAAAGCCGTTATGTAGCGGACTTTATTGGCCAGGGAGTCTTTCTTCCAGGATTTTTACGCAGCAGCAGAACGGTTGAAACAGAACTCGGGACACTGCAAAGCCACAAAGATTATCCGTGGGTTCCCAACACCGCTGTTGAAGTGCTGCTGCGCCCCGACGATGTGGTAGAAAACCCCGCAAGCCCCTACCAAGCGACTATCCATCGCAAGCTGTTCGTCGGCACCTCAACCCTTTATACCCTACAGCTTCCCACTGGCTCCTATATCGAAGCCGCTCTCCCCAGTCATCACAACTTCGAGATTGGCCAGACAATCAATATCAGCGTGGAAGCAGATCATCTAATCGTATTTACCCGCGAATCCAATTCGGCACCAGCTGAAACAGCTCTCTCCTGAGCCCTCTATCATCCCTATCTAGCTGAGCTTATTAATCGCAGCCCACCAAATAGGCCTAGGCTATTGTCTCGATATGAACAATATACTTTTCTAATGAATGATAACGATTATCATTAAAGAAAAGGCGTTCGGGAGAATTAGCCATGTTGAAGACAATGACTTTTGCTATCACCC
>NZ_QRAI01000005.1 GCF_014336955.1 Saccharophagus sp. K07 | reverse complement strand
TTGTAGTGGTCAAGTAAATTTGGCCACAATTTAAGAGTTACTTGCATACTCTCGCTCTGCCATCACCGGCGATAATCCACCGTTGTGACGATGCGGTCTAGTTTGGCTGTAGTAACCCAACAGATAATCCGTTATCGAACACTCCGCTTCTTTAAAATTTCGGTAGCCAAATGTCGGCACCCATTCCACTTTTAAACTTCTAAAAAATCGTTCCGTCGGTGCGTTATCCCAACAGTTACCACGTCGACTCATGCTTTGGTCAATACGATAACGCCACAACAACTGTCGATAACTTCTGCTGGTGTAATGGCAGCCTTGATCAGAGTGGAACATGACATCCTTAGGTTTTCCTCTCGCCTCAAACGCCATGGTTAAAGCGCGCTTTGTTAGCTCACTGTCAGGAGACAAAGATAGCGCCCAACCAATTGGCCTACGAGCAAATAAATCCAACACTAATGCCAGATAAGCCCAGCGCGTACCGATCCAGATATAAGTGACATCGCCACACCATACTTGATTCGGCTTGCTAACCGTAAATTGCCGATCCAATTTATTGGGAATGGCAACATGCTCTTGATCGGCTTTTTATAACTGTGTTTCGGCACCTGGCAGCTCACTAATTCCAGTTGCTTCATCAGTCTTCCTGCACGATAACGGCTCAAAGGAGTGCCTCGGGTGGTCACCACATTAGCAATGGATCTGGCGCCCGCTGAGCCGTTACTTTCAGTGTGCACAGCACGAACCTCACTGAGCAGGCGAACATGCTCTGCATCGATGCTGTCAGGCCGCCCAACCCAATAACGATAGCTGCTGCGATGAACACCAAACGCATCACACAGTGTTTTAAGGGGATAGCTCTCGTTGAGTTGCTGAACTAGCGCAAATTGTTCAGTGAGTCGGACATCAAGAGAGCGGTAGCCTTTTTTAGGATTTCATTCTCCGTCTCGATGCGCTTAATTTTCTTTTCCAGCTCGCGAATTCGCTGCTGTTCGGGCGTTACCGGCGCACCTTTTAACTGTCGACCTTCCGGCGCTGCACGAAGCTGTTTAACCCATTTATCCATCGTGGATAAACCGACTCCCATCGACTCAGCCGCTTCGCGAACGGTATAGCCTTTTGTCACAACTAGCTGTGCTGCCTCATGGCGAAATTCAGGGCTAAAGGTTGGTCTGGTACGATTGCTCATTGGACACCTATTTAGTTAGATGAAGTGATAATATCACTTCTAATTAGGTGGCCAAATTCACTATGCCACTACAACTCGACCTTCCTACAATAAAAAGAAGATAGCGATTGGTGTGATTCGGGGCTATGTCGGAAGGCGGCTGCGCCTTTTCCGAGCTACGGGATAATAAGAGAGGAATTAACGCGAGAAATAAGCGCATCAGTTTCAATGAAACCAATGCGCATTTGGAGATTACCAGGAAATTGTTACCAGAACATTGTCCTGATAGGCGCCGGGAGCAGCGGCTGTTTGCCCTGCGCGTATAACGCCGTAAACGGTATGAGACTCGGAAACTCCAGTAGCACTGGCGCTCACTGGTGTAGATGATGACCATTCTTGAGTAAGGGATGCATCTCTATAGAGTTCGTATTCCAGGGTCGCGCCTCCGGAATGGCGCATTGCACGTCTAGCCCCGGTGTGATTTTCACCATCGTCCAGGGTAATGGTATAGGCGGTGCCTTGGGTACAAGTTAAGTTGATGCCGTTTCCACCTGCGCCGCTGGTTTGCCCGTAGACGTCATTTTCGATTTCGAGAGTCAGGATGGGACCAAAATCCAAGACTCCGAAATTCGCGGTTCCACCGCTAGTGCCGTCGATCTGGCATCCGGCCCCTACCTCTGCCCGAATGGCGAGGGTGCCGTTTATTGTTCCGGCCAAAGCCATGTTTGATGCCAAACAAGCGCAAGTTATAAAAAGGGCTTTAAGCTTACTCATAATCTATAAGGCTCTCAGTTAAGTTACTGCTGCATGAGAGTTAAAAAAATAAAAGGAAATTCATGCGGTTTTTTCCTTTGGCGCCAAATTAAACATGTTCCGTTACGATCTCTAATAATTTTTTTTATGGGAGATTGATAAAAATTCGTAATTTGCACAATAAGGCGGCTGGAAGCCCCGAAAACATTGGGCTTGGGATTTGCGATACTTGGTCGGGCAGAGTAGGACTACGCAACCCGGCCTAAGCAGGTTGGGTGAGATTTCGATGGAGGCAATCAGCCGGGTGTAGCCAAATTTGGGCCTCGGTTAAACGGAATTTTGGCCGAGACAGGCACCCCGAGGACCGCCAGCGCTTTTTAATATTCCAAAATCAACCGAATATTATCTTTATATACCCCGCTGACAGGTGTTTCCTGCCCTGGGACCACTCGAACAGGTAATGAAACGGCTTCAAAACCACCGGTGCCCTCTCTGGACATAGGGTTGGCCGCAGTCAAAGGTTCAGAAGGAGAGCCATGATGGAAAATTTCGTAGGCAATTTTGGTTCCGGTAGTACTCTCCATATTGCGGAAGCCACCACTGTAATGATCTCCATTATCGGCATAGAGCAAATAATCCTCCTGATTGGTGCAGCGCACTGTTGCATTCAGCGTTGCGGTTTCTGCATCTTCCAAAAAGCTCATTTGCCCCATATCCACTTGGCTTGCCACACTGGAAAATTCACAGCTTTTGCTGACTTCCAGGACGAGGGGCATATCAACAACGCGTGAAAAAGTAGAAGTTAAGAGGCATATATTAAGGATACTGAGAAGTTCACATATCTCGCCCCTTACGGACAGTTTTTGAATACCAGTGTAGGTTCCCGCTGTTGGCCATATTCCTGTTGAGATGGTTTTTATATATAGAGGTATATGCATTTGCTGGGTATTTGCTAAAAGCGTGAGGCTTAATAAATCCAAGCCACCAACACCTCCTATGGTCCCGCCCGGTTGCGTAATCACAGGTGTGTAATCTGCTGTGCTGGCGATAACGTAGCTAATCGTGCTCTCACCATTGATGAGTTCGAGTGGTTCCAACACTTCGTATTCGATCCATCCAGCCGCGCTCAAGAGCCCTATAGTTAAAAGAACCGTGCAGTCGGCATAGAAATATGTGGCTGGAGCACCACCATTGGGACTGATACTTCCCAATGGCACATCCCGCGAAGGCACCGTGCCGAAATTGACGGGGTTGTCCAACGTTGCAGGCGCAACTGTGCATTCAGCCTGAGCACAGAAACAACCTAACAGCAAAAACGTTGCCGTCAGCCAATACCCTATTGCGGAATATAATTTCATGGCTTGCTGCTCCTATATGTTTGGCAAATAACAGGACCAATTCGCGGCAAATCACTGTGGGATAAATCAGGCGGTACGGCCAAAACAACACAGTTGCCCTCTTCCCAGACCAGGTCGACAGGTTGATCAAAATCCTGCAGAAATATTTCGCCATCCCAACCTACGATGACACGCTCATCTGCATTCTTGGATTCATTGCCGCGCTGCACACGGATCTGCGCGCCCATAGGCAGATATTCACCTTTTTTATTAACCAGGATAACCAGGGCCGAATGGGTTGTTTGTACAGGGAAAGTCAATTTCAGACCTCCCCTTCGCGCCGGCACAACATATTGTTCGGTGGATTCATAAATCGTTTGCGCAGGAAGATTTATCGGGTCGATGGATATTTTATTGGTGGCATAAGAGGACAAATCCGTTACCAGTGCTTTGCCCTTTCGGTTTGTATTGCCTGCGAATCGCTGGCCGACATAAACCGGCACATCCGGCAAGGAGGTATCCACCAGCGCAAAAGAATCATAAATTTCGCGCGTCGCGAACACATTCCAATCCATCATCACCAGCCCACCAGTCACACCTAAATAATAATTGCGAAGCAGATTTGAGCCGTAGCTGCCGATGGAAGTATTGGCATATTTGTCGCGCCAATTAAACATCATTTGGTGGTAGCCCACGGGATCTGTATCCAGATAGGAAAAATGCCAGCCCAAACCGCCCGCGTAAGGTGCTGTTTTCTGCAAACTGACTTGTTTAGTGTCTGACCCGCGCTGGTTCTCGCGGCGAGACGCACTGAAATAACCGGCATAATCCACGGGAAAGCTGATGGATAAACTCCAATCAAACTTGGATGAGTCAAAATCTCGCGCGGCGGTAGCCAGCACATTGACGCCACGCGAAAAGCCTCGGCTCCAGGTGAAATTAAAAAATTGGTTTTTTTGCCGCTCCTTCTGCTGTTCGCTCGGCTGAAAAATGGAAGCATTATTCATCGATGGAACCAAATTTTGCGGAACGACTACCGTCGTAGAGGGGTTTCTGTCTTCGTAATCCAGACGGAAATAACCGAAGCTGAAATTGCCCAATTCGCCCTGAGAAAAGGAAACACTGGCCTGAACTTCTCTAAGCGCGGGATTAGCACCACCTACGCGAGACAGGTCCGCGTAGCCTCTATCGCGGATAATATTGCGCAGCGCAAACCCCATGCCGCCTCTTTGGTACTGATAACCAAAACCTTTTTGCCAGGCATTGTTTTGATCTGTATCGCTGTGATTAGCGGACAGTTCCAAAATACCGAAGCGACCGAGTCGCCAGGTTGTTCCAGCACCCAACAGATGCAAATCTTTATAGGTTTGCGCGACCACTTCCGGGGTAAACCAATCGGTTGCACCATAGCGCAGGCGTGTGCTGGTCGCCAGATGATTATCGTATTGATCCGACATTAAACCGAAGTGTTCGCGCGGATAACCTACAGAAACGTCATAATCAAAAAGCCCTGGCTTTAACAGCTGGCTGCTGACATAAAAATTGACTTCCTGAATTTGAGTTCGACCGAGCACATCTTTGGTAACCACTTGTGCTACGCCTGCGCCGGAAATATAGGTGGGGACATCCACCACAAACGGGCCTGGCTCTATATCCTCTTTCAAGCGTTTGCGATCATTAATCAATAATTCAACGCTGCTGGGTAAGGCTGCCTCACCGAAAAATTCCGGTACCGGATAAGTCACAAATTGCGGGTCGATGGAATAATCGCGGGAAAAACGCAGACCGCCCATACGCAAGCTGCGCGTCCAGTAGTTTCCACCGTTGATCACGTCGCCGAGGCTTAGCGTCCACAGTTGGTCTGTGTTGTCGTACTGCAATCGGGTATCAAAGCGCGTGTAACCTTCGCCGCGCGTAAGAGCGGGATCATCGCGATAAATCCCTGTGCTGGTAACAAATACAGATGATCCAAACAGAACCAGATCGTGCCAGGCCGAGAAATTCCAGGATCTGTCCAAATTGGTTCTGGTGGTATATAAGTCGTAATTCAGCATTGCACCCGCATTTCCCGGCGTAATTTGGGGCCGGGATTTTTTCGGCCCTACCGTTTGCTCCGGCAAATAACTTGCCGGCAAGGTTATAAGGAGCCGCTGTTGCGCCTCATCATAGCTAACCGACGCGCCTTCGATATTGGTTACATCCACGAATCCAAGAGAGGCCTCGTGCAATTTAACCCCGGCAGCGCGCAAGTCGGATGCAGGGATAAACCATTTTGATTCCTGCTTGTTGACGGCTGAAATCGCTACGGGTTTCCCGTTGATCACCAGTTCGAGATAGAAAACTTCCGCTAAGGCTTGCAACGGAAAGAGAGTCCCAATCAACACAATACAACTTAGGCGTAAACCGGACATGATTCCCACCGACTTAGTCAAGGCGTCTTACGCGGTATTGATGATGATTTTGCGTAAAGGTTATTTCACTGGCGTGCACCAGACTTTGAATTTGCTGGGGCGTCAGCTTATCCAGTGGTATTGGCCAAGTCATAGTGGAGCCTGGCAACACATAACCGAGAAGACCTTCAGCAATGGGAATACGAGTATTGCCATTCTGCACAAACACCTGGCTTAGGCGAAAATGAGAAGACCCGTGATTGACAACGGTAATTTCGGGTTTTTTCGGATTGGTGATGCGAAATCGCAAAAAATTTTTATCGCGTTTTTCATCCCGCTTGTGAACTTGCGGGAAAATAAAAAACGGCAGCGAATAGCGCATTTGGAACTGCAAAGGCGCGGAGCTTTTCTTTTGGTTATTTGGAATTTCATCGATCAGTATGCGGTAACTGACCTCACTTGAATAATTAGGTGCGCCCGAGCGGTGAACAATGCGGAATAACTGCTGCGCTTGTGGTTCCACCAGAACCATTGGCGGACTTATGACAATTTCGTCCTGAGGAATTAGCTCGTCTTCCGAGCGCTCTTGTACCCAACGATAAATGCGCAACTGCAAATGCGCTGGCTCATTACCAGTATTACGAACCCGAATGGCGACAGCCTGTGACGGCGGTTGAATATAGGGATCGATCGGCCATACGGTGAGGCTAGCGGCATAGCATCCCATCGAAAAAACACATAACAACATGCACGGCAAAGCCGCAGATACAAAAGATCGGCGAAAGCTCATGGCGTTAACCCTATGTTTGTGCAAAAGTTGATGGCGGCGCAGTGGTTTTAACTGTTCCTAGAGGCCACTCAAAATAGGTGCAGATCCGTTATTTTGATGTGACGTCTAATATTGCACTGTAACGGTGACTACGTCTGTGTATAAACCGCTGACGGGCAACGCCTGAACGGGAATGGTGCCGAAAATAGGTATTAATTGTTCATCATCATTGATGAACGCCACCGAAACACCTACAACGTCATCCCAAACGATATTTCGCGCAGGTGTAGTGTAAAGCTGATAACGGAGCGTTTGACCACTGGGCACATTAAGCATCACTCGGTTATCAATATCGGTACCATGAGTTCCTTTATTTAAAAAAATGCGCGCATTGGTTCCGGGGGTGCATTTCAAACTTAAACTGCCATTTCCCAAAGTTGTCTCAGCTGTTATTGCGAAATCAAGGTTATAGACACCACCAAAATCCAACGTGCCTAAATTTGCGCTATCCCGCTGACCATTAAGTTCGCAACCATTGACAATTTCCAATCGTATTTCAGTCGGATTTGCCTGCAGCTGTTGATCGTTGTTTGCAATTGCTAAAGCCGACCAACCTGCAATTAACCACCCGAAAAACAATGCGCGCACAATCTTCACCAGCTAATAGTTACTTGAACATTGTCTTCGTAAACACCGGCTTGAGCAGCGACTTGGCCACCACGGATAACACCATATACGGTATAGTTTTCCGTAGTGCCATCGCTCGTGGCGAGAACAGCTGCTCCGGATGTCCATTCGTCAGTGTGTGCCGGGTCTTTATAAAGTGCGTATCCCAGCAGTGAACCGCTGCCCGCATGTTTCATAGCGCGCGATGTGCCGGTGTAATTTTCACCATCATTCAACGCGATGCTATAGTCAGTGCCATTTGTACAGGTTAGGCTGATGCCACTTCCTCCCGCCGTGCCACTGGTTTGAGCAGTAACGTCCTCGTCAATCGCCAGAGTAAGAATGGAACCGAAATCTAAAACACCGAAGTTTACGGTTCCGCCGCCTCCAGCTGCCCCGTCAATCTGGCAGCCTTGACCTACTTCTGCCTGCACAGTAAGGACACCGCTGACTGTTCCAGCATAAGTCGCACTAGATGCCAGACATGCACAAGAAATAAAAAACGCTTTTAGCTTATTCATAAAAGTATCCCGCTGTTGAGTTATCACGAGAGAGTTAAAAAAAGAAAAAACTTCAGTCAATTTTTTCCTTTTCCTTAAGCTAGATCACATTTTTGCAAAAATCTACTCGATTCTTTTGGCGGGAAAATGAGCTCGCAGTTAATTTCAACTGGAGCTTTTTTGAAAGGCTAAGCAGGAAATTTTCAGGGAAAATAATTATTCAAAATAAAAAACAAAAAAATTCGAAGCAAAGCGGAGCACTAGAGATCATATATGTACGATAAATATGACAGGTACTCACATTAAGTAAAACTACCCATTTTTTAGGGTAGTCTATTGAAATTTCTCAACATTTTTTTATTTTTATTGTTAACCGTCACTAGGCTAACTCCCGCTAGATCTGTTGATTTAAGTGCCAGATCTTTTCAATGTACCTGAATCTGCTTAAACCGATTAAATCCCCCAATATGAGCTTGCCTTTATTGTCCACACCAGCAAAAGTTGATGTTTTTTTATTCCCGGAAATGTAGTCGGCAAATTATTTATTTCAACAAATTCTGACCAGAGCGGATATTAACCAATGCACTCCTCTTTGTTTTGTTGCAAAACAGCAATTGCTGTTATTAGAAATTTCTGCAAAAGTATCTTTCATTATTTTCTGTAACCGGTTTACTCGCTCTTTTTGGAAAAGAGGCATGCTTATAGGTCTTAAACGTTCGATGCTGGCAGCAAACGAGTTGGCAATCAGTGGGATTTTGGGAGTTCTGGTTATTCTGGTTGGCTCAGCCGTGCTTTCAGGATTGTCTTCCGGTATTAATGTGTTGTTTTGGACTGGATTGGCAATGTTGTTGTGGGCTTATGTATGGTTGCAGGCATGGCAGCGGCGGGATTTGAATCGGGAAAATTTCGATTCTCCCTGCTTAACCAACTTAGGCTGGGCAAATCGGCTGACGTTATTGCGCGGATGGCTGATCGCACTCACTGGTGGTTTTCTGTTACAACCTTTGCCTTACGGCATTGCCGCATGGTTGCCGGGCGCACTGTATGGTGTTGCGGCAATATTGGATCGAGTGGATGGTAGCGTTGCGCGACGAAGCGGTAGAACCACGTTACTAGGTAAAGAACTGGATACCGAAATGGATGCTCTAGGTTTACTGGTTGCACCATTGCTTGCACTCATCTACGGGAAGTTCCATTGGAGCTTTCTGACAGTAAGTCTTGCTTATTATGTATTTATGGCCGGACTTAAGTGGCGCCGTCACAAAAACCTACCGGTCTATCCCCTGCCCCCCAGCACCTTGCGACGTACATTGGCCGGGTTTCAAATGGGATTTGTTGCGGTGGTGTTATTACCACCTTTTCCAAACGCGATAACCCTTTGGCTTGGTTTTATTTTTATGGTGCCGATTTTAATTGGTTTTTTGTTTGACTGGTTTGCCGTATCCGGTTATGCAACAGTAAACCATTTTCGCGCTCAATTGGCGGCATGGAGCTATGGCTTTTTTCAACCACTACTACGCGTTTTGGTTGCGTTATTGATTGCATATGGAATTTTCTTTGATAGTTTTTCCTTTCCCATACTATTTGGCATATTAGCGTTGTTGATTATTGCCGGCATAGGAGCACGAACAGCCGCAGGTGTGCTGTTACTATGCTGGAGTGCGACCTACAGCCCCCTCGCCCTCGATTGGGTAGATGTTGTATGGCTTATGGCAATTACTGGCATTTTGCTATTAGGAGCAGGTCAACTCACTCTTTGGCGCAAAGACGATTTGTGGGTGGATCGAGCTTAAAGCTCGTGCCTGTAAGATGCCCAACAGGTTGCGTTTTCCCAAAGCTTTACCGTAAGTGCCTGCGCTCCGGCGGCCGGTTTAATTTCGGCGATCAATTTTTCGCTGATAATTCGACTGAAGTGTTCAATACTGGGATTCAAACCCGTAAATTCCTCTTTTTCATTAAGCAGCGAATCGCGGAAATAATCGATGATTTTTTCCAGTGCAGCTTCCACATCTACTATATCCACCAAATACCCATGCTGGTCTAGTTGATTTCCTTCGATACTGACTTCCGCCACATAGTGATGTGCGTGAGGGAAATTTTCCGCTCTCCAATCACCACCAACGAGAAAATGGCGGGCAATAAAATCGCGACTGACTGCTAATGTGTACATAAATAATCTCTAATAAGTGAATACAGGTTGTAAACAATCTTCCGACTGGCGATCGATTTGCGCATAGAGCGCTGCCGCATTTTTCAGCAGCTCTTTATGAGTAATCCATTGTTCCGGGGTAATATGCCGCAACATATCCCAAGTGGTTTGATAACGTCGCTCTTTGCTCCAGCGCCCGGCAAGTTCCGGCGCGATGGTGCTGACCTGACTAGTAATAACGCGCAAACGATTGCGGTGGGCATCGCCGCCGAGCCATACAGGTGCGGATTTTTTGCCATACCAACTGCCGACCACAATACGGCTGGTAAAGCCGCTGAGTTCTATAGCGAGATTCAAAGCTTCCGGCGATCCACTAACTTCAAAAATTAAATCGGCTTTTTCGCGGTCCCTTATACTTTGGGGATCAAAAGAGCTATTCGCACCGAGCTTTAGCGACCATTCACGTCGCGCGCCGATACGATCAAATGTCGTTATTTCTTTTAACGGAAATCGAGTTAAAACGCTGGTCAACAATAAACCAATAACACCTAGACCAAGAACCGCAATGCGTTCCCCCACCAAAGGCGCACCGTCGTGCACAAGATTAACGGCAGTCTCCATATTGGCAAAAAATACAGCGCGTTCGGCAGGAATATCCGGAGGAACTTCAATTAATTTGTCAACATACGAAATAAAATGACTGGCATGAGGTTGGAAGGCAAAAACCTGTTTGCCGAGCCAGGATTCCGCTACTCCGCTACCAATTTCAATAATTTTGCCGACGCTGGCATAGCCATATTGTAGCGGATAAGCACATTGCTCCTGCATTCCTGCAATGGTTGTGTCCAAAGACATGGATGAAGGAATTTGCCCTCGGTAAAGCAACATTTCTGTTCCAGGACTTACCGCAGAAAATTTTGTTTTTACTAGAACCTGACCAAGGCTGGGAATTGGCATCTCGGTTTTGCGCAGTTCCAATTCAAACGGTGCGGTAAACCAGAGTTGTTCCACTGCCGTCATACTTTTTGACTCCGCAGGCTTCCCCAAATAAGCAGATCATCATTTAAGCGTGCGCTTTGCACAGACTCGAGGTTGCTCACGTAATCCATATGAAGACTTTGCACGGCTCTATAACCTCCAATGAAACGCGGACAAATTGTCAGCACTAGAGCATCCACTAAACCGGCTTGAAGAAATGAGGTAATAATTTGTGCTCCACCCTCCACCATCAAACGCTTAATGCCACGTTCGTAAAGAAATTCCAGAGCGTGCTTTAAACATACCCGCCCTTCTTCATTGGCTTGCATTTGATAGATTTCGACTCCATCAAAACTTTTCATATCGGAACAAGTGGTCAGTACCCAGCAATTTTTTTCTGTGCGATGACACAAACGAGCAGCCATAGGAATGCGGCAGCGGCTGTCGAGAATAATCGGCTGCGGATTTTCACCTTGCCAGTGGCGCACCGTCAGCTGCGGGTCATCCGTTAGTACGGTGCCAATTCCAACCAAAATTCCATCGTGCAGGCTGCGCAGTTGATGGGTTATACGCATGGATTCTTCGCCGCTTAAAATCAATGGCTTGCGATCGCTGCGGGCAATACTGCCATCGAGACTCTGCGCATAACTGAGCGTGACGAAGGGGCGATTATGCGGTGATTTTTCCTGTTGAGAATTCAACAACCAAGATGACAAGACCTGATGAACATTCATTTGGCTACCATGAGTTAGAACACTCTCTGTATGAGTTAGAAAATTCCTCGAATGAGACAATTCCCCTATTTTCCTTCTCGCCCAGACTAAAGAACATGAACGACAATGAACGACAAAAGCGTCAGTGCCGATTTTGCCGCGCCGCTAACATATTAAACAGTGAGTAATTCTCTTTTTCGCCGAGAGACAGCAAGTCTTATGCCCCATTCTGATTCCGTGTTTTTCGCAATTCCAGGCAATATCAATACCTTAACTGGTGGTTATATATATGATCGCCAGATTATTGCTGGCTTACGCAACTGCGGTATTAAGGTTGAGCATCTGCCGTTATCCGCAGAATTTCCTTTTCCCAGCACTTCGGTATTGGAAAAGACTGCCGATTTATTCAGCAAATTGCCCGACAATTCCATTGTGATCGCCGACGGTTTGGCTTTCGGTGCTATGGCTGACATAGCGGAGCTTGAGGCTCGCCGCTTGCGAATTATTGCGCTTTGTCATCATCCGCTGGCGCTGGAAACAGGACTGGATAAGATCCGCGCAGACATGCTGCAGAGATCTGAGGTGCGCGCACTTGCAGCCGCCCAGGCGGTGATCGTAACCAGTTCGGCAACGAGGGATTTGTTGGTGCGCGAATTCCAGGTTGCAGAGCAAAAAATTCTGCTGGCCCCACCGGGTATAAGCGCTAGCGGAGATTCCACCATTCCATTTAAAACAGATGTTCAAATTCCAACACTGCTAACGTTGGCAACACTTACTCGTCGCAAAGGTCACGATGTTTTGCTAAAAGCCCTGGCGCAAATTCGGCACCTCTCGTGGCGCGCCCGCTTTGTCGGAAGTCGTGAACTGGACGCGGATTGGGCCGATTGGCTATTAGAGGAAACACGCCGTCTCGGTTTGGAAAGCCGCGTCGAGTTTGTCGGTACAGTGGCGGACCCGGAGGAGGAATTCAAGCGCGCGGATTTATTTGTTTTGCCATCGCGCTTTGAAGGATACGGCATGGCTTTTGCGGAGGCATTAGCGTTTGGACTTCCTATTGTTGGTGCTCACTCTGGCGCCGTGCCGGATGTGGTTAAAGAAGACGCAGGCATTTTGGTACCACCAGATGATCATTCAGCTCTGGCACGTGCACTGGAAAGGCTTTTGCTTGACCCAGAATTGCGCCAACGCATGCCAAAAGGTGCACAAAAAGCAGCGCTCGCTTTACCAGCATGGGAACAGAGTGTGGGCAAAATTGCCGAACTGATTGAGGCCCTGTAAAACATCGTTGCGAGGTTAATTATGAGTTTTTCGATTGCGTGGTTGGATCTGCGGGAACCAGCGGACCATGCAGCACGCGATCTGAATTTACTGCAGAGGAGTGTGGAGTGGCTTCGTCAAGCAAACCATGCGACTGTGGTGGATTTGGGTTCTGGTACAGGCTCTACACTACGAGCGTTCGGCGAGGCGGCAAAAACATTTCAATGGCGTTTAATCGATATTGATAAAACCTTGCTAAATGAAGCAAATCGTCGCCACAGTGATTTATCAATAACAATCCACCCTATTAATCTGACTGAAATTGAGCAGCTGCCATTGAAAAATGCCGCGCTGGTTAGTGCATCGGCTTTATTCGATTTGGCGTCCCGACAATTTTGTGATCGCTTAATCAAACGCCTGCAAACGCATAACATTGGACTTTACGCCGCACTCAATTATGACGGCGTAACTGGCTGGTGGCCGAATCATCCTGCGGATGAATTGATATTGAAATCCTTTAACCGCGATCAATTGCGCGATAAAGGATTTGGCCCGGCGCTGGGACCGGATGCCGCTTATTATCTCGCCGATCGTTTGCATATGTCGGGTTTTGACGTGTCGATAAAACCAAGTCCGTGGCATTTAGGCTCTGCAGAACAACAACTAACGGAAGAACTGGTGCGTGGCATTGCATCCGCGGTTGTCGGAGACCCGTCACTGGATGCAAAGACCGTGGAGGATTGGCTGAATTTTCGTCTGGACAATGCAAAAGACGGCAGCTGCATCGTGGGCCACTTGGATCTTCTCGCCCTGCCCCGTTAATCCTCACCAGACATAGCCGAAATCAATTTTTCTCTGACTTCACTCATAGGCCACACCGGCCCCGCTTCCGCTGGAATCAATCCCTCGTTCCAGCCCCAGCTTTCCACCGCTGCGAGAATTTGCGGATTGCGCGTCAATAAATGTACTGGCACATCGCGATTGTCGTGATCTTCCGTCACCAACGGTGCAGGCTGATGATCACCAAATGCCAGTACCACAAGATTGTCATCCGCGTAATTGACCACGTAATCGGTTAAGGCTTCCAATGCATATTGGCTTGCCAAACGGAATTGATAGCGAATGCGTTTGGGATCGCGCCATACCACTTCCGGAGCGTCGCCACTTTCCGCTTGAGCGTTGAATATCTGCCCGTCACCAACATCTTCCCAGTCGATTAAATAAGGTACTGGCGTCCAAGGCGCGTGGGATGAAATCAAGGCAATTTCCGCCATTACTGGCGCACGGTTGTCAGCTTCCAATTCGTTACGGTGAAAAGCAGACAATGTGTATTGGTCAGGCATAGTGACCCAATTAAACGGTCTGCCCGCGTAACCGGAATTGTAGGCGTGATAAATATGGTCGTAGCCGTAATAGTCGCCTTCCGGCCAAGCCATTGTGATCGCCGGCATAACCGCTACGGTGCGCCACCCGGCATCGCGGAACAAACGATTCAGCGAAGGATATTCGCTCATCACCAAACTGTCGTAGCGCGTTTGACTGTCGACCCATAGTCCGGACATAACCGTTGCATGGGCGAGCCAACTTAATCCGCCTACGGTAGGAGACGTCAAATAAGCGCTGCGCATACCAATATTGGCTTCCGTTAGAGCTTTTTCGCGCTCCACCAGAAAAGGCCGAAACTCTGCAACAAATTCGGGTTTAGCCAATAAGGTCCGACCGTAGGATTCAATAAAAACAATCAATACATCCTTGCCGCGCAATTTGGCTAAAAAATCGGGAGTGTCTTTAATAGAATCTTCATGTGGTAAGGCTGCGCGAAATTCTCGAATATCGGTCAGGCTACGAAGAAAATTATCGATATGATGAGTTAGGTGAATCGATGCTCTTTGCACCGCGCGAGGTGATTCCGTCAGCTTTAAACCAATCCACGAGATGCCAATCGCTAAAATGAAAATGAATGTGAGTGTCGAGCGCTCGGGCAAAGAATCACGAAATTTCCTCAATAGCCATACAAACCCCCAGACAATTCCGCCAACCAATAAAACCAAGCCCGCAGCAATAGCATAGGCCACTATTTTGCCGAGCACGCCATCGAGCAGGTACACCGCATGCCGGAGAAGATAGGCATCCATAACCGGATTAAATGGCCGGGCATACACTTGGTGGGATACGGTGTCCGCTGCGATCAGAATTAACCTTGCGGCAAGCGCAATGGCAGTGGTTATCAGTACCAAGCGATTTGATGCACCGAATAACAGGAGAAGCCCTAATAAAGGCAATTCTAATGGTAATGCAAACAAAGCGTCCGCTTGAAAATACAGCAGGTTATCTGGCATCACCAAAATACAAAACAATATCGCCAGACTTAAAAGTAGCGGCAGCCTTAGATACGCTCTCAAACAGCACCCATATAAAGAAGCAAAGTGATTGACGAATTATAACGCTCCGCTTTTGCAAGCGTGACCAACTATTTTTGCCATAGGTTTCACTGTTAAAAATTCAGCTGCTACTGCGTATATCTCAGCAGCATGCAGCGCAATCGATAGATTAAATCACATGTTCGATGGCCATATAACCTACAAATAATGGGATTTTCGGCAACTGGTACGCGGCTTGCTCAGCCCGAATCCTTGATAGACCAACAGTTGTTACCTCGGACACACAAGGAAAATTTTCTATGAACTCAATCCCAAAACTATTCCGCCATGGCATTTTTGCGCTTGGCGTCACACTGGTTTCCGGAGGTGTTTTTGCCGCCGACTCCGCTGTTGAAAAAGCGGCCAAAAAAATCGGTGCCGATAAAGTCAAAACGCTGGAATTTTCCGGCAAAGGCCATTGGTTTCAATTCGGCCAATCTCCTGCTCCAGACACTCCCTGGCCACCATTTGAGGTCAGCAGCTACGAAGCCGCTATCAACTTCGAGCACAAAGCAGCGCGAGTATTGCAAACTCGCAAACAGGTAGTGGAACCCAATCGTCATCGCCCAGTTCCTGTAGAACAAAAGCCGGATCAGTACGTCCATGGCGACATTGCGTGGAATCTGGCCGCACCACAAGGATCAGCGCCAGGTACAGCGCCCATTGCACAACCACAGCCTTATGCGGTGGAAGAACGTCAAACAGAAATCTGGACTACACCGCAAGGTTTTTTAAAAGCAGCGCTGAAGCATAATGCCATCAGCAAAAAACAAGGCAATAAAACCCAGGTGGAATTTGCCAAAGGCAATCAGCTGTTTAAGGGTGTGCTCAATTCCGATGGTTACTTAGAGAGCGTTTCCACCTTTATCGACAATCCAGTGTTGGGCGATACACCAATCGAAATCACCTACTCGGGCTATAAAAAATTCGGCGATATCCATTTCCCCAGCCATATCGTTAAAAATCAAGGTGGCGCGCCGGTTCTGGATATCAAAATCGACAACGTAAAAGCCAACGGCGCAGTTGAATTGGCTGTTCCCGCGGAAATCAAGGCCAATCCTAAACCCGCCATTACAGTGACCAATACAGAAATTGCTCCCGGCATTCACTATCTGCAAGGCGGTTCTCACCACAGTGTGGCGATTGAACAGCGCGATCATATAGTGTTGGTGGAAGCACCTCAGCATGAAGAGCGGTCACTCGCGGTTATCGACAAAATCCGTGAATTATTCCCTAACAAACCCATTACCCATTTGATCAATAGCCATCAGCACTTCGACCATTCCGGCGGCTTGCGTACTTATGTGGATGCGGGCGCGACAATTGTTACACACGAACTGAATAAATCCTTCTATGAAAAAGCCTGGCAACAACCGCGCACATTGAATCCGGACAAATTGTCTATTTCCAAAAAAGCGCCTAAATTCCAGACTTTTAAAGACAAACTGGTGTTAAACGACGGTCAGCGCGCTATTGAAATTCACGCGATTGAGGATAACGGTCATAATGATGCGTTTGCACTAGTGTATTTGCCTAAGGAAAAAATCCTGATCGAAGCGGACGCCTTTACTCCACCTGCGCCTAACTCACCACCGCCCGCAACCGTCAACCCCTTCGCGAAAAGCCTCCACGATAATATCGTCCGTTTGAAATTGGATGTGGAGCATATTGCACCGCTGCATGGTCGTTTGGTTAAAATTGACGAGCTGCGCTCATTTGTGACTGTGGCAAGTAACAAATAAGCAAAACATAAAAAAGGGGGCATTGCTCCCTTTTTTTATTTGCCGTGATAGACAATCCGGAAAAATCGATTCAACCAAGCTGGGTACTTAGAAGCAGTTCTCAAAGATCGCCCTCACCCTAACCCTCTCCCAAACTAGAGTGCCCCTGCTCTAATTTCGTATTAACCGTGCATGTCCGTTCAAAAGCCTCGCCACCTAATTCTTTTCCAAATGCACAATCTAAAGCTCCCTATCAGGGAGAGAGAGTGCCCGACTCGAATTTCGCATCTGACAGCCATATTCGATCAAAAGCCTCGCCATCCAATTTCTGTTTCAAATGCACAATCTTCAATCAATACCAAATATTGCCAAGGACCAAATAAATTCGTTGAGCTGTATCAAAAATCTGATTAAAGAGATTTGCTGGCGACGCTGTTACCTAACTCCTGCACCACTTCCAGAGCTTTCAAAACATTTTCCTTCGGTGTCAAACCGCCGATGGTTGCGGCGATTTTGCCGTCGGGGGTGATAATGAAGGTGGTGCGTTCAGCAAAGCCGTGATCAATAGCTGCGCCTCGGCTATCCACTCTTCCCTCTTCCGCGTCGCGCACATTCAGATCGAAGGCTTTGGCGACTTTGCCATCTTTATCGGATGCGACGGGGAATTTACCTGCGCAATATTCCGGATCGGCGGAGTACTCATTCAGGCGCGCAATGCTGTCGAGTGAAACTCCGACCACACTGGCACCAGCCGCTTTGAATTTGTCCGTATGTACAGAAAATTCATGCGCTTGAATATTGCAACCTCGGGTATAGGCGGAAGGATAGAAATAGACCACAACAGGGCCATGCTTGAGATTTTCCTGCAGTGAGTAACTGAATTCTTTGCCAGCCAGCGATGCCGGAATTTTAAAGTCAGGAGCCTTTGCACCTTCTGGTAACGCTGCGATTGCTGACTGCATAAAAAAGCCACTGATTACGCTGGTAAGCCAAATTCGATTTTTCATACTCGCCCCTTTTTAGTCGGCTGATAGTTGAGACTGCTTTTTACCTGTTCAGATCATTCCGCCAGAGCAAAGTCATTGCCACATTAGCAAGACCATGTAAAAGCAACGTTCAATTGTTAATGTCCGAAGGTTACAGGCCTTCGAGATAAATCGCCAATGCGTTTATTTCGCTATCACTAAGCCCCTGCACCGCACGGTTCATTATGCCTGCCGGGCTATTGCTGCGCGCACCGCTGCGCCAGTTCAACAATTGCTCCTGCAGATAATAACGGTCCTGCCCTGCTACCACTGGAATCAGCTCCGCTACGACTTCGGGTTGTGTCACTGTGCTACGACCGTCGGCACCGTGACAGGAAGCGCAACTTGGCAGTCCGCGCGCGCTATCACCTTGCTGATAAATTCGCTGTGCATTTGCGCGAGCCGATTCATCTGTGAAATCTGTGCTCTCTTTGGGGTTGCGCACATCAAATTCAGGTCTGGTGAAGTGCGCAATGATATCGACAGCGTCCTGCGCTGCTATATCCGCCGCAATACGATTCATAAAATCGTATTTGCGCGCTCCGCTGGCAAAATCCCCCAGTTGCTTGAGCAAATACTGCGGATGCTGACCAGCAAGCCGCGGTATTTTTGTGGCTTCATTACTGCCGTGAGTTTTAATTTCGCCGTGATCGCCATGGCACTCGCGACAGCGTTCGTCATCCGCTTTAAACGCACCTGCTGCGGGATCGCCCACCAGTCCGGAAGTGTCCAAGGCTTGGATTGGAACGCTGAAACTTTGACACGCAACCAATACTGTAACTACCAACCAATTTTGTTTGCGCATCAATCTTCTCGATAAAACACATGACATGCACGGCAGGCACGGGAAAGATCTGTTGCAGAGTTTGCTGCGCTTTCAAAATCCTTTTGCGTTACAAAATCAATGATGGATCCTGCAAGCCTGAGACTATCGCGGGAAATGGCCAAGGCATCTTCGGCGTTTGGCTCATTCAAAGTCGCGTAATGCCCTTCGACAACCACAAATAACTCTTTGAGCTGACGAGCATCGGCCAGTGAAGCTTCGGCTTTTTCCAGTGCGATATTGGATGCAAGACTATCATTGATTTCTTCAATTTCCTGCATCAAATCCATGTCCACTGTGGTGTAGGCGGCATGGGTAGAAAATGTTACTTGAGCGGTTAGTACCAGCACCGTTAATGCAGGTGCAAAAAACTTCTTCATAAACCTCTTCCAAAAAACGCGGATGCGAAGGTGTCACTCCTTCGCTCCGCCAAGAGAGAGACAGTAATCAAGCGGCCGAAAGTGTTAGGCCAGGATGTCCTTGACTACCTTGCCATACACTACCGTTGGTCGCTCTGAACGGCCGTTGTGAATGAAAGTGGTCTTCAGGTGGTTGAGACCCAACAGATGCAGCACAGTCGCGTGTAGATCGTAGGTATCGACTGCGGTGTTTTTATCCGCAACCTGCAAACCAATTTCGTCGGTTCCGCCGTAGGTGAAACCAGCTTTCAAGCCGCCACCGGCCAACCACTGGGTGTAACCCCATGGGTTGTGGTCGCGACCAGTACCGCTTTCGCCCCAGGAAGTACGACCGAATTCGGAAGTCCAAACAACCAATGTGGTGTCGAGCAAACCGAGGGTTTTCAGATCGTGCAACAAACCGGCGATGGGTTTGTCGACCATTTTCGCCATCAAACCGTGGTTCTTATCCAATTCGTCATGCGCATCCCAGCTGACGATATCGGTCTCACCTTCCGGCGCACCACTCACGACCTGAATAAAACGCACACCGCGTTCTACCAGGCGTCGAGCGCGCAGCAACACGGTACCGTAGCTGCTGCTGATGGGATCGTTGATGCCGTACAGTTCTTTGGTAGCTTCAGATTCGTTGCTCAAATCAACCGCTGCAGGCGCGGCAACTTGCATGCGATCGGCCAAATCGTATGAACGCAGACGCGCTTTCAATTCGGTATCAGATGGATAGCGTTCGCTGCCCAATTGGTTCAGGCGACGCAACAGATCCAATGATTTGCGTTGCTGTTCTGCGGTACGCAACTCTGGGCGCTCCAGGTAATAAATCGGAGACGGGCCAGGACGGAAAGCAGTACCTTGATAAACCGCAGGCAGGAAGCCGGAATTCCAGTTGGCCGATCCAGCGCGAGGCTCGGATGGACTGTTGTACATTACGACATAAGGCGGCAAATCGGGATTTGCGGAACCCAATGCGTAAGAAATCCAAGCGCCCAATGAAGGACGGCCAGGGTTCAGGTCACCAGTATTGAGTTTCAAAATGGAAATATCGTGAGTCGCACCTATGGTCACGCTGGATTTAATAAAAGTCAATTTATCCGCGTGTTGAGCCAAGTTTGGCAGCAAGTCAGAAAACCATGCGCCGCTCTCACCGTATTGTTTCCAAGAGCGCTTGCCGTCGAACAACGTGTTCACGCCACCTTGGGTACTGGTTTTGATACCAGTCAAAAATGAATCGGGTACCGGTTTGCCAGCCAATTTAATCAAATCGGGTTTGTAATCGTACAAATCCAGAGTACTGGGAGCACCGTTCTGGTGGAGCCAGATCACTGATTTTACTTTCGCCGGAAAATGTGGTTCCTTCGGTGCCAGCGGATCAATTAATTGCGCTGCGGTTGCGGCGTTGATAAAACCGAGACCAGGAACAAATCCAGATAATGCTGCAGCTCCAAGCCCCAATCCAGCGTGTTGCAAAAAATGTCGTCGTGATTCGTTTGTCATAAATAATCCTCGTTTATTCAAATTTATGGATGCCTTATCAAAAATCTGCTGAGCTCTGGCAGTCGAGATACCAAGCTCAGCAATTTGAACGGCATCTAGAAGCGATAGGCAAAGTCGTTGGAATTCGCGACCGTGTGCACAAGATCGACAAATGCGGCAGCCTTGAACGGATCCAGCTTACGCGTATCCTTCAAACCGACTGGTACGGCGACTTCAAACTTATCGGTCCATGCTTTTTCTTGAATAATTTTTTCCTGCTCTTTTAAGAAGTTCTTTAATTCAGCTTTTTCAGTGCGCGTCGGAGTACGTGCAAACAAAATGCGATACAAGTGTGCAATCTGTGCGTCCGTATTGGTTCCCGCTTCAGAAATAACTCGGCCAGCCAAAGACTGCGACCATGCAGTCACCAAATCACTGTTGAACAACGTCAGAGCCTGCAACGGAGTCGTGGTGACATCACGTTTATGGTGTGGCGCAGACGGATCAGCCGGGTCAAATGTTGCAGTGAACGGATACGGCAAGCTGCGACGAACAAAGGTGTAAATGCTGCGACGCTTGTGATCCTCTGGGTTCTTAGACACTGCCCACAAACCACCACCATTAAAGTCGGTACCCAAAGAGTTGATATTGGGCGGCAATGGGGGGAATACCGCAGGACCACCAACTGTCGGATTCAATTCACCAGCCGCATACAACAAGGCATCACGAATTTCTTCCGCTTCCAAACGCTTGCGTGGATAAACAGCCAACAAATGGTTGTCAGGGTCTATCGCATTGACTTCAGGGCGCTCTTCAGAAGATTGGCGGTATACATGCGACAACAAAATTTCGCGATGCAGTTGTTTTACGCTCCAGTTGTTTTCCACAAATGTGCGCGCGAGGTAATCCAACAATTCCGGATGTGTTGGTTTATCACCAGCGCGACCGAAGTCACCCGGAGTGCCAACTATGCCGCGGCTGAAATACTGAGCCCACACACGGTTGACATATACGCGAGCTGTCAGCGGGTTTTCCGGACTGGAAATCCATTTAGCCAATGCGCTGCGACGACCTGTAGAGGTTGCGGTCGGAATAATTTCAGGTTCGTTATCGCCAACCCAAAGTGCGGGTAAGCCAGGCTGAACTTCTTCCAATGGACGCTCATGAATACCGGTAAAGCGAACATGAATTGGAATCGGCTCCGGTCCTAACTCGATTGCTGTAGTGTAGAAAGCAGAACCACCTGTAGGACGCAGGCTGTCGTATTTTTTCAGCTCAGCGGCCAAGCGGTCGTATTCCAGCTTCAACTCAACATAACGCAGAGAATAATCAGGGAAACCCTTTTTGCTCGCATCAGCCAAATAGCTGGCGATGTTGCCTTCAGTTACTACGCTTTTCAAACGGTGGTTGACCCATTTATCCAGCGGAGTCCAATCTTTTTCAGGCTTGAAAATCGCCTCACGACTGTCGGTCAGATAACGCTCTTTGTAGTAGCGCAGACCTATATCGCGAATTTCATCGACAACCGCTTTTTGTGCTGCGCGAATGTCTTTCGTGGCTTCTTGGTAAATGGCCTGCTGTTCAGCAAAACGCAAATCCCACTCAGTTTCAGTGCCCGGTTGAATTGGAGTTTTCTCGTTGAAGGCTACGTTGGAGAAATAAGCCTGCAACTCGAAATATTCTTTTTGCGTAATCTTGTCGACTTTGTGGTTGTGGCAACGGGCGCAACCAATAGTCGATGCAAGGAATGTTTCGCCCACGAGATCAGTGATATCGGTAGCAATTTGATAATGGCGCTGTACCAGGTCGCGTGAGTTGGCGTTATCTGGATAGCCTGCCAGGAATCCGGTTGCGATTTTGGCTTCCTGATTATCTGGCCACAATTCATCACCGGCGATTTGCTCTTGGATGAAACGGTCGAACGGCTTATCGGTGTTAAATGCGTTAATCACATAGTCGCGATAGCGCCAGTTGTTCGGACGTGTTTGGTCGTTTTGGAAACCAGAACTATCGGCATAACGAGCCAAATCCAACCAGCGACGTGCTTGGCGCTCACCAAAGTGTGGAGAAGCCAACAGGCGATCCACCAGCTTTTCATAAGCGTTGGGAGAGCGATCTTTTTCAAAGGCTTCGATTTCCTCTGGCGTTGGCAGCAAGCCCCATGCATCCAGAGTTGCACGGCGGATAAAGGTGCCGCGGTCAGCATCTGGTGCTGGTTTCAAGCCATAGCTTTCGATTTTCTCCAGGATGAAGGCATCAATTGGAGTGCGAACCCAATCCTTCTGTTTAACATCAGGAACGGATACATGCGCTACTGGCTTATACGCCCAGTCACGGGCAACAGCAGCGGGCTTATATACGAGTTCGTCTTTCTCATCTTTTTTGCCTTTATCGCCACTGGCGGCCCAGGCCGCCGGTACGCTCAAGAGCAGAGCGAGATATAACTTTTTAATTTTCATCAAATGACTCCACAACTGTTGCTATTGCCGATTATTTTTGGTGGAAAAGCAGCAGATTTTTTCCACTTCGTGCTTCCGCAGGGGTAGGAGCAACTAGCGGGCCATATTCCAAAAAGATTGCGTAATTTTTTTACTCAATAGCAAACGATTAAATTATTCATTTGCCGCTACAGCAGTGATGGAAAGTGCGGGCAATCGCGAAAGGTAACAGCTCAGAAATTGGTGGAAAAATAAGCTAGAGAAAACAAAAAAAGGGTATGAAAACTCATACCCCAAAAGCGCTAGCCTGGGCGGCGTCGCGAGTGAAGGTGATACGCGCTAAAAACACGCGCATCCGTGCATCCATGAAAGACAACCTTGTCGAGACAATAAATGTCCCCCACCCAGCGTCAACAACACTGGGTGTTTTTTAAAGCCAACGATTAATTAATCGCGAAACAATAAAAGAGACCAGCCCCACCAGTCGCTTCCAGATTGCTCTGACTGCAACCGCGGCTGTCGTGAACAGAGTTCCAGGAGGTGCTGCCACCACCGGTTCTATCGAAGTGACCTACACGCGCAGAACCTTTGCCATCCGCGCTGCTGGTGAAATTGGAACAGGTCTTGTCTTCGCCTGGAGGATAGGCAGTGCCGTCAGGCTGTGAACCGGTCAGGATGTCGTGCTGGTTGGGTCGAGCAAAACCGCCGTTGATGGATTCATTTTTTTCCGTCAAAACCGTACGCAGACTGAGGTTGTTACCCAGACGAGCTTGCTCCAGTGTGTCACCGTGCAAATGGGCAACATCATTGGCAATCGCAACACCCGCAGCGTTGTACCAAGGGCCTTTACCAATACGATCTCGTGCATTGACCGCAGGTTTGCCATCAACCGCCTGTGTGCTGAGGTAAGCACGCCATGTTTTATTTCCAGCCCCCACTGCAGTCGCCAATTTTTGGCAATGTGCATCAGCGCCAGCCAAGCCGCCAAGGTCGGCACCTTTACCTGTACCAACACTGGTCACAAAAAAGCTAAGCGGTGGTTTGGGTTGTTCCGGTTGAGCGGTAGTTTGCGCAAACCCTTGTGAACACATCAAAACCAAGGGAAATACAGCAACTATTTTGCGTAACTTCATAGCAGGTCCTTAATAAACAAAAAGATCTTGCGCGGCTTATCCGCGCAAGTGTTGGTTGAAGAAATTAATCGTGCGGCTCCAGGCCAGTTTTGCGGCAGCCTCGTCGAAACGCGGCGTAGTGTCGTTATTGAATCCGTGCTGAGTACCTGGATAGAGATAGGCCTGATAATTTACCTTGGCGGCTTTCAAGGCTGCTTCGTATTCCGGCCAAGCCGCATTAATTCGCTCGTCATTCTCAGCGAAATGAATCAACAGCGGCGCTTTGATTTTGCTTACTTCCTTGGTTTCTGCCGGGCGTCCGTAAAACGGTACGGCTGCGCCCAAATCTGGAATACGTGTGGCGAGCGCATTGGAAATACCTCCGCCATAACAGAAGCCGACCACCCCTACTTTGCCGTTGCCTTCCGGATGTTTTTTCAGAATATCCGCAGCAGTAACAAAATCTTCCAAGGTTTTGGTTTGATCCAAGGTTTGGAACAATTCGCGCGCTTTATCTTCGTCACCTGGATAACCGCCGACGGTAAACAAAGCATCTGGCGCAAACGCAATAAAATTATCCAGGGCAATACGGCGAGTAATGTCTTCGATATGCGGATTCAAACCGCGATTTTCATGCACCACCAATACGGTTGGCAATTTCCCGGAGGCTTTTGCAGGCTTCACCAGATAACCGCGCAATTTTCCATTGCCCTTGGATGATGGATATTCCACATATTCAGCATGCAGACGCGCATCGTCAGGTTTGATTTGTTGCGCTTCTGCAAATTTTGGACTCAATGCCTGCAGCAATGTTGTGGCGCTCACGCCACTTAGCGCCGCATATTTTGCCGCGCCGAGCAAAAAATCTCGTCGCGATGCGTCGCCGTGAACATAACGATCAAACAAGCGCAGAACTTCGGGATGAAAATCGTTGACAGTTTTGCGTGTCATTGCGAGGCCCTCTGATTCGATTATTTAGCTCTGCCGGTATATCCGGGCGTTTCCACCGCAATTTTGTAGGCAGCGCCGCGTCCCACAACATACAGCGTCTTTTTATCTGCACCGGCAAATGCGATATTTTGTGGTTTGTGCGGAACAGGGATAACGCCGACTGCTTTACCCTTTTTATCGAACACTTCGATACCGCTGTTAGTGGCAACGTAAAGACGATCTTTATCATCCACTGCTAGACCGTCCGCGCCGCTCGTTAAAACACCTGCATCGCTTTTCGTCAAGCCAGCGGAAAGTTTGGCGAAATTGCGACGCTTGCCGAGAGTGCCATCTTTTTTCACGTCAAACGCCAGCACGTAGTCACTGTAGGTGTTGGCAACATAAAGCGTTTTTTCATCCCGACTCAATTGAATACCGTTGGGTCGTTCAATTCCATCAGCCACTTTCAAAGTTTTACCCTCCGGCGAAATGTAATAAACACCGGTACGGTTTTCTTCGTTAGCATCAGCGCCTGGATTCAGGCCGCTGTCGGTAAAATAAACTCCACCATTTTTGGCCAAAACCAGATCATTCGGCCGCTGGAACTTTTTGCCGTCGAAATCTTTAACCAGGGCTTTCTTGCGCTCTTGCGGATAAATTACACCGACTTGCGTATCAGCGACTTGTACCGCAACCAGTTCCCCCTGCTTATTAAATGCAAGACCATTGGCGCCGTTGGTGTTTTCCAAAAATGTTGAAATGGAATTATCAGGCGCGATTCGCGTGATGCGATTGGCGCGTGTTTCGGTAAACAACAAACTGCCGTCTGGTGCAGCAATTGGCCCTTCTGTACCCTCGAATCCCTCTTTAATAAATTCGATTTGTGTGCCTTCTTTGATAACACCAGGAATAACCGGAGCTTGCGTAGCTGCGGCAAAAACCAGAGAAGACGACAAGGAAAAGGCGGCAATGGCAGCCTGCAACAATGAATTGCGTTTCAGTGATGTGGTGTTTTTCATGACGCGAATCCGGGTTATCTACGAGAAGCCAGCCCTATCGCAAGGATCGCGCCAGATGCATCTGACCGCCAAAGAAATAATTAACCTAATGATTCTATTATGAAATTTATGATTCACCAGATCTCGCCAACCTCAATCAATCCAGCCTCTGCTGGATAAGCAACAACAGCTGTTTTGATAACCACATTTGCGAAATATGGAGCCAACAGTGGGCGAGGTGCCGAATCCTGATCACAAAACAGATTGGCAGCAAAGCTCTTTATCTGATGCTTTGGAAGCTCTGATTAAGTTCAAATTTTTTCACTCATATTTTTTGAATAATTCTCAATTTCATTCATGGCGGAAAAGGCATGATTTTTCCCGTTTTTCCTACTTGTTTTGCCTTAAATCTGGCCAATTGCCAGATTTAAGGCGCACTGACCCTAGGTCAGCAAGAATTTCTTGCAGGTAAGCAGGTTTGCAAAACCCGCTAAAACATAAAGCCGGTTGGTATTTTTGGCGAGTCCCCGGTAACGCACTTTGGCATAGCCAAACTGCTGTTTGATCTTTAAAAATACGTGCTCTACTTTCGCTCGCACTTGGGCCTTGGCTTTTTCTGCCCGTGCGGCAATTCCTCTTAATGTTTTGCGAACACCGGGACGCTGACTAATTAGCCAATCCACTTCCACATCTTTTAGCTCGGGTCTTTTTTCTGCGCCGCGATATCCCGCGTCGCCCCAAACGGTACCCTCTTCGCCGTGCAGCAGTTCCGACAATTGCGTTATATCGTGCTCATTGGCAGACGTGGTAGTTAGCGTATGAACAACACCCAAAGTATCATCCACGCCAACATGCATTTTCATCCCAAAATGCCATTCGTTGCCTTTCTTGGTTTGATGCATTTCGGGATCACGCTCACCATTTTCATTTTTGGTCGAGGTGGGCGCTTCGATAATAGTGGCATCAACAATACTACCTTCTTTCAGTATTAATCCCTGTTTGTCGAGATGGCGGTTCACTTCTTTAAAAAGGGCTTCGCCTAAATTGTAGCGCTCTAACAAATGGCGGAATTTCAAAATAGTGGTTTCGTCCGGTATGGAACCGCTCAAGCTCAAGCCTGCGAATCTGCGCATGGATTCGATCTCGTACAGTGAATCCTCCATAGCTGGGTCGCTGAGATTGTAAAACAGCTGCATGCAGTGAACTCGCAGCATGACATTTAACGGGTAGGGATGGCGCCCTTGGCCATTTTTGGGGTAATGCCGCTGGATCTTGCGCTCCAATTGCTTCCAGGGAATCAGCGTATCCATTTGTTCGAGAAACTTTTCCCGCCGGGTTTTGCGCTTCTTTGCGTTATATTCGGCTTCGGCAAAAGTGAGCTGATTCATAATCGATTACCCTAAGAGTTGAGCTGTGCTAATTATGCCAAATTTTTGGACTTAACCAGAGGCTCCCTTTTCAACCAGCCTTTGGAAAATCCAACAAGCGAAGCGAAAATAATTCTCATATTATGCAATTGCACTAAACGTTATGGATGGCTGATCACACTAAGGACGTACTAAGCGAGCAATTAAAACGAAATGTAGATGCGTCGTTTATTGCAGAAAAAAGAACTTGTCATTCGAACAAATAAAAAAGGGCCAAAAGGCCCCTTTTTATTGCAGCTTAAAATCAGCCAGCGTATTTAATTGAACATCCATATGGCGCAGTGCTGGCATGCGGTACTTTTTTGCCAGCGGCCAATGCATTCAATGCTTCGCGAACGTAATTGGTGGCTTTTGGAATATCGTCTTCTTTAGCGGACTTAATGCTGTCGATTCCACCTTTGTATTCCAAAATTCCCTGCGGATTGATAATGAACAAATGTGGGCTGGTTTGCGCTGCGTACAATTTGCCTACAGAGCCATCTGCATCGAGAATTACACCACTCGGAGCGGCACCGCGCTCTTCATTTAATTTCAGCGCAGTTGCGCCATCCACATGGCCTTGTTTACCTGGTGCAGAGGAAATCACCTGCAACCAGACAACGCCCTGCTCTGCCGCTTCTTTTTGCAGCTTGGGTATATTGCCGCTTTTTTCGTAGTGTTTTACCACGTACGGACACTCATGATTGGTCCACTCCAGCACGACAGTTCTACCTCGCAGAGATTCAAGATTCAAAGTGGTGCCATCCGCCGTTTTGGCTTCGAACGTTGGAGCTGGCTTGCCAACAACCGGTTCCGCAACGGCCACCGCGGCGGCAAAGGTCATTGCCACGCCAGCACAAAATAGTTTGGCAATATGTGATATGGCCATATAAAGACTCCTATAGGTTATCGATCAACTGATCGTTGTGGTTTTTTGAAAGACGCAAAATAAACTGACGCGGGGCCAGCAGTTTTTCAGTTCCTCCCGGAAGTGAAATCGGTTGACGAACTAATTGCCGTGGAATTTGCTCTGAGCGCGCCTATGACAATGTCCGGCGTCAAAATCTGAGGAAGTAAAACAGGCTTATCTTTATTGGGCGGATAGTACAAATACAAAGGCACACCACTGCGGCCGAAACGGCTTAAAAATGTGGTGATCTGAGGATCGCGATTGGTCCAATCCCCTTTTAAATAATGCACTCCGGCTTCTTCAAATTCGCGGATAACACTTTCATTTTTTAATGCAACCTTTTCATTAACAAGACAGCTGATACACCAGCTAGCCGTAAAATTCAAAAATACCGGTTCACCATTCGCTAATAATTGCTGTAATTCAGCTTCCTCGTAAGGACGCCAGTTTTCTGCAATTTGAGGCACATCTGCGGAACCTGCACGCAAGGCAGATCCGCCAGCCAACGCAATCACCACAGCTGCTGCCGCCCCTAATGATCCAAATAATGATGCGCGCGTGCTGATTTGACGAGTAACGCTGTAGAGCCAGGCGGCAAAACCAATCAATACAAGGCCCGCGAGTGCAATGGCAGCCGCATCAGCGCCGGCTTGCTGTACCAACACCCAAACCAACCACGCAGCTGCGCCATACATCGGGAATGCTAATACCTGTTTAAGGCGTTCCATCCAAATTCCTGGGCGCGGTAGCCAGCGTTGTAAACCGGGCCAATAGCTCAACAACAGAAACGGCAGAGCCAGTCCCAATCCCAAACTCAAAAATACCGCCAATAATTTTGGTGCTGGCTGAACAAGTGCATAACCAAGAGCAGCAGCCATAAAAGGCGCAGTGCAAGGTGTTGCAACCACGGTTGCCAATACGCCGGTAAAAAAACTTCCCGCATAACCGGATCTCTGCGTCAGCCCGGATCCTGCACCGGCAAGAGAACCGCCGATATAAAATACGCCGGACAAACTCAAGCCAACCGCAAACATCAGGTAGGCAGCGATCAGCACAAATAACGGCGATTGAAATTGAAAGCCCCAACCAATTTGGGCTCCACCCGCTTTAAGGGCGATCAAGATAAAGGCAAGCACAGCAAAACTGGCGACAACACCCAAGGTGTAAACCAATCCGTGATTGCGAATGTGCGTTGCGGAGTGTTCCGCATGGCGCACAAGAGACAGGGCTTTAAGCGATAAAACCGGGAAAACGCAGGGCATCAAATTCAGGATTACGCCACCGGCCAAGGCCAGCAGTAGCGCCAGCGCAAAACTCAAAGAAGCTCCTGGAAGCGCAGCCGCTTGTACCGGCACAACCAGTTCAAAACCGCGCTGCATGTCACCCGACGAGCCTTGCTCGGTCAGAACCAAAACTCCATCAAGGGACTCGCCCACCGCCGGAATGAGCTCCCCTGCAGGCAGCTGCAATTTAATTCCATCCGGGAATACCTCATAGGTCTGTGGACTGCTTTGTTTCAACCTGCCCCATTCATTCGGATAAAACCAAAGATCGCGAATGGTGGCTGGATCGGCATTGGGAAATTCCAACCACAATTCCAAGGTCTCATCCGACACACGAAAAACTTTGACTGGCCAGGGACTTTCAACCGGCAAACGCGCCAAAGCGGCTTCAACCAGCTCACTGCCCTGCCCTAAATCCTCACCCGGCTCCACAACGGGCAGCACCAGATCCAATTCCACCTGTTGCGGAATGCACTCTTCTTCGCACACCAGCCAATCCACAACGGCTTTTATGGGAAATTCGCCGCCTACAACGACATTGTCTGGAACCTTGATGCGTGTCAGCAGGGTTACGTCATTTTCATAACTGTAATTGGTGATCGGCCCCATCGAACTCCGGCCAGGGATGGGCCATAGGATATCGCTGGCTGCAGCGCCTTCCGGTAAATGCCATGCAATTGTGGTGGGGCTGCCCGAATCGCCAGGGTTGAGCCAATAAGTGTGCCAGTGGGCAATGATCTTTTGATGAACACCCAGATAAACTTCCGCACCGGGAGAAACCGCGTCCACACCAGCGACCAAGCGCGCTTCCACCTGTTCTGTCGCAACATAATCAGCTGCATAAGACTGCAAAGCTGGCAGCCCCAAAATGCAAAGGCTTAATCCAGCGAGATTGCAGGCTGCGAGCCGACTGCGAAAAAAGAAAAAAAGCCACCTGCGAAAACCGGAAAAAAGCAGGCAGCTTAAAGCGGCAAAAAGAGAAAAGCGCAAAGATGCGCAGTTTTCGCCAGCGGGGTTAAAAAGTCGGTTGGTCATGTCGTGGTTGTTCGCTAATGCCCGATGCGGATTCTGCTTGTTCGGCAACACTTCGATGCTCAAGAGCAACACTTGTGCCACGCATCCATGGCTGCAAAATCCCACAATTTGGCAAATAAGTTCAGGAATTCACGCTTCTATCGGCCTGCTCCTGCTGCAGAGCCAACACAAGCCCGTTCAAACTGCTGAGACCGCAACATTGAATACTTATCTCATAGACACCCGTTTCAAATTTCCATCGGGCTACTGAGATGGCATAAACATAAACGGCGCTCAACAGATCTTGGATCATACCTGTAAAGCGCCGTCAGATTAGTGAAATGCTCTAGAAATCAATAAGTCGCAACAGCATCCTCGTAGGATTCATCCTCTTCTGCTGCATGCTCCTGATGTGAGTGATTGTTATCCGGCAAAAAACCGTAGCGCTTCAACAAAGTCCTCATAACGTTGCGTGAAATGCCCAGCAAGGCGGCCGTATGCACCTGATTATTACGGCAATGACTAAACGCTTCCCTGACCAATAATTCCTCCAATTCCTGGAATAAAGGTCGGGATTCGCCGGACTGAAACAATCGATTCAATTGTCGTGAAATCACAGCAAAAGGATCATCATCCACAACCGCCCGGTTAACTTCCGGCACTTGTGTATTGGCTACTGGTTGTGTTTGAGCCACGCGCGCAAGTGGCGGAGCCGTAAAATCCCAACCTCCCGTTACTCGCAAATCCTCCGGCTCAATACGTCCGGATTTGGAGACCAACAGCGCGAAGTGCACGACATTTTCCAGTTCGCGAATATTTCCGGGCCATGCGTAACGCACAAGCAGATCAATGGACTCGCGGGAAAACTCCGGCTGCGGATAACCCATACGCTGACTGTACAATTTCGAAAAATAACGGGCCAGCGGCATGATATCGCCCGGGCGTTCACGCAGCGGCGGCAAACGCACTTGCGCGATATTGATCCGGTACAGAAGATCGCGACGAAAGTGACCGGCGGAAACCGCGTGGGCCAAATCCACGTTGGTTGCAGCCACTAAACGAATGTCTACCGGAATTGGCTTGCGCGCCCCAATGCGTACAACTTCGCGCTCCTGCAACACACGCAACAGTTTGACTTGCAAAGGTAATGGTAAATCGCCAATTTCATCTAAAAAAAGCGTCCCACCGTTAGCAGCTTCAAACCAACCTTCCCGCTTGCCTGTGGCGCCGGTAAATGAGCCAGCTTCGTGACCAAATAATTCACTTTCCGCTAGGTGGTCGCTGATAGCGCCGCAGTTGACCGCCAGGAATGGGCCTTTGCGACCGCTCAACAAATGAATGTGCCGCGCCACCAATTCCTTACCCGTGCCTGTCTCACCGGAAATCAAAACCGGCGCATCGCTGGGGCCAATCCGTTCAATATATTGCAGAAGTGCCGCGGACGCAGGATCAGAAAAAACAAGCGCTTTAGCGCGCACCGATAGCGGCTGCGCCTCCCCACCTTGGAGGGCCAAAATCAAAGGTTCTTCAGTGTATTCACTCACAACTCACCTCTAGGGCTCTGCCGTTGCAGACATCTTGAAAGCCGTGATTTTATGGGGTGGAAGCGAAAATTCTAAACAACAAAAAAAGCTAAACTTATTATCTACTCGCAAAAAGATTCGCTTTGGCGCACTTAACACATTGATGGCAGACAAAGCAGCTAAAACGTTTACAACTTTTGCTTATCGTGTTTCAAAACAAGCAAGAATTGTTGGTTTTTATACAGCGGAAAAACATTATTTTTGTGAAATTGTTAGCACTCATTTTTGCAAATAAGCACTAACAACAACCATTAATTAAGGATTTCTGACCCGCGATTTATAACCCCATCGAGGAATCGCCAGCAAAGCAATAACAGACCCTACCGTCAGACCGACTGTGATCCAGGGAATTATCCAGTGCTCGGCAACTCGCGTGTGATAAATACTAAAAATCGCTCCCAGTCCTAATCCATTGCCGCCAGTTACCAAAACTGCAGCAGCCCAATCCTGAAAACGCCGGGCATGATTTGCCCCTTCCGCCCAACGCGCGTCCGTGTTGTAACTGGGCAGCGATTTATGAGCATCCTGTAACTGTTCAAGAGCGGAAAGAAAATGGCGTAAGTGGGTAATAGCGCGCTCAGTTTTAAAATTCAGACACGCCAAACAAATCGACGCGACCGGAAAACCCAACGCCAACCACTCAACGGGAATTTCCTGAATTCTAGGGGTGGACTGCAAGGCCACCAATGCCGCCAGCAAACTCACCACCAAAGTTGTGTAAAGAATCAACGCCTGCTGCCGTTGCGCAATTCGCGCATTGACTTCCTGATAAGCTGCAATAAACCGATAATTGGCGTCGACGTAAGTGGACAGCGCCATTTGAATCTCTCCGGGAATTATTACGAAATACGGAAATAGAAAAAGAGCGCGTATTCAGCCAAAGCCAAACAGCGCTCGCTTTTACTAAACTTTGAGAGCTTTCCTTTGCCGGTATTCCAATAAAACTTTTAAAAACAAGGTGAGCAACGCAATACAGGCCAGCAATAAAGACGCAGTAAATGCTCCTACGGCGTTATAGTCCTGCTGCAGCAATTGCACTTGCAGTGCTAGTGTATTGGTTTGGCCGCGAATAGAACCCGAAACAACGGCGACAGAACCGAACTCCCCTACCGCTCGCGCGGTGGTCAGAACCGTTCCATAAATTAACGCCCATTGAATATTGGGCAGCGTAATTCGCCGAAACAAAGTCCAACCACCTGCGCCGAGCAATACTGCGGCTTCTTCCTCCTGACTTCCCTGCACTTGCATCAATGGAATCAATTCCCGCGCAACATAGGGACTGGTCACAAAAATGGTAACCAACACTATGCCCGGCCAGGCGAACATTACTTGGATACCATGCGCATCCAACCAGCTTCCCAACCAGCCTTGATTGCCGTATAGCAATAAATAACAAAGCCCTGCCACTACCGGCGATATGGCGTATGGCGTATCTACCAAAGCGAGCAAAAGTTTTTTGCCGAAAAACTCAAAACGCGTTACACACCACGCGGTCAGAGTACCAAACACCAAATTAACCGGCACCGTGAGTAATGCCACCCAAAGTGTAAGCCGAATCGCCGCCAACATATCTGCATCCAGCAAATTTCTGACAAACAATTTCCAACCGCTACTAAAGGCTGAAACCACAATTAAAATCAGTGGTAGCACCAGCAGTAGAAGAACGCATAGCAATCCAGTGCCGATTAGCAACCATGCGCTTTTTGATGGTCGACGCAAATGCGAATGAGAAATTCTCATGCAGCCCCCCTGGCGCGATAACGTCGCTGCAGCAGTTGCACGATCAAGAGAATCAACAAAGACGTCAACAACAGGAAAAATGCTACCGCTGATGCAGCTTCATACGCATATTCACCGATATAAGTGAATATCATGAGCGACACCACTTCCGTCTCAAATGGTTTGTTACCAGCAATAAAAATGACCGCGCCAAATTCACCGAGACTGCGCACCAAAGCAAGGGCACTACCAATGCTTAATGCCGGCATTAACGGGGGCAAAATAATTCGATAGAAAATTTGCCAGCGCGTAGCACCCAAACATTCGGCTGCCTCTTCATATTCCGGCGCAAGATCTTCGATCACCGGCTGCAGGGTTCGCACCACAAATGGCAGGCTGGTAAAGGTCATGGCCAGCACAATCCCCACAAAACCGTAAGACACCTCAAACCCTAAAGGCGCAAGCCATTGCCCTATCCAGCCATTTTTTGCAAATAGCGCAGATAAAGTTAAACCGGCAACAGCAGTGGGAAGCGCAAAAGGCAAATCAATAAGCGTATCGACAAATCGTCTACCGGGGAATTCGTAACGAGAGATTATCCAAGCCAGCAGCAGCCCGAGCACAGCATTACTTAAAGACGCACAAATGGCCGCGAGGAACGTTACCCGAATCGCCGCCAGCAATCTTGGATCGGTGAAATAAAACACCAATTCCGACCAGCGGATTTGTGAGGCCTGCAACACCAAAGTGGTTGCAGGCAACAACACAATCAGACTCAGATAAAGGACCCCGAGGCCAAGGCTCAGGCGGAAGCCAGGTAAAACACTATGGCTACCGTTCATATATGTTGATGGGCCTATTTACGGCTAATCTGGCGCAGTAACTGATCCAATGTCGCACCTGTAGCAAAATGCTCTTCATTGATTTTTTGCCAATCGCCAAACACGTTCTCGACCGCTACCAACTTGAGCGCAGGGAATTGGGCCGTATGTGCAGCAACTACGTCTGGGTGGTGAACGCGATAAAAGAAACTCGCCAGAATTTCTTGTGCGTCCGCTGAGTAGAGATAATCCAAATAAGCTTGAGCAGCTTTGCTAGTACCTTTTGCGGCAGCCACTTTTTCCACTACAGCAACAGGAAACTCAGCCAATACACTGATTTTCGGCACAACAACATCATATTTGTCTTCACCATATTGTTTGCGAATCAAATTGACTTCGGATTCAAAGGTCAAGAGCACGTCGCCAAGCTCACGCTCGACGAATGACGTGGTTGCACCGCGACCGCCGGTATCAAATACCACTACATTGCCAAGTACTTTCCCGACGAAATCGCGGATTTTTTTCTGGTCTCCGGCAAAGGTTTCGTTGGCATAAATCCATGCTGCCAAATAGGTGTAACGGGCATTGCCAGAAGTTTTGGGATTGGGGAAAACCAGTTTTACGTCAGGACGAGCCAAATCACCCCAATCCTGCACATTTTTGGGATTGCCTTTGCGCACTAAAAATGCAGTAGTCGAGTAAAATGGCGAGGCGTTATTGGGGAACTTGTTGCGCCAATCCGGGCTGACCAACTTGCCTTTTTGATGAAGTACATCAATATCCGTTGACTGATTGAAAGTGACAACATCGGCTTTCAAGCCCTGCAAAATTGCCGTGGCCTGTGTAGACGAACCAGCGTGCGATTGTTGCACTTTGATCTCTTGACCATTCTGTTTTTCCACTCAGCTTCAAATTTCGGGTTGATGGCCGCGAACAGTTCGCGCGATACATCGTAAGATGCATTCAGAATTTCTTGTGCTGCAACATTACCCGCAGCAAACAAAACCAAAAACGACAATAGTATTTTTTTCATTGGTCAGCTCTCTCTCGCAACTCTTAGAATCCCAGGCTTGGGAATATCCCGTCCTTGAATTTTTTTACCTTCCGTGAAGATCATTGGCCATCTAAGCCGCTGATCTTCTCTCTATACTAACTTTAACCTTGCAGGAACACTTTGGAATTGGTCGGCCGTGCATAAACCTGCGCACCCGGACGCAAATCCAACAAGCGCTCCTGAGAACGCGGCAATTCCACGTGAATGATATTGTCACCCAGGGAATGACGCAGTTCGATACGCAACACCGCACCTGCGGTACTTATACTGTCGACAGTCGCCGGAATAAATCCTTCGCCAGGGCCGGCCTGCAATTCGATATCGTGCGGGCGCACATAGGTGACAGCCGCTTGATCATGCACTTCGTTGTGCTCGGGCGCAGGCAGTTTTATATCGCCAATATGCGCCCAACCTTGCTGAACACGGCTGTGGAATAAATTCACCTGGCCGATAAAGTCGTAAACAAACGGCGTTGCCGGGTTGTTATAGACTTCGTCTGGAGTGCCAATCTGTTCGATTTTTCCTTTGTTCAACACGACTATGCGATCCGCAACTTCCATTGCTTCTTCCTGATCATGTGTCACAAAGATAGAGGTGATATGCAGTTCATCGTGCAGACGGCGCAGCCAGCGACGCAGATCCTTGCGAACTTTAGCGTCCAGAGCACCGAAGGGTTCATCCAACAACAGTACTTTAGGTTCTACCGCCAAAGCACGAGCCAAGGCAATACGTTGGCGCTGACCGCCGGATAATTGATCCGGGTAACGATCTGCCAACCAGTCCAATTGAACCAAACGCAGCAACTCGTGCACGCGCTCGGCAATTTCTTTTTTGCTCGGACGCTTGTCACGCGGACGCACCGTCAAACCGAATGCGACGTTGTCGAATACGGTCATATGGCGGAACAGCGCGTAGTGTTGAAATACGAAACCGACCTTGCGCTGACGCACATGTACATGAGTCGCATCTTCACCGTGAAATTGTACAATCCCGGCATCTGGCGTTTCCAAACCGGCAATAATTCGCAGCAACGTAGTTTTTCCGCAACCAGACGGACCGAGCAGCGCAACCAGTTCTCCCGTAGGGAAATCCAGTGATACATCGTCCAGCGCTTTAAATTCGCCGAATTTCTTTTGTATGTTTTTGACTTCGATACTCATAGTCTCTCTCAAAGAAAATCTTTCAGTGCTTCCTTCGAATACTTGATCGGATGTACCTGACCCCAAGCCGACTGCTGTATTCATGACGATATCCTCAGTTGCGGTTATTCTTGTTGCGCTGCCGCCCGCGCCGCTTTTTCTCTATCGCGAACGTGCTGCCACTCCAAAAAGGATTTGACAGCCAGCGTTACCAACGCCAATCCCGCCAGCAGCGAAGCTGCTGCAAATGCGGCTGCGAATTGATATTCGTTGTAAAGAATCTCAATGTGCAGCGGCAGCGTATTGGTTTGACCGCGAATATGTCCGGATACAACCGATACCGCACCGAACTCGCCCATAGCGCGCGCATTACACAAAATAATGCCGTACAACAAACCCCACTTAATCGATGGCAAAGTGACTTTCCAAAAGGTTTGCCAACCACTTGCACCCAATGTAAGAGCGGCTTCTTCATAAGAAGTCCCCTGCTCTTCCATCAAGGGAATCAACTCTCTCGCAACAAACGGGAAGGTCACAAAAATTGTGGCGAGAACAATCCCGGGTACCGCAAAAATAATCTTGATGTCATGTTCCCCTAACCAGGGACCAAGCCAGCCTTTCGTACCGAACAACAATACATAAATCAAACCTGCAACAACTGGCGATACGGCAAATGGCAAATCGATCAAGGTAATCAACACCTGTTTTCCGCGAAAACGAAATTTAGTGATAGCCCATGCAGCGGAAATACCAAAAATCACATTCAAAGGTACCGCAATAGCAGCGGCCAGCAGTGTCAGTTTAACCGCAGCCCACGCATCCGGCTCGCGAATCGAGGCAAAATAAACTTCCACGCCTTTTGAAAAAGCTTCTTTAAATACTGCAATCAGTGGTATTACAAGGAATAACGCCAAAAATATCAGCGCAACCGCGATCAAACCCCAACGAACCAAAAAAGGCTCGCTAACAGCGTCAGTTATATTTGCGCTACGTCGCCCTAAATTGGAAACAGCACCTGCCATCTTAACCTCCAGCCCTTTTGCTGCTCCAATGTTGCAAAATGTTGATTAGCAACAGAAGAACAAATGAAAACGTCAACAATACGACGGCAAGCGCAGCTGCTCCGGCATAGTTATATTGTTCAAGCTTGGTGACGATCAAAAGCGGAGTAATTTCAGTTTTGTAAGGCATGTTGCCGCTGATAAATACCACCGAACCATACTCACCTACAGCTCGGGCAAATGCCAAAGCAAAACCGGTTAAAAGCGCAGGTAACAATGCGGGGAAAAGAATTCGACGGAAGGTAGCCCAGCGTCCTGCTCCCAAGCTCGCAGCCGCTTCTTCGATTTCTTTTTCCAATTCTTCCAATACTGGCTGCACTGTGCGAACGACAAAAGGTAATCCAATAAAAGTCAGTGCCACGACTACGCCCAATGGGGCATAAGCAACCTTAATCCCAAGTGGGGACAAGAATTGACCTATCCAACCCTGGGGAGCATAAAGCGTTGTTAATGCGATACCAGCTACAGCTGTAGGCAGAGCAAAAGGAAGATCAACTAATGCGTCGACGACCTTTTTTCCAAAAAATTGATAACGCACCAAAACCCAAGCGACGATAAAGCCAAAAACAAGGTTGATACAGGCACCAATAAAGGATGCACCCAAACTTAGTTTATAACTTGCTATAGCTTGAGGGTGGAGCACCGTTTTCCAAAATTCATCCCACGTCAGCGTAAATGACTTGGCAAACAAGGCGGCTAAAGGAATAAACACTATGAGACTGGCGTAAAATGCGGCAAATCCCAATGATAATCCGAAACCGGGTATAACGGAGGGTTTTCTAATAGAGCGCATGTTTCTATTTTCTTGTTTTGGATAAAACCGCACCGGCGAATGCCGGTGCAGGTGAATGCTACCTATTAATTACTTACTGTGGCTGGTAGATCTGGTCGAAAATTCCACCATCACTGAAGTGTTCGGTTTGGGCTTTACGCCAGCCGCCGAATTCTTCGTCGATGGTTACCAACTTGACTTCAGGGAAGATGTTGGAGAATTTCGCAGCAACTTCTGGATCACGTGGACGGTAGAAGTTTTTGCCCGCAATTTCCTGACCTTCTTTGGAGTACAAGAAATTCAGGTAAGCTTCAGCCACTTTACGAGTACCATTTTTCTCGACATTCTTGTCGACGACAGTTACCGGCGGTTCCGCGAGAATTGACAGTGATGGAACGATTACTTCGAATTTGCCAACACCGAATTCTTTTTCGATCAAGAAGGCTTCGTTTTCCCAAGACAGGAATACATCACCCAATTGGCGTTGGGCAAATGTGGTGGTACTGCCGCGAGCGCCAGAGTCCAGAACTGGAACGTTTTTGTAGAGTTTGGCAACGAATTCACGTGCTTTTTCGTCAGAACCGTAGGCTTTTTTCGCGTAAGCCCATGCAGCCAGGTAGTTCCAGCGCGCTCCACCCGAGGTTTTGGGGTTTGGCGTAATCACTTGAATGCCCGGTTTTACCAGATCATCCCAGTCTTTGATATTTTTTGGGTTGCCCTTACGCACTACGAATACGATGGTAGAGGTGTAAGGAGAGCTGTTATTGGGCAAACGAGATTGCCAGTTTTCTGGAATCAGCTTGGCTTCATCGTACAGAGCGTCAATATCGTACGCCAAAGCCAAAGTCACCACGTCTGCCGCCAAACCGTCGATAACGGAACGAGCTTGTTTACCAGAACCGCCGTGAGACTGACTCACAGTCACTTTTTGGTTCGCAGTTTTTTGCCAGTGGGCAACAAATGCCTTGTTGAATTCTGCGTACAGTTCGCGAGTTGGATCGTAAGAGACATTCAACAATTTCACTTCTTGAGCCCAGCTTGCGGCGCTGGCGGTGAGCCCCAGGGTCAGGACCAGCAAGGACTTTTTAACACTTTTAAGCAACATGGAATATTCCTTTTATCTAGAGACCGTTAGCAAATACCGATAAGCGGCATTCATAAAAAAAGTTGAACTAGGAGCCCGCAACAATGTTGTGGGCCAAACCATTAAAAGTCGTAGCGAAATCCAACTGACAAACCGCTAGCAGTTTCGCCCGGTTTGGTCGCGATGGAATCACCATAACCGCCACCGCCGGTGATCCGGTAAGCAGCAACATCCTCGTTGTCAGCTTGCGCATACGCAAAGAGAACTCGGAATTGATTGCTGAGAACATAGTCAGCACCTATGGCCAACAGATTGGTGCCGCTATCTTCTCGATCTTTTGCATCCAGGTTGTAGACTTGACCTTTAACCAGCCATTTGGAAGAAATTTTGTAAGAAGCACCTAAGCCAACCACTTGTACATCTTCATCGCCAGTTGGGATATTTTTGATGGTGGCTTGTTGGAACAATGCGCCGAAAGTCCAATCATTCAATTTGTAACGAGCACCCAGACGCAGTGCACTGGAATCTTCCACGCTTTCCCATTGTTCATGAGCAACAGCTAAATAAAGTTTTCCTGAATCGTAAGTCAGCGATGTGCTGTAAGCGGCAGATTTGTCTTCCAGATTGGTTGCTTCTTTTACTTCCGGGGTGTAGTGGAAATTGAATACCAGACCACCACCAAAAGAAGGGGTGTTGTAATAAACGCCGTTGCGGAAGCGAGCATCAAAATCTTGCCCAGTGAAAGGCGCACCAGTACTGCCGTTAAGACGAGTCAGAGCACGCAAATCACCAATTTGATCACCGAAGAAATCTACCGCAGTGCGGATTTGCTTGAGTGGGGTATCAATTTGACCGAATCGAACTCGACCAAAACCACCTTCCAAACCAACAAAGGTATCACGGCTTGCGAGATTACCATTACCATTGTCGTAGTTAATCTGAGTTTCAACTTGCAAAATACCTTTCAAGCCATTTCCGAGATCAGTACTGGCACGCACACCAATTCGGCTGGAGTTGCTGGAAACGTTCAAATCACTGTCTTCGCCGTTGTCCAGATAATCTGTGGAAACGTGGGCGCGGCCATAAAATTTCAAGCCAGCAGTGTCGTCAGCCAAAACCGGCTGAGCACCAGAAAAAACAACCCCAAGGGCAACATACAATGGCAACTTTTTCATTTTCTCTCTCTCAATATTTTTTTGGTTAACGCCGTCCGTTTATTCGGTGGGGCGCACATAACAAATGTTTTTTGGTTTAGGTTTAAAGAGCCTTCGGTTTACCGGTCGGCGAATTGTTTTCAATATCAGCGTAACGACTTTTGCTGTTCTCTTCTTTCGTATCGCTTTTTTTCGCGGCGTTCGATTTGAACGACTTGTCCGTTATGAACCGATATTTCAAGCGAACCGAACTGAATTTGGGAAAGCTGTCCTCGGATATCTTCAAGGACTTCTTCCAGTCCGCCGAGAACATTGATATCTCGATTAGTCATCTTAATTTACCGTTTGGCGTTATGACGGGTGTGATCTTACTCAAAGGTGTTTTTATCGAAAACCAAGATATTCTGCTTAGCTTATCTAGATATTTGAAATGCTCCGGCTCCTTTACATTGCCCTTATAGATGGGCGGGAACCGGCGCACTTCTCAAGAAATAACGATCTGTTGAGACTGCCAGCCCCGATTCCAATCGAGTGATGCCGCTGGCGTTGATGGAGTTGGCAACAGTCCAATGATCATGTCGCCATTTTGGAAAACGCGCAGTTCCCCTCTTCCCATCGGCGACCAAGGTTCGCCTCGAGTCAAAGGTTTAGTGGCAATAACGAACATCTGCTCTTCGGCCCGATTGATCTCCGCTAGATCAATGGAAAAATCCACATCCACCAACTGAATTTTTCCAAATGGCGGTTTTCTGCATGTCCAATACAGCTCGGTGGTGCAATGGGCAAAGAGCAAATTGCCATTACTGAGCAAAAAATTAAATGTGCCGAATTTCGCAATTTCTGCGCTGCGCTCCTGCAAAAACTCCGCAAGCTCATTTACCGCCGGCTTGGATGGGAAGCGAGCTTCAAGTTCTGTGCACAAGAGGCAGAAGGCGCGCTCGCTATCGGTTTGACCGAGCGGCTGGAAGCAACCGTTTAATTCAGGATAAAACTCTTTCAAATCACCATTGTGCGCAAACAACCAGGACTCGCCCCAAAGCTCGCGCATAAACGGATGAGTATTGACTGTAGAGATAGCCCCAGCAGTCGCTTTGCGAATATGTGCAAGCACAGTGGTTGCACGCGGTTTTGCGTGCAGAATTTCCCGTGCGGTACTACAACTATGCGCCGCGGTAACGTGGGTGTGGATTTTGGTTTCACCGGAATGGAATAAAGCCAGTCCCCATCCGTCGGCATGCTCACCGGTATTTCCACCGCGCTGGAAAAACCCGCGCAGGGAAAAATCCGGTGAGATAGGTTGGGGGCTGGTCAGTGCAAACAGCTGGCACATTGTCTCGTTCTTAACAAATCGTCTATTTTGCTAATTTGGTAAGACGCAGATAAGGACGTGGCGCTCGATAGCCCTGCGGGAAGCGACGCTGAATTTCTTCGGCATCTTGCAGTGAGGGCACGATTACCACTTCATCACCTGGCTTCCAGTTTCCTGGCGTCGCTACTTTTTCGTTATCCGTCAATTGCAGCGAATCCAATACACGTAAAATCTCGTCAAAATTACGTCCAGTGCTGGCGGGGTACGTAATAATTAGACGAACTTTTTTCGCGGGGTCGATAATAAAGAGCGAACGCACGGTCAGTGTGGCGTTGGCGTTCGGGTGGATCATGTCGTACAGCTCTGCAACCTTGCGATCGGAATCCGCAATGATCGGGAAATTCACCTGCACGTCCTGAGTATCGTTGATGTCGTCGATCCAGCGCTTATGGGACTCAACCGGGTCAACAGATAGAGCGATTACTTTGGTATTGCGCTTGGCAAAATCGCTTTTCAGTTTTGCGGTCAAGCCCAGTTCAGTGGTGCAAACAGGAGTGAAATCCGCTGGATGGGAGAACAAAACGCCCCAGGAATCACCTAACCACTCGTGAAAACGAATTACTCCTTCGGTTGAATCTTGTTGAAAATCTGGAGCGGTATCACCTAAACGTAAACTCATCTTTTTTTCCTCACGTTAGCAAATAAAAAAACAACTAGGCGTAATACAAAATTTCTGGCTTTGCCGAAGCTCGCGTGATCAGCCCAGGTGTGGGCGAGACTCGCTTCAAGCGAGCACGGAGAAACTCTTTTTTGGCAGCTTTTCGTGTGTGCAGCGGAGATAGATTTTCACCAACAGATTCGATTACACCGATAATCCACGGCCAGGGACCAAAACCGGAATCCACATTGATATGGCCGACTGCACCAGCGTCGTGAAATACCAAGTCCCAACGGCGCGCCCATGCATAGGCATGTTGTAGTTTCATCCATGGATCGTTTTGACTCGCCACCACCACGCCAGGCACATTCAGCGCTCGGTCCGGCAGGTACTGGGCAATACTCGGCAATGAAGGATCATTGCGCACACCGAAAGGGGCAAAACGCTCTGGATGTGCCGGCGCCACAAAAACCGCTGCAAGGTCGAGGTGGGGTCGGCTGGCGATGGCTACAGAACTCGCAAGGCATCCGAAGCTGTGCGCAACAACCACTGTCGGCACAGAGCTTTCATCCAGTGCACGGGTAATTGCCCTGGCCCACTGCTTGACGATCGGTTGCTCCCAGTCAATTCCCCTGACGCGTTCGGCGGAACCCAGCTCTTTTTCGACCCAAGTCTGCCAATGTGCATCACCGCTGCCGTGGAATCCCGGAACCACCAAAACTCTGTAACTCATAACACCAATCCTCTCAGACCTTATGTTCAAAAGGAGCGCTTAAGCCGGCGCGAAGCTCGCAAGGGCCACCTCGGTGGACTTGAACAACGCTATGACTGGGCTGCCTGGTTTCAGCCCCAATTCGTCCACGGAAGTAGTTGAAACGATGGATGTAATAGTGCCGTGATGACCGATATCGACCTCTACTTCAGATACCACATCGCCACGTTTGATATGCCGTACAGTGCCTTGAAACTGGTTACGTGCATTGATTGCCTTGATTGTCACAAATGCCCCCTGGGTAAAACGCATAGGTCAATGGAAATGTAAGTCCGCAATCTATCAATGAGATGCGGCTTTCAGAACCAAGAAAAATCGAAATGCTTATGAAGAAACCGCGATTGGACGCGCTGCGACGCCTGAAAGAGAGCTTTTGGGGGCTTAAATGGCTTTCAATGCCTCGCTTATAACAATTAAGACGAAGCTTATAACTTATTTTCCAAAGGTGAATTCCATTGCAAAGACAAAATTTCTACCGCTGGCTTGAACATTGCTCCAATGCAATACCGATTGATTGTGATAGCGGTTAAGCCATGGCAAGCCTGGAAACCTACCAGCGAAAACGCAATTTTTCCCGTACATCCGAACCGCCGGGAACTATAGAAGCTGCATTGAAAGTGGCAGATTCTACAAAGGGCGGAACCTTTGTTATTCACAAACATGCGGCCAGTCACCTGCACTACGACCTGCGCCTCGAACAAAACGGCGTGCTCGTCAGTTGGGCGGTTCCTAAAGGCCCAAGCCTCGTGCCGGGAGAAAAACGCCTGGCGGTGAAAGTGGAAGACCATCCGTTGGAATACGGCAATTTTGAGGGGGTTATTCCGGCGAAAGAATACGGTGGCGGAACCGTGATGCTGTGGGACAGAGGGCGCTGGGCTCCGTTGGAAACCAAACATCCGGAATCGCCCGACCGCATTGATTTTGTTCTCTCAGGGGAAAAATTACGCGGCGCCTGGACGCTGGTTCACGGCAGCAGCAAAAATAAAAAAAACGATAATCAGTGGCTGCTCATCAAACGCCACGACGCGCTGGAAGAACAAAATCAATTGACGGACTTGAGCGTCGCGTCCGGTCGCACCATGGAGCAAATTGCGGCCGACGGCAATAGCGCGCGCTGGACATCAGAAGGGCTTGTACAAGCGGAAACAAACAAGAAAACCACAAAAACCAAACGCAAATCCCAATGGAATTTGGCCGAAACCAAGGGAGCCAAAAAATCGCCTTTCCCCGAAAAATTATCTCCCGCTCTGGCAAGCTTGGCCAAAGAAACACCGTCGGACGAAAATTGGATTCATGAAATCAAGTTCGACGGCTATCGAATTCTAACGAAATTGCAGCACGGCAAAATTCAATTGATCAGCCGCAATAACCACAACTGGACAAGCCGATTCGGTGAAATTGCTCGTTTGCTGCATGGTCTTGCCGCAAAGGAAATTGTGCTCGATGGAGAAATTGTTTCCCTATCCGACAATGGCACCAGCAGCTTCAGGGGATTGCAAGAAGCTTTGTCGGCAAACGATACGCGCGGCGTGGTCTACCAGGTGTTCGACATTTTGTATCTCGATGGCCACGACCTGACAAAGCTTCCACTGACGCAGCGCAAAGCCATTCTCAAAGACGTATTAGATGCTTCGGATTTTGCAGACACCTCACAGATCCGCTACACAGATCATATTTTCGGCCATGGACCAGATTTTCTTCAGCAGGCCTGTGTTTTGGGACTGGAGGGTGTGGTTTCCAAAAAAAGTGATAGCACTTATCAAAGCGGTAGAGGAAATATCTGGCTAAAAACCAAATGCTCCAATGATGAAGAGTTGTTGGTGTGCGGTTTCACCCGACCCAACGGCTCCCGCAAGGGCTTTGGCTCACTTTTATTAGCCGCTTGGCATAAAGATAAATTGACCTACGCGGGCCGAGTGGGCACAGGTTTTAGCAATAAAATGATGCAATCCATTTATGAACGCCTGCGCGAGCTGGAAATTCCGGAGTGTCCACTGGATGTTTATCCCTTGGATGAGAAAGGCATCCGTTGGGTTAAGCCGGAGATGATTGCGGAAGTCGAATTTAGCGAATGGACACGAGATGGAGTATTACGTCATTCGAGTTTTCGCGGTCTGCGCGAAGATAAAAATCCCAGCGATATCATCCTACCGGAGGCTGCTTTGAAATCTTCCGCCACTGAAACGCGCAAAAAAACTGTCGTGAAAAATACGGCAGCAAAAACCAAAGGTGCTATTAAAAATATCCGCAATCAGGCTGAAGTTGCGGGAGTCTCTTTGACCAATCCAGATCGCATCTTTTTCCCTGACGAAGGCATTACCAAACTGCAGTTGGCACAATTTTACGAAGATATTGCCGACTGGATTTTGCCATTGATTATCGAGCGCCCATTGTCTCTGGTACGCTGCCCCAGCGGACAAACCGGCGAATGTTTTTTCCAGAAACATCCTCATTCCGTGATTTCTAAAGAGATATCGCTGATTGAAATTGCCGAGAAAGAAGGTACAAAACCCTATTTTTATGTCAAAACCCTGCCCCACCTGATTGGCCTGGTTCAGGCTGGCGCGCTGGAACTGCACGTTTGGGGGAGCACTATCCACAATGTAGAAAAGCCGGATCAATTGGTCTTCGATTTGGATCCAGCACCCAATATTCCGATGCACGAAATTTTCCGTGTCGCCCATGAATTGCGCGAGCGCTTGGAAGATGTTGGATTAGTGAGTTTTCCGCGGGTTACAGGCGGAAAAGGGTTGCATTTAGTTGTGCCACTACAACCCAAACTGGATTGGCCGGCAGTTAAAGCTTTTTGCAAGACCATAGCGACGCAAGCCGCTGCCGACGATAAAACCCGTCTTACCGCCAATATGGCCAAAAGCAAACGTCGCGGGCGCACCTTTATTGATTATTTACGCAATGGCCGCAGCGCTACGGCTATATCGTCCTATTCAACACGCGCCAAACCCGGCGCGCCGGTCGCTGTGCCGGTCAGTTGGGATGAGGTCAATGATGGACTGACACCAAACCGTTTTACGGTTGAAAATCTCCAGCGCCGACTCAGCGCCTTAAAAAAAGATCCCTGGCAGGATTTCGATAAAGCGCGCAAACCCTTGACGCGCAAATTGTTGGAAAAACTCGGAGTGAAAGACAGTGACTTCAATTAATGCAATGGGGAGTCAATTGAGGAATTAGCTATGCCAGCGAGAGCCATGTGGAAAGCCTCTCTTACCATTGGATCGGAACAGATTCCGGTAAAGCTATACGCTGCTTTACAGGATCGCGACGTGCATTTCCGCCTTCTACACGCGAAAGATGATGTCCCGGTTAAACAAGCCATGGTGAATCCGGAGACAGAGGAAGTGGTGCCCAAAGAATTGGTCAAACGCGGTGTTATTTCCTCAGACGGTGATGTGGTTATTCTGGAAGAAGATGAACTTGCTTCGCTGCAGCCAGAACCTTCGCGGGAAATTCAGCTGATGCATTTTCTTCCCCTAGGCGCCATTGATCGACGCTTCTATCGCCGCCCTTATTACCTCGGACCAGATGGTTCTGATGCGAAATACGCCGCTTTAATTAAAGTGCTGGAAGAGTCGGGCAAGGAAGGTTTGGCGCATTGGGTCATGCGCAATAAATCCTATGTCGGCGCATTGCGTCTGCATGAGGGTTATCCGATTTTAATTGCTCTGCGCAGCGCAGACGAAGTGGTTGCCATCAGCAGTATTCGCCCCCCAAAAGGCTCTGAACCCAATGAACGCGAAGTGGCCATGGCTCGACAATTAATTCAAATGCTCGCCGCCGACTTTACTCCCGAGCAATATCACGACGAATACCGTGAACGGGTTGAAGCCTTGGTGGAAGCCAAAGCAAAAGGCGGTAAAAACAAAGTGACGCACCTGCACAAAACCCGCAAAGCGCCGCCGCAGGATCTCAGCAAACTGCTGCAAGCCAGCATTCAGGAGAAACAACATGCCCGACGACATTGACGAAGAAGAATCCGGCGGCACCCGTTCCTTTTGGTCCGGCACAGTCGCGTTTGGCCTGTTGAGCTTGCCAGTCAATCTTTATATGGCCAGCAAGCGCAATGCGGTTTCACTGCGTATGTTGGATAGTGACGGCACGCCACTTTCCCGCCGCTATTTTTGCTCCAAAGACGACGAGCCCCTGGAACCTGACGATTTGGTGCGTGGTTACGAAGTCAGCAAAGATACTTTTGTGGAAATTCGAGATGAGGAATTGGAAGCACTCGAACCGGAAAAATCCCGCGAAATCAATCTCACGCAATTTGTCCCTTTGGAATCTATAGATCCGCTGTATTTTGATAAAGCCTATTTCCTGGTGCCGGATGAAGGCGCGCAAAAAGCCTATCGATTATTGGCCGCTTCCATGGCCAATATGGGAAGAGCGGGAATTGCCACCTTCGTTATGCGCGACAAAGAATATTTGATTGCGATTATTTCCGAGGGCGGCATTTTGCGCGCGGAAACCTTGCGCTTTCACGACGAAATCCGCTCTCCCGAAGACATAGGCTTACCCTCTCCCGCGACTGCCGATAAAACCCTGGTAGCACGACTGAAAAAACAGGTGGACCAGCTCTCCACCAAGACTTTTAGTCCGGAAGAGCTGGCTGACGATACAGCTCAACGCCTGCAGGAGCTGGTCGAGAAAAAACTGGACGAAGGGGAAGACGTGGTGCATCCAGCTAACCTGCCTACACAGGAAACCGCCCAGGTGATCGACCTTATACAGGTGTTGAAACGCAGTCTGGAGGGCAAGACCGAGAGAAAAGCTGAATCGCCTAAATCCAGTCGAGCAAAATCAACAAAAGCAACCAAATCTGCGCCTAAAAAATCATCAAGCGAAAAAAATAAACCTGAACTTGATATAGATCAAAACGCGAGCCGAGCGGAACTCTATGAGCTTGCCAAGGAATTGCATATCCCCGGCCGCAGCCAAATGTCGCGCGACGAATTGATGCGGGCTTTAAAACGACATTAAGTATTCCACCCGAGCGAAAAGCGGCGTCGCGATATACAATCTGCGCCCGACAGTTTTCCACCTGCTAACTTTATTAGAAGCCTTCGCAAAAAAATGCAGGTGTTTTTTGAATGACGGTTTCAATTCGCACGTTTGTAGTTTGTCGACGGGACTAAAAACTATGCCGCACCGCTCCCATTTGTTTTCTTTGCGTTTTGCTCATGCATTAAGAGAATCCTGCGTAGCCTCTCCCTATTCACTCCAATCCTTTAGCCGCGATCTGATGGCCGGCATTACGGTCGGCATTATCGCGATTCCGCTGGCTATGGCATTGGCCATTGCTAGCGGCGTAGCGCCGCAACACGGCCTGTACACATCGATTATTGCCGGTTTTATCATCGCACTTGCTGGCGGGAGCCGCTTAAGCATCTCAGGGCCTACGGCGGCATTTGTGGTGATTCTCTACCCGGTAGTGCAAAAGCACGGCTTGGGAGGACTTCTACTGGCGACCCTTATGGCCGGGGCAATTATGGTTGCCATGGCTTACGCCCGCCTGGGGAGACTTATTGAATATGTGCCGGAATCGGTAACGCTTGGCTTTACCGGCGGCATCGCGGTTGTCATAGCAACGCTGCAAATAAAAGACTTTGCGGGGTTGCCGATCGACAGCATGCCCGAGCACTTCACGGAAAAGCTGGCCATCTTGGCAGAACACATTCCAGACGCTTCTTGGCCTGCACTCTTTATCGGCGGTCTCACACTTACTGTTATGTTTTTATGGCCGAAATTGCGTACCCCAATTCCGCCACATCTACCCGCAGTCCTGGCCGCTAGTCTCTGTGCCTGGCTGCTGCAAAAATTCGGTTTCCCGGTCGATACTATCGCCACCCGCTTTAGCTATATGTCCAGCGAAGGATTACAAGCTGGAATTCCGCCTTATCCGCCCACCTTTAGCTGGCCTTGGCAACAACCGGGGCCAGGCGGCGCGCCGCTCAGTATCAGCTGGCCAATGATCGTCGAGCTTTTACCCTCCTCGTTTGCCATCGCCATGCTCGGCGCCATCGAATCCCTTCTCTGTGCTGTGATCCTGGACGGTATGACAGGTCGGCGTCACAGCGCGAATAGCGAACTACTCGGTCAGGGAATTGGCAACTTGATCGTGCCATTTTTTGGCGGGATCACTGCCACTGCCGCCCTCGCCCGCTCGGTCGCCAATCTGCGTGCAGGTGGCCGCACGCCGGTTGCAGCCATGATTCATGCAGTGGTGGTATTGCTCGGGCTGGTTGCTTTGGCTCCGGCGCTGTCGCATCTGCCTATGGCGGGAATGGCGGCTTTGCTGTTGGTGGTCGCCTGGAATATGAGTGAATTTCCCAAGTCTGCGCATTTTGTGCGCGCGGCGCCACGCAGCGATGTTCTGGTTTTACTGACCTGCCTCGCGCTAACCATCTTTTTCGATATGGTGATTGCGATCACTGCGGGCATACTGCTGGCGGCGGTATTGTTTATGAAGGAAATCGCCGCTCTGACGCGTCTTGAAGATTTAACCGCAAGCAAGACACCACCCGAGGGGTGGAAGGTATTCAGAATCAGAGGCCCCTTATTTTTTGCCGCTGCGGACCGAGTGTTTAGCGAACTGGCCTTTTTGGTAGCCGACGCCAAAGGCCTCGTGCTGGAGCTGGAGGATGTCACTTTATTGGATGCAGGTGGATTGGCGGCATTGACCAAACTGATCGATCACTGCCACAAGAGCAACACACCTCTTTACCTGTGCGAGTTACAAAGTCAGCCATTAAAAACCCTCAAGCGCGCGAAGTTAACGTCAATTCCCGGCGAGGTGATGTTTTATCCAACCCTTGCGCAGGCATTGACGGATATTTCTTTAAATAACGGATCATCTACTTGATGCGCAGTTTTTCCTTCTTTGAAAACGCCTTATTTGGCGATAGCGCCGTTATTTTGCGCACGTTGCTGCAATTGCGCGTATTGGTGTTCGGTGCACTAGTCGGCTTTTTGTGGATTCTCGATAAACAAACCGCATGGCCGGTACATTATTCGTCGATATTGCTGATTGTCGGTTGCGCAATTGTGTGGTCTGCCTGGCTGTTATTCCACTTCAAACGCCGACTATTTGAATCCAGGGCAATTCCTAGCGCGCGCCATCACCTTATAGAACAGCGCGCAATTCTGCGCGAACTGATCATCGACGGGTGTTGTCTGGCATTAGTAGTGTTTCTCTCCGGTCGCTCAGAAAATCCTTTTATTTATTATTTTCTGGTACTGATCGCGGTTGCCGCCACAGTGCTGAGCGGCAAAATTGCGTGGCTTTTTGCCGCAGTGGGCGTGTGTGTCTATTCCTTATTTTTATATCTCGACATCAACGAACATTTTCACCACATGTCAGATCAATACCAATTCCATTTGCTCGGCATGTGGGTGAATTTTTTTGGCAGCTCTCTGGTGACCTGTTATTTCATTTCCAAATTGGCTAATGCGCTGCGCGAGCAACAACAGCAACTGGGGAAGATTCGCGAAGAAACACTCAAAAACGAGCAGCTTATCGGCATCGGCACCCTTGCAGCCTCCACCGTTCACGCACTCGGCACACCACTCTCTACCCTGGCCGTATTGCTGGGCGAAATGCGCAATTCCGCTGATACCGAAGAAAAACGCACTGATATAGATACCATGCTGACGCAGATCCAGCGCTGCACCACCACCATGAAAAAATTGTCCATGCTCGCGGATTACGAAGATGATTCCAATCAGCAAGAATCTGTCGCGGAACTTGCGGCAACCTTGCGCGAACACTATGTCTTAAGCAAACCGTCGCTTTATCCCAGCATTAATCTGCCTGAATCCACTCAACATCAGCGTATCCGGCACAGCTTGCTGCTGCATCATGCATTAATCAACTTGGTTGATAACGCCATTGAAGCCGCGCAAAACCGGGTTTCGGTGGATTTCGATACCGATCGGGATTTTCTCTATATCTCCATTGTGGACGATGGCCCGGGAATGCCGCTGAAGGCAGTAAAGGATTGGGGAAAACCGCAACATTCGAGCAAAAAGGACGGGCTAGGGATTGGTGTTCTTTTGGCCAACAGCACCATCGAGCGATTGGGGGGAACGGTTGCAATTCACGTGGTTGACCTGGATACTGCGGCCCCTAAACAGGTACCGCAAACCCATGTTCAGGTGAAACTGCCACTGTCACAACAACCACATTTGTCATGAGCAATACTGCGATTCGAATTTTGTATGTCGAAGACGATGCAACTCTGGCATCAGTCACCACGCGCGCCCTGACCCGACGCGGCTTTGACGTAGTACATTACGAATCCATCAGCGCGGCGCGAAGCGGCTCGCAGTTACAGGAATTCACCTGGGCTTTGCTGGATCTCAAATTGGAAGACGGCTCCTCACTGGAGCTGATCGGATTGCTGCTGGACAAAAATCCGGATATAAAAATTGTTGTGCTCACCGCTTATGCCAGCATCGCAACCGCAGTACAAACCATCAAATTGGGTGCAACCAATTATTTAAGTAAACCTGCAACCATCGACCAGATTTTGCAGGCATTTGAGAACGATGCTCCGACATGTGCGGACGAAGCTGATACGGCCCACGTAGTTCCACTGCGCAGAATCGAATGGGAGCACATTCAAAAAGCACTGGCCGACAATGCGGGCAATATTTCGGCCACCGCTCGCCAGCTCAAAATGCACCGCAGAACATTGCAGCGCAAACTCGCCAAAAAACCTGTCGGCGAATAATCAGTCGCCGCCAACCCACTCTAATCAAGCACCACTGACATTATCATGACGAATCAAATCCTTTCGGGTGAATACGAATCTCAGCTGCTAGAAAAATATCAGCAAACATTGACTGAGTTTGCGGAATTTGGAGTGAAAGAAATCGAAGTTTTTCGCTCACCCGTCAATAGCTATCGTATGCGCGCGGAATTCAGAGCGTGGCAAGAGGATGATGGCGTCCACTATGCCATGTATCAACCAGGCAGCCGCTTGGCATACAAGGTCGGCCAATTTCCCGCTGGGTCTCCCGCTATGCAGGAGATAATGCCGAAATTAGCACAACAACTCAGCGGCAACGAGCTATTGCGCCGCCGGCTCTACCAGATCGAATTTTTGACCACCATGAGTGGCGAGGTGTTGGTTACCCTGATTTACCACAAATCGCTGGATGATCCGTGGACAAAAGAAGCCGAAGAACTAGCAAAAACCTTGTCCATTCACGTCGTCGGTCGCAGTCGCAATCAAAAAGTCATAGTGACGCAGGACTTTGTCACGGAAAAGTTTGTTGTCGCAGGTAGAGAATACCGCTATCAACAGCTGGAAGGTTCGTTCACCCAGCCCAATGGCCCAGTTTGCCAGCATATGCTCAATTGGGCGGTGGAAAATAGTCGCAATTTTGCCGGAGATTTGTTGGAGCTATATTGCGGCAATGGCAATTTCACTTTGCCTTTATCTCGCAATTTCAACAAGGTACTGGCAACGGAAGTAGCCAAATCCGGCATTCAATCGGCGCTGCTCAATTGCGAGCAAAACCAGATTGACAATATCGCTTTCGCGCGCTTATCCAGCGAAGAATTGTGCAATGCACTTAATGGTGTGCGTGCCTTTGAACGGTTAAAGCATGTGACCTTAAGCGACTACCAGTTCACAACGGTTTTTGTCGATCCACCTAGAGCGGGACTCGATCCTTTAACCAATCAATTTATTCAGCGCTTTGACAATATTATTTATATTTCCTGTAATCCCAACACGCTGAAAGACAACCTGAAAACCCTGGAACAAAGCCATTGTGTTGTCAAAATGGCTTTGTTTGATCAGTTCCCCTACACGGAACATCGCGAATGCGGAGTTATATTGCGCAAGATCTGAAGACCTAGCGCGATGTATCAGAACGTTCGCCCTATAAGACGTTGTGCTGCATCGCGCACAAAATCGCCCAGCTCTTCCTCCTGCCGTTCAATATGTTGCTCATACTCCCTTCTCTGCTTTTTCGGTAGCTGTTTCCATTCATCCAGAATCGGGATATGAGCAATGGACTGGGCAAGCTTATCAAAAGCGACAAATTCCTCTCGCGGTGCTCCATCTACGGATAATTGATCCATAAGACGCGAGATACGCAAACTGGCTTCTGCATAACGCACCTGACCGTCCAACATCGCCCGGCAAATAATCTGAATACTTTGATTAATCTGGATGCGAGCCTGTTGATACTGCCGGTCCGCCTCTTCCTGTTTCTGTTTGTTTAATTTTCTTAATTTATAAAGCTTCCAATGCAAATAAATCGCAATCCCCGCAAGCACCAGGATGATTGCCGATCCTATAAGCCATAATGCATTAATCATTTGAAGGATCCTCTACAGCTTCCGCATCGAGACAAGCGCGCTCAGCGATTGTCGATGAAAATTTCTTGCTGGTTTTTGCGCCCAACTTGCGGAAATCATCAACACGTTTTACGAGATTACCGCTGCCAGAGACCAACCGGCTCATCGCCAGCTCGTAACTTTTGCCGACCCGCTCCAAACCGACACCTATATCTTCCAAAGCTTCAACAAAACGAACGAATTGATCGTGTAAGCGACCCGCGGATACCACGATATTTTCCACGTTACGATCCTGCCTTTCACGCTGCCATAGTGCACTCACGGTTCGCAGCACGACAAAAATTCCGGACGGACTGACCAACAAAACGCGTTTGTCGTAAGCCTCTTGCAACAACTCCGGAACATTTTGCACTGCTGTTATAAATGCCGCTTCGACGGGCACAAACATACAGACGAAATCAATGGATCCTTTACTGACCACGTCTGCATAATTTTTCGCGGCAAGTCCTCGGATGTGCGTGCGAATAGATTCCACATGCTCCTTCAATGCTTGCTCACGCTCTTGTTCGCTCTCAGCGATACAAAAACGCTCGTATGCCACCAGGGAGACTTTCGCATCGATTACGATGGATTTTTCGTCCGGCAAATAGACAACTGCGTCAGGCTGGATTCGCCGCCCATCATCGTCTCTATGCGAAACCTGCAGCTGATATTCTCGCCCTTTTTGCAGCCCCATATTTTCGAGGATATTGGCAAGAATCAGCTCGCCCCAATTGCCGATAATTTTATTATTGCCTTTTAAAGCATTGGCGAGATTTACCGCATCCTGGCCAATTTGCTGCGACTGTTTCTGCAGTTCAAAAATCTGCCCCATCAACTGGTGATGTTGTGCAATACCCTGCTTCTGCGCCTCATCGGTTCTGTCGCGAAATTCTTTCAATTGATCGCGAAAAGGCAGAATCAGCTGTTCTAACTGAATTTTCGTGTGGCGAGAAAAATGTTCCTGTTTGGCCTCGAAGACGCGGTTGGCCAAACTCTCAAATTCTTTGGCCAAAATTTCCCGCGATGACTTCAATAAGTTAAGCTCAGACTGCCACGCCTGCTCTTTCTCTTCGAACCGCGCACGCGCTGTGGCCAAATCCAACTTCAACTCATGATTTTGTTGGTTAGCCTGTGCCAAATCAGCTAAAAACCTTTGTTTTTCCGCCTTAAAACTGGCTATTTCATTTTCTGCTGCGCTCAGTTTCGCCATCAGTTCAGCGAGCTGGACTTGCCATTCGCCCTCCTTGATTCGTAACTGCGCACGACTCCGGACAACCACTATGACAACTGCCAGAAGCAGCGCAAATGTAGCTACCAACCATAGAGTCAGCGACCATATCGGCAGAAGTAGTTCATTGGTCATGACAGTCACTGAAAACTCCAAATCAAACAAATCGGGATGTGGTATCTTACCGGCCAGATCAACCGTGTTTGTTAAATCTCGATATTTTTATGCAAAACCCTTCCGTGCTTGTACTCGACTCCGGAATCGGGGGATTGAGCATCACCCAGGAGATCCGCAAACTCTGCCCTCAGCTCCATATTACCTACCTGGCAGACTTGGCGGCTTTTCCTTACGGGCCCAAATCCGGCGAGCAAATCGTCGACAGAGTCGTGTATTTGATGGAGCAACTGGTTCCTATTATCTCACCTCAACTCGCCGTTGTGGCCTGCAATACGGCGAGTACCGTTGCCTTACCCGCGATACGTCAACAGTTCGACATCCCTGTTGTCGGAGTTGTGCCAGCAATCAAACCCGCTGCCAAATTGACACATACAGGTGTTATCGGAATGTTGGCAACGGAGGGAACAGTTAACCGATCTTACACACACAATCTGATTAAAGAATTTGCCCATCATCGGGAAGTATTTCTGCACGGCAGTGCTCATTTAGTGCTTCTTGCCGAGGAAAAACTAAGGTCCGGTCAAGTTGATCCTGAAGAGGTCAAACGAGAAGCATGGCCGCTCATTTCGAAATCCCAAAGTATGGATACAGTTGTGCTCGCCTGCACTCATTTTCCACTGTTACGCGAAGAACTAATTGCGGGATTCCCGCAAATCAAATTCTGGGTTGACTCAGGAAATGCCATAGCACGGAGAGTTTTGGATCTGTTAGGCGAAGGAGCGAGCCAGATTACATCGGGCAACAAAAAGAATCTCTTTATCAATACTGCCGCAACACAAGCCCCCTACTACAAGCCACTTATGCTTGAGCTTCTGGGGGAATTCGAATATTCATCGCTGAAATAAAAAAAGGCCGCCGAAGCGGCCTTTTTACTAGAGCTATCGCTTAATCTTTGCTTTCGCAATTACGTTATTTTCGAAAGCCTCTAGCTCAGATTGAGAAATCTGGAAACGCAACTGATTTTGCATGCCAGTTTTTTGCGCATCGACCAAATCTTCAATCGTGCCGTCAATCACTTCTTTCAAGCCCACAACAACAGCGCCACCACCCGGAACTGATGCCAAGTCAAATACGGAATTTCCATCTGCTGGACGAGCCAAGGAAAACGCTTTTTGTAACACAGCGCCGCCAATCTCAAATGAAGTTCGCGAAGCGTTTTCGTGCAGCTTGTATTCCAAACCAGCTTCTTTGGCGACATCTTCCGCCGCTTTACCGCTTTGAATCTGTTGCAGCACTTCGCGAGCTCGTGCGGCGGATTCGCTAGCAATACGTTGAGCAGTCAACTGCGCAAAAATTTCTTCTTTGACATCAGCCAACGGCTTCAATTGCTCTGGCTTATGTTCTTTTAATCGGATAACGAACGACCGAACACCGCCCACATCAATTACGCGGCTGTTATGCCCTTGGGCCAAAACTTCATCACCGAATGCTTCATTTACGACTTGCGATATAGCCGCAACTCCAGCGCCACCTGATCGGCTAAACAATTCGCTGGTTTGCACTTCAACTCCCAAAGCTTCTGCAGCGTATTTCAGCGAGTCTGCCCCGAAGGTTCTTTCATCCAATACATTGGACAAGCGAATATATTCTTCCTGGGCGAGCTGCGTAGCCAATTGTTTCGCGATAGTATCTTTGCGCTCTTCAAAAGTTGGCGGTACTACGTTGGTTTTTTCGACCAACTTGATGAAGTGGTGACCAACATCGGTTTTGACAGCAGCGGATACCGCACCAACTTCAAGTTTTTTTGCGGCTTCAACAAATTCCTTCGGATAAGCGTTCTCGATCAGGATCCCGAGATTACCACCGCTCTGCTTTGAACCCAGGTCATCGGAATATTCTTTGGCCAAAGCAGCAAAATCAGCACCACCTTCCAACTTGGCGGCAACTTCTTTTACCTTGTCGGCCGCACCGTCTTTATCTTCAATCAAAATGTGCGCAACTACATAACGCGGATCTGCTTTGAAGTTGCTAACTTCTTCTTGATAAACCGCTTGTATATCTGCTTCTGAAACCTGAACCTTGCTTGCCAACTGATCCAAACTCAGCTCGACATAATCTATGCTTACTTTTTCTGGCTCAATAAATTGGGCGCTGTTGTTTTGATAATACTGCTCAACATCGCCATCGGTAACCGCCACTTCGGGCTTATCCGCTTTAGGAATTTCAACCGTGAAAAATGTTCGCTTCTGCTGAGTGATACTTGCTAGCAACTTCAGCTCTTCCGGAGTTACAAAGCTTGAACCAGCAATCCCAGTGTTGATGTGGCTGAGAATAAAATCTTTTTCAGTAGCGGCAAGAAAAGTTGCCGGGGTGTACAAATAAGAAATGCGGTCTTTAAAAACCTGAGAATTAAATTTGCCATCCACTTGGAAAGCTTCAATAGCGGCTATCTGCTTCCACAAAGTTTCTGTTGAGGCACCCATTCCACCATCGACAGCAGCTTGATAAAGCGCTTCACGCTGAACCATTCGCTGCAAAACAGGACCGCTCAATACGCTGTCATCCAGCTGGGGGTTATTTGGTTCGAGTTCAAACTGCTGTTGCAGCCTCTGCTTCTCCAGAGTGAGCTCTCTTTGGAAGTCCACACGATTAATGCTTTCCCCATTGACGGTCGCAACCTCTGCGCCCCCAAGGGATCCGACAAACAGTTGCTCAACCCCAAACAAAATGAGAGGGATAATAAAAATCGCAAGAACAAATACCGCAACTGTTCCCTTCAGATTGTCACGCACGCTTTGCAGCATCATGCACCTCAAAACAAATAGGTATATAAAAAAGGCGCATTTTCTGCGCCTTTATTTTGTCGGACTAATATATGTGAAATTCTCGAACTATTGCCCTCATGGAAGGCATTGAAAATTAAGAGAGATTTACAGCGTCCTTCAATGCTTTGCCAGCTTTAAATGTTGGAATTTTAGCGGCTGCAATTTCGATTGGATTGCCGGTCTGTGGATTGCGTCCAGTACGAGCGGCTCTCTCTTTAACTACGAATGTACCAAAACCAACCAATGATACTTGGTCGTTATTTTTGAGTGCCTGAGTTATAGATTCAGTCACCGCGTCCAAGGCTCGACCAGCCGCTGCTTTTGAAATATCCGCAGAAGCGGCAATGGCATCGATCAACTCAGATTTGTTCACGTTTAACCCCTCTTATTATTCGAGACAAGATGATTATTTAGGCATTGGAACGACGGTAATCAAGGGCACTCACTTGGTTACAGCGCCAAGCCTTCTAGTAATGTTCGACGGACTGCGATTTATACCAACTGCGGTTTGGCCGGTCAAGGACGCGAGCTGATTTTGGTTAACTTAAGCCCGCATCACATCGCAAACAACAAGGATATACGCCAAATTGACTATCTGCCGTAAATTTAGCTGCTGCAATTGTGGTCAACTGTTTAATGAGTGCTCATTCTGCTTTCATCACGAGCGTGATCAAAAGCTTTTGCCTCTAAAGCCCGATACTCTTCATCCGTATAAGGTGTTGGCATGTGCTGTAGTGCTATTGCAAGAACCTCATCAATCCATTTGACCGGCTTGATTTGCAGATCCGCTTTAATATTGTCCGGGATCTCCCGCAAATCTGCTTCATTATCCTTCGGAATGATAACCGTCCTGATGCCGCCGCGATGGGCAGCCAACAACTTCTCTTTCAGTCCACCAATTTTTAACACCTCTCCCCGCAAGGTAATTTCCCCAGTCATAGCAACATCTGCCCTGACCGGGATATTGCAGTAGACGGACACCAACGCCGTGCACATAGCGATACCGGCGCTCGGTCCATCTTTAGGTGTAGCCCCTTCCGGGACGTGGATATGCAAATCATGCTTCTCACTGAAATCAGGCGCTACGCCAAGAACCTGAGATCGAGAACGAACAACTGTTATAGCGGCTTGAATCGACTCTTGCATCACATCGCCCAAAGATCCAGTTTTCACCAGACGCCCTTTGCCTTTCACAACCGATGCTTCGATAGTCAACAGTTCGCCGCCAACCTGAGTCCAGGCAAGACCAGTAACCTGTCCCACCTGATTCTTTTCTTCTGCTCGACCAAAATCGTGTTTACGAACACCTAAGTATTCTTCCAACTGAGAAGAATCGATTGTGTGAGCCGCTGCCTTATTTTTCTTAACGTTTTGTGTGACAACTTTTCGGCAAATTTTGGCAATCTCACGGTCCAATCCACGAACACCCGCTTCCCGAGTGTAATAACGCACGATGTCACGAATCGCCTGTTCCGCAAAATGAATTTCACCTTCTTTTAAACCGTTATTTTTCATCTGCTTAGGAATCAAATAACGGGAAGCGATATTCACTTTCTCGTCTTCGGTGTAGCCAGGAATACGAATGACTTCCATACGATCCAGCAATGGGCCGGGAATATTCATCGTATTAGAAGTACAAATAAACATCACATCTGAAAGGTCATAATCGACCTCCAAATAGTGATCGTTGAAGTGGCTGTTTTGTTCAGGATCAAGAACTTCCAGCAACGCAGATGCAGGATCACCGCGATGATCCATGCCCATTTTGTCAACTTCATCCAATAGGAAAAGCGGGTTTTTCACGCCGACTTTTGACATTTTTTGAATGAGTTTTCCTGGCAAGGACCCGATGTAAGTGCGTCTGTGGCCGCGGATTTCCGCCTCATCGCGCACGCCACCTAAGGCCATGCGGACAAACTTGCGATTGGTTGCCCTGGCAATAGACTCGCCGAGAGATGTTTTACCGACACCCGGAGGGCCAACCAAGCACAGCACAGGCCCTTTAACTTTTTTCACCCGTTGCTGCACAGCCAAATATTCCAGGATCCGCTCTTTTACCTCCTCCAAGCCATAATGGTCGGCCTCGAGAATTTCCTCCGCTGCAGCAAGATCGTGTCGAACCTTGCTGCGCTTGGTCCAAGGCACATTGACCATCCAGTCGATATAAGAGCGAACCACTGACGCCTCCGCAGACATTGGAGACATCATTTTCAATTTATTTAATTCCGCACGGGTTTTGCCTTCCGCTTCTTTCGGCATACCAGCGTTGGCGATTTTCTTCTCGAGCTCTTCGATTTCATTAGGCTCATCAGTCAACTCACCAAGTTCGCGCTGAATGGCTTTCATTTGCTCATTCAAATAGTATTCGCGCTGACTTTTTTCCATTTGTTTTTTAACGCGGCCGCGAATACGTTTTTCAACCTGAAATAATTCAGCCTCGGTCTCCATGAGGCCGACCAGATGTTCTACTCGTTCAGTGACATCGTATATCTCGAGAATTTGCTGCTTCTGAGCCAAATCCAACGACATATGAGCAGCAACCGTATCCGCCAAACGGCCCGGCTCATCAATTCCGGTAATCGAAGTCAGCACTTCGGAAGGAACTTTTTTACTCAAATTGACGTATTGCTCAAAACCATTTAGCAGAGTTTTTGCCAGGGCCTCAGCTTCTCTTGCATTTGGTTCAGTGCCGGAAATTGGCGTCGCCAGAGCCTGAAAATAGGCTTCACCTTCGATTTGGCTGATTTCTGAGCGCTCCTTTCCTTCTACCAAAACTTTAACGGTGCCATCAGGGAGCTTTAGTATTTGCAGAATCTGGGAAATGGTGCCGACAGTGTACAAATCGTCAGCGCCGGGATCGTCTACGGAGGGTGTTTTTTGGGCAACGAGTAATACTTGTTTGTCGTCCGCCATTGCCCGCTCGAGCGCGGCAATGGATTTACTTCTTCCGACAAATAATGGAATAACCATGTGCGGATAGACCACCACATCTCGCAGAGGAAGCAGAGGTAAAGTTATGCCATTGGAAGACTTTTCGCGATTAGTCATGTAACCCTCTCTTTGTTCGAGATGTCTGATCGATTATTACGACATCGAATTTGGGGCGTTTATTTCAAATGCAAGTTTGATAAAGCAAAAAAGGGCCCTGATGAGCCCTTTCTTGCAATATGTCACAACAAAACAGAGCAACCATTAATCATCTGGCATTGCCTTCTGCGTGTTCTGCTTCTCGTAAACAATAAGGGGTGCAGATTCGCCACGGATAACAGAAGCGTCGATCACAACTTTCGCAACATTTCTTTCCGATGGCAGACGGAACATAGTGTCTAGCAACACAGACTCCATAATAGACCGGAGTCCCCGGGCGCCCGTTTTCCGTTCCATTGCCTTGGTAGCAACTGCATCCAAAGCGTCATCACGGAAGTCAATCTCAACCCCCTCCATTTCAAACAATTTGCGATATTGTTTGACCAGGGAGTTTTTTGGCTCCGTCAGAATCGCAACCAGAGCGGCCTTATCCAACTCTTCAAGCGTCGCTATAACCGGCAAACGGCCAACAAATTCCGGGATCAGGCCATATTTGATCAGGTCTTCCGTCTCCAGCCCTTTTAGAGTCTGACCGATATTTTTGCTGTCCTTACTCTTCACTTCGGCACCGAAACCGATACCGCCTTTTTCAGATCGATCACGAATGATTCTGTCCAAGCCCGCGAAAGCGCCGCCGCAGATAAACAAGATATTTGATGTATCTACCTGCAGAAACTCTTGTTGCGGATGTTTTCTGCCGCCCTGTGGAGGCACAGAGGCAATCGTACCCTCGATCAGTTTGAGCAATGCCTGCTGTACACCTTCACCGGACACGTCGCGGGTGATAGAAGGATTGTCTGATTTGCGGGAGATCTTATCGATTTCGTCAATGTAGACGATGCCCTGCTGGGCTTTCTCGACATCGTAATCGCATTTCTGCAGGAGCTTCTGAATGATGTTCTCAACATCTTCACCCACATACCCTGCTTCGGTCAGAGTCGTTGCGTCAGCAATGGTAAATGGAACGTTCAGCAAACGAGCCAAGGTCTCAGCCAATAACGTCTTGCCGCTACCGGTCGGACCTACCAGAAGAATATTGCTCTTGCCGAGCTCTACATCTTCTTTGCTCTTTTTCTTGTTGCCGACCCGCAACCGTTTGTAATGGTTGTAAACGGCAACAGCCAATACCTTTTTGGCATCCACCTGGCCGATTACGTACTCATCTAGAGTTGCAGCAATTTCTTTAGGAGTCGGCAGTTTGTCGCCGGCACCCTCTTGCGTGTTCTCTTGGATCTCTTCGCGAATGATGTCGTTACATAGGTCGACACATTCATCACAAATGAAGACTGAAGGCCCTGCAATCAGCTTGCGCACTTCATGCTGGCTTTTGCCACAAAAAGAGCAGTAAAGCAGTTTGCCGTTGTCGTCATTATCGTTGGTGTGGTCGGTCATTAAACCTCTCCGCCAGATTGCATTGAATCAATTAAACCATAGTTTCACTGGATTGACGCGTATAGACGCGCCTAAGATCAAATCTATCCAGCACAGAGGTTTATTTGAGTTTCACGTTTCAAGAGTTCTTCCTCATCTAATACAGGGTGGAAGTATCAAGAGGCGCCAGCCCCCTGATTAACCCTCCGCCAGGACGCGCTTGGTAAGAACCTCATCAACCAAACCGTACGCCTTCGACTCCTGCGCGCTCATAAAGTTATCCCTTTCTGTGTCCCGTGCAATCTCCTCAACACTACGCCCTGTATGGAATGCCATCAGTTGGTTGAGCCGCTCTCTGATCTTCAGAATTTCCTGAGCGTGAATATGGATGTCAGTTGCCTGTCCCTGCGCTCCGCCAGATGGCTGGTGGATCATTGTGCGCGCATTTGGCAAACAATAACGCTTCCCTTTAGCCCCCGCTGTCAGCAGGAAAGCTCCCATGCTACATGCCTGACCAATACACATGGTACTTACGTCGGGCTTGATGAATTGCATGGTGTCGTAAATGGACATTCCCGCGGTAACCGAACCGCCAGGTGAGTTGATATACAGATGGATATCTTTATCTGGATTCTCAGCCTCAAGAAACAATAGTTGTGCCACTACGAGATTAGCCATGTGATCTTCTACGGGGCCAACCAAGAATATGACACGCTCCTTTAATAACCTTGAATAAATGTCGTAAGACCGCTCTCCTCTGGCTGTCTGCTCCACCACTATCGGCACAAGTGCACTAAGAGGTGATGACGCTACAGAACCAAAAGTATCAAATTTGGACATATTTTCTTTTTCCTTGGATATGGTGAGTGGCCGAGTTTGTTTTGGTTATAAGAGTTGGATTAGACAGCTTTTAGAAAGCTTAACTCGTGCGTAGGAGATATGCCAGTTTGAAGAGCCTGGCATCGCCGCTTTACAGCGATGCCAGTCATTTTAAGAACAATTTGAGTATTTATTCGTCGCCTTCGGCGTCGTTTTCAGGCTTGATCAGCTCTTGATAGCCGACTGTCTTGGTATTGATCGATGCTTTTGCAGCCAAAAGGTCAACCACTTGGTCTTCGAGAACCGCAGCTCGCGCACCAGACAACAGCTCATTGTTGCTGTAGTAGTACTTGATGACGCTTTCCGGATCTTCATAAGTAGCAGCGATACTTTCTACCAGCTGACGTACGCGATCGTTGTCTACCGTGATCTTTTCTTTGGTAACAACTTCTGAAATCAGCAGTCCCAGAGCAGTTCGGCGCTCAGCGCGCTTACGGAACAGGTCGTCGGGCAGCAGCGAGCGCACATCCAGTCGGGCCGCCAATTGGCCATACTGCTGTACTGCTTGCTGACGCAATGCATCAATTTCATTCTGGACCAGCGCTTTAGGCACTTCGATGGGGTTGGCTGCCAACAAAGCATCAAGAACCTGAATTTTCAGCTTGTTCTTGATCATGCGCTCCTTCTCGCGCTCCATGTTTTCTTTTACATCAGCGCGGAATTTCTCCAGTCCACCTTCTTTTACGCCAAATGAAGCGAAGAAAGCGTCGTCCAGCTCAGGAAGTTTTTGCTCAGAGACAGAATTCAAGGTCACCTTGAACTCAACAGCAGCACCTTTGAGGGACTCAACTTGGTAATCTTCAGGGAAGACCAGGTTCAAAGTTTTGGTTTCGCCAGCCTTCAAACCAACGATACCGGACTCGAATCCAGGAATCATGGTATTGGAGCCAAGCTGCAGGTTGTAGCCAGTCGCAGTGCCGCCATCAAATGCTTCGCCGTCTTTGGTTCCCACGAAGTCGATATTGACGCGGTCGCCGTCTGCGGCTGCACGATCGACAGAAGCCCAACCGGCTTGGCTTTTACGCAGAGTTTCAATCATCTCATCAACGTCTGCTTCAGAGATTTCTGCTGCGTACTGGGTGATTTCGACGCCATCGATGTACTTAACGTCGATCTCGGGGAATACCTCGAAAGTCGCAATGTATTCGAGATCCTTACCTTCTTCGAACTGCTTGGGCTCGATGCGTGGTTGACCGGCTGGTTTCAGATCTTTCTGACGGACCGCTTCCTGGAAAGATCGGCTGATAGTGTCTCCCAGAACTTCTTGACGAATGCCCGCACCAAACTTCTGCGACACCACTTTAAGAGGCACTTTTCCTTGGCGGAATCCGTTGATGCGGACTTTTTTAGCGGCTTCTTGTAACCGCTTGTTGACCTCGTTATCAATTACATCAGCCGGAACTCCAACGGTCAGGCGTCGTTCCAAGCCAGACGTTGTTTCGATCGAAACTTGCATTCTCTGCCTCGTCTATTCAAAAAGGAAAAAGGGTGTTCTGCGAAATGACTGCGTCATTAAATAAGTGGTGCGGTCGGAGAGACTCGAACTCTCACGCCAGGGACACTGGAACCTAAATCCAGCGCGTCTACCAATTCCGCCACGACCGCACAATTAAAGTCACACGAGAGCTAATCGAAGTAATCCGCTGATTTTAAAGGGAAAACTTACTTTCTCCGACTGAGCCTCATTTGAGGGGTGGGAATTGTGCCATAGCTGGACGGCACAAGGAAGTCCCGTGGGATCGCGGGGCTAGAGATTTTTTTGCGGGGCGGCGCTTAAAACACGCTCAACCTGGATGCCGCGGCGCTGCAACAATGAGACAATCCCATCATCCCCAAGCATGTGGCCGACGCCAACAACCAGAAAAACGCGCTGGCCTTTTTGCAGATAACGCTCTACTGCGGAAACCATTTTTTTGTTTCTGCGGGTAAACATCCGATCGAACAACTGCTGTGAATCTTTCTGCGCACGAAACGGCTCGATCAACGTTTGTTCGAGCACATCCACATTACCTTGACGCCAAGCTTCAGCCATCTTCGTCAGATAGTCGCGGCCATTTTGTAGATCCTGAAGAGTCTGGCGCAAAAATCTCTCCTGCTCCTTTAGAGAAAAGGTACTGAAGAGGCTGAGCTGCGATTCCAGCGTTTCCAATTCATCAATTGGCTTTTCGGTTCCAGACGCTTTTTTTAGGAAATAGAGATCGACGCCCAATTGCTGCTGCAGCTCGGTTTTACGTATTTCCGTTTCTACGAGCAATAGGGTGACGTACCAGGGCTGAAATCGATGAAATGCATTGATCGGCACATTGGTTTTCTGTACGTGATTTTGCAGAAGCCGGTAAGTGGAGGGTGAAATGACATCCTTTAAAGTTTGCCCCTGCTGCAACCCGCCATGCTTGAACACAATTTGCGCAGCCTGGGGAGACAAGTTCAGCAGATTGACTTCCACCACCAGCCTGTCCGCTTTAGCGAATGCGTCTTCTATAGTCTTAGGCATGGGGTAGAAATCCGGATGCCCGAAGTGCATCGATCCCATTAAATAAAGAACGCTATCGCCCTTGCGAACTTCCCAAAATGCTGGCTGACTGACCTCCGCCTTTGCCTGAAAAGAAAGACACAAAAGAACCAAATAGGGAACGAGACGACAAAAGAAGAACGAAACGTCTCGCACTACTTTGTGTGAATTCATGAGGTCACTTCAGACAAATCAGGATTCGAAAGGCTGAAGCGCACCGGATTGCACCTCAGCCACTAACGGCTAGAGCCGTTCCACTAGAGTCGCTATGCCTTGCCCCAAACCAATGCACATGGTTGCAATGCCCAGGGTGGCATTTTTATCTTGCATAACGGATAAAAGAGTTCCGGTGATTCGGGTTCCCGAGCATCCGAACGGGTGCCCAAGCGCAATCGCTCCACCATACAGGTTCACTTTGCTATCCATGTCATCGAGCAATTTGAGATCCTTTAGAACTGGAAGCGCCTGCGCCGCAAAAGCTTCGTTAAGTTCCAAAGCATCGATATCTGACATACTCAAATTGGCATTTTTTAGAAGCTTTTGACACGCCGGCACGGGGCCATATCCCATAATTGATGGATCCACTCCCACGACAGTGCCCGCCACTATCTTGGCTATGGGCTTCATTCCCAATGATTGCGCCCGTTCGGCGGACATCACGATCATTGCTGATGCACCATCTGTTACTTGCGACGAAGTTCCAGCGGTAATAGTGCCACCCTTGGGATTAAAGACGGGTTTCAGAGTTGCAAGCACTTCAACAGTGGTCTCTGGACGAATCGTCTCGTCGTGCGTCACCAGAATCGGAGCGCCTTTTTCATCGTGCCCTACTATAGGGATAATCTCGCGATCAAATTTGCCTTCTTTTGTTGCTGCAGCAGCGCGCTGATGAGAGCGAGCGCCAAAGGCGTCCATCTGCTCACGGGTGATACCGTGCAGGAGGGATAAATATTCCGCCGTCATTCCCATAGACCCTGCGGCTTTAGCAACAGACAAGCCAAGCAAAGGATTGGGATCGACTGACGAATTCATGTCCAGGTGCCCCATATGCTCTACCCCACCCACTAGGTACACATCGCCCCAGCCAGCGGCAATGTTGGCGACTGCGGTGTGAAGGGCTGACATTGAAGAGCCACACAAACGGTTAACTGTTTGTCCAGGTACTGTGTGCGGCATGCGCGTGCGCAGAATGATGTTGCGGGCAATATTGAAACCTTGCTCTTCACGCTGCATCACACAGCCCCAAATCACATCGTCGACTGTGGCAGGATCCAGAGCGGAATTTCTTTCCAGCAGCCGATTGAGGAGAATCGCGCTCATTTCATCTGCGCGCAGAAATCGGAAACAGCCATTTTTCGAACGTCCCATTGGGGTACGTGCGTAATCAACAATAACGGCATCTCTTGGCTTCAAACTCACGCTTTTTTCCTCACGCCTGATAATAGGTTTTGCCTTCCGAGGCCAACGACAACATGCCCGGGGTTACCTGATACAAAGGTCCCAGATCTGAATACTGCTTCGCCAGTGCGACGAAATTAGATATTCCCTGCTCGTCCAACCAACGGAAAATACCGCCGCGGAACGGAGGGAATCCAAGACCGTATATCAGGGCCATATCCGCTTCCGCTGGAGAAGCCACCACGCCCTCTTCCAGGCAGCGCGCCAATTCGGTCGCCATAGGAACGATCATGCGTGCAATGATTTCTTCGTCGCCAAATTCTTTGCGTGGCGCCACATGCGCGCTGAGCAATTCGTAGGTCTCAGGAGTAGGAACCTTGTTCGGCTTACCTTTTTTATCCGTTTCGTAGTTGTAGAAACCTTTGCCGTTTTTCTGCCCTAAACGTCCCGCTTTAAACAGAATGTCGGGCGCAGGATTGAATGTATTGACCATCCGTTCCGGAAAACCTTCCGCCATCACGCCTTGCGCATGAACGGCTGTATCCAGGCCTACGACATCCAGAAGATAAGCCGGCCCCATCGGCCAGCCCCAGCGCTCCATCACTTTATCAATGGCCTGAAAATCGGCGCCGTCGCGGACCAGCATGGAGAATCCGGCAAAGTACGGAAATAACACGCGATTAACCAAAAATCCTGGGCAATTGCGCACTACGACCGGCTTTTTGCCGAGAGCGTTAGCGTAGGCAACGGTACGAGCGACAGCTCGATCTGATGTTTTTTCTCCGCGAATGACTTCAACCAATGGCATTGCATGCACTGGATTGAAAAAGTGCATGCCGCAAAAGTTTTCCGGGCGTGTAAGACCTTCGGCGAGAGTATCAATGGAAATTGTTGAGGTGTTGCTGCAGAGAATCGCAGAAGGATCTATATGCTGTTCCACTTCCGCCAACACCGCTTTTTTGACTTTGGGGTTTTCGACTACCGCTTCAACCACCAAGTCCACATTGGCAAAACCATCGTAGCGCAGTGTCGGTTCGATTCGATTTAGGGTTTCGGCCATTTGAGCGGGAGTCAATTTGCCTTTCTCAACACGCTTTTCCAGCAGTTTGGCCGCTTCCGCCAAGCCCTGATCGATACCCTTCTGGTTGATGTCCTTCATTTTGATGGGAACGCCACGACTGGCGGATTGATAGGCAATACCACCGCCCATAATACCGGCGCCCAAAACAGCAGCTCGTGCGACCGCTTTATCCGATTGCTTTTCCCATTGTTTGGCTTTTTTACCGATGAATTGATCGCTGAGGAAAAGGCCGACCAGATTTTTCGCTGCGGATGTCTGAGCCAGTTTGATAAACGTATTGGCTTCTATGACTTGAGCTTCGTCGCGTCCAAGTTTCGCACCATCCTGCATTGCTTTGATGGCTGAAACCGGGGCCGGATAATTGCGGCCTGCTTGAGCACCGACGAACATCTTGGCGCTTTCGAAAGCCAGCAAACCTTCCATATCGTTATGGCGCAGCGGAGCTTTCTTTTGCTCGCGTCTTTGCTGATAAGGCAAGTTACCGGAAGCGGCGCGTTTTAGGACTTCAAGCGCAGCAGGAAGCAGTACATCAGGGGCTACAACACCATCCACCACACCGGCTTTTAACGCCTGCTCGCCCTTATATTCGCCCGCACTGGCAATCCACTCGATGGCCGTGTCCAGACCAACCAAGCGAGGCAGACGCACGGTTCCGCCCCAGCCAGGGACAAGACCTAATTTGGTTTCCGGTAAGCCAATTTTGGCTGTTGTACTCATGATACGAAAATCACAGGCCAGACAGATTTCCAATCCGCCACCCAAGGCATAGCCTTCGATAGCCACAACCGTCGGAAATGGGAGATCTTCGATGCGATTAAAGCTGCGGACATTTGCCGCAAGGTGTTTACGAATGGCTTCTTCACCTTGCGCAAAGACGGGACCAAATTCTGTGACGTCGGCGCCTACCATAAAGGCGCTTTTAGCGCTGGAGATTAGCAGTCCTTTGACACCCGCCGCACTCTCGATTGCGTCGAGAGCTTGTCCCAATTCACGGGAGAGCAGCAGGTTAAACTTGTTTACCGATTCGCCCTGCAAATCGAACTGCAAATGCAGGAGCCCTTCCCCGGAGTCTTCGACTCTTATGGCTTGGCCAGAAAAAATCATCGCACCCTCAATCCCGTTCGCTTTTTCATTATCTGCCGTTACGCTCGACGGAGGCCGAACGTAACACCTGTTTGATTGCGCCTAAGTATGGATCAATCCAACTATGAATGACAGTCAAAGGATGAGCTTTACTCCGCGGGAGTAGTAAATACTGGCGCTGAAGATTAAGACTTTCCTACGAATGAACCTGAGTGTTGGGATCATAGGAAAAGCTAGTGATAACAAGAGAACCTTCGTGAGGCGAAGGGTTTTCTACTCTATAACCCCGACGGGAGTAAAACTGAAACATGTCGCCCTTTTTTACCAGGTGGGCTGCGTCTCCTACATAAAGCTTCAATTCGCCCGCTTGCACTACCCCGGAAATCCAACCGGGAGCCAAAGGTAGCGTTTCACCGCGAAACATACCTCCAGGAGCTAAAACAAGTTGCGCTACGCTAGGCATACCAGCATTTTGACCCAACACCAAATAACAATCGCACCCTTCGTACCGAATGAGTTCCTGCGCCGCCGGCGAGTATACGACGGGCGTTGAATTAAGGTCCGCCTGGAAGAAGTCCCCCAGAGACATAGGAAGCGCCGTTAAAATCCGCTCCAATGTCGCGACGGAAGGGCTGACCCTACCCTGTTCGATCATCGACAAATTGGCATTTGTCATTCCTGCCCGCCGCGCCAACTCCCTCTGCGACAGGCCCCGCTCCTGGCGCAATCGGCGCAGGCGAGCACCAACATCAAAGTCGCGCTCTGCCACCGATGCCTGCAATTCCTGCGCAGCGTCTTCAGTCATAAATGAAACCGTGCTGATCAATGCGCCAAATCTTCAAATCCGTCATAGCCGCCAAGCGCAATTGCCTTGTCATAGCCAGGAATTTTGATCTCGTGATCATTCAGTTGGATTTCCTCCTCTGAAATCATACGAGATCCAAATTCGTAGATAGGCATAAGCTTTCCTTCATCGGCATCCTGCAGATATTTCGCCGCATGCGCTTTGACAGTTTCCAGCTTACCGAGATAAGCACTCCACACTGCAGAGCCATGACGTTTCTGCAGCAAACTTTGCGCAACTTCCGGGGAAAACACGGTCGCCGTCGCGTTGTTGCCACCGAAACCTTTAGAGTTCAGCAAGCCGATTTTGACCTTCTCTTTGCCGAGATTTTGGTCCTGTCGGGAGATGCTGAGCCGATCGGCGTAAACGTCCGCTGCGACGGCATCAATGGTTTTGATTCCCGGCAAAATGCCTCTGGCAAATACACCAAGAGTGGTTGCCATCTGATCACCACTGGCGGGGCCAAGTGAATGACCCAGGTAGGCCTTAACAGCGGCAACCGGCCATGATTCAACTCCAAACGCCTGTGCAACCTGATCGAATATGCGCGATTCTGTTACCCGGTTTTGTGGTGTGCTGGAGCCGTGCGCCTGCACAAAACTTGAGTGACGTAACGCATCCACACCCAGGATATTCGCCGCCAAAGATGCAGCTTTCGCCATAGTGATGTAATTGCCAGGACCTGGTGCGGAAATCGATTTTTTGAAACCGTCGGCATGGACATACACGCCCGGGACCGCTGCGAAGATCTGAGCTCCCATTTGCAGCGCCAGCTCGTCGTCCATTAAAACAACATATTGGCCAGATTCTGCGAGGGTAAATCCGCAGTTCTCGCCAAAAGGACGGCTCGCGCGTCGGTAGTCGATCTCTTGGCTGCCAGTTAACTTGCGCAGATCCGCGTCCGTTGCCAACGCGCTCATTGCGGCATAACCGTCGATAACTTCCGGCAAAATGGGCGCTTCTGCACTGCCAACCAATACCACGCGACGACGCCCTGCTTTGATGTCTTCTACGCCTGCGCGCAGGTTGTAAAGGAAAGTGGCACACGCTCCCGTCACGCCGCCTGTAACGCCGACACTACCCAATACATAAGCATTCACGAAGTCAGCTGGCATGGTATTCAAGCCCAACGCCAACTGCTTGGACGAAACGCGCTCACCGCGCAGACGGGCTTGCAACATTCCGCCAAACCCGTTGTTGTCGAGTTGGCTCATAACACTGCTGCTGTAGACGCCGATCTGATCAGGTGAAACTTCCCGACAGATCACTTCCCAATCGATCCCCATCGAATGAACGGCATCTGACGCAGCCAATATGTTGAGTTGCAAGCCGCGCGGATGGTGAGTGGATTTGTAGTGTGCTCCTGGGTTAAAACCGCTGGGCAATTGGCCCGCCGCTTGAACCGCCATTTCTTGTGCCGTCTCTACAGTGAAATGCTGCTCATGGGCGATTTCAATTGCGCAACTGCCCGCGCTGTCACTGATGATCTTCCATCCCTCAGGCAAAGGACTGGGTAGGTCGCGGTGAGAGAGAACTATACGAATAGGATTGGATTCCGATCCTGTTACACGACAACGGCGTGAAACAGGCGCTGCCTCAACCGGGAAAAAACTTGACTCGATTCGACGGACCAGCGTACCCGCAAGAACGGCGCTTTCCAGCGCTGCGCCTTCCAAGCCTTCAACCGCTTTACCCATCAGACTGGCCAAGGACCTGATAACGGCGTTTTTCTCTGTAGATGTCAAACTTTCAAATATCATCCGCTCATATGAACGATGACCGGAAGATCGACCTGCCGCATTAAAACCACCAAACCCTACAACTACGGGTAACCGGGTAATGTTTGCCACTGCACAACCCTTCTTTTGTTTAATTTGAATAACGCGCAGTTTAGGGTTGAAACCACGTAACGCTAAGGGCAAACTGGCCATCGACCCCGGGCAAAATGGCCACCACCATTAATGACATCTATTACCTTTTTTCTATGTGAGCAGATGCTGGCGACAAGCGTTGCGCTTCCCATGGAGCAATTCCACGCTGCGGAAGCTATGCACAAAGCCGCTTCGCGATCCAAGATGGTTCCGATTGAATTCCGGCTCGCCTCCGTAAATGGCAAACCGGTCAAAACTCATACGGGGATGATGCTCCAGCCGGATTGCAGTATTCACGACATAGAAACATCTACCATCACTTATCTGCCGGCTCTCTGGCGCAACCCCAAAAGCGTTATCAAAAACAACCAAGCGGTACTGCCCTGGCTGGTTAACCAAAAACAGCGCGGCGGGGTTATTGCCGGAGTGGGGACAGGTTGTTGTTTTATGGCGGAGGCAGGTCTGCTGGATTTTCGCCCTGCTACCACCCATTGGTATTACTTCGACAAATTTGCCGAAAGCTATCCGCGCGTGGTGTTAAAACGCAATCACTTTATTACACGGTCGGACAATCTTTTTTGCGCTGCCAGCGTTAACTCTCTCGCAGATTTGACGGTTTACTTTATTGAAGTATTTTTTGGCGAATCCATTGCGCGTCACGTGGAACGACATTTTTTTCACGAAGTGAGAAAAGCCTATCCACAAGTCTCGATTCACGAAGCTTTGCACGCGCATCCCGATGAAGAAATCGCCCAGGCACAATCCTGGATTCAGCAAAATGCTCATTGGGACATACAAATGAGCCAAATTGCCAAACGCTTGAATATGAGTCTGCGCACATTCAATCGGCGGTTTAAAACGGCCACCAATTTAACTCCCCTGCAATACACTCAAAATGTGCGCATGCGCACCGCTGGTGAACTATTGCACACCAGCAACTTATCGATTGCGGAAATCGCTTTTCGCTGCGGTTATCAGGACCTATCCCACTTTACTAGTTTATTTAAAAAATATTTCGGCACTACGCCGAGCCAATATCGAACTACCGTAAGAGCAAAATTATTTAGCGCAGAATAAAAAAGCCGCGCTTGTGCGCGGCTTTTGGAACTTCTAAAACTCAAGCTGCTTCGCTAGCACTTTTCTTTGGACCTGTAGCACCTTGGATAGCAATTTTTCTCGGCTTCATAGCTTCAGGAATTTCGCGCCTTAACTCCACATGCAAAAGGCCATTTTCCATAGTTGCCCCTATCACGCGAACATAATCCGCCAACTGGAATTTTCTTTCGAAATCGCGTGCAGCAATTCCGCGATACAAAAATTGTCTACTGTCATTTTCAGAGGCTTTTTTACCGGAAATTTTCAGCAGTCCATGATCCACTTCAATATCCACTTCATGAATACTGAAACCGGCGACAGCCATGCTAATGCGATACTGATTTTCGCCAACCAATTCGATGTTGTAGGGCGGGTATGCAGGCTGCGCTTGTTCTGCTCTATGTGCAGAATCCAGGATTTGCGCCAGACGATCAAAGCCAATAACTGATTTATAAAGAGGGGAAAAATCTAAAGTTCTCATGGTTTATCCTCAATTGAGCAATAAATTACAATTTTCCGTCAATAATTTGACCGGACTTTACCGAAGCCCCTAAGCAACCCCGGCTGAGAACTAGATATAGGCGACAGCATATATTTCAAGTCGTGCATCCGTTTTATTTCTCGGTAGCGAGACAAAAAATATTTCGCCAATAAATTTGTTCAAATAGGAACAAATTACAACCCATCAGAAACTTTGTAAAAGGGGCTTGAATTTTTTTTAGGAACCGCCATGATTAGATCGTAGGCCTACATAAAAACCCACAGCAACTGGCACTGATGGAGGTCGCCTATCATGAGAACCGACGCAGACGTCGTATTTAGAGATATTGATCACTCTCCTGCCCTGGCTCACACCATTAACCAAAAAATGGCGAAACTCTCCCGATATTCCCGCGACATTCTGCGATCCCGAGTAGTTCTGGATATTCCGCACAACAGCAAACACAAAGGCAAACAATTTCGAGCTTCTATTGAACTTCACCTTAAAGGATCACCTATTGCTGTGTCTCATGACGCCGATTCAGCACATGTTGCGGTGCGAGATGCCTTTCTCGCCGCAGAGCGCAAGTTAAAAGAAACCTGCGAAATCCGATTTAAGAGATAAATGCGAGGTAGTTTGACCCCTGATATAAATATCTGACATAAGGCGGGCGCAAGACGGAATTCTGCCGTTTTGCGCTCAGTTAGATAACGCAAAATCCCAACCATTACTAAGTCTTCACTAAGGTAAAGAACCCGAGCGTACTTTACGTCTTTTACCCCTATCTCTTCTGGAAAAGTCAGTGCAAATCTGCGATAGTTCGCGCCTTTGCGAACGCGGTGCCCTCTTGTCACTCTAATCGCAAGCCGGTGGCATTTCCTTCATGCCAAACCCCACCCTTTTTTGGAGAGATTCCGACATTGAACAAAATGGTTCATCACGCTTGGACAGCCGCCCACTCGGCTGAACTCTATGGCATCAATGACTGGGGCGCTGGTTACTTCAGCGTTTCGGACAAAGGTGAGATCTTGGTTACCGCTCAAGGGGAATCGGGACCTCTGAAGATATCCATGCTCGATCTGGTCAAGGATATCAAAGAGCGCGGGATGGACATGCCGGTGTTGGTGCGCTTCGAAAATTTGCTGGCGCAGCAGATTGCTCGTCTTAACAATGCTTTTAACAATGCGATTGAGCAAAGTGGTTATAAAGGAAAGTATCGGGGCGTCTTTCCAGTCAAAGTAAACCAGCAATGCCATGTTATTGAAGAAATCGCACAGGTTGGCGCCAAGTACGGTCATGGTCTGGAAGCCGGTTCCAAACCCGAACTGATCATCGCCCTGGCCAATCTGGAATCGCCAGAGGCCTGTATCGTCTGTAACGGCTATAAAGATGCTGAGTTTATCGACCTGGGCCTGCAGGCGTGCAAGATGGGCTATCGGGTATTCTTCGTTATCGAGACTCCGACCGAACTGCCGATCATTCTCGAGCGCAGCCGTGCCTTGGGCATCAAGCCGTTGATCGGAATTCGCGTGAAGCTCGCCTCTATGGTTGGCGGCCACTGGAATGCCACCAGCGGCGACCGCAGCATCTTCGGTGTCACCATCGCCCAGCTGATCAATCTGGTAGACACCCTCAAAGCAGAGGGCATGCTCGATTGCTTGCGCCTGCTCCACTACCACCTGGGTTCTCAAATTCCCAACATCCGCGACATCCGAACTGGTGTACTGGAAGCCTGTCAGGTTTATATGGATCTGGTACGCGAAGGCGCACCTATGGGCTTCTTGGATTTGGGTGGCGGTTTGGCCGTGGACTACGATGGTTCCAAAACCAATTATGTCCACTCAAAAAACTACACCCTGGATGAATACTGCGCGGACATAGTGGACGTCATCATGACGACCCTGGATCCCAACAAGATCGAGCATCCGACCATCATTACCGAATCAGGTCGCGCAACTGTCGCTTACTCTTCCGTCCTGCTGTTCAACGTGCTCGACGTTGCCTCGTTCGAGCCCGGTCCGCTGCCGGAAGTGATCAGCCCAGCTGAGCACCCGATGATTCACAATCTGAAGGAGCTGCTCAATACCGCCAATGTTCGCAACCTGCAGGAGTGCTACAACGACGCCCTGTTCTATCGCGACGAACTGAGAGAGTTGTTCAAGCGCGGTCAGGTCAATCTCCGCTCACGTTCACTTTCAGAAAACCTGTTTCTGAAGGTCATGCAGCGTTTGCTGGTATTGGCGGAAGATGCTCCTAAAGAGTTCAGCGAACTGCCAAGATTGCGCGAACAGCTGTCCGACATCTACTACTGCAACTTCAGCTTGTTCCAGTCGCTGCCGGATATTTGGGCGATCGACCAGATCTTCCCTATAGCACCAATCCACCGTCTGGACGAGCGCCCAACCCGCCAGGCGATCATTGCGGACATCACCTGTGACTGCGACGGCAAGATCGACCGCTTTGCCGATATGCACAACACCCGACGAACCCTGCCGCTGCACACTCTGAAAGAGAATGAGGAGTACTACATCGGCACCTTCCTGGTCGGGGCCTATCAGGAAACGCTCGGCGACCTGCACAACCTGTTCGGCGACACCAACGTGGTCAGCGTGCGCATTAACGAAGGTGGTCACTACGAGTTCATCCACGAAATTGAAGGCGACAGCATTGCTGACGTATTGAGCTACGTGGAATACAACCCGCAAGTGATGCAAGACCGCTTCCGTCGCATCGCTGAGCAGGCTGTCCGCGAAGGGCGTATCACCGCTTCCGAGCGGCTCGATATCATGAAAGCGTTTTCCGCCAGCATGCGCGGTTATACCTATTACGAAAAGTAATGGGTCTGCGCCTTTACCAAATTAGCCACTGACAAAAAACTGCACTGCGCAACCAGCCACTCCCCAAAGGGCGTGGCGCGCAGACTATTGAGGAGATTGAAATGAGCAAAGTGATCATTATCGGTGCCGGCGGTGTGGGTGGCGTGGTCACCCATAAATGCGCACAGCTGCCGGATGTTTTCCCAGAAATCATCCTGGCGAGCCGCAATGAGGAAAAGTGCAAGAAGATTGCCGCACAGTTGTCACGCCCGATTCGCACAGCCCAGGTTGACGCGGACAACGTAGAACAGCTGACCGAGCTGTTGAAAAAAGAAAAACCCAGCCTCGTTATCAACGTTGCTCTTCCCTATCAGGATCTCCACATCATGGACGCGTGCTTGAACGCAGGCGTGCATTACCTGGATACCGCCAACTACGAACCACCAGAAGTAGCCAAGTTCGAGTACAAATGGCAGTGGGCGTACCAAGATAAATTCCAGAAAGCAGGCCTGATGGCTCTGCTGGGCAGCGGCTTCGACCCGGGCGTTACCAACGTTTATACCGCCTATATCAAGAAGCATTGCCTCGATGAAATCCACGAACTGGACATCATCGACGCCAACGCCGGCAACCACGGCCAACCCTTTGCTACCAACTTCAACCCGGAAATCAATATCCGCGAAGTTACCGCAAAAGGCCGCTACTGGCAGAATGGCGAGTGGGTGGAAACCGATCCTCTGTCAGTTAAAGACACTTTCGACTTCCCGGAAGGTATTGGCCCTATGGACATCTACTTGATGTACCACGAGGAGCTGGAGTCCATCGTCAAGCACTTCCCGGAAATCAAACGCGCGCGTTTCTGGATGACCTTCTCCCAGAACTACCTCAAGCACCTGGAAGTCCTGCAGAACGTCGGCATGACCAGCATCGAGCCTGTGTTGTACAACGGCGTGGAAGTGATACCTCTGCAATTCCTGAAGTCCGTATTGCCTGATCCCTCAAGCCTCGGCCCTCTGACCAAAGGCCGCACCTGTATTGGCTGTGTTGCCAAAGGCATCAAGGACGGCAAAGAGAAGATCGTCTACATCTACAACATTTGCGACCACGAAGAGTGCTACCGCGAAGTGCAGTCGCAAGCGATCTCCTACACCACCGGTGTTCCTGCCATGATCGGCGCCAAGATGATGCTGGAAAACAAGTGGATGAAACCCGGCGTATGGAATATGGAACAGTTCGATCCCGATCCGTTTATGGAAGACCTCAACAAGTACGGTCTGCCATGGACCTTGGTGGAAAAGAGCGATACTGGCCTCTCTGTTTAATCCCGTCCTGCGCGGCCTCAGAAGAGGCCGCTTTGTTTTTTCTGACCGATTCGAGCGATTTAGCACATGTCCCATTCCATGGAGAACTTCGACCTCTCCCGCGTTCCCAGCCCATGTTATGTGGTTGATGCCGCAGCCATTGAGCGCAACCTGCAGATACTGGGGCGGGTTCAAGAAGAAAGCGGCGCGAAAATTCTGTTGGCTCTCAAGGCGTTTTCAATGTTCGAAGTGGCGCCCCTGGTAATGCGCTATTTGAAGGGCACCTGCGCCAGCGGTTTGTTTGAGGCGCGCCTCGGCCGGGAAAAGTTTGGGGGTGAAGTCCACACTTACGCAGCCGCCTATCGCCCACAGGATATGGAAGCCATTCTCAATGTCTCGGATCACGTGGTGTTCAACTCGTTCGGTCAGTGGAATCGCTTCAAAGAGCAGGCTTTGGCAGCACAGAAAAAGCGTCCGCAATTGGAATTCGGTCTGCGCATCAACCCGGAACATTCGGAAGGCGCCACCCCTATGTACGATCCTTGCGCACCCTGCTCGCGCATGGGCATCCCGATCGCCAAGTTCGAAGGTCAGGATCTGACCGGTCTTACCGGCCTGCACTTCCACACCTTGTGTGAGCAGGATTTCGAGCCGCTGCGCCGCACTCTGGACGTGATCGAAACGAAGTTTGCCGACTATCTGCCTAAGATAAAGTGGATCAACTTTGGTGGCGGGCACCACATCACACGCAATGATTACCAGGTCGACGCCCTTATAGCGCGTCTCAAAGCCTTCCAGGAAAAGTATCAGGTGCAGGTGTATCTGGAACCAGGAGAGGCAATCGCCCTGAATGCAGGCATTTTTGTCGCCGAAGTTCTGGATACCAATTGGAACGGTATGGATCTGGCGATTCTGGACGCTTCCGCTACTTGTCATATGCCGGATGTATTGGAAATGCCCTATCGCCCCCGCATTACGGGGTCAGGCCAACCCGGCGAATTTCCCTATACCTACCGTCTCGGTGGACCGAGCTGTTTGTCTGGCGATGTGATCGGCGATTACAGCTTCCAACAGCCATTGCAGATTGGTCAGCGCGTGATGTTCGAGGACATGGCGATCTATACCATGGTCAAGAACACCACCTTCAACGGTATCCCCCTTCCGGCCATCGCCCTGTACGACAGCCGCGATGATTCGCTGAAAATTGTGAAGGAGTTCGAGTACCGAGATTTTCTTGAGCGACTTTCCTAAAGACCCGACGACCGTCGCTAGAGACAAGATAGAGTCAAGGTTAAGATGGGCGCCCCGTTCCACGTGCGCCCCGATTTACCCATGACTTATTCCGAGCAATCCCTCTGCCTGCATCCCGAGGATGGGTGTCCGGCAACCAATGAGATCTCCCGATTGCGCAAGGAAATGGCGGAACTCGAGCAACAGATTATTCGCGATCCGCTGACAGGGCTGTACAACAAACGTCATTTCAATTCGGTTCTCACCACTGAAATGGAACGGACCCGCCGCACCTCCCAACCCACCAGCCTTATCCTCGCCGATCTCGACAGCTTCAAAAGCATCAACGACCGCTACGGCCACCCCATTGGCGACCTAGTGTTGTGTCATGCAGCTACTGTCATCCGCAGCGTGCTCAGGATGATCGATATTCCCTGTCGCTACGGCGGCGAAGAATTTGCCATTATTCTGCCAGCAACGCCTTTGCCCATTGCAGTGCAAGTGGCAGAGCGATTGCGCATCGCACTGAAATCCGCGTGGGTCGAAACTGGAAAAGGCGCCCTTGCCGTAACCGCAAGTTTTGGTGTTAGCTCCTTTAAACCCGGAGAATCGCTCGACACCTTTTTGCAACGCACTGACGAAAAACTCTATGAAGCTAAACGCAAAGGCAAGGACAGAGTATGTGCGGATACCGCTATTACCGAGCCGGAAGCTTGCTGTGATGAGAAGGGCACTGCGCATATTTAAATATTCCGTTCTAGCTCTTTACCTTTTTATCCCTCTGCTCGGGTGCACGTTCAACCCCAGTAAAACAACGCAAAAGATTTGTCAAAACTGTAAGCAAATAATTTTGAATTCAAAGGGCGACTATCCTTTGATCGCTTACACGCGAGTTAATGAAGTTGAACCTGACGGACTGATCCATATTTATTTGGAGGGAGATGGCCGCCCTTGGGTGAAAGGCATCTGGCCAGCGAAAAATCCCAACTCGCGCGAAATGACCGCCTTGCGGTTGATGGCTCAAGACAAGTACCCCGCCATTTATCTCAACCGCCCCTGCTACGGTTATCAAAAATTACCACCTTCCTGCTCACCTGATTTATGGACCAGCGCGCGCTACTCAGCGACCGTGGTGACTGCACTGAATTCTGCGTTAACTGAACTTGCGCACCAATTTCCAAATCAACGCTGGATCTTGATTGGTCATAGCGGCGGAGGAACGCTGGCGATGTTGCTTACGCAAACGCGCGATGATGTTGCAGCAATACTGACAGTAGCGGCGAATTTGGATCATAAAGCCTGGACAGAAACACACGGGTATCTGCCACTGCATGAATCTTTAAATCCAATAGAACAAGAGCTATTACCAGCAAATGTATTGCGCTGGCACTTGGCAGGAGACCGAGACAAACAAGTGTCCCCAGAAATTACAAAACGCGCTGCGGATATGGATCCACAAGCACGTTTTATTTTAAAGGCGGGATTCGATCACCAATGCTGCTGGGAAAATCAGTGGTCGGAGATCATCGCTATGATGCGCAATCAGTTGACCGGCACAAAATAAAACGATCCACCCTCATGCCCTGCTTCCCGCACAGGTTTTAATTCCGGAATCTGCACTTCCTCCGCAAATTCACTGCGCTTGCGCACGTTAACGGATAATTGCGCAAACAGAGCACTATCGCGCAATGTGTCCCGATTTTGCTCAAGCGCATCGATTAATGCACCGGCGAAAATTGAGTGAGTTTTATTGGAGCCGTCCAATACGGGTTTAACGCCGCCGGAGGAAATCACCACGCGCGCACGGCGGGCCAATCCTGCTTGGATGGCTTTTTCCGATTGAGTGCCGCTAACGCCGAACAAGAACGGGCTTTTTTCTGAACCGAGATATCCAGCGTAACAAGAATCCGAAATCACCAGCACGGAACGCGCTTTCAAACGGTCGAGGTGATCGCTGATCACGGAGTTGTTGATCCAGTTGCTGATATTGTCTTTACCTGCGTCGACCGGCAGCCAATAGCCGCGCTCAGTGCGACTTTGATCGCTGCGCGAAATATTGCCGTGACCGGCGTAATAGATCAGCAGGTTGTCGTTTTCGCCGATTTGTTCATAAAAATTGTTGATGGTGTTGAGGATATTTTTTTCCGACGCGTTCGGAATAAACAGAGTGCTAAAACCGTATTTCTGTTCCAGAATCTGCTGCAGGCGTTTGCCGTCCTGAATCGGCGAGCGCAGGTCATCCAAAAATACGTAATCCTGATTACCGATAATCAACGCGAAATAACGGCCGAAGTTGATGTCTTTGGCAACACGGTTCTCCACTTTGCCGAGCACTTGTGGTGCCAGAAAATCACCGCTGCTAAATTTGCGGTACGCCACTTCCATATCGTTCAACTGGCCTTCCAATGCATTGCGATCGTTGAGCGCTTTTTCATACAACTCGGTCAAAGCCGCGATTTCCTGGCGGGCAAACTCCAATTCTTTAGCATCCGCGGCATTCTGGTTTTGTTGTGCCAGCTGGGTTTGTTTTTCAACTTCTTTTGTCAGATTGGCGATCTGCTTTTGCAAAAACTCCATTTGCACTTTGCTGCTGGCAAGTTGCGCATTTAATTTTTCGCGGGTTGCGGCGATTTCTTTTTGCGCTTCACTATTGAGGATCAGTTCATCGTCACCGATGCCCGAGGCTTTGCGGTACCAATTGAGCGCTGTGGTGATATTTTTTTCTACCCCCAGGCCTTTTTCATACATATAGCCGAGGTTGATTTGCGCTCTCGAGTAGCCCTGCTCCGCCGCTTTGCTGTACCAGCTAATGGCAGAGACATAATCCGGCTCTTGCCCGAGTCCTTTTTCGAAAATTTCACCTACGTAATTTTGCGCTTCAGCATCACCCTGCTCTGCTTGCGGCAGCCAGACTTTCAATGCTGATCGATAATCCGCGCGATCGTATTCCACATATTCCCCACCGCGAATACGGCAATCTGCAGTGGTTGTACGCACCGCACGGCGGGGGCTGAGATATTGCATATTGCCGAGACGGCGGACCTGCCCGGGCAACAAACAGTCGACTATATAAAGATCTTCGAGAGATTCGTACCCTTCTTGAGCTTTACCTGAACTTTTTGTTGGGTTGCTGGCATTGCAGCCTGCCAAAACAGCCAAACCGAGAGCGGCCAAGCCCAACGGTTGTAGAAATTTTGCGATTTTTCTCACTGGCATTATTGAAATTCTCCTAATTACTTCAGTTTCGGGATTCAAGCTTTTTCAAGCGTCGTACAATATCGTCGAGTGCGGAATTAATCCGACGCTTGTTGCTGGTGACTTCATCTTTGGCGAGAAACTCCAGCGCCACGTATAACTCACGCAGTTCATATTCATCGACATCCTTGCCGCGGGACCGCTGAATCAACAGATCGCCAACCTTGTTCATGCGGTCTTGCAATATCGAGTGCACTTTTTCCTTCTCGGCAATATCGCTTCCTGTCAAATCGTTGGCCAATTCCCAGGCTTGTGAATAAAGGCGATGGGCCAGATCAATGTCTTGGGATGATAAAAATTCATCACCTTCGCTGATCGCCTGGGCCACAGATGCAAGCTCGGGCTTCAAGCTGCTGATACTCGGCACTACTCGGTCCAGCGCTGCATTAGTTGCAAAAATAATCACCCCAGTGACACAAGCAGCAAGCGCTAAAAGACTCAGATCTTTTTTGATGTTGCGCGGTTTGATAGCGTCGAGAAATTCGCCGGCATCTTTAAAACGTTTTGCCCGCTCAAATTCCAATCCTTTGCGCATCGCCCGAGTGTAACGTCGTGGCACATTGGGAAGAGGCTCGAATTTAGCACCTTTTTCCAATGCAACGTTGGCGGGCATAGGCCGCCCATCTTCTCCAAGAAACGGATGGCGCTTGCTGATCAGTTCGTAAAACGTGCAAGCCAATGAATAAATATCATCCACTGGCAGCGCATTTTGCCCATTGATCATCTCAAGGCTGGCGTACGCCGGTGTAATAGCGCCATCGGTCAAGGTATCTGCGAGGCTGCGTTTTTCTTTAACTTCGGTAAAGGCTTTGGCGATACCAAAATCGAGAATTTTCACAGTCCCATTATCGGCGAGAAAAATATTCGCGGGCTTGATGTCGGCGTGGGCGTAGCCCTGTTGGTGCGCATAGGCCAAACCGCGCGCGACCCTTTCGATCACGTAGTACGCCTTTTCCACTGGCATAGCCCCATCAATCCTCAAATAATCCTTGATGGATTTGCCGTCGATAAACTCCATGGTGATAAAGGCGGTTTCGCCATCACGGTCGAAGTCGTAGACGGTAACTATATTGGGGTGGGACAGGGTCTGGGCTTTTTTGGCTTCCCGCTGCAGGGATTGCAATGCACCAGGCAAGCGCCGGCACTCTTCATTAAGAACCTTAATGGCGATCAGCGAATCGCTGTCTTCCATTTCTTCGCGCAACAGATCTTTGGCGAGGTACACGTTACCCATGCCGCCGCGACCAAGTTCCCGCAGCAAGACAAAACGCTCTTTGAGAATCGTCTTGTCTTTGTATTGTTCAAGCAGACGCCGATCCACCGCACCTGTTCGATACAGTTTATGCAGTGCGGTATTGATTTTGGTGGTTCTGGCTGAGGAAACGGCGGTATCACGCGCCTGCGTTTCCATCGTGGCAGTTCTATCGGATGGCCTAACGGAATTGGGCTTAATTCGCGTGGCTTCTGCGTCAGCAGAACTAGGAAGAGTCTGATCGGTATCACGCGCCTGAGTCACCGCAGATGACGGGTCCCTGTTTAACCTTGGCTCAGGAATACGCTTGTCGGTTTGGTCTATTGACCGTTTCTGCGTCGCATCCGTATCAGCATTATTTACTTGGGTGGACTTGTCGTTTTCCATCGTTCCACTTTCGATTTAAGAAATCGGCATGGTAGCCGTACCAATGACGGGAAACAATGAATGTTGTCTCGCCACTCGACTACTACTCGTCCTCAGTTTGTTTCAGATCTGCTGCGGCGATCATGGACTTCAATGTGTCCGAATGAAACTCCCGCCCATAAAGAACCGCAACCACCAATGCCACAGCGACAAAAAACAGCCACAGACTGAACATCCAAACCAGCACGGACAAAGAAAAATAATAGGCGCGCAAGCCATAGTTATAGCTGAGGCCCGCCTGATCAATAACACTGGAAGCATGGCGGGAAAATTGCGCTGCTTTCGGATCTGACGCCGCCATCAAGGGTGCTGCGCCGAGCATAATCGCGCAAAACCCGTACTGCCGCATGGACCAGGTAAACGTAAAAAACGTGTAGATGTACACCAGCAATAACACCATGATCTTGAACTGCAGCTGTATTGGCGTTTGTGCATGGCGAGATACGGGGACGGTCTGGAGTGCGGCGTGGACGCTTTCCGTCGACGCCAGAGCGGTGACCAAACCAGCGATGATCAACATGGCGGTGGATGCGAGGAAACTGGCGTTGCGTTCCAGGCTGGATAAGAGCGATGCATCGGCGACACGGTTTTCCCGCCGCAGCATCGAGGCCATCCACTGGGACCTGTAGTGGTGTAAAACCGAGGAAATCGAAAACGTCCGGCGCGCGCGCCATTGAGCGAACTTGGCATAACCCGACCAGCAGCCCACCAACCAAATGGCCGCCAAAAGATCGTAGCCAAGCAGCTGAAACCACCCCGACAGATCCACGCTTCCTCCAAATCAGTTTTCTGTTATTTCCAGCTAGAGATCAGAGCTCGAATACTATTTAGTATTGCTCAAGAATCGGCACGAGCCCTGCGGGCGCGCAATATAACGGTTTTCCGGAGCGTCCAATAGGTCCACACCAAAGCTTGGTCCTGGTTGAATTCAAAAGAGCAGGCGCGGCAAAATGCCAGAAACCTTTGCGTCGCGCGTGCGACGGAAGTTCTCCAACCCCCAAGAGGCATTCCATGCAAGAAGCCAAACCCGTGTCCCACCCCGCATTCCAGTACGTTCGCAGCCAAACCATTTCGTCCCTCAATCTCGTCGTCGAAGAATACGAACACCTCGCCACGGGGGCCAAACATTATCACTTAAGTGCGGACAACCCGGAAAATGTGTTCCTGGTGGCCTTGCGCACGGTTCCGCAGGATTCCACCGGCGTGGCTCATATTCTCGAGCACACCGCCCTGTGCGGCAGCGAGCGCTATCCGGTGCGCGACCCGTTCTTCATGATGACGCGGCGTTCTCTCAATACTTTCATGAACGCTTTTACCAGCTCCGACTGGACCGCCTACCCCTTCGCCAGCGTGAACCGCAAGGACTTCGGCAACCTGCTGGAGGTGTATCTGGACGCGGTGTTTTTCTCCCGTCTCGATCCTCTGGATTTCGCGCAGGAAGGCCACCGCCTGGAATTCGCCCAGCCGGACAATCCGGAATCAGAACTGGTGTTCAAAGGTGTGGTGTACAACGAGATGAAAGGCGCCATGAGCTCAGTGACCTCCATGCTCTGGCACACCTTGAATAAATATCTGCACCCGGCGACGACTTACCATTTCAACAGCGGTGGCGAACCTGACTGCATTCCCAATCTCACCTATGAACAACTCGTGCACTTCTACAAAACGCATTACCACCCGAGCAATGCGATTTTTATGACCTACGGGGATATTCCCGCCGTCGAGCACCAAACCAAATTCGAAGAGCTTGCGCTCAATCGTTTTCAGCGTCTCGATAAAGTTGTCTCAGTTCCCGATGAGCAGCGCTACTACTCGCCTGTTCGCATCGAGGAGAAATACCCTCTGGCGGAAGACGAGAACAGCGAAAAGAAAACTCACGTTGTCATGGCATGGCTGCTGGGACATAGCGCTGATCTGACCGAATCCCTGACTGCCAATCTGCTGTCTAGCGTTTTGCTCGATAACAGTTCCTGCCCCCTCCTCCATGCGCTGGAAACGACTGAGCTGGGCAATGCCCCTTCACCTCTATGCGGGCTCGACGACTCGCAGAAAGAGTTGGCCTTTGTCTGTGGCTTGGAAGGTTGTTCCGCAGATGATGTGGACGCGGTGGAAAACCTGATTCTCGATACCCTCTCGCGCATCGCCATTGAGGGCATCCCGTTGGAGGATGTAGAAGCGGCCCTGCATCAATTGGAGTTACATCAACGGGAAATCGGCGGGGACAGCTATCCCTACGGCCTGCAATTGATCATGAATGCCCTGACCGCCGCCACCCACCGGGGCGATCCTGTGGCCATGTTGGATGTGGATTCCGCCTTGTCGACCTTACGCAGCGCCATTCAGCGCCCGGAATTCATCAAAGAGCAGGTGCGCAAACTGCTGATCGATAACCCTCACCGCGTGCGTTTGAGCCTGGTGCCAGATTCGTCCATTCCGGCGCGCAAAGAACAGGCGGAAAAAGACCGTCTGGCGAAAATCAAAAACACTCTTTCAGAAGAACAAAAGCAGGAAATCGTCCGTCAGGCAGCCTTGCTGGTCGAGCGCCAATCGCGCCAGGATGACGAAAGCATTCTGCCCAAAGTCACTCTGGCAGATGTGCCAGCCACCGAACCTCATCTGGAAGCGGATCTGCACGAATTACCCGTCAGCAAACGCCCTTTGGCCACTTACAGCGTTGGCTCCAACGGTCTGGTGTACCAACAGGTAGTAATTGAAACCCCGCCCCTGACCGAGCGTCAGCTGGCGATTCTGCCCTACTACACCAGCTGCGTAACCGAACTGGGCATCGGCGACAAAACCTATATGGAAGCCCAGCGCTGGCAGGCGCGCGTATCCGGCTCTATGAATGCTTTTAGCAGCATACGCAGCCAGGTTGACGATATTCATCGCACCCAGCAGTTCCTGACCTTCTCATCCAAAGCGCTGGTGCGCAATCACGAAGCCGTGTGCGAGTTGATGACCGCGATTCTGGAAGAGGCGCGCTTTGACGAGCACAGCCGGGTGAGAGACCTGGTTGCCCAGATGCGGGCCTCGCGTGAGCAGGCCGTCACCGGAAGCGGCCATGCGCTGGCTATGGGCGCGGCGACTTCGGGTATGTGCGCCGCATCCAAGCTGAGCTTCCAGCAAGGCGGCTTGGAAGGAATCCGCCGTATCAAAGCTCTGCATGAGGAACTGAAGAACGATAAAAAACTGGCGGCATTCTGCGATGAACTGGCGCAGATCCATCAACTGATCCGGCAAGCACCGCGCCGCTTCCTGTTGATCGGCGAAAACGATCAGCAACCGAAACTACAACAAACCTTCGCCCGTTGGTTTGATAGCGATGCAGTCTCCGTTGCTGCTTCTTGGGAGCTGCCGCCCATGCAAGAGCAGATTCGCCAGGGCTGGCTGACCAACTCACAAGTGAATTTCTGCGCAAAAGCTTACGCGACCGTGCCTATGACGCATCCGGATGCTGCGCCGCTGGTGGTACTCGGCAATGTGTTGCGCAACGGCTTCCTGCACCGTGCGATCCGCGAACAGGGCGGCGCTTACGGCGGCGGTGCAGGCCAGGACAGCAACTCGGCGGCGTTCCGCTTCTACTCCTATCGCGATCCGCGCCTGGAGGAAACTCTGGCCGATTTCGATCGCTCTATCGATTGGCTTATGAGCACCAACCTGCCCTGGCAAGCCGTGGAAGAAGCCATCCTCGGGGTAATCAGCGGCATCGACAAACCGGATTCTCCGGCAGGACGCGCCAAGCGCATGTATCACAATGATCTGCACGGCCGAACCCTGGCGCTGCGCCAGCAATTCCGCGAGCGGGTTTTGGCAACACGTCAGGAAGATTTGCGCCGGGTTGTTGAAACTTATCTGGCCCCGGAAAAAGCCAACATCGCCGTGATCACTGATCACAGCAAACAGGAGCAAATCGGCAAATTGGGGCTGGAGACTCTGAAACTCTAAAACCAGAAAACAAAACCGGCGGCCATTAGCCGCCGTTTTTGTTTAAAAGCTTGGGATCTACAGAGAAAGATTGCGGTAGTTGCCGTCCAGATACACCAGCGGAGCCGGACCGGAGCTAGCTACGCGCACGGCAATAATTCTCCCAACGACTATATTGTGAGTGCCGTAAGGCTGCACTAAATCCACTTCGCACTCGAAAACCGCTTCGGCATCTTCCAAATAAGGCGTCTTATCCGGAGCCAACAGCCAGCGCCCGAGATTAAAACGTTTTTCGCCTTGATCTCCGGTTGCGCACAGAATCGAAATTTCCTGGTGATGCTTGCTCAGGATGTTAATGGCAAAACGCTGGCCCAATACCAGAATGGGACAGATTCGAGTATTACGATTGACACAAACCAAAAGCGACGCTGGCTGATCCGATACCGATGTCACTGACGAAGCGGTCATTGCGTACCGCTGACCATCTGAAGTTTGAGCCGAGACCACTGATACACCGGATGGCAAACGACGCATGCCATCTCTCATAGCCTTAGCCAAATCTTGACTCATTACCCTCGTTACCCTCCGCATAAAATGACGGCATCATACCCAGATCGATATGGGATTGATATGCATCAAAGATAAAGACTGTCTATCAAGTACAGTTGCAAACATCGGAAATAGCAATCGCTGCGCGATGAACAATTTTTAGCCGCCTTTATTTTGGGCGGCATTTGCCTAGCGAGATTCCCATCGAGAGATTTTTATGACCCGTGCATATCAGCCACTGGCTTGGGATGATTCACTGATTCAGCGTTACAACCTGAGCGGCCCACGTTACACCTCCTACCCGACTGCGCCGCAGTTTCACAGTGATTTCAACCTGCGCCACTGGCGCGAAGCCATTGCACAAGGCAACCGCACACTCAAGCCCTTATCTCTGTACGTGCACATCCCTTTTTGCAGCACCATTTGCTATTACTGCGGCTGCAACAAAGTCGTCACGGCCAACCGGCAGCGAGCAATTCCTTACTTGGCTGCGCTTAAACGGGAAATCAGTCTGCAAGCAACCTATGTCGATAGCGCGCGCAAAGTACAACAGCTGCACTTTGGTGGCGGCACACCAACCTATCTTGATGATCAGCAAATTGCCGATTTAATGGCGCATTTGCGTGCCGAATTTTCGTTTGATGAGAGCGAAAAAAGCGATTTTTCGCTGGAAATTCACCCACAGTCCGTCACACCCGAACGACTCGCCCATTTGCGCGCGCTCGGTTTTAATCGCTTGAGCCTCGGAGTACAGGATTTTGACCCGCAAGTACAAAAAGCCGTCAACCGATTCAATACTTATGAAGAAGTTGCGGGATTAATCCAGGCAAGCCGCCAGCTTGGATTTGGCTCGCTCAACTTGGATTTGATTTATGGCCTGCCGAAACAGAGCTGTGAATCCTTTGCGCAAACGTTAAATGCGATTGTCGATTTGCGGCCAGATCGCATTTCCCTGTTTAACTACGCCCATATGCCGCATTTATTTAAATCGCAAAAACAAATTGATGCGCGCGATTTACCGGAACCACAGGAAAAACTCCAAATCCTGCACAACAGTATCGAACGACTGCAAAACGCAGGATACGTTTATATCGGCATGGATCACTTTGCGCTGCCGAACGATGAGCTGGCGGAAGCACAACGCAGTGGCACACTGCACCGAAATTTTCAGGGCTATACCACCCATGGAGATTGCGATCTGTTTGCTTTTGGCGCCTCATCGATTAGTGCCATACACGACGTTTATGTGCAAAACCATAAAACCATAGAGGCTTATCAAAATTCCTTGGAAAATAATCTGGCCATCCATAAGGGCTTTCATTTAAGCGCAGACGATCTGTTACGCCGCCGCGTGATCAATCAGATCATTTGCCAGTTCGAATTAAAATTCGCCGAGATTGAAAAGGAATTTGATATTTCGTTTGCATCCTATTTCGCCACCGAATTGGCAGCACTGAAGCCTATGCAACAGGATGGGCTTTTGGAAATGGATTCTGACGGAATCCGAGCATCAAATATCGGGCGGCTACTGATCCGTAGTATCTGTATGGTATTTGATGCCCATTTGCAGCAACCCGGCGCTGATGCCGCGCCGCGTTATTCAAGGATTATTTGACGCCCAGCTCTATATTTTTATCAACACCAAGATCTGCACATTGTTAACACTAAAAGAATCACACGCTATTGACACCAACACTTGCTTGTTGGCACAAGTTAATCCATCAAACAATTCTTAACAGTTTCAGCACTCCTTCTTTAGCTAACCTCCGGTAGATCGCCATATCTGGCGATCTCAAAATCATCAATTCTTATAAGAAGGAGTTGCTATGAAAATCGGTCTGTCAATGAAATGGGTGGCAGTTTTTCTGCTACTGTTTACCCCATTCGGTCTGACGCATGCGCTGATTGTGGCACCAGACCAACAAAGTTTCGAAATTACTCAAGGCAAAGTCTCCATAAAACCGGTATTTTGCATACCAGAACGCTGCCAGGAACGCAGTGGCGAATTAACCGGCACCTTTGATGCAACTTTTCTTGGCGATGAAATTCGTCTTTCCAATATCAACGTCAAAAGCGAACTCGAAGAATTCAAACTACCGGAAGACCCTCATACCGACGTTAACGGCGCCGTTTACGATGCCCGCTATAAATTCGATGGGGAAATTCTCGTACTGGAAGGCGTTATAGACTCTAGCGCGTTTGATGGCCCCCTAGTTCGCTACAGTTTAACCGCCAAGGTACGCAACTCGCTTGCAGTGGGTTTTGATCCGCACGGTTTTTATCTGGCGCATCAGGATTATCGCCGTTGCGCAGCTCCCCATTGCGGTGGAATTTTTATTAAAGCGGTCAATGACGCTCGCCTGATATGCCACGACGGACGCGCGAGCAAAGAATGTTATATAGGTACGCCAGACTGGCGCAAACTTGGGTTTAATCCTTTTGCCGTAACTAATTCCGAGCAGTTGTTATTACAAGGCGATGTGGATTACACCGTAGAACTCGGCCGTTTTGTCGCGCGCGCCGCTTTGGCTCCTGCTGGTAACGACAATAGAAAAGGCTCTTATTTCGGCGTGGAAAACAATGGTCTTATGTGCATCTCCAGTCCCTGCTTCAGTTTTGACGAATACCTACTAAATAGCGATAAAGCTCAGGCCATTTCCGATGTCGACCTCAGTCGCACCGGCGCCAGCGAAAAAGATATCCAACGAGCTTTTGAACTGATGGCTGAGAAAGAAGCGGTGATTATTGTCGGTCGCAATCAGCGTTATAAAGGATTTTCCGGCACTGGCGTGCGATTGCTGGCTACACAGTTTTATTTGCCGGTTGATGCCAATGCCGCCGAGAATTGCCCAAAAGGTTATATTTCCAGCGAACTGGGCTGCGAAACGCCCAGAGGATGTCCATTTCCGCTCCAAGAGAAAGTTACTACCGGTGCCCGACTTATAGCCCCCGCACCGGAATGCGTGGTTAAACCTCGTTAATGGTAAACCGCACATGGATGTGCGGTTTGTTTTAAGCAGCGTCCGTTTTTTTCAAATGATGTACAGCATTCAAAAGCGCACGAGTATAAGGATGCTGCGGATTCGAAAAAATTGCCTCGGCTTCACCCTCTTCCACAATTTTACCTTGTTGCATTACAGCCACACGATCCGCCACATAGCGCACCACGCTCAAATCGTGCGAAATAAACAACATGGTTAATTGATATTTTTGCGTGAGCTGTAACAGCAACTCAAGAATTTGCGCCTGGATGGTAACGTCCAGCGCAGAGACGGGCTCATCTGCAATAATCAATTGCGGGCGCACAGCCAGCGCACGAGCAATGGCAACGCGCTGGCGCTGACCACCGGAAAATTCGTGCGGGTATTTGCGTACCATACGGCGATCAAGGCCGACATCATCCATCAGCTGATTAACGGCGGAAAGGATTTGGCTAGGCGGCACTATGCGGTGAATCAACAAAGGTTCCGCCAAAGCATCAAATACCGTCATACGGGGATTCAGTGAAGCGTATGGATCTTGAAAGATCATCTGAAAATCGCGCCGCGCTTGGCGCAGACGTTTTGGCTCCAGCTCTGTCAGATTGACACCATCCAATAACACCTCACCGGATCGGGGCTCCACCAAACGCATGATGCTGCGCCCTAAAGTGGACTTTCCTGAACCGGACTCTCCTACCAAACCGAGAATCTCGCCTTTGCGCAGGGTCAGCGTCACATCATCCACAGCACGGACATGAAACCATTTTTTCCAAAACAAAAATCCGTGTTGCCGAGAAAATTCCGTGCGCAGGTTTTTGATACGCAAAAACGGCTTATCGTCTTTTTGGAATTGTGGCGAATAAGGTTTGGCTGTAGTTGGAAGAGACTCCACCAATTTTTGCGTGTAGGGGTGTTGCGGTGAAAAAAACACCTGATCTGCACTACCCGTTTCTACGACCTTGCCTTTCTGCATCACCACTACATGATCGGCCATATGAGCCACAACACCGAGATCGTGCGAGATAAAAATCACGGAAAGATTGTGCTCACTCTGCAAACGTTTGATGAGATCCAGAATTTGCGCCTGCACAGTGACATCAAGTGCAGTGGTCGGCTCATCGGCGATCAACAAATCCGGCTCGTTGATCAACGCCATAGCAATCATCACCCGCTGGCGCATGCCGCCAGAAAATTCGTGCGGATAGCTGTTGAAGCGTCGCTCCGGCTCCCGAATACCCACTTCTTCCAGTGCGGCTATTGCGCGCTTGCGCGCGTCTTTTTTACTCATGCCTTTGTGAACACGCAGAGACTCCATCAACTGGTCGCCAATGGTGACAAAGGGATTCAAAGACGTCATGGGGTCCTGAAAAATCATGCCGATTTTTTGCCCGCGAATTCGGCGCAACTGGCCGGGGCTCAGAGTCAGCAAATCCTGCCCCATAAATTCAGCGCTGCCCTGCTCCACCCGCCCGGGAGGCGAAGGAATCAGTCCCATAATGCTGTAACATGCTACGGACTTTCCGGAGCCGGATTCGCCCACTATACCAAGTACTTTTCCTGGCTCGATAGCAAAACTGACGTTATCGACTGCGGTGATAATGCCGTCGCGAGTATGGAATCGGGTGGTGAGATTTTCTACACATAACAGAGCCATAATCAGTCCTTGGATACTCGCGGATCAAGCGCATCACGCAAACCGTCACCAAGAAAATTCAGCGCAAATAAAGTCATACTGAGCGTCAAAGCAGGAAAAATCAGCAACCAGGGATATTCCTCCATGGTTTCCACTCCGTAGGAAATCAGCGAGCCCCACGAACTTTGTGGCGCCTGAATACCGAGGCCGAGAAAACTCAAAAAGGATTCCAGCAAAATCACGCTCGGAATCGTCAAAGTGGTGTAAATAATGATTGGCCCGAGAACATTGGGTGCTACATGTTTGAACATGATGCGCGGACGCGACATACCCATTGCGACTGCCGCTTCAATAAATTCCTGATGTTTAATTGCCATTACCTGGCCGCGCACGATACGCGCCATAGTCAGCCATTCTACTGCCCCTATAGCAAGAAACAGCAACAACATGCTGCGCCCAAATACCACCGTCAGCAAAATAATAAAAATGGTAAATGGCAGCGCGTAGAGAATATCGACAAAACGCATCATCAGCGCATCAACACGACCACCGATATAGCCGGCAATGGTGCCCCAGGTCACACCTATACATAAAGCGACGGCGGTAGCGATAAATCCCACCATTAACGAAATTCGGCTGCCATATAAAATGCGTGTCAACTGATCACGCCCGAAAATATCCGTACCAAACCAATGTTCAGCCGATGGCGGGGTTGCGCCCAACATCAAATTTTGTTCTTCGTAGGAATAAGGCGCTATCCACGGGGTCAATACAGCCAATACGATCAGCAAAAGGAGAAATACCAGTCCGCCCATCGCCAGCGTATTTTTTTTCAAACGACTAAACGCATCCTGCCAAAGAGAGCGGCCTTTTTCCAAACGGTTCAAATCAAAATCCACTGCCTCAGTGCTCATTATTTCCGCCCTCGTAATTTTGGATTGAGCCAGAGCAGTAATAAATCCGCCAACAAATTACAAATAATAATGAGGAATGCGAACAGAATGGTCATGCCGAGAATCATGGTGTAATCGCGGTTAAATGCAGCCTGCAAATAAAAACGGCCAAGCCCGGGTATTTGATAAATGGTTTCCACCACAAAAGAACCGGACAGAAGCCCCGCAACCGCAGGACCAGCGAAGGACACTACCGGAGCCAAAGCACCGCGCAGCGCATGATGAAAAACTACTCGCCACCCCGAGAGACCCTTGGCGCGAGCGGTGCGAATGTAATCCTGCGACAGAGTTTCCAGCATGCCACCACGCGATAATCGCGCCAAATAGGCGGCATAACCAGCGCCGAGCGTGATTGACGGCAAAATTTTATCGCCTGGCGTCACCCCCCAACCCGACACAGGCAACCAATCCAATTGAATGCCAAAAACCAGAATCAACAATGGCCCGAGCACAAATGACGGCAAACATATACCAATCATGGCAGCCGACATAGGCACATAATCCTGCAATGTATTTGGCTTTAGTGATGCAATCACTCCAGAGGTGATACCAAACACCAGCGCGACTAGAAACGCATAAAGACTTAATTCCAACGTGACAGGAATTCCCGCATAAATGACTTCTGTCACCGTGCGACTGGGATATTTAAAAGATGGGCCAAAATCACCTTGTAAAAGATGCTTTACGTAATCAAAAAACTGGACGTGAATGGGATCGTCCAGGTGATAACGTTTATTGAGATTTTCCAGCACCTGCGGCGGCACTGCCCGCTCATCGTCAAACGGTCCGCCCGGTGCTAAACGAATCAGAATGAAGGTAAATAGCACAACCAGAAAAAGTACTGGAATTGCAGAAAGGCATCGCTGAAGAAAAATACGCAACATTATGATTCCTCAAGGCTCCGATGCTTCCAGATAGACATACTTGAGCGGGTGGAAATGCATAACGTTGTCATACCAGCCCTTCACCGAGGTATCCACCAGATTGATATCGACAAAGAAATACAGCGGTAAAACTGGCATTTCTTCCGCCAATATTCGGTTTGCCTCTTCAAATAACTCGTTGCGGCGCGCGGGATCTGATGTAGCCTCTATGGTGTTCATAAGCTCATCGTAACGCGGATTCTTCCAATTGGTATTATTGTTGCCGGCGTAGGAGCGCAAAATATCGAAAAAATTGGAAGGGTCCAAATAGTCGCCCAACCAACCGGCTCTGGCGATATCGTGCTCGACATTTTTCCGGGCTGCCAGGTAAACCTTCCACTCTTTGTTTTCCAACTGGATATTAACGTTGAGGTTTTTCTTCAACATTTGCTGAATCGCCACCGCCACTTTGTGATGGTTGTCGTGAGTGTTGTACAGCAAGGTGAGCACCGGAAATCCTTCACCATTGGGGAAACCGGCTTCTGCCAACAAGCGCCGGGCTTCTTCAACATCTTCGCGCCAGTAGATCTGAGGTGTATAACCTTCAGGATCGGGGGGAACAAAATTATAGGCCGGCACTTCCCCGCCTTTTGTCACATTCTTGACCAGTAGATCGCGCTCGATTGCCAGTGCAAATGCTTTACGCACGCGCGCATCATCAAAGGGTTTGCGCTGCACATTAAATTCGTAATAGTAACTGGCATAGGTTGGTATCACCCGTAAAACTTCAGGTCGATCTTTGCGATACACCTGGATTTTTTCGATATCCATCTGCGGAGTATTGGTGAGGTGAACCTGTTTGGAGCGAAAAGCGCGCTCTTCCGCTTGCTGGTCGTCAATGGGGAGAAAATGCACCGCTTGTAAACGAACGACGTCCGCATCCCAGTAATGGGGATTTTTGTCGAGCTCGACGACTTTATTGATCTCCCAGCGCTTTAGAACGAAGGGGCCATTACCAACAAAATTTTCCGGCAGCGCCCAGCGCGATGTCGGATCCTCTACGCCGCCGAATTTTTCCAATGTCGGTCCGTGAACCGGATAATAGGAGTGGTGATCCAGCAATTGCAGAAAAAAATGCGCGGGCGCTTTTAATGTTACTTCCAACTCATGAGGGGAAATCGCTTTGACGCCGACACTGGCAAAATCCGTATTTTCACCTTTATAGAATGCCTCCGCGCCTTCGATGTAGAACATCATATAGGCGTAAGCATTGGGTAAGCGTGGATTCAAAGCGCGGCGCCAGGAATAGACAAAATCCTCCGCCGTCAAAGGATCGCCATTGGACCAGCGAGCATTTTCACGCAGTTTGAAGCGATATACCCTGCCATCTTCTGAAATGGTCCAAGACTCCGCAACTCCCGGGCGAGCTTCCAATGTCTTGGCATCCTTGCTGGTTAAGCCTTCGAACAAGTTGATGATGATGTTGTTTTCCACCGTCCCGGTGATCAGGTGCGGATCCACGCTTTTTGGCTCATCCCCATTGGCGTAATATAGAATTTGATTGCGAATACCATATTCGACATTATTGAGCTTTTTCTCTCCGCATCCATGCAACACAACCATTGCTAAAAGCAGCGCGACAACAATCCCAAAATTCTTCATTGTTTAGCTTCCAAATACACGCCTTTGAAGCTCGGATAATCAGCCATACTGAATTTAAATCCTTTCACTTCGGGCTTTATTAAATAGGATTGCGTGTAGTAGTAGAGAGGAATCAGCGGAACCTGGTCCAACAAAATTTGTTCTGCCTGGTACAACAATTCGTAACGCTCCTTGTCCGTTAGTGCTTGGCCAGAAGCTTCGATTAGCCGGTCGTATTCAGCGTTGCTCCAACCCGTATCGTTCATACCATGGCCACTGCGAAATGAATCGAGAAAATCCATGGGATCCGCAAATGTACTGAAACTGCCAGCGCGAGCTATGTCATGCTGCAAATTCTCGCGGAAATTCAAAAACACCTTCCACTCCTGGTTTTCCAGCGTCACATCCACATTGAGCTCTTTTTTCCACATTTGCTGAATTGCAACTGCAATGGCTTGATGCATTTCCATTGTGTTGTAGGTTAGGGTCACCTTTGGAAATCCTTTGCCGCCGGGGAAACCCGCTTTGGCCAAATGCTCGCGCGCCAGCTCAGGATTGAATGCAGGCATTTTCGGAGGATTGTAAGCTGCGCTGATTGGCGACAAAGCGTTCGCTGCAGGCTCACCATTTTTAGTGACATATTGCGTGAGCGCCTCTTTATCAATGGCATAGGCAAATGCGCGTCTGACATCAACATTATCAAATGGCGGTTTGGTCACATTGAAGACATAGAAATAGGTCGCGTAGGCCGGCTGGGAGACAAACTGCTCCGGCGCTTCAGCCTTGTAGCGGGCGATTTTATCGACCGGAATGCGGCCGCCGTAGGCGATATGAATCTGACCCGCGCGGAACAGGCGCTCTTCAACAGATTCACTTTCTGCGGGATTGAACAGAATTTTTTGCAATTTAATGCTGTCTGCATCCCAGTAATGAGGATTTTTTTCCACTTCGATAATTTGGTTCAGTTCCCAGTATTTGAGCAGAAAGGGGCCATTACCCACGAAATTGCCAGCACGTATCCAAGGATTATTGGGATCATCAATCGCGCCAAATTTCTCCACGGTTGCTCTGTGAACGGGGGATGTCGTCTCTACCGCCAAGCGCTTTAAAAACAGCGGATCTCTTTTTTCCAAGCGGAATTCCAATTCTTTGTCGGAGATGGCTTTTACGCCCACTTCAGAAAAGTCTTTCAAATCACCTCTATGAAAAGCTCCCGCGTTCTGAATCGCGTAATAATCTAGCGCGTATTGATTACCCAATCCCGGCGACAGAATTCTCTGCCAAGAATAAACAAAATCGTGAGAGGTCAAAGGATCACCATTGGACCATTTGGCATTCTCACGAATCTTGAACCGATAAAGCATTGCATCTTCAAGCACTTCCCAGGATTCCGCGACACCGGGTTGAACCTCAAAGGTTTGATAATCGGTAGTAAGCAGAGGCTCCATCAAGGCCGCAACCACTTTTAATCCCGGAACGTCTGTCGCTTGATGAGGATCAAGATTGGCTGGAGATGCACCAATGGTAATACGCAAGACTTGCTCAGGAGTAGCACTACCACCCTTCTTGTCCTCATTTTTTGAACAGGCCAGTAATGTAAGCAAAACAAACAAAACCAGGGCGAGATAACGCATAACACTCCTCAGTGTTTCAAATCATCTTTAAGTGAATCAGCAAAGGCCTGGAAATTAAAGGGCCGACCGAGAAAGTCCTCCACCAATTCCGCCGCCGGTTTTGAACCGCCAGGGCTCAACACTTTGTCGCGATACCGGGCCGCCACCACCTTATTACGCAAACCGTGCGTTTGGAATTCGCTGAACATATCGGCCGCTATGACAAGCGACCACATATAGGTGTAGTAAAGGGCTGAGTAACCGTCGAGATGGCCAAAATTCGCATAGAGATAAGTATCGTCAACATATGCAAACGGCGAATAGCATTCTTGCAATTCCACCATCATGCGGTCGACATCCACATCCGCTGGATCGCGGTTGTAATAATTCAGAGAAAGTGCAGCGTAGAACATTTGGTGCCGCACAAAGATTCCACGCCCGAATTTGCGTGCAGCATTCATTTTCTCGATAAGCGCATCCGGTATGACTTCGCCCTCACTATTGGTTGCAAAGGATTTGAGGGTTTCCGCATCCCAAACCCACTCCTCTAACATTTGCGATGGCGCCTCAACAAAATCGTGCTGAGTATTAGTGCCGGAGAGGTTCATCCAGGGCTGATTTCCACCAAACATGCTATGCAGCAAATGGCCAAATTCATGCAGAAAGGTTTCCACCTGATCGTGCTCCAGCAAATCCGGAGCGCCATCGCCACCACCAGGAAAATTGCATACCAACGCCGCCAATGGCGTTTGTACGCCTTTTACCCCTTCCCGAATACTAAAGTGCGCTGCGTGTTGGTATTTGTTTCTTCTTGGGTGCATATCGAGAAAAAATTGTCCAATCAAAGTCTCGCCCTTTCGAATCTCATACGCCTCGACAGAGTAATGCCACCCGGGGGTTTTCCAGGGTTTTATAGTGACATCAAATAAGTCTTCAACCAGATCGAAAATGCCTTGCTTAACCTTTTGATAGGAAAAATATTGCCGCACTTCCTGAGAATCAACCGCATAGGCTTCGTGGCGAACCAGATTTTCCAGATAGGTTTTCTGCCAATCGCCCACCTCGGTTGCCGCAGGATCAATTTTGCGAAGACGTTCCAACAGTACGGCGTAATCCTGGTCAGAACGAGGCTTGGCAATCTGATCGATGCGTTCAATAAAAGCTGCTGCATTTGCTGCGGAGCCAATCATCTTATCGACGGTGATGTAATCAGCGAAATGTTGATAACCCAACAGCCTTGCCAGCTCATAACGTTTTTGCAGCAATCTGTGCAAAACCTCTTTATTCGCCGGATATCCCCGCTGGCGAAACGCTGTGTACATACGTTTTCGCGCCGCATCGTTGCTTGCATACTGCATAAACGGATAGTAATCCGGCCCATTCGTGGTAACGATCACTCCTCGAGTATTGAACGCGAGACGAACTATGTAATCCTCTGGCAACCCTTGCAAATCTTCGTAGACCATGTCCAGCAAGCGCACATCGTTGCGGATATTGGCCGCAAATTCCTGACCGATTTTCAGTATTTCGTCATTCAATTGGCTGATACGCCGGCGGCTTTCCTCGTCCAAACCAACACCTGCCAATTCAAACAGCTGGCGGGTTCGCTGAAGAAAATAACGATCCAATGGCGACAGATTCGCCGGATCAACCGCGATGAGCTTTTTATATAAGGGAACGGACAGGCGGATATCGTTGGTTAATGCGGTAAATTTCTGCTCGCATATCTCCGCTGCCGCGCGCACAAATTCATTGGGATGAACGTTGCTGTACAAACTGGCAAGGCCAGTCGGCTCGTAGGTGAGGATATCCAAACGGTTTATGGCTGCAAGAATATCGGCCGGAGGAGAAAATTCAGACTGTTCAGTGGCAAGAAAAATTTGCTGCGCCTTTTCGAACTGTTTGCTGCAACTTTCTATATAGGTGGCCGCAGGATCGGTATAACTCGGCGAGGTCGACGAAGTCGTTTTAAGATGACCACATCCAACCAGCGCAAAATTCAACAGGAAGAAAAAGAAATGAAGAAATGATTGGATTGTGTATCCGGGAAATGAACGGCGACGATGATCGAATAGTGTATGAATTTTTTTTATGGTCATCGCGCCCTCGATGTTCAGTTTTGGGCGAACCGCAAACGCCCGGTCAGGTCTCCGTAGCGAGCTTGCGCCGCCAATCCAGTTTCTTTTCTATAGCACTAATCATCATGCCAGCTATATCGCGTCCAGTTGCGGTTTCGATCCCTTCCAAGCCAGGCGATGAATTGACCTCCAACAACAAAGGCCCTTTGGACGAGCGGATAATATCTACCCCTGCCACCAGCAAATCCAATGTTTTCGCTGCTTTAATTGCCAGCTTACGCTCTTCCGGTGTGATTTTGACGACACTCGCGGTGCCACCTTGGTGAATATTCGCACGGAATTCACCCGGGGCCGCTTTGCGTTCAATAGCGGCGACCACTTTGCCGTCTATCACAAACAGGCGCAAGTCTTTGCCGTCTGCCTCTTTTACAAACTCCTGCACCAGCAAATTCGCTTGCAGAGATTTAAAGGCGTTAATCACGCTTTCCGCCGCTTTGCGAGTTTCCGCCAGAACAACGCCCCTACCCTGTGCGCCTTCCAACAGTTTTACAATCAAGGGTGCTCCGCCAACCATTTCGATCAAATCCCCCGTATCACTCGGCGAATTCGCAAAGCCAGTTACCGGGATGTCCAAGCCGTTCTTCAACAGTAGCTGCAGGGAATAAAGTTTGTCGCGCGATTGGGCGATAGCGGAAGAACTGTTGAGGGTAAATGTGCCCAGACTTTCAAATTGGCGCGTCAAGGCGCAGCCGTAAAAGGTCATGCTGGGGCGAATACGCGGAATCACCGCATCTAGACCATCGACTATATTGCCGCCGCGGTAATGGATCTCGGGTTTCTCCGCATCCATTTTGATGTAGCAGTGTTTGATGTTGAGAAAAATCAGTTTGTGGCCGCGTTCTTCCCCTGCCTCGATTATGCGGCGATTGCTATACAAGGTCGGATCGCTGGCGAGCAAACCAATGGTCAGCCCCTCCTGCTCGGGCGTTTCATAGTCGCCATAGAGGTCGAGCAGTACCGATTCTTCCATATCGCCCTGAATAAAACGCTCTTCTGGATCAACCAGCATCCGCCCCGCCATGGCTTCACGTCCCAACAACATGCGATATCCCATGGAGTCGCGATTGGTGAGGGTGAGCTCTATCTCCCAAATCCTTTCACCCAAGCGCATCGGCACCTTTACCACCAAGCGCTTTTCACTGTCACCGCTGGAACTGCGCACCGTTCGCCGGTCTACAACGGGCGCTTCGCAGCGCACGACGATGCGGCGATTCTCCTGCAGCGGATGAACCTCAAAAGTCACCCAGTTGGCGCCGTTGCGTTTAAAAGTCTGGATATTGACGGCGTGGACGCATGATGTTTTTGCCCCGGAGTCGACACGCGCCTTGATGGCTGGAATCCCCAGGGTTGGGAATGAGCACCACTCCTCACTGCCGATTAATAGTTTTTCATTGGCGTACTTCGACATGCTCATTCTCTGGGAACTTCCCCGCGGGTAAATTGCGGCGGATTATGCCCCAAAATCCGGGCAGAGCAAGCGTTTTCGCTCGCGCCCGCCAAACGTATAAATCTCCCCTATAGACGGCGTTTTTGCTGTCGTCATCCCCTATAATGCGCGGCACCTTTTACCTAGCAGGCAGAATCCTATGCAAATCGAAAAAGACAAAGTTGTTTCCATTTTGTATCAGCTGAAAGACGCAGAAGGCGAACAACTGGAAGAAACCCAAGACGGTATCCCGCTGGCCTATTTGCACGGCCATAACAACTTGTTGCCAGCCCTGGAAGAAGCCCTGGCAGGTCGCCAAGCCGGCGACAAATTAAGCCTTACCCTACCGCCGGAAAAAGCCTATGGTGAGCTCAAACCAGGCGCGACCCAGCGAGTGCCGATCAAACACTTGGTGCACGCTCCAAAACGTTTGATGCCAGGCATGATTGCTCACGTGCAAACCGAACAAGGCATTCTGACGACCAAGATTCTGAAAGTCGGAAAATTTAATGTCGACGTCGATCTCAACCACCCTTTCGCCGGTAAAACTCTTCAATTCGATATCGAAGTGGTATCCGTTCGAGATGCGTCTGAGGAGGAAATCGCCCACGGACATGCGCACGGCGATGGCGGCCATCATCATTAACATGAGAGGTGGTAACCCCACCTCGCACCGTTTACGAGCCGGCAAAAGCCGACTTGCATCGATGCGTAGCACAGACTTGCTTCGCTGCAACTCGTGATAGCGATTTTTTGAATTAAAAAAAGAGAACCAATTCACAAATTGAATCACTTCCCTCGGATTTTTAATAACTCCTGGTACTTTCTTAGCCACCTCAAACAAACCTCTTCATGGATGAAGAAATTATGATCAGGAAGCGGAGCACCCCCTCTAACCGAATTTTTATGCACAATGCAAGGGCATCGATTGCACCGAGTGAATGTCAAGTATGAATTTCATGCCAAATCACATCCGGCCTTAATTAAACGATGCAACATATTGATTTTAAATAATTTTTTATTGTTGATCATTTTATAATCAATCTAAGGCAGGACTAGGAAAACCGGGGTATAGCCCATATTTCCCAAGCACTATCCACTAAGTTATCCACAGGTTTTGTGGAAAGTTTTTTTTGCTTTTCGTCCGAAAATGACTTTTAAAAGCAATAGGCCCTAAAAATTTTTTTAGATTTTTTTGGAATTAGTCTCAGTCAGGGTATACCCCTTCGCAATCACGCAGCCAAGCGAGCGATAAAGTGCTTGCTATCAAGCTTTTTAACGCACCAAAAAGGAACAACGCGCCCCTTAGCGTGGCATCACTACCAAGCCAAGGGGCGTACAGCGGGTTATATGGAGGTTTACTGATTGGCGAAAAAAGACAGATCAGACAAATTCGAGAATTTGCACGCCATAATCTGGCGGTGAATCTTTAACCAATTCTTCACCGCAGCCTGTTTCTTCGTCATTGCGATTTTCAAGCGGCTGGCTGCGATCGAGTTGCAAATTAATAAAATCGAATAATTTCTGATCAGCCAATTGCGATGGAGATACCCGTTGCAGCGCCGAGAAAATGGTTTCCACTCTGCCCGGATGTTGGCGATCCCAGGATTGCAGCATTTCCTTGATGACCTGGCGCTGCAGGTTTTCCTGAGAGCCGCATAAATTACAGGGAATAATCGGAAACCCCTTCTGTGAGGCGTATTCTTCAATATCCGCTTCGCGGCAGTACGCCAGAGGACGAATGACGATATTGCGCTTATCGTCCGCCAATAATTTCGGCGGCATAGCCTTCAGGCGTCCGGCGTAGAACAGGTTCAGAAATAAGGTTTCGACAATATCGTCCTTGTGGTGGCCGAGAGCAACCTTGGTTGCGCCAATTTCCTCAGCAAAGCCGTAAAGCGTGCCGCGACGCAAACGCGAGCACAGACCGCAGGTGGTTTTGCCTTCGGGAATAACCGACTTCACAACACTGTAGGTGTCGCGCTCGATGATATGAAACGGAATTCCCAGGGATGAGAGATATTCCGGCAACACATGCTCTGGAAAGCCCGGTTGTTTTTGGTCCATGTTGACGGCAACCAGTTCAAAATTGATGGGCGCGGTCTTTTGCAGGCTCATCAAAATATCCAGCATGGTGTAGGAGTCCTTGCCGCCGGACAGGCACACCATAACCTTGTCGCCCTCTTCGATCATGTTGAAGTCGATGATCGCCTGCCCCACCTGACGGCGGAGACGCTTCTGCAGCTTATTGAATTCCAGCTTGTGTTTACGTTCGTTGCTGACAGCCATGGGGACACCCTATTAAAGAAACCGGCGCATTGTACGGATTTCGACCGCCAGAGTGAATGAAACGACTACCGTCCGGCAAAACTTTGCCGACGATTGCCGCCTGCCGACAAACCCTTCACAAAGCTGCAACCCACATATTTAGGGACTTGCGCGCGAAAAATTGCGAGAAACAGAGCAACGGAACACTCCTTGCAATCCCCCTAACAAACCGCAGGCTACGCCAAAGTCCCGACGGTACGCTGCGATTCATTATTGGCAAACCCAATCGCAGCTAAGAGAAAACTCTGTTAGGAGAAACCATGTTCGGACTCTTGTCCCATTTCACTCGTGCATTTAATGGCAGCAGTCTACCAGCCGCCCACTCCATATCTTGGGAGTTGCCGCTGGCTCCGGAGTTGAGCTGGTCCAAAGAAGAAACTGAAGCGATTCGGCAAAACGCAGCACAACGAAACATTTGCTCAGTAATTGATCCGAGCAAAGGTTCAGTTATGCAGACCGTCATTCTTCGCTTTGACCAAGGCAACCATAAGCTTCTGCTCGACGAATTTTTCCCCCGCCCATCATTCACGCCGATGGGGGGGCGTTTTCACCTGAATATTCCGACCCATGATGGACACTTGGCATTGAAGATTGTGATACGCAGCCAATTGGACGTGGCGAACGCGCCTGCCTATCTCACCGAGGTGGTGGAAAAAACTCGTTTGCGAGGACAGCCAAAAACCAAAGGAGTGAGTTTTAAAGAAACCACCGCACCAAGAGTGGAGTTGCTGCTCCCCTTCGCACCCATGATGGGTGGGCAGTTGCTGGAATTGTCGGAGGAGGAATTTTCCATGGCTTTCTGCGGCAACAACCGCCCGCCTTTATATTCTCGCAAAGGCGAATGCCGCATTCACTTCAGCAATTTCTTTGTGCTGCAGACCAAAGTGGAGGTCCTCCAGGCACAAGTGCGTCGCCGCCCGTTTCACCACACACATCTGCGCATCGGTTTTCAAACCTTAAATCCCTTTGAAAAAGAGCAACTGTCTTCTTTTCTCCATAATTTCACCGAGGCACAAACCGCCTAAGAAGGATGGGCGCCGGTATAATGCCGCGTCCATCACATCATCCATGTCCGAACCATGAACCTGACTTCCGGCGAAGATCTGCTCGCACTCGACCGAACCCACATCTGGCACCCCTACGCTTCTACAGATCCCACTGCGCCCTTGTACCCGGTTGCATCCGCACAAGGTTGTGAGCTTGAGCTGTACGACGGTCGGCGCCTGATCGACGGCATGTCGTCCTGGTGGTGCGTTATTCACGGCTACAACCGCCCTGAGTTGAATGAAGCCCTGACCCGTCAGACGCACCAAATGGCGCATGTGATGTTTGGCGGACTGACCCACGAACCTGCCGTCACGCTCGCCAAAAAACTGGTCGACCTCACACCTCAAGGTTTGGAAAAAGTATTTTTTGCCGACTCCGGTTCCGTGAGCGTGGAAGTCGCCATCAAGATGGCGTTGCAATATCAGATGTCGCAAGGCAAAGCAGAAAAAAGCCGGATTTTGAGCCTGCGTAAGGGCTACCACGGCGACACACTGGGCGCCATGTCCTTATGCGATCCCGTAACCGGCATGCACCATCTGTTTCAAGCCATTCTGCCGCAGCAGCTTTTTGCCGACGCGCCGGCCTGCGGTGTGCGCGATCCATGGGACCCGGCTTGTCTGGATTCTCTGAAAGAACTTTTGCATAACCACCATCAGACAATCGCGGCGTTGATCGTGGAGCCTATTGTTCAAGGTGCAGGCGGCATGAGGTTCTATCATCCCCAGTATCTGCGTGAGTCCCGCGCACTGTGCGACCAATTTGACGTGCTGCTGATTGCCGACGAAATTGCCACCGGTTTTGGCCGCACCGGCCGCATGTTCGCCTGCGAACACGCGGGGATTACCCCGGATATTTTGTGCCTGGGCAAAGCGCTGACCGGCGGCTATATGACTCTGGCCGCGACTTTGTGCACTAACAAAGTTGCAGACGGTATTTGCTCGGGAGAAGCCGGTGTTTTGATGCACGGACCGACCTTTATGGCCAATCCACTGGCTTGTGCCGTGGCCAATGCCAGTTTGGATTTATTGTGTTCTTCGCCGTGGCAAGAGCGTGTTGCACGCATCGAACAGCAATTAATAAATGAGTTATCGCCCTTGGAAAAATATCAGGCGGTAAAAGAGGTGCGGGCTTTTGGCGCCATTGGTGTGGTGGAACTGCATGAGCCGGTGAATATGAAAGTCGTCGTTCCGCGTCTGGTAGAACAAGGTGTATGGCTGAGACCTTTTGGCCGCTTGTTATATACCATGCCGCCCTTCGTCATTTCTTCAGACCAACTCAGCCAGATCACTGCGGCAATGGCTGATATCTGTCAATTTTTATCTCAATAAATAAAAAGGGCTGTGCTAGTTTCCCGGCACAGCCCTCCTCAATATTGAATAGCGCTTATTAGCCTAATGGATACAATCCGACTGCTTTGCGCACTTTCGCCAGAAACGGCTTAGCGCGATCGCGCGCTTTCGCCGCTCCCGCTTGCAGTATCGCTTCAACGTCCGCAGGACGGGACATCAAATCCTCATACCGCTCACGCGCAGCACTGATTTCGGAGTTGATCAATTCGAACAATTCCTTCTTCGCCTGCCCCCAGGCAATACCTTCGGCAAATTTGCGCCGCATGTCTTCGGTTTGCTCAGGAGTGGCAAACGCTTTCCAGATTTGGAACACCGTGGAATCGTCCGGATCCTTGGGCTCGCCCGGTTCCAGCAGATTGGTTTTGATTTTATTGATGTGTTTTTGCAGCTGTTTTTCCGCCAAAAACAACGGAATGGTGTTGTTGTAGCTCTTGCTCATTTTCCGCCCGTCCAGGCCGAGCAGAACTTCACCATTTTCTTGCACCACGGTTTCGGGCAGGACAAAAGTTTCACCGAAACGGTGGTTAAAGCGCTGCGCTATATCGCGCGCCATTTCCAGGTGCTGCGTCTGGTCCTTGCCGACGGGTACGTGAGTCGCGTTGAACATCAAAATATCGGCAGCCATCAGCACAGGGTAAGAAAATAACCCCATGGTAATGGCGTAATCCGGATCCTGACCTTCGGCAACATTGGCGTCAACAGCTGCTTTGTAAGCGTGCGCCCGATTCAGCAAGCCCTTGGCGCTTTGGCAGGTGAGTATCCAGCAGAGTTCGGTAATTTCCGGAACATCGGATTGACGATAAAAAACTACTTTTTCCGGATCCAACCCCAGCGCAAGCCATGTGGCGGCAATTTCTTTGGTGGATTGGTGAATGCGTTCTGGTTCATGACACTTGATCAGTGCATGCAGATCGGCGAGAAAAAAGAAGGATTCGGCATCGGGATTTTGGCTTGCGGCAATCGCCGGACGGATCGCGCCTACGTAATTGCCAAGGTGAGGAGTGCCCGTTGTGGTAATGCCGGTGAGAAAGCGTTTCTTCGTCATGCAGGCTCGCGTTTTCGCTAAAAGCCGCAATCATACAGAGTTCAAAGGGGGTGTCAAAGCGCATGGGCCGTTACCGGCACCATGCGCAGGGACTTGGTTTAGGAGACTTCGGAAGCTGCACAGTATTCTGCTGCGCCTTTGAGGACCACGGCTTCGAATCCCGCCTGACACAAAAGATACGCGGCTATATCCGCACGCGGCCCGGCTTCATCGGAGATGGCATAGAGATTGGCGGAAGCCAAATCCTGCAAACTGTCACGCAGACGCGACAAGGGCACGTTAATGCTGCCTTCCACATGTCCAGCGCGGAATTCGATGGGCAAACGAACGTCCAGATACTTCACCGGCTTGCGCTGAGCTTCCAGAGTGTCCCTGTCCACATATTGGATAACCGACTGCCGCACCAAAGCCAGAAAGTCATCAGCCCCTAAACGCTTCACCACACCATCGGTCAGCATAATCACCGAGGCATTGCGCCGAGCTTCGCTGATTAGCGCCTCTTCGCCGAAATAACTGCCCTCTTTCAGCTCCACTTTGACGCTACCGGCGCGATCGAAGACCAAAGCTGATCCTTCCGCCAGCACATAAAAGTAATCTCCGAGCGCGCCCTCTTTGATCAGGCGATCTCCCGCCTTCACTTCAAGTGATTCAAACCGGCTGAACAATTCCTGCAATTGCGCCCAGGGGATCCGCGAGAACAAGGGGGATTGCAGCAGGCAGGCCATCCAATCATTGGAATCGGACAGTTCGCCTACTTCGATTCCCGCCTCGGATGACTCATGAGACTCCATGGGCTTCACAGCAGATTCGGCCGGCTTGTTGGCCAGAGCAATCTGCGTAGCCAGGAATTCCGCATTGATCGTCACATAACGGACGTGGGTTTTGGCCACGGCCGATACTACCGTCGGTGATTGGGCATTGAGCGCCCTGCGAGCGCGCTCTTCACCGCTTTTGACCTTTTCCACCCCGAACTCGTTGTTGATAAGGTCTACCTCTCCCTCCAGCAGGTAGAAGTGGTCAGCGAGAATCTTTCCGCGCTTAAACAGCATGGTGCCTTTAGAAACAGATACCACGCGGGCTTGACGTACCACTTCTGACAGAAATTGCCCCTTTAGAGTGTTGATGGGCAAAAAACGGCTAAAAACTTCAATTTCTGACATAAACTCTCCTCCGCGATGGGTAAAGTCTTGACCAAAAATGTCACCATCGCCAGGAAGTAACCCAAAATTTAGAGTGACAGATCTCCCGTTTCTAAATATCGCTCTAAGATGGCGCTTAAATGATTCATGTCTTGCGAGCCACCCAATTCTCGAACGGAGTGCATCGCAAAAGTAGGCAATCCTATATCCACCGTGCGCATACCCATTTTGGCGGAAGACATAGGCCCAATAGTGCTGCCGCAGCGCATATCCGCACGAGTGACGAACACCTGATAAGGCACACCGCAACGCTCAGCCAGGAGTTTGACTATGGCGGCGGTTTCCGTGCTGGTCGCATAACCCTGATTGGCGTCGTACTTGATCACCGGGCCAGCATTGAGTTTGGGACCGTGCCCCTCATCATGCTTTTGCGGGTAGTTGGGATGTATGCCGTGGGCGTTGTCCACTGACAGCAGCATGGATTTGTGCAACATGCGGTAGCGCGCTTCCGCCTCCGGCACAAAACGCTCCAGGAACGACAGCAGCAAATTACCTTGCGCACCTATATTGGACTGGCTGCCCACCTCTTCATGGTCGAACAAGGCCAATACGGCGGACTGCTCACCAGCAGACGACAGAAACGCATTGAGGCCGACAAAGCAGCTCAACAAATTATCCAGCCGCGCCGAAGCGACGAATTCCTGTTCGATGCCGACCAGTGCGGCTTTGTGGGTGTCGTAAAAGCTCAGGTCAAAATCGAGAATCTGATCTTCGCCAATCTCCGCCACACCCATTTTGCCAAGCTCACGCGCCAGCAAGCCTTTGAAGGTCAATCCAGGTTCTGGGTTTTGCAGCAATACTGGACGCATATGCTCTTGCGCATTGATCGCCCGACCTTCGTTAGCCGTGCGATCCAGGTGAATGGCCAAGCTGGGAATGATAGCGATAGGTCGACGAAAATCGATCAACAGATTCCGCAATCCGCCATCCTGCTTCAGCGTCACCCTGCCCGCCAAAGACAAATCGCGGTCGAACCAGGGGCTCAGTAAAGCACCGCCATACACTTCAACCCCCACTTGGAAATATCCTTGAGATACTTTTTCCGGCTTAGGTTTTACTTTTAAAACCGGGCTGTCCGTGTGCGCGCCAATAATGCGCAAACCGTTTTCCACCGGATTCGAACGACCATGGCGAAATGCAACAATCGATGCGTCGCGGCGGGTAATAAAATAACGGCCACCTGGTTGCAGTGCCCACGCATCACCTTCATTTAACTCCTGATATCCGTGTGATAACAATTCACCGCGAGCAACATCCACCGCGTGGTAAGGCGTAGGAGATGCATCGATCCAACTCATGATTTTTTGACACAAAGAAAACGGCATGTGACCAATCCTCAATATTTTGATTAACGGATCGTACGAATATTTTCCAGGGCACGAGCGTCATAAATGCAAACATCATTTAACTGCGAATGCGCTGTCGTTTATTCCACGAAACCGAATTGCGCAAATAGGTCAATTGAAAATCCTTGGCAGCGCACGCCTCGCCTTGCAACCACTTCTCCAAAGCTAAATCCGCAATGGCGTCGGCATTGGGGGCAATGTTGAAATCAAAAAGCAGTTGCTGAGAGATATCTGAGGGAAAATTGAATAATCGAGCTGCTTCGCCCGCGATAACTGTTTGCGGTGCGTCTTGCACAAGGCTGAGCAGCGTTGCATTCAATTCATTTTTGCCGATGAGATTAGGCTCGACTGAAGCGCTTACGATTCCATTGCCAATCTCGTAGACCGCCCAATAAATCTCATTCATGCGCGCATCAAGCAAACAAGCGGTGCTTAGTGCATCGGGATGACTCAGCTGAACTGTTCGCGCCATCGCAGCCAGGCTACTGACACCGACCATGGGTTTGTTTAATGCGAATGCCAATCCTTGAGCCATGCCCAAACCAATGCGCAAGCCGGTAAACGACCCAGGCCCCTGACAACACGCGACAAAATCCAGATCAGATGCGCTTACCCCCGCTTGCGATAAAAGCTCGTCTACAAACGGAAGTAGAAGACCGGCGTGCTCTCTTGGAGAATCGCTGAGTTTGGAAATGCGGCTTTCGCCATGAACAAGAGCGACTGAACAAGCAGTCGACGAGGTATCTAAAGCAATGAAGGTCGCCATTGGTACGCGCAAACAGAAAAGACCGCATTCTACCTGAGCACTGCTGTTTAACAAATCCCGCGATGGCGGAACGAGACTTCAGAATCGGTTGTATATGACTGGAGGCAAATCGACGTGGGTAGCGTCTGTCGCCCTAAAGAAAGGAGGAATGGGCAGAAACTGAGTTCTGCCCAGAATCACATTAAGCGGCTTTTTTCGCTGGACGACCTCTGCGTGCCGTTTTTGCTGCGGCTCTTTTAGGTCTTCCCGCGCCCTTTTTCGCTCTCGAGACTACCGCAGGAGCTGGTTTACTCGCAGATGCTGTGCGCTTGGTTTTTCTCTTCGCTTTGGCTTTTGCCGCAGATTTTTTCTCTGCGACTTTGATTTTCCTGCCATCGGCAGAAGCTCGTTTTTTCAACCAACGCTCTTTGAACGCATCGACAGCCTTAGCCAAATCTTGCGCAGCTTTCTTTTCGAGAGATGTTTTTAACTGCTCCACCTTCGCATGAGCCTTGGCGACCGCCTCAGATGATTTAGCGGATTTCTTCGCAGCATTTAAGCGACTTTTAGCTTCTGCCAATGCTGCTTTGGCTGCTTTAACCTTTGCTGCCAGCTCTGGTACTGCGCTTTTGGCTTTTTGCGCCGCTGCTTTAACAGCCACTGATTTGGACTTTTTAGCTCGCGCTGCACTTGCTGCTGCTCGCGTGCGCGCTGCTGCGAGCTTTTCGGATGCTTTCGTCACCGCATCGTTTGCTTTGGTAACGGCAGCTTCTGCTTTCTGTACTTCGGGACTGGTAACAACTTGTGCAGGGGCTCTTACTGCTCTCCTTTTTCTTCCAGTGCTGGATTTACCAGCAACTTTCACTTTGCTACGCGAACTTGCTTTGGTTTTTCGAGTGGCCATGCGCATCTCCTCATTTTATTTATAAAGCACCTCATCAAAAACCATAGCACAAAAAATAAACACAACAAGCTTTATGATCTTTTTGTTGAAAATTTTTCGTTCGAAAGCTAATCGAACTCAGGATTCGTTGGAGTAGCAATTCATGAACAGCTTAATTGACGGAGGCTGACAATCTCAGCACGGCGTTTAGTCGATGCGGGATGAGTTAGATGTGATACTGGGGTTGGATGTCGTAAGTGGTGCGTGCGAGCAAATCTTAAAATGTGGAGAAAGCGAAACAAAATCTTATGTTCGCTCGTAACAAGATGCCCCTATTTGTTCAACTGCGTCCGACATTCAGCAGCGTTGTGAAGACAGTCAATAAAAACAAAAAGGGCCGCAAGCGGCCCTTTTTGCATTCAGATATGTGCTCAACCAAGTGCAGCGAAGATTTTGCTCTTGATGTCGTTCAATGAGCCTATGCCATCAACGCGAGAATATTTTGGCTTGCTATGTTTCTCAGCCAATCCCTGGTAATAGGAAACCAGAGGCTCTGTTTGCTCGTGGTAGACAGCCAATCTTTTACGCACGGTCTCTTCTTTATCGTCGTCGCGTTGTACCAAAGGCTCACCAGTGACATCGTCTACACCAGCTGTCTTAGGCGGGTTGTAAACGACGTGATAAATGCGACCGGAATCAGGATGAACTCGTCTGCCACTTAGACGCTGAACAATCTCCTCATCGTCCACGCTGATTTCCAGAACGTGATCAATTTCTACGCCTGCAGTAAAAAGCGCTTCGGCTTGCGGGATCGTGCGAGGGAAACCGTCAAACAAGAACCCGTTTTTACAATCGTCCTGGGCAATGCGTTCTTTTACCAGACCGATGATCAACTCATCTGGCACCAGTCCGCCGGCTGCCATTATGTCTTTCACCTGTAGGCCCAAAGGAGACTCAGCTTTAACCGCAGCTCGCAACATGTCCCCGGTGGAGATTTGAGGGATCGCGTAGGCCCCAGTAATAAACTTGGCTTGGGTGCCCTTGCCGGCGCCTGGCGCTCCTAAAAGAATGATTCGCATTATGGAGAAACTCCTGATTTGAGGGTCCCCACCGGGACACCGCTGACAAAATGGGGGCTAAAGATACACGGCCAGGCTGGGTTTCTCAAGTTCACCCGACGTTTCGGTGCCACGCACTGATCCAGTTTGGCGTGATCTTCACCATCTCCTCTCCGTACAAACCCATTCTCAATCCCCACTTCTGCTCCATTGGCATTTTCCTTGTATCTTCATCTATATACAGGGAAGACGACGAGTGAGAAGGATTGGAACTAAACTTTAATTTGTCGAGTTCGAACACATACAGGGGAGCTGTTATGACCTTACGTGAGTTAGTGATGACCTGGGAAAAAACGTCAACCAACCCATTGACCGAAAAGGAATATCCAATACGTCTTACATTGAAAGACGCCGCCAAAGTCGCCGCCCTGGCCGAGATGTACCCCTCGCGCACGGTTGAACAAATATTGTCAGATTTGGTCGGCGCTGCGCTCAATGAACTGGAATACACACTTCCTTACGTGCAAGGGGACGGGATTTCCGCATTGGATGAGCGCGGGGATCCTATATATGAAGATGTAGGACCTACCTCTCGTTTCGTAGAACTTACCCGCAAGCATCTTTCCCAAATGCAATCCCACTGATTCAACGCCAGGGCAAAAGGGTCACACCTCTTTTGCCCTGTTCCACCACTCTTCCAATTGATCTGCAGACTGATTGCGAATATCTAATCCCGCTTTGGCGATTTCCTTTTCCATATATTCAAAACGATTTACAAATTTGGCATTGGCCGAACGCAAAGCTGCTTCTGCGTCCAATTTGAGATGACGCGACAGATTCACACAGGTAAACAGCACATCGCCGAATTCTTCTTCGATCGCGGCTCGATCAGACTGAGAGATGGCCACGCGCAACTCCTGGATTTCTTCCTGTAATTTTTCCAGTACGCCGTCTGCATCCGGCCAATCAAAGCCAACTTGTGCCGCACGCTTCTGCAATTTGCTAGCGCGAGTGAGCGCTGGGAGCGCGATAGGAACGTCCGCCAATATGCCATCTACGCCCTTCCCTTTGCGTTCCTCTTGTTTGATTTCCTCCCACTGGCGTTTGACTTGTGCCTCATCCAAAGAGGCTGAACCAGCTTCGGGATTGAGCGTCCCGGTTGGAAATACATGCGGGTGTCGGCGGATCAATTTTTCCACCAGTGAATGCACTACATCGGCAAAGGTAAATAAGCCGTCTTCGTGCGCAAGCTGGCTGTAAAAAATCGCCTGAAATACCAGATCACCAAGCTCTTCTTTCAGATGGGGGTAGTCTTCTTTCTCGATTGCATCCACTACTTCGTAGGCTTCTTCGATAGTAGATGGGGTAATGGATTTGTAGCTTTGTTTGAGATCCCAGGGGCAACCCGTTTCCGGATCGCGCAAACGCGCCATCAGGTACACAAGATCAGAGACGGAGTACAGCGGCTTATCACCCATGGATTTACCAACGACAGGAAATGAATTTATTAAGGGAAGAACAGCAAACACCCGGTCAAAAGACCGGGTGTTTGTAATTAATTTTTCCGTTTGACGGATGTGACATTGGGCAAGCGACTGAGCCTTGCCAGCACTCGACTGAGATCGCTGAAGCTGGAGACTTCTATCCGCAACGACATATCAACCGTGTTTCTGTTTTTGTTGGATTGCGTCTGCATGGCGCTGACATTGATCTTTTCCCTATCCAACAACGCTGTAATATCCCGCAACAATCCATGACGATCGAAGGCTTCTATAGAAACATCTACTGAATAGGACTGCTCAGGTTTCTCCGCCCAATCAACTTTGATAATTCGCTCTGGCTCATCTGCCACAAGTTGCAGAACATTCGGGCAATCCTGGCGGTGAATCGAAACTCCCCGGCCAAGAGTGATGTAACCGGTAATGCTATCACCAGGGATCGGCTTGCAGCATTGCGCGATATGGGAGAGCAGGTTACCCACGCCGTCGATGTAGATATCAGACGCGCCCTGATCAGCCGAATAGGCACGCCCCACCAGAGAAATAACCGGCTCTGGTTTATCGACCTTGAACAGTCTCTGCGCGACATTAACAACCCGGTCAACGCTTAAATCACCTGTACCTACAGCGGCGTAGAGGTCATCCAAGGTTTTCAGATTGAGCTTCTGCGCGAGCTGCTGATAATCAATATCCTCCACCGCCAAGCGCATAAATTCGCGATCCAACAGGACCCGACCGTCCGCGATATTCTGTTCGCGATCCTGCTGTTTGAACCATGCCTGCAGCCGGCTGCGCGCTTTGCTGGTGGTAATGTAGCCCAATGCAGGAATCAGCCAATCGCGGCTGGGAGATTCCCGATTCGACGTGAGAATCTCCACTTGATCCGCGGTTTTAAGCGGCTGGTTGAGAGGCACGATTCGGCCGTTGACCTTCGCGCCCTTACAACGCAGGCCAATATCCGAGTGAATACGGAATGCAAAATCGACTGCGGTTGCATTTTCCGGCAGATCCACCACGTGACCGTCCGGCGTGAAGACATAAATGCGATCCTGTTCGATACCCCGCGGCAGGTGATCGTCCCACGGGTTGCCGCCGACCTCTTCGTGCCATTCCAGCACTTGTCGCAGCCACTCGATCTTCTGCTCATATCCGGCAGAGCCGCCTTCCTGGTCGCTCTTTTTATAACGCCAGTGAGCACAAACGCCATACTCGGCTTCTTCGTGCATGGCGCGAGTGCGGATTTGCACTTCCAGCACCCGATTATTCGGTCCTTTCACCGCAGTGTGCAGCGATCTATAACCGTTCTCTTTCGGGTTGGCGATATAGTCGTCAAATTCGTGCGGGATGTTTCGCCACAAGGAGTGCACCACCCCTAATGCGCGGTAACAATCCTGTTCGCTGGAGACGAGAATGCGAACCGCGCGAATATCGTAGACTTCCGAGAAGCCGATATTTTTGCGCCGCATTTTGCGCCAGATGCTGTAGATATGCTTGGCCCGGCCATTGATTTCTGCGCCCTCAATACCTTCTTTAGCCAGCGCTTCCTTCAGCGCCTGGATGACGTTATCGATATAGACCTGACGGTCAATACGCTTTTCGTCGAGCAGTTTGGCAATGTATTTGTAGTCGTAGGGGTGCAGATAGCGGAACGAGAGATCTTCGAGCTCCCACTTGATATGACCAATACCCAAACGGTGCGCCAAAGGCGCGTAGATATCGGAAACTTCGCGGGCAACCCGCTGGCGTTTTTCGATAGGGGCGGTTTTGACCGCACGAATCGCACAGGTCCGCTCGGCCAACTTGATCAAGGCGATACGAACATCGTCCACCATGGCAACCAGCATTTTGCGAACATTGTCCGCCTGCTCGCTGCTTTGGAGGCCTATAACCGTGTCACTGGAATGGTTTGAGATGGTGCTGATGGCCGCCATACGGGCGACACCACTGATCAGCTTGGCAACGGTTTGGCCAAATTGACCCTCCACGTCGTCCAGGCTGAGTTTTTTCTCTCTAACACTTCGATAAAGAACCGCTGCCACGAGGGTTTCATAGTCGAGATGCAAATCCGCCAGGATTTCCGCCATCTCAAGACCAGCACTATAAGAAGAATAGTTCTCCCCCCAACCCGTCAGCTTGTCTCCCGGAAGATGCTCAACCGATTCCGCGAGCACAGCTGCCGCTTTTACGGGCTCAGACGCGGCGGGATCGATTTGCGCCAAGCTGATCAACCGGGTTGTCCAGGCGTCGATATCGAATCTGCCATCGGCAGTGAGAGGCCGATCCTCTCTGACCTTTACCATGACCTAACAAACCCCATTGTTTCAATCGTGATGCTAGTTTGAATCGTTGCACTAGCTTCAATTGTGATACTAAACATTGAACAAACCAGAACTTAGGTATCGATCACCGCGATCACAAATAATGGCCACTATCACCGCGCCATTCAGTGTTTGGTCAAGCTTCAAAGCAGCCGCTACTGCGCCACCTGATGAAACACCACAAAAAATGCCTTCGGTACGGGCCAGCAGTCGCATGGTGTTCTCTGCCTCAGACTGACTGATATTCAGAACTTGATCGATATTCTGATCATCAAAAATGCTCGGTAGATATTCGGGAGGCCAACGTCTGATGCCCGGAATCGCAGCGCCGTCTTCAGGCTGAAGTCCGATAACCTGAATGGCGGGGTTTTGTTGCTTCAAGTAGCGAGAAGTTCCCACAATTGTGCCGGTGGTTCCCATCGAACTGATGAAGTGGGTGATTCGACCTTCCGTTTGACGCCAAATTTCCGGACCCGTGGTCTCAAAATGAGCAAGCGGGTTGTCCGGGTTGGCAAATTGGTCGAGGACCTTACCTTTGCCTTCCCTCTCCAGCTGCTTGGCCAAATCCCGTGCACCTTCCATGCCCTGTTCTTTGGATACCAGTATCAGCTCCGCCCCATATGCCAGCATGGACGCTTTACGCTCTTCCGTTGCGTTATCCGGCATGATCAAAATCATCCGATAACCCTTGATCGCCGCTGCCATTGCCAAGGCTATGCCAGTATTACCGCTGGTCGCTTCGATCAAACAATCACCTGGTCGAATTTCACCCCGCGCTTCAGCGTGGCGAATCATGGACAAAGCGGGACGGTCTTTTACAGATCCGGCAGGATTATTACCTTCCAGTTTCAGCAGAATGGTATTGGCATCACGCCTTCCCAAACGTTGCAATCTGACCAGAGGGGTATTGCCGATAAAATCTTCAATGGTGGGATAGTGAGGCATGTAATGGACTGGGATAACTGGCATTAAAGGAGCCGTATTCTAGCTCGGATTATGTTATCTTGAAACGGCTCTGACGGCTGCCCGCTTCCTGCCGGATCCAGACTTGAAATAAAAAATATTCGTTGCCGCACAATTTTGCCTAAAGGATTTCTGCTCACGGCAAACGACAAATTAGAACGACCGTGTAATTTTTCATCGGACCGACCAATGCTTCACACGCGACCTTTTACACGCCGAATCATTCTGCTTGGGGTTTTTCCTGTATTCATTGCCGCAGTAATACTGGGCGCTGGGTTCGTTATTTTACAAAACCAACTAGTCGCATCATTGAAAAATGAAACTGCAATCATGGCCAAAGAAGCCATGTTGCCCCTACTCAAGAATCCTGAGCACACCCAAGAAGAACTTGTCAGTGCAGCGGAATTGCTGCTGAATATAGAAACCATATCGCATTTATCGCTTTATCACACCATTCCTCTGCGTCACGCCAATCAGCAATCCGCGCACCATTTCTCGCGCCCAATAAAATCCGCTTATAAGTTGGATTTTTTGGATACTGAAACGAGTAAAACGATCGCCAATACGGTATATACCGTCATACCCTATAAAATTAACGATCAAACCAGTTGGTTAGTCGTTGGAATATTGAACGGACCATTCACGATTCCCCGATATCAGGGCGCCATCATATTAATGGCGGTAGCCATACTCGTGATTTTAATGACTCTGCATTTCGGCTCGCGTCTTTATAACGAGGTCACAACCCCGTTAAAAGAAATTTTGAATGATCTGCGCCAAGCCATCAGCAACCACTCAGAAATTCCACCAATCAATAGTAAAAATCAACTTTATAACGAGCTGATCCTGGCACTGAACGAAATGATTGCTATGCAGCAATCCATTCATGAAGAAATGCAAAACAACGTCGACCAATCGACCAAAGAACTTCGCGAGACATTGGAAACTGTTGAGATCCAGAATATCGAGCTGGATATTGCGAGAAAAAATGCCCTGCAGGCCAGCCGAGCAAAATCGGAATTTTTGGCTAATGCCAGCCATGAGCTTCGCACACCGCTTAACGGCATTCTCGGCTTCACCAGTTTGCTCCTGAAAACCAATATCTCCAATCAACAAAAAGATTATTTAAGCACCATAGAACAGTCCGCCCAGGGCCTGCTCACGGTTATCAACGACATTCTCGATTTTTCCAAATTGGAAACCGGTCAACTCTCTTTGGAATACAAGCCCGTTTATTTACGCGAGCTAATCGAAGAGGTTTTCGCAATTTACGCACCTCAGGCTCACGAAAAAAACATGCGCCTGGTTTCCATTATCAACCACAATGTTCCGCGCAATCTTTTGGGAGATCCTCAGCGGCTGAGGCAAGTGATAACCAATTTGGTATCCAATGCCATTAAATTTTCTCACAACGGCAACATAGTTGTCAGAGCCATCAGTCTGGGAGAAATGGACAATCAAATCGAAATCAAAATCAGCGTCGCCGACAGTGGTATAGGCCTGACGGAAGAGCAGCAGCAAAATCTGTTCTCCGCTTTCGCCAAAGTGGATAACAGCGACAGTCGCTTCCAAGGCGGCACAGGGTTGGGCTTGGCGATTGCCAAAGGCTTGGTTGACCGCATGAAAGGCGAAATCGGCGTTGAAAGCCAGTATCAAAAAGGTTCCACCTTCTGGTTTACCGCTCGCCTCGGCATAGATCGCCAGAGAATTTCTCAATCGCCTTTTGTCAATTCACTCTACGGCCTTAACGCACTTGTGTTTGATTGCAACGCTGTTTGCCGAATGGAAGTGACACACATGCTGTCCAATTGGGGAGTCAGCTTCGTTGAGGAAAGTAATTTCAACAATATTCCGAACGTAATTGCCGCCAATCATCAGGACCGCCCCACCGATCTATTAATTCTTGATGCCTATACAGAAGAAAATAATTTTGACAGAGAAAGATTACTCACCGGAATTCATAGAATTCGCATGACTTTCAAAATTCCGGCCATCGTTTTGGCTCCGCCGGCGATACAGCGGATTTTGCAGGATGATATGGCAGGCTTGAATGCGCAGATCGTCGTTCGCCCAATTGTGCACAACCAGCTTCATCAAGCCATGTGCAGCATGTTGAATATCAGCAATCGCCATCCAGGCAGTACACCAATTTCAATTGAAAACAATCTTGCATCGCCGAAGCACATCGGAATTCGCATTTTGGTCGTCGATGATAATCCGGCCAATCTCAAACTGGTGTGCGAATTCCTCCGCGGCCTTGGTGTCGATGCCAAAGCCACCAGCAGCGGTTACGAAGCGCTTGATCTCGCAGAAAAAGAAACCTTCGATATGATATTAATGGACGTGCAAATGCCTGGCATGGATGGCTATGAAACCACTAAACTTTTGCGCAGCCGGGAAAAAGAAACTCGAACACCCATAGTTGCGCTAACTGCTCATGCAATAAATGAACAAAAAACCCAGTTGTTGCTCGCAGGCATGGATGATTTTCTCAGCAAGCCGGTTGCCGAGGAAGATTTGCAGAGATTAATCGAACGCTGGGTAACACCGCGGATTACTGAAGAAAATGAAAGCTCGGCAACTCCAGATCCAGAAATAGCAACCTCGCCTGTAATTGCCGGCGAATCGAGCTCATTTGAATTTACCGAAAAACCTTCACGCAGTGTTTTTGATTGGTCGGAATCCATGCGTTTGGCTAAAAACAAGCCCGATTTAGCCACGGACATGTTAAAAATGTTGCTGGAATCCCTACCTGAGACCGCAAAAAAAATTGCACAAACCATGGACGACCAGGATTGGCAAGCAATGCTGGAAGTTGCTCACAAGCTCCACGGCGGCTGCTGTTATTGCGGTGTACCCGCACTCCGCAAAGCAAGCAAAGAATTGGAAATAGCCTTGCACAATAAAGAATATTCTTCCATCGACGACCTGATAAATCGCCTGCTGCAAGAAATTCGCGCAGTACTAAGCTGGAGTGAAGAGCATGATATTGACGTTCTATTTGCCGATTATGATGACTAGCAGGGTTAATAAATCTAGCGGAACAAATCTCGGCTTTTGAGCGGCTTTTCCCCTATCAAGGGAGACAGCGCAGCGCGGGTGATAATTTTGGCGGAGCGCAAAATCGCTTCGTCGGAAAAATCGCGTCGGTCAATAGCGGACAAATGATGCCCCGGAATCGCCTCGCCTGAATCCTGACCGCACTCGCAAAAACCATGGCCTGCACGATAAAAATAAAAGCGCTCTTCGTTAATAGGCTGCCCAGTTTCGCTAGAGTCAAAATCCACTCCGAAACCCAACTGTTCCAACAGGAATAATTCCAGTGACCGAAGAACACTCTCCGTTTGCTGGTGCGAAGGGTTTGCTTTAAGCGCCTGAACGGCTCCGCTATAAAAAGAAAACAATGGCGGAAATGGTTCATCTGCTTGCAACACACGCAACAGCAACTCGTTAATATAAAGACCGCAAAATAATGAGTGGCCAAGCAGGGAAAAAGCGATGTGATTGGTTAATTCGCAGGAGCGCAAGGTTTTCAACTCACCAGAGCCAGAAAACTCCAGCTCCAATGGTTGAAATGGTTGATATTTTGCGCGATCTCTTTTGCCTGGCGTTCGGCCAACCGCTCTAATCAACCCGTCGTGCTCAGTAAAAAAATCGATCAGTAGACGAGAATCTGTGTAGGGGCGAACATGCAGGACAAACGCATTCTGCATAGATCCCCCATGATCACTCTAAATAACCGAGATTGCGCAGCGCTCTGTCGTCATCTGACCAGCCGGTTTTAACCTTGACCCAAAGTTTCAACATCACTTTTGTGTCAAACAATTTCTCCATATCGACCCTGGCTGCCTGACCTATAGATTTCAAGCGAGAGCCACCTTCGCCGATGATGATGCGCTTCTGCCCTTCCCGCTCAACCAAAATGAGCGCGGATATATGGAAAATCCCTCTCTCTTCCTTGAACTCTTCAATATCAACAGTTACTTGATATGGGAGCTCTGCGCCGAGCTGGCGCATGATCTTTTCTCGCACCAATTCCGCAGCCAAAAATCTGGAGCTTTTATCGGTGATCTGATCGGGAGGGAACATATGTTCTCCCTCCGGCAGGCGTTCGCGAATGGCTTTTTCCAGTTCATCCAGATTCAGATTTTTTAACGCGGACAACGGAATAATCGCAGCTGGCTGCAGCCGCTCATTCAGCTCAGCAATATAGGGGATCAGGGTCGACTTATCTTCGATCTTATCGGCTTTATTGATCACCACAAGGACATTGTCATGCTGGCCCTTTAACTTCTGCGCCACCATTTCGTCCTCTTCCGTCCAAATCAAACGATCGACAACGAAGAGAACCACATCCACGCCTTGCGTTGCCGAATTGGCCGCACGATTCATATAGCGGTTGACCGCATTGGATTCTTTTTTGTGCATCCCGGGCGTATCGACAAAAATCATTTGCACATTGTCGACTGTTTTCACTCCCGTAATATTGTGGCGAGTTGTTTGAGGCTTGCGCGACGTAATGCTGATTTTTTGCTGAATCAAATGATTGAGCAGAGTCGACTTGCCAACATTGGGCCGCCCTACAATCGCGATGTATCCACAGTAGCTTTTATCATCGCTCATAATTTCTCTCCAATTTCGCCAACATCAAAAGCGCTGCTTCTTTTTCGGCGCTTTTTCGGCTGGGCGCCGTCGCAACAGTAGGCTCGGGCAATAATGTCACGGTACAACTCACGGTGAATAACTGATCGTGAGCTTCGCCATCAATACTCACCACGGAATATTGCGGCAGCGGTTTTTTGCGCGCTTGCAGCCATTCTTGCAGCTGACTTTTCGGATCTTTTTCTCCGGTCGTGAGAGACAGGTCATTAAGACGATCCTTAAACCATGTGGATACACATCGTTTTACCGTATCCATACCAGCATCAAGATAAATAGCCCCGATAATGGCTTCCACTGCGTCTGCCAAAATCGACGGGCGGCGAAATCCGCCGCTTTTTAATTCTCCCTCACCAAGATTCAGGTAACTACCCAAATCCCATTCGCGCGCGATCTCCGCCAGAGTATCGCCGCGCACCAATGCCGCTCTCAGACGACTGAGGTCGCCTTCCGGAGAGCTTGGAAAATGAAAATACAGCAACTCGGCGATTGTGAAATTCAGAATGGAATCGCCAAGAAACTCCAGCCGTTCGTTATGCGAGCCGCTGAAGCTTCTATGGGTAAGGGCATGATTCAGTAAGGTGTGATCGACAAATGAGTAGCCAATTTTTTGGCAGAGGACTTCGAAACGGCTATTTTTTTGCACTGTCTTTTTCACTAATAGAACAACATTTGTCGGGCTGAGAGGAATCCAATACGTTGTTAAACTTCAATACCAAATCGATATTCCGCGCAAACGGGATTCTGGTTTCATAGGCAACGGTAATGATGGTTCGGTCTTGTTTGCGCTCAACCGCCAACGCCTTTGCCGCTTCACCGCGCACATTGTTGATGGTATAAAACTTATCCAACTCCTGCCGAATCGTATCTTTGCTCAAATCCTTCAGGTCATCGGGATGGCCTTCGGCGAGACTTTGCAAGGCTTCCACAATGTAATAGTTGTCGAGATACACCGGGCCGAGCTTATAAAAGCAGGTTAGAAAAAAGCCAAAACTGGCGAGCACAAATAATAAAAGAAGGCTATTCATACCGAGTTGTTTATTCTTATTCATAACTCTATCTCGTTAAAACCAGATTTCGAACCTACTTAATCGCCCCTGCCCTCCCAAAACTTGGGAGCCCCTCATTCCAGTGCATCCACACTGCAAAGGCCTTACCGACGATATTTTTATCCGGTACAAATGGATCTGGCCAAACTCGGCTATCCAAACTATTGTCCCGATTGTCTCCCATCATGAAATAGTGACCTTCAGGCACAATCCAGGTCCTGTCATTCCACGATCTACCGGCAGTTGGACATTTTCTCACCAAATGTTTTTTCTCGTCTATGGTCTCATTAACAATCTGATACCCAGACCAACATGCAGAGCCGTGACGGTTCACAGGATCTTCCATCAGCAATTCTTGTGGTAACGGCTCGCCATTTACGTAGAGAACATTGTCACGTATTTGGATTATGTCTCCCGGCATTCCAATCAATCTTTTAATGAAATAGCGATCTTCGTGAGGAGGGAAAAACACCACCACATCACCACGTTGAGGAGACCCGAGATCGAGAATCTTGGTGCGAAATACCGGCAAGCGAATACCATAGGTATATTTATTCACCGCGATAAAATCACCCACCTCAAGCGTAGGCACCATGGATTCAGAGGGAATTTTAAAAGGCTCAATAAGAAAAGAGCGCAATACAAAAACGATTGCCAATATAGGGAAAAATGACTTGGAGTATTCCACAAGCACAGGTTCTTTGGCGGCCTTTTGCCTTGCAGCAATATAACCTGAGTCCCCCTGTCGCTGTTCTTCGCTTAAGTGGCCGTGACGCTGCTCAACTTCCGCAATCGCTGCCTTGCGCGACTTTGACCAGAATAGGATATCGATCAGCCAAACCAACCCGGTAAAGGCAACGGCCAGCATCAATATCAGCGGCAAATTAATATCCATGACTTGTCCTCTTAGCTATCGACCTTCAATACCGCCAAAAATGCTTCCTGCGGAATCTCAACCTTGCCGACCTGTTTCATGCGCTTTTTCCCTGCTTTTTGCTTCTCCAACAACTTTTTCTTACGGGTTACGTCACCACCATAACATTTCGCGGTCACGTTTTTGCGCAGCGCTTTTACCGTGGTACGAGCGATGATTTGCCCGCCGATCGCCGCCTGGATCGCGACATCGAACATCTGTCTTGGAATCAGATCCTTCATTTTCTCCGTCAATGCGCGTCCTTTATAGTGAGCTGTTTCGCGGTGAACAATCAACGCCAGGGCGTCGACTCTCTCCCCATTGATCAAAACATCAAGACGCACAAGATTGGCGCTTTGGAAACGCAAAAAACTGTAATCGAGTGAAGCGTAGCCGCGACTGACCGACTTTAACTTATCGAAAAAGTCCAATACCACTTCGTTCATCGGCAATTCGTAAGATACCGACACTTGGCGGCCCAGATACTGAATATCTTTCTGAACCCCTCGTTTATCGATGCAGAGCGTGATGACCGAGCCTAAATATTCTTGCGGAACCAGAATATTGGCTTGAACGATCGGCTCGCGCATATCAGAGATTGTGCCGATCTCGGGCAACTTGGAAGGGTTGTCGACGTAAACCACTTCGCCGTTGTTTTTGACCACTTCATACACTACCGTCGGCGCAGTGGTGATCAGATCGAGATCATATTCACGCTCCAGACGCTCCTGAATGATCTCCATGTGCAGCATGCCCAAAAAGCCGCAGCGGAAGCCGAAACCCAAAGCGTCGGAACTCTCCGGCTCATAGAACAGTGATGCATCATTCAGAGTCAGCTTGGCCAGAGCGTCGCGGAAGCTTTCATAGTCATCGGAGCTGACTGGGAACAAACCGGCATAAACCTGCGGTTTTACTTTCTTGAAACCAGGCAATGACGGTACATCAGGGGTAGAAGCATGAGTGATGGTATCACCTACCGGCGCACCTTGAATGTCCTTGATACCAGCGACGACAAAACCTACTTCACCCGCTTTCAAACACTCCAATTCTTGTCTTTTGGGGTTGAATACGCCGACGCTATCGACCAGATGCGCTTTGCCAATAGACTTGGAGATGATCTTATCTTTAACCTTCAGGGTTCCTTGCTTCACCCGGACAAGCGATACGACGCCGAGGTAATTGTCGAACCATGAATCAATGATCAGTGCTTGTAAGGGAGCGTCGATTTCCCCTTTTGGTGGAGGAATGGATGCAACCAAGCGTTCCAATACGTCGTCGACGCCCATTCCAGATTTTGCGCTACATCTTACTGCATCAGTTGCATCAAGCCCGATGATTTCTTCGATTTCTTGCGCAACTCGCTCAGGATCTGCCTGCGGCAAATCCATCTTGTTAAGAATTGGGATGACTTCGAGGCCTTGCTCTATCGCGGTGTAACAGTTGGCAACCGACTGAGCCTCTACACCCTGCCCTGCATCAACGACGAGTAACGCCCCCTCGCATGCCGCCAGAGACCGGGAAACCTCATAGCTGAAGTCCACGTGCCCAGGGGTATCAATAAAATTAAGCTGATAGGTTTTATTGTCACGCGCCTTGTAATACAGGGTGACACTATGGGCTTTGATGGTGATTCCGCGTTCGCGCTCCAGATCCATGGAATCCAGGACCTGCGCTTCCATTTCCCGATCGCTAAGCCCTCCGCACATTTGGATAAAGCGATCCGCCAAAGTGGATTTTCCGTGGTCGATGTGGGCAATAATCGAAAAATTGCGGATGTGGCTGAGATCGGACACTGATTCTGTAACCCGTTGATTTTAGAAGTGTTTTTTAAAGCTTAAAAAGTGCAAGCAATTTGGATGCGCAAGTCTACAGTATTTGCCCGGCAGGCGTCACGTTCAGCCTCCGCCGGCAACCTATTGCAGTTCAAGCGCTTTGGTATTGACGTCTGGAATTTTTCTTAAGACTACAGGCTCGAAAAAATCCGCAGTAAAGCGGGTACGAAGAACGAAACGAGAGGTAGATAAGCCAAGGCTCAGCCCGATCAAACAAACCACTACGGCAAGAATGGGAGCAAGAGCCATACTTTCGCACAGCCAAATAGAAACAACAAATGACAAGAGAGGAAGTCCATAAGCCAGTAAGGAGGCTGCGACTACAGCTCCCTCTTCTATCCCTATTTCGACTTGATCTCCAATCTCCAAATTTAGAGAGGATTCATCAAGCCGGGCGCGAATATCCGTTGACCTCCCTATCAGACGGCTCATGAGCCTCTGACCACAACCGGCGCTAGCCCGGCATGCATCACAAGCCGAAGCTTGTATGGTCGACACCCATACCGAACCATCTGCCGGCATCAGGCGCGTCACCTGCCCCTTTTCGATCAACACCTCAACGTCCCCCCGCGGCAGGAGAGATTGACGAAACCACTTGCTGAGCTGTTGCAAAGGGTACTTCCCCTACCAGAACAACCCCGAGAGGATGTGCTGTAGTGGATACGATTGACATTAGTGCGGTAGTCGCCCCCCTTCGCGCCATTCCCTGCTTAAAGCTCGACGCATCAGATAAGGGCTTGATAAACAGTGTGAAGGAAGCAATTCCGTCAGTGTAGGTCAACACATCGCCTTCACTATCCGAGTTAACGTGGGACACGACAAATCCTGGAGGCAACCAGCCCGCTCGCCAGATGGACGGCGCTTGCGGCAGCTTTTCGCAGGGCAAATTTTTACCATCCAATTTGGCGTGGTTTGTTCCGGTTGGAGAAATATCCTCCTCTTCAACCTCGGAACCCACTTCTAATTCGGTGAACTGAAAACGCTCAATCGCGCTTTTGTTGGAAACCGTCGTCAGAGACATAAGAGGTAAGCCCGACTCACGATCGACCGCCAAGGTCATGCCGTAACGATACTCATCCTTAGGTACCGCCTGGACAACTTCCGCATCCCGCCCAGCAATTCGATCTCGACCACGAATATAAAAGTGATAACTCTGAGAAAGACTTACAGCGCCACCCATTTGATTGATCAGACCACCGCGCAACAGAAAACCACCAGTGGATACACAGTTCTTGTCCCGGCCACCTCTGACAAACTCGCGCTCTGGACCGTTTAAGTGAGTGATGCGCTCATATTCCACGCCTTCGCGCACTATATGAACTACCTCCAGGGTTTCCAGTGTCGTCCCGAACTCGTAGGTAAAGCGACCTTTATAGTTCTGCTCTTGCAAGGCTTTGGATGCTCGCTCGAGCAATGCATCAACAGAAGTCATCACAGACTCCTGAGCTTGCGCAGTTAAACAGGGAAGAGAAAAAAGAGCGACACAAAAAAGCCGCGTTATCTTAGAAAACACGGCATATCCAGAGCGATGGCGAACCATTTAAGAAAATCCAAATAAAGAAAATCGAGCACTATCGAGGCTGGTGGTCGACCTGCATTTTGTGCACCCGAGCAAATGGCATAATGCCGAGGCTGCCATGCACGCTCGCCCGCTCTGCATGCTGAATCAACAATCGGTTCAACATTTCCTGCGTAGCGTAATCAGTAATGTCATCCACATAAGCAGGCATAGGCACGCGGACTTCATTAGCTTGGGACTGAAACGAACCCGTGGTCAGGCCGACAGTACGCGCTTCCGGCAGTGGTAGCTCAAAACCTATTGGCGCCTGAGCAACGACTGCAACGGGTTCTGCCGCCGCAGGGGTATTCGGCTGCCCTGCGATCTGCGGCGCAACACCATTCTCTTTGGAACTGCCTAAGTAATGAAAACCCATCACCAAGGTCGCGGCAAAAGATGCAGCTATAGCACTTTTGCTCACCAAATCTTTAAATCCGGAGATCTTTGTTGCGGAGTAAGAGGGATCTTTACGAGTTTCGACCGAAGTGGTCTCTTCCGTCAACCCGGTAATGCTGCCAGATACAGAAGCTGCCAATTTTTCAGTTTCGGAGGCTGTTGCCAAATATTCGCCTCGCATAACCGCTCCGATCATATGGTAGCGACGCCACCGCTCCATAAGCTCAGGGCGCTGTTCCATACTGCGCAGAATTCTATGGATCTCCAACTCGCTGGCTTCGTCGTCGACCATAGCGGATAGAGATTCGAACAACTGATCGGAAGAGTTCAAAGTCATTGTACTTGTCCAGGTTCGGTTTTTTGAAAATGACGATCAGGTCACTTAGTTCATTAAAGGTGCAACGTGACGGTCGACGGCCTCACGCGCTCTGAAAATTCGGGATCGCACAGTGCCTACAGGGCAATCCATCACTTCTGCGATCTCCTCGTAACTCATTCCTTCCATTTCCCTTAATGTCAGCGCAGTGCGCAGATCTTCTGGTAATGCTTGGATAGCTTTATAGACCACCTGCTCGAGCTGATCTTTCATCAGCTCATGTTCCGGCGAGGTAATGTCTCTCAAGCCATCCGCACCGTTCAAAAACTCGGCATCATCTACATCTATATCGGTTGCCGGTGGACGACGTCCTCGCGACACCAAATGGTTCTTCGCAGTGTTAACAGCGATGCGATAGATCCATGTATAGAAGGCACTATCGCCACGGAAATTTCCTAAGGCGCGATAGGCCTTGATAAACGCCTCCTGCGCGACGTCATGAACTTCCGCCGAATCCCGCACAAAACGGCTGATAATTGCGGTAATTTTGTGCTGGTACTTGAGTACCAACAGGTCAAACGCACGCTTATCACCTTGCTGGACACGCGCGACGAGCTTCTCGTCCGTGTCCTGCGCGGGCGGTTTTAACATTCCGGAATCCCCAATCTTGAAATCAACAATCTTTGCAGAGTTCGGTAGCGGCATCGTGTCACCCATGTAAGCCATCAGTCAAAACCGTGGCATTGTGGTTTGTGCTTCGCCAGATTTTGTGAAGCTGGCGTATTCCGATGACACACTAGACATGATCGACGCAAGAAAAGTTCAACCGAAGCTGATCAGCCCGCGAATCGATGGCGTAGAATATCAACAAAAATTGTACAGGCAAGGAACATTCGTGACCCAGACAGATATCCATAATTGCGACGTATTGGTTATTGGCTCCGGTGCGGCAGGTTTAACCTTGGCCCTTTCTCTGGCCAACGCCGCCCGCGTCACCGTCTTGAGCAAAGGCACCCTGACATCCGGCTCGACTTGGCACGCTCAGGGCGGTATCGCCGCCGTTCTGGACACAGAAGATTCTATTGAATCTCACGTGGCAGACACACTCGCAGCCGGTGGCGGACTCTGTCACCCTGACGTAGTGGAGTTCACTGTAAAAAATAGCAAAGCTGCGATTGATTGGCTGGTCGATCTCGGAGTGGATTTCACGCGCAGCGAAGGTTCCGAAGAGTTCCATCTCACTCGCGAGGGTGGCCACAGCCACAGACGCATAATCCATAGTGCAGATGCAACCGGTAAGGCGGTCCATACGACTTTGCTGGAGAAGGCGCAAAGCAATCCGAACATCACTCTGCTCGAACATATGATCGCGCTGGATTTGATTCGCCAGCCTGACCCGCAAAGCCGAAAACTGCGCTGCGTAGGTGCCTACGTCTTTAACCGCAACCTGGACAAGGTTGAGTGTTTCACTGCCAAAGCCGTTATTTTGGCCACTGGCGGTGCCAGCAAGGTTTATCTGTACAGCAGCAACCCAGATAGCGCGAGTGGTGACGGCATCGCCATGGCTTGGCGCGCCGGCTGTCGGGTGGCAAATATGGAATTCAACCAATTCCACCCCACCTGCCTCTACCACCCCAGTGCCAAGTCGTTCCTCATTACCGAAGCGCTGCGCGGTGAAGGAGCCATTCTCAAACTGCCGGGCGGCGAGCGCTTTATGCCCAAATTCCATGAGTTGGCCGAGCTAGCCCCCCGCGACGTGGTGGCACGCGCAATCGACCACGAGATGAAGCGCTTGGGCTCGCAGTTCGTCCATTTGGATATCAGTCATAAGCCCAAAGAGTTCATCATCCAACACTTTCCTACCGTGTATGAGAACTGCCTGAAGTACGGCATAGATATATGCACCCAGCCTATCCCCGTGGTTCCCGCAGCTCACTACACCTGCGGCGGCGTCGTCGTTAACACCAACGGCGAGACCGACCTCAAAAACCTGTACGCCATTGGCGAGACGTCCTTTACGGGCTTGCACGGCGCCAACCGCATGGCCAGCAATTCGCTACTAGAGTGCATAGTGTTCGCCCAGTCCGCAGCCCAAACGATTCTCACCACTCTGCCCGACACTGCCCCGCCAGCTGCTCCCAAAAGCTGGGATGAATCCCGGGTGACTGATTCCGACGAAGATGTGGTGATTTCCCACAACTGGGATGAATTGCGGCGCTTTATGTGGGACTACGTTGGCATCGTCCGCACCCATAAACGCCTCGAGCGCGCCAAGCACCGCATTGAGTTGTTGCAGCAAGAGATCCACGAGTATTACTCCAACTACAAGGTCAGCAGTGACCTCATCGAATTGCGCAATTTGGCCATGGTTGCCGAATTAATCATCCGCTCCGCCATGCAGCGCAAAGAAAGTCGCGGCTTACATTATTCGTTGGATTACCCGGATACGTCGAATTTGGCTATAGATACTATTCTTGTACCGGGAAATTTTGCCGATCAAAACATAGTGGTGAGCCATTAGTGATTAATTCGTAATCGTTAATGTTCTGGCGGCAAAATTTTTTTTAAGAAAATTTAATTTTGGTGTTGACTCTATACAAAGCTATCCCTAATATACGCGGCCTCAGCGCTACTACTGCTGAAGACAGCGCGCTCGTAGCTCAGTTGGATAGAGTACCTGGCTACGAACCAGGCGGTCAGAGGTTCGAATCCTCTCGAGCGCGCCATATTAGGAAAGCCCGCATATTGCGGGCTTTTTCATTTGTATTTGCGGCTCACCATTATTTTAAATTGACTGCTATCAGCAGCTCGACATGGAGCCTCTCTCATGCACTATAAAGCCTCTCCTCTGCCAGCCAAAAAACGCATTGCGTTGATCGCTCACGACAACAAAAAAGACGAACTCACCGAATGGGCCGTAAATAACGCATCCGCCCTGGGCGCGCACGAATTATTTGCCACAGGAACGACCGGTTTTGTGCTGGAAAAAAAATTAGGACTGCCGATACACAAATTTATCAGCGGCCCTCTGGGAGGCGATCAGCAGGTCGGCGCACGAATAGCGGAAGGTTTTATCGATATCCTGATTTTCTTTTGGGATCCTTTCGAGCCTATGCCGCACGATCCGGATGTCAAAGCGTTATTGCGACTTGCGGCAGCCTGGAACATTCCCGTTGCCTGCAATCCCGCCTCGGCGGATTTTATTCTGCAATCTCACTGGATTGATAAAGCCTATAGCCGGCAAATTCCAGACTACGACGACTACCTATCAGATCGCATTCGTACACTTGAATAATTAAAAGCTCGGCAACTTCTCGATGGGAAAATTATCCCTTTAATGACTTGGCAAAACCTCGAGAAAGTTGCCGCTCCGCACTATTTAAAGCCCCCATCAGTTTTTCACTGGCTTCTTTGTCTTCCGCATAAATAACAGCGTTATATAAATTCGCAATCATTTTTAATTGCTGACCCAATCCTGGGGCGGTTTGACTTACCCGCATCGCAAACTGCCCTAATGTTTCTTGCGGATAGCGCTCGAATCCCATCTTGGCAATTTTTCTTAAAAGTCGAAACATCATGCGATCTTCGACGCGATGCGCGGGACGAACTCGGGAGAAAAATTGAAATGCGGCGTATAGCGAAAAAATTCCTATACTCACTACAACAAATCCCAGACCGATCCTCCAGGGGCTATTGTTGCCGAACAAATCACTGAAAAGATTTTGCTGACTCTGTCGATCGTAATTTAAAACCCAACGATTCCAACTATAACCCAACGCATCCCAGTGTCTATACAACGCATAGGCAATTGTACTCGACCACCTAACCCGTCCGACCAAATCGCGTTCTTCCACATCCAACGCATCAGCGACTCCCAGCTCGATGCGATTAGGTGCAACGGCCGCTGTAGGGTCAACCGCCCGCCACCCTATACCCTCGAGCCAAACTTCCGCCCAGGCGTGAGCATCGCTTTGCCGAATCAAAAAATAAGATTCCAGATTGTTATATTCGCCCCCCTGATATCCAACAATAATGCGCGCCGGAATGCCGGCGCTGCGCATCAAAAAAACAAAGCTGCTGGCAAAATGCTCGCAAAAACCACGCTTGGTATTAAATAAAAAATCATCCACGGCATCCGGCCCCAATCGAGGCGGTCTCATGGTGTAAACAAAATTATTCGTGAAGAGAGCCAAGGCTCGATCAACCAATTGTTGGTCGGTCAAAGACTGCGCCTGCCATTCTTCAACCAATGCGCGCGTGCGAGGATTGCCTTCCGGTAAATGAGTCAACCATCGCCTATTGCGCTCTGATAAAGCCTGATCTGCAGCTACGGGCTGTCTTGCCGAAATCGCCGAATATTCCGCCTTGTTGACAACAGGACGGCGTGCAAACAACAAACCGCGCTCATCCTGTTCCAACCTTAATTGGGATGAATCTGCGGAAATCAGCGGGGCCAAGGTAAAAAGCCAGCGGTAATGATGCGGCTCGACAATAACGGAATAACGCAACACTTCACCTGGAGCAAATGAGGTATTCGGCGCTCCACCTATAGGACGGGCCAGCAACGCGGCGGTTTGCCAGCGAACTCCGTCGAATTCATCCAACACCAAACCGCGCCAATACAACTGCTGAGCAGGAGGCGGAACATCATTAAAAGCAACCCGAAATGCCACTTCCGGAGATTGCACCAACTCGCCGAGATCACCCATTTCCAGAGTATCACTAAAACCGGTTTTTCCTTTTCCCTGCGGCAAAGGCACCGCCCATAGTGGCCCCAATCGTGGCATGACAATAAATAACACCACCATAAATGGCAGCGCCTGAATAACCAAAGTCCCGCCGATTTTGAAATATTGACGAATTGAAATAGGGCGCGAATAAAAAGCGGCTTGCCACGCAGTCAGCAAAATAAACAGGGAAAATATTCCGTAGATTCCCGCCAGCACGTCCTGCGCGAATAAAAATTGCGCAGCGACCGCTATAAAGCCGATAAACAACACAATAAGCGCATCTTTTTTAGTGCGCATCTCGATTACTTTAAGAATAAACGAGCACACTAAAAATCCGACCATGGGCTCAACGCCGCGAATCCCGGAAAAAGTCACAAAAATCCCGACGGCGCAGCCGATACCCAAAAACAATTTCACCCAGACGGAAGGAAAATACCAACGACCGCGATGGATTTGGACGCGCCAGATCAGCGCAGAAATCCATACCAGCCAGATCCAGAAAGGCAGCTTTATCAGCAGAGGAAAAATGCAGATCGCTTGCGCACCTAGCAACCATAAAAGGTTGCCGCGATGAATCATGTCTTTTTCCAGCGCCGTCAATCTCATGAACGTGCCTGCTCAAATAAAGCAAGCGCCTGCAAGGCTCGCTTGCGATGATCAAGACCTTCTCCCGGTGCTAATTCAAAGCCGGGCAAGCGCATACCAAATTCTGTCTGGCGCTGCGTAAGCTCTATTACCCAATAACACATTTGCGATAGTGCCAGCTCTTGATCTCCGCGGTAAAAATCCGACCATTGCAGCCAGGTGCGGCTGGTTGTCGCATCGCGATATTCCTTGCTCCATAAACCTCGGTCGCGGGCGTATTGTTTCCAAGCGATCTGCTTCGGCGAATCGCCCGGTTTGTATTCGCGAAAACCGGCAAATTCATCGCCCTGTCGACTTTGTAAATGACGGCCCTGCTCCTCATCACCTTCGTAAATTCCTACTGGCAAATCACCAGCGACGGGCGTTGGATAGACCAATGCTTGCGCATCGAATGACAGCCACGTCCAACAGCGCAACAGCCCCATAGGGAAAGTACTTTGCAATAATAACCGACGAGGTTTGAGCCATCCGCGCGCATCAGCTTGGGCGTAGACGTTTTCCAGATGGTCTTGCTGTGATTCGAAATCCAATATCACGGGAGAATTACCAATCCAGTGCGCAGTGACGTAATGAGTCCCCTTCGCATTGTTCGAGCGAAACAACAACCTGAATGCGATTTTTTCGCCAACAAATCCCTCTTCCGCGCTGACGAATTCCACGCGCAAACCCGCCAAATTGTGGTAGGTATTCAAGATGGTCATGACAAATATGCTGACTTGCATGTAAGCCAACGCAAGAATGAGATTGTTTTGATAGTTGGTGCCCAGCAGCCAAATAATGAGCGCCAGAAACAGATAAGCAAAACCGGTGAGAGTGGGAAAAATATAGAGATTTTTGCGATGTAAGCGATGTTGAGCAGAGCGAGGCTGGCGCCGATCAATCCAATTGAAAAACCAATGTTGCCAAATGTTTTTTAATTTTACCGAGAGCATGGGTCTGTCACCTCACGCCAGAACATCGACACTCGTTAATAAATGATCCAGCAATTCTTCTGTTTTATCCCGGCCGTGCACTCTATGACCAACCACCGGCCCCATAACCGTTTGCAAATCTTCCGGCACCACATAAGCACGCCCGTGAATCAGCGCCCAGGCCTTGGCGGCACGCAACCATGCCATAGCGCCGCGCGGGGAAAGTCCATAAGCAAAATGACTGTCACGCCGGGTTCGCTCTACCAAACGCTGCAGATAATCGATCACGGCATCGCTGGCTTTTACATCGTGAGCCTGTTGTTGCAGTTCGTTCAATTGGGCAGTGCTGATCAGGGATTCCATGGTTTTAAGACTGGCTCGAGGATCGTCCCCTTTCAGCAGCAAACGTTCAGACGCGGCGCTTGGATAACCCAGCGTAATACGCATTAAAAAGCGATCCAGCTGCGATTCCGGCAGAGGGAAAGTGCCTGATTGGTGAATCGGATTTTGCGTCGCTATCACAAAAAACGGTTTGGGCAACTGGCGGGTTTCGCCATCGATGGTCACCTGCCCTTCTTCCATGGCTTCAAGCAAGGCGCTTTGGGTTTTGGGCGTGGTGCGATTGATTTCGTCCGCGAGCAAAACCTGGGTAAAAATGGGGCCGGGATGAAAAGTAAACGCATTTAAGCCCTTGTCGAAAATCGAAACACCCAAAATATCGGTCGGCAATAAATCGCTGGTAAATTGCACCCTTTCATATTTCAACCCCAGCACCGCAGCCAAGCACTGAGCGAGCGTGGTTTTGCCCATTCCCGGCAGGTCCTCGATCAGAAGATGTCCTCTCGCCAGCAGACAAGCCAATGCCAAGCGCACTTGCAGATCTTTGCCCAACAGCACTTGGCCGATACGTTCAATCAAAGAATTGATTATGGGATTCATGTGGTTCCTATGGCATCGGCCCTTAGCCTTATCCATGACTTCCCGCGGCCAAGCCGCAGTGCATCCTTAAGTCGACGCTGGGCGTTCTGTTATTGGTTATGGCGAAGCGGATTTTCCGGCTCGGCTATTCGGCTGCGGCTGATGTATTTGGTTCAACCTCAACCTCTCAAGAATAGCCCAATAAGCCGGCCCGATCCGCCAAAGGCGTGACAAGGATCAGAGCGCGGCGAGACCGCGATCCAGATCCTTGATGAGATCGATGGGACTTTCCAAGCCAACAGACACACGGATCAGATTATCGGTAATGCCTGCCGCTTGTTTTTCTTCAGGAGCGAGACGGCCGTGAGTAGTAGTGGCTGGATGCACGATGGTGGTTTTTGCATCCCCTAAGTTAGCGGTCAGCGACATAATCCGCACAGCATCGATAAACCGCCAAGCGGCAGCCTTATCGCCTTTTACCCGGAAGGACATCACACCGCCAAACGCGCGCTGCTGTTTTTTTGCCAGTTCATGGCCCGGATGATCCGGCAAACCGGCGTAAAACACCTTTTCCACTTCGGGGCGAGCCGCCAAGTATTCCGCCAGCTTAAGAGCATTAGAGGAATGGGCTTCCATGCGCAATCGCAGGGTTTCCAGACCTTTGGCAAATACCCAGGCGTTGAAAGGACTCATAGTCGGCCCGCAGGTGCGGATAAAGGCCAATACAGGGTCAACCAGCTCGGTGCTGCCAACCACTGCCCCACCCAAGCAACGTCCCTGACCATCCAGATATTTGGTCGCTGAGTGCACGACCAGATCCGCACCCAGCTCCAGCGGTCGCTGCAATGCCGGGGTACAAAAGCAGTTGTCGACTACCAGCAAACTATTGGCTTGTTTGGCAAGCGCCGAGAGAGCACCTAGATCTGCCACTTCACACAGCGGGTTGGACGGTGTTTCCAGGAACATCAGCTTGGTTTTTGGGGTCACGGCAGAACGCCATGCATCCAGGTCTGTCAGAGGCACCAAACTGACCTTAACGCCAAACTTCTCCATATAGCGCGTGAACCATACGGTCGTGGTACCAAACACGCTTCTTGAGCAAATGACGTGATCGCCCGATTGCAGATGCGCCATGCACGTACTGAGAATCGCCGCCATTCCCGAGGAAGTGGCTACCGCCGATTCGGCACCTTCCAGAGCCGCAATACGGTCCTGAAACAAGCGCACAGTGGGATTGGTGTAGCGGGAATAGACGTTGCCAGGGCTGTTACCGGCAAAACGTGCGGCAGCTTCCGCTGCCGATTTGAAAACGTAACTGGAGGTGGTAAAGATGGGTTCGCTGTGTTCGCCTTCCGGACCGCGCTGGATGCCTGCGCGTATCGCCAGGGTATCCAGCTCCGCATCTTCGAGAAAATCCATCATGAGAATTTTTCCATCAGCAGGTGGGTCGGTATTACGCGTTGTGGATACCGACTATCGAGTTCAGGCTAGCCAGTATTTTGCTTTCCTCGCGCTGGGATTTAGCCAAGTCATTTCGCGTTGCTTCAAGCTTGCGCAGATATTCTTCGTTGACATCGCCGGTGACGTAATCGCCATCAAAGACCGCACAATCAAAACGCGGAATATCCGGGTTACCTTCGGCAGATGCCGCAATCAAATCTTCGAGGTCTTGATAGATCAGCCAATCCGCGCCTATCGCGTCCGCCACCTGGTCAACGGTGCGACCGTGGGCAATCAACTCGCTGGCAGACGGCATATCGATACCGTACACGTTCGGGTATTTCACTTCGGGAGACGCGGATGCGAAGTACACTTTTTTAGCGCCTGCATCGCGCGCCATTTGAATAATTTGCTGGCAGGTGGTGCCGCGCACAATGGAATCATCCACCAGCAATACATTTTTGCCGCGGAATTCCAAATCGATAGCATTCAATTTCTGGCGTACGGATTTTTTGCGCTGCTGCTGTCCGGGCATGATAAAGGTGCGACCTATATAACGGTTTTTGACCAAACCTTCGCGGAATTTCACACCCAGTTTTTGCGCGAGTGCTTGGCCGGCAACGCGGCTGCTATCAGGGATTGGAATCACAACGTCGATATCGTGATTGGGACGCAGGGAGAGAATTTTTTCCGCCAGACGTTCGCCCTGGCGCAAACGCGCTTTATAAACAGATACACCATCCATAATAGAGTCAGGGCGCGCAAAATAAACGTGTTCAAAAATACACGGGCTGAGCTGAGTTTTTTCCGCGCACTGACGTGTATAAAGATCGCCATCTGCAGTGATATAAAGCGCTTCACCGGGCGCAACATCGCGCAGCAGTTTAAAACCGAGCACATCGAGCGCGACGCTTTCGGAAGCGATCATATATTCCTTGCCTTCATCCGACATACGCTCACCAAAAACCAGCGGGCGAATACCGTTAGGGTCGCGGAAGGCCACCACACCATAGCTCGCAATCATGGCGACTACGGAATAGCCGCCTTTCACCCTTTTATGTACACCTTCAACTGCTTTGAAGATATCGTCGTGAGTCGGCTTCAGTTTGCCCTGAAGTTGCAATTCGTGAGCAAAGACGTTGAGCAGAACTTCCGAATCGGAATCCGTATTGACGTGGCGGAGATCCGCCAGAAACAGTTCTTTGCTTAAAGCTTCGGCATTGGTCAGATTGCCGTTATGAGCAAGCGCTATCCCGTAAGGCGAGTTGACATAAAACGGTTGCGCCAAAGCTGGGCCGGAGCTGCCTGCGGTTGGATAACGCACATGCCCAATACCCATATTGCCAATCAAGCGCTGCATATGGCGGGTACGGAATACGTCACGCACCAGACCGACAGCTTTCTGCTGGGCCATTTTGCCGTTGTGACAAGTCATGATACCGGCGGCGTCCTGCCCGCGATGTTGCAGCATGGTCAGGGCGTCGTATAACGCCACATTCACATTGCTCTTACCAACCATTCCAACAATGCCGCACATAAAACGTATTCCCCTTGGGATTAATCACTACTAAGTAACTGACGTAACCAGGATGCAAACTCTGATGCTGATACCCTCGCCCACCCTTCAAAGGCGAGAAAATCCGGAATCAAAAGCGATTCGCTCCACCAGCGATCCTGATCAATGGAAATAATGGGCGGTATCAACAGCAGAATTGCCATTACCACCACGAATCCACGCAAAAAACCAAACACCATGCCTAAAACACGATCCGTGGCTGAAAGGCCGGTTATTTTCACCAATTCGCCGATGAGGTAGTTCACCAGCGCCCCCACCATGAGAGTGGTGACAAATAAAGAACTGAAGGCGACGATTTGTCGCAGAGAGTGGGTCTCGATTTGATTAACTAATAAGGATGCCAAGGGGTCGCGGAAGGTTACAGCAACCAATAAAGCAATGATCCAGTTGGCGACAGACAGAGCTTCCTTGATCAATCCGCGCATCAGGCCAAGTAGGCAGGAAACCACCACTATGCCGAGAATGACCCAATCAGCCCAGTTAAATGACACAAGAAAAACCCGGTTATTTGGAGAGGCGCAATTCTACCAGAGCAGCTATCAAAGGCGAACTGTGTTGACGTATTTTGCCCATCGGAATTCGCGATATTTCTCTGCCTTGTCACGGCCGTTACAGAGAATCCGCAGCGGCTCTTACCGATACCCAACCAAACACAAGTCTTTTTCTCTGCATCAATTAAAGGTCCTCAAAGACCTCTTCCTGGTTGTACAGTTCCTGACCAGTGGTTATTCGGGGGTAAACGGCAGAACAAGAGCCTTCAACGTAAACTCCCGCTCAATGGCGTCCTGAACCTTCAACAAACTCTGTTTATCCAGTTTAGGACCTACATACACACGCACAATGCTTCCTTCTCTCTGCGGAATATCGCGCACGTAGGCGGGGTAATCTTTGGCGAGCAGCTTGTCGCGCAAGGCAATGGCATGCTCACGCTGACGGAAGCTCGCCACCTGCAATACCCATGACTTGGGAGTGCCGTCAGCCAACAATCCCGGCGGTTCAGGGCGAGGCTCCTCCTCTGCCGCGGTTTCTTCCGGCACATACATCAGCTCCGGCTCAGGAGCTGTCGGAATTTCTCTGGGTATCGTCGGTTGGCCAACTTCAATCGTCACTACTTGTGGGGACGGCGGAATTTGCGAGGTTCTGTCTACAGGAGCTATTGGATCGCGGTCGAACAACACAGGAAGAAAAATCACCGCCAGCGCCAGCAACACAAGCGCTCCGACAACTCTCTGCTTTAGACCGTCATCCAGTGATTTCACTGATCAATTCCTGCATTTCCAGCGAGAAATCTCATGGCTTCCGCCACTGTATAGAAAGAACCTGTAACCAAAATAGGCCCACTCGTCGAACGAGCTGCTTCTGTTAAAGCCTCACCCACGTTTGCAGCAGTTTTGACATTCGCTTCCGCAGGTAAAGATCTTTGCAGTTGTTCAATGGGCGCGGCCCGGGGCAAATCGGCGATGATCGTCAGAAACCAATCTGATGCCAAATCCACAAAAGAGTTTAAGGATGTCGCTAAATCCTTGTCCGCCATCATGGCGACCACCACAACGAACCGTTCACCCGGGTGGCGCATGTGCAGCTGGCCCGCCAGATACTGAAAAGCTGCCGGATTGTGCGCGACATCTAGAATCACGGTACGCGCCCGCCAGTGGACGTACTGCAGACGCCCGGCAAGTTCAACTCGCTCGAACAGTTCTACAGGGAGGTGCGTATATAAGCCTAGCAGTTGTGCCACCTGCAGCGCGGCCGCCAAGCTCGGTTTAGGCAGGTGCGTTGTTATAGGAGCGGAATTCTGCTTGCCCACCCAAAACTGTGTTCCGGTCGCCTCTTCTGCAAAACCGAAGTCGCGACCTATATGGTGTAAAGGACAGGAAAGCTCGGCAGCGATTTGCAGTACCGATGCGGGTGGCTCTGAATCAGAACAAACCAGCGGCACGCCAGGACGACAAATACCTGCCTTCTCGCGGCCGATACTTTCGCGATCCGGTCCGAGCCATTCGATATGATCCAAGGCAACGGATGTAATAACGGCAATATCAGCGTCCATGATATTGGTGGCATCCAGGCGTCCACCCAATCCGACTTCCAATAGCCAAACCGATGCTGCGGCTTCGCGAAATAGATAGAGCGCCGCCAGGGTGCCGAATTCAAAATAGGTCAGAGATATATCATCGCGAGCCTGATCGATAGCCTCAAAGGCACTGCAAATCGCCTCGTCAGATGCGTAATGCCCCTGAATTCGGATGCGTTCGCGATAGTGAAGAATATGGGGAGATGAATAGACGCCACAGCTGCGGCCTGCGCCGAGTAAAAGGGCCTCCAGCGCGGCCACACATGTTCCTTTGCCATTGGTACCTGCTACCGTCACAACGGTAGCGTCGGTATCGAGCAACCCGAGTCGCTCGGCGACCTCCCTGACTCTCGGCAGACCGAGATCGATCGCTGATGGGTGGCAGCTTTCCTGCCACCTCAACCACTCATCAAGAGAGGAAAATCGCACGTGTTTGATCAGCCTGGAAGTTTCATCAATTTAGCCACCAAGGACGCCAGACGATCGCGCATTTCCCGGCGATGAATGATCGTGTCTATAGCACCGTGCTCCAACAGGAATTCGGAGCGCTGGAAGCCTTTGGGCAATTTCTGGCGGATGGTCTGTTCGATAATCGCAGGACCGGCAAATCCCGCGCGAGCGCCAGGCTCGGCAGCATTGATATCACCCAGCAGCGCAAGACTGGCGGATACACCGCCGTAAACAGGGTCTGTCATTACGGAAATATAGGGAATACCGTTCTGCTTCAGGCGCTCGATAACAGCGCTGGTTTTGGCCATCTGCATCAGCGAGATCAAAGCTTCCTGCATACGCGCACCACCGGTGGCAGAGAAGCAGATCAGCGGGCGTTTTTCACGCAGGGCAACTTGGGCTGCGCGGGTGAAACGCTCGCCGACTACATAACCCATGGAACCGCCATGGAAGGCAAATTCAAAAGCGGTCACAACTACTGGAATACCCTTGAGAGTGCCCTTCATTGCGATTAGAGCGTCTTTTTCGCCTGTTGTTTTTTGCGCAGAGGCAAGGCGCTCTTTGTATTTCTTCACGTCCTTGAATTTGAGGCGGTCAATTGGCACAACCTCAGAGGCAATTTCTTCGCGGCCTTGTTCGTCGAGGAAAATATCCAAGCGGCGGCGCGCGCCGATACGCATGTGGTGGTCACACTTCGGACATACATCGAGACTTTTTTCCAGCTCGGGACGGTACAGTACCGCGTCGCACTTGGTGCACTTTTTCCACAGACCTTCCGGTACTTTGCTCTCCCCACGGCGCTCCGAACGCACAACACTGGGAACGATTTTGTCTAACCAACTCATAATTCGGACACTCAAAAAACGATTCGCCGAGCGCGAATCGGGTTTATGTATTTATCGCTGATCCAATGCCACGCGGATCGATTTCGCCTTGGCACTGAGGTTTTCAAGAATTTGCGCCTGACTGTGGCCTGAGCCCATGATGTCTACCAGAGCACTGCCCACCACCACACCGTCGGCATAGCTGCTGACTGCCTGAGCTGAGAGCGCATCCTTGATGCCGAACCCAACCATGACAGGCAATTGGCTGTAGCGTGAAATCACGGACAACTTATCTTTGACAGAGCCAATATCCAGATGGCTGGCTCCGGTAACGCCCTTGAGCGACACGTAATAGATAAATCCACCAGCCAATTCGCTAACGCGCTTAATGCGTGCTTCAGAAGACGTCGGTGCCAGCAGGAAAATCGTTTCCACACCGCGCTGCTTCAGCAATTTATGCAAATCGTCTGCTTCTTCTGGTGGCAAATCCACAGTAAGCAGACCGTCAACACCTGCGTCCGCGGCAGCGTCGGCAAAGGCAGCGTATCCCATACGCTCGATCGGATTAGCGTAGCCCATCAGCACTATTGGAGTGTCGGTATTAGTCTGGCGGAACGCTTTCACCAATTGCAGGGTGTCGCGCAGACTGGTGCCATGCACCAAGGCACGCTCGTGACCTCGCTGGATGACCGGACCTTCCGCCATAGGGTCGGAAAAAGGCACGCCGATTTCCAAGATATCGACACCCGCCTCGACCAACACATGCATAGCGGCAAGCGTAATGTCAGGTGTCGGATCGCCATTCACGATATAGGTGGCAAGGGCTTTGCGGTTTTGCTCTTTGAGCTGTCGGATTTTTTTCTCGATGCGATTCATTTCAAACCTCGATTCCATCGATTTTCGCTACGGTGTGAATGTCTTTATCACCGCGTCCCGACAGATTCACAATGATGATGTCGTCTTTGCTTAATTGCGCAGCGAGTTTTTCGCCATAGGCCACCGCATGGGAAGATTCCAGCGCGGGCATGATGCCTTCCACGCGAGTGAGGCTGCGGAAAGCGGCCATAGCCTCATCATCGGTGATGGAAACGTATTTGACGCGTCCGATATCTTTTAGCCATGAATGCTCGGGACCGACACCCGGATAATCCAAGCCAGCGGAAACCGAGTGGGTTTCACTGATCTGGCCGTTTTCATCTTCCATCAGGTAGGTGCGGTTGCCGTGCAGAACGCCCGGTACTCCACGGTTGAGCGGCGCCGCATGACGACCGGTGTCCAAGCCCAAACCACCGGCCTCTACACCGTACATGGCAACAGAAGTGTCCTGCAGGAAGGGATGGAATAAACCAATGGCGTTGGAGCCACCACCGACACAAGCCACCAAAGCATCAGGCAGGCGACCAGTTTGCTCCAGGCACTGGCGGCGAGCTTCGCGACCTATGATGCATTGGAAATCCCGCACCAATTGCGGATAGGGATGTGGGCCGGCGGCGGTGCCGATGATGTAAAAGGTGTTGTCCACATTGGTGACCCAGTCACGCATGGCTTCGTTCATAGCGTCTTTCAGGGTCTTGGAGCCTGATTCCACTGGCACCACAGTCGCGCCCAACAGCTTCATGCGATAGACGTTGAGCGACTGGCGCTTCACATCTTCAGAACCCATATACACCACGCACTCAAGGCCGAGTCGAGCCGCGACGGTTGCAGTCGCCACACCGTGCTGCCCTGCCCCGGTTTCCGCGATGACACGCTTCTTGCCGGAATATTTCGCCAACAGAGCCTGACCGATGGTGTTGTTAACCTTATGCGCGCCGGTGTGGTTCAAGTCTTCGCGCTTGAGGAAGAGCCGGGCACCGCCGACTTTTTCGGTCCAGCGCTCGGCAAAATAAAGAGGAGATGGGCGGCCGACGTAATGAGTCAGATCTTTGTCGATTTCCGCTAAAAACGCGGGATCGTTTTTCAGTCGGTCGTACATGCTCTGGAGTTCGTCCAAGGCATAAAACAAGGTTTCGGAGACAAAGCGTCCACCGAATTGACCAAAGTGACCGCGCTCGTCGGGCAGATTGGTGAAATCTATATTGGTTTCGTTCACAAACAGTTTCTCGTTAGTTAAGCGAAATTCTCACCGCTTTGGCGCGGACGATAAATTCTTCAATTAAGGATGGAGACTTAACTCCAGGTGCGGATTCCACACCACCACTGACATCGACAGCCCAAGGCCGAACTGTTTCCACCGCAGTCGCAACATTGGTCGGATCGAGACCACCGGCGAGAATCAACGGACGGGGCAAGGATGGCGGAATCCGCTGCCAATCAAACTTTTCGCCGGTACCGCCAGGCATTTCTGGATGGTAGGCATCCAACAGCAAACCAGACGCGCTCAAGTAAAGCGAAGCCTGTGCAGACACATCCAGGCCGGGCTTCATGCGCAAGGCTTTCCAATACGGACGGCTGAAACGGCTGCAAAAATCTTCGGATTCCTCACCGTGGAATTGCAGCGTACTGAGGGGAACAGCGGACAGCACCCGCTCGACATCCGCAGGCGCAGGATCAACAAAAAGCCCTACCACATTTATAAGGGGGCCAGCGGCTTGGGCAATCTCACGCGCCAGTCCCAAATCCGAGATATTACGAGCACTGCGAGGGTAAAACACGAGACCTATCGCATCCGCACCCGCAGCTGCCGCGTGGTGTGCAACATCCACAGCGGTAATTCCGCAGATTTTCACTCGTACAGTTCTAGTGTTGATCAAGGATGGGTCCAGCGTATATTACGGCCACGTAAAGGACGCGGATGTTATCAGAAAAGTGAGCTCAAATAACAGATTAGAGGCCACCCCTTCGCTTCGCTCAGCGCTTAACCGCCAAATAGAATATATGCCATCGGAAAAACCCTTGTGGCGCACCTCGCAGCAAGGTGTCCAATTACTGTATGCTTGCCGCCCGCTAAAGGTTCATCTGTCCATTTTCTGAGCATCATCAACGACAATCAGCGAGCCTTCAGCCAGATTAGGGAGCGCAACAGGACGCCCAGCGGACGTTCGCTTTTTTCGATTGCAACGGGAAACGAAGCTTCATGTACGTTTACGACGAATATGACCACAAAATCATCGGTGAGCGCGTAGCGCAGTTCCGCCGCCAGATGGAACGCTATCTGGCTGGGGAAATCCCACCGGAGCAATTTCTGCCGCTGCGCCTGCAAAACGGCTTATATATTCAACGTCTGGCTCCGATGCTGCGCATCGCCGTGCCCTACGGCATGCTCAACAGCCGCCAACTGCGCAAACTTGCACACATCACGCGCCATTACGACAAAGGCTACTGCCACGTCACCACCCGCCAGAACATCCAACTGAACTGGCCTCAGTTGGAGGAAGTGCCGAATATTCTGGCGGAACTGGCGCAAGTGGAAATGCACGCGGTGCAAACCAGCGGCAACTGTATTCGCAACGTCACGACAGACCAGTTTGCCGGTGTGGCTCCAGACGAAATCATCGATCCTCGCCCCTACTGCGAGATCATCCGCCAGTGGTCGACCTTCCACCCGGAATTCGCCTTCCTGCCGCGCAAATTCAAAATTGCGGTTGCCGGAACCCAAGCGGATCGTGCGGCTATTTATTTCCACGATATCGGCTTGCAACTGGTTAAAGGCCCTGCAGGTGAAACCGGCTTTAAAGTCATTGTCGGTGGCGGTCTCGGTCGCACACCGGTAATCGGCAGTGTTATTCGTGAGTTTTTGCCAGAGCAGGACATACTGACTTACCTCGAAGCCATTCTGCGCATTTACAACCTGTACGGCCGTCGCGACAACAAATTCAAGGCTCGTATCAAAATTCTGGTGCGCGCCTTAGGGCCTGATGTGTTCGCTGAAAAGGTAGAACAAGAATGGCAGCACCTGCGCGAATCTCCCTCTCGCCTGCCGCAGGAAGAAATCGAACGCGCCAAGAGCTTCTTCCCCGAACACGCTTATGTACGCGGTTTGGCTGACATCAACGAGATGGCATCCATCAATAAGCTGCGCGGCGAAAATCGCGACTTCGGCAACTGGCTGAGTCACAACGTGCACGGGCACAAAGTGCCTGGCTACCGCGCGGTGACTCTGTCATTGAAATTTACCGGTGTTGCTCCGGGAGATTTGACCGATCGCCAGTTGGAAATCATTGCTGATTTGGCAGATCGTTATTCCTTCGGCGAAGCGCGTACCACCCACAACCAAAACATGGTGCTGGCCGACGTGCGCGCCAGCCATCTGTATGAGCTGTGGTTGGAATTGCGCGAAGCAGGTTTTGCCACCCCCAATATCGGCACTCTGACCGACATTACCTGCTGCCCCGGCGGTGACTTCTGCTCCCTGGCAAACGCCAAGTCGATCCCGATCGCGGAAGCCATTCAGCGCGAATTCGACGACCTGGATTATGTCTATGACCTAGGCCACATCGAGCTGAATATCTCCGGCTGTATGAATGCCTGCGGTCACCACCACATCGGCAATATCGGCATCCTCGGCGTGGATAAAAAGGGCGAAGAGTTCTATCAAGTGCAGCTCGGCGGCAACTCTGGCTACAACGCTGCATTGGGTGAGGTTTTGGGACCATCCTTCAGCCGCGAAGAAATGCCAAACGTGATCCGCAAGATCATTAATGTATTTGTCGAAAACCGCGAAGGCGAAGAAGAATTCATGGAAACCTTCTCTCGCATCGGTATGGGTCCTTTTAAGGAGCGCGTTTATGCCAAAGCTTAATAAATCCGGCGAGGTGTTCGCCGACGATTGGCAAGTACAGGAAAAAGAGCAAGATTTATCCGCAGAGCAACTGTCTGCGGGCAAATGGCTTGTCCATGTGAAATGGTATCTGGCTCATAAGGACACAGTTACACCCAGTGACAACTTGGGCGTTTGGCTGGATTCCGATGATGAAGCTTCTGACCTTGGCGATGCGGCTAAATTGTTTCCTGTAGTAGGCGTGAATTTTCCCGTATTTTCCGACGGGCGCGGTTTTTCCATAGGCCGAACTCTGCGCGAGCGCTACGGTTTTGCTGGCGAATTGCGCGCTCTGGGCGGTTTTATGCAGGATCAACTGTTCTATCTGCAACGCTGCGGCTTTGATGCATTCATCATCAAAGAAGACGCCAATGTGGAGTCCATGAAACAGAGCCTGCGCGATTTCAGCGACTTCTACCAAGCCGCTGTCGACCAGCCCACTCCGCTGTTCCGCCGGCGCTTGGCCAAGCAAGCCTAAATTTGCTCCAATAAAAAACCCCGGAAACGGGGTTTTTTATTGCCTGCTTTGTAGCTATCAAAACCAATGACGCTGGCTTAGTCGGCCCAGAACATTTTCAAAAGCCGTTTCTATAGCCTTGCTCGCCGCCATTCCTAAACGCTCCTGAATTTTGCGCTTCTGCTCGTAATGTACGGCGACTATATCGGCTTCTGGATGTTGGCTGGTAAGGTACTCGTCACTGGTAGCAATACCATCGATCAGATTTTTCTCCAAGGCTCGCTTGCCGAACCAGATTTCGCCCGTCGCAACCTCTTCCACATTGACCGCCGGTCGATGCTCGTTCACGAATTCTTTGAATAGAACATGGGTATCTTCCAGGTCCTCAATAAACTTTTTCTTACCTTTCTCGGTATTCTCTCCAAACATGGTCACTGTGCGCTTGTATTCGCCGGCGGTGAAAATTTCGTAATCCACGTCGTGCTTTTTCAGCACTCGATTAAAGTTCGGCAACTGCGCCACAACGCCAATGGAACCAATAACTGCAAAGGGTGCGGCCAATATTTTGTTGGCGACACACGCCATCATATAGCCACCGCTCGCTGCTACCTTATCGACGCATACGGTCAAGGGGATACCTTTTTGCGTAATTCTTGCCAACTGACTAGCTGCTAGCCCGTAGCTATGCACCAAGCCGCCAGGGCTTTCCAAACGCACAACCACTTCATCGCGCGGCTCCGCCAGACTCAACACAGCGGTGATGGACTCGCGTAGTTCTTCCGTCGCAGACGCTTTGACATCGCCGTTAAAGTCGAGCACAAAAACGCGTTTTTTCCTTGTGTCTTCGGCAGAAGCGTCCTTACGGTTTTTACGCGCCTGTTTTTCTTCTTTTTTCTTTTTCTTTTCTTCTTCTTTTTGTTTCTTCTCTTCTTCCTTCAGAGTTTTTTCGTCAAACACGGCTTCTTTCAGCACGTGATTCATTTCATCAAAACGATCATTCAGCTGGGTGACCTGAATGCGGCCTTTTTCCTTTGATTTTTCTCTGTGCGCTGACGCAACGATAAAACCGACCACCACCAAAATGGCGATCACGACCGTTACCGACTTGGCCAAGAACAAACCGTATTCCGACAAAAACTCCAAAGTGTTTCCCCTTTTGTTAATGCACTAGTTAAACCATGAATTTACCGCCCGCTTGGCGGCATCGTTAAGCGGCTTTGCCACCAAACCAGAATGCGATAGAGCGACTTCGTAAAGCGCTCCATCCGCCATAGGGACAAAGGTGGCGCTGCCGTATACGGCATCGATCAATGGTGCACTTCCCTGGTTTTTATACGCCCACGCCCAAAGATCGATACCAAACTCAGACTCATCGCGCAGGGCATGCACCGTGCGCTCGCGGCTACGCTCGTCATCGATAGAGACATAACGGCCAGAAATGCGCTCCAGTTTGTAGCCCGGCTTCCCTCCTGCCTGCGTAAGAATTCCCTTCCAGCGAATGATGCGAGCATCCATCTGCCATTGATCACCGCGCAAATAATAGTCAGTCGCAACTCCGGAATCTGTTAATGCAACTGTCGCGACAAAAGCCTGCTCATCCACTTTGACAAAGCTGATGGTCGCAACGGGCTTGTCGATCAACACTTCCCGATAAGAGCGGAGATCAAGCGCCACTAAGCCGCAAAGTATCGCGAGAGCGATCAAGGCTACACCGCTCATTCCCCTCACCCACCCCCAGAACCAGGTACCACGAAGAAGGGTTCTCAAGGCAATTAACAGCAGCAGGCCTCCGAAGATGGCGATGAGGATTGTGGCTGCGGAATAGAACATGCTCAACCTGACGCTTAGGTGCGATGAAGGAAAAGGTCGATGAGTTTACCGGAAATTGTTTGCGGAGGTGGGATCTGCGGCATGTCGTGCGGGCTGAACCAACCGGCGTCCGTGATTTCCGTACCGTCCACGCGAATTTCCCCGGATTTGTAATGGGCGATAAAACCCAACATCAATTGACTCGGGAAGGGCCAGGGCTGACTGCAAATGTATTCTGCCCGCTCCGCAATGATGCCAGTCTCTTCGTAAATTTCCCGCAACAATGCCTGTTCGGCGGTCTCGCCTGGCTCGATAAAACCGGCAATGGCGCTATACAAGCCTTCACGAAAATTGGCGTTGTGAGCCAAGAGGCACTTATCGTCCCGAACCACTATTCCAATGACGCAAGGAGCAATACGCGGATAGAACAAAGCTCCACAACGGGTACAGGCAAGAACACGCTCATGCAGCTGAAGCTTGGTAGGCATTCCACAGCGGCCGCAAAAGCGGTGGTATTCGCTCCAATGAGCGAGCTGTTGGGCACGGCCGGCGAGATAGAAAAGTGCGTCGCTCGCGACCCCGAGCTGGCTGCGCAAGCTACCCGCATAAAGAGGAAAATCGTCGGGAAAAGATAATTCGGAAGGAAAAACCAATGCGTAACAGGGTTTGCCACACCAACGCCCCAGATATAGACGCTCTTGGGCTAACCCTGCCAGTTCGCCCAACCCTGCAACAGTAAACAAGAAAGCTTGGTCTGCACGCCGCATCAGCACGCGGCTGCCAATGATTCCTACAACCCAATCTGCATCCGCTAATGACTGATCCGCACTGAAATCAAGGACGAGGGTCATCAGGATTTGCGCGGGGCGTACCCCAGCGCCGCCAGACTTTCTTCCGCCACCTGCAGGACTGAGTCATCCAGTTTTGCTGCGATGTTGGATGTGTCAAAGAAGTATTCGATGCTGATAATCGCATCCGCGAAAGTTTCCAGCAGCTCTTTGAGTGCCGGCGGATGCTCGCTCTGCATCAGGACTTCATCGACGAAATCGGCGCAGCGTTGTACCACTGAAGCAGCTTTGGGGCGCTTCAACATAATCAGCCCACCGCGCACCGAATTGAGAGTTTTGCTGATATTGCTGATATGGCCGTGATCAAAATTGGATTCCGAATAGGCGGTGATTGCGCGTTTGGTGAGAGAGATGCCCGCGACACATTCCTGCAGCACTATGCGCTCTGCCTGCGCCAGTTCGCTTTGAGCAATGATCTGGTTCTGCGATTCATCACTGGTGTCCAGCATGTCACCAGCGAGTCTGTCGAACTCAAATGCGGCAACAGCGCTTTCCATATACAGCATGACTTTGGCGCAGCGATGGAGTTCGTCATCCGAAACCTCCTGGTCGTTGCGCCATTGACTGACCAGTTTGATTTCTTCCTTAAGAATGGAACTGGGTCCAACCAGCCCGACCACACCCATGGTCTCGGCCACTTTGGTCAGGGTTGAGACCATACCCGGAACGTCATCGATGATGTGTACGCCCTGGGCTGCTGTCTCAAGTACTTTCTTGATGTTATTGATCTCAAGCTTAAGCACTCGCACCAGAGAGCTGATGGTGTGTGCACTGGGACCTCGCAAGGATTGGCGCTCTGCTGCAAGCAGCCGTTCGTTGTAAGGCAGAGCACGCACGCCAAAGAACTGCTTGAGACGGTTTACTGTGTCGGATTGATGGCCCGACAACAAAATGATGTAGAGCAGTTCTTTGATCAAACCTTTTGGCGCCGCTGCCTGATAAGAGGAGCGACCGCCCTTTTGCACTTGGCGAATGATGCGATCGATACGACTGAGCAGCATTTTGCGCGGCTCAATCATTTCCATTTGCTGTTGGATCATGACATCAATGGCCACATTCGCCATCCACCACAGGGATGCCAACGGCTTGTCATTACCCAGGCGTTGCAGGCGAATCAAAGCGCGGCGCATGAGGCCGAGAGATGCTTTGACCTGTTTGTCACGCAAAACCCCCAGCAGACCGAGCTGGTACATATGGCGGAGGCGCACCAGCAGCGGCATAAAGTCTTTGTCGCTGACATCTATAGCATCTGTGGGCGGGGGTAATGGGTTGGAGTTGATATTGACTTGAAAGAAGAAGCTTTCCGGCAGCACCGGCTCCCGGCGGAATTTGCGTAATTCATTGATGTAGGGAATCAGCAAGACCGGGAATTTGCGCTCTGTTTGCTGAACATACTCCAGATAGCGCGACAGCACGAAGAAGGTGCTGCTGACGAGCTCCAGCTGCTTTTCGAATAGGGGGCCGGACTCACCTGGCTTGATAGTCGAGGCGGTGGCGAGAAGCTCTTCCGCCAACATGCTGGCACTCTTGAACTCGAGAACCCGAAAGATACCGATGATCTGTTTGATACCGGATATGCAGGATTGAAAACTTTTGGGATCGCCCCCCTCGGAAACAAACATCTCGAGATCACGAGCGGCCTGTTCGATAGTCGCCACCAGTTCGTCGCGGATCACATTGAGGGAGTGAAAACTAGCCGAGTCCGCCGTCATCACATTGGTTTTCCTATATTTTTTCGGGCAGATACATTGTTATTGATTGGTGAATCCTGCACCCGAGACACCGACAACCTTACAAGTATAATACGGTGATCAAAAAATTCTTTTAGATTCGCACAGTTATCGGGGCATCTTAAGCAAATACTTTGGACTTGTCATCGCAGCCAGCGGAACCTGGACGCAGTATCTAGACTCTGCAATGCGCCATTTCAAAGCGAAACTGTTGCATTTTGTTTTGATATGAGTAAGTTGCGAAACTTTGCATAACGTCACACTTGTTGCCGGCAAGCCCCGGCGAGGACTCGCGCATGGCCCCAACCTCCCTTTCAATGGCCTTCTGGCATAACTTTCTTGGCAAATCTGCCCTTTGGTACAAAAAAACCATCATCGCGTTTCTCGTCATTAACCCTTTCGTTATTCTCTACGACCCCTTTTTAGCCGGATGGTTGTTGATTATTGAATTCATCTTCACCTTGGCCATGGCTCTGAAGTGCTACCCGCTGCAACCGGGCGGCCTGCTTGCCCTCGAAGCCATCTTGCTAGGGCTGACCTCTCCCGATTCGGTCTATCACGAGGTGGTCAACAACTTTCCAGTGATCCTGCTGCTGATGTTTATGGTTGCAGGCATCTACTTTATGAAGGATCTTCTGCTCTGGTCCTTTACCAAGATCATGTTAGGGGTCCGTTCCAAAATACTGCTCTCATTGTTGTTCTCCTTGGTCGCGGCATTTCTCTCTGCTTTCCTCGATGCGCTGACTGTTACGGCGGTACTGATTTCAGTCGCGGTGGGCTTTTACGCGGTGTACCACAAGGTGGTGACCGGCGGCGATAACTACCCGGATAACGACGATATGGTGGCAGAGCTGGAGCGATCTGATTTAGACCGATTCAGAGGTTTTCTGCGCAGTCTGATTATGCATGGAGCTGTCGGAACGGCATTAGGGGGCGTATGTACGCTGGTCGGGGAACCGCAGAACTTGCTGATTGCAGAAAAAGCCGGCTGGGATTTTATAGAGTTTTTTATGCACGTTGCCCCGGTCTCCATGCCCTGTTTAGCCGCAGGAATTCTAACCTGCTTATTTCTTGAGCGATTCCGCTTGTTTGGCTATGGGGCGACCTTGCCCGAAAAAGTCCGCGTGATCCTCCTGGACTATGACAGGGAGATGAGCAGCAGGCGCACTAATTTGGATAACGCGGCCTTGGTGATTCAAGCCATCGCTGCCGTTATTCTGGTTATTGGTCTCGCACTGCATCTGGCCGAGGTTGGTCTAATCGGCCTTATGATCATCATCTTGCTGACGGCCTTTACCGGGGTAACGGAAGAGCACCGCATCGGCCGCGCCTTTGAAGAATCCCTGCCCTTCACCGCCCTGCTGGTTGTCTTTTTCGCTGTCGTTGCCGTTATCCATGACCAGCATCTGTTTTCCCCAATTACTCAATGGGTGCTATCCCTGGATACGGCGCAACAACCGCCCATGTTGTTTATCGCCAACGGCATACTGTCGATGATCAGCGACAACGTGTTCGTTGCGACGGTATATATCAACGAAGTGAAAGAAGCGCTGGATACGGGAGCGATCGACCGGAAGCATTTCGATATCCTGGCGATCGCCATCAACACTGGCACTAATCTGCCAAGTGTCGCCACGCCTAATGGACAAGCGGCATTCTTATTCTTGCTCACCTCAGCATTGGCGCCATTGATTCGCCTGTCTTACGGTCGAATGGTTCTGATGGCCCTACCCTATACCATCACATTGAGCGTGGTTGGCCTGGCGTGCGTGAGCCTCTTCTTATAAAGGGGGGAAGACACGACCTGCCATGCGGCAGGTCGTTGGCGAGGTTAGGCTTGAGCTTCCTGCTTGAGCCAAATGCACGAACCACCTGATGCTTTATCGATGGCCTTAAGTTTGTTTTGATGGGCTTCAAGCTCCTCGGCGGAGGCGTAGATAATGCGCAGGGGGCGGCGGTCTGAACTGATGCGCCCCATGCTAACTGGCCCGCTCACCTGCTGAGCGGCGGCGTCTGGCGCGTCGCTACCCAATTCCAACGCTGTCTGACCACCGGTCATCAAAAGATAGACGTCGGCCAGAATCTCCGAGTCCAACAAGGCACCGTGCAGATCCCGGTGCGAGTTATCCACCCCGTAGCGTTTACACAAGGCATCCAGGCTGTTTTTCTGTCCCGGGTGCTTTTGTCTTGCAAGAGCCAAAGTATCCAGCACTGTACATTCGCTGGTTACCGGGGGGCGGTTGAGGCGGGCAAATTCATGATTCAGGAAGCCTATATCGAAACCCGCATTGTGAATCACCAGCTCCGCGCCGCGAATAAATTCCCAGAACTCATCCGCTATAGCAGCAAAACTCGGTTTATCGGCGAGAAACTCATTGGTGATACCGTGGACTTCAATAGCTCCCTGGTCCACTTCCCTCTCAGGGTTGATGTATTGGTGATAGTGCCGGCCAGTGAGCCGGCGGTTGATCAGCTCCACGCAGCCGATCTCAATGATTCTGTGTCCCAACTGCGGTTCCAGACCGGTGGTTTCAGTATCCAATACGATTTGTCGCATGATTCTTCGCTTCTATTACACCTTGGTTGGCCAATTGGTCGGCGATTTCGTTCTCTCTGTGTCCACTGTGGCCCTTGATCCATTTCCAGTGCACTTTATGACGCGCCACCTGTTCATCCAGAGCCTGCCATAAATCCTGGTTTTTGACGGGTTGTTTATCAGCGGTGCGCCATTGATTGAGCTTCCAACGCGGCAGCCATTCGGTTATGCCTTTGCGGACATATTGGGAATCGGTAGTCAGGGTGACTTCGCACGGCTGCTTAAGCGCTGCCAGTGCGCGGATGGCCGCCATCAATTCCATGCGATTGTTGGTTGTCTCCGGCTCGCCACCATAGAGTGTTTTTTCGCGCGTGCCGTAGCGCAACAATGCGCCCCAGCCGCCCGGGCCCGGGTTTCCTTTGCAGGCACCGTCAGTAAAAATTTCGACTTGTTTCAACTCGAGGTCACTTTACGGGAGTTGGCTTTGATCCCTTGATCAAGGCGAGACGCGCTGCCGAACGAGCCGACAACGCCTGTTTAGTGGCACCTTTGAAACGGGTTTGACGCGACCAGTCTGGACGAATCGGCGTCAAGCACGCTCTTTCCTTGCGGGCAATCAAACAATAGAAGTTGCCGAAAGGAACGCCCCATCGCTGCAGCATTCGGTTGACCCGCGTGGAATACACGAGATACCCCTTGTTCTGCAAAGGCAAGTTATAGATGCCGTCTTGGGTGCGCAGTGTATTGCAATCAAGGAATTGCAACCAGTCACTGATTCGTCCCTTGCGCAGACTATTGCGTTTCCAGATCGGACTGTTGCTGAACAATTGGGCGATGGGCTTGATGATGCCCATAGTACTGATGGGATTGAAGCCGAAGATGATGATGTGGCCGCGCGGAATGGTAACTCGACTGGCTTCCCGTAATACCTGATGAGGGTTATGGGAAAACTCCAATACGTGATGCAGGATAGTGACGTCTACACTTTCATCTTCCAGAGGCAAGGAGTCCATGGAGCTGTAAGCTGCCACATTGGAATCCGGACCAGGCGAGCCTGCCCCTATGGCGAAACAGTGGCAAATACGGCTGTCCTGAAAGAGCTGGATGCGGCGATTGATGCTCAATTGCATCAGGTGATAGCCAAACATGCAGCTGAGTTCTTTCTCCAGAATACGCTGCTCTTCGAGCAACAGCTGGTGACCGAGAGGGGTTTCGAACCACTCTTCCAATGCCGCAATACTGGCATCGAGATCGGGAACCCGCTGGCGATTGCGTATCAAAGAAAGACTTTTGCGCAGGATAGACATGTCTGGCCACCTCAGTTCCGACAGCGATTTCTATTATGGACGAAAACCCAACGAGCAAGTTGCAGAATGAGCCCTTTGAATATTGACGTTATCCCCATTTACCAAGACAACTATGTCTGGTGTCTGCTCACAGAAACCGAAACCTGGGTAGTCGATCCCGGTGATCATAAACCCGTTCTGGATTACCTGGAACGCACGGGGCGTACCCTCTCCGGCATATTGATCACCCACCACCACTGGGATCACGTCACCGGCATAGTTCCACTCGTTAAAGCAGCCAATCCTCATGCGCCGGTTATAGGTCCATCATTTGAAATTGCCGGCGTAACCCGGCTGGCGAAAGAAGGCGATCAAATCAATATCGGTGCTTATCAAATCCTAGTCTGGGAAACGCCGGGCCATACCCGCGATCACCTCTCCTATTATCTGCCACAGCCGGGCTACCTCTTTTGCGGCGATACCCTATTTGCCGCTGGCTGCGGCCGGTTGTTCGACGGCACTATGGAACAACTCTATGCATCTCTACAACGCATAGCTTCGCTTCCACCGCAAACTCAGATTTATTGCACTCATGAATACACATTGGCGAACCTCGATTTTGCTTTGGCTGTGGAACCCAGCTCACAAGCATTGAAGCAACGCCAACAATACTCGATCCAGCTTCGCCAAAACGGAACTCCCACAATTCCTGTCGATCTAGGCACCGAACTCGCAACCAATCCGTTCTTGCGTATTCGCGAACAAAGCGTTCAGCAAGCGGTGAAAAAAGCAGCTAACCTGCAGAAAAGTGACTATTTTTTAATCTTTTCCGAGTTGCGAAAATGGAAAAATCGCTACTAGTTCACGCATATAAGCGGGCACATCTTTTTATCTCCGCTAGAATCCGAGCCAGGACAGAATTCCGATCAGTGACAGCACTTCGACGTTGAATCCCAGATGCCAAAAAAGACCAGCCTACTATTGATGAGCATGGCGCTATACGGTTGCGCTCACTTCGACAAGTCCGCCTCTACGAGTGAAAACTATTCCATTCTGTCATTCCCAAAACGTCTGATAGGTCAACCTGCGAAGCCCGAACTGTCGGAGTGGCATCGAGATTCTCTCGATATGTGCCTGATCCACGAAACCGAGCAGCTGACCGAATTTGCGTTACCGGTGAGTGTGAATTTGTGGGACCGGGTCCGCGATGGTTTTAGTCTGGATACAGAAATCAACCGCCGGATTCAGCAGGAAATCGATTGGTATTCCAAGCACCCCTCTTACATGGCCCGGGTATCGGAGCGAGCCGAGAAATATCTGCATTATGTGGTAGAAGAAATCGAAAGACGCCAGATGCCCATGGAACTGGCCTTGCTGCCCATAGTGGAAAGTGCTTTTGATCCATTTGCCTATTCATCGGGCAGAGCGGCAGGCATGTGGCAAGTGATTCCCGGTACCGGCAAGATGCTCGGCCTTAAGCAGAACTGGTGGTATGACGGCCGACGGGATGTAACTGCATCGACTGATGCGGCATTGACCTATCTTGAGCAGCTTTACAACCAACTGGGGAAAGACTGGCTGCTCGCCCTCGCTGCCTATAACAGTGGCGCCGGCAATGTGCAGCGGGCAATCAAGAAAAATCAGGCGAGCGGAAAAAGTACGGATTACTGGTCGCTGAAGCTGCCCAAAGAAACGGAAATGTATGTTCCGCGCCTGCTGGCTCTGAAAGAGCTGGTGCAAAACCCGGAGATTTACGGGTTGAGTTTCTACCCTATCGCCAATGAACCCTATTTCGTCTCTGTCGACGTCGGCTCGCAAATCGATTTGGCCCAAGCTGCCGAATGGGCAGGCATCTCAACCGCTGACCTGGCTGCCCTGAACCCAGGGTTCAATCGCTGGGCAACCGATCCGGATGGACCTCATCGCCTGCTGCTGCCACGCGATAAAGCGGATGCGTTTATGGCGAAGTTGGCGGAAGTTCCTGTGGAGCAGCGCGTTGTTTGGCATCGTCATCAGATCAAGAATGGCGATACGCTCTCTGGACTTGCCCAACAATACCGCACCACCGTTTCCATCCTGCAAACCATCAATAACCTGACGGGCACCAATCTCCGAGCTGGCCAAACCCTGATGGTCCCCAGTACTGGTCATCCTGCGCTGCTGGCGGACAATAAAAATGCCCCAGCTCAGACCAACAGCAAGATTGAGTACCGGGTCCAGGCTGGCGATTCTCTATGGGTGATCTCACGCAAATTTGATGTGACGACACAACAGCTCGCCCAGTGGAACAACCTGTCCCAGAACAGCCAGATCTTCCCGGGGCAAAAGCTGGTGATCTGGCAGAAAACTGCGGCGTTTCATGCCACACCAGGCGGCGAGCGCACCATCCGCAAGGTGGCCTACCGCGTTCGCAAAGGTGACTCCTTGGCCGCGATTGCCAGCAAATTCAAAGTACGCGTGGCGGACATCACCGAGTGGAACCAGGTGAATCCGTCCAAACGCCTGCAACCAGGCCAAAACCTGACCTTGTACGTCGACGTTACTCGCGTGCAATAACCGGTGGCTTACGGCAGCGTTTTTAAGGCCGCAGCCAAATGTTCACTGGCTTTCTTCGCGACTGTCTCCACGTGCTTGCGGCTTCGATTTTTATAGGACTCTGAAGTCGGGCTTTCGGATTTCTTTGGGTATACGCTCTCCGCAACCTTGCGCACTTCTTTTAGCGCAGGCGTAAGGCTTTTGGGGTCACCACTGAAACGCGCCTTGCTTGAGATATCATCCGCGAATACACCAAATCCCTGATCCCACAGATAATGCAGACTTTCGCGGCAGCGCAGTCCTGCCTGAAATCCCACAATAGGGGCAGTACAAAAACCATTCCCTCCCCTATCATGACGACAACCGCCGTCCACTGAGCCGAGCACATGCAAAGGCTGATAGGCATCGCCCACCATATGCAGGATAAACGACAGCACTATGGCTTTATCGCGCGGATCCTTTGCCTGTTCATAGGCTTTAAAAAGATGCGGCCAGATTTCCAACATCATGCCCTCTTGGGCTGGAGGACAGGATTTAGCGGACGCGTTTTGGGTCGCCTCCAAAATGCGTCCCGAGGTATCGATAAATAGCGCGTTGACATAGTGCCATTCTTTGGTCGAATCCTTGCGATAGGCCTGCAAGGCTGGTGGCACAGATCCACTGCCGTACTGCCCGAATAATTTGCGCAGGGGCATATCGCGTATACGGTCCGGCCAGGCAGCCGCGCGGGAGGCAGCGGTTTTCCAGCTGATATTGCCCTTGGCCCAGGGACCTTCCATCAGGATGGATTGAAACTCCTTTCTTTTTTTCTCTGGCACCTGCTCCAAAGCGGCAATGGCAATATCACCGTGACCCGCCGCAGACCAAGCCCAACTCCAAACAGGCCAAAAAACCAAAACAAAAATAAATAACGCTTTTTTCATGCACGACTCTTCTTGATCAAATCATATGCCGCTTGAATTTCCTGCGATCGCTCGGTAGCGACCTTTACCATATCCTCCGGGACACCCTGCCCGACCAATTTATCCGGATGGTATTGGCTCATCAGTTTTCGATACGCCCTTTTTATTTCTTCATCGGAGGCGCTCGGCGTTACTCCCAACGCATCGTAGGCCAGCGAGAGCTTATCTGCTGGTGCTTCTGTCCGCGTATCGCTGTAGGAATAATCAGAGCTGGATTGGTAGCGTCGCTGAAATTGGTTTTGCGCCTGTATCATGCGCAATAACTGACGGAATGCGGCTTCGGAATAACCCAACAAAAACGCCACTTCACGCAAAAATTGCGTTTCCGCATCATGTAGCTCGTTATCCGACATCGCCATGGTGATGAGATACACCAGCAATATCTGCTTAAGATGCGGATAATTGGCCGCTACCGCCAAAAACTCCGCCATAGTGCTGGGGAGATCAAAATCCGCAGCAACACCCTTTTTAAAAAGCCGTTTGGCCTCTTCACGCATTTCCGGTGTCAGGCGCATATTAGCCATCATAGCTTCTGCCGCTTGAATTTCATTCTCCGAAACCCGCCCATCCGCTTTCGCCATGCGGCCAAGCAGCGGAAAAATACAGTGGAAAAGCGCCAATTCGATTTTTTGTCTCTGCTCCGGACTAAAGGCTGCGCGAAAATTTCGCCAGGCTTTATCAAAGTAATAACCCGCAACAAAACCAATTAGAGCGCCGAGCCAGCTGCCCATGGCCAAGCCCAGTACAAAACCGATGATTCGACCTATCCAGCTCACACAAACCTCACAGAACTGATGACAACCAATTTATTTGCCAAAACGATTTTTCAATATCTCAAAAGCATCCTGCACTGCTCGAAACTCTTCCGCACTGCCACCCATATCCGGATGAGTGGAACGTGCTTTGCGGCGATAGGCCAATAGGATTTCCGGCCATTGCGCACTTTCATCGACGCCCAATATTTTGCAAGCCTCGCTGCAATCGCCATAGGCGGAAAATCGTTTCCAAAAATTTTTCAGCAACTCATCTACAGACTGCTCAGTCGCCTGATCGAGATTGGCCAAATCCAGATAATAACGACGCAACTCGCCATCCAGCGCAGCCAGACGATTGTCATCCGATTGAACCGAAGAAACCTTCTCTAACTGAATTTCCAACATGGAAATTCGCAGAGCCCATCCCGGTGCGAGTTCCTGCTGTAACGAATAAAGACAATGGCGGGTAATAAAATGTTTTCGGAAGAGAAGAAGATTGGCCGACTCGCGCCTTAGTGAGGCGAAATGATTGGTGTCGTTTAAATGCCGAATAAGATCGTATTCGCCGACGGGCTTATTCTGTTGTCGCAGAAAATCCAGTAACTCTGAACAAATAGCTTGTTTGTCCCACAAATGCGATTCTCCGCAAAATTCATTTAGAAGCCGCCTGCGATAGGCGGCTTCTCTTGGTTGGGAAATCAACCCTTCTCAATGCGCCAAGTGGTCCCTTGTTTGGAATCCTCCAGCACCACGCCCATGGCCTTAAGCTCCTGGCGAATCGCATCCGCACGAGCGTAGTCTTTATTCAGTTTCGCCTGCTGGCGCTCTTCGATCAGAGCTTCAACTTTCGCCGCATCAACGCCGGATTCCGCTGCGCCGCCTTGGAACCATGCGTCCGGATCCTGCTGCAACAGGCCCATCAACTTTGCGGCTTCCTGCATTTCACCTTTCAGGACTGCCAAAGAGGAGCCATCTTCTTTATTGATTTTGTGCGCAAGGTTATGCAGCTCGCTGATCGCCAATGGCGTATTCAGATCATCCAACAAAGCCTGAAAAGCTGGGCTGTTATCGATCGTTACCGCTTCTGCTTCGATGTTCTTCACTTTACGCAAAGCACCGTAAAGCGAATCCAGGCTCGCTTTGGATTGATCCAACAATTGCGCGGAGAAATCCAATTCGGAGCGATAATGCGCGGACAAAATGGCGAAACGAATGACTTCGCCTGGATATTGCGCCAATAAATCCCGGACAAAACGATAATTGCCGAGGGATTTCGACATTTTTTCGCCGTCGATATTGATAAAGCCATTGTGCATCCAGTAACGCACATACTGTTTGCCACCGTGGGCGCACTGGCTTTGCGCCAATTCGTTTTCGTGGTGTGGGAAAATCAAATCGCGACCGCCGCCGTGAATATCGATGGTTTCGCCCAGGTGCCGTTCGATCATGGCGGAACATTCGATATGCCAACCGGGCCGACCGCGCCCCCAGGGGCTATCCCAGCCGGGTTCGGAATCGGACGATGGTTTCCACAATACGAAATCACCGGCGTATTTTTTATAGGGTGCAACTTCTACCCGTGCACCTTCCAACATATCGTCCAATGAGCGGTTGGACAGGCGCCCGTAATCCTCCATGGATTTCACATCGAACAACACATGATTTTCAGCCACATAGGCATGCCCTTGATTTACCAAGGCTTCGATCATGCCGATCATATCGGCGATGTGGTGAGTCGCGTACGGAGTAATGGTCGGCTCAAGATTGAGTAGCGCCGCCATATCCTTTTGGTACTCGGCGGCAAAACGCGCGGACAATTCAGCGATGGTTTCGCCGTTTTCGCGCGCGGCTTTCATGATTTTATCGTCGATATCAGTGATATTGCGGGCGTAAATCACTTCGTTATAGAGACGGCGCAACACTCGAAACAGTGTGTCAAAAACTACAACCGGACGGGCATTTCCGATATGCACAAGGTTGTAGACGGTAGGTCCGCACACATACATCTTGACGCGCCCGGGCTCCTGCGGTTCGAATTTTTCTTTCTGCCGCGTTCGGGTGTTGTAAACGTACAAACTCATCTCATCAATCCTCAGTCTTGCCGAACGAATCCTTCAAACTGATGGTGCGGTTAAACACCAAACCTTGGCTGCGTGAGTCTCGACAGAAATAGCCTTCCCTTTCGAATTGATAGCCTTTGCCAGCTTCGCTGTTCGCAAGAGAAATCTCGCCTTTACATCCGTACAACACAGAAAGACTTTGTGGGTTGATGAAATCAAGGAAATTTTTGTCACCCGCATCAGGCGCGGGATCGGTAAACAGGCGATCGTACAGGCGCACTTCCAGATCCAAGCAACGATGCGCCGCCACCCACTGGATGACGCCCTTGGGTTTGTTGCCATCTTCCGGATCTTTACCGAGCGTATCGGGAATGACGCGGGCGTGAACTTCGACAATATTTCCTGCCTCGTCTTTAACCACATGTTCGGCTTCAATCACGTAGGCGTTGCGCAGACGCACACGTTTACCCAATACCAGGCGCTTGTATTTTTTATTCGCTTCCTCGCGGAAGTCGTCTTGATCGATAAAAATTTCGCGCCCGAACGGCAGAATTCGGTCCGGCAGATCGTCGCGATGGGGGTGCCCTTTTGCGGTCAATTCTTCGGTGTGACCTTCTGCGATATTGGTGAGAACCACTTTCAAGGGGCGCAACACCACCATCGCTCGCGGAGCGTTTTTGTCCAAGTCATCGCGAATAGCGTGCTCCAGCATGGCGACGTCCACGACGCCATCGGCGCGGGTGACACCGATCATGTCGCAGAACTTGCGGATCGAAGCCGGGGTATAGCCGCGGCGGCGGAAACCGGCGATGGTTGGCATACGCGGATCGTCCCATCCGTCCACATAACCTTCGTCCACCAGCAACTTCAGTTTGCGCTTCGAAGTGACCGTGTAGTTCAGATTCAACCGGCCAAATTCGTACTGATGGGGCTGGGCTGGTACCGGCAGGTTTTCGATAAACCACTCATACAGAGGACGGTGATCGGCAAATTCCAAGGTACAGATGGAATGAGTCACACCCTCAATGGCATCTCCCTGACCATGAGCGAAGTCATAGGTGGGATAAATGCACCATTTGTCACCAGTTTGATGGTGGGATTGTTTGCGAATGCGATACATGATCGGGTCGCGCATATTGATGTTGCCGTGCGCCATATCGATCTTGGCCCGCAACACGCACTCGCCCTCTTCCAAGACCCCGGAGCGCATTTTTTCAAACCACTCCAGATTTTCCTCGACCGATCGGTCGCGGTAAGGTGAATTTTTGCCCGCTTCAGTCAAGGTGCCGCGATACTCGCGCGCTTGTTCTGGCGATAAATGACAAACGTACGCCTTACCAGCTTTGATTAAATAAATCGCCCACTCATAAAGCTGGTCGAAGTAACTGGACGCGTAACGAACCTCGCCATCCCACTGAAAACCGAGCCAGCGAACGTCATCCATAATGGCCTGAACATATTCCTGGTCTTCTTTCGCCGGGTTGGTGTCATCAAAGCGCAGGTTGCAGCGGCCATTAAACTTTTCCGCCAGGCCAAAATTTAAGCAAATGGATTTTGCATGGCCTATATGAAGATACCCGTTGGGTTCTGGCGGGAATCTCGTGACAATCTGCTGATATTTGTGCTCCGCAAGATCGCGTTGAATGATTTGCTCTAGGAAATTCAAAGGCTTGTGATCGTCGGTCATAATAAGAGTCTGGCCAGCAAAGCGGGTTTCGATTTCAGCGTAAAGCGCGTATTATAGCCGGCTCGCTGGCCGTGGAGCCACGCCCAAATTTAAGTAGGAGCTGTTGCATGATTACCCTTCACACAAATTACGGCGACATTGAATTGGAGCTGGATTTTGAAAAAGCCCCTAAAACCGCTGCGAACTTCAAACAATACGCACAAGAAGGCTTTTACAACGGAACCATTTTCCATCGCGTCATCAACAACTTCATGATTCAAGGCGGCGGATTCACAGAAGAAATGGAGCAGAAAAAAACCCGCGCTCCGATCGATAACGAAGCGGATAACGGTCTGCCCAACAACACTGGCACTATCGCCATGGCGCGCACCTCCGACCCGCACAGCGCAACAGCTCAATTCTTTATCAACGTTAAAGACAACGATTTTCTTAATCACAAAAGCAAAACGCCGCAAGGCTGGGGCTATTGCGTATTTGGCAAAGTCACCAAAGGCTTGGAAGTGGTCAATAAAATCAAAAACGTTAAAACAGGCAGTTTCGGCATGCACCAAGACGTGCCGGTGGAAACTGTTGTTATCGAACGTGTAACTGTTCAAGAGTAATCCGTCTGCGGCGACGGCTCTGCCCGTCGCCTATCTGCATATTTCCCTCACACTTCACTTTAATATGCGCACCCTCTTTATTTCCGATCTTCACCTGAGCCACCACTCACCGGCAATTACCAGTGGTTTTTTCAATTTTTTGAAGACCCAGAGCGCAACGGCGGATCGGCTGTATATTTTGGGGGATTTTTTTGATGCCTGGATCGGCGATGACTTCAACGATCCCTTGATCCAACAAATCAAAACGGCTTTGGCAGAGCTTGCTGCGCGTTGCCCGATTTATTTTTTGCACGGTAATCGCGATTTTCTTTTAGGAAATCGCTTTGCAGCAGAAACCGGAATCCAATTATTACCTGAAACTGAAGTCGTCGATTTGGACGGCCGTCGCGCGCTGCTTATGCACGGTGACTCTCTGTGTACTCAGGATCTGGAATATATGAAATTCCGCGCGATGGTGCGCAATCCCGCTTGGCAGCAACAGGTGTTGAGCCTTCCGCTGGCCCAGCGCATCCAAATGGCCGCCGATCTGCGCAACAAAAGCAAGTCGATGAACGCCATGAAAGCGGAAGACATTATGGATGTCACCCCGGAAGAAGTGGCAAAAGTGATGACTGCAAACGGTGTTGATTTGCTAATCCACGGCCATACCCACCGCCCCGCCCGCCATACATTGACTGTCAACAATGCGCCCGCGGAGCGATGGGTTTTGGGTGATTGGGGTAATACCGGATGGTACTTGGAAGCGGAAAACGGCGCGCTGAATCTAATTCAGTTTGATTTGGTTACGCTTAATCCTGTTAAGGTAGTAGCCTAAACACGGCAGTTTTTTGCCCAGCAGTCAATGCAACGCTGATTAATTACCGTATATCTCACGCATTAACTGGTATCCCACAGGATCGTATTGCTCCAAATCCAACCTGGTGAATGGAAAGGTTGTGTTTTTGTAAAGATACGTTTTGGAAAGCTCCGCAAAATATTCTCTATCATTGGTCAAGGCATAGGCCTTGGCGATGGAATAGCCTGCTTTATTCCTGACGTTTCGATAGAGTCTCGCATTCAACGCATTTTGATAAGCATTGAGTATCTTACGCGCATGCGTTCGCCAGTGATAATAATGATAAGCATGCGCGAGTTCATGAACGCCGGTGGCGACAGACGTCTCGTGAGGATGTTTCAAATAGCTTGATGCAGAGCGCACGACAATGCTGTCGTCAAAACGCTGCGAGACCGAATTGCCTCTGCGAAAATACCATTGCCCTCCTCTACGCCCACCAGTATTAGCCTCATGACCGGTAAACAAGTAGTAAGTGATATTGGAAAATTCAGCACGAATATGGGGTGGATAAAGACGTATGGCATCTGCCATTGAACGGTCAAGTTTTTTGCTTGCCTTTTTTAATACATCCGGCGCGCCTTCGATAAGAGCATCTTCTGCCATAATAGGAATAGAGTATCCCTCTACAGGGCTATAAGCTCTAAAAGCATAATTTCGATACTCCTCACTAATCGTTGCTCCATATTGCGAATGCGTATTGAGCCGCGTCAATTCTATTGGCTCCGCAGAACTATCTGCTCCACCGCGCGCGGCACAAATACGCGGGTCGTCTGTAAAGATTTTGCGCCCGTTTTTGTCTGTGCATTGCAAAATCTGATTGGCTTGCAACACACCTGACCAGAGCCAAAGTGCGGTGACAAGAAGAAATGATTGACGAGAGATAACCATGGGGTGGCCACATCCTTTTGCGGAAAATCCTAGGCAATAACGGATGTGATTCTTGCAGGAGTCCGAGGGGCTGACAAGCCCCTCGTTTGACGCGATTTCCCTATATCAGTTTGTGACTAAAGCTGAGGCCCCGCAGCTACCAAAGCTTTTCCATCCTCATTAGTGGTAAATTTCACAAAGTTTTCAATAAACAATTTGGCCAGTTTTTCGGCTTTCTGCTGCCATTCCTGCCGATCCGCATAAGTATTGCGCGGGTCGAGAATATTGCTATCCACACCCGCCAGATTGCGCGGTATTGCGAGATTGAAGATAGGCAGAGTATCGGTCTCGGTTTCTTCAATCGAGCCATCCAATATAGCGTCGATAATGGCGCGAGTAGCCTTGATCGAAATACGTTTGCCAGTGCCATTCCAACCGGTGTTGACCAGATAGGCCTTGGCGTTTACGGCTTCCATTTTTGCCACCAGTTCTTCCGCGTATTTCACTGGATGCAGAGTCAGAAATGCCTTGCCAAAACAGGCGGAAAATGTGGGCACAGGTTCAGTGATGCCGCGCTCGGTACCTGCAAGTTTTGCAGTGAAGCCAGAGAGGAAATGGTATTTCGTCTGCGCCGGATCCAGGAGTGAGACCGGCGGCAATACGCCAAATGCATCGGCAGTGAGAAAAATCACTTTGCTCGCGTGACCGCCGCGCGATACAGGTTTGACGATATTTTCAATGTGGTAAATCGGATAGGAAACGCGGGTATTTTCCGTGATGGAGCGGTCGTGAAAATCGATATTTCCTTCGTCATCCACCACGACATTTTCCAACAGCGCATCGCGGCGGATCGCGTTGTAAATATCCGGTTCGCTCTCTGGATCCAGATCGATTGTTTTGGCGTAACAACCACCTTCAAAATTGAAAATCCCCTGCTCGTCCCAACCGTGCTCGTCATCGCCGATCAGTTTGCGCTTGGGATCAGTGGACAAAGTGGTTTTTCCAGTGCCACTCAAACCAAAAAACAGCGCGACATCGCCATCTTCGCCCATATTGGCAGACGCGTGCATGGAGGCCATATGTTTGAGCGGCAGATAGTAATTCATCATGGCGAACATGCCTTTTTTCATTTCGCCGCCGTACCAGGTGCCGCCGATCAACTGCATTTTTTCCGTCATATTGAATGCAATAAACACCTCCGAATTCATGCCGTGCTCACGCCATTGCGGATTGGTGGTTTTGGAGGCATTCAGGACGACAAAATCCGGCTCGCCGAAATTGGCGAGTTCCTCTGCCGTCGGACGGATAAACATATTTTTGACAAAGTGCGCCTGCCAGGCCACTTCCATGATGAAACGCACTTTCATGCGCGTGTTTTCATTGGCGCCGCAGAAAGCGTCCACCACAAACAAACGCTTACCGGAAAGTTGCTTGGCTGACAAAGCCTTGAGATCCGCCCAGACGGCAGGAGTGATAGGTTTGTTGTCGTTGTGGGCGATATTGGAATCCCACCAGAGATGCTCTTTACTGACATCGTCGTAGACGATGTATTTATCCTTCGGCGAGCGGCCGGTAAAAATGCCGGTACGGACAGCAACCGCGCCGGATTTGGTGATAACGCCCTTTTCGTAACCTTCCAGGCCGGGACGGGTCTCCTCCTCGAACAGCACCTCATAAGATGGGTTGTAGACAATTTCCTTTACATCGGTAATGCCATATTTGGACAGATCGAGTGTCGCTTTCATGGTGCTGCTCCGCAAAGTATCTATAGCTGATCATACAACCAGAGACTGCTACTGCGTTTGACTCACGTCAAGGCTGCGCTTCTGTACATCACCTTTTAGCTTAGTTCATAACACCTGAGTGGAAGCGAAACTCTTCATCCGACGACTCCACCAGTTCCTGCTCGAGCTCCAGAAAGAATCTCACGCGTTCATCAATAGACTGACCGCCAGCCGCTTTTTTGGCCAGGGATAGATAATCTTGAAAGTGACGCGCTTCGGACTTGAGCAGCGACTCATAAAATTTCTGCAATTCTTCATCCAAATGCGGAGCCAAACGGGCAAAACGCTCGCAAGACCGCGCTTCGATAATGGCGCCAACAATCAACGTATCGATTAATTTTTCCGGATCAGCACTGCGCACATGTTTGCGCAACTCCGCCGCATAACGGGACGCGCTGACATGGCGATAATCGATATTGCGCCGCTCCATAATCGCCAGCACCTGCTCAAAATGACGCAGCTCCTCCCGCGCCAGACGCGACATTTTATTGAGCAGCTCAAAATCACCGATATAGCGATACATCAAATTGAGCGCAGTGCTCGCCGCTTTTTTTTCGCAGTTCGCGTGATCGATCAGCAATATTTCGGGATGAGCCAGAGCCTGTTGCACCCAGGCATCAGGGGTAGGACACAATAAAAATTCTTGGATAGGTTGAAGCATCTATCAATACCAACTTAGATCAGCCAAATACCGAAAAATAACGTTCGTAGTGAGCACGAGAAAGCTCAAAAAAAGCATCGTCGATCGCTTTTTTCAGCTCTGCCACCGACCAGGTGCGATATGGCAATTGCGCTTCACAACCGATCCACTCCAGCTCCTTAAGTTTTCCGCCAAACGCGCGGATGGCTTCAAACGCCTGGCAATAGATATTTAATCCGGGATACATCCGAACCCGTTGCAATTCCATTTGTTCGTGCAGTTTTTTTTCATCGACCACACGAATATGGTTTTCCACCACTTGCGTCAGCAAAGATTCTATCCGCTGCATGATCGCTTCACGCTCAGCATCGGTATAGCTGTTCCAGCCAATCACCTCATGGGCAAAACGTTTGCAGCCGCGGCAAACATTGTCGCCAATACCGGTGGAACAAACGCCTATGCAAGGAGTTCGGATGCGGGTCAGCATGAGGATTAATTATCTCCCTCAGCTTCACCACCCGCGCCGCTGCCCAATGCCTGATATTCCTTTTCCAGCTTTTTCGCCGCTTTATTGCCGACGCCGCCCAACAGATCCAAGGCATGACGCAGGCGCGCACGCGTCATATCGGAACCGAGTAATTCCATGGAATCCGTAACGGAAATGGATGATGTAGTACCCGCTACTGCAACAAAGATAGGTGCAACAAAATCTTTCATTTTGATGCTCAGAGCATCGGCAATGGATTTCATTTCGCTAAACAGCAACTCCTTGTTCCAATCGCGCAAGCTTTCGAAACGCCAGATGCAGAATTGCAGGATTTTTACCGTAGTATCCGCATCCGTTTTCAGATCTTTGAAATGGTCAGGCGTCAACGGCAAGTGGCCCGCCAACAGAAAGCCCACCAACGGCATAAAGTCGCTCAAGGTGTTGATACGCCGCTGCGCATGGGGAATAACCGCGAGCAGATTTTCGCGATTTAACGCCCATTGCTGCAGACGGTCCGCCAACGCTTCCGCATTGAAATTTTCGCGAATCCACAAACCATTCAGCCAGTTCAATTTTTCGATATCGAAAATAGGGCCGCCGAGGGATACACGTTTGATATCAAAATTGGCCTGCATATCGGCGAGGGAGAATTTTTCCCGCTCGTCCGGCATAGACCAGCCCATGCGGCCGAGATAGTTCAACAGCGCTTCCGGCAAATAGCCCATGCGCTGGTAGTACAGAATGCTGGTGGGGTTTTTGCGTTTGCTGAGCTTGCTTTTATCCGGGTTGCGCAGCAGCGGCAAATGGCACAGAACCGGCGCTTCCCAGCCGAAATATTGATACAACAACAAATGTTTTGGCGCCGAGTTGATCCACTCTTCCCCACGGATAACGTGGGTGATACCCATCAGGTGGTCGTCCACCACGTTCGCCAAGTGGTAGGTCGGCATGCCGTCGGATTTCAGCAGAATCTGGGCGTCGACCTGGCTCCAGTCCAATTCGATAGTACCGCGCAGCAGATCCGGCACCGGGCAAGGCCCTGAGCCTTCCGGAACCTTCATGCGCACCACGTATGGCGCGCCTGCGGCTTCGCGGCGGGCAATTTCGTCGTCCGGCAATATCAGATCGCTCGGCTTGAGCGCCGTATGCAAACCCTGGGCTTTGCGCGCTTCGCGCAGCTCATCCAGCTCCGCAGCAGTGCGATAGCAACGGAAGGCGTGGCCGGATTCCAGCAATTGTTCTGCGTACTTCGCGTAAATCTCTCGGCGCTCGCTCTGGCGATAAGGTCCGTGCGGGCCGCCGACGTCCGGTCCCTCATCCCACTCCAGACCCAGCCAACGCAGTGACTCCAAAATAGCCTGTTCCGAGCGCGCGGTGGAGCGCACCTGGTCTGTGTCCTCGATACGCAGCAGGAATTGGCCTCCGTGCTGGCGAGCGAAACAGTAGTTGAACAAGGCGATATAGGCAGTGCCAACGTGGGGATCACCGGTGGGTGACGGAGCAATACGGGTACGAACAGTCATTGCGACTCCAAGGCTGTCAGACAAAGGGCGGCATTATATACCCAATGCCCTCCGCGAGCGCAGCGCCAACTGATTGAGCGAGCGATTCGCAAAGAGTATGCTGGCCGGCTATTTTTAAGCCTGCTCTCAGCTTTCCAGGAGTTTTCATGAGTCTGCTCGATATCATTCTCACCCGCCGTTCCGTTTCCTCCAAAGACATGTGCGAACCCGGCCCATCCCCTGAACAATTGCAGACTCTTCTCCGGGCGGCACATCGCGTACCGGACCACGGCAAAATTGGTCCCTGGAGATTCGTTATTTTCCAAGGCGATGCGCGCGCGGCGTTCGGGCGTGAATTGGCGGCGATTTATCAGGCGGAAAATCCCGATGCACCGGAAAAAGCTTTGGAGCTGCAAAAAAGCCTTTTGTTGCGCGCACCTTTGGTTATCGCGGTTATTTCCACGGCAGGACCGCACGTCAAAGTTCCGGAATGGGAGCAGGTCTTATCCGCTGGCGCCGCCTGCCAGAATATTTTGATCGCCGCCCACACCATGGGCTTCGGCGCGCAATGGTTGACCGAGTGGTATAGCTATAACGACAAAGTCAAAAATTTACTCAATATGGAACCGCACCACCGCGTTGCTGGATTTATTTATATCGGCAGCTTCGCGGAAAAACCGGAAGAACGTGTGCGTCCCAGCCTGGAAGAGCGCGTGAGTTATTGGGGGCAGTAAATCAATAAATGAACGCGACGATTTGTACGCGTTCTATAGATTGATCCATCGAAAAATTAACAAGCGCAGGCGGAGTATTTATGACGGCCACACACATCGAGCACGACAAACAAAACCAGCGCTTTGTTTTAAGCATCGAGGACCAACAAGCGGTGCTGGAATATCGAGTGAATGGCAATACTTTGGACTTTGTCAGTACTTATGTTCCGCCGCAATTCCGCGGCAAGGGCCACGCTGAGCGATTGGTCCGCCATGGGCTGGCCTGGGCGAAAGAACAGGGGTACGACATACAGGCGAGTTGTTGGTACGCAGATAAATTCTTGCGACACGGGTAAACTCTTTACAAATAGTCAACAAGACAAAAAATAAAATCCGCTCAAGCGCGACAAATTGGCGAATCCGCATATGGAATTTGCCACAAGGTTCGCGCCTTCCATATAGTCATATAGCGCATAATTTCCCGCAAATAATCAAAACTCGGTGATGGAAACTATGCGTTTAGCTCGCGGATTTTTTTATCGTATTTTTTATGCGGGACTTATCGCTGTTCTCAGCAGCGCATTAGTCGCTTGCGGAGGCGGTTCCAGCAGTTCCTCATCCAGCTCCTCCTCATCAAGCTCATCTTCATCTAGTTCATCTTCATCTAATTCATCGAGTTCCAGTTCTTCGTCCAGCTCCAGCAGCTCTTCGAGTTCGTCTTCCAGCAGTTCATCTTCCAGCAGCAGTTCATCCTCCGGCAGCGGCCCTATAGCCACCGGCCGTTATTTCATTTACAACCGCTTGAGCGGGCTGCCGATGGATATCTCGGATGAAAGCAGCGAGAACGGCGCAAACCTCATTCAATGGTCATTTACCGGTAAAGCCAATCAGCAATTTGAGGTGGTGGATCTGCAAAACGGCTACTACGCCCTTATGCCCTACCACAGCGGCAAGTCATTGGATGTATGGGACCGCGGCACAGCAGACGGCGTTGATATCCGCCAATACAGTTATTTGGGCGAGCCTCATCAGCAGTGGCGCATTGAGAGCGTTGGCGATGGCTATGTGCGGATCACGTCGCGACTCAGCGGCAAGGCCGTGGAAGTGGTCAATAGCAGCACGGCCAACGGCGGAGATATTCGGCAGCGCACTTATCAGGGAACGCCCAATCAGCAATGGCGGTTCGAACAAGTGCCAGGACAAAAACAGTATCAATTGGTGTGGTCCGATGAATTTAATGGCAGCGGCATGCCCGATACTGCCTACTGGAGCTACGAACAAGGTCTGGTGCGCAATAATGAAGCTCAGTATTACACCGTCGCGCGACCTGAGAACGTCAACATTTCCAACGGTACCCTCAAAATCATCGCCCGCCGCGAAAATTACATGGGCGCGTCTTACACCTCTGCTAGCCTGCACACCCGCGACAAAGTGAGCTGGACCTATGGACGTTTTGAAATACGTGCGCGCATAGATACACGCGCGGGTATGTGGCCCGCGTTCTGGATGCTCGGCAACGGTAAATGGCCGGAAAATGGCGAAATCGACATCATGGAGTATTACCAAAATAAAATTCTCGCCAACGTCGCCTGGAAAGCCAATAACAGCGATGCCTGGTCAGCGGCCTGGGATGCATCCACTCGCTCACTGGAAGCACTGCGCTATCAGCATCCGGATTGGGAATCGCGTTTTCACACTTGGCGGGCGGACTGGGATGCACAATCCATACGGCTTTACGTTGATGATGTGTTGATGAATATCACCAACACCAACCAAACCATCAATCCGGACGGCAGCAATCCGTTTCGCAACAAACCTATGTATATCCTGATCAACTTGGCAATTGGCGGAAACAATGGCGGCAATCCCGCACAAACCACATTCCCCGCCATTTATGAAATTGATTACGTACGCGTATATCAGTAAGTATTTACCGAGGGGCTATTGCCCCTCTTTCTTTTTGCATTTTTCCGCTTTTTAAGCCCAAACCGAACTTCTTTCCAGTCGCATACATTTTTTTACAAATTTACATACATTTCTTTACGAATTTCGCGCCATGCCTTTGGCATAGTCTCTGCGTCATCAACTATAAGGCGCGAATTACACCATGCGATTCAAATTTTTAAAAATTTCCTTAATTAGCGGACTTTTAGCGCTAGCCCACACAGCCCAGGCCACTATTGTTTTATTCGAAACCAACGTAGGGAATTTTGAAGTCAATCTATTTGACATGCACACGCCTGCAACAGTGGAAAACTTCCTTAATTACGTCGAAGATGGATCCTACGACAATACATTTATCCATCGATTAGCCAAAGATTTTGTTATACAAGGCGGAGGATTTGCATACGATCCTGATCTCGCTATACCAGATAAAATTCGCCTGACACCACATATCGAAAAAAACAAATCTGTTGTAAACGAACCGGTATTGTCCAATCGCCGCGGCACTATCGCTATGGCGAAAGTTGCGAACAACCCCAACAGCGCGACATCAGAATGGTTTTTCAATCTCACCAACAATAGCGCCAATCTGGATTATCAAAACGGTGGATTTACCGTTTTTGGTCAAGTATCCGAAGAAGGGTTAGAAATACTGGATGAAATCAACAAGCTATCCATAGTGAGCCCGGGCGGTGCATTTACCCATATGCCGGTACTTAATTACACCGCAGAAGATTACAGGAACAATGTCCCCATCACCGACGAACACCGCGTGATGATTCATCGTATTACTGTCGTTGATGACGATCCTCATACCGCTGCGGACTTAAAGCCTGTATTTGCGGTAAAACAAAGTTCCGGGAAAAAGAAAAAAGGCGGAGCACCTGGCGGAGAGTTGCTTTTGATTGCCCTGGCATGTGCAGCGACAAGGCGATTAATTGCAAAATAAAATTGGGGAGCGTTGCTCCCCCTTTTTTAAAAGCGCAATTCCAGACCCAGTCCAAAATAATCATTATCCACCACTTCCACGCTGCCATTTTCCGCAGATATGGAAGTATAAAAACCGTAGGCAAGGACGTTTTTATTTATTTTGTAATCAACACCAACGCTTATAGATTCATTATCATCCGTTACCAAACCGCTGCTGTACCCAAACGCAATACTGGATTGGCCATACTGACCTTTCAAAGCCCAGCGATCATTGAAATTGTAGAGCGCGGACACCACCCAGGCATCTTCACTATCAGCCCCATCCTCTTCATATTGTTCATAGAGGAATCCCAGTTGCAGCAACGAGATTGTGTATTGAACTACAGCTCGCAGCGCCTCAGCATTTTCCGCTTCGACATCCTGATCAAATGCCAGAGCGACGTACAACCCATTTGTTGTATAGGTCAGCGACAGTGATTTGCCATCATCTACTTCCTCTGCCTCGCTCGCGATATAAGCCAGGTTCGCAGCAAATCCGTTCCACGAGGGGGATGAGTACATCACCGAATTATTTTCTCGATTGTCGTTAGGCGTTATAAAATTCTTAATATCCCCGCGCAAATCATTAAACAAATCGACTTTATTCTGCGCATTCTTTAGTGGCGTATCAAAGTGACCTCCAATAATTTGACCAAATCCTCCTTTCAAGCCAACAAAGATATTTCTCTGTCGAAAAGGATTACCAGCATTGTCGTCAAAATTGGTTTCATATTCCATTTGGTAAATAACATCCAGTCCATCGCTGATAGTTTCAGCCCCCTTAAACCCAAGGCGGGACGCATTACTTTCTAGCGCAATAATAGACTTTTCTCCCTCATCCACAGATTCCAGCGATACATTGGCTTTGCCATAAAGCGTAATATCTGCCAGCGCGTTTAAAGGAAAAATGGCGGCAAACGCCGTATAAAAGCCGATTTTCTTTTTCATAGAAGCTCCCCAATAGCCAAATAAAGTGTCATTTTCTGAATTTAAAATGACAACGAGGCGCACTATAAAAAGGAAATATGTCAGAGATGTGACAAGCTTTAGCGATGCGGATTTAGGATGACGTAGTCACAGGGAACACTCAAGGCCCAATCTGATTACTCATTTGATCGAGTCATCGCCGATAAAAGCGGAAGATTGTTATAAACTCGAAAGATAATTGCGCAAACGCCAAAAATAAAATTGGCCGCATATGCGGCCATTTTTATTCCTTCATCACTAGCCTTCTGCCGGCGGTTCCACAGGCGCGGTGATAACTACTGGTGATTTAAACCAAGGACATTTACCGGTCCACAGGCACCAACCGCCAACCGCAAGGCCAACCACCACCAATGCCAGCACGAGCCACCATCCCCAAGGGGTTTTCTTTTCCGCATAGGGGTCGATAAGGTTGCGTTTTGAACCGGGGGGCAGTTTGGCAACTTCGGTTAGTTTGCCGCCGAAAGGCACGTTGATTCGAACTTGACCATTCACCGCCCAACCGGATGCGTCGAGAATTGGGCCGAGGTTACGTTGACGCAATTTGAGCCAGGCTATAAATACGGACGGACCGCTGATCAACAGCAACAAACCAATAAGTCCCAACGGCATCAACCAACCCAGTCCGAAAAACGACTGCAGTAACAGACCTAGTGCTGTGGTGATACCACCTACGGCGACGCCCATTGCGGCAATCATGCTCAAATCGAATTTCGGCTTGGCGGCCGGAGCGGTTTTAGGATCAGTCGTGAGCGTTTTTTCTGTGGCGCTTTCCAGCAGGGTCTGGCTGGAGGCTTCCGCCGCACTCGCGCTTTTTGCTGCGCGCTCCTCGATAAAACGAATCAGTCGCTTATACGGAGAGAAAAACGCCTGCGGAATGCTGATGGGGTTTTCGATCAGTTTGGTGATAGTGGCATCCCAGTCTCGACCAGCGCGATCGTAGAAAACACCATTGCGCCCTACCAACAAATAATCCGAGTCACCACTGGTAAAGGCCGCCACAATGGATTTTGTCTGACCGTCGGGTCTGGTGCAGTCGCAATAAGCCAGGAAGCATTTGCTCAAACCGGCCAGCGCTGCGTGTTTGGCGGCATCATGTACTTCGATACAGAGATCGCACGCACGCCCGTCGAGGAACAGGGTTCCAGCTTCAAACACTGCACGATTGTCGTTGGAATAAAAATCGGTGAAATTGACGAAGTTTTGCAGCAGGGTTTTCAGATGCAAACGCAGTCTCAGCAATTTTTCTACTGAAGCAAATGCCTGAACTTGCGGCTGCACAGCGAGATCCTGCTTAACCAAATCTTCCAATTCGGCTTTCTTGCCGTTTTGCAGAATTTGGCGAATACGCGCGGGGCTGAGCGCTGCAACTTCTTTACCTGCCTCACTGTTCAACCATGCTTGATACGCATCGAAGCGCTGTTTGATTTCGTTCCAGTCGTCAAAACTCAGCGTTGTTTTTTCGCCAATCAAAAGGGAAACGACTTTGGTTTTAAAGTTGCGGATCGCCGCATCCCAAGCGGGGTTGATGCCTTTTTCCAATGGCAATAAAGCGTCTTGGGAGATTTTGGCCAGAGGGAAATTCGCAAATTCGTGGCAGTCAGCGGAGATTTTTTCGCCGGTCAGATTGGTCCAGGCCTCGGCAGGCTGATTGAGCAATTCAATGGCGCGGGCATCAAACTGTGTGGCGCGGCAACGGCTGAAAAAGTCATCAATTTTAGCGCGTACTGCAGCCAGGGCTTCATAACCTGCAGTGTAATCTACCGCCTCCAACCAATCGCTTTGGGCTTGATCCAGCCAAGCCGCGCGGGCTTGGCACGCGGCAAAAAATTGTTCCACGGTCGCCAGGTCAATTCCGGGCTTGCCGGAAGCGTCTACCACGCCAGGGAATGCCGCGAGGATTTCATTGATAAGGGTTTTTAGTTCGTCGTTGGAAGCGGAATCGGCGAGGATGATACCGTCGCCATTGAGGGGGGCCGCCACCAATGCCGTTTGTTGAGCCTCGGCATCCGCGAGAGTGATAACGCCAGCGTCAGACTTGCCGAGAATATGCAGCATAGTTCGGGCGCTGTTCAGAATGGTTGCGCCGTCTGGAGTAGCGTCATTTATATCCGCCAGCGAAATTTCCGCGGCGGGTTGCAGCAACAAATCCGGATTTTTCAGGCAATCGACCGCCCATTTAACGGCTTTGATCACTTCGGGAACCCGTACTCGACCATCGTTATCGACATCGATCAACTGCAAGGTTTTTTCGTCGAAGAATAATCCTTTTACTGGACAAGCCAGGGCAGCCCACAGCTTTGGATCCAACTCGTCGAGATGACGCAGATCTTCACCAGTGCGCAGAAGCACCTGATCAAAGCCACCAATTCGGGTAAATAGCCAAGGATAAGATTTGCTCATGGATGTGTCCTTATTGTAGAAAGGCCCGGCAATCATAATCCTCACGATTGCCAATTGCCATTAGGAGCGGATGCATAATGTGCCACGCAAATATCCGCGCCAAACTAGGCTAGGCTCTCCTGCCATAGCTTGTCTAAACGTTTCTCGGAAACCGGCAGGCGGGTTTTGAGGGTTTGAGCGAACAGCGATACCCGCAACTCTTCCAGCATCCAACGATACTGCTGCCAAAGCCCGTTCTGGCGATAAACCGCTATGCCATCTTTCTGCAGGCGCGCCTGATGTTTTTCCCAATAAGCCTGCAACAAGCGGGTGTTGCTCTTATCGCGGCTGATATCCATAGGTGCTTTTTCCAGGCGCACGCCAATGGCTTTCAAATAGCGCGGATATTGCTCCAGCCATTCCCACGGGGCATCGGAAATAAAACCGCGATAAATCAATTGGTCGAGCTGATGCTGAATATCGGAAAATGTCGCCGCCAGCATCAAACCATTGGGATTGCTCTTCATTTTCTTTTTGATTTGTACGGTTCCATCCAGTACCTGCAGTAGCCATTTTTCCAATTCATTGGCGAGCGGCACCACATTGTTTTTTCCGCGTGATAAAGCTTTGGCAAAAGCATCTGCATCGCGCGGCAATGGATGACCTTCGAGACATGCACGATAAACCACACCCTGCAGCATGTCCTGCACCACCTCTTCCCGCTTGCCGAGGTTCATCACGCTCAGCGCCATATCTTTGTTGCGCAACAATTCTTTTTGCAGATATTTGATGGTGGTTCCGAGTTGCATCATAAGCAAAGCAACCACCCCTTTGACACTGGTCTGCTCAGCCTCCAACGGGTTATCCAATAGACGCAAAGCCACTGATTGCCCTTCCACCACCAGAGCAGGAAAGGCTCGCACCTGCATGGCGCCGCGTTTCAAGGTGCATGAGGTTTCCAGCGCGCCAAAATTCCATTCAGTAATCGCATCGCGTTCTATGCTCTCCCCTACTTTTTGCAAGGTATTTTGCACATGGCCGCGATAGCGCTCGCGCAATTCCGCCAGATCCCGACCGCGATCCAGAATTTTATTGCGCTCGTCCAATACGTGGATATTCATGCGATAAAACGGATCAAGCTCGACTTCCTGCCATATATCCTTCGGCATAGGTTTGCCCAGCAGCCGCTCCAACTCATGTTGCAAAGACTGCAACAGAGGCTGATTACCGGGCTTGAGTCTGCCGATGATTTGATCCACATAATGCGGCACAGGGACGAATTGTTTGCGCCACTGTTTGGGCAGGCTTTTCACCAGCGCAATGCATTTATCGCGCAAAAATCCCGGCACCAACCATTCCAGGCGATGTTCGGGCACTGTGTGCAATACGCTGGCGGGAATACCAATGCTCACGCCGTCATCCGGATGACCCGGTTCAAAATGATAGGTCAGCGGCAGGATCATGCCTTCCAACGACATGGAATCCGGAAATTGCGCTTCCGTAATTCCAGCGGCGCCGTGCTGCATCAGCAAATCGCGCGGAATCCACAATAAATCCGGCTGCTTTTTTTCCGCCTGTTTGCGCCAGTGTTCAAATCCCGCGAAATTCACCACATGAGCTGGAATACGCTCGTCGTAAAAACGATAAATAACCTCGTCGTCCACCATAATATCTTTGCGGCGGGATTTGGCTTCCAGATCGTGTACCGCAGCGACTTGTTTCTGGTTGTAGAGAAAAAAATCGTCTTTTTCTTGCTCGCGCTGTGGTGTTCGATTTGCCTGACGTCCGCGCGACGCACGGCTCGGATGTTGACCGTAACCGCCCTCAACCAACGCCGAGCGAATAAATACTTCCCGCGCCTCCGCTGCATTGATCTGACTGTAATTGACTGTTTTTTTGTCCGCCAATGTCAGGCCAAACAAAGTAATGCGGTCGTAAGCCAAAACCTGCCCGCTTTTGCTGTTGTAGTGCGGCTCGTAATAGTGATGACGCAATAAATGCTGCGCCAATTCCAAAATCCATTCGGGTTCGATTTTGGCGACGCAGTGGGCAAATAATTTGGAGGTTTCCAATAATTCAGCCGCCATTATCCAACGCGGTTTTTTCTTGAACTGCGATGAACCTGGGAAAATAGAAAATTTTCGATTGCGCGCGCCTTGATATTGCAGCTCACCCGGTTCTTCATTTTTTACACCTATATTGCCGAGCAAACCCGACAACAAGGCTTTATGCACGGCGGCGTAGGACGCAGGTTCCTGATTTTCTTTCAAGCCGAGAGGCTTACACGACACGCGGATTTGATGGTGGAGTTCACGCCATTCGCGCAGACGCAGATGCGATAAAAATTCCTTCGCACTTTGTTTGCGCCACTGATTTTGCGATAAATCCTGGCGCTGCTGCTCCGCGTAATTCCACAAATTCAAATAGGCAAGAAAATCCGAATTTTCATCCCAAAAGCGCCGATGTTTTTCATCTGCAGCCTGTTGTTTATCGGCAGGACGTTCGCGCGGATCCTGCACCGTCAACGCAGCGGCGATAATCAATACTTCCCGTAAAGAGCCGAGCTTGTGGGCTTCCAGAATCATGCGGGCGATGCGCGGGTCGAGGGGCAAACTGGCGATCTGGCGGCCCAGCGGCGTCAATTGACCTTTGGGTGTAACCGCCTGCAATTCTTCCAGCAGGCGATAACCGTCGCTGATAAATTTGGAATCCGGCGCTTCGACAAAGGGAAATTTGCGAATATCGCCGATACCCAAATGCAGCATTTGCAATACCACCGATGCCAGGTTGGTACGCAAAATTTCCGCATCGGTAAATTCCGGACGTTGAATAAAATCTTCTTCAGAATACAGGCGAATACAAACGCCGTTGCTCACCCGTCCGCAACGACCCGCGCGTTGATTGGCGCTCGCCTGCGAAATAGGTTCGATCGGCAAACGCTGGACTTTGGTGCGCACGCTGTAACGACTGATACGCGCATAGCCCGGATCAATGACGTAGCCAATCCCCGGCACGGTAATCGAAGTTTCCGCCACGTTGGTTGCCAAAACCACGCGGCGTCCTCTATGGCTCTGAAATACGCGGCTCTGCTCAGCGAGACTCAAGCGCGCATACAAAGGCAATACTTCCAGATGGGCAAATTCGCGTTTGCGAATCGCCAAGGCGGTTTCGCGAATTTCTCGCTCGCCCGGCAGAAACACCAGAATATCGCCATTGCTGCTGTTGGGCAGAGTGAGAATTTCTTCGATCGCCTGAATAATGGCTTCACTCTGATCTTCCAACTCACCTGCCCAGGGGCGATACAAAATTTCCACCGGGTAAGTACGCCCGGAAATTTCCAGAATTGGCGCATCGTTAAAATGGCGGGAAAAACGCTGCAAATCGATGGTCGCCGACGTGATGATCACTTTCAGATCGGGACGCTTGGGCAAAATCTGTTTGATGTATCCCAGCAAAAAATCGATATTCAGGCTGCGCTCGTGCGCCTCATCAATAATCAGAGTGTCGTAGCGCAAAAGCAGAGGATCGTTTTGAATTTCCGCCAGCAAAATACCGTCGGTCATCAATTTGATATGCGAGGTTGGCAGCGACTGGTCGGTAAAGCGCACCTGAAATCCCACCGCTGTGCCGAGCGCCACTTTTAATTCTTCGGAGATCCGATTGGCCACGGTACTGGCCGCAATACGACGGGGCTGGGTATGGCCGATCTGGCCCAGAATTCCCCGGCCTATATCCAGGCAAATTTTCGGCAATTGGGTGGTTTTACCGGACCCGGTTTCCCCCGCCAGAATGACCACTTGATGCTCGCGCAAGGCATCGGCAATTTCATCGCGGCGCGCACTGACGGGCAATTCCTGCGGAAATTCCACCGTCGGCAGATTTTGTTTTTTGGTCTGCACAATGGCTTGGGATTCGCTGAGCAAAGCGAAGAATTTTTGCTTGACCTGGGCGAGGTTTTCTTCCGTGTTTGCCTCTTGACCTATGCGCCAGAGCTTGCGCAGCCGGGGCCGGTGCATCAACAGGGTTTCCGCAAGAGCTTGCTCCAGTTCGGCGGAAGTGGCGGGGAAAATGTGGTTTTCCTGCATGGTCAATGTATTGCTGGCAAACGAAAGGTGCGCATTATGCCCGCAGGGGCGCCAAACCGCCAAACTAAACGCCCCTAGGATTAAGATCGGACCGCCCGGAAGGGTCGCCCGGATAATAGGGGCGCAGACCAAGCGCCTAGTAGCCAAAATGCCAAACGCAGGCGTTTTTGCGCTAGCTTCTAGTTACGCTACGCAAATCATTCTATAATCCCGCCCTATTTTTACCCGGAGCCAGGACTCGCTTGATCAACGCGGGCATGGCATTCAACTACAGCAAGGAACGTTTATGGACATTCGCTACTTACTTCCAGCCGCTTTACTCTTCGCTTCTCCACTGGTACACGCTGCAGCGCCCATCGCAAACACCGATATCCGAACAATTCGTGCCGGAACGACCTATACGATGAACGTGCTGGCCAACGATACGGATCCTGATGGTGGCAGTCTGACAGTCCTTCCCGAAGTTCGCATGGAGACTGATAACGCCACAGTTACGGTCAATAGCGACGGCGGCATCCAGGTGGTTCCAAATCCAGGCGTCGGTAGCGTCGAGCCTGAGAAGATCATCTTTTATTACACGGTGATCGATTCACAGGAAGAAACGGCAGAAGGCTTGGTAGAAATTCTGGTGAGTCCCAACATCTATAGCGGCATAGCCCAAAATAAAAACACTTATAGCGTCGCACAAGCGCTGGATCTGATCTGCGCTGAACTGGCGGACCGCAACCTTGAAGGTGCCAGCCCTGGCACCCGCAATCTGCAACTGCGTTGTGAAGGACTGTCCAAACTTTCCGACAGCGAGGCCGCAGAAGCCATTCAACAAATCACTCCGGAAGAAACCCTTGCTCTCAAGCGCCTAGGCACCAATGCCTCAAAACTTCAAGCCGATGTTGTTGGCGCGCGTCTCTCGCAATTGAGCCAAGGTATTGCCACCGCTTCACGCAATCGCTTGACCTGGGGCACCACGCCTTATGGCGGCGCCGCCGGTGACGGCCTATTCAGCCGCTTTGGTTTGTTTGGCAGCGTGCAGCTGGAAGACGCGGAGAAAGACCGTACCGATGCAGAAGCCGGCTTTGACTACAAATCCAATGCCATCACGCTCGGCGCAGACTATGCACTGTCCAAAGATTGGTTTATCGGCGCCGCTGGCGGTTGGACCGGCAACGATCTGGACTATAAAAACAACGGCGGTGATGTATCAGCCGATATTTTCACCTTTATCGGCTACACCACCTTCAACAGCGGCAATTTCTCCTTTGATGTGCAGCTCGGTTATTCCAGCAGCGAGATCGATATCTCCCGCTACATCCAATATGGTTCCGGTGAAGATGCTTTTTCTGCGAAAACGAAAGGTGAAACCAGTGGCAAAGAATTCTTTGCCAGCACCCAGGCGCAGTACCTTTGGTCTGTTAACGCCTGGTCGTTTTCTCCGCGCGCGCGCTTGAATTTCTCCAGCGCGGAAATCAAAGGTTACGCAGATAACGGCGCTGGCGGTTGGGAAGTCATTCTCGGTGACCAATCCATCGACCGCTGGGTGTTTGAAGCCGGTGTACAAAGCACCTATGCCATTACCACCAGTTGGGGCGTAATAATCCCTAACCTGGACTTCAACCTGGTTGCTGATGTGAACACCGACCAGGAATTAATGACCGGTAGCTTCGCATTTGCGCCGGGTGACACTGTGTTGTTTGCCCTGGAAGCGGAGGATCCGGACTCGCTGTATTACCAATTGGGACTCGGCTTCAGCACCGTATTGCCGCGCGGCACCAGCGCTTACGCAGGCTTCCGCAAAACGTTTGGCTACGATGACTTTTCCTCTACCCAATTCTATGCAGGCTTCCGCATGGAGTTTTAAGACGGCAGAATAGCCACAGCGATCAACCATAAAAGGGCGCTCAATGCGCCCTTTTTGCATCTTAAGGACACGACAATGAAAATTCGCCTTATTCAGCTCGATGTCATACCTGGCCAACCCGATCAAAATGGCCAAGCCATACTCTCTCAGATTAAAGCCGCTCAGCACGACGGGGTTGATTTATTGATACTGCCGGAAATGGCAGTACCCGGTTATCTGCTCGGCGATGAATGGGAGCGCTACGCTTTTTTGCGCGAGTGTGAATATTGGGGAGAAAAAATTGCTCAGGCGAGCCAAAACATTACCGTCGTATTCGGCAATATCGCGGTGGAATGGGATAGCAAAAATGAAGATGGTCGAGCGCGCAAATACAACGCGCTGTTCGTTGCCGAACAGGGTCGGTTTATTTCCCACCCAGTTACCCAGCAACCGTTTTTTATCAAAACCTTGATGCCGAATTATCGCGAATTCGACGATAACCGCTATTTTTACGATCCGCGCAAACTGGCTTACGAACGTCAGTTGCAGTTAGAAGATTTGATCCAGCCCGTGCCGAGCCGCTTGGGCAAATTGGGTTGCATTCTGTGCGAAGACGGCTGGGACGAGGATTACAATATTTCGCCACTTGCGATTCTCGCGCAAAAAGGTGCGGAATTGCTGGTTAATATCAGCAACTCGCCTTACACCTTCAACAAAAATCACAAACGCAACCGAGTTTTTTCCGCAAAGGCGCGCAAATATCAGTTGCCGCTGGCTTATGTAAACGCATGCGGTCTGCAGGATAACGGTAAAACCCTGTTTACCCTCGACGGGGCGAGCTGTGTATACAACAGGGATGGCCACATCCTCACGCAAGCCAAATCTTTTCAGGAAGAGGCCGTTACTCTCGAACTGGATATCAAAACCACCAATACGTCAAAGGCAGTTCCCAATAATTGGATAGAAGATTCCACCGCGCAGCAATTTACGGCGATTCAATACGGCACGCGCAAATTTATGGAGCGCATCGGTGTGCGCAAAGTGGTGATTGGGGTATCCGGTGGCATTGATTCCGCCGTCGCAGCAGCGCTGTATCGCACGATTCTGCCAGCAGAGAATTTATTGTTGGTGAATATGCCTGGTCCCTTTACCTCTACTACCACGCGCAATCTAGGTCGGGCTCTAGCGGAAAATCTCGACTGTCCTTATACGGAAATTCCCATCCAGCCCGCCGTGGATACCACCATCGCACAACTGAAAAATGCGGAATTCAATTACAGCGCGGGCAAATTGAAACTCCAGGTATCCGACTTTGTAAAAGAAAATATTCAGGCGCGCGACCGCTCGTCGCGCATTCTTGCCGGCGTTGCCGCTGCTTTCGGCGGCGCCTTTACCTGCAATGCCAACAAATCCGAAATGACGGTCGGCTATTCGACACTTTACGGTGATCTCGGCGGATTTCTCGCTAATCTCGCCGATCTCTGGAAAGGCGAAGTCTACGCTCTGGCGAAATTTTTAAACGAAGAAATTTATCAGCGCGAAGTGATTCCAGCGGGCACCATCAAAATCAAACCGTCCGCTGAATTAAGCGCACAGCAAAATGTGGATAAAGATCAGGGCGATCCCCTCTTCTACCCCTATCACGACGCCCTATTCCGCAGCTGGGTGGAACGCTGGCAACGCGCAACACCGGAAGATAATTTGCAATGGTATGTCAACGGCGAACTGGCGCAGCAGATTGGTTATCAGGGTGATATTCAAACTCTCTTCCCGGACGCACAAAGTTTTATCGAGGATTTGGAGCGCTGGTGGAAACTCTATCAAGGCATGGCCATTGCGAAACGCATTCAGGCTCCGCCGGTGCTGGCCATTAAACGGCGTGCATTTGGCTTTGATCACCGGGAAGCTCAGATGGGCCCGCGCTGGACGACGCGCTATCAGGAATTAAAACGCCAAGTTCTCGGAGGCGGATCGCACTAACGCAGCATTTCCAGCCAATACAGAACCCGGTCGTGACCGCGATAATTGCCGAAGGAAAATTGCGCATCTGGCAGTTGTGCATCGGGGACACCATCGTTATCCCAGTCGAACATCAACCAGGGAAGGTCTGTTAAATCAACCTTTACCGTAATACTGCCGGTATTACCGGCTCCGGGCGCCGTGAAATAGTGCCCGGCATCGCCCGCATTAAACCCAACAGTTGTTGCATTGAGATATGCATACCGCCCGGTGGTTGAACCGCCGCCCACACTTGCAGTTCGATTGCTGGAAATATGGATAGCGCCATCCGGATAGATAATTTTATTTAAAGGGATGGTGCTGCAGCTATCGTCGAGATTTTTTATCCATTGGCTACCGTTCCAGTATTCGGTCTGAAATACCACCGGAAGATCTGCCGTTTCCGGCCCATAAGAATCGTCAAGACGTAAACGGCCATAACGCAATCTGGTCGGTACAGAATTGACGCGTACCGTATCCATTATTCCGTCATTGTTAAGATCCAAATCCAAATCGCCCAGACGCACAGTGACACCATCCGAATCCAGCGGTTTAAAGCCAATGCGTACCGACGAAAACGGGCCGTCTAAATTTGCAGCGCGAGCAATACTGAGCTGCGGCGCCAATGCCAGAACACCATCCTGCAAACTGGGTTCAGCCCATACATTGGTGATACGACCACTCAGCAACGTAGAACCGGCTTCATCAATGGCCGATAACATCGATTGCAAGTCGGCGGTCGAAAATTTATTAAATCCGTCTTTGTAATTTTTCAACGGCAAATCATGTGCTCCGTAAGGCGTTATTTTCGCCGAGAACGAAAAGGTTTCATCCAAATAGGAAAACGGCAAAACGGAACTGCACGCGGGCGTTAAAGATAAATCGCTCAAACGGAAATGATCGGGATAAAAACGCCCGACATAGCCCGATTTGCCGATGATTTTGCTGCTTCCAGTGCTACCCAGATAATTCCCTCCAGCTACGCTTGCAGCGATTTCAATAATACCCACTTCGCCAAACGAAACTGCCGAACTCGCCGTACCAACAGTAAAAGCTGTAAAACTACCCCCGGATAATCCTGGATTCTCTCCATCCGCTGGCGATATAAGAACCGAATTGGCGCTAATACCTTGTGCGGGATTTTCCTTGCCAAAACTCACCAAAGGCGGATTATCTGCAAGGTCGGCATTATTGCCCAGCGAATTGTCATTGTGGCCATCCGGAATACCGTCATTATTCTGATCGTCGGCAGATTGCCAGCCAACGGCGGTTACGGTGAGCGTAAAAGAATGCCCAGCTACGCGAAATTTTGCACCGCCGCTATCAACTGCTCCCGTATTTCCAGTCACAGCGACATTTATCCCGAATGGCCGCGCTATCAAAACATTGGATTGACCGAGAATATGGGAATCCGAAAAATTCTCGCTCGTGTCACTGATTGCGAGACGATATTTGCCAACATCTGATGCCAGCAAGGTGAAATTTGCAATACCGGAATTGAAACCTAGCTGAATATTATCGTTGGCCGGGGTGGAATTGGGCGGATAAAACGTTTGCCCACCAGCTGTGATCGCAGGGGCCGCGCCGCCAGGATCTGCGGAATCCCGCACCAGCCACATTTTCACATTGGCATTATTGTAAAGCTCCGCCACTCTACAGGACTTGGATGGCGAGGATATATCCTGGGTCATCAGCTTTGCGGTAAAAGAATGGGGGCGTCCGGCGATGACATCAGCATCCGCTGTTTCGATTACAAATGCATTAGCGGAAAATGTAACTGGATTGGAGATCGCGTTGACACCTCCATCTGATACGGTGATCTGCAAATTTTCCGCGTGCTGGTTATCCAGCAACAGAGTAATTTCACCTTGATCCGCTGCGGTAAATGTATAGGACGCCTGACCATTATCGTTGCTTGACGCTGTTAAATCGCCAAATGCATCACCGTTGGATTTTTTCCACTTGCCGTGACCGGAAGACGTTGAAAGGTTTATGGTTCCGGTATAACCCGTCAGAACGCTGTTATTACTATCGCGCGCGCTAATGGTTACCGGGAAATCGCTACAGGTACTCGCCGCGCCATTACCCGTATTGATATTCCAACCGTTAATTGAGGGCGTCAAACTGCATAGAGAGCCGAAATCCGCGGTATTAATTGAATCGGTGTAGTTGATCCTAGTGAGGTTATTCAAATGTATCCGGCCGGCAGCAGATACTCCGCCGGTTACCTGGACCATAAAACCGAGTAAAACATCTCCCGTTTGCGAATAGAGAAATCCGGAAAATCTTACGGACTCATCAAACGAGATTGTATTTTTGGCAAAAATCAATAAGTTTTCCGGGTGGCCATGCGTGATATTGGTTGCGAATTGAACCGTAACACTTCCATTAACAAAAATTCTGACCGGCCCATTACCGGTTATACCTATGATGTTTTCTCGGTGAATACTCAAATCACCATTGATGTAATAATCGCCTGGAGCAAAGTTGACTATTGATCGCCAATTAGTCGTTAATTTTCCCATGTAGTACTTTCCACCGCTCGTGGAAAAATTCAAAGTCCCTTGCTGCTCGACACTGACATCTCCGTAATGACCCGCCCCGTAGGTTGCGGTAGCTTCCGCCGCTATATTGATAGAGCCATCAGAGCCAGTACCAGCAGGGATCGTCAAATTGACGGGTGCATTAAATCCGCCTGTTGCGGAACAACTTACAGCTCCACACGATTTCCAACCGTATCCGGCGTTATCGATAATACTGGGCACATTTAGCAGCGTGCTTCCGCCAATTACCCGCGACTGCATATTCATTTCCAGATAACCACTGGCGGAATGCGCCTGAACCCCCGCAGAGAAAATGGAATCGCAGGTAGCGGCATAGGCATTCCAGACCAACAATTGCCAAGCGATCAACAGTGCGCAGAAAACCCTATTCATAGCGCACCCCTGTAATGACTCTGCGTTCCGCTGCCAATTGCCCTTGCCCGCAAGACGCCGTTGCCTCCACCCGATAAATACCGGCGGTATCACCGGCACTTGAGGCAATTGAACAGGCAATTTGCGCGGAACAGGCATTTAATCCTGCAGCGGAGAACGTCAAGATATCGCCATTAGCCGCCGCACATTTTCCATCGGCACCCGCTTTATCCGCGGTATTGAACAGAATTTGATGCATGGCCACTTGCGCCGCACTTTCAGCGGCATAAAACGCCTGGACGGATAGACTCTCCTGCACAGCGGCGGAAAACTGGCCTGCACTTAAACGACTAATAGCTATCGCCAATGCACCTAAACCCACCAAAATAAACAGTGCGAGCGGCATTAAAAAACCTTGCTCTTTTTTGGATGGCAATTTTTTTAAATAACATTCAGGGCACATTGCGGATCAATACCTGATGATTTAAATCCAAACTGGCAGTGCCAGCGCTAAACCGCAGATGCATACGCACCACCATACTGCGCTCCTGCGATGCAGGCGATAATTCAAAGGCAATATTATTGGCTGCCACGTCATGCGCCATTAATGCACTCTTGCCGCCCGGGTTCCCCCCGCCCAAGGCCGTCGTCGAAAATCCATAATCTGAATAACGCACCAGATTGCCGCCGCTAACACAAAATCGAACGGGATCAGAAGTCAGAAACAAACGTTTATTAACGGAATTGCGGAAAAATCTGTGGGGTGCCGCAAGCGTAATGGAGGCAGGTCCTAAAGACGTAATACTGACACGCGCAGCCGGTTTTGCTGCGGTAAAAATCTCCGCAGGGGAAAATGGTGCAATAACCACATGCTGAGCACTTCCGCCCTGCCCAGCGAGATTTCCAATGGCAATTTGTGTTTGTTCGGCCTTGTTATTGTTTTGATCTGCCACAGCATTCTGATAATGAGTTGCAGCAACAACCGGCAAAAATTCCACACATTGACCGCCGGGACTAACGCGCACGGAATTCGGCACTGCCATACGCAATTCTCTGGCCATTTGCTCCAAACTCAAACGCCCGCGTTGCACCAGTTGATTGCGCGTTTGCGCAATGCGATAGGACTCCAATGCACTGAGCACAAAATTGGAACCTATGGATGCGACTATGGCCAGGATCACCACGACCATAATCATTTCCACCAAAGTGAATCCCTGTTCCCGTTGCATCAGAAATTCACCTTATAGGCGGTTAATTGCAGGATATTGCCGTCCGGCATACCCACACTCACGGTGATGCGGCGCGCAGCATCTGCAGCCAGCCCAAGATCACTTCCCGCCTCCACTACTGCCACTGAAACGGGGAATCCAGTGTCCGTTGTATCGGAATATCCGTGGTAATCACCCACATCATCAAAACGATTTTCGGGGGAAATTGGCGTACAGGCATCCACTCCATTTGAACCACAAGCTGGAATTCCTCCAGTCGGAGTATTGTCAGCAAACTTGCGCGCAAGAATTTCATCCATCAATGCTTGGCCTTTTTCCAAGGCTTTGATGCGCACGGCAGGATCAACTGTATTAATGACGGCGTTATTAAAAACCGCGAGCAATGCGCCCATTGCGATGGACACCACCACAATAAACACTATGACTTCGATCAGAGTTAATCCCGCTTGGGATTTTTTACGGGCGCGGTGTTTAGCAAGGAAACAGGATTTAGTAAGCATAACCGGTCGCCGTCACTGTGACATCAACACTCTGACCGTTGTTACTGACCGCAATTACAGTAGGACTCGTATGCCCTAAATGGTCGTAGTTCAATACATGAGAGCTGAAGGTTATACCGCCTGATACGTCGAGAGGATAGCGAATTCCAGCAACGGAAATACTTTCGTCCGCTGTGAAATTTCCATCCCGGTTGCTATCGACACGCACATCCACCGTGGAACCAGACACGATGACCCGAACGGGTGCAAGTTGCGCCATGGCTTTTTGTTGGGCAGAAAAAAGGGCCGTGGTCAGAAGATCACGGCCCGCTTGCAGTTGGAGCATTGTAGAGGGGGTCAGACGGGACACACCAATTGTCGCGATAATCCCGACAATTACCATCACCGCGATCAGCTCAATAAGGCTGAATCCTTTTTCCGCTGTGTGATAGCGATGGTTATGTTGCTGCACGCGCTCCCCAATTATTCACTCGGAGGATCTATACCACCTGCTGCGCCGATAATAACAAACTCGGCAGATTTACCAGTGTCGCCAGTCAAAGTACAAGTGACGGCAATTTTATCGCCGACAGGCTTGCTAGCAATGCTATAGCCCGCAGGCAAACCACCTTGCAGAAGCACTCCGCCATCTGTGCAATTGGAGATATTGTAAAAAGGATCTGTAGAAGTCGTTGTCAGTTTTGCTTCTACCGCAAGATCCACGGCGTGGTTTAACGCTGCACCGCTTTCAATACTACCGGCGACACCGCGAACCGCAGCCTCGGCGGCTTCGTCTTGCAAATTAACAAAACGCGGTATTGCCGTTGCGGCCAATATCCCAAGAATGACCAGCACCGCAATGAGTTCGATCAACGTAAAACCCGATTGCTGATTTCTACCCATGGAAAATCTCCAACTATTTACAACTCGAAAAGATAAGGAATTGTGATCACCGGAATTTTGGCGCTTCACTTGATCCAGGCACATGCGGCCTTTTTGAAGTCGGATTTCCGTCTTCTGATGCCAGCATTTTGTTGAGCCAGCATTTACGCCTCACTTGCTCCTAAGCTTAGTCAACAATTTTTGGATTTCCTGGTTATAAAAAGACTTAGGCCATAGGACTATTTCAAACAGATAGTTATGACTTTCAGCCATTTATAATTTTTTTGGATATGCCAGATTGAAAATTTCAGCCGAAGCGAAAAATTGCGAAGAATGCAGTTTTTTAATTAAAAATTATTTGCGAATTAGTGACTTTCCATCAGGTTGGATATAAGCAATGCATATTCAATCCAAACGTTGGGAAAAAGATGAATGGATAACTGGAAGAATTGGCGGATAAAAGGAATGAGTCGATTCGAGCCATAAGAAGGATGCGAAGACCTAAAAAAGAAAGGCCCGCCAAAGCGAGCCTTTATTCTAGGCATTTTTGAGGTTGCTTTTAGAAGATCCAGCGTCCGTTGAACCGCAAAACCAAAGACTTCGCCCCCACTAGAGACCAATCATCCGTTGCAATATTGAGTGATACAGCATCACTCTCCAATCCAACCCATGTGGCGCTCATGGTAAAGTCATAGCCGGCCTTAAAATAAAAATCGCCAGCCAGATCGCACAGCAGGAACAAACGATCAAATTCAACACTGTCGTATTTCTCTCGCATATAGGAAATTCCCAAAGGCCCATAGAGCTTTTTGGTAGCCGACAATTGATAGAAAGTAGGCAACTTCTGGGTAAAGTTTTGGTAGCTCTCGACAGCGGTCATCATAGGCGCGCGTTGCGCGTAGCCATTGCTGTCAACATAAGTGCTGGTTGAAGCAACAGTGCCTTTGGTATAGGGGGCATCACGCCAATCAATTTCGCCAAACAAGTCGTAAAAATTCAGATCGAATTGCCAACCGCCTTGCAGGTGAAATCTTGCCTCCACATCGAAAGAGTACCCCTTCCCTTCTGCCGGAATCACCGGGGGCCTATCCAACAGGTAGTCCTCTTCGTAGTAATACAGTACACCGAGATTCCCACCTTTAATTTCGTCATCCATTACATTGACCGAGCCGCCTATGGCGCCGTAAAGCAATTCTTCAGCTTCCAGATAATTCACCGATACGCGCACCAGGGAATCCTGCGACAGGGCAAATCGGTAACCAACTCGCCATCCTTCCGCTTTGACATGTTGTGCCTTCAAATAGGCATCGTAGGTTCCTTCCGGAATTTTCTTTTTGTTTTTGTCCCAATAAATGATATTCATCGTATCCGGAGTAAATTCGAATACATAATCCTCGCGCATAAAATGCGCAAGTTCAAAATTCTTCCAACCAAATCCCATTTCCAGTCGGTTGTAGGTCAGCGCATGATTACCGGGCACTGGCTCACTACCGCCTTTCAGGTCATCTTCAAAATCTTTGATGGGAACGACTTCGCTGAAAACGACGCTGCCATGACGAATAAAAATTGCGGCGTTTTTGTCATTGGCGAAACAAGGGAATGAAATCAGGGCAAATGCGAGCGCAATGAGAAGATACATGAAAAACCAACAGCTGGTTAAAAAGAAAGGGTGAACAAATGTTCACCCTGTAAGCATCGTTAATATTATTTTAGTCAAATCCCCAAAGGAGAGTTGAATTTTTGCATCGATTAATAGAGTGTTTCGATCTCGTTGGTATTGCCGCTGGTGTAGCGCACAACGACCTGGCCATTACGTTTCTCGATCACACCATATACAGTTCCTTTGTAGGAAACATCGCCTTCTACAGATCCACCAGTTGTACCTCGCGAACACTCATGCTCACTCCATCCTGGTTGGTAATGGTCAAATAACCTTTTGGATCACCATGGGATTGAGACCGAGGAATTTGAAGTCTATATTCGCCGTCGTTGTCAGTGATGCTCTGCGCGATTGATATCCCATCTGGGCCAAGCCCAAGCGGATAAGCGGTAACGCTAAAACCTTGGAGTATTCCCTTGCTGGCTTTACCCTCAACCGTGACAGTCGGCTCCTGTGAGTTCGAGGGATAATGCTTTTTGCTGCCGTTACAGCCACAACCTTGCATAATGATCGCGACCGCCACGGCACTCAGCAAGAATATTCGACGTAAATGCATGATCATTTTTTATCCACTTGTAATGGACAAAACGCTGAACAGCTAGCGAGATTCTGGTGGAATAAACGCGAGGTTTACCTGGACCCAGTTGAAAGAATAGATGGAACTTGGCAACTCGCAATTCGGCGGAATATAAATTTTTTAATGCGCTTGACGATGGTTTAGAAGTGCGCGGGATTGGTGCAGAATCTGGACATTTGAGCGTCAAAATTCAGTCACAAAGCGTTAATATGCGGCGGAGATGTTACGAATTTACACCAACCCGGAGTATTCACTAACAAAATCTTTGTCGGGCAAATGCAAGGAAAAACAGCTGTGTTTATGCACCTTTTTGGACGTTATACATATCCCACATGGGGAGAAAGATTCCCAATGCCAGGAGAGTGACAAATGCAGCCATAACAATAATCAGAATGGGCTCTATGCTGTCGCTCAGTTTTTTAAGGTCGTAGCTCACTTCCCTTTCATAAAAGTCCGCGACTTCAGCGAGCAATTCTTCTACTTTGCCACTCTCTTCCCCAACAGCAATCATCTGCAATACCAAGGGACTTAACATATCTGCCTGAGTATGTGTACGCAGCAAACTTTCACCTCGCTCTATACCTCGGCGAATACGATCTATCTTCATTCCAAGATAGGGATTATCAATCGCTCTCGAACACAGAGTAAGGGCCTGATTCAATGGAACCCCTGCACGGAGCATCAAGCTAAAACTGCGCGCATAGCGCGCCATGGAGGCACGATCAATAATGCTGCCGATAATGGGGAGCTTGAGTTTTTTTTCACCCCAGAAAATAGCGCCTTTAGGAGTATTAATGTAAAACCAGATTCCGCCAATCAACCCACCTATACCTAGTATCAACGCCCACCAGTAATTAACGAAAACATGCGATGTTCCGAGCAGAATTTTCGTCACAAAAGGCAATTCTGCTTTGAAATGCTTGAACATCTCCGCGAATCTGGGAATGACCCAAATGTTTACGACAGTAATCGCCAGCGCCAAGGCGATCATGACAAATGTAGGATAGCGAATAGCGGACTTGATACTTTTACGGGTTTCTTCGTCGCGCTCCATATAAAAAGCCAGCTGCGCAAATACCTGATCCAGGCTGCCGGTGCTCTCACCGACGCTGATCATGCTGACAAATAAATTGCTGAAAACTTTCGGATGTTTGGCCATGGCCGGCGATAGCGCCGACCCGCCTTCCAAGCGTGATGCAACATCGTTGAGTACACGCTGAAATTCGCGATGTTTGAGACCCGCCGCCAAACCTCGAATACCCCGCACGAGCGGAATACCGGATTTGGTAATCGTGTACATCTGGCGGCAGAACATGATCAGGTCGACGGGTTTGACTTTGTTGTTACCCAGTAATGCATCCAGGTCTATGTCATTATTAGACGCTGTCGCAGGCTGAATACTGACAGGCGTAATTCCTTGGGCAAGCAATGCAGAAGCTGCCGCTTCCTCATTGGCAGCGTCGAGCTGGCCTTTGGCCAATTGCCCTTGGGAAGAGCGCCCTTGATATTCAAATATGGGCATAAACGATTATTACCCTACTCTCTGCGCGATCACATTTTTCACTTTGCAACATCCTTCGCCAAACTTTCATCTTCCACTTCTGCGGATACACGCAATACTTCATCAATAGTGGTAATACCCTGAAGAGCGTAGTCCAGTGCACTTCTGCTCAATGGTCGATAATTTTCGTGCGCATTCGCTGCTTCATTAAATTGGCGCACATTGCGATCGCGTAAAGCATCTGCCATTGCGTTATTGACTTCCAGAAATTCAAACACACCAATACGATCCAGATAGCCGCTGTTATAGCAATGCGGGCAACCGGATCCTTTGCGCATTTGCGATACATCCGGTGCAGAATGTTTCGTCATACGACGAATTAAATCGAATTCTTGAGGATTAGGCGTATAAGGCTCAGCACAGTGGATGCATACGCGCCGCACCAGGCGTTGTGCAATCACCGCTTTCAGGCTGGATGCCACCAGAAAGGAATCCACGCCCATATCAATTAATCGCAAGGCGGATGTCACGGCATCATTGGTGTGCAATGTCGACAACACTAAGTGGCCTGTCATAGCAGCGCGCAAAGCAATTTCTGCCGATTCGGAATCGCGAATCTCACCGATCAGCAAAATATCCGGGTCTTGGCGCAAAGTTGCGCGCAATACTGTATTGAAGGTCAGACCGATTTTTTCGTGCAGCTGCACCTGATTGACACGGGGCAGACGATATTCCACCGGGTCTTCTACGGTGATGATTTTTTTCTCGGGCGTATTGAGTTCGCTTAAAGCGCCGTACAGCGTGGTGGTTTTACCGCTACCGGTCGGACCTGTCACCAATACCAGTCCGTGAGGACGATGGATCACATTGCGAAACAATTTAACGTAGTTGTCCGGCATGCCCACCTTGCTCAGCGGACGAATACCGGCGGAATGATCGAGCAAACGCATTACCACCGATTCACCGTATTGAACCGGCATAGTGGACAAACGAACGTCAATACTGTGAGAACCGATTTTTAAATTGAAGCGCCCATCTTGCGGCAAGCGTTTTTCCGAAATATCCAAACGCGACATCAATTTCAGGCGAACCACCAGTGCACCGACAATCCGCTTTTCGTTCATGACTTGCTCAACAAGAACGCCATCAATCCGCTGGCGGATACGCAGCACGGTTTCATCCGGCTCTATATGAATATCCGAGGCGCGGCTTTTTACCGCTTCTTCAAATATTTTTTGCAGCAATTTAACGACGGGCGCATCCATGTCTTCCGCTGCAGTGACTATATCCGCAATATCGACCGCGTCGCTTTCCAGCTCTTCGTCCAACTGCTCCGCCAGAGAGGCAATTTCGCTGGCACGGGTATAGGCGACATCGAGAATATCCAGCAATTCGGATTCCCGAACCACTGCTGGCTTGACCGGTTTGTTGAGAATTTTGCGGATATCGTCCAAACCGAAAATATCGGTGGGATCGGACATGCCGAGCAGAATGCCGTCTTTATCTTCCTTCAGCGCAATAACACGATAACGTCGCGATACGGTTTCCGGCAGAATCCGCACTACTTCGCGATCAAAGCGATAGTGAGCGAGATCGATAAACGGGTAATTCAGCTGTTTTGACAAAAGTGTCAGCAGGGTATTTTCGTCAACAAATCCCAGCGCTACCAATTGGCGACCGAGTTTATATCCGGTTTTCTTTTGCTCGGCGAGCGCGGTTTCCAGTTGTTCCTGACTGATAATCTGCTGGGCGACCAGAATATCACCTATGCGAATTCGCTTGGAAACAGCCGTACTGCTCGCAGAATTGTTGGTCATACCTTCCACTTATTTACCCGTAAAAACATCATCGACTTGGCGATAATTCCTGCCAGCGCAGCTGGGCGAATTGCATCACCCGCGTATCCGGGTGGCGCAGCCTCAGCACATTTTCATATGCGCGCAGTGCGATCTGTATTTGTTTGTTGCCATCAGCACTGACGGCTAGGCCGAGCCAATCGTTCACATTATTGGGCGCCCGCTCGGTCAAGCGCGCATATACCGCCATAGCCGCTGCGTAATCGCCAATTTTTTGCTGCATACCACCCAGTAAACGCAACCGCTGCTCTTCAGCCAGAGAGGAAAATTCAACGGAAGTTAATTGCTGGATACCGCGAGCGTAATCACCTCTCAGCACCGCAGTTTGCGCAGCGGCGTAATACGCAGTGGCATGGCCGCGTTTTTGTAACAACTCTTCCAATTTCAACAATTCATTGACACGATTTTGCGCTGCGTAAAAGTCGGCCAGGGCAACAGCGGTTTGTCCAATCTCCGACGCACTTGCTAGCCAATTCAAAACCGAACTCTCCGCTCGCCAACCTTTTGCACGCAGCTCTGCCGACATCTGCTCATCACCTGTTACGGCTAGCGTGATAACCGGCTTTTGGGTTTGCACAACAGGCTTTTTTTCGCCTGCACGCAAACGCTCCTGATAAACAGACAGCGCGGAGTCCGCTACACCAACCACTTGTGCGCCCTTGATGTATCTTTGTGCAGCCTCAAAACGCTCATCTTTTACAGCGCTTTCCAACAGCGCGATATAGCGCTGTTGCAGAGAGGCAATTCCTTGCAATGCTGCTTCATTGGTTTTATCGAGCAATAAAACCGTTTTGTAGTATTGATAGGCATTGTCGCCTACTGGGCTGGTAAGGCGATTTTCTTGAACGGCAAGTTCCGCCGCATTGAGTAAACGCGCGATCGCATCTGTATTAGACGCGGTTTGAGCATTTGTATTAGATGCAATTTGGGTATCAGGATTTGCAGATACAGCAGGTATTTCAACGAGTGCTGAGGAAGCAGATTCGATTGAGCTATTTTCCTTGGATACGCTAATCACTTCTTCAGCATCAGTTGCATCTTGTGGCGCCAGCTCAGCCGTCACACTTAACCATTTGCTGTTAAAGGCAACCGGTTCAGGAATTGGCATAGGCGATTTTTTTGATGGAAATAAACCTAACGCATTCCACTCCACTACGACTGCATACAAAACTGCGGTAGCCGCCAAACCAGGCAACCAATAACGCTTTATGTCCGATTTTTTCGGTTCCACAGGCGCAAGCCCCGCAGGTAATACTCGCGCTTCTGTGGGTTGCTCGACGCGATCGATATCCCGGAGCATGTCATTGATCAAACTCATCGAGCAACTCCTGCCGCACGCGGCACAAATGCCCGACCATTCAATTGCCAGAGGCGACACCAAAAACGTCCACCCAGACGCGCCTCCGGTGTGTCGCGCACAGCCATGGCAATATGCCATCCGGCAATACTGATATCGCCCCGTCCATAGGCACATAACAAAGCTTTATGCGCGAGAATATTTATCAACCGCGGAATTCCGCCAGAAGCCTTGGCCAGCAACCAGACGGCCAGCGGACTGAATAAATTGTTTTGCGCACAACCGCTGGCTTTAAGACGATGTTGAACATAAGCAACGACGCCCGCATAATCGAGCGGTTGCAATTTTTCTGCAAAGACAATTCGCTGTTTCAGCTGACGTAAATCTTCCCGATGCAACAGCACATCCAATTCTGGCTGCCCCAGAATTACCACTTGCAATAATTTGTGTTTTTCGGTTTCCAGATTCGTCAACAAACGCAATGCTTCAATGGTTTCCCGCGGCATGGTTTGCGCTTCATCTACCACCAGCACAACTCGCTTTTTCTGTCGCGCAATTTGTATCAGACGGCGATATATGGCGGAAGTCAGTTCATGGGATGGCATGGAGCGCTGATACTCCGCACCAATTTCCGTTGCGATAAATGCCTTAAGCTCTTCCGGAGCCAGACACGGATTGGGAATATAGGCGGTTACGAAGCGGGATTTATCCAATTTGCTCAGCAAAATACGACACAGCAAGGTTTTACCTGTGCCGACTTCGCCGACAATTTTGATAAAACCTTCGCCATCTCTCAGAGCAAAAAACAGAGTATTTAACGCTTCCCTGTGGCTGCGATAATTCACAAAAAACTGTGTGTCCGGCGTCAGAGAAAACGGCTTTTCCGTCATCTGAAAATGTTGCAGATACATGGCCCACCTATGGCTCAGCGGCCACCCCGCTCAGATTTAAGAGGACCGGAGAAATCACGGAAATCGCTCAACTGATCGCGCCAGGATTCCTCATTGACTACCACGGGACGCAATAAAATAACCAATTCGGTTTTGGAGGTCTGCCGGCTTTTGGTTTTGAAAAATGCATTGAGCACCGGGATATCGCCCAACACTGGACGCTTTCCATCCGCTGCACGCTTGGCATGTTGCATCAAACCACCCAATACAATCACTTGCCCGCTGCGCGCGCGTACCACGCTGTCGCTCTCACGAATTTCGCGCAGCGCCAACGGCAGGGAAAACGACGAATCACCCACGGTGACATTTTTAGTTTGATCGCGTACCTCACTGATAATCGGGTGAATGTGCAGAATCACATCACCGTCGGGAGAAATCTGCGGGGTAACATCCAGAGAAATACCGCTAAAGAAAGCGGTCAACTCCAATTCTGGCGACGAAACCGTGGTCGAAGCGCTGGATGTGGTATTGCTTTTTACCCCGGTTACAAAAAATTCATCCGTACCCACGCGAATGACCGCTTTTTGATTATTTACAGTGGAAACACGCGGACTGGAGAGAACCTGCACCGAACCTTGGGTTTCCAATAGAGAAAGCAAATCGCGCACATCGACAATTTTAAAAATCGAGGCAAAAATCTCCGCTCCATTCGGAGTGGCATCTCTGATATCGACCGGCGAGTTATACTGGGTTACGTTATTGGAATACATCAACTGCCCTTCAATCGCATTCCAATTGATGCCTGCCTCAAAACCTTCATTTAGGCGCACTTCCAAAATCTGCGCTTCCAACACCACCTGGCGTTTGACGCTGATTTCCGAGCGCTCCAAAAATTCCCGCACGGCATTGATTTCGCCTGGCATAGCGGTCACAGCCAAGAGTCCTGCAATCGGGTTGACCATAACATTGCGGCCATCCGCAGGAGCGCCAATCATGCTGCTCACGGTCGTATCCAGCATGCGCCAGAAATCGGTTTTATTTAATGTCTGTACCCGCGAGCCAGGGCTCAAGCCCTGGCCGCCGGATGAATTGGATTCAGACCCGCCGGCCAAGCCGAGCAAATTCATCGCCTCTGTGCTGGTGCCACTGGTGTTCGAACCGCTGGAGGAACCACTGTTGCTGGATTTCACTTCACCAATGGAGACATTGGTATCGGTCACACCGACACGTTGTATATCGATGTAATTGATGGAAAAAATTTCCGTGCGCAAGCTGCGCGGGAAAATCGTATAAATACCGTCTTTGAATTTGTATTCGTAACCGTAAATATCGCGCACCACGGTTAAGACTTCGGGCACAGTAACATTACGCAAGTCAAGGGAAATTTCGCCCGCCACATCCGGGTGGGTAACGACATTGACGCCGGCTTCGGATACCAGACTGAGGAAAAATTCCTTCGCCGGGATTTTATTGACCGTAACATTAAAACGTTTTTCGCTTACGCCTGCTTTCGCCATGGCCGAAACAGAATTGGACAGCAGTGCCTGATTTACAAAATCCGGCACCTCGCGGGATGGCTGACTGCGCTCCAGAGCCTTGTCATACAGATCGTCCGCCAGCGATTGTTTTTGCGTTTGCGGGGCGCAGCCGCCGACGGCAATCATCGCAGTCAAAAACATTAGCGCAGAGCGCAAGGACATAGGTCAGTCCTCCACCGCACGTAAAACGGCCGGCAAAAGCACAAGCTCCCCCTTCACACCATTTTTCAAATAAATCACCTTGTCCGGTTGAATTGCCAGTATCTTGGCCTGTTCCACCACATCACCTACCACTACCGTTTTGCCATTAATTACCGCGCGAGCGCGTGTACTGTCGGTATAAACGGCTTGCAACTGCAGGGGTCTGTTTTCCTCAGCAGCATTCGCTTTGGCAACGACCGCATGCAGAGGCCGCGTAGGATCGACCAATGCGCTTTCCATATTGTCGTTTGCGGTATTTGCATTCACGCTTGCGACATTTACGCCGGCCAAACACAGCAAAAATAACGGCGCTGCATATTTAAACCCCATCCAAAACACCTCGCTGCGTGGAAAGCGTAAATACCCGTAGGCGAACATCGGCATTCGGATAATTCTTGACTTCATAACGCAGGGAATCCCAATAAAAGCGCCAGTCGCTTTGCTCCAGCGTTTTCAGATATTCGACCACTGAGGGAAAATCACCTGCCAAATTCAGTACCACGGAATGTTTAAAAATTTTTACACCGGCTTCTTCCTCCGCTGGCCCTTGTTCAGCAACGGCATTTTGCAGATTGGAAGAAAGCGAAAGTTGTTCGGGTGGCAAGGTCACCATATTGACGATTTTAAGCTTGCCGATTTTGCTCAATACGCCGTGCATGACTTTTGGAAGCGCTTCCGCCGGAACCAGGCCTATCTCGGCCTTATCCAATTCGCGATCGAGTTGAGCCAGTTTATTTTGCAGATCCTGAATTTCGCGGCGCAATTCCATGTTGGGATCGACTCTCACCAATCCGGTGAGGACCTGCACTTCAGCTTGCGATGCGGTCAATGCCGCTTGGGCAACGCGTTCGCGTGCCACAAAAAGTTCTTTTTGTTTGGCGATCGGTTGCAACAACAGCAAATCCCACAGCAAATAAACCGCAGCAACAATTGCCCCTACAACCAATAAACGCTCGCGCGCCGCCAGCGTTTCAAAACGATTTTTTAATAACATCCATTTTTGTTTCACCGGAATCCTCCGGAATGCTCCATCACATAGGGCAAAGTCTGCGGATCCATGGGACCATCGCCACTCAAAAGAAACCGCACACCATCGCCATATTTTTGCATGGAGAGATAACCAAATTTGGCAGAGGCAAAACGCTGGTCCTGCTGCAATTGCGTGATATACAACGGCACCAATTCCGGCTTTGTACTCACACCCTCCAGACGCACAAAAGCGCCACCACTTTGCAGCGCGAAATTCTGCAGTGAAACACCTTCCACTTTTTGACGGCCCAGCGCCACCAGATGCTGGGAAAATCCACTGTCGTTACCCATTGACCGCTGCGCCAATATGGTCGACGCGCGCTCGCGATTTTGAATCGCCTGACGCAAGCGCTCGATTTCGATTTCCAACGCAGGATCTTTCGCTGGCCGAGGTGCATTTTTCAGCGCATCGGCTTCCAGCTTTTTGGCTTTCTGCTCGGTTTCCAAAGCCAGAACCGCCTTCTGCAAACCAGACAGCTGCCTAGCCTGAACCAATTGAATGCTCAATAAAATCGCCAGAAACGCGCCGAGCGCGAGCGCCATTTTTTCGACTGACAACCAATCCGTTTGCGGACGAAATTCCGGCAAATAAAGATTGATTTGCTGCATATCAGCCCGCCTCCACCTGTCGCAGGGAACCGCCTATGGCGGCGACACACCGCTGCGCGAGCTGGTCGTCCCACTCGTCATTAACGGCCATAGGCACCACGGCAGACGGGTTAAGCCACTGAATGCGCGGCGCGAGACTGGCTTTTAAAACATTGCCGATTTTGTCTTCAGAGACATGTTCACCGCAGACATAAATCGCCACTGGCGGCGCCTGTCCCATCTGCCGTTCGTAATAATCCAGCGAGCGCTGCAGCTCCAGCGCCAGCGCTTCCTCCGGCAAGCTGTCGAGCAAACCGCCGTTGTAGTCGAGGGAAAAAGAACGGCCGAGATAGAGATTGCCCAGCCGGTAAATAAAGACGCTGGCCATGCCGTCGCGAATCCGCGTCAAGGCCACACCTCTCTCTGCTTGATCCGGAGGCAACAAATTCAGCACCACATTGCGCAACGCCAGCTCACCAATATCGATGGATTGCAGTGCCAAGCCCGCCTCGCCGACCAGATCGACAACAGCCTGGATTTTCTTTTTTTCGCAAACCACCACATAAACCATTTTCTTGTTGGAACGCACACCGTCTGCCGGCAGTGCAAAAACATCCACCGCAGCCTGGTCGACCGGAATATTCACCAGATCCTTAAGGCGCCAACGAATAGCGCCGCGCAGTTCTTCCGCCGGAACGTCCGGTGGTTCAACCAGGAGAATTTGATAGGTGTCAGGCCCCAACACCGCGTTGCAATCGGCGTTGTTCAGGCGTTTTTCCGCCACCCAGTCCTTTAATAACTGAGCGGGTGAAACAGTTTTTTGGTAGCGCAAAAAATCCATATGGCTGACGGTTCCGCCCTCGCCTGTCTGACGCGCCACCACTGCCATGCCGTCGGACTGCAGCTCCAACCCGACCGTCACGCCTTTGCGCCTCTGCTTGAACAAACCGCGCAGCCGCGCTGAGAACGCGTCTCCCATCTAAACCCTCATGGACATCGAACCAAGATTCACGGCGGGACGAGCCGCACCAGATATGTATCCTGCGGGTTTTAAAACCTTCAGGCATAACTGAGTATAGACACTGGCAGTCAATGTGCTGCCGAATCAGCTAAGCGTTACAGGGTGAATAACCAAAGCGTTATAGGATCAATTGCCGGTGCAAATAGCCGAAGCGTCCAAGGGGAATTGGCGAAGCGCCAAAGGGTTCAGAAGTGAGACGGGTGGCGGGAAAAACGGTAGGCGGCAAAGGCCGGAACAAAACCGACGATCACAGCGCCGGTGTAGACAGCGCCCAGCATATAGCCGGTAGCCGGGTAGAACAGGTTCGCGGAGATATGCAGGCCGAAAGAATCCACTATATAAGAACGACCCAAGGTCAAAAGTACGGTACTCACAGCATAAGCCGCGACTGTGGCTAAGGTGGTCATCAACAGCACTTCCAGCTGTAACAGCAGTGCAATAAACCAGGGGCTGGCGCCTACCGTGCGCAGCAAGAGGATTTCCCGTTTTCTTTCGCGCATGGAGGCGAGCAGCATTGCCGACATGCCAAACAAGGCCGCCACCAATACTAGGGCCGAAACAAAGCGCAGGGTTCCTTCCATCACCCCGAGGCTTGACCAGAACTGCGTCAGCACCACACCGGGCAAAATAGCTTGCAGCGGTTCACCGCGATACTGACTGACCGCGCGCTGTACCTGAAATACCTTCACGCGGGATTTCAAGCCAACCAAAAATGCGGTGATGGATTCCGGTTCAAGATCGTGGGCTGCCCCCTTGCGGTGAATTGCCTCCAGGCCGGCAAGGCTGATATGCAGAGTCTGATCTACCGGAGTGCCGGTGGGTTTTAAGATGCCCACTACGGTAAAAGGATGCTCATCGTGCAAGGTAAAACTGGTCGCCGCTGTGCCATGGGCCAGCACCAGCTCATCGCCGAGCTTGTACCCCAAGCGTCGCGCCACTTCCGCACCCAAAACCACTTCGAAAGCCGCGTGAAATTCCCGCCCTGCGGCAAAGGTTAAAGGCAGGCTCTGGCCATAGCGGTAATGGTTAAAGTACGACTCATTGGTACCGAGAACCTTATAGCCTTTATGGGAATCACCCAACGACAGCGGAATAGTCCAGGCCACATCCGGCAGCGCAGCGATTTCCTGATAACTGCGCCAGGACACGTTATTGCTCGCATTGCCCAGGCGAAAGACCGAATAGAGCAGCAAATTGATATCGCCGGTGCGCGCACCGACGATCAAGTCCGTACCCGAGATGGTCCTGGCAAACGCCGACTTGGCGTTTTGTCGCACATGCTCAATACCCACCAGTACCAAGATGCTCAACGCCAAAGCCGCAATCGTCAGGGCCACCGACGACTTGCGTTGCGACAGACTGCGCCAAGCCACCCGCCAGAACATCAGGCCACCCTCTCCGCGTGATTAAGCTCCGCCATATCCACCTGAGTGGAAAAATGGCCGGCCAGGGAGCGGTCGTGACTGACAAAGATCAAGGTTGCGCCGCAGGCATCCAGCGTGCGCAGTAACAATTCAATAAAAGCATCGCGATTGTCCTGGTCGAGCGCCGACGTTGGCTCGTCCACCAGCAGAATTTCCGGCTGATTGATCAAAGCACGCACCACTGCCACCCGCTGCTGCTGACCGATACTCAGGGCACCGGCTTTTTGCTCGAGCAGAGCAGCAGGCAGATTCACACGCTGCATCAGCTCCACTAAATAATCTTGCCATTCCCGCCGGGAAGAGCCGAAATGCGCGGCGAGTTTGATGTTCTCCCGCACTGTGAGCCAGGGAATCAAATTGAATTGCTGAAACACCACACCCAGATGGCGCGCACGGAATTTATCGCGGGCGTGATTGCCCATCCCGGTCAAATCCTGCCCGAGCACTTTGAGTTCGCCGGAGGAAGGACGCAGCATGCCGCAGAGCAGATTCAATAAGGTCGATTTGCCGCTGCCCGACGCGCCGCGCAAAAACACCCGCGCACCCGAGGCAATCCGCCACTCCGGAATATACAGCACCGTCTCGCTGGCATAAGCAAAGCGCAAGCCGTGCACGGAAATGGCGTCTGCAACGGGTTCCATAATCAGCGGGAAAACCTGCCTAAATTGTCGGAGGGGGCGAAAGCCTATAACATAGCCGCGTTTTTTGAAACTCAGCGACCTGCCGACTTATGACCTTTCTTCGCGCGTTCTTCCTTCTGCTTTTCTCCTCACTGGTGCTGGTAACAGGCTGCTCTAAAAAGTCGGCTATCCAACAAGCGCCCGCGCAAAATCCTCCAGCAAACTCCGCCGGCCCCAAAATCGAATATCAGGAAATCGAATGGACGGATTTGATACCGAAGGAAGATCTGGATGCGCTGATGAATCCGCCGGAATATTTGAATGAAATCGCCGACGGCTCCGAGGAAGATACGCTGGAAGATCAACTCAAAATTCAGCAGGAAAATCCGGACGATCCCTATCAGAAAGCGCTGGTGTCCACCAAGGTCATCGCGGAATTTCACCAACGCAAGGTTCGTTTACCCGGATTTATCGTGCCCCTGGATTTTGACGACAACCAGGTGATCACCACATTTTTGCTGGTGCCGTTCTTCGGCGCCTGTATCCACGTACCACCGCCGCCGCCCAATCAAATCATTTTCGCCACTTACGAACCCGGCCTTACGTTGGATGATTTGAGCGATGCCTTTTTTATCGAAGGCACCATTTTTACCGAATTGCAGGAGCACGATCTGGCCACTTCTGCTTACTCCATGAAGGTGGATCGCATACTGCCCTACGAAGAATAATTAACGCCCCAGGGCAGCCCGCGGTTTTTCCCTGCTCAACACCGCACTGCCCTGCCTTTGCTCAATCACCCATTCCAATTCAATCGTTTCTACGGCAGGAAATTCGCTAAAAAGCTCGAGCGATAATCCCTGCAATTCCGCCAGCTTTGCACAATGAAACATGGCTTCGACTTCGATATCTGTGTGATGCTCATGCGCTTCCGCATTGCCGATATCCACGCTGGCAATCCTGCAATTACCGCCCTCAAGCCCCAACCACTGCGCAACCTTCTGCAAAAAATCTCGCGCCTGATTTGCTGTTTTGCGCTCTTTCTCCGTTTGGGGAGTATGTTCAAAACCGAGAAAATTTGCCGCAGGCGAGCGCAGCGACACCAATAAATCGGTGCCCTCGCCTGCCACTTGCAGCTGAGCTTTGCCGTGCACGTGGGCCTCGTGGGATTCGTGATGATGGGCGTGGTCATGTGCAAATAACGGCATTGCCAGTGCGAATAACCATAAAAAGCTCAAAGCTGAGAGACGCATGATCACCTCCAAAAAGTCTGCGCGAATCATACAGCGGTTATCCGTAGAGCGGAAAAGGTGCCGCCATCAAGACATATCTGACCGCTGCCGTTAAAATGCGGCACATTTTTTTATCCGCGCGACCGCCATGTTTCATATCGCCCTTTTTGAACCGCAAATTGCGCCCAATACCGGCAATATCCTTCGCCTGATCGCCAATAATGGCTGCTGGCTGCATTTGATCGAGCCGCTCGGTTTTGATCTGGAAGAGAAAAAACTGCGCCGCGCCGGGCTGGATTACAGCGATCTCACCAAAGTCACCATCCACAAAAACTACCAAGACTTCAGCCAGGCCATGACCGGTCGGCGCATTCTGGCCTGCACCACCAAAGGCAGCCGTCCGCACGACCAGCTGCAATACCAGGCCGGTGACGTGTTGTTGTTCGGCTCGGAAACAGCTGGTCTGCCCGCCGACGTACTGGGCTCTTTTCCCCTCGAACACCGTTTGCGTATCCCTATGCAGCCCAACAGTCGCAGCCTGAATCTTTCCAATGCGGTTGCGATTGTGAGTTATGAGGCGTGGCGGCAGTTGGGGTTTGTGGGTGGGATTTAGTACAACCACGCGCATCCTTACCCTCTCCTAGGTAACACGTGCCAATAAATTATTCCCGGCCAAATCCTTTGTTGCCACGCAAAATGATACGTTGTATCGTACCACGCATTTTTACCCACCTGGATACATCCATGAAGCGAGTTGTGTTTCTTTCCGGCATCCTGCTGAGTACGCAGGTTTTTGCAGAGACCGTTACAGGCGTTGTGACAGACGATCAGGGACGGCCATTGGAAGCCGCTAAAGTCTCGGTTGTCGGCAGTCGACAAAGCACACTTACCAATCCAGACGGGCAGTTTAGCCTGCAAGATCTCCCCGAAGACGGCGCCATTGAGTTGCATGTGACGGCGCAGGGGTACAGCCATTTGGCGGTTCATGTAGAACAGCAGAACAAAAATCTGCAGCTGGTTTTACAGCCCACAGTGCTGGAGCAAATCGACGTCTACGGTTTGCCGATCCACGCTTCCAATATGGAATCCGTCCAGCCGATTTCCGTGATTCGCGGCGATGAATTGCGCCGTAAAAGTGCAAGCACTTTGGGTGAAACCTTAAAAAATGAAGCGGGAATTCACTCGACCTACTACGGCCCCGTATCCAGCAGCCCGATTATTCGCGGCATGGACGGACCGCGTGTACAAATTGCGCAAAACGGTCTGGATGTGGCCGATGCTTCGCGCATAGGCCCCGATCATTCCGTCGCAACAGAAACCGGTTCTGCCGAACAAATCGAAGTATTACGCGGCCCCGCAACGCTGTTTTACGGCACTGGCGCTATAGGCGGCGTAGTGAATATCGTCGACGACCGGGTTCCGCGCGATAACCAAACCCGCGCCCACTTCAACACCGGCCATAATTCCGTTGCCGACGAAAATTACACCGGTTTCGGTGTGACTTCCGGGGCAGATCAAGTTGCCTATCATCTCGATGGGTTTTGGCGCGACGGCAATAACTACAAAATTCCCGCCGACGATGAAAATCGTAAAAGATTAGCCAATAGTGCTTCCTCATCCGCCAGTTTTAACGCTGGCGGCAGCTATTTCCTCGACAACGGTTTACTTGGAATCTCCTTTGGTAAATTGACACGCGATTACGGCATTCCCGGTCATCAACATAACGCTCATGATCATGACGATGACCACGATCATGATGAGCACGAAGATATTCACCAGCAAGAAGATGTAAGAGCAAAACTGCAGCAAAACCGCTGGCTGCTGATTGGTGAATTCGCGCTGAACAAAGGCATTCTCAGCGATATCAACACCAAAATCGGCTATTCGGATTATCAACACCGCGAAATTCACGACGAACATGCGGATGATGGCAGTCTGTTTAAAAACAAAACTCTGCAAACCCGCGTCGATTTTCTCCACCGGGAAATTCTCGGCTGGCGCGGCGCATTATCCAGCGAATACAAAACCACGGAATTTTCCTCCGAAGGTGCAGAAGCCTTTACTCCTCAATCGGATACCGACACATTTACCGTCGCTTTGATTGAGGAAAAACACAGCGGCGCTCTGCTCTGGCAGCTTGGCGCTCGTATAGAAAAAATATCCTTGAAAACCGATTCGTTTTATCTGCCGGATTTGCACAACCATGGCGAATCAGCGTCTTTAATTTCTCGCGATTACGATTTCACACCTTACAGCCTCTCCGCTGGCGTCGTGTGGGATTTTGCCGATAGTTATAAATTCGGCATTTCCTACGCCCACGCACAACGCGCACCCTCCGCAGCGGAATTATTTGCCCTGGGACCACATATCGGCACACAGACATTTGAGATAGGTGCAATGTTTGATGTGCACGAAGTAGCGCCGGATCATTTCCATTTGGAAATCGCTGACGAACCAACAACGGAAAAATCCAACAATATCGATATCAGCCTGCGCAAACACAAAGGCGCTTTCGGTTTTATCTTCAATATTTTTTATAACGAAATTTCCGATTATTTTTATCAAGCTGATACAGGACTGACGACACATCAATTATTTGGTCATGAAGGCGAAGAAGAACACGAAGGCGATTTGCCGGTTTATATCTTCCGCCAAAGCGATGCTGTTCTTTATGGCGCGGAATTGCAATTCACTTGGCGACCTGCAGAGTTTTTGCAGTGGACCTTATGGGGTGACAACGTCCAAGCGGAATTGAAATCGGGCGAATACCTACCCCGCACACCACCGAAACGACTGGGCGTTATGTGGGACTTCAACCATAAAAAATGGAACACCAAATTCTGGGTAAGCCACCTGTTTGATCAGGACAACACCGCCCCAGGCGAGTCAGCGACCAATGGTTACACATTGATCAATGCGGAAATTTCCTATTCCCATAACTTCGATGGCACCGAGATCACCTGGTACCTGCAGGGCGACAATCTGACCGATGAATACGCCCAAGTGCACTCGTCATTCCTGAAAGATCTGGCGCCGCTGCATGGGCGGGGGTTTAGGTTTGGGATACGGGGATCCTTATAAGAGGTCGCCATACGAAGCGTTAGGCATATAAGAGAGGATTGCAATAATTGGCATCTCTGATATGCCAATGCCTCTGATAGAAGATCTTTAATACCTGAAACGCTTCGAGTTTGCTAAAGTCCCTGCAAAGATGTAATCGCGGCAAATTCATCCAAAATATGAGGCGCCTTTTATGCTCCGCAAGAACCCTACCGGCCACTACCCCGAAGTCAGCAGCGAAGCTTATGTAGACAACACCGCAATTATTTGCGGCAAAGTCATTATCGAAGCCAATGTATTTATCGGTCCCTACGCCGTTATTCGTGCGGATGAAGTGGACGAAAACGGCGAGATGGAAGCCATTATTATTCGTCGTAATTCCAATGTGCAGGACGGCGTGGTGATCCACTCCAAGGCAGGCGCTAAAGTCGAAATCGGCGAAAGCACCTCCATCGCCCACCGCTCCATCATTCACGGTCCCTGCGTAGTCGGCAGCAATGTGTTTATCGGATTCAATAGCGTTCTGTTCAACTGCCGCGTCGGCGACGGCTGCGTGGTGCGCCATAACTCGGTAGTGGACGGCTGCGATCTGCCAGAACGTTTCCACGTACCGTCCATGACACGCATCGGTCACGATTTCGATTTAAACACTATTCCCAAAGTGGATCCGGAATATCAGGCGTTCTCCGAATCCATTGTCAGCGCCAACCATTATTTGATTAAAGGCTACAAGGAACTCTCCAACGAATTCTAAGGATTTATGACAGACGCGCGTCCGATTCCAACCAATATCATCACCGGCTTTCTCGGCACAGGAAAAACCACCTCAATACTGAACCTGTTAAAAACAAAACCAGCAGGTGAACGTTGGGCGGTGCTGGTAAATGAATTTGGTGAAGTGGGAATCGACGGCGCGCTTTTGAGCGGTGCGGGAGACGATATTTTTGTGCGCGAAGTACCGAGCGGCTGCATGTGTTGCGCCAATAGCTTGCCGGTGCAGATTGCCCTTAACCGTCTGCTGCGCAAAGCGAAGCCGCAGCGATTGTTGATTGAACCCACCGGGCTCGGCCATCCGGCGGAAATTATCGCCCTGCTGCGTTCTGAGCTTTATCAAAATGTTCTGGACCTGCGCGCAACTATCACCTTGGTGGATGCACGCAAATTGGCCGATGCGCGCTACCGCGATAACGCGACCTTTCAGCAACAGCTGCAAGTTGCCGATGTAGTGGTGGGCAATAAAGAGGACACTTATACCGGCGCGGACCGCGAGCGTCTGGAACAGTACTGGCAAGAATACCTGCCGGGGAAAACCCTGATTTACAGCAGTTGGGGCGAATTAAATCCGGCGCTTTTGGATCAGGAAAATCGCACACCAAGCCAAAAGCGCGAATTCAATGCGGTGAGCCCTTTCACCGTCGACCTGCCGGAAACCCTGCCCGCCTGCGGTTATATCCATAAAAGCCGCGCAGCCGATGGCTATTTCAGCAGCGGTTGGATTTTCAGCCCGGATATTATTTTCGACTACGCCAAAATTTTTGCGCTCTTGAATGGCTGCGAGGAAGAACGCTTAAAAGCGGCATTGATTACGGAGCAAGGGGTTTTTGGTTTTAATAAATCCGGCGCGGTGCTGACTGAAATCGAACTGGACGACGCTCTCGACAGTCGCATCGAAATTATTCACGAAAGGGAAATTGATCAGGATGCGTGGCAAGATCGCCTCTTGTCGGCCGTGCAACCTAACGCCTAACAAGCACCGACACTCTCAGTTAAAAATACACAGCCATCACTATCGCGTTGCTGAAGCACAGGGCGCTAAAGCCATAACGCACCCATTGGCCGGGAATACATTTACCCAATATACGTCCGGCAAACAGACCACTTACTGTGCAGAGAATAAATAGCTCTACAGGAATCGTCAGTGCTACGCCATTCGGCAAAGCCAACCCCACAGCCACCAACGAATTCAGTGCGACTACCATCAGCGACGTCGCCACCGCACTGTTAAAAGAAAGCGGACTCACCGCCAAAAGCGCGGGGACCACAATAAAACCTCCGCCTACACCTAACAGCCCGGTAAAAAATCCGGCAACCAAACCGATTGCAACCATCACGAAAAAGGTTTTAGGCGTCCAAATAAAGCGACCCGAATCCGGCGCAATGGCACATACAATTCCGACGAGATTGTTTTTTTCCAAGGTCAGCTCTTTACCGGAAAACAGCATGCGCACACCGACGATAACCATCACTACTGAAAATAAGCAATGAAGTACAACCGGACTTAACTGATGCCCCAACGCCATACCGAAGGGCACAACCAAACCACCAGCCAACGCGAGAACAAGTGCGGCGCGATAGCGCAGCAGTTTTAAACGTAGACCATGAAAACTTCCCACCATAGCGGCAAGGCCGACGGCAATTAATGCAATAGGACGCGCATCGGTTAGGGCAACACCCATTCCATACATCAACGCGGGAATGGCAAGAATGCCACCACCCGCACCCGTCAGCCCCATAATCAAACCGACGAAAAGTCCCAGCGCAATGCCGATGAGCATCAGCGTTTATTCCACGGCATATGCGCAAGTATTTTTGCCATACCGCAAAAACCGGTGATGCCCGCCAATAAAAGCCCTGCGCCGATAAATCCCGACAGATAGTGAAATTTAGGCGATATCGTCAAGCCGAGAACACAACCGGTTAAAGCCAAAAAACCCGCGCCAATTTGCACTTGTCGCTGCATTTCCAGCGGTTGCGAGGAATCTTTTACCACTGGCTGTTGCGCCTTTTTCCAAGCATCAAGTCCGCCAGCCAAAATAAACGCTTCGGTTTTCACCACCTCCGCCAAGCGCTGTGCATTGGCAGACGTGCGCATGCCGGAACGGCAATGAAAAATCACTTTTTGATGATTCACAAACGCAAGCTTGTCCGGCGATAACTCGTCCAGTGGAATATTTTTCGCCACCTGAATATGTTCGCGCGCATATTCGTCGGCACCGCGAATATCAATAACAACCGCACCTTCCTGAATCAGCCGCGACGCTTCGCCAGGGTTAATATTGGGCAAACTCATAACGCTACTCCTTACCCAATTGGGCAACAGGTTACGGACAAAAAATGGTTTTTAATGTATCGATCAGCTTGGCGACATCCGGATTGGCAATGCGGTAATACAGAGTTTGCGCCTCGCGACGGTAGGTAATCAGGCCTTCCTCGCGCAGTTTACTCAGGTGTTGCGACAGCGCTGGCTGCGTCAAGTCGAGGGATTCGTTGAGTGCACCCGCACTCAACTCTTTATGCTGCAACAGCAAACAGAGAATCAGCAGGCGATTTTCATTGCTCAACAGTCGCAAAAAAGCCGCCGCCTGTTGCGCACCGTCGCGCATAAAAGTTTCGACACTCAATTTTTTCACCTTCATTTTCCAGCAACACCTCCGCCATACGCTTGGCAAAACATAGGTCCGCTCTGTTTGACACATCGTTAAGACAATGCTTATATAATAGACATCTTAAATAGTTTGTCAATCGAGGAGCTGCCATGCCATCACGTATTAAAATCCGATCATTCTTCGATGAGGCGACCAGCACCGTCAGTTATGTGCTGTGGGAAAACAAAAAACATCACGCGGTCATTATTGATCCGGTGCTGGATTATGATCATCCCAGCGGCAAATTCTCGACCACGTCGGCGGATTTATTATTGGCTTTTCTCGACGAGCATCAGCTTTCCCTGCAATGGATTTTGGAAACTCACGCTCATGCGGATCACCTGAGCTCCGCCCATTACTTAAAGCTTAAAACCGGCGCTCCGCTTGCCATCGGCGAGCATATCCGCGAGGTGCAAAGACTATTTCGCCCTGTTTTTAATTTGGACGATGTGTCCCTGGATGGCAGTGAATTTGATCGTTTGCTAAAGGATGGCGAGCGCATTCCGCTAGGCGAAACGTTTATTGAGGTACTGCACACGCCCGGGCATACCCCTGCCTGCGTGTCCTACTACGTGGACGGAAATTTGTTTGTCGGTGACACCTTGTTTATGCCGGATTACGGCACCGCACGCGCCGATTTTCCCGGTGGCAGCGCCGAGACCTTGTACACCTCCATCCAACGCCTGCTAGCCTTTCCGGATGAAACCATCATCCATCTTTGTCACGACTACAAAGCGCCTGGCCGGCAGGAACATTGCTGGACCACCACAGTCGCGGAACAACGCGCCCACAATATTCACGTGCACGAAGGCATTACCAAGGAGCATTTTGTCACCACGCGCAACGCGCGCGACGCCAAGCTGCCCGCCCCGCAACTCTTGCTGCCGTCCATTCAAGTGAATATCAAGGCGGGGCAACTCCCTCCGGCAGAGAGTAACGGGGTGCGCTATCTAAAGATTCCAATTCGCAGCCGCGCCGATGAATAAAGCCGATAAGCCGCCGAGCCTAACTATGCCGCTGAGCGTGCGGGGAATCTTCTGATGTGAGCGGCGGAACAGTTGGTGCCAGCGCTGGTCTTCTCGTAGTATTACGGCGCTCGTGCCTATACTTGGTTCAATCGATGATTGCGAACGCACTGATGCATCCGGCGTTCGCGGTGAAAATTAGAAGAAATGGCCATCTTGCCGCTTGTGGCAGATGGTTGCCCCTATTGGCCTTACAGAGACAATTCGTGAACCCATTATTCAGCGACAGTACCGTAGCTCGAGTTTTACTTGTCTTGGTTTTGGTGGCCGGTGTGTTCTTCTTCATCGGCTTTGCCATTCCGGTGGTGGCGGCACTAATTATCTGCTTCGCCAGCTGGCCACTTTTCAAACGGCTCACCGAGCTGTGCAATAACCGGCGAATCCTCGCCTCCAGCATTGCCATAGGCCTGATTCTCCTCTGTCTTGTCATCCCTATCTCTATCGCCATGGCCTATGCCTTCCGCGAAGCCAGCGGCTGGATCGAGTGGTTTCACACCGCCAACCAAACCGGTATTCCTGCACCGCCCTGGCTGGCTTCTCTACCGGGGGTGGGCGAGTGGCTGACGACCCAGTGGAACGATTACCTCAACGAACCACACGGCCCTTCTTATGTTCTGAGTGTTGTCAGCGGTAAAAACATCGGCGGCATTTCCAAATGGGTTTGGTCGCTCAGCTCCAGCGTCGCCAGCTTGTTGCTCACCCTGCTGTTTATGCTGATTACCCTTTTCTTCCTTTACAAAGACGGACACTCCATCGCGGCGCAGGTAGACCGGATTGGCGAACGCGTTCTCTCCGTACGCTGGCGCCGTTTTTCCCGCGTAGTACCCGCTACCGTCAGCTCCACGGTGATCGGCATGGGGCTTATTGCTATAGGCGAAGGCGTTGTACTGGGTGTTGCCTATTGGATCGCAGGCGTTCCCTCGCCCGTTACCTTCGGCGTCCTCACCGGCTTTATGGCGCTGATCCCCGGTGGCGCGCCTTTAAGCTTCACCTTGCTATCCATTTACCTGATTGGCACCGGCAATGTATCCGGCGGTGTCGGTTTGTTTTTATGGGGCAGCATCGAGTTGTTTATCGTCGATAAAACCCTGCGCCCCAGATTGGTAGGCGGCCCCATTAAACTGCCGTTTTTGCCCACCTTTTTCGGTTTGATCGGCGGCGTCAAAACCATGGGACTGGTCGGCCTTTTCGTCGGCCCGGTGTTAATGGCGCTGCTGGTAGCTATGTGGCGGGAATGGCTGCACGACACTCATGTGGAAGGCGCATCAGTCGTCAGTCGAGACACGAGTCCGCCGGAGTGACTTGATCTCACCGCGGCGCGACTTTTCATCCATGCGCTTCTTCTTGGAACTTTTGGTGGGCTTGGTCGCGTGGCGGGTTTTCTGGACTTTAATTGCGCCGAGTATCAACTCGCGCAGCCGATTCAGCGCATCATCCCGATTTTTCTCCTGCGTGCGAAACTGCTGCGCCTTGATAATCAGCACACCCTCTTTGCTGATGCGACTGTCTTTTAAATCCAACAAGCGACTTTTATAAAAGTCCGGCAGGCTCGAATTGGGGATATCGAAGCGCAGATGAATTGCCGACGAAACCTTATTAACGTTCTGCCCACCCGAACCCTGCGCGCGAATCGCTGTTAATTCGATTTCCTCATCCGGAATCGACACATTGGATGTGATCGTCAACATGGCCCGCCTCTAGTCCAGAACTGCAATATAAGACCTGCCAGTATCCCTGAATTCTCCTTAAAAAAAGAGAGCCCCTGGGCTGATATAACCCAGAGCTCGCGAAGAACGTTTAATCTCCTTAAGGTTCGCGCATCAACCCTACGCGCCCCCAACCCGCGAGCACCATTATCAACATACCCAGCAAATCCAAACTGCCACCACTACTGCCACCACCACTCGAAGTGTTATCACCGCCGGATGAAGAGCTGCTTGACGAAGAACTCGAACTGCTTGAGCTGGAGGAACTGGAAGAATTACTTGAACTGGAAGAATTACTTGAACTGGAAGAATTACTTGAACTGGAAGAGCCGATATTACCCGAATAAACCGTTGCCAATTTTGACGTTGCCTTAATACCGTTGAGGCTGTTGAGCAACAAATTGCCCCAACTGGAAAGATTGGAGGGATTGAAATTCAGCACTATATCCAACGTGGTACAGCAAGAACCATTTCCGGACCAGGACCAGCCGATATAACCGATATCAAACTCCTGCCCGACGCGCATAATCGATTCCGCATCGACGAAGTCACCCTGATGGTCCGCACCAAATTCACCGATAATAATTGGCAAATTGTGCTGATTCATAAACGAGCTGACGTAATTGCGGATAGTGTCGTAATTTTGATACACCTGATACATATGAACACTAAAAATGGTGTTATTCAGATAATCCGCATCCGCCACTTGAAAAGCATTATTCAACATTTGCTTCTCCCAATCCTGACCCCAGCTCGGTGCATCCACCACCAGCGTATGCGTCAAACCGGCACTGCGAATTGTTTGAATTGCTGAACGGTGCGCATTGATCCAATCACTCGCCGGACGACCATTACCAAAAGGCTCATTGCCGATATTAATCAGCACATAATCTTCCTGACCTTTCAGCGTATCAGCGATTTCCGCCCAATAAGCCTGCCTGCGCGACAGCCGTTGCCTCCGCTTTTTCACCGTAACCTGTGGTGTCATGCACTTCCAACATACAAATCAGCTTGTTGCTTTTGCACAGGTTAATAATTTCTCTGACTTCGCTTACCGGCGTTTTTATCCACCCTTCGCGATGCGTCCCATTCGACAAAACCACCCGTACTGTATTTGCGCCCGTTTTTGCGATATCCGCAATTGCGCTATTGGTTTTATTGGAATACCAAGTGTGCGCATGATTAATCCCGCGCATCACAAACGGCTGGCCATTGCCATCCAACAACTGCGTACCCGACACAGAAAATCCCGCCCAAACGGACGGGACCCAGGCCCCAGCACCCAACACACATCCTCTCAAAAGAGCCTTTATGGCTTGCTTATTCATTATTTTCACTCCGCGATTGTCACCAGTCCCTTCCGAGCGAAAGACCCTCTCTACCCCTGCCCCAGCCCGAAAATGATCATTTTTTAGTCAGAAAAGCGATGTAACGGGTTACATTATAGGAGCGGGTGCATCCGAGGAGAACACGTGTTTCGTAGACTTGGTCACGAATGTGGCGAGAAAGTAACAACAACTAATTTGGGGTTTTGGTCGGTGCTTCTTGTATCTGCGAAGCCGTAAGGGTTTTAGCTGGAATCATAAGCGCGTTTACCGTTAGAATCGTTTCGTCTCGTCAAGCAAACTTCGGCCTATCTAGTGCAAAGATCATATGAATCTAAAGCGTGACTATTACACTACCATTATCGTAGGCACCGGGTTTGCCTCTTCATTTTTTCTAAAAAAATATCTTTCCCTCTCCGGCCAAGATGTGCGAGTTTTGGTGCTGGAAAAAGGTGAAGATATTCCCTACAGCTGGAAACTCCAAAACATCACCAATACACCATACGATTTCGAAAAAGATCTACACAACCTCACCCCCCAAAAATCGTGGATCCAGAATATCGCGTTTGGTGGCGGCGCCTGCTGGACTGGAAATACTCCTCGTTTACATCCCAGCGACTTTAAAACTCGCACCCTGCACGGCGTAGGAGAGGACTGGCCTTTCGACTACCATGAACTCGAGCCTTATTTGGCAGAAGCAGAAGACATTATGGGAATCGCGGGCGCTGAATGCGCTGAATACCCCCGTTCGCGCCCCTACCCGGCCCCAGCTCATCGCCTTAATGCCCTAGACAGGCTGTTTCAAGCTAAATACGGGGATCAATACACTGCCATGCCCAGCGCGCGCGCATCACATTATTCGGTTGGGCGCGCGCCTTGTTGTAACAATGGCGTCTGTTCGGTCTGTCCAATCGGCGCAAAGTTTCAGGTCGACCTCTACATGCGAGATATTTATCAGGACCCTCGCGTGACTTTAATTACAGGGGCCGACGTAAAAGCAGTCATTATCGAAAATGAAATGGCAAAAGGAGTCACTTATAGACGCGATGGCAAAGAACAAGAGGCTTTCGCCGATCTTGTCGCCGTCGGAGCCCACGCAATTGCTACTCCTTATATATTGCTTAATTCAGGTCTTAATGATTACGCACTGGGGCGTTATTTGAATGAGCAGATTGACGTAGACGTGCGCGTAAACCTCGACGGCGTAGAAAATTACGACGGCGGCCAGCGTGTGACAGGGTTGGGCATCATGTTTTTGAATGAACCCAATCGAAACCGGATTCCCGGCTGTGTAGTGGAAAATTACAACATCCCATGGTTGCGCGCAGAATTTGGAAAGTGGCGTCACGTAGGACTTTTAAAATTCGTTTTTGAAGATATCCCAGAGCCACACAACAGAGTGACCGTCGCGCCTGACGGTCGCATGCAAGTTGAATATGCTGAATATTCGGATTATATGAAGCGAGGTATTGCAGATGTAAAACGCAGAGTGGAAATGCTGTTGGATGGCCTACCCGTTGAGGATTATGTTATCAACTCAGAGGAAGATAAAAGTCTCCGCGGCTCCGCTCATATTCATGGCACTACCCGCATGGGCCTCGATCCCAACACAAGCGTTGTAGACCCCCAACTCGTGCATCACCGTGTGCGCAACCTCTTGGCGCTGGGTTCCGGTGCATTTCCAACCTGCCCGGCTGCCAATCCGACTCTTATCCTTTCCGCTCTTTCTCTACGCAGCGCTTATAAACTTCTGACTTAAATTAAGGGACTAACCATGGCTGGCAAACTAACGCGAAGAAATCTTTTGCTCTTTTCTGGGCTAGGCTTTTTAGCCGCCTCCGGCGCTGCACTTTTCAGATCTTGGGCCACCGCAACTGAGACAGATATAATAGTGGCAATACTGCGCAACCGCTTGCGCCCACTTAAAATTGAGGTGGAAATTTTTAAACAATTCAGCGTCGAGTATATCGAGACAAGAAAAGAATACGCCGATCGACTACGCTTTCTGGGGACATTTGCGGAACTATTTTCCGTAATTACACCCTATCAATTATTACCAAAGGGACATCCGTGGAGACGAATGGAAAACAATATAGTTTCTACTTTTTTGCTATCGACAGATTTTTTTCAAAATGGAGCCAGGACGGATATTCCCGTCAAATATCTCGGCTTCTACGACCCTTATCGGCGCCCCTGCGTTCAGTTTTTCACTTCAAATTAAGCATCAAACGGCGACGAAAATTTTGCAGCTTTTGAGTTGCCAATCTGCTTTGGGGAAAATTGATTACGGCTACGACGAGTTTTCCTGCTAATTCCTCTGGCTGATACAGAGCTGTTATCTGGGCGCTGGATTTTTTGATGCCGATTTCTTCTCCAAAATCGACCTACAGAACATAAGCTGGCTTGCGAGCTTCATTGAATACAGATGCACTGATAATGCGTCCGACGCGAAGTTCGATTTTTAAAAAGTCGTCGAATGGGATGGTTTCCATAAGTTTTCTCACGAAGAGTTAAGTTGCGCAAGCAAAGTATTGTGCAATTAGCAAATGCTGCCAGCCACATTAATTCTGGTTGAAGCGACCGGAGAAATTTATAGAAAAGCAAAGGGATAAGCTAGAAAGGAATGCATCGAGCGACTGATTCGCTCGATGCACAGGAGGTAGAAATTAATCGTTTCCGTAACTCATTAACCGCTCATAACGCTTTTCCAACAACTGATCGATTGGTATTGCAGAGTAGCGATCGACCTGGGCGATCAGGCGTTCTTTGAGGGTTTCGGCCATGGCTTCGATATTGCGGTGGGCGCCGCCGAGGGGTTCGGGGATGGTTTCGTCGACGATACCCAGTTCTTCCAGAACACTGGAAGTCACACCCATGGCTTCGGCAGCCAGAGGTGCTTTTTCCACGGTTTTCCAGATGATGTTGGCGCAACCTTCCGGAGAGATTACGAAATAGGTGGCGTATTGCAGCATGTTCAGGTGGTCGCCCACGCCGATAGCCAGGGCGCCACCGGATGAACCTTCACCGATTACGGTGCAGATGATCGGGGTGCGCAGGCGGGACATGACTGCAAGGTTTTGCGCGATAGCTTCACTGATGCCGCGCTCTTCGGAGTCGATACCTGGGTAGGCTCCGGGAGTATCAATCAGGGTGAGGACGGGCAGTTTGAAGCGCTCAGCCATTTCCATCAGGCGCAACGCTTTGCGATAGCCTTCCGGTTTGGGCATACCGAAGTTGCGGGCAACTTTTTCGTGAACGCTGCGGCCTTTTTCTTCGCCGATCACCATCACGGGTCTGCCGTCCAAACGCCCTATGCCGCCGATAATGGCTTTGTCGTCGCCGAAGTGGCGGTCGCCGTGGAGCTCTTCCCAGTCGGTAAACAATCTGGTGATGTAATCAGAGGTGTAAGGACGTTGCGGATGGCGCGCGACCTGAACGATCTGCCAGGGAGTCAGATTGGAATAGATGCTTTCGGTCAGTTTGGAGGATTTTTCGCGCAGACGCTCGATTTCTTCCGTGATGTTCAGACGGTTGTCGCTGCCAACCAGCTGCAGTTCCGCGATTTTTCCTTCGAGTTCAGCGATGGGTTGTTCAAATGGCAAGTAATTCAGGTTCATATTCGGTTCTGGTTATGACTGGGAACGGAGCCTGACACAGGCTCCGCGGAAAAAAATTGGGCGAGAGTTTAGCACTATATGGATAGGATCTTCACGCCACATGCTGCCGGTAAACCACTTTGACCTTCTCCGGCCCGTACAATGAGCGCAATTGCACCAGCAGTTCGTCGGTCGGTTTCACCTTCCACTGCGGCCCAAGCATCAACTGAGCGGCGCAATCGCCGCGTTGATACTCCAGGGCTACGGCACATGCGCCCTGACTGTGCGGCGTCAGCGTCTCTTTCAGTTGCTGAACGCTGTTGGGGTCCAGCTCGTCGCGCTTCCACACGATATTGATGGCCTGAACCTTGGCGAGGCGGGCCTCAGCCAAATCCATAACCGCATCCGCCCGCATTTTTAAGCCGCCACTGTAATCGTCGAAGCTGATCACTCCGTCGATCACCAACATGGCATCTTTGTTCAATTTATCTCGGTAAGTGTTGTAGGTATCGGCAAAGACTGCGACTTCTATCCGGCCACTGCGGTCATCCAGGGTGACAAACGCCATACTGTCGCCGCGTTTGGTTTTCATCACCCTGAAAGCCACTACCAAGCCAGCGACGGTTTGTTTGTTTTTATCCGGCTTGAGATCGACAATGCGGCAGGACACCAAGTGTTTGAGCTCGTCCTGATATTCCTCAATGGGGTGTCCGGTGAGGTACAAGCCCAGCGTCTCTTTTTCACCGTTGAGGCGCTCTTTGATGCTCCAGCGTTTGATCTTGCGGAAATCCTCATAGACGTCCCGGCTGTCTGCATTTGCTTCGATGATGGAGCCAAACAGATCCACCATACCCGCATTGGCATTGGCGGCGCTCTGCTCGGCGGTTTTTACTGCTTCGCCCAGAGCGGCGAACATCACCGCGCGGTCGTAGTCCTTGTCGACGCCGGGACCGAGGTTATCGAGAGCACCACTGCGCACCAGCGCTTCCAAAGCGCGCTTGTTGACTTTGCGCGAGTCAACGCGGGAGCAGAAATCGAACAGGTCTTTAAACGGACCTTTTTTGCGCGCGTTGATGATGTTTTCGATTGGGCCTTCACCCAAACCTTTAATCGCGCCGAGGCCGTAGATGATGTTGTTCTGGTCATCCACGGTGAATTGGAATTCACCCAGATTCACATCCGGCGGCAACAGATTGAGGCCCATGTTGCGGACCTCTTCGATAAAGGTCACCACCTTGTCGGTTTTGTCCATATCGGACGACATGGTGGCGGCCATAAACTGCGCCGGGTAATGCGCCTTCAGCCAGGCGGTCTGGTAGGAAACGATGGCGTAGGCAGCCGAGTGCGATTTGTTGAAACCGTAACCAGCGAATTTTTCCACCAGGTCGAAAATACGAATCGCCAGTTCCGGGTCTATGCCCTGCTTCTTCGCACCTTCTTCGAATACGGCGCGCTGTTTAGCCATCTCTTCCGGCTTTTTCTTACCCATGGCTCGACGCAACATGTCCGCACCGCCGAGGGTATAACCGGCTAGCACCTGGGCAATCTGCATTACTTGTTCCTGATACACGATAACCCCGTAAGTGGGTTCGAGTACCGGCTTCAGGCTGATGTGCTGGAACTTGGCGTCCGGATAGGCCACCTGGGCGCGCCCATGTTTACGGTTGATGAAGTCGTCCACCATGCCCGATTCCAACGGACCTGGGCGGAACAGCGCCACTAAAGCGATAAGGTCTTCAATGTTGTCCGGCTGCAAACGCTTGATCAGGTCCTTCATACCGCGGGATTCAAGCTGGAATACCGCAGTGGTTTCCGCTTTTTTCAGCAGTTTGAAGGTGGCCGGGTCGTCGAGCGGGATGGCGCTGATATCGAGCGGCGGCTCCTGGTTTTTCTCGCGGCGCCGGTCGATCATGCGGCGCGCCCAGTCGATGATGGTGAGGGTGCGCAAGCCGAGGAAGTCGAACTTCACTAAGCCCGCTTCTTCTACGTCGTTTTTGTCGAACTGGGTTACCAGACCGCCGCCGGTTTCGTCGCAATACAGAGGCGCGAAGTCGGTCAGCTTGGTCGGCGCGATTACCACACCACCGGCGTGCTTACCGACGTTACGGGTAATGCCTTCGAGCTGCAGCGCCATATCCCAGATTTCCTGGGCGTCACTGTCGTTCTGCAGAAATTCTTTTAATTGCGGCTCCTGCTCCAGCGCCACTTCCAGCGTCATACCGGGTGTGGCGGGAATCAGTTTGGAGAGTTTGTCGGCGAGGCCGTAGGACTTGCCCTGTACCCGCGCCACGTCGCGTACCACCGCCTTGGCGGCCATGGTACCGAAGGTGATGATCTGGCTCACCGCGTCGCGACCGTAGGTATCAGCCACATAGGAAATCACGCGGTCGCGGTTATCCATGCAGAAGTCGATATCGAAGTCGGGCATGGACACCCGTTCAGGGTTAAGGAAACGCTCGAACAGCAGGTCGTATTGCAGCGGATCGAGATCGGTGATTTTCAGCGCGTAAGCCACCAGCGAGCCAGCACCGGAACCCCGCCCCGGCCCTACCGGAATATCGTGGTCCTTGGCCCACTGAATGAAGTCCATCACGATCAGGAAGTAACCGGGGAATCCCATCTGGATGATGATATCCAGCTCGAACTGCAGCCGGTCTTCGTAGACCTTGCGCCGCTCGGCGTAGTTGGGCGTGTCCGGCGGCAAAATACGCTCGAGACGCTTCTCCAAGCCCTCAAACGAGATTTTGCGGAAGAAGTCGTTTTCGGTCAGACCTTCGGGAATCGGGTATTCCGGCAGGAAGTATTTGCCGAGCTGAATATCCAGGGTACAGCGCTTGGCAATCTCCACCGTATTGGCGAGCGCTTCCGGAATATCACTGAACAGCTCGGCCATTTCTTCGGCGGATCGCAGATACTGCTGCTCGCTGTAGCGGCGCTCGCGGCGTGGATCATCCAGAGTGCGGCCTTCGCCGATACACACCCGCGCTTCGTGCACTTCAAACTGGTCAGCGTCGAGAAAACGCACATCATTGGTGGCCACTACCGGCAATTCCAAACGGTCAGCCAACTGCACGGCGCGTTCTATATAAATGCCTTCGTTTTCCCGGCCAGTGCGCTGTAATTCGATATAAAAACGATTAGGAAAATCTTTTGCCCAGCCACGCGCCAGAGTTTCCGCCTGCTCAATGCGGTCAGCGATCAAGGCTTTACCTATGTCCCCTGCCCGCGCGCCGGAAATTGCGATGCAACCTTCGCTGTATTGCGACACCCACTCGCGCCGCACATAGGGCTGGCCGAGGTGCTGGCCTTTTTGGTACGCAAGGGAGATCAACTGGATGATATTTTTGTAGCCCACATTGTTCTGGGCAAAGAGGGTAATCAGATGGGCTGGCGCGTCTTCCTCTTCACCGCGCACGAGCAAGTCACAGCCGCTGATGGGCTTGATGCCCGCACCCTGCGCCGCCTTATAAAACTTGATCAGTCCGAAATAGTTGGTGAAGTCGGTAATGCCGCAAGCAGGCATTTCCAATTTCTGCAGGCGTTTGACCAGGCCTTTGACACGAATAATGCTGTCCACCAGGGAGAATTCGGTGCGCACCCGCAAATGTACAAAATTTGAACTCATGAAATTTCCACCATTTGCAGCAGCCGATTGCTACCACCTGCTTACTTCGTAATCACTGAACTAACTGCGCCCGCAAACGGGGCAAAGACGGCCATTCTAGGGCGTCAATCACGCGAAATACACCCCAATTTCCACCCGCTTGGGTGCGCTAATTTGACGAACCTCAGGAAATTCGCGAGCTTGAAGGAAAAGCCAAGATTAAGCGTAGCATTGGTGCAATATTTGCCTACCGTTCGTCACGCGAAGCCGTTTCAAAAAAATATCTGGGCGCCGAGCGCGCCAGCGAGGAGGGACCGACGCGAGCACTGGCGGCCGAGTGCCAAGCACAGGGATTTTTTGAAATGGCTTCTGTGGGACCGCCAAGGACCGACGATGCAGCACCACTATTGGTGCCAGGACCGACCGCCCCGTCAATTGCATATCCGGGACTGAACGCCATGCAGTACACAAAATCCATGATCGATCAGGTTTTTCTGATCCGCAAAATCGTACCCGCGCCCGCACGCGCGCATGTCAAATTGACCAACCCAGCACTGCTGGATCTTCTGGTGGATCTTTATAGAGAAGTGGAGGATCTGCTGTTGCGAGACCTGATTCGCCAGCTGATGTCTATGGCTGGACCAGCGTGGATTACGCGCTTGCAGACCAACTATGAAATGCAAGAATCGTCCAAAAAAGAAGAACACCAGCCGCATCAGCAGGTTTACCGCGGACACACGATCGCGGCTGCCACTCCATCAATTCCTTCTGTCACACAGACCCCCGCTGCTGTTAGAGAAAAAACCGTGATCTATCGCGGTCACACCGTTGCTTTATCGCATTGAATCCGCGCGCACTCTCTTAGCCGGAACGCCGCTGCAGCCTTCCGACTTTTTTATTCCTGCAATAGGTGAAATTTGTTGGAGTAGGTTTTTTGCGCTGGGAGTAGTTTTTTTGCGCTGCATGCCGGAAGGCGGCTAGCGCCTTCCGAGCTACATAATCGATTTTTATTCGTCGTCTTCCATCAACGGACGCGCCCACAGGTCGTAGTCGTCCGCGCCTTCGATCACGACCGGCAACATATCACCCGGTTTTAAGCCGTAGTCACCTTCGATCATCACCACACCGTCAATTTCCGGTGCATCGGCGTAGCTGCGTGCGGTGGCAACGCCATCTTCTACGTAGTCAACCAGCACATCCATTTCCCAACCGATTTTGTTTTGCAATTTAGCGGCAGAAATGGCTTGTTGTTTTTCCATAAACCTTTCCCAACGTTCCTTTTTCACTTCATCTGGAACCTGATTGGGCAATTCGTTGGCGGCGGCACCGGCAACGGGTGAATATTCAAAGCAGCCAACGCGATCCAATTGCGCTTCGTCCAGCCAATCCAACAAATAATTGAAATCTTCTTCCGTTTCTCCCGGGAAGCCGACAATAAAAGTCGAACGCAAAGTAATCTCCGGGCAGATTTCCCGCCAGCGATTAATGCGCTCCAGAGTTTTTTCCTGGTGAGCCGGACGGCGCATGTTTTTTAGGATCGCCGGGCTTGCGTGTTGGAACGGAATATCCAGGTACGGCAGGATTTTTCCTTCCGCCATCAACGGAATAATGTCGTCCACGTGCGGATAGGGATACACATAATGCAGGCGCACCCACGCGCCGCCTAAATCACTCAACGCCTCGCACAGATCGTACATTTTGGTTTTGACCGGACGGCCCTGCCAAAAACCGGTGCGGTATTTCAAGTCGACGCCGTATGCGCTGGTGTCTTGCGAAATCACCAACAGCTCGCGCGTACCGGCTTTTACCAAACGCTCGGCTTCATCCAGCACACTGCCGATTGGACGGCTGACCAGATCGCCGCGCATGGACGGAATAATGCAAAACGAACAGCGGTGGTTACAGCCTTCGGAAATTTTCAGATAGGCATAGTGACGCGGAGTCAGTTTGATGCCTTGCGGTGGAACCAGATCGATAAAAGGATCGTGATCTTTTTTCGGCGGCACCACTTCGTGCACCGCGTTGACCACCTGCTCGTACTGCTGCGGGCCAGTGACTGCGAGCACGCTCGGGTGGATCTTGCGAATAATGTCTTCTTCAACACCCATACAGCCGGTGACGATCACGCGGCCATTTTCACTGATGGCCTCGCCAATGGCGTCGAGGGATTCCTGCTTGGCGCTGTCGATAAATCCGCAGGTATTCACCACCACTACATCTGCGTCCTCGTAACTCGGCACCACTTGATAACCTTCGGTGCGCAGCTGCGTCAGGATGCGCTCGGAATCCACCAGCGCCTTGGGGCAACCGAGGGACACAAAGCCGACTTTGGGAGATGAATTGGACATGTTGGAACCTGCGGAAAAGAAACCTGCAAACAGAAAAAAGCGCGCATTCTACCTGAACCCTCAGGTAAAAATCTGCGCATTTGAATAAAAAATAGACACAGGCCGGGCGAGCCCGACCTGGATGAACTTACTTCACCACTTCGCCGTGCGCCTGCTTGTCGGCGTGGTAGGAAGAACGAACCAATGGGCCGCACGCGGCGTGTTTGAAGCCCAGCTCTTTGGCGATGGCGGTGTATTCGTCGAACTCGGCAGGCTCCACGTAACGCAGAACCGGCAGGTGGTCTTTGGAAGGCTGCAGATACTGGCCGATGGTGAGCATATCGATATCGTGCTCGCGCATCTGCTGCATCACGTCGATGATCTCTTCTTTGGTCTCACCCAGCCCCACCATCAGACCAGATTTGGTCAACACGTCAGGACGGCGCGCTTTGTATTGCTTCAGCAGTTCCAGCGACCACTTGAAGTTGGCACCGGGGCGCGCTTGCAGATACAGGCGCGGCACAGTTTCCAGGTTGTGGTTGAACACATCCGGCGGCTCGCGCTCGAGGATATCCAGGGCAACATCCATACGACCGCGGAAGTCCGGGGTGAGAATCTCGATTTCCAACTCCGGCGACAAGGCACGCGCTTCGCGGATACAGTCGGCAAAGTGTTGAGCACCGCCGTCGCGCAGGTCGTCGCGGTCCACGGAGGTGATGACCACGTACTTCAATTTCATCTCAGCGATGGCCTGCGCCAGATTCTTCGGTTCTTCCGGATCGAGCGGATTGGGTTTGCCATGGCCAACATCGCAGAACGGGCAGCGACGAGTACAAATATCCCCCATGATCATGAAGGTCGCGGTGCCGCCGCTGAAACATTCGGACAGGTTCGGACAGTTGGCTTCTTCACAGACGGTGGAGAGCTTGTTTTTGCGCAGCAGCTGTTTGATGCGCTCGACTTCTGGTGACGCGGGGATGCGCACGCGAATCCAATCCGGTTTGCGCAGCATGGCGTCGCTGGCGATGATTTTGACGGGAATGCGTTCGACCTTATCGGCGTCGCGCAGTTTTTCCCCTTGGGCCAAGCGGCGAGTGCGTTTTACGGGAAGATTGTCAGTCATAGAAGTCTGTCTCGAAGAAGACGGTTAGATAAGTCAGGATTGGATCTGGCAGCCAGCAAAACCCATGTTGACCGCCAGGCGGTGGGCGAACTCACGTTCCAATTCGGGAAAGTCCAGACTTGCCGGGTCCACCCAGTCGGTGAGCTGAGTCATTTGCAGGCCATTATAGCCGCACGGGTTGATCCGCAGAAACGGCGTCATATCCATCGCGACATTGAAGCTCACCCCGTGATAGCAACAACCTCGGCGCACCCGCAGGCCCAGAGACGCAATCTTCCGGCCTTCAATATAGACGCCGGGGGCATCCGGACGGGCCGCAGCCTGCAGATTTCGCGCGGCGAGAAATTCGATCACGGTGTTTTCCAACCGGGTGACCAAATCTCTCACTCCTATATCGGTGCGGCGCAAATCCAGCAGCGGATAGGCCACTATCTGCCCTGGACCGTGATAGGTCACCTGCCCTCCCCGGTCCGTCTGCACCACCGGGATATCACCAGGATTCAGCACATGCTCGGCCTTGCCCGCCTGCCCCTGGGTAAACACTGGCGGATGCTGCACCAGCCAGAGTTCGTCTTGGGTATCCGCATTGCGCTTATCAGTGAAATCCCGCATACGCTGCCAGATATCGGGGTACGGCTGTACACCGAGCAGACGGGTGGTTAGGGTGAGGGATTCGGATATGGAGGACACGACAGTTACAGCACCTACTACAAAGCGGCCACGATCTTACAGGACCATCTGCACCGCAGGATGTTTTTTCAGATCGACAAAAATCGCTTCCAGTTGCGTCACACCAGTCGCAGTGATCACCACATTGACGGATTCAAACCGGCCATTACGGCTCGGCCGGATTTTCATAGCGTCGCGGTCGAAATCCGGGGCGTGACGGGTAAACACTTCCACCACATGGGCGCGGAAGTGTTCCGAGGATTCCCCCATCACACGAATGATGTAACCGGGACAGGGGAATTCGATTTTAGGCGGTGTTGGATCGCTCATTAGCCAAAAAATCCTGAGAAAAACAGAACCAGACTATCCCACAAACGGGCAAAAAACCCGGCCTTTTCCACTGCATTCAGCGCTACCAGCGGAGCCTTGTAGATCTCCTTATCTTCCAAAGTCACGCGCAGTTCGCCAAGTTTCTGCCCTTCTGCCACAGGCGCAGTGATGCGGCTGTCGACGACGATTTCCGCTTTCAGCGACTCAGCGGAGCCGCGTGGAATGGTGATCATCACATCTTTATCGACACCGAGAGCCAGGTCTTTTGCCTGTCCTTTCCAGACGCGAACCCGGCTCAACTCCTGGTTTTTGCCGTAGAGACTGTGGGTTTGGAAATAGCGGAAGCCGTAGGCCAATAATTTGGAGGACTCTTCAGCGCGCACTGACTCGGATTTGGTGCCGAGCACCACTGAAATCAACCGCATCCCCTGACGCTGGGCGGACGCCACCAAACAATATCCCGCTTCGTTGGTGTGGCCAGTTTTGAGGCCGTCCACTGACGGATCGCGGTGGAGCAACAAGTTGCGGTTGGGCTGATTGATGCCGTTGTAGGTGAAATACTTTTCCGCGTAGATCGGATAGTGCGCGGGGTGATCGTTGATAACGGCACGGGCAAGCGTCGCTAGATCGCGGGCGGTGGTCAGGTGACCCGGTGCCGGCCAGCCAGTGGCGTTAACAAAATGGGAAGAACGCATACCAAGCAATTGCGCGTATTGGTTCATCACCTCCGCAAAAGCCGCTTCGCTGCCGGCCAAATGTTCAGCCAGAGCGATGGAGGCGTCGTTGCCCGATTGAATAATAACGCCGCGCAGCAGATCTATAACTGGCACACGGGAACCAACCTTGAGAAACATGGTAGAACCACCGCTGGTGGTGCCGCCGCGACGCCAAGCGTCTTCGCTGATCAAGACAGTATCGGTTTCTTTGATTTTGCCGCGTTCAATTTCGTCCGAGACTATATAAGCCGTCAGCATCTTGGTCAGACTGGCCGGTGGCAATTGTTCGTCTGCGTTTTGCTCGATCAAAACTTCACCAGTGGCAGCGTCCATCAGCAAATAAGCTGTAGCGCTCACCTGCGGCGGAGAGGGAATGATCAGAGGGGCCGCATTAACGAAAGATGTGGTGAAAATCAGGCAAAGCAATAGAAATCGATGGGGAAAATTCCACTTCATGATAGATATAAGCCCAAGATTTGTTTGAGTGGGTGCAGCGCGAAGCCGCGCATTGTAGCAGCTATGACGAAGGGCGAAAAACGATAAAAGACGCGCCCCGCCCCGTCGCTTAAGTGCCTTAAGAGCCCCGTCTTGGCGCGGAGTTCAGTTATTCTTCCTCCATGCTGGAACTTATCTCCCTATTTACTTCTTCTTTCATTGCCGCAACGCTCCTACCCATGGGGTCGGAAGTTGCGCTCTACGTCCTATTGCAACGGGGTTTCGATCCACTCCTGCTGCTTGCGGTCGCCACAATGGGTAATACGGCAGGTTCAGCGGTGAATTGGCTATTGGGGAAATATCTGCAAAAGCTAAAAGACCGTCGCTGGTTTTATTTCAACCAACAACAAATTGAACGCGCACAGCACTATTTCCAAAAGTACGGCCAGTATTCCCTGCTGCTAGCCTGGCTGCCGGTGGTGGGCGATCTGCTCACGCTGGCAGCCGGTATTTTTCAAGTGCGCTTTGTGCCGTTTGTGCTTCTGGTGGGCACCGGCAAAATACTGCGTTATCTGGTGGTGATTTACTTGGCTAATTAGTAGCCTACTTAGGTACCAAGTATGATGATTTACCGGATTATTACTCGAATCCTGTGTAGGTAATGATGGTGTAAATACCTATCAACATCAGAATCCAGAAAATCACTCCCAACACAATCCAAATAATATTGACTGCCGTCAAAACACTATTGGTCTCTCCGCCAGGATCTTTGGATGCTGCGTTGGCCGCTTTTTGCACCTGATATAACACGCTGCCAACGACCCAAATCGTGAAGAATGAAACAACATCGGAAAACGGACTGCCAATATCTCGGGCGGCCGCCCGATCAGCGCCGTTACTCAGCAGAGAAAAAACGACATAAATCGTTGCCAGCAGCCCCGGGCTAATCGGCGGGGAATATCCCTGCTCATCCGCCATATTGCGGATGGACCGAAACAAAGAATGGGCGAAAAAAACCGAAAAAATCGCACGCGGAACAGGCCAGATGGACGTCCCTGTAAAACGCTTGTACTGACGCCAGTGTTGGTAAAACCAATACAGGCTGTAGATACCGAAGGTCGCCGCAAACAGGATCCAGAATTTTTGCTTGGACACTACATAAAACGGCTGATGGGATTCTTGCGATATATCCACCTCGGACTGAGGCGGCTGATAGATATTGTCGGACATGGATTCTCCCTGCGGTCATGATGCTATTCGGCAGAGTATAGATTTGCCGTGAACCCTATGTCGCGCTGTTAAATCTACTGCCTATAGCTGTTAAATCTACTGCCTATAGCAGTGCGACAATTTGCCACATTGACCCTTTATGTATGTGGCATAAAGTGAATAGGTTCCATAAACCATTCACGACGGACCTGCGGGTGCAATGATAAGAAGTTTGTCTCCATCAAAATTTAATCATTTCGCTCAAAAAACACACAAGCACACCACAGTTACTTTCGCCGCCCTGATCGCAAGCGCGCTCACAGTACCCAGCTACGCTACTCACACCCCGAGTTCCAACATCGAAGAAGTTCTAGTTTGGGGAGAGCAGAAAACCAGTGGTCAGGCGGGCTATACCAATCCAACCAGTCTGCTGTTAAAAGAAGATATGGCGACCATCAATGTCGCCACTACCGAAGACATTGTGAAATATGAACCGAGCCTGGTGATTCGCCGCCGTTTTATCGGCGATGCCAATGGCACCTTGGGCATGCGCGGTTCCAATATGTTTCAAACCTCGCGCTCCATGGTGTTTGCCGACGGTGTTCCTCTGCACTATTTCCTGCAAAGCCGCTGGAGCGGCGCGCCGCGCTGGACCATGGTGTCCGCCAGTGAAATAGCCCAAGTCGAAGTAATTTACGGACCGTTTTCCGCCGAATACAGCGGCAATGCCATGGGCGGTGTAGTGCTGATCGAAACCGGCATTCCGCAGGAGCGGGAAATTCATCTGGACGCAGGATATTTTTTCCAGGATTTTTCCGCTTATGGATTTAGCGATACGCTCGACGGCTACAAAGCATTTGCTTCTTACGGTGATAAATTCGGCGATTTAAGCGTATATGCGTCATTTAATCGTTTGGAAAACACCGCCCAGCCGCAAACCTTTTATTACGGCAGTAACTCCTCTACTCCGTTGGACAATCCGGTATCCACAAATGGGGGAATTATCAGTTTTAACGAACTGAATGATCCGGTCGTGGTGTATGGCGATACGGGCGTTATCGACAATGTTACGGATAATTTCAAAATCAAATTGGGCTACGAATTTGGCAATTGGCAAAGCCTGCTGAATATCGCCTACGAAGATCGCAATGCGCTAACGGATTCGCCAAATTCCTATTTACGCGACGCAGCGGGAAATACTCTTTGGCGTGGTAATGTAACGCAAGAGGGTCAAACGTTTTCGATTCCCACTAGCCGCTTTGGTATCAGCGAACAAGACCGCCGCAGTCTTTCCACCGGATTGCGTCTCAAAGGTGATCTCGGCCATCACGTCAAATTGGAAGCCAATATCAACCGCTTCGCGATTCTGGAAGACCAAACGCGTACTTCCGCGCGCAATCCCGCCGACCCGGCATATGATCTAAAAGGTTCTATCACGGAGTTTGACGATACTGGCTGGCAGACTGCGGATATCAAACTGTCTTTAAGTGACTTGGGAATATCCGGCCTGAATATTGTGAGTGGCCTGCGGTATGAAGTCTACGAGCTCAATATTCTCGGCTTCGATTCGGAAAATTATCTGCAAGGAAGTAAAAGCGATAAAACCAGTCATAGCGGCGGACAAACCGAAATCAATGCATTTTTCACGCAAGCGAACTGGGATATCAACGACGCGTGGGATTTGTCACTCGGCGGGCGCCTGGAATGGTGGCAGAGCCGTAATGGTTATTATTGGGATAACGAAAAAAATCTTGTACCAGGGCAAAAGCAGGATAAATTCTCACCCAAATTCGCCATCGGCTATAAACCCAATGAAAATTGGATTCTGCGCTATTCGCTCGCCCGGGCTTATCGTTTTCCTATAGTCGAAGAATTATTCCTGCGCTATCGCGATATTCGCGGTGCGGGTACAGATTCCGATTCATCTCTGCAGCCAGAAAAAGGCCTACATCAAAATGTGCTGATCGAACGCACGCTCGACAAAGGTTATATACGACTGAATATTTTTCACGAAACCATTAAAGATGTGATCGAAAATCAAACCAATACAGCCACATCGGTCACTTCGTTTTTTCCTATCGACGAAGTGGAAACCTTTGGTGCCGAGTGGATTGTCAATGCGCAGGATTTATTGATAGACAAGCTGAATATTCGCTTTAACGTCGCTTACACGGAAGCGGAAATTGTCAAAAACAGCGCCAACCCAGCATTGGTAGGGAAAACCCCGCCGCGCATGCCGAAATGGCGCGGTAATTTATTGGCGACTTATCACATCACGGATAACTGGGATGTAGGTACGAGCTTGCAATACGCCAGCGACAGTTTCGGTCGCGCAGATAATCTCGACATTCGCGACGAGGTGTACGGAGCGCAGGATGCCTATACCCGAATCGGGCTTAAAACAAACCTCCGGGTGAATAAAAACTGGAAAACCAGCTTGGGCGTGGACAATCTCACAGACGAACTTTCCTACGTGGCACATCCTTGGCCAGCGCGGACATTTTATTTGTCGGCGGAGTGGGAGTTGTGACAGACATTTATCAATAGCACGTTCCGCCCTCCCCAAATAAACTCGTGCCATAGAAAAATCGGAGACGAAATTAAAATGACTAAAAACCCCACCGCCTCGCTCTACCGCACTTTATGGCGCTGGCATTTTTATGCGGGGATTTTTTGTTTGCCGTTTGTTTTGCTATTGGCGATTTCCGGTACGGTTTATTTATTTAAACCGCAATGGGAAGCCTGGCGGGATGCACCTTATCGCGATTTGGCAACTTTAGGCACCACTACCGCCGAAGAGCAGATTGCCATAGCTCTGGCTTATTTTCCCGATCATCAGTTTGTGAATTACCGCCTGCCACAAACGGCCAACGAAGCTGTGATTGTCACTCTGCAAAAAGGCGACGAGCCAATACGTGTTTATGTTCATCCCTCCACTCTGGAAATTCTCCATAGTGCACCTGTAAACAGCGAATTTATGCAGCTGATAAAACGTTTTCACGGCGAATTATTGGCGGGCGATGTGGGTTCCGTATTGGTGGAATTGGCAGGTTGTTGGGCGATTGTGCTGGTTTTAACTGGCTTGTATTTGTGGTGGCCGAGAAATGCACACGGCATGGCCGGCATTCTCTATCCGCGCTTGCGCCAGGGCGCGCGCATTTTTTGGCGCGATGTGCATGCGGTCACCGGTTTTTGGGTCGCGGGTTTTACGCTGTTTTTATTAATCAGCGGTCTGCCGTGGTCCTTGGTGTGGGGCAGTGTCTTGAAAGAGCTGCGCCAAATGGATTCGCATGCACAACATCAGACGCATTCGCATGCACCGCATCAGATGTCAACACAGGATTGGTCGCTGCGCAGCAATGAGCATCACCACTCCACGCCACATCACCTATTGCCGTATTTGCCCCAAGCGCTGGTGGAAAACGCCCGGGCATTACAATTTGCTCCTCCGGTGGAACTTTCGCCAGCCCAGGACCGCCCCGGAACCTGGGCGGTGAAATCCCAGGCGCAAAATCGTCCTTTGCGCGCCGATGCCTGGTTGGACGCAACTACGGGTGAAGTACTGGAAATCAAAACCTTTGCGCAACGCAAGCCGTTGGACCGCGTTATAGGAGTCGGCATTGCCGCGCATGAGGGACAATTATTCGGCTGGTTGAATCAATTATTGGGGGTTTTCACTACCGTTGGGCTTAGCCTTATGTGCATCAGCGCTTTTGTCCTTTGGCGCCGGCGCAAACCGCTCGACGCTCTCGGTGCCCCACCGGCTCTTCCTGACCCCAGAACCGGAACGGTGGTCAGCGGAATTATTGTGCTGCTTGCACTTTTGCTTCCGCTTCTTGCCGCTTCGTTATTATTCATTTTGTTGCTCGAGTGGCTGATCTTGCGGCGCGTGCATAGCGCGCGACAATGGCTGGGATTGGCAAAACCTTAATGAGCAAGCTCGCCAAGCTCTGCTAAGCTTTAGGCTCTTTATATTTTTATGCTCACTGTTTACTGATATGCGCCAAGTTCCAGATACCAGCCCCATTGTCTATATTGTTGACGACGACAGCATGATGCTGGAAATTCTCGGCACCTTGATCGAAACCATCGGCGCCCGCACGATTAGTTTCAACAATGCGGAAAGCTTTCTGCAGGAATACCGTCAAGGTCCCTGTGAATGCATCGTCTCCGATATGCGCATGCCCGGCGTGAGCGGTTTACAGCTACACAAACAGCTGCAGAATCTGTACCCCTTTCCTCCCCCACTGATTCTGGTCACCGGATTTGCCGAAGTTGCCGCCGCGGTAGAGGCGATGAAACAAGGCGTTTTTGATTTTGTGGAAAAACCCGTTAATGGCCACCAGTTTGTTGAAAAGGTTCAAGCCGCACTCAACCTGAGCCGCGAACTGCACGACAAACGCATGCGCCGAGCGACGCGGGAAGCGCGTCTTGCATTGCTGACAACCAAAGAAAAAGAAATTCTCGATGCGGTATTACGCGGTTTATCCAGCCGGGAAATTGCTGAGCAACAAACCTTGAGCGTGCGCACTGTGGAAAACCACCGTGCTCACATAATGTCCAAATTGCGCGTCAAATCCGCGGTGGAATTAATTCGCGAGTTCAACAATATTCTGTAACACCGATTTCTTTAGGCAACATCACCCAGTCTGACTGAGTACTTATACTCATACCACTCGCTTCGCCTTCCGTCCAAAATATGAGCAATAGGACCGGCTTGCTTGCGCAAGTCGAAGGATCCTCGACACACTCCGGGCTGGAGGCATTGCGTACATGAAAGTCGAAATCAAACCACAGGACCATTTAATTCACGTCTGCCTGAGCGGCGCTTCGGCTCCTCAATCCGCTCATGTTCGTCACGCTGTTTCACACCTCACTGCCCAAACTTCCGTTGCCTTAGCTTTGGATCTCAGCGGATGACTACAAGCTGCACCGGCACCAATGTTTTTTCTACCCGCCGAGTCTGCTCGCTAGACCGGTTGGATACGCACGCAGAATTTCACCTCGACGACTTTAACTAGAGCCACGGGAATCGCCTATGTTGCCGCCGATCTTACAGGATGCCCGCAGCTCCAATAATTCTGGGGGTACACATAATTCCGGGGGCGCAAAACAAGCCATAGCACTGGATTCCATACAGGGGTGCCGAGCCGTTCTCGCAGTGGACGACAACCCTATGCAAAAAGCCAATCTATCCAATTGGCTGCGCACCTTTGGTCTCACCGATATTCTGATCTGCCGCGATGGTCAGCACGCGCTTAGTTTCACCAACGAACTGAACGAGCCGGGCTGCCTATTGATTCTCGACCTGGAAATGCAGGGAATGGATGGCATTGAGCTGCTGCAACGCCTGTACGAGCAGGAAATTGCCCCCGCTGTGATTATTTTGAGCAGCGCCGATGATGTATTGCTGAGTGCAGTGGCTACTATGGTGGAGGCCATGAATTTCAATTTATTGGGGGCACTGCAAAAACCGCTGACGCCCGTGGATATCTATATAGCGCTGGACAAGTTCCGCGCCCCCTCATGTGACATCTCTGAACAACCTGCGGAAAGCCAACCGAAAAAACTCATCGATCCCCTGCGTGAAGACCTGGATCGCGGATCGATCCAACTGACATTCCAGCCGAGACTGGATATTCAAGCGGGCTCTTTTGCCGGAGTGGAAGTGATCGCCCGTTGGCACACCGACAAGGGCGAAGTGCTATCCGCCGAGCATGACGGGTTGCGAGAGCGGCTGACCTTATTGCAGCTGAAACAAACACTGATCTATATGGCGAAGTGGCGCATCGCCGGCCACCCTATGCCGGTGGCACTGCAATTGTCTGCCAAGGCGCTCGGCGACCGGCTCCTAACCAATCACATCATGGGGTTGGTGGAGCGTTACAATGAGGACCCACGCCTGATCACCCTCGAAATTTCCGACAGTGCGCTGATGGTGGATTTACCTCATGCCCTAGCCTCCATAAGTCGTCTACGCTTAAAGGGTTTTGGATTTTCCATTGACGACTACGGAACCGAATTCTCGTCCATGCAACAGCTCGCGCGCTTTCCCTTTACCGAATTGAAAGTCAGTCGCAACCTCATTCGCGGGGCATTGAGCGACCCATCTCTTACGCCTCTGTTAGAGGCCGCCGTGAACACGGGGCGACGACTTGGCATCACTACCATAGCCGACGGCGTTGCTACCGTCGAACAGCTGCGTGTATTGCGCCAAATGGGCTGTCGCCAAGTGCAGGGAGACGCTATAGCGGAGCCCATGCCTGCCAACGCCCTGCAAGACTGGCTTCAGCAGTCGTTGACTAGTGCATTGAGCTTATGCCGACCCTGACACCAGACGACCGGGCGAGCGGCACACCAAAGAAGTCTTCCAAGGTCGGTCGTGATCGCGCCTGCATCCTTGGTTACAACCCGGTCGTTCTCTACGCCCTGATCGCCATTATCGTCCTCGGTGTGATCAGCCAGATTGCCTTGCGCAAGATCTATCAACGCCAGGAAACCTTTGTCCAAAACCATCTGCAAACCACACTGCGCTCTCTGGATCAGTTGCTGAGCACTTGGCAAAGGCAACATGCGGGCTCGATCCAAGTCATCACCAATTCATCCAAAGTCCGCCCCCTGCTGTTAAACGCCCTGCGGGACAAGGGGCCTCTGTCGGCCAGCGATTTATTGGATGAACAGCTTTATCCCCTGATGCAACCCCTAGGATATGAGGGTTACAGCGTTTTTACGTCCGACTACACACTGGTAGCGTCAAGTAGTAGAGCTTATGTCGGCACCCAGGCGCGACGAGCTCAGACGATGGAGGCCCTGGTACGTGCCGAGGCCGGATTGCCCGCGATTACAGCCCCGCTTGGCGCACGCAGAACACTGGATGGCCCCACGGGCACTATGCCAGTTGGGACCTTGCTGCAGCTGATGTGTGTAACCGTGCCCGGTTCGGAAGGAGTTTCCCTCGCTGGTTATTTTTGTTTTCGCTTTAATCCTTATACCGGCTTTTTTCCCATTTTTGCTAGCGTCGCCAGTGGTGAGACAGGCGAGGTATACGCCATCGATAAAGAGGGCAACATCATTACACCCAGCCGGTTTCTCCCCGAGCCGAGAACATATTTAAGTGCAACGGTTCCTGGTACCAATCCCCAACACCTGACGCTCGCGGCGCAGCGCCTGCTGCAAGACAAGCATTTCCAAACTGACTCCCCCTACAGTGACTACCGCGGCGTGCGCGTGGTTGGTGCAGGACACTGGCTGGAGAGCATGAACATCGGCCTGATCGCCGAACAGGACTACGAAGAGGCCTTTGCCTCCTATCTGGCGGCGCGTGATGTGATTATCGCCCTTACCTTGAGCGCCAGCCTTTTGTTGGTACTGCTCTGCGCCAGTTCGGTTATTCACCGACGAGCACTGGAAATTCGTGAAAGCCGCTTCCGCTCACTGCTGGAAAACATTCCCACGCCGGTTTATATGAAATCCCTCGACGGCAGGATCACAGTGCTGAATTCGTCGTTCTGTGAGATGGTGGGTCAAAAGGCAGCGGATTTATTGCGCGCCGAAACGCCCAGCCAGAAAATTCCGGATTGGCTGGCACCGCTGTTTGATGGCGATACAGATCTGGACAGCGCGCGCTCCATTCCACAAACCGTGGAGCTGGAACGACCTGATGGCGAGCAATGTTTTTATCGTCTGGTGCGCTTCCCCGTCTTTCTGCAACACTCCGACCGCTCACAAGCAGTGGCTACGATTATTGTCGACGACACGGAAAGAACCACGGCGGTGCGCCAGTTGAGCGACGTCAATCTGCATCTGGAGAAACTGGTCGAAGAGCGCACCCACGAGCTTTGGCAGGCCAAAGAGACAGCGGTTGCCGCCTCCAAAACCAAAGCCGATTTCCTCGCCAATATGAGCCACGAAATCCGCACGCCACTCAATGCGGTGCTCGGACTTGCGCATTTGTCTCTCAACGAAAATCTGCCCGCCAAAGTCCGCAATTACCTGATGAAAATTCAGGATTCCGGCCGTCACCTGTTGCAGGTGATCAATGACATTTTGGATTTTTCCCGTATCGAAGCCGGCAAGATGCAGCTGGATCAACGCGATTTCGAATTGCGCAAGCTGCTCGACAGTGTCGTCGATCTGGTGTGGGACAAAGCGGTAACCAAGGGGCTGGAGATAAAGGTCACTGTCGATCCGCGCCTGCCGCGCTTTTTAAACGGCGATTCTCTGCGCCTCGGCCAGGTGCTGATCAACTTTATGGCAAATGCCGTAAAATTTACCGAGCAGGGCAAAGTTACTCTGACCGCCAGCTTGGATGAATCCAGCGATTGCGGTCACGTACCTGTGGTATTTGCGGTTGAAGACACGGGCATAGGAATCGAACCGGACAAGCTCAGCGTGCTCTTTCAGCCGTTTCATCAAGTGGACAACTCGAGCAAACGCCGCTTCCAGGGCAGCGGCTTAGGCCTTGCCATCTGTCGCAATCTGGCGGATTTGATGGGCGGAACAGTGTCTGTGGAAAGCTCTCCCGGTGTCGGCAGCTGTTTCCGACTCAATCTCTGTTTAAAACCGGGCACTACCACGCCAGTTGCATCCCCTGCTCCTGCGGCAAACCTGCCAAAAGTGAAATGCCGGGTTCTGGTGGTAGAGGATGACGCCCTCAACCGGGAAATCATCGAAAGCTTTTTGCTGGATTTCGGCGCCCAAGTGGTCAGCGCTGCCGATGGCGCCAAAGCGCTGGAATTGTTTGCGCAGGAAACCTTTGATGTGGTTTTGATGGATATGCAGATGCCAGGTATGGATGGACTGGAAACCGCCACACAAATCCGCGCCCTGCCCAAAGGCGCCCATGTGCCGATTATCGCCGTCACCGCCAACGCTCTGCCCGGCGATCGCGAACACTATCTCTCCCAGGGAATCAACGACTATCTGGCCAAACCCTTGGACGCCAAAGAGTTGCATGCCCTGCTACTGCGCTGGCAGCCGTTCAGTCCGGAAACTCTCACATCCGCGGATTCGCTCGATAGTCTGCGCAAAGCCGGCGTGAATACCACCCGCGCGCTGCACCATATGATGAACAATAAAGAGCTTTACCACCGCATGCTGAAGCGCTTTGTCACCGAGCGGCAAGACCTGCCGCAGCAATTGAACGACGCGTTGCAAGCAGGGGAAATGGGTCAGCTGCGCGATTTAGTACATAGCCTCCACTCCATAGCCGCAGCCCTTGGGCTGGATCAACTGGCCGACTACGCCTCCCGCCAGGAGCAGGTCATCGTCAGCAGCAAAGGCACTTTGGATATCGACGGCCTGAACACCCAGTTCCGCCGCGATCTCACCTTGCTGCGGGCTTGGCTGGATCAGGCGGGAATTGCCGAACGGAATAATTCCTGAATCCCGTCAAATTGGGACAGGTTCGGTTGTCCCGTCCCATTCCCGCCTCTATGCTTCGCGTCTGTCCGTTATGAGATTTGCACGAGCACCCATGCGTTCACTGTTTATCTGCATTTTGCTGTTTTCACCTGGCGTACTTCTGGCTCAATCGGAAAATGCTGTGGTTGATCCCCATCGCGAACAAAAAATCTCCCTCGGCAATATTTTGTTTAACGACCCTTCTCTCTCCAATCCGCCGGGACAATCCTGCGCCACCTGCCACAGACCCGACCTGAGTTTTGCCGAAGATAAAGTGGTCAGCGAAGGCGCGACCAAAGCGCTCGGTTCCCGCAATGCTCCTTCACTGATGTATGCCAAATTCAGCCCGGTATTTTCCTATGAAGATTGGCGCAGAACCTGGGTGGGTGGACAATTTTGGGACGGTCGCGCGGATACGCTGGCAGAACAAGCGCTCGGCCCTTTGCTCAATCCGGCGGAAATGAACAACACAAAAGAAACACTCGCCACCAAATTGAGCAATGTAAGTTACAAGGGAATGTTCGGGCAGATTTACGGCAAAGACGTTTTTGCTAATAGCGAACATTTAATCGCCGCAGCCGCAGATGCATTAGAGGCATTTCAGCAGAGCGACATTTTTGCGCCTTTCACCTCGAAATTCGATTACGCGCAAAAAGGTTTGCTGGAATTAACCGAACAGGAAAAACTTGGGCGCAAACTCTTCGACACCAAAGCCTCCTGCATGGATTGCCACGCTGGGGCTACGGAAGACGGCAAACTGCTTTTCACATCTTTCAGCTACCACAATATCCTTACGCCACCCAACGCGGCACTGAACAACGGCGTCCCTGATCCCGGCGCAGCCAATAATTCCAAATTAAATGCGGAAGAAAAAAAGGTGGCCCAAGGCCGCTTTAAAACCCCTACCGTGCGCAATATCGCCAAAACGGCGCCCTATATGCACAACGGTGTTTTTAAAACTCTGCGGGAAGTTATCGAATACTACAACGATGTGGATGACCGAAAACGCTGGGGCCCGGCCAGCTTTGCGGAAACCAAAAGTCATATGCTGAGAACCAAGCTGGAACTGACCGAAGAAGAAATCGATGCACTGATTGCGTTTCTGAATACTTTGACGGACGGATATCCATTGCCACAGCAAACGGCGAGTTCAGAGCAGCGCAACCAATCCACCAATTAAATTTAGCTCTTTGCGGATTTTTATATCAGGCGATTTTTATATTAGGTGATTTTTATATTAGGTAATAGTGCGCCGTATTGTCGGCGAACATTTCACCCAACAGCGCAAGACTTCTGCCACACTCCACGCCTGTGCGATACAACCGCGCGGTGTGAATGGAGCTTCTGCATCGAATATTTCACTGATAGAACCGACTCCCGCCTCGCCTAAATGCTGCTCAAATCCTGCTAAAAATTGCCGTGCGCCGTCGCAGTCATTGGGATGGAGTTTTAACCAGGCATCGATAAACGGCCCGATTAACCAACCCCATACAGTGCCTTGATGGTAGGCGGCATCGCGCGTCCATAAATCACCGCGATAGGAGGCTTTGTAATCCGGATGTTCCTGTGAAAGCGAACGCAGGCCAACAGGCGTCAACAACCGGTGCTCCACCACATTCATCACGGATGCCCAGCGCTCTTCATCCAAAATGGGAAAATCCAGAGAGATGGCGAATACCTGATTTGGCCGGCACGCTTTATCTGAGCCGTTTGGCCCGTCGATCACGTCGTATAAATAGCCGCCCTCGTCGAACCAAAAACGTCGATTAAAAGACTGGCGTGCACGCAATGCGTGTTCGCGTAAATTTGCGGCTTGCGCGGGATCTTCATCATTCAACCATCCAGCCAAAATATTTAAGGCGTTGTACCAGAGAGCGTTGAGTTCCACCGCTTTTCCTCGGCGCGGCGTCACCACCCAATCTTTGACTTTGGCATCCATCCAAGTAAGCTGATAACCCTCTTCGCCCTGCCGCAACAAACCATCTTCCGGATCAATGCCAATATTAAAAAGTGTTCCGCGCAAATGATGTTCAACGATGGAAAGCAATTTCGGCAGAATGACCCGCAAGGTTTCCCGATCGTTGGTTATACGCATATAGCGCGAAAGCGCATGAAAAAACCACAGGGACGCATCCGCCGTATGATAAAGGCCGGTTTTGCCGTGTTCGGGAAACATGTTGGGAATCAAACCATCGCGTACATATTTGGCAAATGTCCGCAAGATAAAACTGGCTTCATGATGGCGACCAGTGGTAATGGTCAAACCTTCGAGACTGATCATGGTGTCGCGGCCCCAATCGGTAAACCAGTGATAACCCGCAATAACCGTTTTCACTTCTTCACCACTGGCGCGCGCCCGCGCCGCCTCTTCCGCACGACCCGCTGGCGTAACAATAAATTGATCCGCCGCCAATACCAATTCCGCCGGCAATCCAGCGTCTGCTGGAATCGATGCCATATCAAGCAAATGAAAGCGGCGTTTTACTTCCAGATCAAACACCTCTTCCGGCGATAACAGTCGCAACGTTTCCGGCGATTCCGTAGAGCAGGTAAAAGTAACCTCAACACCTTTTTCCAAGGTAACCGCAAAATATCCGGGACTCCAAAATTCACCAACAGAGGTATAGCCGCGTGCTGCTTCAAGGCGGAAGAAAATATCATTGCGACGGCGGCGATCAATGGTAAAAGTAAAATTGCCACCCTGCATTTTCAGATGCAGCGGCGGAAATTTTTCGCCTTCCAAACGGAAATAATCGTCGTGAACACTGAATACATATTCACTGGGATCGACGAACATGCTTTCCACTGCCGCCTCCTGTGGGCGGAAGTTGACTGCAGGCCGCAATTCCAATCTCACAGGTTCGGTGCACTCGAGAACTTTGTAGCAAATATGAACCGTATTTTGCTGATACGGCAAATAAAGCCTTTTCTCCAACAACAGACCTTCAATTTCATATCGCCATACGGGCAGACCCATTTCCAGGTGAAATGACTTCAACCGGCGCAACGCGGCAAATTCCATTCGCGTATTGTGGATTTCCTGTTCGGTGAGATTAATTTTATTACCGTTGCTGAATATCAAAGTTTCCAGCACATGGTTCAGCATCACGGTGCGGCCGAGCGGTGTTGGTAAAGCGGCAACTAACAAACCGTGATAACGGCGCGTGGCAATTCCGGAAAGTGTGCCCGAAGAATATCCACCAAGCCCATTGGCTACCAACCATTCCTCGGATAACGCAAGTTCATCTTCTGGAGACTCGTCCCGCCAATTAACTCTCCGCACAATCATTTGGGACATAGAGTTTTCTCCATTAAACCGCTTCGGACGGAAATTGATGATTGCGATAAAACGCGGTTTTGGTTTTTATGGTTTTGGGATGCAAGACCACTGCCGATGAACCCGACAACATACACTTGCCATCCATACGCCACGCCACCATACCGTGACCACCATAGGCAGGATGTTCGCTCGACCACAGTATGTCCCAATCGCAATCATCGTGTGGCGCCAGCAGTGGTTCAGGCAGCGGCGACAAAGGTAAATCCCTTCCCATATTCACAAGTAAAATCCGATCATCCCTTCCACTGCGGGAAAAGAAACGCAACAAAAAAGCCGATTCAGACAATACCGCACCATCCACGCCAACCAGCTCCGCTTGTGAAAATATGGGATCCAGCTTGCGCAGGGTGAGCAGATCCTTATGCAACTGATAAATAGGCGCGTGTGTTTCACGCTCCTGAAAATTCAATTTGCAGCGGGTAAAAGTAGTCGGATCATCGGGTCGCAATAAATAATTCTGCGTTTCGCTATGAGCCAAGGACGGGAACTGATGCAGAAATTCCGTCCGCCCCTGCATGACTTTTTCTGCTAAATCAGCGTTGTGATCCGCAAAATAACAAAACGGAGCAGATGCACCGAACTCCTGCCCTTGAAACAACAGCGGCGTAGCCGGTCCCAGCAATAACAATCCGGTAAAGGCTCGATATAAGCCTGGATGAGACATAGCATCCACGCGCTTGCCACTGCCCGTATTGGCGACCTGATCATGATTCTGCAGAAAATGGATAAATGACGTTTGAGGTACTGAAAAAGTCGGTGTGCCCCGCCTTTGGCTCTGCCAGTGATACCATTGACCTTGATATAAAAATCCGTATTTCACCGCGGAAATAAACTCCTGGGGTCGCCCGAGATAATCAGAAAAATAGGCTTCTTTATAAGTTTTTAATGCGACCAACGCCGAATGATGAAAATCATCATTCCATATGCCATCCAAGCCGTAACCGCCATCCTCCGGGTTGCGTACCATATCGCTGTGCTGTGGTTCATTTTCCGCAACTATATAAAGCTGCCGGTCGCCAGCCTGTTTGCGCGCTTCAACGACGATATCCTTGATGATATGGCGCGCCGACGAGTCAAAAATCTGCTGAGTCGCATCCAGACGAAAGCCGTCAAAATGAAATTCCTCTATCCAGTAAGCCGCGCAGGCACAAACGAATTCTCTTACTGCTTCGGATTGCGGGCCATCGTAATTAAATACGTCACCCCACTCCCCTTTGTAAGTCGCAGAAAAATAATGCTTGGAAAACTGGGCGAAATAACAACCGCTGGCGCCGCAGTGGTTGTAGACCACATCCTGAATCACACCCAAGCCCAGTCGATGCGCTTCATTGATAAACGCTCGCAGATCATCCGGCGTGCCGTAGTGATGAAAAGGCGCAAAAAAATCAACGCCGTCATAACCCCAGCCGAATTTTCCATCAAATTCTGCCAGAGGCATGATTTCGATAACGGTGATACCCAATTGCGCCAATTCCTCCAGCTCTCGCTGCGCAGCGCGGTAGGTTCCCTCGGGTGTGAAGGTCCCTATATGCATTTCGTAAATCACGCGGTTGTTAGGCGAAATGCCCTGCCAGGCATCGTCTGTCCAAGCGAACTTTGATGGATCAATAATTTGCGATGGCCCGTGGGGTCCTTCTGGTTGAAAGCGGGAAGCCGGATCTGGATAAAGCGTTTCTTTTTCGTTGATGCGAAATCTATAGCGGTCCCCCGCTTTGGCCTCAGCAATCAATCCGGACCAATAACCTCCGGATTCTTCATTTAAATCAAATGACTTTTGCCCGCCGTTTTCCAATATCACCTGCATGTTATGCGCATCGGGCGCCCAAACTCGAAAATGCACTCCAGCAGGCATTACCTCCGCGCCAACCGCAAACTTTCGTCTTATGACTGCCATTTCGCCGCTTTCCTTTTTCCTGGTTTTCTGGCGATTGCAAGCGCTGTACCACAGCTAAAAACAGTCTATAGGAATGCGAACGAGCGCTACTTTCTTATAAGCGTCGCGCACATGTTTGCGCTCGGCTAATCCTTGGGTGTGGAGCGAAGGCTTCTTTTGCGGTGATAATGAACCATCGACAGGAATATTTGCATGCGACCTATGTAAAACTTACAGGTTCTTATTATTGGAAATAAAAAACCCTTGAAAAATTAAACACGTTCTACATAGGCACATGCCTTGCTATGCGGCATACGTGGTCGTGATATGCATTTGGAGATGCATCATTTGCGTTTTGGTTACACGGCCTTTCACTTGCCCCTCTTTAGCCTAACCCCAAGGTAAAGAAAATGTGCCGATACATCTCCGCGATTAATGCAATTTTACGCAAGGCTGGACTTATTAGTGCTCTGCCACTTTTTTGCTCCCCGTTTTTTTACTCCCCGTTCTTTTACTCACATAGCTACGCCGATAGTCCAGTGCCACCCGTATCACAACAATTAAAAGACCCCAAAGCAGCAGATGTAACAGTGGTTGGGCATGTTTTGGAACCACGGCAACTTCCGGTTGAAAAAGGATTGCTTGGAATCGCTCTCCACTGGGGGTTTGAAATGAACGTATTCGCCAAGGATTTGGTCAATCCGCGCATGATGGCCGTTGCCGAAGGTGGAACTGTATACGTCACCAGACGCAGCGTTGGAGACGTGCTTATGCTGCAGGATCAAAACGGCGATGGTGTGGCAGATGTGCAAAAGGTCGTAGCGCGCAGACCGGACATGCACGGCATCACTATCGACGGTAAAACCATGTATTTGGTCACCGTCAACAGCGTATATCGCACCACCATTCAGACAGACGGCACCCTCGCACCCTTGGAACAACTGGTGGATGACCTTCCGGACGCCGGCCAGCACCCCAACCGTACTCTCGCCGTAGGCCCGGACGGGATGTTGTACGTCTCCGTAGGCTCCACCTGTAATGCCTGCGCAGAAAGCAATCCGGAGAGCGCCACTATTTTGCAAATGAAACCGGACGGAAGCAGCCGCACGATTTTTGCTTCCGGTTTGCGCAATACCATAGGTTTTGCATTCAAACCGCAAACTGGCGAGCTTTACGGCATGGATCACGGTATTGATTGGCTCGGCGATAACGAGCAATACGAAGAACTGAACCATATCGTTAAAGGCAAACAATACGGCTGGCCTTATGTATATGGCGCAAGCCACTTTAATCCGCAGGATGAGCCGCCCGGCAATATCACTATGAAAGAGTGGGCGGCGCGCAGTGAAGAACCTGTCGGTTATTACACTCCCCACGCCGCTCCTATGCAGATGCTGTTTTACACCGGCAAACAATTTCCGGAGGAATATCAAGGCGATGCCTTTGTTGCCATGCGCGGCTCCTGGAATCGCAAACCACCTTCCGGCTACGAAATTACCCGCATTCGTTTCAGCGGCGGCAAACCCGCGTCATTCGAAGTATTTGCGCAAGGGTTTTTAATGCATCTGGACGACAAATGGGTACACCAAGGCCGATTGGCCGGCTTGGCACAGACCAAGGACGGAGCGTTACTCGTCTCCGACGATACGAACGGCGTGATTTATCGAATTGCCTATACTCAAAATGGTAGACAGGGTTGGCCGGTTGGCGAGCCGACAAACTCTGCTGGCACCCAGATAAAAGTGATTCAGCGTCTGGGTGTTCCGCCGGAACAAAAAACACCAGTGCTGGCCATTGATGTGTTATCAGCGCCGCAAACACTTTCAGTGACTTCGCCTGCATTTTCCGACGGCGCCCCATTGCCCGATATTTTTGCCGCGGACGGCGAAAATATTTCTCCACCATTGCAATGGCAAACAGGGCCAAAAGGAACTAAAAGTTATGCAATAGTGATGGAAGATCCAGATGCAAGTGAAAATCCACCCTTTGTGCATTGGCTGATTTACAACATTCCGGGCAACGTCACCCAAATTGAAAAAGCGGTACCTCCAGCACCGCAAGTTCCCAGACCCAAAGATGCGCTACAAGGGGAAAATGATCGTGGAAATATCGGCTACTTTGGCCCCAAACCACCACCTGATGACCCAGCGCACCATTACCATTTTCAAGTATTTGCCGTGGATAAAAAGTTAAATATTCCGTTCGGTGCAAGTCGGGAAGAGCTACTGAACGCATTGAAAGGCCATGTACTGGCCAGCGGTAAAATTACCGCAACTTATGATCGCTAAATTGCAGCGACGGCGATTTTTGCGATGACGTCGACATTAACAGAATAGTTATTTGCGAAGAGAAACTTATCTCTCGGTCGATGCATCCATATAAAAGATAGATGAAAGAGAAGTGACGTAAACGATGTATAAAGGCGAAAGACTCAACAGCATTACCCACCTGATGGGTGCGGCATTGGCCTTGGCAGGCCTGATCGTTCTGATCAACCAGGCGGCCCACCAAGGCCATTTAATGAAGATCATCAGTTTCAGTGTTTATGGCGCAACTTTGTTTACGCTGTATTTGCTGTCTACCCTGTACCACAGTTTCCGCGGTCGGGCGAAAGAAATCTTCCAAAAATTCGATCATGCGGCTATCTATTTATTAATCGCCGGCACTTATACCCCGTTTTTATTAGTAAGCCTGGAAGGCCCGTGGGGCTGGACTTTATTTGGCATTATCTGGAGTTTGGCGGTTATCGGGATTGTGCTGGATGCGACATTAAAACCACGGCGCGAAGTACTGTCCGTTACGCTTTATATAGTGATGGGCTGGCTATGTTTGGTGGCGATAAAACCCTTGGTTCACGCTTTATCGCACCAGGGATTTTTGTGGTTGCTGGCGGGTGGGATTTTTTATACCGCTGGTGTTGTGTTTTATGTGTTTGACCATCGCAAGTCGTATTTTCATGCCATCTGGCATTTGTTCGTATTAGCAGGCAGTGTAAGCCATTATTTTGCGGTGTGGCTGCACGTTCTCTAGAAGCTATCTCAAAATAGAAGCTATCTCAAAATGTCTACGTTCAGCTGATTTTTGAAATGGCTTCTAACCAGCCACACCAACTCATCCCTTACCACATCAAGTCATCCGGGATCACATAATCCTTGTAAGGATCTTCTTCGTCAGTCATTTGCGTATTGGCCGCCTGTGCGTTGGACACCACCACACAGGATGCGTCGCGCTGCGCAATTTTATTCGCCACAATCCGCGGCACCAGCTCGTAACCCTCGCCTAAACGCACAATTGCCAAAACACCATTGACGATCTGGCGGTGCACCGCGTTGGAAACCCGAATCTTTTTGATTTTGTTGCCGTCGGTAAAGTTGTACTCGACATCACCCGAACCGCGCTGCTGCCGGTGATTCTCAACCAGCTGGCGGATCTGCGCCTGAATCGCCTTCTGCTCCGCTTCCAGATCGCGCTGGCGATTCAACTCCCGATCCCTCTCCGCCTTGGCCGCCCGCGCCGCCTGGGCTGCAGCCTTTATTTCGTCCTGCTCCGACTGCCCAGTGCGACGCGCCTGCTTATCCTGCTTGCGCTTCTCTTTCTCCGCCTGTTTGGCCTTCTTTGGGTCGATCAAACCCGCTTTGAGCAATTGGTCTTTCAAGGATGTCATGGAAAATCCCCTGGACAGTATGAAAAGCGGCCATTGTAACTTAGGCGCGTTCAAAATCGGCTACTCAAGCCCATTACCACTATCCTACCTCGGCACTTTTTCTTTGATTGGCCAGATGGTTCTCATAATCCTGCTGCTCCAACTCTCCGAAGCGGAGGTGGGACTTAAGAATTCTATCGCGAACTTCATCGGCATAAGCTCGTTGCTTCATGTCCGCTTCTTCTACCAACTTTTCAAATAAATGATCTGGATATGATGAATCGTGGTTGATTTGCTCGCTCACTTTTCCAATCAGATCATGCCTAATCAAAATTTCAGGTGTTTCGAAAGTGTACGGAGGTAAAGAAGTAGAAATTTTCTCATAAGGGTAGGCTTCTTGCGCTACCCTTTTTTGCTGAAGTGCATCGTTGGAAAGCTCGACACGAAACGACTCCATAATCATGCTCATGAGCTCGGCACATTTTTTCCGAACAAGCTGATTCTTTGAGCGATAGATGAAACGGAAACGCACGCTTAATAAGTGTTTGTCCGTCAACGGAAGGTGCCACAAAACCCCGACATGCTCCGTCGCCTCATATCTTCTTCTACAACCGATATATTCATACCGAATCCATTGATTAGGCCCATCAATGACTTGCCAATTTAATCTACTTTCGCCAGATTTCTGTGTTGAAAGAAATGGCGTTGTATATATCAACCTTTCAATCGCACATTCCAATCTTCTAGGACGAAACAGACTCTGAAACTCCGGCAGGTGAAAGACACTCAAACCAAACCCAACATCCGCAGCACTATCACTTAAAAACAACCTATGAAATTGCCACTCACAATTGAAAAGACCAAAACCTTCCGTTTCATAGGGATCGTCGTTTCTCCAACGACCAAAAGGCAAATCATATAAATTATCGGTTTGGCACTTTGGTCCATTTCTAATGACGCCGTCATCACTATCTGGTAGTTTTACGGAAATCAAAGTCCCCGATAAGTTAATCTTTAACTCCGACTGTTGGGCTAAGCTTGGCCCCCGTAACGGTAGACATAAATCGATCAGCGCCATTTGACTTATTCCGCAACCATCATTTTATGAATCGGGTCCCAAACTAGTTTTTTAGCTTTACCCGCGTAATGACGCACACCTTCCTGGACAGACTTACCAGAGGAATCTATCACCTTCTGACTCAATGTACGACTTTGCCCCAGCAAAAATGGCGCTGCCCCAACTGCTGCTGCAGAGATGCCCAAGAAGGTAGCTGATGCCGTAGCAATTCCCGCCGTAGTGATGGCCGTCTGTATAGCGTTGTAAACTGGGATGCCTACATTAGCGGGATCGGCCCTTCTGGTGACGATGGCATCACTAAAGAAATTGAGACTCGTTAGATATTGACGCGCACTCATTATATTGATCAACGGCGCTTTGGATGCCAGCTTCATGCCTGTTTTACTACGCCATCTGTCGATCAACTGGAGATTTACCGTTGGATTGGCGTAAAAGACCGTAAAATTCTCCAAGGATTTACCCTCTTTGGCCACAATACGCAAAGCGGACTTCAGGAGAATATGTCCATCTTCGTGTACTGTTAAATTCAGTTCTTTTTCCTTTTCTGCAGTTAAAGCCAAGATATCTGCAAGCTTTTTAGCGGTCTGGGTACTAAAACCATTATTATCTCGAAAGGACCGCCATTCACCGGAAAGATTGCCTGAGCAAGGATTATAAAAAAGCGAATAAACATCTCGGATAGCTATTTCGCCAAATCCATACTTAATAAGATCAGGCATAAAGTTAGCTGCATTTTGAATACCGTTCGCATAACCATTTATCGCCAAATTTTTGGTCTGGATATGATTTAACTCAGAATTGGTATCCGCTTCCCAAACTTCCTTACCCTTTCCAGTTTGCTTTCTTACTGCATACACTCCAGGGTTGATCTTATCCGAATTATTGGGAGTTACGTTGATTTGGGTAACATAGGAACTACCATGCCAAACAGCATAGATAATCTCCCCACCTTCCAACCTTAGCCGCCTTGTGATAGGAGATATCACGCTAAACTGGCTATTTAAATAGCCGACATTTTTTATGGAAAGGATTTGATTATAAAAATAACGCTCCGAAAAACTTTTATCTTTTCTTTTCAGCAACTCATTAAACTGACGCTTGGCGTTCTTTGCAATAAATAGCCTTCTTCCATTCGAAGAACCCTCACCAATTTCCTCAAATTGATCCTTGAAATATTGGTCAATATTGCCTTTAAAATCTGATAATGTTTTTTCAACCACCATGAGCTCCATTCTCCTTTTTCATTGAAACTATTTAACTCCCAGATTGCTTCGGGATATAGGCATAAACACCAACCTCTATCACAAACGCACTATTGTCTTCAATTTGACAGCAGCTGAAAAGCCCCAAAGAAGGCCTCGTTAAACATCAACTATTGCACTGCGTAGCCATAAGATTCAGTGAAGGGAGGAACCCCTTAACCCCGCTACGTTTTCGCTCCCGTCATCTTCGGTCGAATCAGCCTCTCAGCCTCGTCGGAGCCACATCCTTGAAATACAACTGATCATTCATAGCCTCCCCATAATCAACCGCCGTTTCTGGTCAGCAGAAAGAGATTTGATCAATCGCTCATGGCGCAACGCGGCACTGCGGTCAGGAAAGGAAGCGCGATAGACCACCTCCAACGGCCGCTGCGACCGAAAAAACTTGGCCCCTCGCGCATTCACCCTGCCATCGGCCATATCCATATGCTCCTGAAAGCGTCGGTCGATATCAGTTGCTATGCCGGTGTATAGATGGTTTTTATCGGTGAGGATGATATAGACGTGCCAGGTGGAACCGTTCAATACACCATCTTCGCTTATTCCTTCAATTTGAGTCATGGTTGTTTTTAAAAAATTTCTTTCACCGATTGTTAGTCAATGTGGTCAAGTGTAACGTCAAATCTGAATGAACAACACCGCACATCCGGCGCGCGAGGCGGTTGCAATGCATATGACCGATCTAGCGGCGGAATTTCACCTGAGCAATAAAGAAGTAGATGGTGTAGATGATATTGAGTTCTGGATCCACAAATTATTTAACAAGATCTGTGGATATATGACCAAAAATGGATTTGGTGATCTCTGGGATGAGGAATTTAAGAACCGATGTTGAAATTCCCGGATTTAAAAGGCCGACCTACGTTATTGGATGGAACTGCGGAAACGCACCCCAGCAATTAATGAAAGCAGCGCAAAAAACCACCACCCCGCGCTACCACCGCTGGATTTTGCGGATTTTTCCGTTGCTTGGGTTTGCACAGAATTTTTCTGAGGAACAACAAAATCGCCAACACAGGTTTTTTGTCCGAGACTAACGCCTATATTGATAGAACTGTATTGGGAATTCGGTTGGCAGGCATTCAATACGCCTTCGGCGGATTTCACTGCGCCCAAAATCAAATTGGCTGAGGCGATGGCGGAAAAATAGTGATCAGTCAGGTCCAGATTACCGTATATTCCCAACACATTATGCGCGACCACATCCAGATTGCCATCCAGAATCAAATCGCCGTAAAAATGTACTTCCTCGGCTTGTAAATACATATCGCCAGCATATGCACCTTCTTCTGCACTTTGCTGGATGTCGTAACGCACCTCCACGTCCGAACCAACCAGCGTAATCGATGCATCGCCAAAGCGTGTAAAAGCATATTCCTCTTCAGAACCAGAAAAACGCAGAGTTAATTGGTCGGCGTTAGCCGGCGCAGTGGAATTATCCGGCAATAAAATTTCACTTCTGGATGGGTAAACAATAAATGCGGAGGTAGAGTTGCGCTGCAGCCAGACCCAGTGAATGGTGTCTTCGGTTTGTGCGATATCCAGAATTTGCCAGGAATTATCTTCGGCCAAGGGAGTGCCGGCGATATGGGGAAGATCGCTTACAGAGACGGAGGCTTGGGCTTGCATGGAGAGCCCAACAGCCAGACAAAGCGCTAAGAGGATTCGCACAAAGTTTTCCTTTGACCACTACGAATTGACCAAATATTAATCAGCACTTTTTCCCCGGTATAGCTGTTCCAGTCAGATCTGAGATCCGCGTCTCACTAACTTTTTGGTTATAAGAGCGTTTAGAGGGGGAAATAGCCCGGTTTGAACAATATGCTTCCGCGCTCTACCATAACGCCCCTTTTTGATAGCTCTGCAAATGCTTATGGCTGCTGTACAGATTATTGTGGGTTCCGTGTCGGGCACTGCCCTGGAAGTCGCGGAAGCCGTCGCCGACACCCTTACCGCTCATGGTCACCAAGTGCGGATCAATGCGCGTTTTCAAAAAGGTGATCTGCAGGATGCGCAGGAGGTATTACTGATCTGCACCTCCAACACCGGCATGGGCGATTTGCCGATGAACATAGTTCCTTTCTACGAGCATCTGAAAAATGACTACCCCGCCCTGGCCGGCCGCCGCTACGGCGTCATCAACCTGGGCGACAGCTCCTTCCCCAATTTTGCCCAGGCGGGCAAAACTCTGGATGAAGCCGTGGCCGATTTAGGCGCTGTGCGCATCGGCGAGCCGTTGGTCATAGATTCCATCTTTACCAACGATCCCGCCTCGGATGCATCCGACTGGGCCAATGAATGGAGCACTCTGCTATGAGCGAACGCGCCCTGATCGGCCTGTTTTATGGCAGCTCAACCTGCTACACGGAAATGGCGGGCGAAAAAATTCGCGACCGTATCGGCAGCGAGCGCGTAGATCTGTGCAATATCGCCGACGTACCGGTGATTACCGCGCAGCTGTACGACTATTTGATTTTCGGTATTCCCACCTGGGATTACGGTGAATTACAGGAAGACTGGGAAGATGTTTGGGCAGAGCTGGATGATCTGGATCTCACCGGCAAAAAAGTCGCGCTTTACGGCCTGGGCGATCAAGTGGGTTATCCCGAATGGTTTCTCGATGCCCTCGGTTATCTGCACGATAAACTCGTCGAACGCGGCGCGACAATTTGTGGTTACTGGCCCAATGAAGGCTACGAATTCGAAAGCTCCAAAGCCTTAACCGACGACAGCCAATACTTTGTCGGCCTGGCATTGGACGAAGAAAATCAATTCGACCTGACAGCCGATCGCATTGCGCAATGGTGCGATCAGATTTTGCGTGAATTTGGCTTGATATGACACTCGATCCCAAAACCGCCCGCATTACTTGGGACGAAAATGGCCAGCCGATCTCCAATCAATTCGACGATGTGTATTTTTCAAAAAATAGTGGCATCGACGAAACCCGCTTTGTTTTTTTAAAACACAACGATTTGCCGGAACGCTGGAAAGATTTGCCACCGGGCGCCGTATTTACCATTGCGGAAACCGGCTTTGGCACTGGTTTGAATTTTCTTGCTGCATGGCAAGCCTGGCGTGATCACGCACCCGCAAATGCGACGCTGCATTTTATCAGCGTGGAAAAATTCCCCCTCTCGCGCGACGACCTCGCCCGCGCGCTTTCGTTGTGGCCGGAATTAAATGATTTAGCATCTGCCCTTCTGCGCCAATATCCGCCCGTCGATGCAGCAGGATTTCACCGTCTGAATTTTGGTTCAGTGCAATTAACGCTGATTTACGACGACGCCCTTGCAGGTTTTTCGCAATTGCTGCCCATTGTTCAGCCCGGCCCGAATGTGGCTGTGCAGGAATGCGGATTTGGTCCTTATAGCGGCAAAGGTTTGGTGGATGCCTGGTTTTTGGATGGCTTTGCGCCAGCGAAAAATCCGGATTTATGGACGCCCGAGCTTTTTCAATTATTGGCGCGCTTAAGTCGTCCCGGTGCTACCTTCGCGACTTTTACGGCGGCGGGCATAGTGCGGCGCGGATTATTGGCGGAAGGATTTCAAGTCAATAAAGTTCCAGGTTACGGCACCAAACGGGAAATGCTGCACGGCATGATTGCCGATACCCAAGCAGCAAAACCTGTCGAAGGAAAACACGATTTCAGCTGGCATTTGGTGGAAACAAAAGGAACTCCACCAAAACATGTGGCGGTGATCGGCGCAGGCATGGCCGGTTGTCACACAGCCTGGGCGCTGGCGCAAAAAGGTGTGCAGGTTACTTTGATCGAGCAAGCCGAACCCGGTGCGGGCGCCTCCGGCAATCCGATGGGGGTTTTGTACAGCCGCCTTTCCCACACCACCGGTCGCTTGTCCGACTTTAATCTCACCGCTTATCTCTACGCCTGCCGCTTTTATCACCAGGAGGGATTTTTCCAATCGGTTGGCGACAGCTGCGGCGTTTTGCAATTGCCGGAAAATCCCGAGCACGAAACCCAATTAAGGCAAATTGCCGAGCTTATGCTGCAATCTCCGGAAATCGCCCGCTGGCTGGAACCGACGGAAGCTGCCGAAATTGCCGGAGTTCCACTTCCCAATGGCGCACTCTATTTTCCCCAGGCCGGATGGTTGAGCCCGCCGCAACTCTGCCGGGCACTCGCCAATCATCCGAATATTCGCCTGCTGACCGGTACCCGAGTCCAGGAAATTCGCCAAAGCACCAATGGATGGGAGCTACTTGGCGATACTGACGAGGTTATTTCGGCTTGCGAGGCAGCGGTTATTGCCTGCGCCTACAGCAGCAGCCAATTTGCCCAATCCATGCATTTGCCTTTAAAGAAAATTCGCGGCCAGGTCAGCCTGGCTCCAGCCACACAAACTTCGGCAACGCTTAAAACCGTGCTCTGCGGCGAGGGTTATATAGCGCCAGCCGTCGACGGCCAGCACTGCATGGGAGCCTCCTTTGTATTGCGCACGGAGGAGACCGAACCCTCCTGGCAGGAGCACGAAGGCAATCTGCACAATGTCGCCGAACTCTCTCCGGCTCTAAACGGGCTGGTCGTCGAAGATCTGCATCAGGCGCGCGTCAGCTTCCGCTGTACCACACCCGATTATCTGCCAATCACAGGCCCACTCGCAGACGCCGATACCATGGCCGAGCGTTTTGCCCGCTTGCGCCAGAATGCCAAAGCCAATGTCGATCAACCCGGCGGCTATTACCCCGGCCTATTTATCAACGTCGGCCACGGCTCCCGTGGGCTGGCCTATACGCCCTTGTGCGCCGAACTGCTCGCCTGCCTGATCACCGCCCAGCCGCTGCCTCTGCCGCGCGAGCAGATCCTCTCACTGCACCCCGCGCGGTTTTTGATTCGGGATTTGGGCCGTAACCGGATTTAAGGATTAGCCGCACCGCGGTCAGTTCGCTAAAATGCCCGCATTTTTGGGCCTTAGCCCGTCAAATGCGGTTTTTGTGTTATGTCAGAACTACTCTCTCCCGCCGGCACCCTTAAAAGCATGCGCTACGCCTTCGCCTATGGCGCCGATGCGGTTTACGCCGGCCAACCGCGTTACAGCCTGCGCGTGCGCAACAACGAATTCAACAAACTGGAAAATCTCGCCCTGGCGGTAGAGGAAGCTCACAGCCAGGGCAAAAAGTTTTATCTGGCGAGCAACCTGTCGCCCCACAACGACAAGGTGCGCACCTATATCCGCGACCTGGAACCCGTCATTGCGATGAAACCGGACGCGCTGATCATGGCCGACCCAGGTCTGATCATGATGGTGCGGGAAACCTGGCCGGATCAGCCGGTGCACCTCTCGGTACAAGCCAACGCCGTCAACTACGCAACGGTGAAGTTCTGGGCCAAACAAGGCATCGAGCGGGTGATTCTGTCGCGCGAGTTGTCCATCGAGGAAATCGAAGAAATCCGCAACGAATGCCCGGATACCGAACTGGAAGTTTTCGTACACGGCGCACTCTGTATCGCCTATTCTGGCCGCTGCTTGCTGTCCGGTTATATGACCCACCGGGACTCCAACCAAGGCGCCTGCACCAACTCCTGCCGCTGGGAATACAACGCCCACCCGGCGAAAGAAACGGAAACCGGCGACTTGATTGCGGTGGAATCGGCGCAGCCGAAAACCTGGAACCCGGAAATCAACGACGAAATCCAGCCGGTGCTGCTGCAGGAAAAAAGCCGTCCAGGCGAATATATGCCCGCCTACGAAGACGAGCACGGCACCTACATCATGAACTCCAAAGACCTGCGCGCGGTGCAGCATGTGGAGCGGCTGGTGAATATGGGCATCCACTCGCTTAAGATCGAAGGCCGCACCAAATCCCACTACTACGTGGCGCGCACCGCGCAGGTTTACCGCCGCGCTATAGACGCCGCCAAAGCCGGCCAGCCTTTTGATATGAACCTGATGCGCGAGCTCGACCACCTCGCCAACCGCGGCTACACCGAAGGCTTCTACCGCCGCCATGTGCCGAGCGAATATCAGAACTATGAAAAAGGCGTTTCCGACAACAGCAACCAACAGTTTGTGGCCGAAGCCATCGCCTACGACGCCGCCAACGGCTGGCTGACTCTGGATGTGAAAAACCGCTTCGAACTAAACGACCAGCTGGAATTGATCACGCCCAAAGGCAATCACGTATTCCGCCTCGGCGCACTGGAAAGTACCAAGGGTGAAAGTCTGGAGGCCGCTCCCGGTTCCGGTCACGTCGTCCGCATTCCCGCGCCGGACTTCCCCCTAACAGAAGACGGCGGTTACGCTCTGTTGATGCGTTATTTATAAACAGCGGATTCCACATGGCTTCATTTAAATCCATTGTCGTCCTTACAGGTGCTGGCGTTTCCGCCGAATCCGGCATCAAAACCTTTCGCGACAGCAACGGCCTGTGGGAAAACCACCGCGTGGAAGATGTGTGCACGCCCGAAGCCTTTGTGCGCAACCCGGAACTTGTACAGCGGTTTTACAACGCCCGGCGCCAGCAATTGGTGACAGAGGCAAAACCCAATCCCGCACATCTTGCCCTGGCGGAATTCGAACAGTCCTTTAAAGGCAAATTCACCTTAGTCACGCAAAACGTCGATGACCTGCACGAGCGCGCCGGCAGCCGCAATTTATTTCACATGCACGGCGAATTATTAAAAGCGCGCTGCAGTTCCACCGGTAAAGTCATTCCCTGACGTGACGATATTACGGTCGACGCACCCTGTCCCTGCTGCAACCGTATAGGCGCACTGCGTCCGCATATTGTGTGGTTTGGTGAAATGCCGCTGTATATGAATGAAATCGAAGAAGCACTGGCTGAGTGCGATTTATTTGTCTCCATCGGCACATCCGGCCAGGTTTACCCAGCTGCGGGCTTCGTGCAAATCGCCCGCAGCTACGGCGCTCATACCGTCGAACTCAACCTGGAACCTTCCGCGGGCCGCTCGCTGTTTGCCGAACACCACTACGGTCCGGCCAGTCAGATGGTTACCGAGTTTTTCGCCCAACTGGCCCAGCAAAACGCTTAAAAAATAGCCGATCAAAGCCGCGCATTTTTCAATGCGCGGCTTTGATCGGCTAGGCAATACATCTCATCCGCTCCAGTTGACCTGCGTCAAGACAAACTTGGGGGGTCGTCCTAAACTTCTGGTTATGAAATCAGATGATCCCAACATGTTAAACGCCGTCCACGAAGAGCCGCACCTTCCCCAAGAAGTCGTGCTGGAGCTGCTCCATTGTCAGTTGCGCAACAATATTGCGCCGCTCGCGTTGGAGATCGACTGCGCCGCCATGCGCACTTGGGGCGAAGAACAAATGCAAGAGCGATTTCGCTACCAAAATCTGGTGCGCGAACTGCGCGCCTGGAATCACTACTTAAACCGTCGCCCAATCAGCCGCATTTTGATCAACGAACCCTTTTGCCTGATGGATGCGCCGAGCCTCACAGAACTGACTCACGCCATCGGCCAAAACCTCAAACTCATTTCCGGCAACCACGTCGAACACACGGCGACCTTAGCCATCGCCGATATCACGCGGCAAAACATCGCCCTGCTGAAGGGATTGGGGTTCAACCATATCGAAATTCGCGTCCCGGTGGATTTTGATATCCAGCAATTGCGGCAAGTAAAACAAACCCTGCTGGAATTCAAAATCGCCTACGTCAGTTTGCAATTGGATTTTGGCAGTGAGCGCGATGCCTTCAGCATGCAACTGATGGAATTGTTGTCATTTGTCGAACCGGCCACCCTGGCGTTTCACCGCAGCATCAAAGATCCATTGGCCCGCATAGCCGGAGAAGGACTTACCGCTCTGTTAATGCAATTTGGCTACTTCCTCCATGAAGACAACACCATCATGCGCTTTAACAGCCCCCTACGCAGCCGCCCTACAGACTGCGTAAGGCTCGGCCCTGGTGCAGCGTCTCGCTTCGGCGCTATGCGCACCGTCAATTTTGCTACCGCACTGGCTTATCATGCCCGCGTACAGACCAATGGCTTGCCCGTAGCAACCTGTCGCTAACCGTGGTTTTGCCCGCTTTTTTGACAAGCCATTCTGGCATCCACTATCCTTTCGATGGTTTACCCGCCCCAAAATTGAGCAAGCATTTCTAATCAGGCTGTTTCCGCATGGTTATTCCTACCTCCCAATGCCACTCCATGCCGCAGATCAATTGCTCCAGCTGCCGCCTGAATATGCTGTGCCTGCCGATCAGCCTTGAACTGACCGACATTAACAAACTCGATGAAATCATCCAGCGCGGCCGGCCGATTCAAAGGGGCGATCACGTCTACCACGCTGGCGATAAATTCCGTTCCGTCTACGCCGTCCGCTCCGGTGCCATCAAAACCGTCAGCAATACCCAGGACGGCCAGGAGCAAATCACCGGATTTTATTTGCCGGGCGAAATCATTGGCATGGATGGACTGGCAACCAATACCCACTCCAACTCCGCTATTGCCCTGGAAACCTCCGCCGTCTGCGAAATTCCCTTTGGCCGCCTGGAAGAATTAAGTGCGCAATTGCCGAATTTGCAGCGCCGTTTTTTCCAATTGATGAGCAAAGAAATCACCAACGACCAACAGCTCATCACCCTGCTCAGCAAAAATAATGCGGATCAGCGCATTGCCTCTTTATTGCTGAGCATTTCCGCACGCAATCACAGCCGTGGCCTGTCGGCGGAAGAATTTTATTTGCCAATGTCCCGCTCAGATATTGGCAATTATCTCGGCCTGACCATCGAAACCGTCAGCCGGGTTTTGAGCCGTCTCCACAAACAAAAAATCATCACGCTGGATAAAAAGCACGTATTGATCAACGACATGACTGCCCTGCGCAATTTGGCGTTAACCAGCGACAAACCCTGATTTTTTACACTCTCCCGCGCCGCTGTGGTGCCATTTATTTAACGGATTTTCTATGCCCACGCCTTTTGCAAAAACCATTGCTCTTATTGACGCCGCCAACCTGCAAGATCCCAATCTGGAACAGGATGGCGACAAATCCTTTCCCAAAGAGTTTTTGTATTCGGAGCGCATGACGCGCTGCCTTTTGGAGTTTCGCCCAGATGCTTCCGAGCATCTGCAAATTGCCGTGCGCGGCCAACATATTGAACGCTGGACCAGCCCGCGCAGCGCCTATCCGGAAGGCCGCACCGGTTACAAAAAATGGCGTGCTGAATTAGGGCTGTTCCACGCGCGGCGCGTAGGTGAATTAATGCACGAAGCTGGCTACAGCGAAGAAGATATCAAACGCACGCAGTACATAGTGCAAAAACGCGGTTTAGGACGCGATGCGGAAACACAAACTCTGGAAGACGTCGCCTGCCTGGTATTTATCCGCCATTATTTGGAAGATTTCGCCAGCAAACACGACGAAGAAAAATTAATCGACATTATCAAAAAGACCTGGGCAAAAATGTCCGCCGATGCCCATAACGCCGCCCTACAAATTCCATTGAAAGACGACCTGAAAAATCTCGTAGTCAAAGCGCTCGCGCCTTAAGCGCGAGTGATTTTCTGTTTTAAGAGACGTTAAGGACAGATTTTTAATGCAGTTTTTCAAGTGACTGAATTTTGAGGCTGCCGTCTAAATGACAGAGCCTCAAGACTGCTTCTTTAATGAAAGTACCTTGCGTGTAGTTTTCGGCAAGGAGGCTACTTGTGCTCGCTCAGCAAATCGTTTTTGCTCCTGCTTAGCTTCCTGAGCCTGCGCCAGCTTGACTATCGCCTCAACACCGCAGCGCAAAAGTCTAACCTGTTCCAGAGCTGTCAACCCCTCGGGAAATTTGCCCGGATGAACTCCGGACGGATTATTTAAATCACCTTCCACAACCACTTTGAAGCCGGTTGAATGCACCGCTGAAGATGACGCCAGATCCACAGTCCATGCTTCGAAATTCATTGCTTTGCCCTCATGGAAAAACCAAGTTTCGTTTATTAATAAGATAATTTTCCTTCTTAACGTTAGCGCACGGATTCACCGTCAGCCAAACCGGCGCTAGACGTAGTTTCAATAACCACTCTGGTGACCATTTCTTACCCATATATATCAAGGCTTGGAAAGAAGATTAGGCGTCCAGGATGTCGAATTCAGTGAAATTTTCACATCTGGGCAAAGTGATTTTTCATTGAATGGGATACATTCCCATGGCCGCGTCCCTGATGCCGGCCTGATGCATATTTGCTCACTTATCGGATGAACAGAGGCTTAATGATGAAAGTCAACCGTATCGTTGCCAATATCCCGACTGCCAACCCCGCCGCAGCGGACAAATTCTACCGCGACATTCTAGGCTTGGAAGTCGCAATGGACCATGGTTGGATTCGCACTTACGCAGGATTAAATCAAATGACCGTCCAAATCAGCTTCGCCAGCCAAGGTGGTTCGGACACGCCGGTACCCGATCTCTCCATAGAAGTAGACGACCTCGACGAAGCACTGCTCCGTATGCAACAAGCTCAAATCCCTCTGGAATATGGCCCGGTCGAGGAACCTTGGGGTGTGAGAAGGTTTTTTGTACAGGATCCGTTTGGCAATCTGGTGAATGTGCTGCAGCACATTTGATAGAGCTGATGCCTATGCGGGGCTACTTTATGCGGCCCCTGTCTGTGCTCAGCTGTTTTTGGAGCGACTACAAAATAAAACGCCTAACCCAAGAAATCTTTTTTTAGAATGCCGCGCCCCAGACGCCTAATACTCCTTCTGGCTAACCCTATTACGAGATCCGAATGTTTGCATTTCTCTCCTTTTTGCTGATAGCCGCAAATCTGCGACCAGCAATCACCACCGTTGGTCCATTGATTAGCAGCATTCAAGACGCCACTGGATTGTCCGGCACCGCGCTGGGACTCTTGAGCAGCCTCCCCTTGCTCGCCTTTGCCGCATTCGCCCCGCTCGCCAATTTCGGTCGTCGCTTTGGCCTTGAGCGAGTGTTGACGGTAGCTATGGTGATGCTCTTTACGGGACTTCTTATTCGTTCCAGCGGCTCTGCCATAGCGCTTTATTGCGGCACATTACTGCTCGCGGCGGGCATCGCTATCGGCAATGTACTCGTCCCCAGCATCATCAAACGCGATTACCCCGACCGAATAAACACACTCACCACCATCTATGCGCTGGTGCTCACTTTAACTGCTGCTATTGCCTCGGGGCTGGCAGTTCCTTTGGAACGGTTGCTGCCCGGCGGATGGCAAAGCGCGCTGGCAGTCTGGGCAATCCCAGCCGCACTTGCGGCAGCACTCTGGGCATGGGCGTCTTTTCGGCCTCGCCACACACCTCCACCCAATCCGAATTCCACAACGTCATCCATTTGGCGTTCTCCTATCGCTTGGTGCGTCACCACCTTTATGGGGCTGCAATCACTCTGTTTTTATGTATCCATCGCTTGGCTGCCCAAGGTCATTCAGGACAACGGCCACGCCCCCGCCTTTGCAGGCTTAATGATCACTGGCTTGCAGCTTGTCTCTCTGGTTTCCGGCGCCGCCATGCCGCGCCTGCTCGCTAAGCGAAAAAATCAAAGTGGACTCGCCTTGTTCGCCGCGCTCACCATGGCGACGGGATTTTTTGGCCTTCTTGCCTATCCCAAAGCAGCAATGATTTGGGTTTGCGTTGTAGGATTCGGCAGCGGCATCTCCTTCCCTCTGGCCATAGCCCTTATAGGCCTGCGCACCCGCGACCATCACCAAGCCACCTCTCTCTCCCTAATGTCCCAATCCATAGGCTACCTCCTCGCCGCCTCCGGCCCACTTTTATTTGGCCTTGCGCACGATATTTCCGGCGGATGGCTAATTCCGTTGGGGGGATTGACGGCTTGTGCGGTGGTTCAGGCGGGTATGGGGTATTTGGGGGGAAGGGATAGGATTGTTACGGAAAGGTGAACCGATTCTTGAGAGGCGCTAGTCAGTGAAATTCAAAGAATCTCACGAAAGTTGACACACAATAACGCAGTTGATAACCCTGTTTTACGAGTTATCAACTCGTCTCAGGAAGAAAGGAAAATTCATTTTACTCTCCAATTTCTTTGCTTTAATGACATCAGATAGCTCAACTTCATAACTTCCACCATTAGCCAAAATTCGCAGCCCTTCCATTCCGTACGACACATAAAACCATTCGTCGAGAATTTTGCAATAACCTACCCTTTTCAACCATGTTGGTTTTCCATCAATTACCAACTCATCATAAATAGGATCGGAATACTCTTTTGGTGCGGGCGGTTGTTCATCCATAAGAACAGGCTCAACACCCAATTCCCGCAGGAGAAGGACCAAATCTTCATCATAAAAGTGCTTAAATTTAGCAACCAAAGTATACCATCGTTGTACTGACCTCCATGCGGAAACTCAATTTTGAAAAATTTTAACTTTTTCAACTCCAGCGAGATTTCATCATTTTCCGACGGATACGATGACCCAGATCCAAATTTTTTGGACATTTGCCGCTCCTTGAAAACTTCTTCAGACACACAAATCCAAAATATTCTCTTGGAGAAACCGGCCAAACGTTGCTGCCGCACACATTATCAAAAATTGAATAAACATCGACGATGCATTCTAACTTTCCTGTTCGCATGCATTGCTCATCTATATTCATCCGGCGATTTTGGATTTAATGACCTCAAACTGAATTTCCAGACATAAATACCTTTTACGAGCCTTTCTTACATGCTTGTTTTAGTCATGACTGATATGAATGGTGTCTATTTGGCCTAGTCAACCTAGCCTAAGCACTACGCACAAACAATCCAATTTCGCGGACTCGATCACAAACCGATTCGCCACTGAATGGTTGCATTGCGATCAAACGAGGGCACTGGTATATCCTTTGGAATTTTGCGGCAAACGCGGAGTAATCATCATGATTTTAAGAACCATCATTTTGGCAGGCTTGTTGGCTACCGGGGTTAGCGCTAACGCAACTGATTTCAGAATGAAAATCGACCGTATCGACGAATTGAATGGAATCGTCCTGCGAGGTGTTTCTATCACTGGGACTGCCGAAGAGGGATGCATTTCCCACGATGATGTATTTGTTGTGAGACGCAACGGAAAAGAAGTGTTGCAAGCGGTTGCTCGCATCTTGCTTGTGGAGGATCTGAGAGAAGGGGAAGAAGTTGACGGCGAAGCCTATGCCGGCGAAGTGATTAGTTTTTATCTTCCCGACATGAAAAAAGAGGTTGTACAACTGGGGGATTTTGTAACTGCCAAGGCCACCAAGTGCAAAAAAAGCAAGCGACGGTAAGTCTGCTTTATTAATCCTTTGGGCATTTTTTTGTGTAAAAACACGGCTTTAGAGTCAATATGACCATGCGCAAGTTGGCAATTTTTTAACCAAATCTTTGCTTTATTTGATGATATGACAAAAGGAAGAAATGGCGCACATACCAAATTTCAATATCTACGTAGATTGGTTCTAAGGCATGTTCGACGCGACGGTTGTATTTGTCGGTCGCCGCGGCAGTGCGGTCCGGGTGGAGCAAGTTAACAATAACGATGGCTCGTTCGATCGGAATGCCTCACCCGGAGCGAAGATGCTCCTCCTATTTTCAATAAACAGCAAATATTCATTAGGCGGGGTTTCCCTATGAGTTTTTTCAAACTTAAAAGCTCACTTGCAGCAGTGACGGCATGTGCTGCTTTGATGAGTTTTTCCTCAGCGAACGCTTGTACCGGCGTACTTAACAACTCCAACAACGCGGTCGGTACTCACAACGGCTTCTACTATTCATTCTGGAAGCAGGAAAACGGCAACCGAGTAAGCATTACCTGCGGTGAACCCGGCTATTACAAGACTGAATGGAGCAACGTCTTTAACTGGGTAGGTGGACTGGGCTGGAACCCAGGCGGTCCGCGAATCGTTAATTACCGCGGTTCATTCAACTCTGGCCGCCAGCGCAACTCCTCAAACTCATATCTGGCACTTTACGGATGGACTCGCGTCCCAACAGAAGTTGAGTATTACGTAGTTGAGAGTTACGGCTCCTACAACCCAGCTAACTGCGGTGGTGGCGGCGGTGTAGTTGGCGGCGGCGGTAACGGTGACGGCCGCAAAGGAACCGTTACTATCGGCGGTGTGGCTTACGACTTGACTCAGTGTACTCGTACCAACCAGCCTTCTATTTCTGGTACTTCCACATTCAAGCAGTTCTTCAGCGTACGCCAAAACCCGCTGCCCTGGGGTCAGGTTCAAGGCTCCATCGACGTGGGCGCGCACTTCCAAGCCTGGGCTAACGCCGGCATGAGACTGGGTGATGACCATTACTACATGGTTCTCGCTACCGAAGGTTACGATGGCAACAGAAACTCCTCCGGTAACTCCGAGCTGTGGATCAGTGAAGGTGCAGGTGGCGGCGGCGGTAACCAAGGCCCAGCATGTGGTGAAGTAGGTGGCGTACCTGTTTGCTGTCATATCCGCTCTGAAGACCCGATTGGTAGCGGCATGGGTATGGAGAACGGCAAAGCTTGTACTGTAACCGACAAAACTGTCGGCTGGCACCCAGCCAACCCATCCAACGTTATTGCAGCGGTTAACGTAGGTAGCGATGGCCCCGCAGTTCAGATCGGCAACATCTACTACGCGCCTAACCTCTATATGACAGGCGGTCAGCCGAACTCCACTACAGCGAACATTACTGGCGGCAACAACGACGTTTACAAAACCGAGCTCTACGGTGACTTCAGTGCGTCTATCCCTGTTACCAACGGTGCTTACACTGTTGAATTGGGCTTTGTTGAGATGTACTGGACTGCCTCTAACTCGCGTTCTTTCAACGTTGCTATCGAAGGCCAGCAAGTAATGCGCAACGTCGATATCTATGCAGAAGTTGGCGCCAACACTGTAATGAAGAAGACCTTTGACGTAACCGTAACCGACGGCAAACTGGACGTTGTGTTGACTACTAACACTGACAACGCAACCCTGAGCTCACTGTTGGTAACCAAGTCAGCTAGCAGCTCTTCCAGCTCCAGCTCGTCTTCCAGCAGCTCTTCAAGCAGCTCTAGCAGCAGTTCTTCCAGCTCTAGCAGCAGCTCATCTAGCAGCAGCTCCAGCAGCTCTTCCTCCGGCGGCAACAACAACGGCGGTGGCAATGGCAATACTGGCGGCGGCAGCAACGGTGCTCTGTTCCTGCTGATGATGGGCGCTCTGCTCCTGTCTCGCCGACTGGTTGTAAAACAGTAATCAATCAATCCTGAGTAAACAAAAATCCCGGTTTGGTTACCAAACCGGGATTTTTTTTATCTGGGAGCATTCGGCAGTAAGACCCTTACACAAACTCCGCCACCATTTCTGTTCTCCAAGGAAATCTGCCCGCCGTGGGCATCCACGATCTCGCGACACAGCGATAAACCAATTCCGCTGCCCGATTGTTTGGTGGTGTAGAAAGGCAGCAGCGCATGTTCCATGGTGTTTGCTGACATGCCGGTGCCGCGATCCAAAACCCGTAACACGCAGTATTGGCTGTTTTGCTCTATCGCCAACCAGATTTCATCTGAGGCTGAGCCAGATTCGTGGGCATTTTTTAGCAGATTGGTAATCACTTGCTGAATCTGCACCGGGTCAAAATATCCCGGAGCAGAAGGCATATTCCCGTCAAAACGAAATTCCAAAGCTACAGACAGCTTTTTAATAAACTCCGACCAATCCACTCGCTTCTTTTCTGGCGTTGGCAATTTGGCAATTCGCGCGTAGCCATCGACAAAGTGTTTGAGATGCTGAGCGCGCTCGCCAATGGTTTCAAATACCACACTCAACTGATCATATTTTCCTTGTTCGACCAGCCGCTCGCCGGAATGCGCCATTGAGGAGATCGGCGCTAGGGAATTATTCAACTCATGAGTAACCGTACGAATGACTTTTTTCCAGATCATTGCCTCCTGGCGATGGAGTTCGAACGTCATACGCTTGATCAATATCACCTCATGTTTGCGCACATTAAACATAAAACTTCCTGTGGTCATGTGATAAAGCTCATCGCCGGAGCTTTCTTTCACCCGGAATAACCCATCTTGTCTTTGCGCAATCCTTTCTCTCAGTAAGTCTGGCGTAGCTTTGATCGCGTCGGACAGGCACATGCCGTTAATCGGTTTGCCAGCATTGAGCATTTCCTTGGCAAAACTATTGGAATAAATCACTCGATCTTCTTGATCTATAAGAACAACCCCCATGTTGGAGTTTTGAATGATCATATCCAGCAGCAATTCGCGCTGATATACGTGCTGCCGCTCGTTACGCATTTTTTCTGAAAGCTGATTAAAAACAGCAATGATTTCGCTGAGTTCGTCCTTGCCTGTATTGAAGATGCTTACACTAAAATCGTTATCCAGCAGGTTCAGCATGCCGTTCTGGATAGCGCTGATTTTGATTTTTTGATGCTGCGCCAACTTGCTCACCAACCAGGTTGAGACTGCCAGCGCAACCGGCAGAGCGACCACCAATGCCACCCATAAGTCATCAATTAATTTCGAAAAAGCAACCAAAATTCCCAAACCGATAGTGATCGATAGCGTCACTATCGCGCAAAGCTTTCCTTCAAGTGAGATGGTTTTACGAATTGAGTTCAATTTTGTATTTTTCCAATCGACGATAGAGAGCTTGGCGAGAAAAACCCAGTTGCCGTGCAGCCTGTGCGACAACCCCCTGATTTTGCTTCAGCACCATTTCAATCACTTCACGCGAGGGTTCTGCAATAACTGGCTTGTAACTGTCTATTACAGCCTCATCTATGGGCAATCCAAAGTCTTTAAGCTGGAGTTTTCCCCCTTCATTCAAGATTTGCGCGCGCTGACAAGCGTTCTCCAGTTCACGCACATTTCCCGGCCACGAATAACAACGCAGCGCGTGTAAAACCGAATCATCCAGCTGCGCTTTGCCATGAAAAAAATGGTGTATCAGCGGCAGTATGTCTTCTTTGCGCTCCTCTAGAGGAGGGACTTTCAACTCAAACACATTCAGGCGATATAACAAATCTTCGCGAAACTCGCCCTTTTTGATTGCGAGTTCCAGATTGGTATTGGTTGCACTGATAACCCGCACTTTACAACGCCGGGTCTCGCTGGAACCCAAACGTTCAAACTCACCTGTTTGTAAAACTCGCAACAATTTGGCCTGGCCAGTAGCAGACAGATTGCCTAATTCGTCCAAAAACAAGGTTCCGCCATCAGCCGCCTCAAAACGGCCAATACGCCGTTTGTTAATGCCGGTATAAGCCCCTGCTTCCGCTCCAAACAATTCCGCCTCGATTAATTCCTGCGGTAAGGCACCGACATTGACACATACAAATGGCCCGCTATTTACCCTGAATTGGCCTGAATAATTTGGGCAATTTTCTCCTTGCCCGAACCATTGGGCCCGGTAATCAGCACAGGTGCATCGGAACGGGCAATTTTTACCGCCAGGGTAACTAGCGCATGCATTGAAGCGCTTTGGTAAACAAGTCCACAAAGATTGGCGCTTTCCAACAAACGGGCTTTTTCATTTAATTGTGTTTGCGCTTGCAATCGCTGCTGCTGTTGCAGGTCGGCCAACTCCAATAGATTTTTAATCGTTGTCACCAACTTAATATCATCCCAGGGTTTGGCGACATAATCCGCCGCCCCGCTCTTCACCAGCTCAATGGCGGTTTCAAGCTGTGTCCAGGCGGTGATTAAAATAATGGGAATATCCGGTCGAATTAGCCTGAGCCTATAAAAAAGGGCTTTACCCTCTTCGCCCGACGTGGTGGCCTCGGAAAAATTCATATCCTGAACAACCAGCGCAATGCTGCCGTCCTCCTCCAAACGCTTGCATGCTGCCTGCGGTGTCAGTGCAATTTCCGCTGCAATGTCATGCACGCTCAGCAGCAAATGCAGTGCTTTTCCAACCGCGGGATTGTCATCGACAATCAAAACTTTTTGAGCCATAGAGATTACCCAAATTAAACACTGCAGCTCACCCAGATCAAACGTTGGCAACAGCTACAACGGGTGAAATCTGCGCAGCCTTTCGAATCGGCAAATAAGCCGCCAGCATAGTTACCAACAATAAAAACAGCACAGTAATCACAACATACTCTATTGGAAGAAGACTCATACCGTGGGTTCGGACCATATAGCTGCTATTTACATAAGCGATCATAGTACCAATAACCGCTGCGAATACGACCAGAACAACATTTTCCACCATAAAATAACGCATCACGCCCGCCTTGGTGGAGCCAAGCGCGCGTCGAATTCCAATTTGTTTGCGCCGCTGATTTACCCAGAATGTCGTCAGCCCAACAATTCCCAGCGCATTGACAAAGACCAGCAGGAATATGACAAGAGACAGGATTTTGATCATGGCATAATCACTGGAGTATGTTTCACGCTTGATTTGTGCGATTGATTTTTCGTCCACAATCAAACGAGTACTATCAATAGAGCGCAACTTTTCCACCACCGAATGCATCACGGCGTCTCGCTGATTGCGATCGGCCCGCACGAGATAATTGAGAGAATTTTCTTTCACAATATCAGGAAGAATTGCTGAGCTGGTTGCGAATTCAGCATCTGGCCACGGCCCCATCAAGCGCTCAACGATTCCGACAATCGTCAACTGCATATTTCCCATATATATCACTTTCCCAACCGCGGAATCGTCTGGAAATAGCTTATTGGCAAGATCTTTGGTAATGATAGTTATCGACTGCTCCGGCGTATTCTCCCTCTCATAATATTGAATTTCGTTTGCATTGAAATTCCGACCCTCTATCAATTCCAGCCCGAGCGTCGACAAACCATGATCGCTCATCTCGTAAATTGCACTGGGAAAATCCGTCACCTTCTCTTCCAGGCTTTTGAAAAGTAACCAAGAACTTCCGGCTCCCGATATAGGGACATAGGATATGGGCGTCGCGTCGATAACACCTGGCATTGCGCGAATAATTTCCATATCCCTTTTTGCGATTTGCTCTATATCGGCGCCCGAAGAACTTTGTCGCATCCAGACCCTGAATATTTCCTCTTCTGCCAAGCCGCTCGGACGTCCTATATTTTCTAGTCGCTCACCGACCACAAACAATGCTGTACTCACAACGGCGACAGTGAGTGAGAGCTGAAGAATAATCAAGAGTGGCCCGGTTTTATTGCGCCACAAACTTTTCAATATCGGCATAATATCCAACATAAAATTATCCTGGCTTGTGTCATTGGGTTTTTAGATATTTGGCGGGGGCAGCATGACTCACCCGCCAAGCAGGAAGAAAACCGCTGCACAGGCTTGCCACCAAAGCGAGCAAAAGTGCAGCCGCGACCGTAACACCGTTAAAAACAGCAACGTTTTCATAGTTGTTATAAAGTGATCGCACCGCAGATAGCCCGCCAATTGACAAAAACAAACCGAGCAAAGCTCCAGCCGTTCCGACCATAAAGGCTTCGGTCAAGTGCTGGAAAAATATCGAATAACGACTCGCACCAAGAGCCCGCCTGATACCCGCCTCAGGCACTTTGCGCAGAAATTTAGCGAGCATCAAAACAGTGCTATTGACCAGACAAATCGCCAGAAAAACAAAGGAAAGCACTAACAATTGTTTGTTGTCTTTAGACACTACATTGTTAATCTCCAACCACTCTTGCGGAGTATTCAGTTGATATCCAGGCGAACGCTTAAACCGGCCTCGCTCTTTTTGTGTGGAAATATAGTTATCCAGGAATTGTGTAAACTCCTGCTTTTTCTCAGCAGAGTTGAGGCCCACCCAGGCTTGTATCCAAATCGTCTCGCTTTGCAAAAAGTCTTCGTAGGTTCGGATGTTTTCATCCAACCAACTCTGCGCATTCCCCCAGGATTGAAAGGCTTTAGAGGCAACAAAAAAGAATGGAATATAGGCTTCTGGTGCGTTTTCAAATGGGAGATTATTCAGGTCATAAACATTGGGCACAACTTGCCATTTCTCACTGACCACACCCACCACCGTAAAGATTTCGCCATCCAGCAATAGCGCCTTGCCCAAGCTGTTCTCCCCTTTAAAAAATTTATTATTAAGCCCCTCACTGATCACAATCACATGCTCGGGACCTTCATCCGCATTTTTACTCCAAGCCCCACATAGATGAATTGCACATCGAACATGCTGAAAAAATCGCGCGTTGTCATACGGGTATTGTAGGCCGATGACGTCTCTGACGAATCCGGCAGCTGAATAATGGTGCCCGCCTTGCGCATCACGACAATTTCATCTGCCACCTGGGCGTCATAAAGCGCCTTGGCATCCTGATAAGTCACTTGAGGTGGAATAGCATTAAGACTGAAATACTCCACGTCAGGGTTCCAGGCATTGAGCTGAACGGCAAAAACACGCTCGTTTTTATGGGCCAAAGGATTGCTCGAAACCACGGAATGCATGGTCAGAATCGTAAGATTGGCTGCAATACCAACAGCGGTGGCAAGTACCATCAACAGCGACAAGACCGGAGTTTTACGCAGGCTAAGCAAGGATAATCGCAAATAATATCGCCACATGTTTTTGGCTCCCGACTAAATCGTTTGAGTTGCGGATTTGTTTGCGCTCGCCACATCCGCATTTCTTGCGCTATCAGAATCGACATAGGATTCGTAGATTTTAAAGTCGGTAACTTGCCCGTCCACGATTTGAATATTGCGGTTTGCGCGTCGCGCCAAATCAGGATCGTGCGTCACCATCACAATGGTCATGCCATTTTTGTTGATGTCTTCGAGCATCTCCATGACTTGTCGCGCCATCAAAGTATCGAGATTACCAGTTGGCTCATCCGCCAATAAAAACTTGGGTTCACCTGCCAGCGCGCGGGCAATCGCCACCCGCTGCTGTTGACCACCCGACAACTGCGACGGAAGATGGCGCGCGCGCGAGGCCAACCCCACCATCTCCAGCGCATTCAGAATCCGTTTTTTTCGTTCTGCCGCAGAAAACCCGCGATATCGCAGGGGAACATCAACATTGTCGAAAATATTGAGATCTGAGATCAGATTAAAACCCTGAAAAATAAATCCAATTTTTTCATTGCGCAATTTTGAGCGGACATTATCACTCAAGCGACTCACGTCCTGTCCATCCAGTAAATACTGTCCTTGTTCAAAGGTTTCCAACAATCCGGCGATATTGAGAAACGTCGTTTTGCCGGAACCAGAGGGCCCTGTTACAGCGACAAACTCTCCCTCCTTCACCTCCAGATTAAAATCGCGCAAAGCATGGGTTTCAATCATATCGGTTCGGTATATTTTTTTACGGATTGCATTTTCAACATTGGCAACACCCTGAATTAATTGGTTATCAAGATTTGTTCGTCTGTGGCGGAAGTCGTTAAAGAGGAGATGATAATGCTGTCACCTTCTTGCAACCCATCCACAATCTCCATGTGTTTTAGACTTGAGCCACCGAGCACCACAGGTACACGCAGCGCTTTATTGTTTTGCAATTTGTAAACATGACCGCGAAAACCATCGAAGAAAGAACCGCGATTTACGATCAAAGCATTAGGTTTGTTTTCCAGAATAATTCTGGCGGTCAGGCGTTGGCTCTGGCGGAGATTGTCAGGCAATGCATTCGCAAAACGAATGCGCGCGCTCACACCACCATTCACAACCTCGGGTGATATGGCAGTAACCACGCCGGGATAAACGGCTCCGCCTAAAGTAATTTCCGCTTCCATCAGCGGCGCTATTTCATCCGCAAAGCCTTCTGGTACCACCGCTTCCACTTCAAATGCACTCAAATCCACCACTGTAATCAGCGCTTGATTAGCGATAACGGCTTGCCGGTTGATCACCTGCACATTGCCCACCATGCCAGCAACAGGCGATCGAATCGTTAACTCATTGACGCGGCGGCGCAATGCGTCGACCAGCAGTTGTTGGCGTTTCAGCTGCAATGTCAGCGACTCAATATCAAAAGCCAAAGATTCTTTGGCGAGTTCGCCATTTTGTTTGGCCTGTGCCAACTCCAGTTCAGCGCGCTCCAAATCATCTTCGGCTTTTTCGTATTCCAGTTGGCTGATCAATTTTTTGCTGATGGCCTGCTGCGCACGTAATTTTTCTCTCGCCATGGCTTTTTTGCTCACTTGCGCCATGGCAATGATTTGTTCCAATTCCAAATTGCGGCGTTTGGCTTCTATTTTTTGCCGACCGAGATCCGCTTCGAGACGCGTCAGATTGGCCGTCTCCTGCGCTAATAACTCATTCAAATCGGGGCTGACAATTGTGGCGAGGATTTGGTCACGCTCCACTTTGTCACCGGCTTTAACAGCCAAATCAATGTAGCCCTGTTCCGGGCTAAACAATGTAGGACTGTTCGCCGCCACAATTCGCCCCTGCGAAACCACCTCACGCACCAGCGTACCGCGCTCCACTGTCGCAACCCGAATCGCAGATCGCTCCACCACCTGCCCAGCCAGTGACACATCCGCTACATAATGAGCCGCCCACCCAACAACCGCGATTACCAGCAGAGCGCCTCCCACAATCAGCATCAACCTGCTCTTGCGAGTTGCTTGCCCCACAACTAAATCCTGGGCAGAGGTGTCGGCAATTTTCATATTCATAGACGTGAACCGGACTTGTTTGCCATACGCATTTCAAAGCCCGTACCACATAGACAAAAAATTAGTAAATAGATGTTTTTAAAGAAATTATTTAAGCAAGTAACGGCTTTACGCCATGCACATGTGTCCGCAAAATGTGTCCGCTATCTGCTTGTTTTGATTGAGCGGACACCGGGGCTTCTCAAGATAAATTTCTTTTTGTGAAGATCAATAGACCAAAAAAAAGCCCGCATAAGCGGGCTTTTATATCCAACAATTTTTTCCCACTCGATTATTGTTTTCACAAAAATCCTCAAGAATATCAATGCATTAGTAATGCACAGCCGAGCAATGCCATGAAAAATACCATTCAACACCAAGAGGAAGTTGAGCTACCCACGGGATGACGTCCCATCTACAGTCGCACGCCGCTTCTCCAGTTCTGTGCTGACCAAGCTGCCTGGCCACCTCTCCAACTCGTCATCGGTAAGGCTCGCAAGGATTTGCGCCAAGTTCATCGTCCGATGCGGCGGGATCGGTAGGTCACTTGATGGTGGACCATCGGAGATGAAACAAGGTTCGGCCGATTTGTTCAGCATTGCCATTCGGGTGCTCCAGGCAAGTTCCACTCTCATTTCGTGTCTTGCAAAGCGACGAACTGGTTACTCGGCCCTTCTGACCGCAGCATGAGGTTTGCACCAACCCAAGGTTAAGTGCCATGGTGTTTGTCCTCTTGGGTCATTCGGCCATGGTTTTCAACAACGCATCGCGGGCGTCGGAGTAGAACTGGATGTCGATTTTGGTCGCCATGTCGTCGGACAAATCGACCAACTGACGCCGGCACGCCACCGGCATCAGTAGCGAAGTCGCGCCTTTCTCAACCGCGATCTCGGCAATCGTGACCGCGTTGTGGATCGGTTCAATCGAGCCCCCGAGGTTGATCTCGCCAACAATGATCAAGCCACCACGCACGCTTCGCTTCAACAGTGACGTGCATAGGGCGACCAAAGAGGCCACACCAAGCTTGGCACCTGACTTTGCCGCGTCAAACGCCCGAAGCTGTACCGTGAACTCGTGCTGCCTGGGGTCTTTGTCCCCCACCAATTGCATGGACCTGGCGTACAGGTTCTGTTCGGCAAAGCCGATGCTTTCGCGGAACGCAGGAGGAATGGGCTTGTTAAGCACCTTCACACCGGAGCCTGGGCCTTCATTGACCTCAATGCGGTAGAGGCCCGGGTTTTCTTCGCCGCCTCCCGGGCTGATGGCCCACACCTGACCTGGCTCCAGTGGGTCGCCGCCAATACTGTTGTCGCTTTGCAGCTCAGGCGTCGAGACAAACTTCTCCACGCCGTCGGTGCCCATGATGTAGCTGAAGTGCGTATTGCGAAACTCGGCAGCGCCCACACGCTTTTGCTGCTCTTTTACGCGGCGCCGAGCCTCCATAGCGATGCGAACAGCCCATTCCAGGTCTTCGTCCGGAACTGGGGTGTCCGAGCTCGGATACAACAGCTTGAGCAAACCGCTGACCGTCTTGTTGACCGCATTGGTGTCGCGGCCAGACAGAGCACCGCCAAAGAAGACGCGGTTCTGCAATTCGCTCACCCGACTCTGGTTCCGAAGCTGGCTCCAGCACTCGGACAGGAAGTCGCTGACCAGGCCGAAGTGGTTGGTGACCAGATCCTTGTTGATCTTGGGCACATCCCAACCCGGCAAGAACGCATGGATGCGGTCCATAAAGGCGGTGTCGTCACGCATCTCCGGCGGCATGGGGCCAAACAAGTGCCCAATGCGCTGCTGATGTTCTACATCGACGTCGAAGTTGCCGACCATCACGATGCTGCCGTCGGCGCGGATGCTCTCTTTGCCTCGGCTGAACTCACCGGACTCCATGTAGCCCTTCATGATGTTCACGCCATCCTTCTGGTCGAAGGAGATGCCCGACACCTCATCGAAGCAGACCACGTCGTATTGGCAAACCAAGCCCCTACGACCTCTGGCCGTGTTCTCCACGAACATCTTGGCAACGGTAGCTTTGCCACCTGATACAAGGTGCGCATAGGGCGAGACCTGCTGGAACAGATGACTCTTGCCGGTGCCGCGAGGCCCAAGTTCAACCAGGTTGTAGTTGCGTTCGACGAACGGCACCATGCGCAGCAGAAACGCATTCTTTTGCCGCTCGGTCAAACCCGTGGGTTCAATCCCAATGGACCGGAGCAGAAACGACTTCCACTCCTCGCTCGTGAATTCGGCGCGTGCCTTGGACAGTGTCTCCAGCACGTCGCGTTTCGATAGCTGAATCTCGCGCAGGGAGGTGATCCCAAACGGACGCCCTTTGGCCTCCTGGGCGATGGCCACATCGAACGTCACGCCCAGTTCGGCATAGAAGCCACCGGTCAACATGCGTTCGTGTTGGTTGACGAGCTCACTGCTGATTCGTACATCCGTCAGCCGCAGACTGGGCAGGCTGGCAACGTACTCGCCCTTGTTGTCCACGCGTGCCGTCACCAGGTCGATGATTTTCACCTCACCAGTTTCTAGCGCCCTTGCCTTGAACAGCTCCTCCTCGCCGGCGCGGACCGTGCGGGACTTGAGCTGGCGCTGAACGATCTCTAGTCCCTCGTCGATCTCCTCCTGATCCGTGCTGGCGCAATAACGCCCGAGCATGAACTCGACAACGTAGGTAGGTACCGGAAATTGCCGACTAAAGGTGCGGACCAAGTCTTTCCGGACCAGATACCCGTCTAGCACCGAGGCTGCTTTCTTGTCTATCTGATCCAATTCAATCATTCGTCATTCTCCGCCGATTACGGTGTTTGCCTCGGCCACCAGCTCGCCCGATGCACTGAGCAGAACCAGAGACGCCGCGCGGCCTTGCAATTCTTCGTTCTCAACCACCACCGACGCGGTACCGTTGTCCTTGAGCGGCTTCACGCTCACGACCACGCTAGACGCCGGGTCGCCAGCCTGGGTGCGAATATCCAGGGACAGATTCGCGTACTGACCATCCACAGCCACCGTGCAGCGCAAGCCCTTCCAGGCGATATCGGTGACCTCGACCACCTGCTGTGCTGAAGCGCTCTCCCTTCGGGTCACCATCAACTCCAGCGTCAGACACTCCTGCAAACTCAATCCGCCGTGGTTGTAATCCACCGATTTTCCATAGCAGCTCACCCCGTCAGCCAGCGCGAACTGCTGATTGGGGTTCCAATACCAAGGGTACAAGCGCTCCCCGGTAGAAGCGCCTGGCTTGATCGAGGCGCAGCGCCCCCATTTGTTGTCAGTGAGGTCCTTGGACATCTGAATCGTGGGTAACTTGCCCGGCATGAGTAGCCAGCCATGGTCGGTCACCACCCTGACGCTGTTCCAACCGGCAGCCAACAAAGCTCCGATGCGTTCTGCAATCTCGGCAAGAAGCAGGTCGATATGCTTGGCAAGCTTCCAGCCGCGTGCATGCCCCTCGCTGTCGATGTCGCCAAATTCGCACCACGCGTTGCCCTGACCATCGCCGCTTTCGGTACGGTCCAGCACTTTCCAATGGTTGTCGTTCAGCAGCTTCTTCAGGTGGTAACCACCCTTGAGGGACTGACCGGTGGCAGCGACGCAAGGCTCGAAGTCATCACAGTCGTCGGCACCGCTGATCTTGGTTCGCACTGGCGAAACAGCCGCCTTGCCAGTTGCGGTTACGCTGGGCAGCGCTGTCCAACTCATGGCCTCCGCTACCTGGCAACCGCGTGCCTCCAGGATGGCAGAGAGACGGCGGGCCGTGTCAAAGCGCAGGCCATCCACGAACAGCACGCACTCGCCCTTGGAGGCGGCGAAGGCCTTGGCACTGGCGATCGTTCCACCGGGGTAGCTCGATCCATCGACCAGCTTTTGCAGGTAGCGCGCCGACTCCTCCAGCCAGGGCAGATAGATCGCCCGCACTGCAGCCGTCACCGCATCAACATCCGCCGCTTTGTCTACGCACGCCAGTGCTGACAAAACCGCATCGTCTGCACGCCAGCCCTGCGTGGCATACCCCGCCTGCAAGTCCGCAACCGAGCCGGCCGCCAACGCCGTCTTGGTTACCTCTGCAACCACTGCCAGGTGCTTTACAGCCAAAGCCAGCGGCGACTCACCCAGCTCAGCCCACACCAATTCGCGGCGTTGCGCATGTACCTTCTCAAGCTCCAACACGCGCTTCCTGGCTTCGTGCGCCGGCATATGGCTTAAGGCGAGCAAGTCACGTTGAAGCGCTTGCTCCTGTTCCTCGTTCCATTGCGGCCAACCACCCGCCGATTCAGCCGTGGCGAAGAGGTCAAACAGTGGCGGCTTGCATTGGCGGATTCGGTTCGGGATGTTGGGGTAACGCTTTGGCGCCTCGCTATAGCGCTCCCACACCGAATGCCAGGGCCCTTCGCGCATCGCCAGCTTGCTGGCACCAGCCAGCACGCCATCGGCCTGGGGATTGAACGCAAGCTGCGACTTGCAAACCTCCACAAAGGCCTTCCACTCGTTGGCGCCGCGCGAGGTCTGAAACGCGTCGCCCAGATTCAGCCACTGCAGCAGGTCACGCACCGGGTCACCGCCGGTCAGCAGGGTGTTGAAGTAGTCTTTGCCCAGCCGCTTGCCTTTCAGCAATTCAAGCTCTTCGTCCAACAGCCGGTACAGCGCCAGTTGCATGGCGTTCCTGGAGTCGTTGTCCTGGGCCACATCCAGACCCATGCCGCCTTGGTCGGACTTCAGGAAGGCCATGATGGTCCAGTCCTTGGCATTCGCCTGCGACCAGATCACGCCCCGGTATTGCAGCTCGGCCAAGGGCTTCAAGAGCTCGGGGCAGTCTTCGATCGCCCGAAGGTCCTGGCGGCTCACGCCAGGCAGGTAGAGCACCGGCACGCGGTCGGCTGGCAAAGTGACATCAGGGGCCTTTCCCGCAATCACGCAACGCAGCCAGATGGCCGGCCCCATGCGCTTCTCGGGCGCGTAGTCGCCCAGCACAAGCAGTTCTCCCAATTCGCTCTGCAGGCGTGGAATCACCGCCTCCCACTGGCGGTCCTTGTCGGGCCACAAGATGCACGAGGGCGCGACTTGGACTTCAGGGTTGAAGATTGCCGAGTCGCGCAGGGTCTTGACCAGATGTTCGATCACGCGCATGAATGAGCCTCCGTCATGGCGAAGAGATTCATCACCTGGTTAACTAGCGTGGTGGTCCGCGCATCGATCTGCTCCACGCTCCATGCCTCGGCCGTTGCCAACTCGGCGTTGAGCTTGAGCCCGTTCTTGTAGCCAACCTCACGGCCCTTGCTGTCAGTGCGGTCGCGTTTCTCTTTGAAGCTCTTGTTGCCGAGCGCGCTATTGAAGCCGGAGATCGTCAGGTTGCCCAGCTTGTGGACATGCGTTTCCTGAATTGCTTTCGCCTTCTTCTCATCTCCGCCCGCGATCATCGTCACCCACGACGCAGGGATGTTGTCGCCCTGTGGGAAGATGTGTTCGATGGTCCACACGAATTGTTTGCCTTCGTACTTCCAAAGATCAACCCAGGTCTCCTTGGTCATACTCTGCTCAGCTAAGGCGCACAGCACGAACCGGGCGACCCCGGCGTTCTCCTCGTAGATGGGGCCTTCAAGCTTGCTGCGGAAAGTCTCGTCGCTGACAGACACCGCGAGCAGTTCGTCGCGAATTGTCTTCACCACGGCTGCACCCGGCAGCTCTGCCACCTTGTCGATGGTGGCCATGAAGAGGCGCGTCAGGTCACGGGTCGGCGGCGTATCGGTGAGGTTGCGTCGAACGAAGAAGCAAACCAGCAGCCGGGCGATCTCTTCCAGCTGCGCCACGTCGATCCCCAACGCCTCACGGCGCACCAGCAGGTACAGCATCAACAGGTAAGACGGGGCGCCCTGAATGCGGTCCAGGTCCTTCAACGGCTTATCCAGCAGAGCCCAGGCCTCGTCAGTGTTACGCCCCAGCATCAGTGCATACAACTGACCTGCGGAGCGAATGGCCTGCAGATGGTGCTTGGCGTCTTGGTTGATCAGCTTCTCGTAGATCTGGATCAGATTGGACCTTGTGGCCACGGGACCCAGGGGGTCTTTCTTCTTGTCCTCGTCCTTGCGGAACGGTGCATTCAGTGGGTCCTTGAACGCGTTGTAATAGTGCCGGAAGAAGCGCTCCTGGACGCTGTAGTCGTCGCCCAGATACCCCAGCAGCTTGTTCCAAACGTCGAAGTAGTGGTCCACCTTGCCGGGCTCGGTGGTCTCCAGCCGCGACAACAGCTTGTTCTTTATCAGGTCAATGGCCGTGAGCGGCATGCCCCGGTTATTGAGCGACTCGAACAGCGTGTAGGCATCGGCGTGGCTGGCGACCTCGATCTTCACCAGGCAGGCCTGGCTCACCTTGTCGAGGAAGGCCATGATCGACGCCAGGCGATCGTTCTCGCTGTCCACCATCTCTTCGATACGCCCCTGGAAGTAACGGAAGGCGCGGAAGATCTTGCGGTTGCCCGCATAGGCTGGTGTATCGAACGGGCTGATCACGCCCACGTCGGACAAGACGGCACGGTAGTCGTTCTGGTTGTTGTTCTGAATTTGAGGGATGACGCGCAACTGGTCGTCCCCCTTCTTCAGCACGAGCTTTCGCTTGAGGTTGATCAGCTCCACGCGCTGGTCGTCATCCAGGTCTTTTTCGTGCAGTTTCAGCGACTGATACAGCGCCGCAAACAGCAGCGATAGCGTCGTCAGCCGCTGCTGGCCGTCCACCACCTCCAGCCGCTGCACCGCCAAGGTGTCAGTAGTCTGGTTGATGCAGATGATCGAACCCAGGAAGTAGCCAGGATCGTTCTCTTGTACGTCATCAAACAACGACTCCCACTGAGCCTTGTTCCATGTGTACTCCCGCTGGTAGCGCGGAATCGCATAAACCACGCCTGCTTCGATGTCGAAGAGCTGCGAGACCGGGTAGTTATTTACGGACTTAATCATCTAACGCCTCAAAAATGGTATTTCTCACGTCTACGGCGGAATGCTTCTTCCGTCCCTTCCATGATGTCGAGAACAGCCTTGGTGACAGACGCCTGGTCAAGTCCACCGCAAGCACGCGCTTCACCTTTTCCGTCTCGGGCTTCGAAGGCATAGACCAGCTCGGCGTCACCGTTTACCGGCAAGTTGGCATTGTGCGTAGCAATGATGAGTTGACGCTTCGATTTCACTTTGCGCAGCATCGGAATCAGCTCCCGATACAGGAAATTGGAGTCCAATTCGTCCTCAGGTTGATCGATGACCAACGGCCCGCCTTCCTGCGCCAGTAACAGCGCCAGGGCTGCTGTGTTCCGCTGACCGTCAGAGAGGGAGCCTTCGGCGATGCTGCCTGCTGTCGATCCGTCCGCTCGAAACAGTTTCATATCAACGGTGTCTTGCACCCGAGAGCAGCGCAGATTTTCCCAACGTTCGAGATTGTTTTGGATGTGCTGGAATAGCTCTTGGCTGCTTGCTCCAAAATCAGGACCCGCTGAACCTTGCTCCGCGGACAAACGCTCCTCCAGAACTCGCCAAGGCGACTCAGCATCTTCCTGCCCGGTAAACAGCGTGTAGAGTATCTCCCCACAGCTTTCCCAGTTTTTGCCCAGCCGCGTCCGCCTATCAGAGGGCGCAAAGCTCTCCCAGAGCTCCCGGAAACTTGTATGATCTTGCTGGTACTTTGCAGTGACTTCGATAAAACGCTGTGCCCCCTCCCTCAGCACAGCGAGTTCATTGGCTCGTTCAGCGGCTTCAACGCGCTTCTGAAATTGTTCTCTCCAGATTTGGTGCAACTGCTGCATGAGCCTATCGGTGTCTCCCGCAGCGTCTTTGAGCCGCTGGATTTCAGCACCGATTTCATCAATCTCCCGTTGTTTCTTGGCGCGCGCTTGATTGATTTCCTGAAGATGTCCAACATCATCTGGTGTCAGACCTTTAGCCGCACAGGCTTCACTGAACTTGGCGTCGGCCTGATCCAGTTCCTCCCGTATCGCCTTCCACATCGGATCGCTGGCTTTAAGATCCTCGACAGCGGCTTCGAATTGCTCGACGGCATCCCGAATAGTTCGGGCCAACGCATCCTTGGCGGCCTTTACCTTATCGTCGAATTGCCTAAACCAAGTCGCGTGAGTTGAATCTGTGACGTGAAATGCTACGTGCGATGCGGCGATTGTCTCTGCCAGGGAGGCAACGTCGGTGAACTGCTTGCCTGGTGTTCCTAAAAGCCCTTCGAGGTAGCGTGCCTCGGCCTTGAGGAGTTGGTGTCGGCGGGCATCCTCTTGAATCTCGCTTCGTGCCTTCCATTGCCGGTCCAGTTCTTGCTGCTCTTGCTGGAGCCGCTGGTAATCCTTTTCGAGCGTCTTGGCCTTGCGTAGATTGGAAAATGCGTCCTGGATTTGCAGCTTGAGCTTGTGCTCCCGGCCTGCCAGCTCATCCAGTTCGTTTTTGGCGAATCCGTCAACCAACTCCAGTAACCGCTGAGCCTGACGAACGCTTCCTTCATCGGCTTTCGATTCGGTCAGGCGATTGAGCTGCTGCTGGCTGTAAAAGCGAATAGGCAAGCTATTGAAAAAGGTTTCAGGATCCGCCAGGTCGCGTCCCTGCACTGTGGGGTTGCCGTTTTGCCAAACGATCCGATCCTCGACGCCATCCGCGCTGACCCAGCACACTTCAACTTCTGCGCCGGGTAGGTTCAGCGTCTCGCGTACCCGGTTGATCCGCTCTTTTGTCCCGTCATCAAGATCCTTCGTCTTATCCTTGCCGAGGATGATTCTCAGGTATTCAAGCAGAGTGGATTTCCCGCTGCCACGCCCTCCGATGACGCAGTTCAAATTGGGGGAAAAATGCACCACCTGGTCAGCCAGGAACGCCACATTCTTGATAGAGATTGATTTGATGGTTGCCTGACGAACACGCTGCGCGGGATGCGTATCAGTCGTTACATCTTCCGGCAGAATGATGCGGGATTCGTGGTCGAGGAATGCCTGGCGGAGCGACTCTATGGAGGGCTCCGACATTTTCAACCATGAGTACCGGTAACCAATGCTGTTAGGTTTCGGCTTTTGATGCTCATCGAGATCAACCAGCTTCTTGTTGTCCGAGGACATGATCGTCGCAATGGGGCGAATGCGCTTCCAGTCTTCATAGCAATCGTCACCAGAGCGAAACAGCTTCTGGAATGCATCGCTCATTCGACTTACGGGCTTGGGAACCTCAACGGCTAAAAGATCAGGGTTTCGGTATTCCTCCTGCTGGAGCCATTCACTAATCCGATCGTTATCGAAAAGGCTGTCTTCGAAAACGTGAGGGACAATAACGATTCCTCGCCATGTGCCGTCCGGATTGGGTTTCTGTACAACGCTTAAAATGTCGGGCAGGCGTTTTGTTGACTTAGCTAGCCGCTCACTTTGTATTCGAGGTCTACCAACTCCGCATTCCGTTAAAATGTGGTCTATGTCGTCGGTGCTTGTTCCAGGCTCAAAAAGACAAAGAACATGCATTCCTTTACCGACATCTGCTTCAAGTTCAAACCCTGGAAACAAGGTGATCTTGTGGCTGAACTCTCGCTCAATCTCAGCGAACGCAGCCTGTAGGTGTGGAATGAAATCCTTGCTGAGAAAGTTGTGGTCGGTAATGCCCACCACATCCAGACGCTGCTGATAACAGGCTTCCGCAAATGCCTTCGCTGCGGCAGCCTCCTGTCCGGCTTCGAGGCGGTCTCCGGCCCAATGCCGCGCGTCCGCAGGTGTCTGCATCTGCAGGTCGCATTTCAACCAGCGCATTCCTTTGTATGAGGACATCATTTGGTAGCCTCCCTTGCGGTACGCTTCTCGGCCAAGGTCAAATGGTGATCATTGATTCGGTCGCCCGCCTTGCCGCCGTACTGCAGGCCAAGCTCATACCAGGGCGCGGAGGGTACATCGCTGCCGCGGTCTTTATCCCATTTGATCTTGGGTTTGTCGCGCAATACGCCGGCCCCTTTCTTTCCGACATCAGGGACAGAGAGGAAGGGGCGGATGTTGAGGCGCACACCGTCGTTGAGATCGGGGTTCCAGCCGATGGGCTGTTCCTCGATGGGCTTCCAACGCACGAAGATGTCGTAGGGGGCCTCGCCAACAAGGATTAGCTCCAGGCGCTTTTTCAAACCTTCAGCAGCGGCGAGTTTTTCCTGCGCGCCATCCACGCCGTTGTCGGCGTCACGCTTCTGACGGCTGATCCAGTCCCCCAGGTAGGTGTAGATCAGCGCTTCCAGCGTTTTGTAATCGAGCTTGTGATAGTTGACCAAGGCGGCAAAGCCATCGCGCAGGCCATCCCAGATGTGCCAGACAAATGGACGACTACCGAAGAGCGCGCAGTGTTGTGTGAAGAATTTGTCGCGCAGCCAGCTTTCCAGCGACTTGCCGGCATGGTCGGCTGCCGTCAGCAGTTGCGCCAGGACATCATTACTCCAGTCTTCGCCATAGGCATCTGCCAGCAAATTCAGTAGCCGATCACTCGCTGATGCCTCGCGGCCTACGGGCGGAATGCAGACGATGCCGTCTTTGTCGGCATGACTCGTGAGCGCCTTGCTGCGGGCGATCCATTGACGCGCCTCATCCGACAATTCCATCTTGTCGTCGGATTCAGCTGGCCAGGTGTAACCGACCAAGCGGGCGACGGCCACCTGCAGCGGAGAGGTTGCCGGCTGCGGGTGGCCGTGAAAAATCCACTGAGTTGGGTCGTCCGAGTAGGGCTTAGGCAGGCCATTTGGATAGCTCTCAGCTGCCACCACCTGCCAACGGTGCAAATCAAAGGGCACCTTTGTCAACGTTGCGCTAGTGACGATTACCTTTTGGTCAACGGCACGAACAGCGTTGTTGTAATCATCCGAACTACAGAAGCACCAAATAGCAGCCAAATGCTCAGAATTCTTAGGTACCAGCACTGCTGTATTTATGTCGAACGCATCCCCTTGATACAGCGAAGCGGGAAGGTGCCGCATCTGTCGAATTACAACTCCACGTTTCCCCCACGCTGCAGTGCCATCTTTACGGGCACCCTCTAGCTCATCAATCGCCCCCGAGCCACCATTCCAGCGCAGGAGATTTTCCTTACCTCCAAAGTGCTTAGTGCTGTCACACGTACCCTGAAAAGGTATCCAGCCGTCTTTCACCCGAGGTAGCTCCCAAAAGGCAATTTGCATTCTTGGCGTATCGCCAGTAGTCAGCCCATGGTGGCTTGAAGCGAACTTTGTTAGTAGCTCACCTTCTTCAAGGACACCAAGCACAACTCGTGAATCCGGATTTCTTAATTGCGCCGACTGGCTTACAGCCAACAACTCGCCATTCCGTAGTCGTGCTGCTTTCTCATGCGCCATCTTGGACCCGCTGGCATCTATGCCGCGTAGCTGACCGCCCTCCGTCAAGGGTACATGGGTCAGCGTGAGCAGGATAATGAAAGCTCCCGCTGCTTGCGCGCTCTCAAAACCACCTTCGCCCAATCTCGCCAGCAGATTCCACTGCACGCATTGGAGCAGTGATTGGCGCTGCTTCTTGTAGCTGCCGAGAAATAACCAGTTTTGCGGCATGACGATTTGCACCACGCCGGCGCCCTGGTCGCCTTCGGGCGAACAGGCCAGTTCCAGACAGCGCTCAAGAAACACATTGGCCAGGTCGTTCTTTGCCTCAGGATAGTGACTCTCGCAGTAAGCCTTGAGCACTTCGCTCTGCTTACCTCGGGCAAGATACGGCACATTGGTGATCACAAGCTGGTAGCGGCCATCGAGCAAACGAGCCGCGTCGAGCAGCCCCAGGGCGCTAAGCGCCAAATCCCAGCTTTCTTCACCCTCCTTGCGCTTACCCGTGCCCTCACGCGCTAACGCATCGCGCAGCAGCTCGCCCAATTCACGGTAATCGGCGCCGAACAGATCGCCTTTGCTTTTGCCAGGGGATAGCAGGCTGCCAAGCAAAGGGGCCTGGGCAAATAGTTCATGCAAGCGCCTCAAACCCTCTCTCAAATGCGCGGCATTCGTCGCGTCAGCTGGAACCAGTGCCTCCCAGTCCTCGGCCTTGGCCGCCACTTTCAGGCCGCAGCACGCAATGTTGGGCGCCGGGATCTCCCGCACACCGAGCGGCTTGCCGGATTCATCCGGATAGCGCCAGGCTTCCAGCGCCACCGCGAACACTGCAATTTCCACACAGCGTGGGTCGATCTCAAGACCATGGATATTTTCGGCCAGCACGCGATTGACCGCATCTCTGGCACTAAGCCCCTCCGCGGCCATGCGCATCGGCACCAGCATCAGGAAAGCAGCCACCAGGAAATGCCCCGAGCCACAACAGGGATCGAGCAGCTTGAAGTCGGCCAGTGAATCGGGCCAACCCTCGAATCTGCCGGCCGCCGGGGTACCGTCTTCCAGGGTGCGGAAGTAGTCGAGGTCTACTGGACATGGTTTGCCCGGATGCCGCGTGGCCCACCAGGCGCCGAGCGAGTTGTGCAGCAAGAAGGCCACCATGTAGGGCTCGGTGAAGAGCTGGGTAACGGCGGGCAACTCGTCGGCGCCAATCTTCACTTCCGACTTGTTGATGCGCTCCTTGTTGTCAGCCTGCCAGAACTGATACACCCAGCCGAGACTGTCGCTGGCCTTGAACACGGCATCGGGCAGATCCTTCAGCAAGCGCTCCAGTTCGCTCTGGTGTTCGGGCGCAAAGGTCAGTTCGAACACCGGCGAACCGGGCTTGAACACCTGTGGCAGCATGCGGGCGGCCAGCCTGCCGGCCAGCTCCCAGCCGTTCTTGGCACCTTCGTCCTGTGCCAGTTCCTCACACTCTTCGAGGGTGACGGCCACGCCGTCATACATCAGCAGATTGTTGTCCGCCAGAAAGCGTGCGAACAGCATGCGGTGCCAGTGCTGATAGGCCACCTCTTGCACCAGGCGCTGTACCTCTTGCTTGCCGTAAGTCGGGTTGGTGCTCTTGGAGTCGCGAGCGTCGCCAAGCTGCTTGCCGTGGATGCGCAGACGATTGCGCAGCGCCTTCTCGGCATCGCTCAGAAACGCTTCCGGCTTGTCGTGGCCAACGCCCAATTGGTCTATCGCCGCGCGCGCAGCAGTTTCAGCAACCTTGCGGGCTGCTCTAACCGTTTTCTCCAGCGCGCTGCGCAGATCTTTATCCAGTGCTTGCATCATGCGTATTCAGACCTCAATGAAGAACAACCGGGCCGTTTTTCAGGGCCTGCGCTATGGCTTGTCGGGTATCGTTCAACCAGGCCTCGATCTCAGCCTCCGACTTGATGGTGCGGCTCGGCAGTTTGACGAACTGCGCCTTGGGCTCCATCAGTTCGGCAGCAGCCACCAGCACGGCGTCGAAGCGCGAGTCGATGGCGGCCACACGGTCGGCGAACGAAGAGAGGGACAGTCGATCCACCGTGGCCAGCACCTCGTCGGTGTTGGCCACTTGCACCTTGGGTGCGTCAGTAAGGGTGAGCTTCTGGGCAGCCAAAAGGCTGTTGCGCTGCTCAGGCTCCAGCTGCTGCCAGTTGGTGTCCGCGTCCAGGCGCGCCATACCGTTCTTGTGGCGGGCCTGGTAGTCGGTATGCAGGCGATTCAGTTCGTCGCGCAGCAACTGAGTGAGACTGGCCACTAGCGGCGTAATGGGATCAGGCTCTTCCAATAGCTGGCGTTGCTGCTCCAGGTGCGTGACCTGTGCCACCAAGACCTCGGCTCCCGGTAGGCTATTGGCGTGGGCCAGCAGACGCTTGAGGGTGTTCCACGCCGGCAGGCGCTTCTCTATGCGTTCAGCCAAGTCCTTCCAGGTGTCGATGGCAGCGCTGAGCTCATCGCGCTGGTTGTACAGCGCCAACAACTGTTCGTTGCCTGCGGTGAGGCGGATTTCCTCCAGCCCCTTCGTATCTGGCTGCACTGGGCGAGGTGGCTCCCCGCCGGCGCGGTTGGCCAGCTCTTGCGCGTTGACCAGGAACTGCGGCACGTAGGCCAGCTCTTCGCCTTGCTTCGCGGTGAGGCCGACTTTCTGCAGTACCTTGCGAATCTGGATGCGCTGTGCCGCCGAGACGGTGGCAGATTCGACTTTGAACATGGCCTTGCCGATGGCCTTGCGTTCCAGGTCTTTCGGGTCAATGATCTGGCCTTTTTCATCCTGGGCGCGGATCAGCCCGGCCACCAGCAGCACCTGCAGGCCACCGTCCACCGCATCACCTGGCCAGCCGTAGGGAGCGCCTTCGAAGTGCTTGCGGATGTCGATGCCTTTCTTGCCGCCAGCGATGAAAGCGAGGATGGCTTTGCACACGGGGTTCTTGGCGGGCTCACCATCGTCGCCCACACTCTTGAGCGCGTCTGGCGCACCTTTTTGGGCCTTCTTCAGAACGTTTTCCCAGCCAGCATGGTCGGCAATATGGAATTGCGGGTACAGACGTTGCAGCGCATTGGTGGCGGCTTCCAGCGTCATCTCCTGCAGGTCAGTGCCCAGGATCTCATTGCCACCACCTTGGAAGACACGGGCGCCAGAGAAGGCTTCTTGCAGCAATTCGCGAATCTTGCCTTCAGCGGTTTGCTTGGTGGTCTCCATCGCCGAGCGGGCCTCCATGCCCTCGGCGGTGTTGGGCACACCGCGCTTGTCCAGCGTGGCGCTGGCCGCTTTGAAGTCGATCAGGTAGTGCCGCAGATCGTCGGCAGAGCGCTTGGGGATGAAGACGAACACGGTGGGCGACTGGTTGCCTGCCTGGCGAGCGTCGGCACGCACCGAGTTTTCGTCGATGCTCCAGCCGTCACGCACCCAGACGCAGACCTTCTCGTTGGCGTCAGCCGGTAGCTGAGCATCGAACACCGGAAAAATGTCGCGTGTGACCTTGGATGCGCCTTGGGTCAGCGACAGTTTGCGCACCATCTCGCCGAACTTCTTGCGGATGCGGTCGTCGCGCTCCGCCTCCACGCGGTGGGCTTCGTTGGCCAGGCTGTTGCGCTGGCTGAGAAACTCGTCGTTCCAGGCAGCGCTTTCTTCGGTCTGGATGCGGTATTCGTCACCCACCTTCATCAGCAGCTCGCACTTGTCCAGCACGCTCGGGAGCTTGCTGCGCAGCGCGCTGGAGCCTTGGGTGAGGTCTTCCACCAACAAGTCAGCCAGGGTGTCGGCAGTGGCGCGAATGCCGATTTCGTGATTGCTGCTGGCCAACTTGTTGATGAGAAACACCAGGCCGCAAGACCGTGCCATCAGGCGCTGGTCATCTGAGCCTTTGGCCCAGACCATGGTCTTCTCATGCACCTTGCGTGGCAGGATGCGCGACTGCAGCAGCTTGTCCGCTGCGTCAAAGTACAGGTAGTCCGCAGGCACCACACTGCCGACTGGCGCGTCCACATTGGTTTGGATGACCCTGTGAATCATGGAGAGCTGGTTGCGCAGCTGGCTGTCGGTGCCCGTCTGGTCCAGCACACGCAGGGTGTTCTCCCAGAAGCGACGGCGCACCGGCAGGATCGGGTAGTCCTGCGCGAAGAACTGGATATCGTCGGCACGGTGGCCAATGGTGGTACCGGCCAGGTGGCGGGAGATTTCGCCCAAGTTGGTCTGCATCACCTGCTCAACCGGCACCTTTGCCTCGGGCTTTTTGGCCAGGATGACCTGACGGATCACGGCATCGACGTCAGCGTCGGACAACTCCACACGCACAGTGAAGCGGCCTTCGAGCTTTTTGAGGTTGGAGGTGCCAGTGACAGCCGTCTGGCCGGTACCGATGAACAGTATCTTGGCGCCGATGTTCTTGCAGCAGGCTTCAACCACTTCCTGCACGTCAATAGAGCGCTGGCTGTCCTCGCCGATGTACTGCTGCACCTCGTCCAGCACCACCAGGGTCAAGGGGAACTTGCCGTCACGGGTCAGCGCCTGCCGAATGGCCTTGATCATGTCGCTGCTGGAGACATCCTGCACATAGGGGTACAGGTTGTTCAGGGTCTCGACGCAGGACGCTGGCGATGTGAACAGGTTGGGCTTTGCTTTGACCAGGGCTTCGTGCAGGCCCTCAGCCACGTAGAAGTTGTCGAGCTCTTCGTTCCAGTCGAAACCGCTCTTTTCAACGTGATCTCGCACGGCGTCGTAGATACCTTCTTGCTGGAGCCACATGACAAAGCGCGCTACCGGGTACTGCTCCGGCAGGCCAACCGACTTGAAGATGATGCCGAGCAAGGCCATGCGCACGGACTTGTCGCGCGAACTGGAGCCCAGCGTGCCGGACGCGGCGTGCAAGCCACCATGGCGCTTGGCCTGGGTGCTGAGTTCCTTTAGCAAGTCACTCACCCCTTGTGGGAGGTTTGCAATGCCCCGCGCGGTAGCGCCGTCGTCAAATGGGGTATCCACCCAAAGTGCGCGCAACATCTTGACCAGGTGCGATTTACCCGAGCCATAGAATCCGCTGACCCAAACGGCGGGCTGTTCAGCCTGTTCGATGTTCTTCAGGTAGACGTCGAGGATGTGCTCAAGGCCTTTTTCGTACTGGCCATCGCAGACGAATGTTTCGAGCTCATACCGCAGGACAGACAATGCCTGGTTGGTTTTTTCGTCGTTGACACTGGCCACCCCCTCGTTGACCAGCTTCCGGGTCGACGGGTCCTTTTGGTAGATGTCGCGATTGAGCATGTGCTTCCCCTTAATCAAAATTCTTTGTCTGCGGTGATTGGCACGGCGAGGTAATTCCAGCCGTCGTACCCGTCCAGCAAGCGGTAGTTGTTGTTTTCGTAGCTGCCTGGGAAAAAGACCAGCAGGCGGCCTTTCACCTTGGGTGCGAGCTTGTCCACCACCTCCTTGACCTTCAGGAATCCGAACAGAGTGCCCACTCCTTGGAGCGCCACGACAAACTCATCACCGACGTTCTTGTCTTTCAGAAAGGCCTCGAACTCGACTTCGATGTAGCTCAGGTACTTGGGCAGCAGCGTGGACAGCAGATTAGGCTTTTGGAAGTAGCTCTTGGCGTAGCGCTGGGACGCCAACCAATTCGGGAACGAATTGGTCAAGTCGAACAATGCCCAGTCGTGGCCTGCCGCCCGAGTGGCGATCTCAAACTCGTCGACTTTGGCCCGCAGGCGCAATTCTTCCGTCTCGTGGTAGACGCAGAAAATGACACGCTGGGCGGCGGCGGCATCATCGCGCCATGGGACAGCGACATACTTGCTGTAGGACTGAATCAATCGCTTAATTCTGCTCACGGAGCCACTCCATTTCCTGCGCGGTGATCAAATTAGGGAAAAGCACCTCAACCACTTGGCCGACGCGCTTGAGCGAGATCCAGCCCCGACGCGAGGCGTCCTCGGCCAGCTCAATCGTCTTTTCGAAGGGGCAGTCGAGCATGCGGGTGAAATCGCTCTTGAGTAGCGACTCGCCACGAAGACCACTGACATAACCCAGAAGCAGCGCAAACGACACCGATCCTGGAGTCGCCACAGCGCAAGTCCGCACCTTGCGGACACGGCCGACCAGGTGACCTGCCTGGGTCCAGGATGAATTGATGTTCTGTGCAGTGGACTTGAGCGTCGCCTTACTGAAGCGTCCCGGCTCCTGTGCGTCAATGAACTCTTCTATCGCCTCACGGGTGACGGTGGCGCCTTCTTGGAAGCCCAAGACAAAGGGCGCCGTGGCCCGAAGCAGTGGGTCACGCGAATAGGCGCAGAGCGCTGCCAATAACGGCTGTCCATCCACATCGCGTTTCCAGAAGAAACGCAGGGCACGGAACACCAGCAAGCGTGGATCGAGGGCATAGAGGTCGACTAAATGTCGGAAGGTCAGTGTTCGCGTCTTGCCCGAGCGCTTCCCCAAACAATTGGCAGTCTGGATGGCTTCCAGGTAGTCGGCCTTGGCCGCGTCGGCCGCGTCCACAAAGGACAGTAGTGCGCGCAGCTCGGCGAGCATCATCGTCCGGGCGGTATGGACGCCGCCGCGCTCATAACTGAACCCGAGTCGTTCCAGCTTTTTGTTGTGTATGTTCTCTACGGCCACGTTTAGGTCAGTCCTGTTATTCAGTCGGCATCTGCTTCGATATGTTGTTCAGGCGAACGATAACCCGGCGCCAACACCGCGTTCTTGACCCCATACAGCGTCAGGTGGTCCCTCAGCCACAGCCGGTACTCGTGCCCGCGCAGGCTGTGGTCCGGCGAGCAGTCCACGCTCCACTTGCGCAGGGTGTAGCCGGCGGTGGCGGCGCGCAGCTTGATTCGCAGCACGCCGTCCTGCATGCCGTAATCCATCTCGGTGATTTCCGGCCGGGGCTGGTCCGGGTGCGGCACCAGTTCCAGCTCGACGATGCGGGTCCACTGGATGTCCTGGTCGCTCATCTCATGGGGCGCCACGGGCTGGCCCTTGAGCACCACGGGGCGCTTGATCCGGGTGATGACGAAATCCCGGAACTCTTGGGTCTGCCGGTCGAAGGCGCGGACGTGCCAGCGCAGGCCGTTGTCGATCAGCGCGAACGGGACGATCTCCCGCGCGGTGCGGCCACTGGTGATGGAGTGGTACTCGATGGCGAGGGGACACCCAAGGTGGATCGCCCGGGTCACGCTCGCCAGCACATCCAGATCCGGCTGCGTGAGCCGTGAGGGGTACTCGCTGGCCAGCACCGCATTCGTGAATGGGGCCTTGAACTGCATCGGCTCGCCATCACCAAAGCCCCGGGTCAGCCAGGACAGCACCCGCTCCGGCGGAAAGTCGAAGATGGGCCGGAAGTCCGGCCCCAGGACGTAGGACTTGCCCCGGGTGTCGTAGTCGATATTGCCCGGGGCCAGCTCCTTGTACAGCGCCAGATCCCGGGAGGCGGCGGCGGACTGGATGCCAAACCGCGCGACCAGGTCCTGGCGGCGTATTTCCCCGATGAAGCGCACGCGTAACTCCACGAAGGCGAGCCGGTCGCGTTGTGGTTGGGTGAGATCGGCAAGCTGTTGGTTCGACATCCTGGCTGGTTCGTGCGGTTAGCAAATGCTGGTACGGTTTGTTGCGGGAAGTGTATGGTCTGCCCTAGAATCTGTCCATGACTCTATTTTGATTTGTGTGTGCATCGTATTGTGATAACCACAAGCGGCGCAGCGATAAAAGGATCGGTACGGGCGCCATGCAAGATTTCGCAGAGCTTCACCTCAAGCCAGAGACGCTGGCGCAGTACGGGTTGCCGGACATCGCGTACCCCGTTCCAGCAGCCGATCTGAAGTCGGCCCTGCTCGATAACGGGGACCTGCCGCTGGCCGTGATGCTGCACGGTCTGCAGCAGCGTAGCCGGGATGGGGAGGCCGAATGGCAGCAGGTCGAACCCGCAATGGATCGGCTTGCCGAGCTATTGGCGCCCGACGATGCCCGCGATGTCATGTCAGTGGCCAGTGACCACTGGTGGCTCGATCTCGTCCACTCGCCTGGTCCGCATCTTCGAGCAGCTCAAGCGCGACCACGGCCTGCCGCAGGTCCTGCGTACCGACAACGGCCCGGAGTTCCTGGGCGAGGCCTTCATGCAGTGGGCCAAGCTCAACGGCATGGCCATCCGGTACATCCAGCCCGGCAAGCCCAACCAGAACGCCTACATCGAACGCTTCAATCGGACCTTCCGCGAGGAGGTCCTGGACCAGCACCTGTTCACCCGCCTCGACGACGTGCGCGAGGCCGCGTACTGGTGGATGCTCGAGTACAACGAGGAGCGTCCCCACGATTCGCTCGGCAATCTGACCCCGGCCGAGTACCGCCAACACGTCGCCGGAAGTTCTACTTTTGAAATGCCTGCTTGACGGGGAAGCTTACGTTCCTGTCCAGCTTCTTGTCAGTTATCGAACCAAGCTGCCGCAACGACGCCGCCTGGTTACATCCAGCGTGAATCACATTCGTTCCCTTGGCAGGGCCTGGCCTGATATCCAGCGTCGCAGGCATTTCGGCTTACGATCCGTCCCACGGATTGATGACCGCCACCCCAGCCGCCTCGAAGGGCGCGGTATCGCGTGACGCCACGATGAAGCCCCGCGATGCAGCGATGGCGGCGATGTAGCCATCCGGCGTCGGGAAGCCACGCCCTCCATTCCTGGCCGCCACGGCCAGCTCTGCGTAGCACCGCGCTGCCTCCGTGTCGAAGGACAGCACGCGATCCCTGAACAGCTCCAGCAGCGCGTTGAGCGCGCCATCCAACAGGTCCCTGCGCCTGCCCTGCGGCAGTGCCTGGATGCCGAACAGCAGCTCAGCCAGCGTGACGCTGGTGATGTATAGAGTCTCCGCCGCCTGGTCATTCAGCCACGCCACGACCACTGCGTTGGGCGCCGGCTTCATCGCCTCGGATACGACGTTGGTATCGAGGACGATCATTCGAACCTCGGCGGCTCGGCGGGCGTCCTGTCGCGGACACTCTCAAGATCGGCAAAGTCTTCGTCGGTCAAGCCAATCTTCCGCCCGATGGCAGCCAGGGCATCGCCCATGCGCACGCGGCTTTCGGGCTTGACCGCCGCCGCCAGGATCTCGCGCACCTCGGCCTCCGTGCTGCGGCCATGCTGCGCGGCCCGCACCCGCAAGGCCCGGTGCACGTCTTCAGGCACATTTCTGATCGTCAGGACAGCCATGACGCAGTACCTCGCACTATGCCTTCAATGACAGCAAATTTATCATAACGACAGCATTGCTTCAAACCATCTCTGTCCCGGGCTATCTGCCGGTCGGCTCCGGGGCCTCCCTGTCAAGCGCCCCGAACTGCGCGCCCGATGATCTGGTGCAGCTCTGTCTGCAAAGCCTGGAAGCGACGCATCAACGCCTCCACGTCCACCGGGCGTGCGCCCTGCCCTCGCTTCTCGGCGAGCCAAAGCTTCAGCAGTCCGGCAACCCGTCCCAGGTCGCCGTTGATCCTTACCAGGTCAGCCACCACCTTCAGGTCAAGGACGGAGCGGACCGGGTGGTTCAACCCCGCCGCCCTCATGTAGGCCGAAACCGAAAGCCCGGTCTGTGCCGCGCGGATTTCGATCTCGGCCCGTTCCTCGAGTGTGACCCAGACCTTGATCGGCGGCAGGCTGCGCCGGGGCAGCTCAAACAGGTCGTTCGCGCTATCGCCGAGCATCGCAGGTTCCTCCCGTTGGTGCGAGTAAGGGCATCTGTCGCGGCAGCGACCGTAAGCCTCCCAGAGCAAGATGCCGTCGAGCCAATGGCGAGCAAGGGGGAGTGTTGGAGGACTTCGCACTTGCGCGTAGGCCCACAACACATATCTTGCCGTCAAAACTCACTGCGAACTTATGCGATCTTTCGCGATCGGCGCGCGAATCTACGATCAATCGCACGTCTTCGCGCATCATCGCGTTTCGTCGCGTACGTTCGCGCTTCGTCGCATTGAATCGCACATATTCGCGCAACATGGCCTGCGCGCGGTCGCGATGGGCACCAAAAGGAAAGGGGCCGTTCGGCAGATTCCAGCGGCCCCTCGATTCACAGACAAAACATGCATCTGCCACGCCGCCCAAGGGCCGGACAGTCAACGGCGACACGGGTGTTGAGCCGCCCCTCGGGGGAGGTGCTAACAGATTACACGTGCCCTTCCCGGCCCTTGTATCTTTTGGTGTCCTGAAGGAAGGCAAGGCCTCGGCCGCGCCTAGTGGATTATCTCTTGGATAATCTTGGAAAGCATTTCCAGGCCTCTCATAACACATTGTATTTATTGAATTTTTTTGCATCATCGGGGTGGCGTTAAAGTGGGCCCCACGCATGCTCACCGCCCCAGCCGGGGTTCGGTAAGCTTGGGCCTGGAGATTTCCCATTTGTCCTTGGTGTAGCTCTCCACTCTCCAGCCCAGCGCGTCCAGCTCAGCCAGGGCACGGCGGACTGTCTGACGCCGGGTCTTGACCGTGTTGGCATTCACCGCTGCGTCGGGCCAAACGTACCCGCACAGAGTGTCGATGTCCGCACGGCCCGACTTGCCTGGGTCAATCCAGGCGCACAGGCGCTGGTGGAGGAGGCGCGCAGCATCGGTTCGTAGAGCCCGCACCTCGCCCATACTGATCCGCACGTGCTGACCGCCCATCACGGCACGGGCCAGAAGGGGGTTAAGCGCCACGTAGAGCTTTCCGTCGTGCTCGTCGCTGGCGTACTCCGAAAGAAGCCTGAAGCCTTGGCGCCGCTTCCCATCCTGCACGATGACCGAGACCTTCCAGAGACGCTCGATGCAGTCTCGGATCGGCTTGGCGTTATCCACATTGGCGTAGCCGACTTCACGTGCCAGTGCCCTGTAGCTTCCCCTGACAACCATCGCATCCTGCCGGATCGCATCCCATTTGGGCTCAAGGAACAGCCGGAGCTGCCGGCCCGCCTCCGTTTGCGGCTTGGGTGAAAGCACCAGCCCAGCCGGCCCCGCCATGGCCACCAGGCCCTGCAAGATGCGCAGGTCGTCCGCGCCCAGCGGTTCGGGACCGCTGAACTCCACCCGCCTGCCGTCGCCGAAGTCATAGACGACATCCAGCTTGGCACGCTTGCGCTCGCCCTTCTGGAGACTGCGGAACAAGCCCGGTGCCAGGCAATGGATCGGGTCGTGCCGCGCGTGCGTCAAATCATGCGTACTCACGATGCACCTTCCTCCGGCCTCTTGATCCAGCAGCAGACAGAGCTACCGGTAGAAGCACGCCGTCAGCGCCTCGCAAATACCAGCGGTCTGGCGGCATATGCCCGTAGTTCTGCTTGGAAACACCAAAGCGCACGAAGTGCCTGCGGCGGCCTTCCCCGATGGGCACCGCACCCTCGGGGTCCGCACTGAGGCGTGAAGCCTCCTCGCAGGTCATGGGAGCCATGAAGCCGCACCATCGGGCGTCATAGACAAGAGCCGACGCCCCACGGGCGGCCTGCTGCTGATCGGCCCCACCCTCCTTCGTGCTGCCTTTGGTGACGTGATGCAGGTACAGCACGGATGCCCCTGTTTCCACGGCAATGCGCCCCAGCCTGGAGACCAGCCGCGCCATGTCGCCGTTGCTGTTCTCGTCGAGGCTGTGGAAGCGGCTCAACGTGTCCAGCACGATGAGGCGTGCTCCTAGGCACTCTCCGACCACCTGCCGCAGCGTCGGCTCGTCCATGACGTTCATGCACTGCCCTACAACCGTCTTGACGGTCATGCGGCCGGCAATAACCGGATGCACCTGGCAAGGCAGGTGCTTGCCAATCGCGTGGATGCGGTACTCCAGTATCGGCAGCGGATCTTCGCCAGCAAAATAGACCACCCGCCCAGCCCGTGACGGCCCAAGCCCGAGCAGATCACTGCCGGGAGCATCCCCGCCGGCAACGGCCATTGCCGCCTCCAGCGCCCAGAAGCTCTTGCCCGCGCCACCGGGAGCCACCAGCGCCCCGACCGTACCGGCGAGAAAGCCGGGCCAGACGAAGTCGAGCGCAGGCGGATCGTTTTCGAACGCGGCCTGCACGTTGACCGTCATCGTCACTGCCCGCCTCCAGGACGGTCCGCCTGCTGGCAGGACGCTTTCCTCGCCTCGATCCAGGCTTCGACCTCAGCCAGATCCCACGCAACGTTGCGTCGGGTCAACGCGATGCGCCTGGGGAACTCCCCCCGCTGCTCCATATTGAAGATGGTCCGCTCGCTGAGTGGGATCATCGAGTGGAGCTTCTTCCGGTTGATCAACACTTTCTGCCTTGGCTCCATGCAGCAACCTCCAAGTCAATGCGAAGCATTGCGTGATGGTGCCCGGCAGTGCAAAATCGATACAGTCAAAGATTTGTCGAATTGGTTGACATGCCGCACTTTCCCATCATCCTTGTCTGGGAGAACTGTGATCCAGGCATTGGTGCTGCAGTCCGCAAGTTGCAGGAGGTGTGGCGGCCGTACTCGATGGCGTCGCGCAGCAAGCGCATCGACCGGCTCATCCAGCAGGTCATCGATCCGGCCGTAGCAGCCTATGCAGCCACGCTGCCGCCCGACCTGCTCCACTTTCTGCCCGGTGCAGGCTCAGGCCTCTCGTTCAGCGACATTTGCCGGCTGGTTGGTCTGAACGACGCTGCACGCCTTCAGCGCCAGTTGCTTCGCCAGTTCGTTTCGAGCCACGGCGTAAAGACTGACCAGGGCCGACGGTTCGTGGCCACACTGGAAACCCTTCTCGCACTCACGCGAGCGTGCGCGCGCAAGCCACCGCTCACCTCGCGTGCGAATGGAAAGCAGGTGGACAGGGATCGCATCCAGGACTTCTGCCGCTACTGCGGCTCCCCAACGGAACTGGCGGCCTACGCCAACGGCCGCCTGGAAAGTGACCCTGACGAGACTCTGCAATTCAGCAGCCTGTACTGTTCACGGCACCGTCCAAAGTTGCCGGATGGTGGGTGGAATCCTGAGCACCAAAGGGCCAGGCGTTCGGCCGCTCAGTTCGACGCGGAGCTGGAGCGCCTCACCCGTCAGGCAGGTAACTGGCGCGAACCGTGCGCCGGGTCAGGCGACTGGCTGGTCGACTGCTACCTTCACCACTACGTGCTCAAGCATCGCCTCCGGTATGGCGATACGTCCGAACTGCGCGATCACGCCAGGCGGATGACAGACGCCCGGCTGACCGACCGCAAGAAGCAAATCGTCATGCTGCTGCGGTACGGCATGAGCCAATCCGATGCCGCCAGCGTCCTTGGCATTCAGCGGCAAGCCGTCTCCAAGGCCAGCGCCAGTATCCCCAGCGTGTTCTGGCAACTTCCCAGCCTTCCCGAATACAGCACCGAGTTCCTGCTGTCAGGCGTGGCACGAAAACCCGCAGCGCCGCGTTGAGCGCCGCCACGGTTACGGCTTTGGTGCCTTCGTCCACTGGTCGATCATGTCCGCCCAGTCCTGCAACATCTGCCGCCGCTGCTCCCGGTACTCGGCCTTGTTGTAGATGGCCCTGACGCCGCGCTGTTCGTGGGCGAGGCACTTTTCGATCCAGTCGCTGTTGTACCCGGCTTCGTGCAGCAGGGTGCTGGCCGTGCGGCGCAGGTCGTGCGGCCCGAACTTGCCCAGCGGCTTGCCGTCCTTCTGCGCCAGTTGATAGGTCAGCTTCATCACCTGGTTGAGCGTGGCGCTGCTCATCGGCACGCTGGGGTCATAGCGTGACGGCAGGACGTATTCCGAACCACCGGCAAAGGTTTTCAGCGCGACCAGCAGGTCCATCGCCTGCCGCGACAGGAACACCAGGTGCGGGTTGCGCCGCTTCATCCTTTCCTTCGGGATGGTCCACAGGGCTTCGCTGAAGTTGATCTCGCTCCACCTGGCGTTGGTCAGCTCGCTCTTGCGCACCATCGTCAGCAGGAGCAGCTTCACGGCGGCGCGGATCGACGGCGACGTGCCGACGCGCTCCAGGTACTGGTACATGAGGCCGATCTCTTCCGGCGTCAGGGCGCGGTCGCGCGGCGCAAACTTCGCGATGCTGGCCGGGCGGACCAGCTCGGCGGGATTCTCGACCTTCTGGCCTCGCTCGATGGCCCACCGGTAGACCTGGTACACGATCTCGCGCGCATGGACGGCGGTGGCCGGCGCGCCCCGCTCGACGATGGCGTCGGTCAGGGCCCGCAGGTCTTCGTGGGTGATCTCGGTCAGCTTGAGGTTGCCGAACCTGGCCTTCAGGTCCCGCTCATAGACCGAGCGCCGCATGTCGCGGGTGGACTCGGCCATCTGGTAGCTGCGAAGCCACTTTTCCGCCCAGGCACCGAACGTCTCGGCGTCGCGCACACGGGCCTTCTCCCTGGCTTTCTCCCGGGCCGGAGACTTTCCCGCCGCGATCATCTTCTTGGCTTCGGCCAGGCGTTCCCGGGCCTCGGCCAGCGTGATGCCGCCCGGGCCCGTACCGGCCGAAGGTGATGGTCTCCTGGCGCCCGTTGAGGGCGTAGTTGTAGCGGAACGAAATGGTCCCGGAGGGGGTGACGGCCACATATAGGCCGTCCCTGTCCGCCACCTTGTACAGCTTGCCCGTCGGTTTGAGGTTCCGCAGCTTGGTATCGGTCAACATGGCACACACGCTCCCTTGCAACACCATGCGTCGTGCGCCCTGCTTGAACCAAAGAGACCCCCTTACAAGTCAACAGCTTACGGGGACGTACCCATGGCATGGCCATCGTGACGCACACGCTTCACCGACCATCAATACCATGCCTGGAAAACCCCGCGCGGAACGACAAAAATTTGTTTTACAGCAACCACTTACATGATTCCGATATCATGGCCACCTGGGAACGAGGCGCATGGCATCGGTGGCGAGGCATGGCACAGGGCCGGTTTCGTGCCATCGACTATGCCATGAAAAATTCGTGCTTGGCCATACCCCAGGCTGCCAGTCCGTGCCAGGTTGGAAGCACAAAAAAGCCCGCAGTGACGCGGGCTTAGGTGTTTCTGGTGCCTGATCCTGCCGGCCGCTGCCGGACGCGGAATCATTCCCACTCAATCGTAGCCGGTGGCTTGCTCGATACGTCGTACGCAACGCGGGAAATGCCGCTGATTTCATTGATGATGCGGTTGGAGACTTTTTCCAGTAGCTCGTATGGCAGGTGGGCCCAGCGGGCGGTCATAAAGTCGATGGTTTCGACGGCGCGCAGTGAGACTACCCATTCATAACGGCGGGCGTCGCCTACAACGCCGACGGATTTAACCGGCAGAAATACCACAAATGCCTGACTGGTTTTGTGGTACCAGCCAGCGTTGTGCAATTCTTCGATAAAAATCGCATCCGCTTCACGCAGTACATCGGCGTATTCTTTTTTCACTTCGCCCAAAATGCGCACGCCCAAACCTGGGCCTGGGAATGGATGGCGGTAGACCATGTCGTATGGCAGGCCGAGTTCCAAACCGATTTTGCGCACTTCGTCTTTAAATAATTCGCGCAGCGGTTCCACCAATTTAAATTGCATATCTTCCGGCAGACCGCCGACATTGTGGTGGGATTTAATCACGTGCGCTTTGCCGGTTTTGGCAGCGGCGGATTCGATAACGTCCGGATAAATGGTGCCTTGTGCAAGCCATTTCACGTCTTTTAATTTGGACGCTTCGGCATCGAATACTTCGATAAAGGTATTGCCGATGATTTTGCGTTTTTTCTCGGGATCGGAAACGCCGGCGAGCTTGCTCAGGAAAAGATCTTCCGCATCGGCGCGAATCACTTTAACGCCCATATTTTTGGCGAACATCGCCATTACTTGGTCGCCTTCGTTTTTGCGCAACAAACCGTTGTCGACAAATACACAGGTTAATTGATCGCCGATCGCCCGATGCAACAACGCAGCAACCACCGATGAATCCACGCCGCCGGAAAGACCCAACAACACCTTGTCCGATCCAACTTGCTCACGCACCTTGGCAATAGCGTCTTCCACGATATTCGCTGGCGTCCACAGGGCTTCGCATTTGCACATATCGAACAGGAAGTGTTCGAAAATGCGCTTGCCTTGCAATGTGTGGGTTACTTCGGGGTGGAATTGCACACCGTAGAGATTGCGCGATGCGTCCGCCATGGCGGCTATGGGGCAAGACGGTGTAGAGGCGATGCAGACAAAGCCTTCGGGCATTTGAGTGACCTTGTCGCCGTGGCTCATCCACACATCCAACAGACCTTTGCCATCCGGTGCTACATGGTCCTGGACGTTTTTGAAGAGTTCGTTCGGCTCCTCAACTTTGATCTGGGCATAACCAAATTCGCGCACATGGGAACCAGAAACCTTACCGCCCAACTGCTCCGCCATGGTTTGCATACCGTAGCAAATGCCCAGCACCGGCAATCCCAGTTCAAACACCACTTGCGGCGCGCGTGGAGAGTTCAGCTCAGTCACTGACTCAGGCCCACCAGCCAGGATAATGCCCTTTGGGGCGAAAGCGCGGATATCCGCTTCGCTCATATCAAAGGCGTGGATTTCACAGTAGACGCCGATCTCGCGCACTCGTCGGGCGATCAGCTGGGTGTATTGGGAGCCGAAATCCAGAACCAGGATTCGCTGTGCGTGAATATCAATTGCCATGGTGTGCTTCATCGTTTGGTCGGAATGAAAAACAAGAAAACCCGCGCGGGCGGGCTTTCGCTGGAACTAGGTCAGAATTGCCTTCGACGTTTAGCGGCCCCTAACAGAAATGTAGCGGCCGCCAACGGGAGTTTAGCGACCGCCAACAGGATAATTAGGCGCTTCTTTGGTGATGCTGACGTCATGCACGTGGCTTTCGCCCATACCGGCCGCAGTTACACGAACAAACTGCGGTTTGGTGCGCATGGTTTCGATATCGATCGAGCCGGTATAGCCCATCGCCGCACGCAAGCCACCCATCAACTGGTGAACTATGGCGGTCAGAGGACCCTTGTAAGGCACGCGACCTTCGATACCTTCGGGCACCAGTTTCTCCATACCTTGGCTGGAGTCCTGGAAGTAACGGTCGGAGGAGCCTTGGGTTTTGCTCATGGCACCCAGTGAACCCATGCCGCGGTAGGACTTGTAGGTACGGCCTTGGTAGAGCTCAACTTCGCCCGGTGCTTCTTCGGTACCGGCGAACATGGAACCCATCATCACCACATGCGCGCCGGCCACAATGGCTTTGGCGACGTCACCGGAAAAACGAATACCACCGTCAGCGATGATCGGCACATCCGTACCTTTCAAAGCCGCTGCGACATTGGCGATAGCGGAGATCTGCGGTACACCCACACCAGTCACGATACGCGTGGTGCAGATTGAGCCAGGACCGATACCCACTTTCACCGCATCTGCGCCCGCTTCGACCAGCGCCAAAGCAGCTTCGCCAGTGGCGATGTTGCCACCAATCACCTGTACGTGCGGGTAAAGGGTTTTGATCCGTTTGACGCGCTCGAGCACGTTGCGTGAGTGGCCGTGTGCCGTATCCACCACCAGAACGTCCACGCCAGCTGCGACCAGGGCTTCTACGCGGTCGTCGGTATCCGGGCTGGTACCTACAGAGGCGCCGACACGCAGACTGCCGTCAGCGTCCTTGGCGGCGTTGGGGAACATCTCGGACTTGTTTATATCTTTCACCGTGATCAAGCCTTTCAGCTCGAAACGGTCATTGACCACCAGAACCTTCTCGATGCGGTGCTTGTGCAGCAGCGAGCGGACTTCCGCAGCGCTGGCGCCTTCTCTGACGGTTACCAGCTTGTCTTTGGGAGTCATGATGCTGGCGACTTTGGCGTCCATATTGGATTCAAAGCGCACGTCACGCCCGGTGACTATCCCGATCAGATCGCCGTTACTTAAAACAGGAACGCCGGAAATCTTGTGCTGGCGAGTCAAGGCAATCAGCTGCTTAATGCTGGCGTCGGCATTGATGGTGATGGGGTCTTTGACCACACCGGCTTCAAACTTTTTGACCGCACGCACTTCGCTGGCTTGCTGCTCAATCGACATGCTTTTGTGAATGATTCCGATACCACCTTCCTGAGCCAATGCAATAGCCAGGCGAGACTCGGTGACCGTGTCCATCGCTGCTGACATCAAAGGGATATTCAGGGTGATACCGCGAGTGAGGGAAGTTTTGAGAGAGACGTCCTTTGCTGTGACCGTCGAATATCCGGGCACCAGCAAAACATCATCGAAAGTGAGTGCCTCTTGAGCAATTCTCAGCATTGGGTGTCCACCTCGGAGCTGGTAAGTGAAGCGAGATAAACCGGGCATTATAGGCATTATTACCCCATGGGTAAATCGCCAATTCAATCCCGTGTTTTGCTGCGCCGCCTTAAGACTGTTGGATTTCGTACATTCACCTTAGACCTGCGTCCTTACACTCAAGCTCATATTGACTGATCGCCATTAACCGAAAGACGCACCTGAGAAGGCAGTCACTGTGAGCGACACTGCGATTCCACTCCAAACCTTCGTGCCTCCCACCGCAGGCATCCATATCGCAAGCAACCGCAGCCAAAACAAAGCCAAGCCAACCACAGAAGAGTTTGCCGGTCGTTTACGCGAGCAATTTCAGCGGACGCGGAAACTGTCTGCTCGTCTGACGCAGAAACTCTCTCCGGAAGATCAGCAGCTCCAGTCCATGCCGGACGCCAGCCCAACCAAATGGCATCTGGCGCACACCACTTGGTTTTTCGATACCTTCATTCTGCTGCCACGCGACGCGTCAGTCGCCAAACCCGGTTATGAATATCTGTTCAACTCTTATTACAACCAAGTCGGCCCGCAATTCCGCCGCGCTCAGCGAGGAATCCTGTCACGTCCTTCCCTAGACGAAATTTGGGATTACCGATTTGCGCTGGAGGAAAAACTGATAACGCTATGGGACGCATTAACACCGGCAGAACTACAGCTGATTGAGTTGGGAATTCATCACGAGCAACAGCATCAGGAATTGATTGTTACAGATATTAAACACGCTCTTTCTTTTAATCCTTTGTATCCGAAACTGGTTGATTTCCCCGATAAATCCAGTTCGCAAAAACCGGAATTGCACTGGCGACATTTTGCGCCCGGCGAATCCTGGTTTGGCTGTGATGACGGTTTTCACTTCGATAATGAAGCGCCTTTGCACCGCGCCTATGTGCACGCATTTCGCTTGGCAAGTCGACCGGTGATTAATGCGGAATATTTGGAATTTATGGCAGACGGCGGTTATCACGATCCGCGCCATTGGCTCTCAGAAGGTTGGGCATGGGTGCAGGAAAATCACATAGAAGCGCCATTGTATTGGATTAATCAAGATGGCGAATGGTGGACTTATACCTTGGCCGGCCTTCGTCCTGTCGCCGCAGGCGAACCGGTTTGTCATATCAGTTATTTTGAGGCGTCCGCGTTTGCCAGCTGGGCAGGAAAACGCTTGCCAACGGAATATGAGTGGGAACTGGCAGCGCAATTTTCTGATACCCAAGGAAATTTTTTAGATCCAGAAATACTGCATCCGCACAGTGCCGAAAATTCCCAAGCCAACCGAATATTTGGCAATGTTTGGCAGTGGACGCAAAGTGCTTATCTCCCCTACCCCGGTTATGTCCCGCCCGCTGGTGCCGTCGGTGAATACAACGGCAAATTTATGGTAAATCAGTGGGTACTGCGCGGCGGTTCCTGCGCGACGCCTCCCGGTCATATCCGTCCAAGTTATCGCAACTTTTTTCCTGTCGGCACGCGCTGGCAATTCAGTGGTGTGAGGTTAGCCGATGATTTTATTTGAAACCCGCAATCGAATAACAAATCCTGTTGAAGAGATTTCCCCTTTTATGCGCGACGTTATCGAAGGTTTGCGCAAAACCCCAAAAGAATTACCCTGCAAATATTTTTACGACGAACGCGGCTCCATACTGTTTACCCAAATTTGCCAAATCGCCGAATATTACATTACCCGCACCGAAATCCGTCTGCTCGAACAAATATTGCCGGAAGTTGCCGATTTGATTGGCGAAAACGCGACGATTGTGGAATACGGTTCCGGCGAGGGGCGCAAAATACGCAATTTGCTGCACAGTCTGCCGAATCCCAAAGCCTATGTGCCTATCGATATCTCGGCAGAAATTCTGCTGGATTCCGCGCGCAAACTGCGCAAGGAATTTCCCACTCTTGCGCTCTATCCCCAGGTTGCCGATTATTCTTCACCAGTCTCTCTGCCAACTGCGGTTACGGAGCACGATTCTGGCAAACGCGTTGTGTTTTTCCCTGGTTCCACTCTAAGCAATTTTTCGCCTGCTGAGGCAAACGCATTTTTCTGCAATCTGCACAGCTTTTTACGCCCGTGTGACGGACTGTTATTAGGTGCTGATCTAATCAAATCCCCCAATCGTTTGCATCAAGCCTATAACGATTACGATGGTGTAACCGCGGAATTTAATCTGAATATTTTGCAGAGAATTAATCGCGAACTACGAGGAAATTTCAAACTTCACCAATTTGAACACTACGCTTTTTTCAATCCTGTTCTGTCCCGGATTGAGATGCATCTGATCAGTCTAATCGATCAAACCGTCAAAATCGGCCCGCATCATTTTTCATTTTCTCAGGGCGAAACCATTCATACGGAAAACTCCTATAAATTTTCCCTGGATTCCATCACACGCCTCGGACAAAACTGCGGTTTTTCTCACCTGCGCGCATGGACCGATGGAGAAAAGCTATTCAGCATTCACTATTTGCAAGCTGTTTAGGGATTTTTTGACAGGATTTATGAAGGGATATGCAGAAAACGACCAGGCTGCCGCCTGGTCGTTCACAAATTAGAACTGCTCTACATCAAGCGCAAGCAGATTGTTCACGCCAGAATGGATTGCCGCAACATGAGTCCGTGTGCGCGGCAAAAGGCGAGCAAAATAGAATTCAGCAGTTTTGATTTTTGCCTCATAGAAACTTGCTTCCGCAGTTCCCGCAGAAATGATTTCGCGCGCTTTAATAGCGGCAAATGCCCAGAAGTACGCCAAGGTGACATAGCCGGAATACATCAAATAATCCACCGCCGCACCACCGACTTCTTCAGCATTTTCCATGGCTTTCAAACCTATATTCATGGTGAGATCGCCCCATTCTTTATTGTGTTGCGCGAGGGTGTCGATGATGTTTTTGAATTCGGCATTTTCCGCATTGGCTTTGCAGAATTTGTGAATGATTTTGGTGAAGCGTCGCAGAGTTTCGCCTTGGGTCATCAGCACTTTGCGGCCGAGCAAATCCAGCGCCTGAACACCGGTGGTACCTTCGTACAACATGGCAATGCGCGCGTCGCGCACGTTCTGTTCCACGCCCCACTCGCGAATGTAGCCGTGGCCGCCAAAACATTGCATGGCTAGGTTGGCGCATTCAAAGCCGGTTTCTGTCATAAAGGCTTTGGCAATCGGTGTCAGCAGTGCCAACAAATCGCCCGCTTCTTTTTTGACTTCTTCGTCAGTGCTGTGATCTTCGATATCCAATTGCATAGCGACGAAATACGCCAGCATACGACCGCCTTCTGTCAGCGCTTTTTGCGTGAGCAGCATGCGGCGGACATCTGGATGAGAGATGATTGGATCTGCAGGACCAGAAGGATTTTTCGGCCCGGATAAAGCTCGTCCTTGCAGACGGTCTTTAGCGTAGGCAAGGGATTTTTGATAACCGAATTCCGCGTGGCAAAGCCCTTGAACCGCAGTTCCCAAACGCGCGCGGTTCATAAAGGTAAACATGGCGTGGAGGCCGCGGTTGGGCTGACCGATCAAAAAGCCTTTGGCGCCGTCAAAATTCAGCACGCAGGTAGCGTTACCGTGAATACCCATTTTGTGTTCCAGGGAACCGCAAAATACGTTGTTGCGTGTTCCATCCGGGAGAAATTTCGGAACTATAAACAGGGAAATTCCTTTGGTGCCTTCCGGTGCATCCGGCAGGCGCGCCAAAACTATATGCACGATATTTTCGGCAAGATCGTGTTCACCCGCGGAAATAAAAATCTTGGTACCGGTAATTGTGTAGCTGCCGTCAGCTTGAGGTTCTGCTTTTGTTTTCAGCATGCCCAAATCGGTGCCGCAGTGGGCTTCGGTCAAGCACATGGTACCGGTCCAAACGCCCTCCACCAATTTGGTGAGATAGGTCTGGCGCTGCTCGTCAGTACCGTGCAGAGCGATTGTGCGCATGGCGCCGTGGGACAGACCAGGGTACATGCCCCAGGCCCAGTTGGCAGTACCCACGCTTTCATTCATCAACGAACCGAGGGACTCCGGCAGGCCTTGGCCGCCGTATTCGGGGTCGTTGCACATGGAGGGCCAGCCAGCGGCAACAAACTGTTGGTAGGCTTCGCGAAAGCCGGTGGGGGTTTTCACTTCGTGGCCATTTAATTGGCACCCTTCCTGATCGCCAACGGCGCGTAACGGCGCCAATACGTTTTCACAAAATTTCGCCAGTTCCTCGATGATGGCGCTCACCACGTCAGCGCTCGTTTCCGACAGCGCTGGAAAGGATTTGCAATGCCCTTCGAAGTCGAATAAATCGAACAACACGAATTGCATGTCACGAACAGGAAGTTTGAAGTCCGCCATAATCGAATGTCCTCATAGTCAGTATTAAATAATTTCCTTGGCAGAGAATCTGCTTAGCTCGGGTGCTCCTGGCCATTTCAGTATAGTCATAGCGCTTTTAAGTCGTGCGCCAGATAGCTTCTTATACTTAAAGCTTATGTTGCGACTTGTAAAACTTAGGCTGCGACGCGTTCCGGTCATTCCCTGCCGTCTGTATTTCCCCATGAATCATCATCCGCCCCGCGCAACTGGCGCAATTTGCGCAGCAGCCATCCGGCAACAATCCCTAATGCAACTATGGCCAGCAGAAACACAATACAAATCACCAGAAACGCGATAGCCGTTTCCACTGGGAGATCCCAACCGTATATGGCCAGCGCAATAAACGCCCCACTCGCCACCAGATTCATCCAGATGCGAGCGCGATTGCGGATGCGGAATTTAATCAAAACAACCTCGCTAATGCGTAAGCAACGCCGTCTTCTTCGGCGGTCTTAGTAACAAATCGGGCCGCGGCTTTGACGTCATCCGGCGCGTTGCCCATGGCAACGCCAACGCCAGCCAGGCGAAGGAATGTCTCATCCGAGTGAGAATCGCCAAAACTTGCCACCTGCTCCGGCTGCACTTGGTAATGATCCAGCAACCAGGCGAACACCCGCTTCTTGCATGCGTCTTTGGCGATCACATTGACGAAGCGCCAATCCGCGCAGGCGGGAAAGGCAGCATAAGCAAAATTGAACTCCGGAAATTCTGCTTCGAGCATACCGAGCAAATCATGCTTCGCATCGCGGCGCAAGCCGAGCACCCATTTCAACATGGGCTTGTGGCGGACGACGTCATCCAGCGCACATTCCACCGGGCGGCGTCGCAAATGATGTGAGTGTATATCGCGGACCTCAGCGGCATATTGGGTTTCCAAATAGAAATCATCGTAGCCGTAAAGTTCGTAATAAATTTCCAGCTCGCGCAAACGGGACAGCAGCCGCAGACTAACTTCTACCGGGAGGGACGCACTGAACAAGGTGCGGTTTTCCAGCGGCGCATACACTTGTGCACCCGTGCAGAAAACCCCGGGAGAGGTCAAACCGAGTTCATCTATCAGAAATCTGGCGGCGAAGTGCGGGCGACCGGAGGCAATCGCCGTCTTCACCCCTAAAGCCTGTATGCGCGCGAATTCGCGTCGCAGTCGTTCGCTGTAATGGCCATCGTTATGCAAAAGCGTACCGTCAATATCAAAGAAGGCGACTTTGATATCGGACTCGAGGGCCAATGAATCAAGTTCGGTTAGATTCTGCGGCATACATCAAAAGATCCACCAGCGACGCTTTTGCAGGTCCTCTTCGCAATTCAACAGTTGTTGTTGATAGCGCGAGGCGCGTTGCTGGACTTTGGTGGCGACGCCTTTCAACCAGGGTTTGTTGCTATAGGTTTTGCGGTTAAAACCGCCGTGCCCTTCATGATAGGCCAGATACAGGTTGTAAACGTCGTGCGGGGGGATTTTGCTTATGGTCAGGCTCTGCCGGTTATACCAGCCGACAAAGTCTGCGGAATCACCAAAGTCGCGCCTATCAGCACCCCACCGGCCCGTTGATTTTTGATACCACTCCCAGGTGGCGTCTTTGGCCTGGGCGTAACCATAGGCATCGCTGATACGTGGACCGGGAATGATTTTCAAGAATTTACGCCGCGGCGGTTTGGCATTGCCGACAAAGCCGGACTCCTGGTGGATGATGGCCATAATGATGGGCACAGTCGTGTTCCAGCGCTGGGCGGCTTTGTTGGCTTGTTTGTACCAGCTGCGCTTTTCCTTGAAGATCGAGCAGATATTGTCCGCCTGTCGCGGTGGAGAGGTGACAATACAGCTGGATAACAATAAGCAGGACATCACACCGAATAGAGGCGTCCACCTCATGCAGGATGCTCCAGCAATTCCAGAAGACCCGCTTCATCGATCACCGGAATCCCCAGGGATTCGGCTTTGCTCAGCTTAGAACCCGCACCCGGCCCCGCTACCACACAATCGGTTTTGCTGGACACGCTACCCGCCACCTTGGCGCCCAACGCTTCAAGACGGGCTTTGGCTTCGTCACGGCTAAAGGCTTCGAGATTACCGGTCAGAACGTAGGTTTTGCCAGCCAAAGGCAAGGCTTCTGGCGCAACAACTTGCATATCCGGCCAGTGCACACCGCGCTCACGCAGTGACGCAATCACATGGAGATTACGCTCGTCACGGAAAAAGGTCGCTACCCGCTTGGCCACCACCGGGCCGACATCCTGCACTTCCTGCAGCTCGACTTCGTCTGCCGCCATCAGCTTTTCCAAAGTGCCGAAATGGCGCGCCAAGGTCGTTGCAGTGGCTTGGCCGACATCGCGGATACCGAGCGCAAAAAGAAACTTGGGCAAGGTGGTGGTTTTGCTACGCTCCAGGGCATTGATCAGATTTTGCGCGGACTTTTGTCCCATACGATCCAGCGCCGCCAATTGCTCTACGGTGAGCAGATAAAGATCTTCCGGGCCGTGCACCATGCCCTTCTCTACCAGCGCATCCACCAATTTATCGCCCAGCCCTTCAACATCCATGGCCTGGCGACTGGCGTAATGTTTGATGGCCTCTTTGCGCTGCGCTGGGCAGATCAAACCACCGGTACAGCGAACCGCCGCCTCGCCTTCCACCCTTGCCACGGGTGAACCACAAATCGGGCATTCGTTGGGGAAATGGATTTCTGCGGCGTCCGACGGGCGTTTGCTCAGCACTACGGAAACCACTTGCGGAATCACATCGCCCGCACGGCGCACTATCACGGTATCGCCGATTTTCACCCCCAAGCGGGCCACTTCATCGCTGTTATGGAGCGTGGCGTTGGATACTGTCACACCACCAACAAATACCGGCTCCAGCCGGGCTACCGGGGTGATGGTGCCAGTGCGGCCAACCTGGAATTCTACGGCGCGCAGAACGGTCATCTCTTCCTGCGCGGGGAATTTGAATGCCACCGCCCAGCGCGGTGCTTTGGCGACAAAGCCGAGCGTCTCTTGCAGCTCTATAGAATTGACCTTGTAGACAACACCATCGATGTCATAGGGCAAGGACGGACGCTTTTCGCCGAGGTTGCGGTGGAATTCGAGACATTCTTCAACACCCCGCGCAGCCCCCACATCCGAACTAATGGCAAAACCCCAGTCCTTGAGCTGATTGAGAATGGCGGTGTGGTATTTGGGCAGTTCGCCCCCCTCCACTTCACCTATGCCATAGGCGCAAAGTCTCAAGGGCCGCTTGGCGGTAATACGCGGGTCGAGCTGGCGCAGACTACCTGCCGCCGCATTGCGCGGGTTGATAAAAGTTTTGCTGCCGGAAGCCAATGCCTCCTGATTCATCTTCTCGAAGCCGTCCTTCGGCATATAGATCTCGCCGCGCACTTCCAGCAACTCTGGATGATTGTCGCCGAGCAAGCGCAATGGGACGGACTTGATAGTACGGACGTTGGCGGTAATGTCCTCACCTACTGTGCCATCCCCCCGGGTTGCCGCTCTTTCCAGCACCCCATTGCGATACAGCAGACTGATGGCAATGCCGTCGTACTTAGGCTCGCAGGAGTATTCAATCGGTTCCTGAGTACGCAGTCGCTCGCGCACGCGTTTATCAAAGGCGATGAATTCTTCCGCGTTCAGAGCGTTGTCCAGCGACAGCATGGGGCGCAGGTGCGTTATCTGCGTAAAGGCAGTGAGAGCTTCCCCGCCGACGCGCTGAGTAGGTGAATCCGGCGTAATCCATTCGGGATGGCGGCTCTCCAACTCCTGCAACTCGCGCATCAAGCGGTCGTATTCGGCATCCGGAACCTCTGGATCGTCGAGAACGTAATAGCGGTATGCGTGGTACAACAGCTCCTGGCGAAGCTGTTGCAAACGCTGAAAATCGGCTGAATTGGCTGGCATTGGGATCAGGATTTGGCGAGGCGGCGCTTGCGTTCGTATTCAATAACTCGTTGGCGACCGTGCTCTATGGTTTGTCGGGTCATGACACTGCGGTTTTCATCTTTCAGCTCACCGCCCAAGGCTTCTGCGATTGCGTAAGCTGTACTGGCCATCAGGTTGTAAGCGGCCAGACTGTCACTCGCAATCGGCAGGGACAAAAACATGCTGATACCAGGCGTGGTGAAATCATCCATCGCGGACAGGTCAAAAGTTCCGGGCACCACCATATTGGCGGCGCTGAACAGAATACGGCCGCGACCGTCTTCGGATTCATGGCGATGGAATATATCCATATCGCCGAATCTCATACCGTTGCTGACAAATGCTTCGAGCAGCGCGGGACCAGGGAACAACTCGCCGCGGCGCGCCATCACGTTGATGATCAGGACCTCATCGGGCTCTTTCGGTGCTTCCGGTTGTTGCTCACGCGGCTTTTCCGCAGGCTTTTTGCTTTCAACTTTGACGGGGTCAGGCTCGGGCTCAGATTGCGGTTCTTCGATCTCGGAATAGTCGTCCGCATGGTCCAAGCTCTGTTGCAAATCGTCGTCCTCGAGGTTGCTCAGATCGCCAATGGTCGGCTCGACTTCATTCAATTGAGGCGATTGCTCTTGCTGCGAATGCTCTGCAGAGTCTTCCACCGAATCCATCAACATAGGCACCGGGGTGTCGAGATTGAGGCTGACCTGCTCCGGAATACGATTCGCCGGCGCACCGCGGGTCCAGCGGGAGGCTGTGTGCAGTTGTTTGACGGTTTTGTTGACCGTGACGGCGTGGTCAGGATCGCGATAAGCCGCAACCCGGGCGCCGCCGGACGGAAATTCACTTCCCGCCGGATCTAAATCACTTGTGGTTTCGCTGTCCGCTTTGGCCACCGTGCGGTGCTTCATACGCAAGTGGTCGCGCCTGTGGTTACGCATACGGCGCATGCCATCCAGCAGTATGGCAAGAATCAGCAAAACGATTATGACCGTTATCCACTCTTCTTTCATAAGACCTTGTTCCTAGACCGCTGCCAGCTCTGCGGCTTCTTCGACATCGACTGTAACTATTCGGGAAACACCAGGCTCATGCATGGTGACACCCATCAATTGATGGGCCATTTCCATGGCGATTTTGTTGTGCGTAATGTAAATAAATTGCACTTGGCTGGACATCTCTTCCACCATGCGGGCATAACGGCCCACGTTGGCGTCGTCCAGCGGCGCATCCACTTCATCCAACATACAGAAAGGTGCGGGATTGAGGCGGAAGATCGAAAATACAAGGGCTATCGCCGTCAATGCTTTTTCACCACCTGACAACAGATGGATGGTGCTGTTTTTCTTGCCCGGCGGACGCGCCATGATGGCGATACCAGTGTCGAGCAAATCCTCGCCAGTCAGTTCCAGATAAGCGTGGCCACCACCGAATACTTTGGGGAACAGCTCCTGCAAACCGGAGTTGATCTGATCAAAGGTTTCTTTGAAGCGTGTGCGTGTCTCCCGGTCAATTTTACGGATCGCATTTTCCAGGGTTTCCAGCGCTTCCTGCAGATCCTGATTCTGCGCATCCAGATACTGTTTGCGCTCGGATTCAGTTTTATATTCGTCAATCGCTGCGAGGTTGATCGGCCCTAAGCGGCTGATTTTCGCTCCAATGGCATTGAGTTCTTCACTCAGAGCAGCTTCAGTGTCTTCATCAGTCAGAGATTCCAACACGGCGTCGAGTGCAAATTCTTCTTCAGCCAGTTGCTGCTGCAGACCTTGCGCCTGCACCTCCAAGGTCTGAGCCTCCAAACGCTCCCGTTCCAGGCGTCCGCGCACTTCTTGCAGACTGTGTTCAACTTGTTGTCGCTGCCTTTCCGCATCGCGCAACAGAGTTTCCACTTCTTCCAGATTGCGGCGAGCTTGCTGCAATTCTTCTTCAATCTGGATGCGCTGCTCGAGTTTGCTTTCCAGCTCCATCCGGTAGTTTTCCACCGGCTCCTGACTTTCGCGCAGACTTTCTTCCAATTTGGCACGCCGATCGGTCATGCGCTGCATTTGTTCGCGCAGACGCTGTATGCCCTGATTGACCGCTTGCAATTGCGTTTTGACCGATTGGAAACGCATCGCCAATTCGTGCGCGCGATCTTTATCGTGTCGCGCTTTTTGCCGCGCCTGATCCAACTGCATACGCAATTCATCGCGCTTCGACAGCAAACGCTCGCGCTCTTGCGTGTCGTGCTCCATCGACTCGATGGCTTCCTGCAATTGCGCACGCGCTTCCGCGAGATTTTCCGCTTCTACCTGCAGTTGCTCGCGTGCGTCAGCTATTTCCGCTGTGGCGCGGCGGCGACCTTCCAACACCTGCTCCACCTTAGCGATCATGGCGCTGAGCTTGCTGCGCATATCACTTTGTTTGCGCAACAACAGGTCTGATTCCGAGCGCAAAAGATCGCGATTTTTTTCGGTTTCGGCCAGACGGGCTTTGCACTCTTGCAGCTCGTCGGTGAGAGCAGAAATTCGCTCTTGTTGTTCTTCTATTTCCGCCGCCAACACTTCCAGCTGCTGTTTACGTTCGATAACACCAGCAGTGGCATCGCTCGCGCGGGTGACGCGCGCCCAATTGGGTCCCAGCCAAATGCCGTCGCGAGTGACGATGGATTCGCCCGCTTGCAAATTTTTGCGGCGCTCAAATGCTTCACCCAGAGATTCAGCGCGATAAATTCCGGCGAGCAGATTTTCGATTTCGGGCGCACCCGACACTACTTCTATCAACGACTGAGGCGATTTTTCCGCAGCTGCTGATGCAGCGCCGTCGATCAGCGTGAGCACGCCTTTTTCCAGCTGTGCTGCTTGCTCGGCAATACGTTCAAATTCACCGGTCACACAAACCGCTTGCAGGTCCTGCCCTAAAACAGTTTCAACCGCTTTTTCCCAACCGCTGACAACCGTAATGGCATCCGCAACACGCTTGGCATTTTCCAGACCGGTATTGCGCAACCAGTTTTTCGTCTCGGAACTGCCCTGCTCCAGCGCTGCCTGTTGCAGAGCTTCCAATGAAGCCTGACGCCCGCGCGCCAACTGATGACGGCTTCGCCATTCATCCAGTTCCGCCGCCAGCTCACGTTCGCGCTCGCGCAGCTGTTGCACACTGTCCGCTGCTTCCAGAGACTTTTGCTGTTTGCTTTCGAGTTCCAATTCCAATTCGGCCAAGGCTTGTTCGTGCTCGACGATCTGGTCTTCCACATCGCCAATAACCAACCCCTGCTTTTCGTCTTCAAGCTTGCGTATACGCTCCAACAGGCGCTGTTGGACTTGCTCCAGATACTGAATGCGAGACTGCTGAACTTCGGCTTGCTGGCGAGGTTGCGCGGCGCGCTGGTTGAAGGTGTCCCAATCCTGCTGCCAGGATTGCATGGCATCTTCTGCGGTTTGCAGCGTTTCCGAAGACATTTCTTCGGCTTCGCTCAGCAGTGACAATTCAGGCTCGATTTCTGCTAATTCAGCCTGCCAGCCTTCCATTTTTTGGAGATCTTGCGCCAAGTGCTCTTCGGCCTCGGTGCAGTCGCGCACGGTCTGTTCGAGATCGGTTTTGAGCTGGCGTTCGCGCTCGTTGATGTGCTGGATGGTTTGTTCGATACGCGCAATATCGGCACCGACCGCATAAAAACGGCCTTGCACGTCGTTAAACTTATCGCTCAATTCCAAATGGCGGGTGCGTTGAATTTCGATGGTCGAGTCCTGGTGGACCTGCTGTGTCACCACCGACTCAACTTTTAATTCGAGATCGCGAATGATTTCGCGCTTCTGATCCGCCTCACCGCGCAGAGTGCGGTAGCGGACGGCTTGCAGGCGCGCTTTTAATTCGCGCTCGCCTTGTTTCAGTTCTTTATATTTTTCCGCAGCCTGCGCCTGGCGCTCCAAACGCACGATCTGCCGCTCCAATTCTTCGCGGATATCCGTCAGGCGCTCCAGGTTTTCCTTGGTGCGCTGCATACGGTTTTCCGTGTCGCGACGGCGCTCCTTGTATTTGGAGATGCCCGCAGCCTCTTCGACGTAAGTCCGCAGGTCTTCAGGTTTTGCTTCGATCAAGCGGGAAATCATCCCTTGCTCGATGATGGCGTAACTGCGGGGACCGAGACCTGTGCCGAGGAAAATATCGGTGATGTCACGCCGACGGCATTTGTTGCCGTTCAGGTAATAAACATTCTGGCCATCGCGGGTGACTTTGCGCTTGACGGAGATTTCCGCGTAACGGGCGTATTCGCCGGTCACTTTGCCGTCGCTGTTATCAAAGACGAGTTCGATGGACGCCTGACCAACCGGTTTGCGCGTGTTGGAGCCGTTGAAGATAACGTCAGTCATGGCCTCGCCGCGCAGGTTTTTGGCCGAAGACTCCCCCATCACCCAGCGCACCGCATCGATGATGTTGGACTTGCCGCACCCGTTAGGACCGACGACTGCACATAAATTACTTGGGAAGTTGACTGTGGTGGGATCCACAAAAGATTTAAATCCAGCCAACTTAATGCTTTTTAACCGCATGCTCTATTCGCTTATTTTTTGTGGGGCCGGATGAACGATCCAGACTGACAGAAAAGCGGATAGCATAGTGCATATCCGCCGGTCCGACCTACCATCAAGAATAATTCCGCGATTCTGGCGGAGACGAATGGACTAGGGCAACTGTTCAGAGATCACGATATGTTGCACGCCGTCCAAGGCGTCCAATTTAATGGGTCCGATACTGCCCTGCCAATCTCCCGATTGCGCCGTCGGACTACCGGTTTTGGAAATCCGCGCGACCAACTCCAATTCGGGAAAACTTTTTATCGTCATTCCTGGTGCCATCGCCATTCCTTCGTCGAGTGTCAAAGTGACCGGCAATTGAGAGGCTGATAATTTTTGGATGGCCAGAGGCATTTTCGGTCCTTGCCAGGCACGGGCGTAGACGAAAAGAGTTTCGCCGCCGCTGATCTGCACCGACTCACCCAGGCTGACGCTGAGTTCAATTTTGGCAGATGAGGACGCGCCCGCCGGTTTTTCATCGGAAATCGTTTCCCCGGCTGCTGCCAAAGCCTGTTCTGCACTGGCGATACCATTCAAATATCCCTGCGCGGCACGGGAATTCGGGTCCATATATTGGACCGCGGTTTTCCAGTAGCGAATCGCCGAGCGGTAATCGCCCTGATTTTTTGCATCGATACCGGCAAGACCGAGCATTTCCGGCATCATGGGCGCAAGCTTCAGCGCTTTATGGGTGTATTCGCGCACTTCTGGCGTGACTGTATTGCCTGCGCGGTAAAACATCGCCTGGGCCAAGTTGGCAATAATGCGCGGGGAATCCGGAAATTTATCGAGGATTTTGCGGTAAGCGTGAACGGCTTGGTCGTAATCCTGCAGCGTCATGGCCGACTGAGCCAGCAAATTCAGCAATTGCAGGTTATCCGGTGTCTGGTTCAAACGCGCCTGCACCATCACGGCCAATTCGCGCAGGCGTTTATCGTATTCTTCGCGGGATTCAGATTTGGGGATGGCTTCCAGCGCCTGATAAATGTCCCAGTCTTTTTTCTGCCCCCATTGGCTGTACAACACGAGAGCCAATACCGGCGCCAATACAGCTGCAGCCACCAATAATTTTTTACCGCCGGAGCGCCAGTTGTCGGCAGTCTCCCCTGCGCCTTCGGTCACCAGGGTCTTTTGCAATTCCAGTTTCAATTCATCGAACTGGGTTTGATCTATTTCGCCGCGTGCAAAGGATTGTTCCAAATCGGCTAGATGTTCGCGGTAAAGTTCGATTTGAGTTTCATCGCGACCGCTGCCTTGCACTTTGGATTTGCGGGAGAAAGGAGCTTTAAGCAATGGCCAAATAACGAACAAAATGGCCGCGATGCTGAACACTACAATTATTTGCCAAAACGCCATGAGTGAAATACACCGTCAATTTTTGGATTTTTTTGAGCCATTTTTTTCGCTTGCAAGAATGGCGGCTAATTGTTTTTGTTCTTCTTCGCTCAACTCCGCCCTGGCGTTTACCAAGTTGCGGCGACGCGCCACAATCCAGCCAACGGTACCGAGCCCAATCAACAGAAAAACAATCGGTGCACCCCAGAGCGCGATGGTGTTGCCTTGGAGGCGGGGGCGATAAAGCACAAAATCACCGTAACGAGACACCATAAAGTCGATGATTTCTTCATCGCTTTTTCCCTCGATCACCATTTTGTGCAGTTCTCGACGTAAATCCTCTGCGATTTCCGAATTGGTCCCTGCCAAGTTGTTGTTTTTGCACTTGGGGCAGCGCAGCTCTTCCAGAAATTTCTGATAGCGCCGGCGATCGTCTTCATCCGTAAACTCGTATACGTCGATCGCCGCCATCACCTGATAAGGCGCCATCAGGATGATCCAGAGAATCAACAGAAACTTAGGCACTTTGAGAACTCTCCCGGCGATTTATGGACAAGCGGGGGATTATAACAGCGTGCCAAACGAGTAAATCAACGGAAATTATTTTGCGCGTCCTATTGACGCCAAAGGCAATTTCATTAGAATACGCCGCTCCCTCGGGTGGTTAGCTCAGTTGGGAGAGCGACGGCCTTACAAGCCGTAGGTCACAGGTTCGATCCCTGTACCACCCACCATTGCAGGGAAGTTGCAGTAAATAGTTAGTCATTCGCGGACCGGTAGTTCAGTCGGTTAGAATGCCGGCCTGTCACGCCGGAGGTCGCGGGTTCGAGCCCCGTCCGGTCCGCCATCATTCAGTAAAAAGCCCCGCTTTGCGGGGCTTTTTCATTTCTAGGCTACGCCAATAATCCCTCTACAATCCCACTACTCGGCTAACGGCGTGGCTTTTCGGTAGACCAACTCTTTTTTCGGGTCCCAGTAATTCCGCATAAATTGCCGCATCCGTGGCTGGATTTCCGTGCGGAACCGAGTACCGCTGAAAACACCGTAATGCCCTACCCCGGGTTGGATATAGTCCACCTTCATCTCGCTCGGAATACCGGTGCAAAGCCTATGGGCTGCCTGGGTTTGGCCTATGCCGGAGATATCGTCTTTTTCGCCCTCCACCGTCATAAGGGCAACCTTGGTAATCGCTTCGGGTTTCACCCGCTGACCATGATGGAAAAACTCTCCGCGCGCCAGTTTGAATTCCTGGAATACATCGCGAATGGTCTGCAGATAGAACTCTTCCGTCAGATCCATGACGGCGAGATATTCGTCGTAAAACTCCCGGTGCTTATGCACACTGTCGCAATCGCCCTGCACCAGATGCTCGAAATACTCTTTGTGGGCCAGAAAGTGGCGGTCGCGGTTCATGCTGATAAAACCGCCGAGCTGAAGAAATCCTGGATAGACGCGCCGCATAAAACCTTTGTTGGGCCAGGGGACTGAGTAGATGACGTTGTCCTTGAACCAACCGTATGAACGCTCCAGCGCGAGCTTATTGGGGACTGTCGGCGATTCGCGCGGATCTATGGGAGAGCCCATATAGGTCATAGTGGCGGGCAAAGCTGGATCGTCCACTTCAGCCATCAAGGATATAGCCGCCAGTACAGGCGGACCGGGCTGGCAGATACCCACCACATGAGCCTGGGGACCCACGATCTGGATCATTTCGATGATGTAATCGATATAGTCGTTCAAATCGAAGCGTCCTTTGGCAAGCGGCACTTCGCGGGCGTCCGCCCAGCAGGTCACGAACACTTCATGCTCCGGCAAAAAAGCTTCGACTGTACGCCGTAACAAGGTGGCATAGTGACCGGACAGAGGCGCGACCAGCAATACACGCGGATCCCTGACCGAACCTGAGCGGGCGTGCTTCAGCTCCTCCGCATCGCGGCGGAAGTGCATCAATTCGCAAAAGGGCTTTTGCCACACCACCTCGGGCATAACCGTGACCGGATAACCATTGACCAATGTCTTGGGAAGATTCCACGCAGGTTTGCTGTAGCGGCGCGTGAGGGATTCGAAGAGATCGCAGGCCGCTACAATCGAGCGACCTGTCCAGGTATAGGCGACAGGGTTATAGGGTGATCGATACAACCGTTTTTGGTAGTCCGCTATCTGACGCAGCGGCGCAACGGCGGCATGGCTTAGCTCATAAGCGTGGTAAAGCATAGGGATCTCTTAAGGCACTCACGTGCGCCACGTTAATGCACCATGTACACGCTCAAATTGTGTACACGTCTTAATTGATCATAGCATAACCATGCTGCAGTGCAGCTAAGTTCCCCACATATCCGTTAATTAGTCGTTTGGGCACCAATTAGGGTAATTGGCGATCCGCCAGCCAACGCTTGGTCAGATTATCGTAGGCATCTATGCGGCGATCGCGCAGATAGGGCCAAATTCGGCGGACATTTTCCGATCTTTCCAGATCGATCTCCGCACAGAAGGCGCCTTCGCTTTCGGAATCCGCCATCAGCAGAAACTCCCCCTGAGGCCCGGCAATAAAACTGGTTCCCCAGAATTCGATGCCCTCCCCTGAGCCGCTGGGTGACAACTCGAAACCCGTGCGGTTGGCAACCAGCACAGGAACGCCGTTGGCAATTGCGTGAGCGCGCTGGATGGTGACCCAGGCATCGCGCTGGCGATTCTGCTCTTCGGTGTCGTCTTCCGGATTCCAGCCGATTGCCGTTGGGTAAATCAGCATGTCGGCACCTGCCAGAGCCATCAAACGAGCTGCTTCCGGATACCACTGATCCCAGCACACCAACACACCTAACTTACCGACGCGGGTTTGCACCGGCTGAAAGCCTTTCAGGAAACCTTCGGCGTCGCCGGGCGTGAAATAGAATTTTTCGTAAAAGCCCGGATCGTCCGGGATGTGCATCTTGCGGAACACCCCTACCCGGCCCTTATCGCCATCGATCACCTGCGCGGTGTTGTGGTAGAGGCCGGTCGCACGTTTTTCGAATTGCGACAGCACCAGAACTATGTCGTGGGCTTCTGCGATGTCAGCGCAACGCTGGTAGGTGTAGCCGTCGAGCGGCTCGGCCAGGTCGAAATAGTTGGTGTCTTCCACCTGACAGAAATATTGCGTGGCGTGAAGCTCCTGCAGCACCACCAACTCCGCCCCTTGCTCCACGGCTTCTTTAATCAAAGCCTCGGTACGATCAAGGTTTTGCTCTTTGTCATTACTGTCGACGGCCTGCTGAATAACTGCGGCGGTAATGGATTGGCTCATAAGTGACACCTGGCAAAGTTAAGTTAGGCTAAACGGGCGATTTGCATGGTGGCGCAGTGCAGACTGCCATGCTGTTCCAGCAGTGCCTCACAGCGTACCGGAACGATTTTGTGGCGGGGAAAAGCTTCGGAGAGAACCTTCACCGCCGCCGAGTCTTCCGTAAGACCATAAATTGGCGCGAATACACAATCATTGGCGATTAAAAAATTCGCATAGGTGCAAGGAAGGTCGCGACCGTCGATCAAGCTTTGATAACCGGGGCTGGGCAAGGCAAAAGTGCGCCAGCCGTGTTGCGCCGCCAATTGCTGTACTTGCGTGTGCAAATTCTCCAGGATGGCAGCATCTATGTGCGACGGATTCGGTCCAGCGTAGACCACAGTGTCGGCAGAGGCGAAGCGCACTATGGTATCTATGTGACCATCGGTATCATCTCCGGTCAGACAGATATCTTCCACCCAGGCAAACTTGTTAACGCCGAGCGTTTCGCGGAAAAACTGCTCGATGGCGTTTTTATCCCAACCGGGATTGCGGTGCTCGTCGATGATGCAGTTGGCGTTCAACAGCAGAGTTTCGCCATTGGTTTCCAACCCGCCACCTTCGCACACAAAATCGAATTTTTGCACGGGAGAACCGAGCCAATCGGCAAGCGCTACAGGTACCGCATTGTCATTGTGCGCGGAATATTTGCCGCCCCAACCATTGAAGGTATAGGAAATGTAGCCTTTGGCGATGGACAGAGGGCCGTAATCGCGCACCCAGGTGTCATCGTAAAGCGTCTCGCGGATGCGAACGCGCTCTGGTTGCGCAATTTTCTGGCGCACTTCTTCTTCAAATGCAGCTCGATCAAGCGACGGATGGAGCAATAACCACACTTCAATTTCGGCGCTCAGCGCGGAGAGAATTCCCCAATAACAGTCGACAATGGCGGAATAGTTGACTTGCCAGTCACCGTGCGGATAGGGCCAAACCAAAACAACGGACTTGACGGGAGCCCACTCGGGCAGAAACCGACCTGAATTAGACATGACTTGCACCTGGAAAAGCTTGGCACCGGCCAAGGTTTAAAAAAGCCGGCAGTATACTGGTGAAACAGATGGATGCCCACGGGCAAAGGCATCGCAGGCATAGAACATTAAGAAATGGTTTTAGCGCTTGAAAATCAATTCGCGATCGAGTTCCTGCAAGCGGTCTTCAATCTCCACCACTGGAGGCTCACCCAAGCGCAAGGTTCCCGCTTTGTAGTGGATGATATTGAGCGGATATAAATTCATTTTCACTGCGCCATCTGCAGCAAAATCAATGGCAAATGCCGGAGTGCCATCGCGAGCAACGATTGGTTCGCGCAGCGCAAAACGAAAGCGGCTTTCGGTAGTCGAGCGCGGAGTCGCGCATTCCGCAGAGGGAAATTCATCCACGGAAAATTTAAAGTGGGTGAAATTGACAGTTAGATTGATGCGCTGATAGCCGTATCGAGGTCCCGCCTCCACCGGATGACAGTCAGATCGCCAGCGACCTTGGATTTTCTGCAGCACATCCAACTGCGTGCCCGGACCTGTCAGCACCTGTGCGTATACAGGTGCTGACAGCAGTATCAATAGCCAACCAAAAATCCAGCGTTTCACAGCGGGGATTACTCGCCAAAAAAGATAGGCGCCATGGTGGACGTCCAAATTTCTTCGGTAACCACGCCAACCAGCTTGTAACGAATAATGCCTTCGGCATCGACAATAAATGTCTCAGGAGCACCATAGACGCCTAAGGCCATAATCAGCGTGCCCTCCTCGTCGACGATATTCGCCTGATACGGATTGCCTGTATCGCGCAGCAGTTTGCGGGCCTTTTCCGATTCATCCTTGTAATTGACGCCGTAAATCGGAATTCCCATCTCTGCTAATTTGAGCAAATAAGGGTGCTCATATTTACAAGACGGGCACCAGGTGGCCCAAACGTTCAACAGATAAGGTTTGCCTTTCATGGTAGCCGGGGTGATCACCTTTTCCGGATTATCCAGATCCGGCAATGCAAATTCCGGCACAGGTTTATCGATCAACACCGACGGCAATTCATTGGGATCGAGACTCAGACCGATATAAAGCAAACCGGCCATCACCGCAAAAACGGCGAATGGAATAAATAATTTAAAACGTTTCATTGCGCCTTTTTATTCCTCGAAAAATCCATCAGGTAGCGACAACTGCAGCTTTTTCCACACCGCGCTCTGCTGTGCGCTTCGCACGATAGCGCTTATCGAACACTGTCAAACCACCACCCAAAGCCATCAGGATCGCGCCGAGCCAGATCCAACGCACCAGTGGGAAGTGGTGAATGCGCATCGACCAGGCGCGGTTGTCGAGTCGATCGCCCAAGGCAACGAACAAATCGCGCAAGAAGCCCGCTTCAATACCAGCTTCCGTCATCACGTTGCCGCGGTCAGACAGGTAGTGGCGTTTCTCGGGCATCAATGTGGTCACGAGTTTACCGTCGCGATAGACATTGACCTCGCCAACCTGGGCTTCGTAGTTCGGACCGCGTTTGGGGAACACATCGACCAATTCGAATTCATAGCCTCCGATAGTCTGACGCTCACCGAATACCATGCGCACGTCTTTGTGATCTGCCTCTATGGTATTGACTGCGGCCCCTATCAGAGCCATCGCAAAACCTACGTGAGCAAGCTGCATTCCCCAATAGCTCACGCTCAGTTTGGGCAAGCCTGCCCACATGGGACGACTATTGCGCAGTTTGCGGAGCAGATCGCTCAAGGAGGCCAAAATCACCCAACTGCCCAGGAAAACCGCAGCCACCGTACCCCAGTGGTACTCGTTGGCGAGCAACGGGAATAACAATCCCAAAATGACGGCTGCGAGCACAGGAACACCCAGCCAAACGGTCAAAGTTTCCATACGAGTCTTTTTCCAATTAAGCGCGACTCCAATACCCAGAAATATCGCCACCAGCGACATCAGCGGAACAAAGATCAAATTGAAGAACGGCGGTCCTACAGACAGTTTCACTCCCCAAAGAGCGTCTACCAGCAGAGGATAAAGAGTGCCAAACAGAACGCCTGCAGCGGCAACCGCAAACAGCACATTGTTGACCAGCAAAAAACTTTCGCGGGAAAAGAGACCGAATCCCTGCACACTGCGAATTTCCGGAATACGCAGCGCGTAGAGCAGCAAAGATCCGCCGACGGCAACACCCAGGAACGCCAGAATAAAAAGACCGCGGGTCGGGTCTGTGGCAAATGCGTGCACCGATGTGAGAACACCGGAACGGACGATAAAGGTACCGAGCAAACTCAACGAAAACGCCAGAATCGCTAAAAGAATCGTCCAGCTTTTAAAAACTCCGCGCTTCTCGGTGACGGCCAGGGAGTGAACCAATGCGGTACCGACCAACCAGGGCATAAAGGACGCATTTTCCACCGGATCCCAGAACCACCAGCCGCCCCAGCCCAGTTCGTAGTACGCCCACCAGCTGCCGAGCATGATGCCAAGTGTCTGGAAAACCCACGCCATATTGGTCCAAGGACGCGACCAACGCGCCCAAGCGCTATCCAACCGACCGCCGATAAGAGCCGCAATCGCAAAGGCAAAACATACGGAAAAGCCCACATATCCCATATACAGGGTCGGCGGGTGGATGATCATGCCGATGTCCTGCAACAGCGGGTTGAGGTCATTACCCTCTTTTACCGGATTGGGCAGCAGGCGATCGAAAGGGTTGGAGGTGAACAGAATGAAAGCAATAAAACCGACGGCGACAAAGCCCATGACCGACAACACCCGCGCTACAACCTGAAGCGGCAATTCGCGCGAAAACAAGGCGACAGAGACAGTCCAGCCGGTCAAAACCAAGGCCCACAAAAGTACCGAGCCTTCGTGTCCACCCCAAACCGCGGTCACTTTATAGTAGGTTGGCAAAAGGGTATTGGAATGGCTGGCGACGTATTTGACGGTGAAATCGTCCTGTAGAAACGCATAGACCAGGACAAGAAACGAAATCGCCGTAAAAACAAACAGACCTACCGCAAGAGGTCGGGCAGAGTTCATCCAAAGAACTCGCCCCGTAAAAGTACCAAGCAACGGAACTATGAAGAGCACTATGGAAAGAACAAACGCAATGATGAGCGCCAGATGGCCATACTCAGGAACCATAATTCATACCCTTACATGCTTCGTTGTGGCGCTCAACCGGTGACATGGAAGATGCCACCTCGGGTGGGACGTAATTTTCGTCGTGTTTGGCCAATACCTGGGTGGCGACCAGAACTCGCTCGTCATTGAGCTTGCCGGTGATGACAGCCGCCTCACCTTCGCCAAAGATATCCGGCAGCAAGCCGTCGTAAACAACTTTGACTCGCTCAATACCATCGGTAATGACAAATTCAGTGTGCAGACGATCGCTGGCGGAAACTATGGTGCCCGGCACAACACACCCGCCAGCGCGAATGGATTTATGCAGCGGGGCTTCACCGGAGACGATTTTCGACACAGGATAGAAAAAGTCGGCGTAGTGACGCATCGCGTACACGCTCAAACCAATGATCGTCGAACTGGCGACAACTAACGCAAGCACCAACAGGAGCCGCTGTTTTCTGACTGGATGCATTTTTAGCACTTACCTCTCATTGAAACCTTAAGCTCCCTCGCTGGAGCCCGACGCTTGCTCGCTAACTGCTTGTGACACGTTACGGCGGGCTAAATTCTTCTGTTGTTTAATAAATCTTTGACGCTGAAAACGAGGTTCCAACGCCAGGAATGCCAATCCAATAAATACCACCAGATAACAACCCCAGACGAAGGGCCCATGGCCATTCATCCAAAGAAACGACGAAAAATCCGCGAATTGAAATTTCATGGTCTAGCCTCGCGCCACCAAGTCTTTTACCCAGGTTGTTTTCTGCTCGCGCTTCAAAATCTCCACACGCGTACGCATCAGCAATACCCAGGTATAGAAAATGTAAAACGCCAGGATCATCAACAGCAGCGGATAGGCCATGCTGGGGTCGATGCTGGATTTACCGGTGAGTTTCAAAGAGGCGGGTTGGTGCAAGGTGTACCACCAGTCCACCGACTTATAGATGATCGGGATATTCACCATACCAACCAAGGCCAACACAGCGCAGATTTTGTCCGCTGTATCCTGATTCTGATACGCCTCCTGCAACGCCACTATGCCGAGGTACAAGAGGAACAGCACCACCATCGACGTAATGCGCCCATCCCACACCCACCAGGTGCCCCAAGTTGGTTTGCCCCAGACCGCGCCGGTAAACAGCGCTAAAAACGTCAGGATCGCGCCTATGGGAGCAGCGGCCTTCATCACCATAAAGGAAAGCTTCATCCGCCAGATCAAACCTATGGCTCCAGCAATGGCCATCACGTAATAGCCCGCCATCGACAATACAGCCGTGGGTACATGGATATAAATGATGCGCGCGCTATTGCCCTGCTTGGCTTCCGACGGACCAAAGGCCAGCCCCCAAGTGGAACCGATCAGAATCAAGGCGATGGAAATAAAACCAAGCCAGGGCAACCACGGCCCTGTCTTTTCGTAAAACCATTTCGGGGACCCCAAGCGGTGAAACCATTGCCAAGCCACGTTATTAACCTTCTCTTATTGGAATCTGTTCAGCACGCCATCACGCGCGCACACTAATTTTCAAGGCACCGGCGATAGCGAGAGGCGCAAACATACACCAGCCAACCAGCATGGCGCACAGTATCGCCAGCTCCGCCCCTACCGGAAAACCTTCGATGGCATTCTTGACCGCGCCGCTGCCGAAGATCAAAACCGGCACGTAAAACGGCATGATGATCAAAGACAGCAGCAACCCACCTTTGCGCAACCCCACGGTCAGAGCCGCACCTATAGCACCAATCAGACTCAAGCTGCCGGTGCCCACCAGCAGCGACAACACCAGCACACCGTAGCCATCACCGGGCATCTGCAACATCACACCCAGCACCGGGGCCAGCAATGTTAAAGGCACCCCGGTCAACAACCAATGGGCAAAAACCTTGGTCAATACCAACAGTCCCAAAGGCTGGGGGCTGAGCACCATCTGCTCCAGCGACCCATCGTCATAGTCACTGCGAAACAATCCATCGAGGGATAACAAGGTGGCCAGCAGAGCGATCACCCACAACATCCCGGGTGCGATCTTAGTCAGCATACGCGGATCTTCACTAATACCAAGCGGTGTGAAGACAACGACCATAAGGAAAAAGATCAGCGGGTTTGCCAAATCGCCCTTGTGTCGGTACGACAACACCAGTTCCCGACGCAACCCGGCAACAAATGCCCGGCGCAGGCTAAAGGTCTCAACCGTCATTGCTCGCCCTCTACCAATTCATCGCTCGCCAAGCTGGCGCCGGCAAAAGGCTGCAATTCGATCAAACGCACCCCATCGATTGCCAGAGGCTGGTGCGTGGTTAGTATCACTAAGCCCCCATTAGAGACGTGCCGTTGCAGCAAAGTTTCGAGATGCTTCACGCCAAAACGGTCAATTGCTGTGAACGGCTCGTCAAGAATCCAAACTGGTTCCTGGGTAACGTACAAACGGGCCAATGCCACCCGCCGCATCTGACCGGCGGACATCTGATAACAAAAGGTATCTTCATACCCTGCCAGACCGACCTGAGCGAGCGCGGAGTGAATATCTCCCGGGAACGACAAACCCTGCACACCAAAAAACCAGCGCAAATTTTCTGCCGCCGTCAGCGACTTTTTCACTCCGGGCTGGTGACCGAGATAAAGCAGCTCACTGCGCATGGAAAAGTTGGGCGTGCGCAGGGATTCTCCTCGCCAGCGCATCTCCCCGCTCCATTCGTCAAACAATCCGCACATAGCGCGCAAAAAGGTGGTTTTGCCGGCGCCGTTCGGCCCGGAGATTTGCACGATCTCGCCGCCGCTGAGTGAAAACGTCAAAGGATGGAATAGAGGATGACCGTCCCGCAGGCACGTGAATTGGTGGAATTCTAAACTCGGCACGCAAGCTTCCGGTCAATTGATGGATTAAGGGCCCTTGGGCAACGCAGCGGATTATGCCACCGCCAGGTCAGTTTAGCTCAGCGCAACAGGTTGTTCTTTCCATCCTGGCGCATAACAAGTGCGGCATAATCGTCGCAAATCCCAATGGTTTCAAGTGCTTATATCAGAGAATTGAAAGTTCTCTCAAAAAATTTCCCTAGCCCTACAGATAAGAAATGCAATGTTTTCCATTAGAAAAACCATAGATCTCAGCTGGCGAACGCTTCCGGGTGCTATGGTTAAATACACATCCCAGCAGCCTGCTTCCCCATGCTCATCGACCCCAAACCAACCGCCAGTGACCCATCAGCAGCCAAGGTGATAGCGCCTGAGCTACAGCAGATACTGACGGACCTTAAGTTGCAAATCGGTCAGCGAGTGAATGCAGAAGTCACCCAGATTGTGGTGATCGCCGATAAGGAACGACAACAATTGTTGCAGGACCTGCAGCAGAACCCGACGAAAAACACCCCAGCGCAAAAGACTCTGCAATCCGTCTTGCAGGATCCGGAGGTCAAGCTGGTGGAGCTGTCGATCAAGAACCAGACTGTTACCACCCTGACCAATCTGGCGATTTCCCGTTCAGCTCAGGTGCAGGTGCTGGTCACTCCGCGCGGTTTATTGGTTCTGCCACCGCAAATACAGAATTCCGCTCTCGCGCCACCAGTGTCGGCCACTGGCAATTCCACCACGACCAACGCAACCCTGCCTTCAATCACGAATGAAATCTCCGGGAAAATCCCGGTAGCGGATGGCAGAGCTTTAGTCCCGGATGGCAAACCGTTACCAATCAACCAGCTACCAATACGCAATGAGGTCAAGGCAGCGCCTTCGCCCCACTTACCTTTGGCCTCGGCACCAGCCAAAGCCTCAACATCTGCGCCATTAACGCCAACTCAGCAAACGGCGATAACAACTACGCTTGCGCAAGCCCTGCCTGCCGCACAACCATTGAAAACGTTGCTGCAACTGAGTGATCAAGTGCAACAGCGCTTGCAAGCTGCACCGCAGCTTCCGCCCCAATCACCACTGAGGCAGCTCGGCAAATTGCTGGACAATGTCAAGCAATTAGCGGTCGACCCGGCGGTTCTTGCTTTGCCCAAAGGCCCATCCCTTCTGCAAAAAGCCGTGATTGAAAGTGGCATCTTTTATGAGCGACGTTTGGTCGAACTGGCAGAGCAACCGCGCCCGAGTCGTCCATCATCGCTAGCGGATACAGATACGAAAGGGACGCTGGCTCAATTAACTCAACTGGCTCCCTCTTTGGTTAGCACGCCGCCAATTTCAGCAAAAGCACTTCCCGCAGCGGGGGTTCTGGAGCAGTTGTTTTCCGGCCTGCTTGAGATTCTGACGCCCCATCACAAGCGCCAAATGCAGGCGGCAGACAAACGTCAAGGGCTGGCGCAAGCCGTGCAACAACTGGTGGGGAAAAGCCTGGCCCAGGTGCAGCTGCAGCAGATCAGAACTCTGAGCAATCAACTCAACGACCCAACGGCACCCGCGCAATGGCATCTGGATATTCCATTAAAGCTGCCATACGCCTACGGCAATCTCTACCTGAATATCGTCGAACCCCGTATTGCGGAAAAAGATGAACCGGGCAAAAAGCGGAACAAAAAAGAAAGGACCAAAACCGGTCGCTGGAAAGTGTTTATGCAGCTGGAGCTGGATCACATGGGCGAGTTGGCTGCGGAAATCAGCGTGTATGAGAAAAATGTCGAAGCAACCCTTTGGACTGAACAAAAATCGCTGCGTGAACTGGCGAGCGAACATCTGATGGAACTGAAAGAAGACCTGGAGAAGCAGGGAATGATCGTCAAAGACTTGCGCTGCTCGCAAAATCCGCCACCGGAACAAAAAATTCGCCTTGATTATTCACTGATCGATATCAAAACCTGATGAGCCAGTCGCTGCGCCCCAAACTTGAAAAAGCGGTCGCCCTGTTTTACGACGGGCGCGGCGCTCCGCAGGTCACAGCCAAGGGAGAAGGAGCCGAGGCGGAGCAGATTATTGCACTCGCTCGCGAGCACGGAGTGCCGCTATGCGATAACCCGGCGTTAGTGGAACTGCTGACCCAGATCGAAATCGGCGACCATATCCCAGAAGAGTTATATATCGCCGTCGCCCATGTAATTGCCTTCGCCTATCGCCTGCGCATGCCGGATTCCGTCCCCCCTATACCGCCTCTCAATTCGGGGCCGCAGATTTAGACTTTCTCCACTGCAAAAGCCGGCAGGCCGGATTTGGCCAGGGTTTGCAGGTTGCAATAGCCATTCGGATTCTTGGCCAGATATTGCTGGTGGTAAGGCTCGGCGAAATAAAAGGGCTGCGCCGCCAGAATCTCGGTGGTCACAGTGCCTGCGTCCCGCTCTGCCAACAGCTGTTGATAGATCGCCCGCGACGCTTCTGCGGCGCTTTGCTGCTCAGCGTCGAAATAGTAGATGCCGGACCTGTACTGTGTGCCTCTATCGTTTGCCTGGCGCATGCCCTGGGTGGGATTGTGATTTTCCCAGAACAGCTTCAGCAAATCGGTATACGCCAGTTTGTCGGTCCAATAGACCACCAGCACCACCTCGTTGTGGCCGGTTTGACCGGAGCAGACTTCTTCATAGGTTGGATTGGGCGTAAAACCAGCGCTATAACCAACCGCCGTGGAGTACACGCCTTCCTGTTGCCAAAACAGCCGCTCAGCCCCCCAAAAGCACCCCATACCAAACAAGGCTTTGGCGGTACCTGGTGGGTAATCCTTTAGGGATGTGCCGAGCACGGCATGTCGCTCGGGAACCCGCATCGCCTCAGAGCGCCCAGGCAAAGCGTCCTCAGGCCGTGGCATTACCATCTTTCTTGTATCGAAACCCCACATATCGCCTCCTCGTTGTTAACCGCCTCTGAAAGGCCGTTATAAGTACCTGATCGAAAGATCAATTATTAGACTTTTTACCGCGCCTGCGGTTACGAGCGCAGCTATTTGTTGTTATTCTCTATACCCATTTCAGCCGCGATTGCTTTTCATGCAAAGTTTTGAATCCCCCTACTTCGCCGCCGTGGATCTGGGATCCAACAGTTTTCACATGATTATCTGTCGCGTAAACCAAGATACAGTGGAAACGGTGGATCGGGAAAAGGATATGGTGCAGATCGCGCGCGGCATGCAATCCGGAACCCTCGCCGAAGACGCCCGGGAACGGGCCATACAGTGTCTCAAACGATTCTCCGAACGACTGCGCGACATCCCCACATCACAGGTTCGCGCCGTCGGCACCAAAAGTTTGCGCTCCGCCAAAAATGCCGAAGATTTTCTGCAGGAAGCCGAACAGGCATTAGGCCACCCAATCGAGATCATCTCCGGCTTCGAAGAAGCGCGTCTCGTCTATAAAGGCCTCGCCCACTGCGTCGCCAGCGATGAAAACCGCCGCCTCGTCATCGACATTGGCGGCGCCAGTACTGAACTGATCATCGGCCGGGATTTAGAGCCCGAGCTTCTGGAAAGCGCCAGTTTCGGCTGTGTTGTCTATGCCGAAAAATACGATCTCAAACACCACGTCAGCGCCCGTGGCATGCGCGCTGCCTATCTCGCCGCCTGTGCCGAACTGGAATCCGTCCGCCCCGTTTACCTGAAAAAAGGCTGGGACCTGGTGTATGGAACCTCCGGCACCATGCGCGCAATCGCCGACCTTCTCGCACCGGTGGACGGCGGTACCATGATCCGCGCTTCTTCCCTGCGAGAACTCAGCGCTGCCGTGATCGACGACAGCGATAAGGTTCTGGATTCCATGCCCAAGCTGCGCAGAGACGTATTGCCTGCGGGCATAGCAATTCTGCGAGCCATATTCGACCAATTAAAAATAGAGAAAGTCCACGTCGCCGACGCTTCTTTAAAAGAAGGATTGATTTACGACACGGTTGGCCGCTTTAACAATATCGATGCGCGTTACGCCGCCGTTGCCAAATTGCAAAGCCAGTACAACGTCGATATCGCCCAAGCCGAACGCGTAGCCCGCACAGCTATTACCTTCTGGGGACAAGTCAACGCACCGATCATCCCCGGCGTATCGCGCAGCAAAATTCTCACGTGGGCGGCGCAACTGCACGAAGTCGGGCTCGGTATTTCACATTCGGGTTATCACAACCACGGCTATTACATTCTTCGTCATAGCGACCTCGCCGGATTTGGCCGTTACGAACAACATATTTTGGCTTGTCTGGTGCGGGCGCATCGCAAAAAAATTCACGACGATCGTTTTGATGGATTGGAAAAGAAAGTCCGTCAGGCATTGTTACCCATGCTGGTTTGCTTGCGTCTGGCAGTGGTTCTCCACCGGCGGCGCGAAGATCAGGCCGAACTTCCGATATTGAAACAAACAAATCATCACTATTCCCTGATCTTCCATAAAGGCTGGCTGGAAGAAAATCCCCTCACCACCGCAGGTCTGGAAAAAGAAGCGGAATATTTCCGCGAAATGGGCATCGATCTAAAAATTCTAGAGTCCTAAAGCAGCTCATTATGATTGTGAAACTGCTATTTCTCGTCGCTCTACTGTTTTTATTGTTCAGTGGAATTAAAAAATACAAGAAGCTCTCGCCTGAGCGCCAACGTTCTATGTTGCTCAAGGTTTTGATATTTGGGCTGGCGGGTGTTTTGTTGATTGGCGTTATCACCGGCAGAATGCATTGGATGGGTGCGGTTATCGCGGGAATTCTGCCGCTGTTGAAATTCGGCATCCAGACCGCGATGCGGCTTCTGCCTCTCTGGCTTTCCCGCTCTGGCGGAGTAGCATCGTTTAAAACCGAACATCTAAACGTCCAAATCACCGTACAAAGCGGCCAAGTGCGCGGTTCAATTATTCAAGGCCCATGCGCGGGAAAAAACATTGAAGATCTAACCGATGATGAGCTGACGGAATTGGAAAATTATTATCGCGACCGCGATATAAAATCCTATTACCTTATCCGTTTCGCGCGCAAAGGCCATAAATTTTCCGGCACACAACAACAGGCTCCGTCTTTTGCCAATCCCAGCCGCGATGAAGCCTTACAAATTTTGGGTTTATCCGGCAATCCAACACGTGAAGAAATCATTGCAGCGCATAGAAGGCTGATCAATAAATTGCATCCTGACAGGGGCGGCAGCGATTTTCTCGCCGCGCGCGTCAATCAAGCGCGCGACATTTTGCTCAATGATAAATAATGATCGTTAGGCTATTCGCCGCAACAACAAGTGCATGTAACGCCCAAGATCGCGATAGGGTTCTTGCTGAGAATATAAAAGCTCCAATTTTTCTACCGTATCCGGGTCTTTTTGATAGTTGTTTTTGTCCAGTACATAATCGTGAAAAACGCGAATACCGCTTTGACAAACCACCTCATAACCCGCATTTTTCGCCCATTCGATCACATCCTGGGGAACCAGAGGATTAAGCGGTGTAAGCCCGCCAACTGAGCCGCGAAAATCGCGTTTGATGACCTTTTTATAATTCGCCCGCAAAAGATTTTTAAAAATCAAACCGTTTAAATTATAAAAAATCAGCGAGCACCAGCCATTTTCCTTTAGCAAGGGAGAAATCCAGGTAAAAATTTTCTCCGGTTCATCCAACCATTCCAACACAGCATGGCAGGCTACCAGATCAAATTTTTCACTCAGAGATGAACTCAATTCCTGCAAAGGCGTTTGCAAGTAACGAACCGCGACTTTTTGGTCTTCAGGTAAATCTGACTGGCCAATATTATTCTTGGCGAGCGCCAACATTTCGGCGGAGATATCTGTCAGCTGCACCCTGTTGCCCTTGCGCAGCATTTCCAGCGCCCACTGCCCCTGCCCTGCACCGACATCCAGAATATTCAATGGCTGCTGCGGCAGATGCAGCTCCATGTCGCGACGCAGCACTGCCAAGCGCAAACGGCCTTTCATGGAATCATAAATTTTGCTTTGAAAGCGCTTCGCAAGATCGTCAAAATTGCGATCTTCTTGCGGATGTTTAGCCATCTCACTACCTATTGATACGTCTTATCACTCATTGCTACAGGATTACCACAGCCGACAAAACCAGTATGGTTTTACACCCGCAATCGCTATAATGCGCGCCTCCAATCTGAGGGCGCTTTTATGCTGAAAGTCAATGAATACTTTTCTGGAAACGTTAAATCCATCGGTTTCAATACCGGCGTGCAGCCTGCCACTGTAGGGGTTATGTTGCAAGGTGAGTACGAGTTTTCCACCGGAGCCAAAGAAACCATGGTTGTGATCAGCGGCGAACTGTCCGTGCAATTTGCTGGCGAAGAGACTTGGCAGTCTTTTACCGACGGACAAACATTCGAAGTTGAAGGCAATTCAAAATTCAAGGTAAAGGCAGTGCGCGATACCGCCTACCTGTGTAAGTTTTGGCAATAAATTCTCAAAATGCCTGCACTTGGCCTCTCGGCTGCCGGCAGTGCTCGGAATCCTCATGTACTACTTGTACACTGCGGTTCTTCCGCGCTGGCGGCAACCAATCTGCCTACACTCGGCTGATTTTTGAGGCACTTCAAAGTCAAGACGCTTTTGTAAAACTTTGCCTAATCAGCCCAACAAACCCCAGCAAACTCCCAGCGCAAAAACCGGCCAAATGCGCTTCAATGGCAACAGCCACGCCAATTTCCTCCCTTAAATAATCCACGTCATAACCCGGCTGCTGCTCATACAGAATTTTTCCCAAAACAACCAAATAAGCGAACCCATACAGCCAACGCTGTTGTGGCACTGCCAGCAAAAGCCCCATCGCCAACATACCGTAATTAACGCCGGAAAAGCCGCGATAAAATTCCACATCGGGAGCCAGGATATACATGCCTAGCCCGACCATCAGCGGTATAAGAGTCACACCGATGACCAGCCAGATCGAGGGCAGAAACCAATACAAAGCCACCACCATAAAAAGCAATCCGGCGGCATTCATAACCGTGTGATAAAGGCCGAAATGTACAAACTGACTGGTATAGAGACGCCAGAGGTCTCCGGATGCAATATCCTGACGGCGGAATTCAAACCAATCCACCGCTGTGCTGCCGGTCAATTCGACTAATGCGAATACAGCTATGGCAACGACGGAGGTGGCCAGTAACAGCCAGCGCCGCCGAAGCTTCTCCAAATCAAAACGGAAGTGGAACAGGTTGGCCATTCAGCTCTGCCTTACCATCTTTAAAATGAAATTCACTGGAGTACTGCTCGCCCTTATCGATCAGCATCCCTTGTACAGTCAGCATATCGAGGGTCATTTGCGCCTGATTGTCTGCCTGCGCCTGTTTTTCATCGTCAGTCAATTGTTCACCACCTTCAAATTGAGCGGCATTTAAGTCGCGCAACGTAGACTGCCGCATCAGACGGAATGCCAGGGGCTTATCTACCAGCAATGACGAATCCACAGACAAATAAGCAAGAATTTCAAAAGGACTCAGTGCTTGCGAGGCTTCGGGAGCCACCGCCACTCTGCCCGCAAAATTTAACTTACCTTCGGCGGTGGTAAATTTCAGAGCATCAATTTTTAATTCGGGACCGAAGGGGATTAAATGAGTTGTTGCCAGGCTGGCAGATTGCATGGCGAGCTGCGCAGAATTTTCGCCAGAATCGTAACCCTGTTGAATAAGCGCTAAATAATGCTCCAAAAATTCTACGCCCACATTGGAAAAGCGAAATTGCAACGCTGCGTCCGAAACTGATTCACCAAGGAAATTGACATGTCCAAAACCAATTTTGATCACCATATTGGCCATGGTTTGTTCTTCATTGATTTGCATATCACTAAATGCAGCCAATTTCTGCAAAGAAAAACCAGTGCCTTCTTCGTTGTTGTAAGAAATAGAGCTAACCGAGAATTCTCCTGAACTTGGCAGCACATATCTTCCCACTTTTTTACCGAAGTCGGAGTCGATTTTTATCCGCATATCGTCGACAGCAATCTTTCCAGATTCATCGACTACAGATAGCTGAGGCAAATTCCCCGTGTATTGGAGATGACCATTGCGGCTGATTTTTCCTTCACCAGCATAAGCCGTTACCTGAATAGTCGTATCATCAGCAGCAGAAATCGAAAACGGCAGACTGCGATCATTAAAAGAAGAGTTGCCAGCCAGATTCATGAAAATTCGCATAAGATAAAATGGCTCTTCGCCATCTACCTGCAAATTATTTTGAATCCAAATTTCTTGCTCTTTATCGAGAAAAATTTGCCCTGAAAACCATCCCAACCCTGCGCCATCGCGCCACAAAACTGGTCCATGATGGAGCACAACATTTAACGGGATAGCGAATTCTTCCCCGGAAGCGGCGAACAGCGCCGTTAATTCCGGCTGTTTGAATCCGACTTTCAACACCGCATTCGTGCTCAACCAGCCCTTCTCATAACGCTCCCATTCCAATTCATAGGTTCCCGCTTGATTAACTTCGGCGATCCAGCCGTTAAATGCCTCCTCGGTCTTATAAGCCCCAAAAAAAGGCAATGCGACCAAGGCTATAGCCAGGATCACGACAATGAGCAATAAGGTTTTTTTCATAAGAATCTCTCTAAAGCCTGGCTGATACGCTTCTCGTTCGGGCGCGCTATTTAAAACCATAGCCTGAGATTCCACAATCACAGCCTTTTCCGCGACAGAAGTCCCGGGAACTCAGCGGCATGAAACACGTCTAGCGATATAGCGCGCCCAGAGGGCCTTCTACCCCCCGGAGGCTCCGGGTAGAATTCCGTTTTCTTTTAATTTGAGATAGATGCACCATGAAAGCGCTTATTCCATTGCTCGCTTTGTTACTCAGCGGCCCCGCTTTTAGCCAAACCTCCGCGTCGCAAAAGCCAGTACCGACGGTTGTAGAGGAGTTACGTTGGGTGGACACAGGCTACCTTGAGCGCCAACGCACATTGATCGATGAAATCGGCCGCCAGGAATTCGGCTCTCGCCTTCGCAAAGACATCGGCGATTTACGCCTTCTGCAGCGCATTTTTGATGAAGGGCTTGTCAATCAGACCGAACTCGTCAAATTACAAGCCATGGGAGTGGTGCTCGGAGATGTCTACGTCAACGAACTCAAACTGGAATGGCGAGTTTATAAAGACCAAGATGGCAAAAGCCGAGCCGTATGCGTCCCTAAAACACAACACTGTTTATTTCCCATCACTATGATCTCCAAACGGGCTTCTCTCGGCGTAAAACCCAATATTCGCGAGCTCTACGAAAAAGGGATTGCACTTATTTCCGATCACCTGCCGAAATTGCCCTACAGTGTATCGTCAAACGCACCAAATGCGCGCTAAACCACAGACGATTACAGGGGCACTTTATCCACGATTTCCCCCGCTATTTCCGCATAATACAACGCTCGTTTTCGCGCGCGCGTTGTATTGCTATTGTCATAAATCCCGCCTAGAATCGGCAAAGAATGTGGGGGCCCACTTGAGCCTGAAAAACCTTTGAAAGTAAAAGCTGATTAGGAATTTGAATCAGAGAGAAAGTAGACAGCCGCAAAGCAAGTTTCACTTCCCCTTAGATTTCAAGACGTTGCCTCATCCTTTTAAAGTCATTTCGTTTTTTTGGGAGCAGTATCGCACTTCATTTAGACCGCCCGTTCTCTTTGAGTAAGGTTTTCCAGAAGTTTTTCAGCAAAGGTTAAACAGAAGTTATGTCAAACAAGTTACGCGGAACCGTTAAGTGGTTTAACGAGAGCAAGGGTTATGGTTTCATCAGTCGTGAAGGCGGTGCAGACCTGTTCGTTCACTTCAGCAATATTATCGGATCTGGTTTCAAAACTTTGAAAGAAGGTCAGATAGTTACCTTTACCGAAGGCGTTGGCCAAAAAGGTCCACAAGCCGAAAATGTTGAGGTTGCCTGAGAAATATCTGGAAATCTCCACCTAGAAATTGCTCTCAGTTGTTCAGGAAGTGCGAGGATTGACTGAGATAGCTCAAGTCCCCAGTGGTCTCATCCGAGACCACTAATCTTTTTTCAACATTTTTCTTCTCATTTTTATTTCTTAGTAACTCGCCTTTTTTATTTTTAGAACAATTTTTTAGTTTTAAAAGTTAATCAATATCGTTCGGTATGCTGCTGAAATTAAATGCAGCCCCCGTCGCAAGCCTTCCAAAACAAACAACATCCAAGAATTTTATCTCTTGCTGCCACCTAGACAGGGTGGCGAAGTCGGCGCTGCACCAGTTTCGTGCCATTCAGCGGGGGTATAGGTGTGTATTGCCAGAGCATGAACGCCGCTCGCCAGAGCCTCACTGAGTGCCTGATAGACCATACGATGCCGCTGCACGCGACTGCGCCCGTCAAACTCCTGCGAAACCACGACAACCTTAAAATGCGTCTCCGACCCGGGAGCCACACTGTGGCCGTGACTTTCGTTAATCACCTGCAGCTCAAGTGGACGAAAGGTTTCTGTTAGCTTTTGTACGATCAGACTTTCTAATTTCATAGGCCTCTCCTGAAGAAGGGTTCTATTATCGTTCGCACCAGCGCAAAATCCAGAACCTCGCTAAAATTTGGCCCTTCGACTGGAAAACTGGGAAATAAAAGCTAGGCTTAGCAGGTGGCCTCCGTAGGTGTACTCTATGTACCACCTACCAGGGCTCCCGCTGGATTACTATTTGTCTCTCGGAAGTGCGTAGTTATGAATCCTGAAGTTGTCTTTATCAATCGACGCAAAGGTGGCGATCGCCGCGTGGATGCGGATCCCTGCAAGAATCTTCCACTCGATCTCTACCATCGCAAACGCCGCAAGTCGAAGGAGCGCCGCGCCCCAGCCCGCAGCCTGATCGACGATTATTTTGCCTATCAAGCAAGCCTGTCTAATGAATTGCAAGGCACCTCTGATACTCTCGCAAATTGATATTTGAGTTATTTCGCATGGATGCGATAGCTCCCTTCCCTCACAGCGAAAAGCGCCCACATATGCGCACTTGCCAGCTGCATAAAGCTTCTAGATGAATAGCAATCTAATTAAAACGAACGATTAATTGCGAGAAAAAAGCAATTGCAATGGAAATAGTTGGCGACTCCGCAAGAAGCCGCCAACAAGGAGAAGAGAAAGGATCTGGTTACGCGTTGACGATCGGCTTACCAACTTCGAGGATTTTCATGGTGTTGGTACCGCCATGAACATGCGCAACATCACCTTTAGAGATAATGACCAAATCGCCCTCTTTCACAATATTTTTGCTGACCAGAGTATCGATCGCTTTTTGATTGGACTGGGCAAATGTGAGGTTGTCGTTTTTGAACAGAACCGTTTCCACGCCACGATAAAGAGCAGCACGGCGCAAAGTCTTCTCGTGGGGAGACAGCGCAAAAATCGGCAAGCGAGAACCGTATCGACTCATCAGCAACGGAGTGGAACCCGTTTCGGTCATACAGATAATGGCAGCGACACCCGGCATTTGGTTAGCGGTGTACATGGCAGCCGCGGCGATCGCTTGATCGATGGCTACACGTACCACAGGTTCGCGCTGCAGTGCTTTGTGGTGCTCTTCGGTTTTTTCCGCCCCGATAATGACACGCACCATAGCTTCAACGGTTTCAACCGGGAACTGCCCTGCCGCAGTTTCGGCAGACAGCATCACAGCGTCAGTACCATCCAGAACCGCGTTGGCAACGTCAAACACCTCAGCACGGGTCGGCAGTGAGCTGTTGATCATGCTTTCCATCATTTGCGTTGCAGTGATTACACAACGGTTCAGGGCGCGAGCGCGGGCAATAATGTGCTTCTGTACACCGATCAGTGAAGCATCACCGATCTCAACACCCAGGTCACCGCGAGCAACCATCACCGCGTCTGATGCACGGATGATTGCATCCAAAACTTCGTCGCTCTCGACGCTTTCTGCGCGCTCGATTTTGGCAACCAATGCGATATCACCGCCCGCTTCTTTCACCAATGCGCGAGCCAGATTCATATCTTCAGCGCTGCGCGGGAAGGATACAGCCAGGTAGTCCACCCCAATCGCGACGGCAGTCTTGATATCTGCACGGTCTTTATCGGTCAACGCCGGAGCGGTCAGACCGCCACCCTGACGGTTGATACCCTTATTGTTGGACAGCTTGCCGCCAACGGTAACGGTGCAATTCACGCGATTGCCGACAACAGAATCGACTTTGAACACAACACGACCATCGTCCAACAGCAACAGATCGCCGGGTTTAACGTCACGAGGCAATTCTTTGTAGTCGATACCGACTTGGTGCTGATCACCAGCTTCGGTAGGCAGATCTGCGTCCAGGGCGAATTTGTCGCCCACGGCTAATTTGATGGGACCATTGGCAAAACGGGCTATGCGGATTTTCGGCCCTTGCAAGTCGCCCAGAACGGCGACATATCGACCATGCTTGGCTGCGTACTCCCGCACAGCATCTGCGCGGCGGCGGTGCTCTTCCGGAGAACCGTGAGAAAAATTCAAACGTACGACATTGACGCCAGCAATGATCAGCTTTTCCAAAACCCCAGGTTCATCAGTCGCTGGCCCCAAAGTACTGACGATCTTCGTACGTCTCAGCATATATGCTCTCCAAAAAAACGGGTAGGCTCTAAAAACGGCGGGCCATTCTACACTATTTAGGCGAAATGGTTGAAAGCCGTAAATGAAGGTTTAAAACAATAGTCGATCTTTTTGAAAACCTTTAAAAAAGGCTAAAAAAATGTTTGAAAGGTGCAATATTTGATCATTTCATTGCGCCTTCATATGACGCAGCAGACCGAATCATTAAGATCCCATACCTGCCACCATGGCGATCATTACCCCGGCGGCGACCGCCGAACCAATGACCCCTGCTACGTTGGGTCCCATTGCGTGCATCAACAGGAAATTGTGCGGATCCGCTTCCAAGCCGAGCTTATTGGATACGCGCGCCGCCATAGGCACAGCGGAAACGCCGGCAGAACCTATCAGCGGGTTGACCTTCTGCTTGCTGAAAACATTCATCAGCTTGGCCATCAACACACCGCCAGCGGTTCCGATTCCAAAAGCGATTATGCCGAGCACCAAAATGCCCAGGGTTTTCGGATCGAGGAACTTATCGGCCTCCAATTTGGAACCCACGGAAAGCCCGAGAAAAATCGTGGTGATATTGATCAGCGCGTTTTGCGCAGTATCAGAAAGCCGACCGACAACGCCGCACTCGCGCATCAAATTACCGAAGCAGAACATACCGAGCAGCGGCGCTGCGTCCGGTAAAAATAGCGCAACCAGAATCAGCAAGCTGATGGGGAATATGATTTTTTCCAATTTGCTGACGTGGCGCAGCTGGGTCATCACAATTTTGCGCTCAGCTTCGGTAGTCAGAGCGCGCATAATCGGCGGCTGAATCAGCGGCACCAACGCCATATAAGAATAGGCGGCCACGGCAATTGCACCCAATAAATCCGGGGCCAATTTGCTGGCGACATAAATCGCCGTCGGGCCATCGGCACCGCCAATAATGCCCACCGCGGCAGCATCGGCAAGACTGAACTCCATCAGGCCGGTCGCATTGAGCGCGAGCGCCCCCAGAACCGTCGCGAAAATTCCGAACTGTGCCGCAGCACCGAGCAAAAGAGTTTTGGGATTGGCAAGCAGTGGGCCGAAGTCCGTCATGGCCCCCACCCCCATAAAAATGATCAGAGGCGCAGCGCCACTCGCGATCGCGACAAGATAGAAGTTGTACAACATGCCATTGCTATATCCCGCATCACTGGCAAGCGTTTTAAGGGCATCCATCTGGGAAAAGGTCGCTTTGTTCAGAGCGGCGAGAATATCGGCAGAAGAATTCCACTCGGGCAACTGGAGGACGTTTGCCATCTGTGCCAGTAGAGCAGCATCACCGTGGCGAATGGCAAATTCCGTGGCGGAAAATGCCATGCCTGCGCCGGGAATATTGGCCAACAAGCCGCCAAATCCGATTGGCACCAACAAGAGCGGCTCAAACCCTTTGCGAATGGCGAGGAATAACAACACCAGACATACGCCCAACATCAAAATCTGGCCGGAGGACGCCTGGGCGACACCGGTACTGAGCCAGAGGTTGTACAGATCGTTCATGCTCTCAACCTCAGACAATCGTCATCAACAGATCGCCGACGGCGACGGAATCGCCTTCGCTCACGCGAATCTCGCCAATCACTCCGGCAACTGGCGCGCTCACTGCGGTTTCCATTTTCATGGCTTCGAGCAACAAAACCTGCTCACCCGCCGCCACCTGCTGACCCGGCTCCACCAACAGATTGCAGATCAAACCAGCGAGCGGCGCTTTCACTTGGATTCCGCCAGTAGCTTTACCAGGGGCAGAGGCGACAGCTGAATGTCCACCCACAGGAACAATACCTGTGATATCTCCTCCGTCGCTGACGGTGACCGTGTATTCCTTGCCTTCTACACGAACGGTATAAATTTCCTCGCCGCGATCAGATTTCACGGGTTCTGCCCCGTCACCGCGCGGAGCAGGTTCAAATGCCGCAGCATTGCCGCGATTTTCCAGAAACTTCAAACCGACCTGAGTAAACAGCGCATAGGTCAGAACGTCATCGATTTCTGCAGCGCCAGAGGCCAAGCGGATATTTTTCTTCGCCGCCAGCTCGCGCAGTTCTGCAGTCAAATTAGCGAGCTCGGGGGAGAGAAGGTCTGCCGGGCGCACGGTAACAGGCTGAGCGCCTTCCAATACGCGCGCTTGCAATTCCTTGTTCACTGGTGCGGGGGTAGCACCGTATTCACCTTTAAGAACGCCTTGGGTTTCTTTGGAAATAGTGGCGTAACGTTTACCGCTCAGGACATTGATAACAGCTTGCGTGCCGACGATTTGTGAGGTCGGCGTCACCAGCGGAATAAAGCCCAAGTCCTCGCGCACGCGCGGGATTTCTTCGAGCACTTCGTCCAATCGGTCAAGAGCGCCCTGCTCTTTCAGCTGGCTCTCCATATTGGTCAGCATGCCGCCAGGAACCTGCGCGGTGAGAATGCGCACATCCACTCCTTTGAGAGAGCCTTCAAATTTGGCGTATTTTTTTCGGACTTCGCGGAAATAGAGCGCGATTTCCTGCAAAAGGGAAAGGTCGAGACCTGTATCGCGCGGCGTTCCTTCCAAAGTCGCCACCAGAGTCTCCGTCGGGCTGTGGCCGTAGGTCATGGACATAGACGAAATCGCGGTATCCACATTGTCGATGCCCGCTTCAACGCACTTCAGAATGGTCGCATGCGCCAGGCCGGTGGTGGCGTGGCTTTGCATATGGATGGGAATGGAGCAAATCTGCTTGAGGCGGCTGACCAGCTCGTAACCGTCATAAGGCTTTAACAAACCGGCCATATCCTTGATACAGATGGAATCCGCCCCGCTGTCTTCGAGTCGGCGCGCAAGATCAAGCCATACTTCCAACGTATGTACTGGGCTTAAGGTGTAGGAGATGGTGCCCTGAGCATGTTTGCCCTGCTTTTTTACCGCCTGCAGCGCAGTGCGCATATTGCGGATATCGTTCATGGCGTCGAAGACGCGGAATACGTCCACCCCGTTAACGGCAGCGCGCTCGACAAATTTTTCGACTACGTCGTCGGCGTAGTGGCGGTAACCGAGCAGGTTTTGGCCGCGCAACAGCATCTGCTGTTGCGTGCGCGGCATGGCTTTTTTCAATTCGCGGATTCGGTCCCAAGGATCCTCACCCAGGTAGCGAATGCAAGCATCAAAAGTCGCCCCACCCCAGGATTCCACTGACCAGAACCCGACCTGGTCGAGTTTCTCAGCAATCGGCAACATGTCGTCAATGCGCATACGGGTGGCAAGGAGCGATTGATGCGCATCTCTGAGCACCACCTCGGTGATACCCAATCGAGTTGAGTTGTTTCCAGTCATACGAGGACCTTGTTATAAGCGAGTGAATCTTACAGGCCGTGAATACCGTCAATTCAGGGCCCGAGAAAACGTGCGCTCAGCGGCGCTTGGCTCGATGTTGCTCGATGGCGGCCTTGATGGCTGCAAGAACTGCGGGTTCCACAACAGGAGCGGGCTGCGCTCCTGGCGTGCGGATGGGTTTAGCACTGGCAGGAGCTTCCGGGAAAAAACGCGACACAATTTTGGAGAGCGCGGAAGTCACCACGATAAGAATCGCGAGAAAGACGAAGACAGTGCCCATCCCATAAATCATCAGGGATATACCCTGGCTCCAAAGCGACTCTTGCATAAACTCCTCATGATTCATCGATTAATCGGCTCTGTCCCTGGGCCAGAGCCGTACAACTACGCCGAAATCAAAGCCGACGGTTTACTCGAAAAAGTGAAGGGGCGGAATAGTGCAGCAGGATCGCGCCACAAACAACCCAAAAGGTGATAAATCGCGTGACAAATCACTGATCTTATCCGCCGTCACAACCTGAGCCGCTCTCAGTGGTAAGATTGCCGCCTTTTACCTAGACCAGAACTCCATGCGTATTTATCTCGCCCCCATGGAAGGCGTTGTCGATCACCACTTGCGGAAGATCTACGCCGATATCGGCGGTATCGACCTGTGCGTGACCGAATTCATCCGCGTCACCCACACCCGACTGCCGGAAAAAATGTTCCGGCGCTACTGTCCGGAAATGAGCGACCCGCTGCCGATTCCGGTGCGCGTCCAGCTGCTGGGCAGTGATCCTGAAATGTTGGCGATCAATGCTTACGCCGCAGCGCGCTACGGTGCTCCGGGAATTGATCTCAACTTCGGTTGCCCGGCAAAAACCGTCAATAAAAACCGCGGTGGTGCCTGCCTATTGAATGAGCCGGAGCTGCTGTTCGAAATTGCCCGACAAGTCCGCCAAGCCGTGCCCAATTCTATCCCGGTAACCGCCAAGATCCGCCTGGGCTATGAAAGCCGGACGCGCTATGTGGAAAACGCCCTCGCTTTGGCGGAAGGCGGTATAGCAGAACTGGTGGTCCACGGTCGATCAAAAACCGACGGATACCGTCCGCCAGCCTACTGGAACTGCATAGGAGAAATTCGCGAACGCCTAGCCATTCCGGTTATCGCCAACGGGGAAATCTGGACAGTGGACGACTATCGGCGCTGCCGGGAAGAATCCGGCTGCGACCATGTCATGCTCGGACGAGGTTTATTGTCCTGCCCAGACCTTGCTCTCGCGATTCGGGCCGATCAAGCAGGAGAAGCCTATCAGCCTATGACTTGGCCACATATCGCAGAGCTACTGTTGAAGTTCCAGCGCGAAACCACAGACTCTTACCCGCTGCAATTTTGTGGCAACCGGTTAAAGCAGTGGTTGATGTATCTGCAGCGCCAATATCCGCAAGCGCACACCCTGTTCGAGACTATTAAGAAAAGCCGCGATCCACACATTATCGAGAGCGCCGTTCGCGACGCCCGCGACTTGGCCTGCGCCGCTTAATCTCCTAGCGTGAGTCATCTCAAAAATCAGCCGAACACGGCATTTTTGAGATGACTAATTCTCTTCCTGATTGCGCCGAATAACTCTAGGCTCAGCCATCGGCAGAAACCGCCCCTCTTCCACCACAATCGCCTGGGTTCCGCCAAAGGAACCCATATCCTTCAATACATGACCGCGTTCCTGCAGCGACTTGCGCACCGCATCTGAAATACCCGGCTCAACAAATAACAACTCCGGTTTCCACTGGTGATGAATGCGCGGCGCTTCCATGGCGTCTTCCAAAGGCTGCTGCAGCGCCAGATGACGCAATAGCACCTGGGTCACCTGGGAAATAATCGTGGGCCCACCTGCAGCCCCCAGCGTCATCACCGGCTTGCCAGCGCGTGTCACTATGGTGGGCGACATGCTGGATAACGGGCGCTTGCCAGGTTCGACGCTGTTGGCGTGAGCTCCGACCAAACCAAACGCATTGGCCAAGCCTGGATCCAGGGAAAAATCGTCCATCTGGTTGTTGAGCAATACACCTGTGCCTGGAACAACCACCTTGCTGCCAAAGCTGGTATTGAGCGTAGTGGTAATGGCGACCCAGTTACCTTCGGCATCCGCCGCAGCTATATGGGTGGTGTGTTTGTTGAACAGAGCTTCTGCATCCGGCGGCAGACCGTGCTGAACGGAAGGGGCTGCGCGGGAGCGGTCGATCTGGGCTGCGCGTTTACGCAGATAGTCCGCATCCAACAGACCTGCCGGCACAGGAACAAAGTCCGCATCGCCCATCCAGTGAGCGCGATCGGCAAACGCCAGACGCATAGCCTCCGCGAGCACATGATAAAAATCGGCTTCCGCCATTTCCTGCAGAGGCAAGGGTTCGAGCATGGCGAGAATCTGGGCAACGTGAGTGCCGCCCGAACTCGGTGACGGGAAGCCGTAGATTTCAAAACCTTTGAAATGGGTGACCAGAGGTTCACGGACTTTCAACTGGTAGTTGGCAAAGTCCTGATAGCTGATCAGGCCACCGTTCGCACTCATCCAATTCGCGAGGCGCCGGGCAAAATCACCTTTGTAAAACCAATCCGGTCCCTGTTGGGCAAGTGCTCTGTAGCTCGCAGCCAAGTCCTGCTGACGCAATTGATAACCCGGTTGCGGAGCTTCGCCGGAGGGCAAAAGATAAATCGAGGCAGATGCAGGGAATTGCTGCAAATCCCCTTTCACCCCATTCAAACGAAGAGACATAGTACGGTCGATGGGGAAGCCTTGATCCGCCAGATGCGCAGCCGGAAGAATCACATCCTTCCACGACAGACGACCGCCGAGAGATTGCAAATGGTGATAAGCCGCAACAGAACCCGGTACGCCAACCGCCAGAGGCCCGGTTCTACTCAGTGCTGGCTGGACTTTGCCGTCGACAAGGAAGGTTTCCGGCGTGGCGGCCATGGGAGCCATCTCCCGCCCGTCAATCGCCAGGACTCGGCCATCCGCCAAGCGCACAAGAATAAAACAGCCACCGCCAATACCGGAGTTATGGCTATCCACCACTCCCAAAGTAAAAGCCACCGCGAGAGCGGCATCTATAGCATTGCCACCCGCAGCAAATGCAGCCAGTCCGGCAGAAGTAGCAAAAGGATTAACACTGGCAATGGCGCCTTTGTTATTTCCATATACAGCGGCATATTGCGGAACTTGAGGTTGGAGCTCTGCCGTTTGATGCGCGCAGGCTGCAGTACAAACGACGACAAATAAAAGCCAAATACGTAAAGCCGTTGCCATAGGTCGTCTCCTCGCCGAAAGGCGCAAGGGTAACAGCCTTATAAGAGAGTGCAACCGAAATAAAGAGTGCAACCCGAAAACGGCTGCATCAGAAGAAAGGGAGATATTAGAACCAGAAACTGCCAGCACGATGACCGGTTATCTGTAAGCTGCCGACCAATTTTCCACGGCTTAAAACACGGTGCTGCAACAACAACTCTTGCAGGTAAAACACATCAACCTCGCTTACTCGATCAGAAATGAGACAACCAGATCTGGACACATCGGTGAGACGCAGGACCGGGTCCCGCTGCGGCGCGCAATTCTACAAAACCGAAGAGCAATTGCAAGACAAAATTGATGAAAAATAAGACAGCGGCTTTCAATCTAAGCAAAGACGTTTTTGTCTTTGCTTAGATCACTAGAACCTGTAACGAACACTGGCACTTAACCGCCGTTCAAGGCCGGGGAAGTAGCGATGGGTATCGGTGTTGGCGATATCCGCGCGCTCGGCATAATCCCTATCAAATGCATTGAGCAGCGCCCAGCGCAATTCCAGTGACGGCGACAGTTCGGCCACCACATCGAAATCAACCAGGGTATGTCCGGGATAGGAAAATTGATTTCCAACATCCATGTAATAGCGCCCCATGTGATACACCTGGGAACCAAATCTGACCCGCGAGCCCCCTCGCCAATGCACCGCAAACTGATGCATATGCTCAGGCGCTGTATCCACTTGTAGGCCACGCAGATTTAAAGGCGCACCGGATAATTGCGGGTTGTTGCGATAGGTGTGATCGGCAATTTGGCCGTTAAAGGCCGCCGAAACCACGCCGTTGTTAAAGCCGACTTCATATTCAAAACCGCGGTGATCCGTATCCACGCCATTGACGTAGAGTCGATCGGTATTCTGAAAAATACCGTCGCGATTGCGCATCCAATAAATTGCCCCCTGCGCAAACCAGGGACCGCTCTCCCCTCGCATACCCAATTCGAATGAGGTGATGTGCTCTGGCTCAACATCTGTCGGATCGGGCGACTGGGTGCGATAAAGCTCGGTTACCTGAGGGATGCGAAAGCCGGTGGAGAATTTGCCGAAGCTGAAAAGGCCATTCCAGATTTGATAGACAAAACCCGTGTGCAGCGACGGTTCACTGAAGTGATTGTTCTGCGACTCCGGTCGATAAAACCGACAGCCATTGACGCCGGGCGCGCATGCGCTGCCCGTAGATAAATGATTGGTGTAATCGTAAAAGGTATGGTCCCAACGAGCGGCGAGGTCCAGGGCAAGGCTATGGGTGATCTGCCAATAAGCGCCGACATTAAACGCCGTGGTGCGCGCACGAACGCCGAAATCGTAATGATCGCCTTGGGGAATCTGCGCAGGCGAAAACGGCGCGGGGTTGTGTTGCACTTCCACCAGATCGCCCCAGGTCTGCTCGAACTCGTGGCTCCAATACACCTCGGTGTTGCGCGCTAAAAAACGCTTCCATTGCAATTGCCAGCCAACTGAATCGTGACCATTGCGCTCGGTCGGCTGCCAGGGCACGAAGTGCATCAAAAAATCCATGCGATTGCTGCGCAGGAATGGCGTAAATGTCCATTGCGAATCCAATTTGCGCATGCGCAAACGGCTATAGGCGCGCAGCGAATCTGCATCTCTATAAGCTTCCGGAAAGTTATTGCCGCGGCGCTGCAATTTATCGCGATAGGAATCGATACCTTCCAGATAACCAGCCGACTCCTGTTCCAGATGCATAAGCGTCAGGCCGTTTTCCACGGTAATCCAGTCGTCGCCTTCCCATTGATGCCGCAAAGACAGTTTTTGCTGTTTGACTCCGGATTCAGCGCGGTAGGAATCATCTTCGATGCCGGTAAACAACAATCCGGCGGAGTGGCGCTCGCCGGAAAAACCGCCGAGCAGTTGCAAACGTCTATATCCTTGGGAATTTGCCGTGAGAGAGATTTGATCTTCTATCTCCCCTGCCTGCGGCAAACGCACATTAATCGCGCCATATTGCGCATTGCCGCCGACAATGGATGCGTGAGGACCTTTAAAAACTTCGAGCTGATCGGCGGCTTCGTAATGACTGTCAAAAAATTCATTGGCATTACAGAAGCCCATGGCACGCAAGGAAATACCATCTTCCGCCAACCAAAAAGCTCCGCAAGCGCCGGAACCGGTAAACACCGGCGAACGTATGGCGACAAGTTGTTCCTGCCCGCCGCCGCGGCTGACCCATACGCCGGGAACCGTGGATAACACTTGGCTTGCGTGTTCCAAACCCGGATGCTCCAGTGGTTCCCGGTCTAATACATGACTGAGCGACGAGGTTTCACTCAAAAAGCGCTCGCTGCGCTCACCTAACACCACCACGGTCTGCAAACGTTCAGAGGCTAAAGCGGTTGCAGCAACAACACCGCTCGCCATTGCAGTTAAAGCTCTGATGAAACCCTTCCTTTTCATCATTGAGAAATACCCTATTTAGAAGTAGGTACCAATCTAAAAATCTCACCCGCAATCACAACGTACGGATATCCATCAGGACCGTCGGCAACATCGCGGATACGCCCGCGCCCCTGAAATAGCAGCTCGTCACCGACCACCTTATCACCGTCCACACGCACCAGGCGAAGTTGCTCTTTCGCCAAACTGCCTACGAGCAAATGACCACGCCAATTCGGAAAACGCTCACCGGTGTAAAAATCGATTTCGGAAACTGCAATGGAGGGCACCCAATAATGTTTAGGCTGCTCCATCCCCTCTTTATGAGTGAGATTGGTAATAGGCGTGCCGCTGTAATTCATGCCGTAGGTAATCACCGGCCAGCCGTAATTAGCGCCTTTGATAATCAAATTGATTTCATCGCCACCGCGCGGGCCGTGCTCAGCATCCCACAGCAGACCAGTACCCGACTGCAATGCCAAACCTTGCGGATTGCGATGGCCATAGCTCCAAATGGAAGGCAATGCTTTCGCATCTTTTACGAAGGGATTGTCCGCGGGAATTCGCCCGTCGAGATGCAAGCGATGAATTTTGCCGTTGGGATAACTGAGATCTTGCGCCAATTCCTGCTGACCGCGCTCACCGATACTGAAGAAAACATAATCGTCCTGAAATACCAGACGGGAACCAAAATGCACACCGGAGTCCGTATAAAACTTGCTGTCCGCGGCGAAAATTGTCTGCTCATCCACCCAGCGATCGCCATCGATTTTGCCGCGCACAACCTTGGTCATAGCGCCTTTTTTATCTGGGTGAGAAAAGGTCAAATAAATCCATCCACTCGTATGCTGCTGCACTTCCAGCAAACCGCCTTGGCTTTTCGACCAGACCTGCGGAATACCTTTTATTTCCGTGCGCTGGCCTTTATCAAATACCCATAATTTGCCGTCTTTTTGCGTAGAAATAATGCGCCCATCAGCGAGAAAATCCATGGACCACAATTCGCCCGGGGCCTCGGCGATTTTTTCCAATGCAAAAGAGTAGCCTGCAGCGGTAATGGTAGAAGTTTGCGGTTTTGCTGCTTTCTTCTCTGCGCCCTGCGCCACGCGTTCGCGAATCAGAATGATCAGCGCCCGAATATCCGCATCGGAAAGACTTTTTTCCCACGCCGGCATACCTACTTTCGGTATGCCTTTTTTGATCACCTGTGCAATCTCTTCATCGGTTTTGCCGTATTTCCATTGACCATTGGCCAGTGGCGGCGCCAAGCCGCCTGACATATCCGGACCGTGGCAGCTGGCGCAAAAGCTTTGATACATCTGCTCAGCAGAACCGGCTGCCCAGGTTTTGCCACAAATGCCAGTTGCAGCCAAAGCAAACAACCAGGCTCCTATCGAGCCAATGGACTTCAAATGCATAAGATTCTCCTGCTTTTTTGAATTATCGGAGTCGTTAAACGGCCACAACACCGGCTTTCGGATCAGAATCGACAGTGAGGTTTTTCATCCAAATGCCTTTCCCGACGCGCAGTCTGACCGGAATCCATTTGAGAAAATCCTCTAAAAACATCAATCCATACAAAATCGGGAATGGAGCTCCAAACCACACGGCCAACAGGAACAGCGGCACCCCCGCTCCCCACATCACAATCGTGTCGGTGATCAGGCAAAAACGCGTATCGCCACCCGCGCGCAAAATGCCGAGAATACGCAGCATATTCAGTACTTTCACCCACACGCCCAGACAGAAAATGGCGAGCGTATAGACCAACAGGCTGGAAGTTTGCGCATCCAACCCGTCGAATACATGCAAAATCCAGCCGCGCGCTAACCACAAGATAGCGGCCAGCGTTATCACTAAAACAATTACTGTGCGATTAAACAATTTGCACAGCTGTAATGCCTGCTCTTGGCGATCCGCCCCCAATGCCTGCCCGATCATCACAGACGCAGCACTTGCCAGCCCGATAAATAAGGCAAAAAACGCGCTCTCCACCGGCACCATAACGCCCATAACGGCGAGCGCTTCAGTGCCGGCGAATCCGGTTGCTATGTGATAGGTCGAATTGCCTACAGCCCAAAGCACATGGTTGAGCATCACGGGAAATGCGAACTGCAGGAAGTGCTTAGCTGCATTTTTGTTCGACAAATAACGCAGATGGTGGCGACTGAGAGCAAACAAATGGTGCGAATAAGCCAAGGCTAACCAGATCGCCAACAGCTGCAGAATTCGGGAGATCAGAGTACCCCAGGCGGCCCCTTCGACACCCAAGGCGGGAAAGCCGAAATGGCCGAAAATCAGCACATAGTTAAAAAAGACGTTGCTAAGTACAGCTCCTACACCCACAAGCAAAGGCATGATGGCATTGCCAGTCGAACGTAGAGAGGCTTCGTAAACAATGATGTATTGCGTCAACAACAACGCAGGCGCAGTAATTAAAAGATAGCGAGCCGTGAGACGAACCACTTCGGGATCGGGGTTGATCCATCCGAGCCAATAGGCCGATATGGCAAACAACAACACCGACGGCAAGGTTATGAGGGTTCCCCAGAACAACGCGATCACCAGGGTGCGCTGGCACTGCTCGTGATTGCCGGCACCAAAGTGTTGCGCAATCAAGATACTGCTCGATGCCGCGATGCCAAAGCCCATAACCAGCATCAAAAAGTGCAACTTGGCCGCAAGGCCAACCGCCGCCACCGCATTGGCCCCCAAGCCCGTGACCATCACCACATCCGCCATTCCGAGAAGCGCCTGTAACAAGCTTTGCAAGGCTACAGGAATGGCAAGTACGGCGATACGCCGCCAAAAAGCAGTTTGCATAATAAAGGGAACCCGGAAGACTCTGCCGGCACTCAAGCAAGTCCGATCTCGCTTGGCAGCTGACAATTTATAGAGTGGTAAAGCCAATTTGGCACAAATTATAGAAGCTTTATAAACCACCACAAGAAAGCATGTACTGCGCTTCGTTTTCCATACCGATAAGCGGCCTGCGTTTGGGCGACACAGCTGAGTTCTGCTATGATCGCGCGTTCGTTTTTTTGGTCCATTGCCCCTTCAGTTCATCAGCTCAGCGGAATATCTCCATGAATCTTGCCGATCAAGTTCTCGCCGTCAATGACGATCTTCCTATCCGTACCGACAAACCTGTCCACAGCGGCAAGGTGCGCTCGGTGTACTGGCTGACGGAAGCTGACAGCAAACGATTGATTCAGGAGAAAAACTATCCAGTCCCGGCGGATGCCCCGCTCGCCATTATGGTGATCAGCGACCGCATCTCTGCATTCGACTGCATCTGGCACGGCGAAGGTGGTATGCGCGGCGTTCCCGGTAAAGGCGCAGCGCTCAATGCCATTTCCAACCATTGGTTCCGCCTGTTCCGCGAAAAGGGTCTGGCCGATAGCCATATTCTCGATATTCCTCACCCATTTGTCTGGGTCGTACAAAAAGCCAAACCGATCAAAATCGAAGCCATCTGCCGCCAGTACATCACCGGCTCCATGTGGCGCGCCTACGCTAATGGCGAACGGGAATTCTGTGGCATCCGTCTCCCCGACGGTTTGCAAAAAGATCAGCGTTTGCCAGAGCTGCTGATCACCCCTTCAACCAAGGGCATCTTGCGCGGCATTCCTGGCGTACCCGAACAAGATGACGCCAATATTACGCGCGACGATCTGTTCGCCAATTACGCTGCATTTAACTTCCGCTCCACCGCCGATATCGACCTGTATGAAAAATTGCTGAAGCAAGGCTTTACCGCAATTGCGGAATCACTCGCGCAACTCGATCAGATTTTTGTCGATACCAAATTCGAGTTCGGTTACGTTACGGATAAAAACGGCGAAGAAAAATTGATTTATATGGATGAAGTCGGCACGCCGGATTCCTCCCGCATTTGGGATGGCCCTTCCTTCCGCGAAGGCAAAATCGTTGAGCAATCCAAAGAAGCGTTCCGCCAGCTTCTGCTCAGCTATTTCCCAGATCCAGATATTCTGTTGAATAAAAACCGCATGCGCGAACGAATCGCGCTGGCGCGCGACAATGCTCTGCCACGCGACATTTTGATGGAAGTGTCACGCACCTATCTGGACATCGCCGAGCGTATTACGGGTGAAAAAATTGCAGTGCCAGAAAATCCCAAAGCGGAAATTTGCGATATTTTGCGGCGTGAATATAAATTGATCGACTAAATCCGCCTTCTCCACCCCTCCCACGACGGGAGGGGTCTCGCCCATTCAATCCCACCTTTAAATATCACTCTCCGCTTCAATCGCAAACAATCGATGCAAGCAACACACTTCAATTAACTTGTGAATGGATTTGCTGGGATGAATCAAGCGAATTGCTGGGGATTGAGGCGGGAGTTTGTGCATCAACGCGATTAGCGCACCTATACCTGAGCTGTCCATAAATAGGGTTTCGCGGAAATCAATGGTGATCTGCACACACCCATGAGCTCTCAAATACGCCTCGGTTTTCTCGATGCATTCATTACCTGCCATGTAATCAAACAAACGGTCAGGCCGAATCACAATTCCCAAGTCTTTATCGTATTTGATCTGCATGGCGGATCCTCAGCTTATTCAAAAAGCCTAGTTCATCACCGAGGTCCGCTCCATGTAAGGAAGGGAGTAAAGAGGAAGAGAGTGTCAATATTTTATTTTTGACACAGATTTTTTGCGGAATATTTGACGCGCCGCCAAAAAGCCAGCAAAGCTGGCGCACAAAATCAAAAAACGCCGTATTTATCGGTTACCAGAACAATTTTGCCAATAACGTTGCCTGCCTCTAATTCTTTATGCGCCAGCGCAACGTCTTCCAAAGGAAATACTTTGTGAATAATCGGCTTTATACGTTCCGCTAAAACGGCGGGCCAGATTTTTCGACTGACATGGCGCGCTATGCTGGCCTTTTCATCTTTACTGCGCGCGCGCAAAGTCGAACCAGTCAAGGTAAGGCGTTTCATCATCACCGGCATAAAATTGACTTCCGCCACAGCACCTTCCTGAAACGCGATATTGACGATGCGACCATCTTTAGCAGCAGCTTGAATATTTCTTTGAATATAACTGCCGCCTACCATATCGAGAATAACGTCTGCACCGCGGCCACCAGTGATTTGTTTCATCACTTCAACAAAATCTTCTTCCTTGTAATTAATTCCGCGCAGTGCACCTAATTTTTCGCATACACGACATTTGGCCTCGCTGCCTGCCGTTGCGTAAACACGTGCACCGGTAATGCGAGCCATTTGAATGGCAATAGTGCCAATGCCGCTGCTGCCGCCGTGAATCAGCAATGTCTCGCCAACGCCCAATGCACCGCGGTCATAAACATTGCTCCACACTGTAAACAACGCTTCTGGCAAAGCTGCAGCGACAACAAAATCCAGCGCCTCCGGCACCGCCATACATTGCTTGGCAGGCACGCTGACAAATTCCGCATAACCTCCGCCGTTAGTCAGTGCGCAAACGCGCTGGCCGACTCGCCAAGGTCCCGCGTCGCGTCCAACGGCAGCCACAACCCCCGCCACTTCCAACCCCAAAATGGGCGAAGCGCCCTCAGGTGCAGGGTAACGCCCCTGGCGCTGCATAATATCTGGCCTGTTAACGCCAATCGCCGCTACCTGAATCAAGACTTCGTCCTGCTCAAATGTCGGCAGAGCACCGCGCTTTAATTGCAGAACCTCGGGACCACCGGGTCTTTCGATATCAATAAATCTCATCATGGCGCCAACCTCCCGATATCCCAATCTCCGGTAGACGTCGACACATATTCGAAGCGGTCATGTAAGCGGCTTCCGCCGCCCTGCCAAAACTCGAAACGATGAGGTACCACTCGATAACCTCCCCAAAAATCCGGCAAAGGAACTTTGCCATCGGCAAATTTTTCCTTCATACGCTGAAATTGCTCCAACAAAAACTGCCGGGAGCTGATGCGTTGGCTTTGTTGCGACGCCCAGGCGGCAATTTGACTATCTCGCGGGCGGGAAACGAAGTATTTAAGCGATTCAGCTGCACTTAACCGCGAAGCCGTACCGTTAACCCGCACCTGACGCTCCATCATATGCCAAGGGAAGTGCAAGCTGACTTTAGGGTTGGAAATAATGTCGCGTGCTTTTTTACTGTTGTAATTGGTGTAAAAAACGAAACCTTGATCGTCCAGGTGCTTGAGCAAAACGATACGCTGATCCGGCTGGCCATCCGCATCCACAGTCGCAAGTACCAACGCAGTCGGATCGGGAATTCCACTGGCGACGGCTTGTTCGAGCCAAGATTTAAACTGAATAAAGGGATTGTCGTTCAAATGGTCGCGGCGTAAACCGCCTAATAGATACTCACGCCGAATCTGTTCAAGATCCATCGATTCTCTCTTCTTTATCAATAGATGAACCGTCGCTCCTTACAGCAGAGCGGCGTTTCTTGTTATGCGCATGTCACCAGTTGATGCGCCACCTTGTTGCTTCTACTTGTTGTTTACTTCTATTTGTTGTTTGCTTCTATGTATCTGAATAAATAATTTTCGCGGTAGCAAAATTCCCGCTTAACAATTCAATACGGAGACAAAATTGGCCAACGATACATTGGGAGTGCTTTTGGCTGGAGGACAAAGTCTGCGTATGGGACAAGCGGACAAATTTCTCCTGCAGCACAACAACCGCACCTTGCTGCAGCACTGCTTGGACTTGGCCCGTCCTCAGGTTGGAGAACTGGTCATCAACGCCAATGGCGACCCTACCCGCCTGGCAAACTACATGCTGCCCATTGTGCCCGATCTTTGGCCAGACCACCCTGGCCCGCTGGCCGGCATTATAAGTGTAATGTCGTGGGCGCAAAAAGCCCGAAAGCGTCACGCCTGGCTGGCGACCTTCGCGACAGACACACCCAATTTCCCCGCCCATTTGGTTCTGCGTTTGCGCCAAAGCATCGACGCCAACAAGAGCCTGGTAGCCGTCGCTCGCAGCCAGGAGGACGCTCATTACACCTTTGCCCTCTGGTCTATGTCATTGCTGCCGAACCTTCTGGAAGCCTTTAATTCCGGGGAGAGAAGTCTGCACCGGGTTATTCAGCAGCTCAAGGCCAGCTATGTTTTCTTTGCGGAAGAAGCTTGTTTTTTCAATCTGAATACTCCGGATGACTGGGACCGGTTAAAAGGAAAGCAAGCGCCCTAGAAGCCAGCCTTATCCTTTTTCAAGCAGCCACCACAGATTTTTATGCCGAAATGTTTACTCCTTCACGAACTGATCATAATTCGACCTGACAAGACCGGGTCTATGTATTCCTTTAAATAAAATCGTGCTAAAACAGGCCAACGCTGACGATGGAAGACAGCGAATGCTGGGTATGCCGAAGAAACTTAGGCCATACTCACCATGTCTACCACCGATGAAAAATTGAATAACCATAAGCCCCAGCGAACCGGGAAAACAGCATGAAAAGTCGTTTGTCTGTCCTTGCTCTTGCCACTTCTGCTCTTGCCACATCTTATGCGGCCTACGCCGCCGCCCCTGAAGGCTTCACCACTATCTGTACGCTTGACGAGAGCTGCGCCGTTGAATCCTCCACTTTGGTTGCGTTCAACAACAACGGCAAGTTTTCCTATAGAACCCTGTCCGGAAATTTCATTTGCAACGGCAAAACCTTTGGTGTGGCAGGCAAGCCTGCAGCTAATTCCACCTGTATGACACTGGACCCTGCCATTAACAGCGTCGCCAGCTCATCCAGCTCTGGCACGGTTCAAGATGTGGCCGAAGCGGATGCCAAAGTGCCCAGTGGGGTATATGCCATTGTCTCCCGCTCCAGTGGCAAAGCCCTGGCGATAGCTGATGGCAGCACCGGAGACGGTGCACTCCTGGTGCAACAAGACTTTATCGAAGATCCACATCAATTGTGGCAATTGGAAGATCTCGGCAACGGTTATTACTCCCTGACCGCCTACCACAGCGCCAAAGCCCTGGAAATTCAGGACTTCTCCAATAGAGATGGCATCAAAGTGCTGCAACAACCGTGGATAAATGGCTGGGATCAGCACTGGTCGTTGCAAAAACTCAACGGCGGTTTTTACCGCATAAGCGCACGCCACAGCAGCCAAGTGCTGGATGTGTACGAACTGAACAAAAAACACGGCGGCCCCGTCTCCCTCTGGACCTACTGGGGTGGCGAAAACCAACAATGGCGCTTGCTGCCCATTGAAGTTGCCCAAGCCACTACCGCTGAACCCGCGCAGCTATCACCTACCCCATAAAGTTAAACGCACCTACCCCATAAAGTTAAACGCACCTACCCCTTAAAGTTAAAGGCCCCTTAAATCTCTCTCACAGCCCCTCTTATAGGGGCTGTTTCTCACTCTTATACTTTACCTTTCGTACCTATTGCCTTTTGCTCCCACCACTATATTGCCTAGTGCGCACAATCATTTTTGGTCAGAGCACCAAAAAAGAACATATCTCGCGAACCCAAACGCAATTTTTTGATTCATTACCTCCCCTAATAATCACATTTTTGGTGCGAAGATTTTCTTCTTCCGATTTGCTCAAGTGATGAAAAATCAACACCAAGCTTTTGATTTTTGGGAATTAATTTTCCCACCCCAATTTTTCTTTCAAGCTGGCAAGAAAATTGCGCCAGTGAATTTTGTTATCAGCCAATCATATCCCGCGCACGAAAATGATTCAGTGAGCGGCATTCTTAAATGCATCTCAATTTTTAAACAGCAATTAAAAAGCTGTACATCAATTGTTGTGCAAAACGAATGATAAACCCGGCGTGATAATTCCGAGCTTCACATTTGGAGCTGTTATGAAATAGAAATCGGAAAAATCCACTTCTGCACTTCTTAAAAAATCCGTTTGACTTGTCCATTGGGGTGAATATCCATGAGATCGTTTTGCAAAAAAATTCTTGCTTTAGCCTGCACCGTTGCTGCGTCAACACCCGCTTTTGCGCAAGAGGCAGCGTCGATTACTGAGGCCCTTAAATCCGGAAAAACCCAACTCCATCTGCGTTTTCGCTATGAGAGTGTCGACGAAGACACTCTGGAAGATGCTGCAGCGACAACGTTAAAAACTCGCTTGACCTACACATCCGGAAGCTACAAAGGATTTGGCTTGACACTGGAAATGGACGACACATCCGAAATAGGCAAACAGGATTACAGCGATGGCGTCACCAATCGCGGCACAGCGGTTATAGGCGATCCAGAAGTCACAGAAGTTAACCAATCTTTTATCAGCTATACCCACGGCGCAACCACAGCAAAATACGGTCGTCAGCGCATTATCCTCGATAACCAACGTTTTGTTGGCGGCGTCGGCTGGCGCCAGGACGAGCAGACTTTTGACGGTTTTACCATTGCGAGCAAACCGGTTGCAGGACTTTCACTTTTTTACGGCTATATCACCGACGTCAACCGTGTATTTGCCGAAGCACAAGACCACAACCACGAAAGCCATTTATTGAATGCACGTTATGACACACCATTTGGCTCCGTGATTGGTTACGGATATTTATTGGAAAACAAAACCAACCAAACACTGTCCAGCGATACCTTCGGCTTGCGCTGGCAAGGTAAAGCCGGTACCTACCTCACCTATAACCTCGAATACGCACAGCAAAAAGACGCCGCAGAAAATCCCGTCGATTATTCCACCGACTACATGCTGGCGGAAATCAACGGCAGCATTCCGGTTGCCGCCAACAAAATTAATTTGGGTGTTGGTTACGAAGTGCTGGGTTCTGATGATGGCGTAGCCGCATTTACCACCTCATTGGCCACCTTGCACGCGTTTCAAGGATGGGCGGACAAATTCCTGACGACTCCAGCTGCGGGAATTGAAGACATCTACTTCAGTATCGGCACCACCGTCAAAAGTGTCACCTTGGGTTTTGTGTATCACACCTACTCCGCAAATGAAGGCTACTTGAATTACGGCAAGGAATACGGACTGGTGGCAGAGACAAAAGCGGGTCCAGTGGGGCTGACTTTGAAATACGCAGACTACAGCGCAGACGCGGATGCACCGACAGCCGTCGGCTTTACCCACGACACCAAAAAATTGTGGCTGATGGCAGCTGTAACCTTTTAATAGAAGGAAGATTGGCGGCGCAGGATGCGCTGTCAAATTAAGATGATTGAATACGAGCAACTAGTTTGGCTGCTGCAGTCTGAAGCAATACAAAACAGATTGATGCGGCCAATAACCACTCCAACGCGATCCAGCCAAATAAAATAGGCGCCCGCATCATATTCGCCATCAAGGATTCCTGATAATAAAAAAACCATTGATGATCCGGCGGGAACAACCAGATATGCAGAGCGTAAAAAACTTTAACCGGGCCTATCAGCATCACAACGACTGTGATCAACGCAATTAATATAAATGTGCCTATTAATTGAAGTTTAAGAGACGGAACAGGTTTTCTCGCTTTGGCGAAATAAACCAACAAACCAATCCAAATAACTGCTGCAACCACCACCAGATAAATTGCCGAATCAATCAGATTGGCAACGTCTTGCAAATGGACAATCTCCGGCTCACGCAACAAGGTCTGGGGCGCATGTCCAGGAACTGTATAGCTCAGGTCCTCCAATCCTTTGCCGCCTTGGTGGATCGCCTTAACAATCCCTGCGAACAGCTCTATGCGCTGCTCGCGGGTGGTCTGATCAAATCCGTAGCGGTATTGATTGGAAGACGCGAACCGATCGATTGCCTCACCTACCCCTCCGTGGTCATGCCAAAACCCATAGGAAAAGTTGGCCAGCGCTAACAGGATCCAACTGACCGCCAAAGCCACGAGCAAACCGCTGAGCGCCAGCGGCGTGGCTCTCAAGAGATCTCGCCAGAGATTGCTCCACCGAACGGCATTCGACTTGGGCTTAGGGTGAATCTTGGATGACTTCATGGTCAATGTTCGTGATTCCGGTTGACTGAGGATGAGATAGATGAGGCAAGGCGAAGCATGCTTATTTGAACAGACAGTGCTTGGCGAAATCCTTCGCTTCCGCCATGGTCCAGTCTTTTTCTGGCTTCTTCTTCATATTGTCACACCACTTCTGGCTGCCAACCTCTGGGCTGCAAGCCGTCAGGGCCAATACACAAACCACCATCAAACTGCTCAAAACTCTTCGGATCACTTTAGACAACTCCAGGTTTAACGGGAGCCTCATATTAATGGCCGAGGCGGAAGTCGGCAAATCGAGAGATCAAAAGAGTTAACGTTTACGCAGAAATAGCCGCCAACAAGAGTTCTACAAAGGTGCAGGCAAGCCATATATGCACACAAATAAATCATCAAATAGAAATTTTCGTGACTTATTTTCAATCAAATTGCTACAAAAAAGCCCATTTTTGGCGCTTATTTTAATTTTTATCCGCCCTGGCGTAGAGCTTGCAATCGCAATTTCCCCAGTAACTCGCACCAATGTGTTCCAGCCTGATTTGTCGCAACGGCAAAACGACATGGAATGCACGTTTCACAGCCAGACAGGGCAATCCGATGAAATCGCACAAACTCAACTTACTGGATATTTCTCAGGCCAACATTCGTTTATTACATCTCACTTGGTTCGCGTTTTTTCTAACCTTCGTCATTTGGTTTGCCCACGCCCCGCTGAAACCATTGATTATGGAAAGTTTTAATATGACAGCGGATCAATGGAAGGCGCTGTTGATTTTAAACGTGGCACTCACCATACCGGCCAGAATCGTAATAGGCATTCTCGTCGATAAATTTGGCCCCAGAATTATTTACAGTGTGCTTCTAACAATCTCCGGATTAATGTGCATCGCATTCGCAGCCGCACAAACATTCGAACAACTCGCCCTATTTCGGTTTCTACTCGGTTTTGTCGGCGCCGGATTTGTTATAGGCATTCGCCTGGTGGGCGAATGGTTTCCAGAACGTCAGGTAGGTCTTGCAGAAGGCATATATGGCGGTTGGGGAAACTTCGGCGCGGCAGCGGCAGCCATTATTTTGCCAACTATTGCTGTCATGGTATTTGGTGGAAAAAACGGCTGGCGCTATGCGATAGGAATGATCGGCGTTGTAGCTATCGCTTACGGCATTTTCTTTTACTTAAGAGCTCGCAATACTCCCAAAAACACCGCCTATTTAAAACCTAAAAAATCCGGCGGATTAGCCGTCAGCAATCGCAGGGATTTTTATTTTTACCTAGCGATGAATATCCCTATGTATTTGATTTTAGCCGTTCTGGCCTGGAAGCTTTCGCCAGCGGAAATAGGCCTATTAAGCAATACCACAACCTATTTTTTGTACGCGATTTTAGTTGTCTTATGCGTCTACCACTTCAGCCAAATCTACAAAGTCAATAAAGACATGCTGAAAGGTGTAACCACGCAGGAACCATATAAATTCTCCCAAGTAGCCGTGCTCAACTGGTCCTATTTCGTAACATTCGGTTCCGAACTGGCAGTGGTTTCCATGCTGCCCGCATTTTTTATCGACACATTCCCCAACATGTCCCTGGCCATTGCCGGCTTACTCGGTGGCTCTTTTGCCTTTATGAATTTAGTTGCGCGCCCCGGCGGCGGTTACATCAGCGATAAAATCGGCAGAAGAAAAGCGCTCTCCATTTGCGTAATCGGCTCCGGACTCGGCTATTTCGCCTTATCCCAAATCACCCCCGAATGGCCCCTCTTATTCGCGGTAATCACCGTTATTTTCTGCTCCCTCTTCGTCCAAGCCGGCGCCGGCGCCGTCTTCGCCGTAGTCCCCCTAGTAAAACGGTAAGCGCTCAACAAAGCACCCGGTTGACAGCCCCAAAGCTTTGCTTCAGCTGCTCGATATCCACATTCCACGGCAGCAGCTTTTCCACATCCTCCACGGTTTTCGCTCTGGGCTGATGTTTGAAC
>NZ_QRAI01000004.1 GCF_014336955.1 Saccharophagus sp. K07 | reverse complement strand
TTTTCTGCAATTCAGAACAAAATTAACCTCACGAAGAAACTCCTCTCTCCGTCAAAATTCAGCACGGTATTTTCAAATTCAGCGCGGTATTTTCGATAGGCAAGGTCGTGCTTCAAGTCTGTCGATTTGCGGTGGGGCTTTCTACCCTGCCGCTTCTAAGAGTGGGTGTCCTTGTTATTGCTGGTCAAAATTCAGCACGGCATTTTCGATAGGTAAGGTCGTGCTTCAAGCCTGTCGATTTGCGGTGGGTCTTTCTACCCTGCCGTTTCTAGGAGTGGGTCGTTTCTAAGAGTGGGTGTCTTTGTTATTTAAATGGATAAAACACATTTTCAGCAAAATCGCTATCAGCTGCTGCCTTCGCAATTAATTCGAGGTTTGCAGGTACAGCTTGATATGTGCAATCTACACCCATAGTAATACTTCACAGTTATTTTATGATTCATTGGTAGATACTTTTGTACCCCAATAAACAACCTTATTTGAATCAGCCGTTTAATTATTTCTTACTAGTTGCTTTTATATTTTCCTTTTTATAAACGATGACCACATCTTTATGATGACAAGAAATTTCCTTTCCAAGCGGAGAATCATAAGGCGTAACTTCACATTTTCCCGCGATAATTTTTTCAGCACCAGCAGCCAACACATTCAAATGATCCGGCTTTAATGGCTCCCCATGACCAGGCAGCAATAAATTCACGGGTTCTTGGCTCCCAAGAAGCTTACGAATACTTATAAGAAAATCTTCGACAGACAAAGCATATTTAATTTGCAGCCAAACATGTTGATTAGCAGCATCGCCCGTGAATAGATGATGAGACTTGGTATCGTAGAGCGCAATACTACCCGGACTGTGAGCAGGCAGATGAATAACTTTTAAAGTTCTATTTCCCAAATCAAACTGAAAACCTTCATCTATGAGAATCAACGCGGCAGTGTTTTTATTTTTATCCAGTAAATGATCAGGCATAAGAGTCCCTGCAAATCGATTATAAGTATCCTTCATCACTGGCTCAGAGGTGTAATAGCCCAAAACGTCCAATTCATTTTTATGAATATGCACCTCATCAAATACATGATTACCGCCTGCATGATCAGGATGCCCATGAGTATTAACAACCACTAACGGCTTGGCAGTAATAGATTGGACATATGTTTTCAAATTTTGAAAACCAATACCGGTGTCAATAACGAGTGCCAGCCTATCCCCCTCCACCAAATAAACATTGTCCTGCTGATTATCATTAATTACCCATATCCCTTCGCCTAGTTGTGTATGCGTAAGCCAAGAATTTCCAGATATTACCTCCCCGTTTTCTTCCACCTTCATGGAAGAGTCTTGAGCAAATACACCACTTGCAAATAACATGAGAGCGAAAATGGAAGTACATCTATTCATTTTATAATCCTAATTACTCAATACAAATGCTAATAATTTAATATCAACCGGAACTTATCAATGAAGCTTATTTAGGCAAAACGGATTTTCTTATATTTACATAAAACCTGTAAATTAAAACAATTCTACAACTCTGCCACATCCAGCAACACCCACTTGTAATAGGCAAGGTCGTGCTTCAAGTCTGTCGATTTGCGGTGGGGCTTTCTACCCTGCCGCTTCTAAGAGTGGGTGTCCTTGTTATTGCTGCTTGTTATAAACCCATCCCTGTCGCGCAGGCTACGCGCGAAGACCGTTGCAAACAGATTCAAAGTTTAGCGATTTTTCATAGCGGTTTTGGTTAGTAAAAGTATCGATATTTCAGCGAGAGGTTATGTGGTTGCTGATTGAAATCTCTTGCCATGTCATTTGCTTAAGTAGCTGTTAATTTCTTCGATGACATTCATTGCATAATTTCGGCCCGTGTCGATCAACGTGCTATCTATATTCGGTTCGTTGCTCTGCGACGGCCTATAGAAATCTTTGTTTAGGGCTCTTTCAAAATTTTCAAAATCCTGTTTATAAAAAATGAAAGCGTCTTCAAGCTTATCCGGGGAAAACCGAATAAGGTCCGTATGTTGTGTCAGTAATTGGGTGATTACACCACGAGCATCCAGGACGGATAAACCAGTGGCATTAAGAGTGGCTTGCAACTGATTATTGTATAGTTGTGCGGCCGTTCCCAGGCGCACGTCTTCACTCGCCGCCTGGCCTACACGGCCATCATTCAGAAATTTCCTTGTATCGTCCAAAAATTTACTTTGCTTGCTGTTTTGATAAGAAATGCCTTGGTTTAATATACTTGTTAATGCGGAACTCAGATTTTCAGGAGCATCAATAAAGTCAATTGCCTTTCGGGCCATTTCAATCGTGTAGTTATAATGCAAGACATCATCAAATGATAATAAGATATTCTCTGATGCGTATAACGCGTTGCGTACAGAACCAATAAGATTGGCTGCATCCTGATTGCCCAACGTGCTATAGGCGGTCTTTTCCAGAGCGTCTAGCTGATGCTTTAAGGCATCATTACGACTGTTTAGCTGTACAGGATAGAAATTGTCATTGCCATCCAGTCTAAAGACTTTGACTCCCATGGGAATAATAGCGACTTCTGTTGATCCATTACGCTCAAACTCCACATCCAACAATTTTCTTAATTTTTCTGATTCGGTCCGGTCGATAAGTGCCGACCTATCCTTTCCCAATGCTTGGTCCAGCGTTTCTTGTGCCCGCTTGAAATAATCAGATGCTTGTTGTTGTAGAGGATCGCTGCTCTGAGAAAGATAGCTTAATGCTTTATCCTGTGCTGTTTTATCAAGTGCGGATAGGTACTTGTCAATTTCAAATAGATACTGCGCTTCAGCGCTGACGCGAAGGCCAAGTTTGTTTGTGGTGGTGAGCAGGCCAGCAGGTTGCTGCTGACTTTCCTGGCTAGCAGATGCCTTCGGCAAGATAGGTGCGACTGAGCTGGAACTCAATGTGGTCTGGATGTTGTTCATTGTGCCAATCCTCGGCTTCGTATACGAAAAAAATATTCTGTACCAGAAACTATCGGCCCAGATTAGAGAATCTTTAAGGGAAATTTTTGGGAAAAGGGGACAGATTTATTTATCGGAAAAGGGGACAGATTTATTTATCGGCACATGACGGCCTGCCCCTAGATCTAAACTCAACCCTAACCCCCGTTCTCGCTTCCACTTCATCAATGAACCGAGCACCGCCTGTGAGCTGGTTACGATCCACGGCGGCTCTTATGAAGGATGCTTCAATTTCGGCAGATTCTGCGTCCTCTACAAACTTGCGATAGCGTTGCACCCTTTGATCCTCATCAATGCCTAGGCCGATAAAGCAAGGACTCAGGTCCAGCCACGAGCATCTTGTCTCACCAATCACACTTCGATAGCTTGACCATCCATAATCCTGAGGCCGCGATACCATCCTGGCTTTCACCGGGTTCAGCTCCACGTATCGACAGCATTGCAAGAGATAAGCATCCGTATCAATTGGGCTGATTTTATAGCGGCTTTCCCAAAGGGAGCCGGTTCGTCTTTCCAACTTATTCACATATCGGGTCTGGCGACCAGCCAACCGCTTCATGAGCTCGCCAATGTCTCCGAGCCTATGTCCGGCCTCTACTATCAGGTGAACATGATTGGTCATCAAGCAATAGCTGAAGACCCTAAGCCCCAACTCCGTCTTCCACTCCGCCAGATTATTCAAGTAATACTGATAATCTGACTCCTCAATAAAAACCGCGCTTCTGTTATGTCCTCGCTGCACTATGTGGTGCGGTAGTCCTGGCACAATTAACCTCGCCTGCCTTGGCATATATTTCTCCTTTTTTAGTTAGAAAATAAATCTGTCCCCTTTTCGTGAGCTCTCCACTGTGATTTCACTTCCAGCAAATAGAGTCTAAGCCTGCTGTACAACAACGAACGAGGAAACCTTATAAATCCTGATATCTTATTCCGTATTTTGCCGATGGCATAGATTATCCGCACTCGATCTTGACTGTCAGGCCAAATTCAGTCGAACATTTTGTTCTGCCAGATTTGTTTTTGGTCAGATGATCTCCACCTCTAGCCCCATTAGACAAAAGGGGCCGGATGCAAAATATCCGAAACAGCTAGATCTTCAGAATACTCTTTGAATTGCTCAAATCTAAAAAAATCGTAAAGTTTTAGCTCAATAATTGCAGATTTATAAGATCTAATTTCAGCGTTTCGCAACTCTTCAAATGAAAAATTTACCGTTTCCTTTGCCAAATACCTGCACGCTCTCAAAGATATTTTTTTTGCGTCCTTCTGATGCAAATGACGAAGCACTCGCAACAACATTCCAAGACGGTTCGGATTTTCTTCAAAAACAACATCCAACCGACGATTTCTTATTTCGCTAAAATATGTAGGGTCACATATTAGCCTTTTTTTCTTCCAATCCATAAGAATACTATCCCAATTTAATATGGTGGTTTCTAAAAGAGAGTGTATACCCCGGTATTTTAAGTACCCCTGTTTAAAAGCCCATGTATTCTCAGAATTCCAGATATCAATAGGCATTTTTCCAACATATAAGCGCAATCCGCCGAATTTGTTTTTAATGGCCTTTCTTTTTATCAGCGCAGGCTCGAGAACATCCCATGATCTATCGACAACCACATCAATATCAGATGTAAACCCACTTACACCGAACATTGCCAAATCCCGCAATGCCCCACCAAAAACATAAATTCCACCACTCCCAGAAACATCGGCCGAAAAATCTAAAAACTCCTTAATCGACACAAACGGGGTTTTAAAATCAAAATCGAATGAAAGATCTCTATAACCAAAAAAATCTAATTGACCACCCGGCGATTTAGGAATCGATAATTTCCCATTTTTTTTATCAAAACTGTCAACAAAATCAGTGACCCTTGATATCAGAGCAGCTTCATCTTTGGCTGGATTTAACTTTGGATACGTATTCATTTTCTATACAAATCACGCAACTTTCGATTAATATTAAAGACATATGTATCAGTCATCCCAGAAATAGAATCAGCCAAAAGTTGACAATTTTTATACATAAAACTTTCTATCGACTTACCATGGGCCCTTCGATAATTTTCAGATAGCAAAACCCATGCATATTTTGAAAATGCTGTATTTCGACAGGTTATAGCCGACCACAAAAGATCCATGGTTTCAGTAATAGTATTCTTTCCTTTAAGCTCTAGCTCTAGTACTTGCTTATTTTGATATCCATATCGAACGTCAAACTCTTTCAAAATTGAGCATAAAGGGCCAGCCGCAGAATGTTTGATCAACTGAAAACCTGGATTCAAACTCCCGTTCATTATATTGCCAATTTTATTTACGTATACATTAACAACGGAATTCACCATATGGTGAATTGCTTTTACCCTGAACATTTGCATAGAAATTTCATTCAACTCGGCCGAACTTAAACCTTCTTTTTTGTATGTCGTGTTCTTTTCAACAGAAAAATCTCTTACTTCCTTCACTATTGCATCGTCACGATATTCACAAGAATTGAGCGCATCAACCAAATCTGCAAATGAAGCCAAACCTTTTCTGACGGTATCTTCAGCATCAAGGACCAAATAGGCGATATCGTCACATGCCTCCATTATATATGTCAAAGGATGTCGAACTCCTTCTGCCAACCCCGTCTCCTTCCATATCTCCTTCGCGATAGTTTTCTCACTTTCGAAAATCCCGAATTTCTTATAACCATGATCGCTTTTTGATCTGCAGAAACAGGGATATTTAATAAGCGCCGCCAAAGTTCCCAATGTTAAGTTATAACCAAAGTCGTCGTTTAGTATTTGCAACCTTGTAAGCAATCTCAAGGTTTGAGGGTTGCCATCAAACTGCTGAAAGTCCTCAGGTACCTGTTCGCCGCCTCCGACGGAATTTGAAAGACTAAGAAACCAGTTTCTAACTGCCTCTTCTCCTTGATGACCATATGGAGGGTTTCCTAAATCATGTGCCAAACCAATCGCCGCAAGAATAGCTGGCACTTTACGTTTGACTTGGAGCTTTTCGTGGTTTTCTCCAAAAACCTTTTCTGGATAATTAAATGCTAAAGTAATCCCAATACTTCTACATAGATTTGATACCTCATATGAATGGGTAAGTCGTGTCCGAACAGAATCGTTTGAATCCAATGGAAACACTTGAGTTTTATCAGCAAGACGGCGTGTGGGTGACGCGAATAAGATTCGATCATAGTCCCGTTCCGCCTCTACCCTATGTCCGGCGGTTCCGGTATTTTCTCCACCTACCTCATAAAGGTCTTTTCGTCTCACTTCCGAGAGGAGTTTTTCCCAAGAAAGTTCAGGCATATAGATTATCCATAAATCAACTTTAAAGCAGACTAAATTCGGCGCACCTTGGGGCTAAGAATTTTTTGAGTATCACGTGCTCATAAGCCATGATCACCACACCACATCTATTCTTCATCACCTCCAACCCACACCCCCACCCCCAAAAACCCCAAAACTCCCTCAACCTCTCCATAGCCCATTCCCTTAACCGCCTCACAATACGCACGCATTATTTGTTTATAGACGCTAACTTCCCGCTCTACAAATTGCTGAACACTTTCACCTTCCATTGGAACACTTGTTTTATAGTCCACCACCCAGGCTTTATTGCCTTCGGTTCTTAATACGTCGATTACGCGGTGTTCGACTGCGCCATTGATGACCACGCTTAGGGGCAGTTCGAATTGGCAGTTGCCGCTGAGCAGCCATTCGAATTTTGGGTGTTGCAGGGTTTGGGTGATTAGGGTTTTGAGTTTCTGGACGGCGGCGTCGAGTTCTGTTGGATTCACGCCCAGGCTTAACAGGCGGCCGCGCCAGAAGGGTTCGACTTCGTCGAGGTTTTTATTTTTCCAATTGTGTAATCCCTGTTGACCAATCAGTTGCAGAATTTCGTGCGTGAGTGTGCCGATCAAACGGGCGCTTGAATTTTCCTTTTCAGAATTGCTTTGCGCATTTTGCAGGTTTTGGTTGTTGTATTGGTAATTGGCAATAAACGGCTGCAATAAATCCACGCGCGGCAGTTGTGGCATTTGCCAGTTGCTGGTGATGCGTTGCAGTGGGCGGGGAATATATTGGGGAATTTGGTCGGCATTTTCTTCTGCTGTTTTGGGTGCAGGATAAAAAACTGCAGTGGTGTGCACGCTGGACCAGATGGGTTTTAGCAAGGTGTTTTCTGCGGGTTCGCAGAATTCGCGCACTTCGCCTTCTTTAGCTTTTATTTGAGCGAGCAAATGCAATTGTTTACGCGCACGCGTGCAGGCCACATACAACAAACGGCAGGCTTCCAATTGCGTGCGTTTTTTCTGTTCGTATTCCAGGTGTTTGTAGATGGGGTCTTTATCCTGCCCGGTGGCGCTGATGGGGGCGAGCAGCCATTCTTCGTGACCGTCCAAACTTAAACGCTCTTGCCAGAGCAACAATTCCGAATCCTGATTGCGCGGTTGGCGGTGCAGGCCGGGGAGTATAACGGTGTCGAATTCCAATCCTTTGGATTTGTGCATGGTCATAATTTGCAGGCGTTCGTCTGCTTGCGGGTCCGGCGCGGCGAAGAGTTTTTCCAAACCTTCATTTAATTGTTCGAGAGTAGGTATTTCGCCTACGGAATTTAATTTTTCCAGCAATTGCAAAAAGCGTTCGGCGTCGTCGAGTTCGCTCGCTTGCTGCAAACACGCGGGGCCGCCGAGGGCGATCCAGGTTCCTTCCACCCATTGGCGTAATGGTTTGCGGTGACGTTCCGCCAGTGCGGTTTGCAGAATGGGCGTTATGCGTTGCAGGCGCGCGCGACCATCGGCGGAGAGGACGCGCTCGGTGGTGAAGAGTTCTTCCTGCCGGGTTTGGTTGGCCAAGGCGGTTTGCATTTGCCGAATGATGGGCGTTTCCGCCGGGCCTTGGTTGGCGATGATTTCGAGATCCGCCAGGGTGAGGCCGCACCAGGGCGCGCGCAGTATGGCGAGCCAGTGGATGCGGTCGGCGGGAAACAGCAGCGCTTGAGTGAGGGACATTAAGTCCATCACCACCGGCTGTTCGGCGAGGGTTTCCAGATCCACGGCGCGGAAGGTGAGGCCCGCCGCTTTAAGCGCGGGGATGATATGAGCGGCGTGGTTGCGGTTGCGCACCAGCAGGGCGATGGTGCCGTCCGGGTTTTGCGCGCGCGCTTGCTGGATCAGGTCGCACACCAATTGGCCTTCAAATTCCGCGGGCAGGCCTTTTTCGTACAGGTGGGTTTGCACGGCAGGGCCGGGAATTTCCGGGCGGAAGGCTTCCGCAGGGGAGAAGGCCACAGCGCCGGAGGAAATGTTGTGGCGCGCGGGGAAGGCGCGTTGGAACACGCGGTTGATCCACTCCACCACACCCGCCTGGGAGCGGAAGTTGGCGGTGAGTTGCAGCGGTTCCAGCGGCAGACCGCCGAGGCCATGTTCTTTGCAGTGGAGGAACAGGCCGACGTTGGCGTTGCGGAAGCCGTAGATGGACTGCATGGCATCGCCCACGCAGAACAGGGTGCGGCCATCGCCCGGTTGCCAGCCGGCGGTGAGCCTTTGCAGCAGGTCCACCTGGCTGAAGGACGTGTCCTGAAACTCGTCGACGAGTATGTGTTGGATGCGGTGATCCAGGCGCAAAGCCAAGTCAGTAGGAACAAAAAGGGTCGGCGCTTGATCATCCCCCAGGGCCTGACGGGCGCGACTGCTGATTTCCACAAAGTCCACTTCGCCCCGGGCGGCGAACACCAGTTTGAGGTGGGCCACCAGTACCGGCAGAACGGCGGTAAGCGCCTGGAGGATTTGCCATTGCTGGTCGTTGTAGGTGGGTGCGGGCCAGGCGCTGATGCCTTGCAGGGCTTCCAGCAGGTCCGGCACTTCCTGCAGCTGGGCGATCAGTTCCAGCAGGCTTTCCTTCTTCCTTTTATAAGCGGCTTTTTCGTCTTTGCCTTCGCCGGCGGGGAAGCCCGCGCGCTTGTCCACGGTTTTGCGCCACTCGCCTTTTTGGGTGAGCAGCAGGCAGGCAAGGCCGCGCCATTGGGGCATTTCTTCCGGGCGACAGTCCGGCACGCGGCCCAGTTGATGGAGCGCATTAATGGGATATTCGACGTTTTCCCGCAGCAGGTTGGCGGCGGCGAAGTCGCCCAGCTCGGCCAAGGTCTGGTGGCATTCCGGCGGCAGCAGTTCGCGCAGGCGGGTCATTTTGTCGATCAGCGCGTGCTGCAGGTGATATTCCAGTACGCCGCGCAGGGATTCGGGGCTTGCCATACCTTGGGTGCCGTAAGCCATACCTTGTGTGCTGTACAGAACGGGCAGCCAGATATCGCGGCTGCCGAGCATTTTGCAAAGCAGTTCTTCCAGGCGGGAGTAGCGGTTGTCCAGGTGGCCGAGTAGCTGGGCGAGGCTGTCCGCCCAGGGCATTTCGCTTTCCAGGGTGTCCAGCAGATCCTTCACCGCCGCCTTGTACAGGGGCTGGGCATCCTCCGTGGTGGCCACGCCCGCGCCGAGGGAGGATTGCAGCGGCAATGCCTGGGTGAGCATGGCGCACAGGCTATCGAAGGTGCGGATTTGCAGGCGCGAGGGGTTGGTAAGCAGTTGCCAACCATATCGCTCATCGGCCTGCAATGCGTCGCGGGCGAGCTGCCAGGTTTGCAGTGCATGGGCTTCCTGCGGCTCGGGGCCGCGCCCCGCCGCCAGGGCGCCGAGGATACGCGCGCGCATTTCCGCCGCGGCTTTACGGGTAAAGGTGATGGCGAGAATGGATTCCGGCTTGGTGACCCGCGCCAGCAGAGTGAGCACGCGCTGGGTCAGCAGCTCGGTTTTACCGCTGCCCGCCGGGGCCTCGCAGATAAAGGAGCCGGTGGGGTCGAGGGCGCGCTGGCGCTGGGGGCGGTCGGCGGGGTGACGAATATCGGTCTGGCTCATGCGCCCTCCTCCTCATCAGCCAAAAGGTCAGTCAGGCCGACGCGAATGCGGCAGAGACTGTGCAGCTCGCAGAACTGGCAGGTGGTGACGCTGTGTTTGGGGTCGACCCGCGCTTCGCCGCGAATAAAGTCCTGGGCGAGGCGTTCCAGGGTGTCGCGCCAGTAGTTGAGGATCTCGCTCCAGTCGTCCGGCAGATCCAGTTTGCCCAGGGCTTCCGCGGCTTTCAGGCCGGGCACCAAATCCGCCTCGGCGCTGATGCCTTTGGCGGTCACTTCTTTTACATGCAGTTGCGCGAACATGGCGGCTTTTAGGCGTTCTCCTTGGAGGATGCTGTAGAGCGGCACTTGAGGTTCGTCCGGGCGCTCGCCGGCCCAGGCTTTGATGTCCGTCTGGCCGGATTTGTAGTCGAGCACGACCAGGCCATCCTCGCTCTCCAATTCATCGATACGGTCATAGCGGACGCGCAGCGGAATGCCGCCGATTTGCACTTGTTGTTGCGCTTCCTGAAACACCACGCGGAACGGCGGGCGCTGTTTTTCCAGTTCCAGCCAGGCGCGGATCAGGGTTGCGGCGCGTTTGCTTTCCAACTCTTTCAGGCGCGGGCCGAGATGGGCCTGCCCCTCGATGCGCAGCCAGGAGCGGCGGATGCTGTTGTCGATCAGGTCATTAAGGGCCGGCTCCTGCAGGGCGAGCAGCGCCCGTTGGGTTTGCAGCTCTTTCCAGATCAATTCCAACGCCATATGCAACAGGTTGCCCCGCGTTGGCGGGCTTATGCCGGACTGTAAGTCTTCACTTTCTTTGGCATGCAGGCGGTGCAATGCAAAGGCTTTAAAGGGGCAGGCCGCCTGATTTTTGAGGATCTGACTGCCGCCGCGCAGGCGTTTGGGTTCGAGCACTGGCGGGGCGCGGTCGTCGAGCAGGCTTTCCAGCGGGCTGCCCAGCATCTGGCGGGCGTAGCTGGGCGGAGTGAAGTCCGGCAGTTGCTCGATGTCGCCTTGCGGAATGGCATCGAGCAGCGGGCTTGGCCGCAGGGGCTGGTCGCCGTCCAGCATGGGGGAACTGAAGATTACGGTGCTGGCGCTGGTGGCGAGGCGCTGGGTCAGGCGCGCGGCCAGCTCCAGCTCGCGCTCCACCGAGGCGCGCGGCATGCGCCACTCGCGTTGCAGGTCCACCGGCAATAGCGGGTTGGGTTTGCTCGGCTCCGGCCAAACGCGGTCGTCCAGGCCGGTCACCCACAGGTAGTCGAAGGGCTGGCCTGCGGCTTCCAACAGGCCGAGCACTTGCACAGGCGACGCGGCGGTTTCCGGGTGGAACGGCGTATAAGCGAGGCGGGAGAGTTCCGCCAATGCTTGCTGCCAGGTGACTGGCTCGGGGCTGACGCTATCCAGGGCGGTGAGCTGGTCGAGCAGGTCCGGCCAGTGTTGGTATTGCTGGTATTCCAGAGTGTCCAACGGGCGCGGACCGGGCCAGCCGAGGGCGCGCAGTTGCTGGTCGAACACCGTCGCCCAGGTGGCGAAGGGCTGTTTTTTCTGGCGGTAGGGGTAGATCAGTTGCTGCATATCGTGCAGTTGTTGATGCAGCTGCGCGCAGCCGATCTCTTCCCTGCCCGCTTCGGCGCGCAGGGCGGTAATGGGAATGGTCACGTGGGTGCGGCGCAAATGGGCATCCAGTTGCAGGCGCGCGGTCCATTCCTGTTCGTTCCATAAAAACGGCGAGTGCAGCAGTTGGGTCAGGCGGTCGCGCTCGATGTCGTTATCGTTTAGGCGCAGCGCGAGTAAGGCGGTGGACATCAGCGGCGTCTGCGCCAAGGGCTGCGCGGCGGAGATGTTGAAGCCCGGCGCATGGCGCGGCTGGCCGGGCAGAATGGCTTGCGGCTCGAAGACTTCGGTAAATATGCGCTCGACTAACGGGCGCTGCTGGGCGAGATCCGGCACCACTATGCCGATGGAGCGGGAGTTGTCCTGCTCTACCAGGGCTGCGGCCCAGCGGGCGGCGCGGCGCAATTCGGTCTGCCGGTCGATCAGCTCCAGCCTTATGGCGGTGCCGGGCATGGGCGGGTCGAAGTTGTCCACCGTGCGGCCTTGGCTGCGCAGCAATTGGCAAAAGGCTTGTTCGGCGGGCGCCATTTCATCAAAGCCCACCAGAATCAGGGTTTGCGGCAACAGCAGCAGGTTCTGCTCGGCCATGGCGGCAACGCGTTCGAGGATGGAGCCGCTGTCCAGTTGCTGTTGCTGCTCGCAGAGGTTTTGAAAAGCTTCTGCCCAGGTTTTAAAGAGGCGCACTTCCTCCAGATGCTCCGGCAGATCCTGCCAGCGGCGGCCCCACAGTTTCAGGTAGCGCCACGCCTGCGCGGCGAGGTCGGCCATGGAATCCTGCGACAACAACTCCGGTGCCCCGCCCTGCTCAATCGCCTGCAACCACAACAACCGCTCCTGATGGGCGGCTAACACCCGCCCCTCCGCGAGTTTATGTACCGCCCCCGTCTGCGCCTGATCCCACAACCCCTGCAGCCAGATGCCCCAGGACTTGCACGGCAAGGTCAGCCAAGTAGCGGTTTGGCCGTTGGCGGCGGACCAGATATCAAACTGCTTAACCAGAAACCGCGCCAGACGCTGGTTGGGCGTCAGCACCAGTGTGGTGGCGTCGATGCGGGAAAAGAGGGTGTGGTATTGGGGGAATAGATGCACGGTTTGGCCTAAGTTTGGGTGACAGCCGCATTATTGAGCTCCTGTATCGGGAGGCCATAAACGGGCGGTATGAACTAATGTAAGAATAAAAACGGTAGTTGCGCTTACTTCGTAAACTAGACGGTAGTTTTCGTGGGGAAATAACTCTCTGGTTCCTACCACCTGCCCCGCTCGCCCTAAAAGCGGATTGTCTTGCAATCGTTCGGCGGCGGCCTGGAATAGCCTGTCCAGTCGATTCGCAGCATCCCGATCTTCAGCCGCTATGTATTTCCAAATTGCCTTGCGATCATGGATCGCTGCGGCAGTCCACACCACGTTCATTCTGCATCCTTATCACCCCTCATAGAGGCGAATTCCTTTTCAACTTCTTCGTTGCTGAATACCAATCCTTCTGCAATCTGCTGTCGGGCTATAGAGACCTTTTGCTCCAGGAACGCTTGATATTCCTGCGCCGCCCGCTGCCGCTGCACAAACTCGCGCATCAACTCCCGCATCACCTGAGATGCTGGCCTGTGTGCCGCCTCTGCCGCCGCCATAAAGGCATTGCGTAGCTCCGGTTCCAGCTTCATTGTGAAAACAGCTTCTTTCATACACGTGACCTCCTTAAAACAGGTACTGACAAAGTATATACCTCTTCATCACCCTGTGACTCCATTCTTCCTGGCGGTTATCGCACGTATTATTTCCCGATCGGGAAATTTAAGTAAAAACCCACATCTTCAGCCATGCATATTTCCCGATCGGTAAATATTGCTTGCATTGAGCAGAAGGCCAGCCAATAATTTCCCGATCGGGAAATTGCGCTTATGTTATCGATTCGATCCCCCCAACAACTCGGACAGGCTCTGCGTGCCGCTCGCAAGCAACTCGGTTTAACTCAGCCCCAGCTGGCTCTGACTGCGGGGGTTGGTGTGCGTTTTATTGTCGACCTTGAAGCCGGCAAGCCCACTTTGCGGCTGGAAAATGTGCTGCGGGTCATTGATGCGCTTGGCGGCGAGATTCAGTTGGCTGGACTTTCTGTAACGGCAGATGACGTTGAGGATGCAGCACGTGACTCGTGAGTTGAGCGTCTGGCTGTTTGCCAATCACGTCGGTACCCTGACCTTGATCGATGGTCGCATGAGTTTTTGCTATTTAGCGGCATGGTTGCAGCACCCGCGGGCCATGGCTTTGTCAGCCTCTCTCCCCTTGCAAGCGGAGCCATTCGACGATCGGCAAACGCGTCCCTTCTTTGCGGGCCTGTTGCCAGAGGGGCAGATGCGCCGGCTACTTGCCAAGCAGTTCCAGGTGTCTAATCAGAATGATTTTGTGCTGTTGGATCACCTAGGTGGTGAATGCGCCGGGGCTGTGAGCTTGCTTGCACCGGGGCAAACCCTAGCGGCGCCTTCCCTCGGCGATAAAGTCCAATGGTTAAGTGACGATGAACTGGTTGCGATTCTGGATGAATTACCACACCGCCCCATGCTCGCGGGCAAGGATGGGCTGCGACTGTCGCTGGCAGGCGCTCAAGACAAGCTACCGGTGGTGTTTGACGGTGCTCGCATAGGACTCCCACTCAACGGCACGCCCAGCTCACACATTTTAAAACCCGCTATTCCGACCCTCGAAGACAGCGTCACGAACGAAGCGTTTTGTATGGCACTGGCTAAAGCCATGCAGCTCAATTCGGCAACAGCAACTCGCCACCAAGTGCAGGGCCGCCATTTTCTGCTGGTCGAACGCTACGACCGATCGACAGATGCTCAAGGTCGTCGACAACGCATTCATCAAGAGGATTTTTGCCAAGCGCTTGGCGTAGTGCCAGAAATGAAATACCAAAACGAAGGCGGGCCAGATTTGCCGCAATGTTTTGAACTGGTCCGCAGAGCGACGCGCCCGAGTGCGCCCCAGACCTTGCGCCTGCTCGACTGCATTATTTTTAATGCACTAATTGGCAATCACGATGCCCACGCCAAGAATTTCTCGTTGTTGTATCTGCAGAATGCGACCGGCAGTGCTGCAGTTCTGGCACCGTTTTACGACCTTTTATCGACAGCGATTTACCCGACGCTGACGCAAAAGATGGCCATGAAAATTGGCAGCAAGTACAAATTCAGTGAAGTTCAGGCCCGCCACTGGGAACAATTTGCAGAAAGCGTCCGCCTATCCAGGGCACAGGCCAAAAAACGCATTTTGGAGCTAGCAAGCTCTCTGCCAGCTGCAGCCCGTAAACTTCAATCCGATCCACAGCAAGGCTTTGCAGGAAATGTATTGGTTGAGCGAATAACGGACTTAATTGAACAGCGCTGCGCGCTTACGGTTAGACGGCTCACGGCCAACAATGATGCGAATTAATTAAAAAGGGCAACCAATCATGACCCACATTATCGGCCTAACCGGCGGCATAGGTTCCGGTAAAAGTCTTGTAGCAGCGCGGTTTGCAGACTTGGGCATTACAGTCGTAAATGCGGATACAGTCGCGCGGGAGGTTGTGGCCAAGGGGGAGCCGGCGCTGGAGGCGATTCGCGAACATTTTGGTGACGACATTTTGTTGCCCACTGGCGAGCTCGACCGACGCAAATTGCGCGAGATTATTTTTAAAAACAGCGCGGAAAAAACCTGGCTGGAAAATTTGCTGCATCCGATTATTCGGGTGCGCACTATCGAGCAATTAAACGCCGCCACGAGTCCTTACGTAATTTTGGAATCGCCTTTGTTATTGGAGACCGATCAGCATTTATTGGTGGAAAAAATTATTGTGGTGGATGTGGACGAGGCGACGCAGATCGCCCGGGCGAGTGCACGAGATGGCAGTGATGTGGAACAGATCAAACGAATTGTTGCGACCCAAATGCCGCGCGCAGAGAAATTAAAAAAAACGGATTATGTGATTGATAATAGCGGCACCAAAGAAAATACATTGGCTCAAGTGGATAAATTGCATCAGGATTTGTTACAGCTTTAGGAGTGTCACCATCAGGTCCTCTCCCTCTGGGAGAGGATTTAGGTGAGGGCCTTTGGTACCAATTTTTTAAGCAAAATCATCAGAAATAAAAAAGGCAGCTTAGAAGCTGCCTTTTTTGTCTTACCGCGTAACTTAGCGGTTTGATGCTACGTAATAACCAACATCGCGAGCAATTTCTTCCAACATCAAATTGGATTGTACGCCGAAGCCGTCAGTCCATGCGCCTGCTTTGCGCATAAATCCTGGGTTGCTGAGTTTTTTGCCGTCACCAGTTTCGAAGGCAACGTCCATAATCACAACAGAGCTGCCCGCCATAGCGCCGCCCCAGAAGCGCGCTGCGCCGCCGATGAATTTAATTTGCTTGATATAAGGCTTGATCACGAGAACGTTGGACTGGCCTTTCAAATTCAATTTTTTGGCATCTTCAACGGATTTCAGTTCGACATTTGAAAGAAGACTGTTGATCTGCTGAGCCAATACTTCGTCAATTTTGTTGGCGGCTTTGATATTCGCTTCGTGACTTGCGTAAGCCGGTGCAATTTCAGAGCGAACCAGGATGACTCGCTTAAATTCACCCAAACGCTGAGTGGAAGGAGTGACAGGAGAAGGTTGTTCGGTAATTTTGGTCGCACAGCCAGAAAACAACATCAGGCTGAACAAAACACAGGTCATTTTTAAACGAGCTACTAGTGACATTAAAGGCAATCCTTTTTGGTTAGAGGGCCGCCAGGATAAAACAGCGGCTTGCGGGAGTAAACAAAACGGCTCCGAACAGGTAATGACCACGAAATAACCTTCTCGCGCACCAGCTACCTTAGAGCTGGCAGAGATTGGCGAAATGTTATCCAATAACCGCCTAGACTAACGCTGACGAAACGATAAACTCGCCCGCCCAAGCGAAGCTTATATACCAGCCTCCTTTAATAGACTGCTCCCTATGTCCAAAAAAGCCGTCACTGCGATCTTTGCCGTTGTATCTGTTCTCTATCCCTGCCTAGTGTATATAGGTCTGCAGCGCTGGTCGTTCCAGATGTTCGGGTTGTTGATCATCGCCGTAGGCGCGGTGCGCTTTGCGCTGTCGGACCGCAACAATTCCAAGGTCAATCTGGCACTGTTCGGCGTTACGGTGGTGTGCGGCATCGGCATTTGGTGTTTTCCATCCGAGTTAGCGGTGAAGCTTTACCCGGTATTGATGAGCGCCTTTGTCGGCTCCCTGTTTGCCTTCAGTCTGAGAGATAAAGAAGCCCTGATTGAGAAAGTCGCACGCTTGCGCGGTGCGCAAATGACGCCCGCTGCGGTTCGCTACACCCGGCGGCTGACGGCAATTTGGGCACTGGTTTTGTACCTCAACGGGGGCGTTGCTCTATACTTGGCGCACTTTGCCACCACCCAGGCCTGGACTCTCTATTGCGGGTTCCTGTCTTACGTGATTCTGGGGGCATTTGCGGGTGGTGAGCTGGTGTTCCGCCATTTTTATATGCGGCAGCAGCGCGAGAAGGACATAGCGACGGATAATTTGTGAACCATATGCACAACTCTCTTGCCGACATTTTTCAGGGCGATGAATGGCCCGACCTGCTCGACATTGATCAGAGCGGGGATAAATCCGTGTTCCGTTTCAAGATAGGCGCGGATCTCAAATGGCTGAAGGGGCATTTCCCTGGGCAGCCCGTTCTGCCCGGCGTTGTGCAAACCCATTGGGCCTGTTGCCTCGCGCAGCAGGTGTTTTCGCTGCCGCAAAACATCAAACGTATCGACAATCTGAAATTTCAGAATGTGATTCTTCCCCACCAGGAAGTGAGCCTGGAATTGGCGCGCCATAGTTCTGGTGATTCCGTGACCTTCCGATATTCCGATCCTGCAACACCTGCGCAAGCCTTTTCTGAAGGCAAGCTGGTGTTTTGAGTTTTTCCATGCGTTTTTGTCTGTTGATTCCTCATTACAACCATCATGAGCAATTGGAGCGCTTTTTACCGAGCGTGATGGCTCATGATTTGCCGTGCGTTATTGTTGACGACGGCAGCCGCCCCGAAAGCGTTGCGCATTTGCAGCGCATTTTGCCGCAGTATCCCAAGGTCACACTGCTGACCATGCCGCGCAATCGCGGTAAAGGTCGCGCGGTAAAAACCGGTATTTGCTGGGCCACCATGAACGGCTTTACCCACGCAATTCAAATCGATGCGGATGGCCAGCACGATGTGCAGGATATTCCGCGTTTTATTGAAGAAGCGCAGAAATATCCAGATGCGATTATTTCCGGCCAGCCATCTTTTGATAAAAGTGCGCCCGCCGCGCGCCGCCACGGCCGCAAAGTCACTACTTTTATTTGTGCGCTGGAAACCTTTTCGTTTGCGATTCGCGATGGCCTGTGCGGTTTCCGCGCTTATTCTTTGGCGGCATTCGAAAAAATCGAAGACGCGTTTTATATCGGCAACCGTATGGATGCGGATACAGAAATTCTCGTCAAAGCAATTTGGGCAGGCGTTCCTGTACGGTTTATTCCCACCGCTGTGATTTATCCCGAAAACAATATCTCCCACTTCCAATATCTGCGCGACAATCTGCTGCTGATTAAAGTGCATAGTCGCTTATTGCTCTCTGCGCCCTGGAATCTTTGCGCCATGTGGTGGCGGCGGTTCAAGAATTGATATGGAAAAGAAGCAACGCCATTGGGCGAATCTTTCAGAGTCCGGGAGCTACTGGGGCTTGGTTTTTATGCTCTGGTTGTACCGCGTGTTCGGACGTCGGTTGTTCAACTGGATTTTAGGTCCGGTAGCGATTTATTTTTTTCTGGTGAACGGTGTTGCGCGCCGCGCCTCGCGTGAATTTCTCAATATCCATGCCGAGCGTTATCCCGAATATTGGAAACGGCCACCGAATAATTGGGATGTGATTCGCCATATCTACAGTTTTGGCCAGGCCATTCTGGATAAATTGCTGGCTTGGTCGGCGCCCATCGAACTCAGCTGTTTTGCCATTCAGAATAAGCCTGCATTGGATGCGTTTTTAAGTCGCCCGACTGGAAAATTGATCATAGGCTCGCATCTGGGCAATCTGGAATTTTGCCGCGGCTTTGTGCAGCGTTATATGGAGCACACCATCAATATTCTGGTGTACGACCAGCACGCGGCAAACTTCGTCAAAATCATGCAGAAAATTAATCCCATGTCGCGCATCAATGTGTATCAGGTGACGCAGCTGGATATTCCGCTGATTCTGCTGTTCAAAACCAAACTTGAAAATGGCGAATGGCTGTTTATTGCCGGCGACCGAATTCCGGTGACGGGAGAAAATTCATTGTTGGTGGATTTTTTTGGCAAACCTGCGCCATTTCCCATTGGCCCTTACGTCTTAGGCAAAACATTGCAGTGCGAAGTGAGTTTGATGTTTTCCTATCGCGTCGGCGATAAGGTGAATTTTGAACTCGTGCCTTTTGCCGACCGCGTCAATTTGCCGCGCCGCGATTCGGAGCAATTGCGCCACTACGTGCAAACCTATGCAAACGAGCTGGAGCGCCAGGCCGCCAAAGCGCCGCTTCAGTGGTTTAATTTTTATCCCTATTGGGCCAACCGTGATGAAAGATCTGCTGATATATCAACTGATTCCACATCGTGAGCCTATGCTCCTGATTGATAAGGTGCTGCATGTGGCTGCCGATTCGGCATCTGCAGAAGTGCATATCACAGCGGATTCACCATTTTTTATGGCGCCCACCGGCGTGCCCGCGTGGATCGGTATTGAATATATGGGGCAGACCGCAGCACTGATTGCAGGGCATCAATTGCAGCAGGGCCTGACGAAGCCGCATCTCGGCTTTTTGCTCGGCACGCGCCAGTATCAAATACATGTACCCTACTTTGCGGACGGGGATATTTTGCAGGTTTCCTGCACTCAAGCTGCGTTAAGCGGCGACCAACTTGCACAATTCAGTTGCGAAATTTCGCGCGGCGGCGAATTATGCGCAACAGCCAAATTGACGGTATTCCGCAAACCGGTTACCGCACCCGATCAAGAGAATACAACTTTATGACAGCGAAACGTGTCGTAGTTACAGGTGCAGGAGCCATTTCCTCGCTCGGCCACGATTGGCCCAGCGTGCGCGCCGCATTATTGGAAAAGAAAAATCGCGTGCGTTATATGCACGAGTGGGATCGCTTCCCGGATTTGCAGACACGCCTCGCCTCCCCTGTCGATGATTTTGTTTTACCTGCGCATTACACCGCGAAAAAACGCCGTGCTATGGGCCGCGTTGGTCAATTAGGAGTAGTCGCGACAGAAAAAGCGCTGGCAGATGCGGGATTATTAAACGATCCGATTATCAGCAGCGCGGCAACCGGTGTGGCTTACGGTTCAGCAACCGGCAACAGCGACGCGGCAATGGAATTTTTTGGCTTATTGGAACACAACTCCATGGCCAAAATTAATGGCACCACTTATTTACGCATGATGAGCCACACCGCTGCAGTCAATATCAGTGTTTTGTTTGGCACTTGCGGGCGCATGTATACCACTTCCAGCGCGTGCACAGCGGGCAGCCAGGGAATTGGTTATGCATTCGAAGCCATTCGCGCCGGCCAACAAACCATTATGATCGCCGGTGGCGCGGAAGAATTATGTCCGACACAAGCAGCGGTGTTTGACACCGTTTATTCCGCCAGCTTGCGCAACGACAAACCGGAAACTTCACCGCGTCCATTTGATACACAGCGCGATGGTTTGGTACTCGGCGAAGGCGCTTGTACTTTAATTCTGGAAGAGTACGAACACGCGAAAAAACGCGGTGCGAATATTCTAGCGGAAGTGGTCGGCTTTGCGACCAACTGCGACGGCGTGCATCTGGTAAAACCCAATCCGATTACCATGCGCCAAGTTATGGCCGACGCCCTCGCCAGTGCCCAATTAAATCCTTCCGATATAGGCTACATCTCCGGCCACGGCACTGCCACCTTGCAAGGCGACGTCGCCGAAACCAAAGCCACGCAGGAAATCATGGGCTCCAATATCCCCTTCAGCGCCTTAAAAAGTTATATCGGCCACAGCCTCGGCGCCTGCGGATCTTTGGAAGCTTGGACCGGTATTCAGATGATGCGGGAAAATTGGTTTATTCCGAATTTAAATCTGGATGAACTAGATCCCAATTGCGGGCAGCTGGATTATATAGTCGGCGACGTGCGCGAAATTAAAGCGGATTATTTTATGAGTAATAATTTTGCGTTTGGTGGGATTAATACGTCGCTGATCTTTCGGCGGGTTTAGTTAAATAGACGCCCTTGCGGAGCCCTCCCCGAGGAGAGGGAATTAGATCGCACTTCGATTTAACGCTGCTTCCTTTTTACAAAAATTTTCTCTACATCTCGATAAGGACGAACTTTTGCCCCCTCCCCTTCCCAAGGGGAGGGTTGGGGTGGGGTTTGGTTTTTAAATCATCCCGCCATTTACCTGAATCACCTGCCGCGTAATATAAGCTGCGCCATCCGACATCAAAAATTTCACCAGATTGGCCACATCTTCCGGCGCGCCTACGCGTTGCATGGGGATCATTTTCAACGCTTCATCCACGATCAAGCCGCTGGTCATTTCCGTTTGAATAAATCCGGGGGCGACACAATTGACGGTGATATTGCGTTTGGCCAATTCCAGAGCGAGAGCTTTGGTCGCACCAATAATGCCGGCTTTTGCCGCGCTGTAATTCACCTGGCCGCGATTGCCGATAACGCCGGAAACAGAAGATAAAGTCACAATTCGCCCGCCTTTGCGCAACCGAATCATCGGCATAATCAGCGGATTTAATACGTTGTAAAACGCATCCAGATTGGTGTGAATCACGCGGTCCCAATCTTCGCCGGGCATTGCAGGAAAAGCATTGTCTGCGGTAATTCCTGCATTGCACACCACACCGTAAAAAGCGCCGTAGGCTTCGATTTCGTTTGCCAGGGCTTCGGCCACCGTTTCGCGTTCGCGCACGTCAAAACGAATAGCGCTTGCGCGGCCTCCGGCCGCTTCAATTTGCGCAATCAAGGCTTCCGCTTTGGCGGCGTTGGAATTGTAATGCAGGGTGACGTGATAACCTTCCGCTGCCAGCGCGGTTGCGCAAGCCTGCCCTATTCCACCTGTAGCGCCGGTTACGAGCACTCGTTTAATGGTCATGAATGTTTCTCCAAATTGCAATTAACCAGAATGCGCCAATTAAATTACCCAGAATTCCCAAAGCCGCCGTCATACCAAATGCCTGCACTGCGGGCAGCACCGTAAGGCCGAGCACACCGAAAGACAAAATACTGGTGGCAGCGGATAATACCAAGGCATTGGCGAACTCGTTGGAGGCATTAGCACTGCCCACCATTTCGGAGGCAAAAACCAAATAATCCACTCCCAAACCGAGCACCAAAAAGGCGGCCATTACATGGAAAAGCGTAATGGGCACATTGGCGAGCAGATAAATCAGCGCAATACAGCCGAGCACGGCAGCGGGCACCAGGCTTAAGATCAAAGCCAAACGCCAACCGTGGCGACAAAAGAAAATAAAGGTAATCAGCAGCAGCGCAAAAAATAAATAATAACCTGCTGTGGTGCGCAAATGATGCAACCCTTCTTCGGTCTGCTCGACCATGGACACCAATTCAACGCCGGGAATTTCCGCCGTTATGTTGCGCAGCTGATCGAGCGCGGTATTTTTGGGAATTAACAGAGCCGTAACCAGAGATTCGCCTTCCAGCCAAAGCTGCGGAAATCCTGGCAAATCCTTTAATAAATCGGCAGGCGTTAAAATTTTCCCTGCCCAATTGCGGTATTCCGTTTCCAGGCGACTCAAATGTTCGCTATCGGTAATTTCATAATCTTCCACCAACGCAGTCGCCAGTTGCTGATTGGTATAGAGTGCTGCGTTGAGCGAATAGTTTTTCGCTTGTTCACTTGGCGACGGTAAAAGTGCGTCAATGCCCAAGAGTCCTTTTGCACTGTTATGAGCAATATCTCCCCAACGAGCGTGCAGAAAGGCAATTTTTTCGTAAATCTCCTGCACATTCTCGCCTGTCACCACCACAAAAGTGGCCGGTTCATAATCGGAGATCCAGGCGTTGACGATACGTTCATTTTCAAACAGCTGCTGATTCTGTTTGATAAAGGCTTTCGGACTATCGTCGAATTTAATCTGTGCATTCAACACCAGCACTATAATCCAGACAGCCAAAGCAAATAATGCCAGCAAAGGAACCCGCCCAATGCGCCGCAAGCCTTCGATGCTCTTGTGCGTCAAAGCACTTAACAGTCGGTCATGGGATTTCAGTTTTTTGGTGGACCAGGGTTCGATCATCAATACCAACAGACAGGCATATACCAAGCCCGCAATGGAAAACAGCGCGACCTGGCGCAAGGTCTCCAGTCCCGACATAGCCAGCGCGCTGTAGCCAACAATACTGGTCATCAGACTTAACAATAATGCGCGATAAAAATGCGAGCGGTGATTGGTCTGAGAGGCGGATTTATTTTCCAAATGGAAATAATACAGATGCAGCGAATAATCGACCGCCACGCCGATCAGACTCGCACCAAAGAGCAAGGTGAGGATATGCAGAGAATTCCACAAGCTATGGCTGATCACAAAGGCGAAGCTGACACCCCCAATAATGGACAGCATCGAGCCTGCCAGCGGGCGAATACCGCGAAAAATTGCCAGCATCAGCAAAATAATGCATATGGCGCCGGTGTTGGACACCATATTGATATTTTTCTGTGCCGATTGTGCCGAATCCGCGGCAAAAAAGATCATGCCGGATTGCAGCCATCTTACCTCGGGAAATTGCTGCGTTATTTCCGTTTGAATATGGGATAACTGCTCGATCCAGATTTCCTGCGTGCTGAACGCCATGCCATCGGCAGGCAAGTCAAATTGCCAGACGGAAAAATGCTGCTCTACACCGCCATGTACAACTGAGCGAATATCGTCCGCGCTATCACCGGCCAATCGTTCCTGAATAAAAAATGCGTAATCGTTCAGCGCGCCAAAAGGATCGCGATCAAAGCCGGTCAAACGAACTTGGCTGGTGCCACTGAATAATTTTTCCACCACCCATTGGGTCAGCTGCGCATCATCTTTTTGTTCCAACAAAGGGCGCAAAGAAGGACTGAGAAAATTGTAGGGATATTGCTCCAGCAGACGAACATATTGTTCGACCGTATCGGTCATATCCGCAACACGTACGACGGAGTTCTGCTCTTCTGCTAAAGCGCCTAAGCGAGTGCGCATAGCATCAGATGCGGCGCTGACTTTGGCGGGATTTTCGGACGCGAGCACCACTATGGCTTTGCGCGATGCCGCGCCGGACAACTGGTTGATCAGCTGCTCGCCGAGCGAATCCTGCGCCGCCTGCGGAGCCAGACTCCGCAAGTTGGTATCTATATTTAAACCTGTCTGAAAAAGCTTGATGAGCGCAACTGCAAAAATCAGTGTCGCCGCCAAAAAAGCCAGTTTGATGGCCCATTGAAATTGGCGGACCCGGCGGTCGGCGTTTGACTCCTGCATATTATTTTGCCGGGCTTGGGAAAATCAGATCGCAACCAAGGGTTGATTGCAATAAGGTCGCGCATGAGGCTGCATCGAGTTGTGTCAGCGGGCGCATATTTGACAATTCCAAAACCATATCCTGCTCATCCACGCGTTTGACCTGTACGCGCATTCCCGCGTCCTGCGGCTGCAGGTCGATATTGTGAATATATTTTTTCAGGCGTTTTTGGGATGGCACCAGGCGCGTGGTGTTCTCAATGGTTTCGCGGGCGAAGTATTTATTAATAAAACTCTCATCGCCGCGCATGATGCGGGAAATAATGGTGCCGACGCGTTTTTGCACAGCGTTTTTTATTTCCTGCTTATCAGTTGCAGATTTGATCAGCCACTGCTTGCCATCCATTTGGTAAACCAGAGTTTCGCGGATGGGCTTGTCGGTGCTCCACACGGTGCCGCGCTCGCAATCCACCACAACCTTGCCGCGCGTTACCAAAGGTTTGGGCAAACCGGTGAGATATTTTTCCTGGCGAAATTCTGCGAATTGCAGACAACTTTGTGGAGTCAGGGATTTGCTAGCGGCGGGAAGTGTTACGACTGCAGGCGCGGTTGAAGCAGGCGCTTCAACAGCGTTTTTCTCAACAGTGTTTTCCTCAACGAGATTTTTCTCGTCACTATCCGCAACCGTCTGCACCGTCAGCAATGCAAATAGCCAAATTCCGGCGAGCCAGTTTTTCATTGCAGCGCACCCTCGGCCAACTTCATTTGATATTGCGCGACCTTGTCGGTAAATACACTTGGGCACACCAGCTGCAAATGTTGATCGCCCAATGCCACCGCCGCTTGAATACTGGTTGCGGTGGTGTGCACTGCCAGGGTTTCGGCATCCAGAATTTTGTAATCGCATTTCAGCCGGTGTTCCCACTCCAGCAATTCCACGCGAACCAGCACATTTTGTTGAAAGCGCAAAGGCAAAATATATTTGATTTTCATTTCCACTATGGGAAAAGCAAAACCGGTATCGCGCATGGTGGTGTAGTCGTAGCCGATTTTGTCCAACAGCTCGCAGCGCGCCACTTCGAAATATTTGCAGTAGTTGCCGTGCCAGACGATATTGAGCGAATCCACATCAAAAAATGGGATTTGCATGCGGGTTTCGCTAATGATTTTTTGCCCAGCAACCGGCTGTAACATAAGGAATCAGTCCTCGTTGATGACCTTGCACACGGCGTCCACCAGGTCGCGCACGGTGCGAATTTGATGGAAATTTTCGATGGCGACTTTTTTATTGGTCAGCGCTTTGAGTTCAATCAGAATATTGACCGCATCAATACTGTCGATATCCAGATCCTCGCGCAGATCCACGTCTTCGTTTACAGAATCCGCATCCAGTTCGAACTGCTCCTGCAGTACACGGACAACAAATTGATACACATCTTCTCGGGTCGGTTTTTCGGACTGCATGTTCAGGCTCCAGCAGAAGAGTTGCCGGGCAACTCATCAGGTTCAAGACAAGTTTCTAGATATTGGTTCAAGTGCCGTGCTTGCACGCCAGTGGGACGGTTGCTATCGATAACGTCCTGCACGGCAAATTCCGGCAGCACATAAAATTCAAAATGCGGCTTGCGCGGCGGCACATGGTACCACTTGTCGTTTTTTCCCAGAGTCGCGGGCTGACAGCGGATTCGCAGCGGGACAATAGGACATCGGCTGGCCACTGCGATGTTCGCCGCACCACGTTTGAATTTGACTCCGCGCCCGGTGGTACGAGTGCCAGCGGGAAAGATCACCAGCGCGTCGCCGCGCTGGAGCGCATTCACGGCGTTTTCGAGCAGATCTATGCCGTCTTCGTTGTTGGGGATATAACCCGCCAGCCGCGCAATACCGCCGGTAAACGGATGGTTCGCCATGGCGGCTTTGACGATAAAGGCGGCATTGGGGATCAAGGCCATCAGGAATACGGCGTCGAGCAAGGTCGGGTGGTTGGCGACGATCAGCTTGCCGTTGCTTTGCAATGTGTCGAAGCCTTCATAGTGATAGGTCAGCAATCCCATCCCTTTGAGCATGCCGATATAGACTTTGCACATAGAGCGGATGGCGCTGCGCACCAGGCGGACGCGGCTATCCGGCGCGGGCCGGCGTATAAACAGCCAAGCGCCGAGCACCAACCCCAGCACAAGCGCTCCGCAACCGAAAACAAGAAAGGAGAAGCCGGTGGCGGGTACCCGCCAAGCGCGGGGCAGCGACTTCACCCCCGGCTCCTGTGATAGCTGTAATGAGGATTGCACCTGTCAACCGCGTGTCTATATCGGCTGACCCGATCACAATTCCACAAGCGCTTCGATCTCGACCAACAATTGCTGTCGGCAAATATCCGCGTAGACGAAATTGAGATGTTCAGGAGCATAGATTTTTTCCAGCATGTCGCGCGCCGGCTGCAAATGCTCGGGGTGACGCAGGTAGACGCGCAGTGCACTCATTTTGCTGAGTGATCCGTTGGCCTGAGCGACCAAGTGGGCAATATTCTCCTGCGTTACCTGCAGCTGAACAAGAAAGTCGCCGGGTGCGTGGGTGCTGTGCCCGAGAATGCTCGCCGTTCCCGACACGAACAGATACTCCTCATCGGCCATGTTCAAGCGCGTCGCCCGGGCGAACGAAGGGCTGCACGGGCCGTACTGGCGCGGATAGGTATAGGCAGGGACCTGCCGGGAGTTTTCCAGGTTCCGGCTCGGTTCCTTGGCGGCGAGCATATAGATCACGGCGCCGTCCGTATGGTGGCCCAAGGCGGAAGCTGCGGGGTACTGGGTGGCAACCATGCCGTAACGGGTAAAGGCGTGCATGCGGCCATTGCAGAACTTCTTGTAAACCTCCTGATCCCCGTCGCCGTAGTTGATGCGGGGCAGAAGATTCCAGATGCGGAACGGGTGCGGATGACCAAATGACCTGGCGAGATTGAGCAGTCGGTTATACGCTTGCTCAGTGGATTCCTCCATGTTTTCGCATTCAGCGGGAGTTATCCACGTAGCGACACACAAAAGATCGCCTATCCTGCTCCACTGGCAACCATTTTCCTGCCCGCGTTCCGCGCGACCAAAAGGATAGCGAATGACTTCATAACGAACGTCATTAAGCGAAGTCAGGCCGGACGGAATGAGTCCCAGTGTAGCCGGTGCAGAACAGTCACCGGTGTAACCGACGATCGCCAAAACGCCATCTTGATTCAACAGATTACCCACGTCTGAGGCAGTGTGGGCAGAGAGGTATTGCTGGGTAAATATGGACATAAATTGCCGAGTCGACAGCCCTATGAATCACAAGTATCTCAGGGGCCGATACCGCTGATTAAAAGGCGAGGATTGTATACAATCGCCGTCCCTGTGTTAAGGCGTTTATCTGGCCGCCGTGGATGCGTGCCGCTTAGTCGCAAAAACAGACAAAATTCACTTGAAGTTAAATTTATCGTTAGTTGGATACGGCCCATGCAAACTGCTGCTCAACAAATCATAGCCCAATTATTAGTGGACGCTCTCAATCTGGAAGGCGTAAACGCCAGCGAAATCGATCCCAATGCTCCACTGTTCGGCGAAGGACTCGGCCTGGATTCCATTGACGCACTGGAAATTGCACTCGCCATCTCACAAAAATTCGGTGTGCAAATGCAGGCGGATGACGAACAAACCCGCAAAGCATTTTCCACCTTGGCCTCTTTGACGGAATTCGTTGAAGCTCACAAAAAGCAGTAAAACTGTTTTTCGACGGATATGAACTATTTATCGTCATCAAATGATGGGGCATCATCACCGGATAGGCAATCGTCATCACATGATGCACGTTTGGCGTTCGCTCGCACCGCAGCCAAATTACCTTTGGTCTGGCGCGATCTTGCAGGCCCTGTGGCCCGCATTACCTCTCTGCTGGAGATTTTTGCCGGCAATTGCAGTGATATAGCAACACGCGATTTTCTGCAGCAATGCCAGCTGCTGGCGCAGCGGTTGCCGGAAAAAAAATACGTTCTGAATCTGTGTGAAAATCCTTATTTATTCACACTGACGCTGTGTGCGGCCATTTTGCGCCGCCAGACAACTCTATTGCCGCAAAACCGCTCGCCGGAAACATTGCGCCGATTGGCTGCGGAATACGACTCCTCGTATATTCTGCATCACAGCCAAAATGTGCCCGCGCCAGAAATTGCTAACGTCGATTTCAGCTCGTGGCTGACCATTTCCAGCTCAAATGACGATAAATCCACTGCAACCGTCGAAATACCGGAAATTGAAGCGGATTTTATTGCTGCGGTTGCATTCACTTCCGGCTCCACTGGCACTCCTAAACCCATCATCAAACCTTGGCGCACACTGGTGGTCAGCACTTTGATGAACGGCGCTTGCATGCTGCCCGAGCCGGAAAAACTCACTTATCAGCTCGCAACCGTACCGCCACAACACATGTGGGGCCTGGAAACTGGCGTATTGATTCCGCTGTTTTGGCCGGTGTGCGTTGCCGATAATCGCCCGCTGTTCCCCCAGGAAGTTGCGCGTTCAATCGATTCACTACCGGAGCCGCGCATGCTGGTAAGCACACCAGTGCATCTGCGCGCACTTACCGGCAGTGGTTTATCACTGCCAAATTGCCAGCGAGTGCTCTGTGCTACAGCGCCTTTGTCCCGCGAATTAGCGCAAACGTGTGAAAATAGTTTTGGCGGCGATTTATTGGAAATTTACGGTTGCAGTGAAATCGGCTCCACCGCTTTTCGTCGACCGACACAAATATCGGATTGGCGATTAATTCCCGGTTTGTATTTCACATCTCTGGATACCAATTCCCCGCCCCATATTGCTGGCGATCACCTGCCAACGGAACAGGCATTGCAGGATCGGGTGGAAATTCTCGGCGATTATTTTCGTTTGCTCGGACGCAACGAAGATATGGTGAATGTCGCGGGCAAACGCGGCTCGCTGATGGAAATTACCCAAGTGCTTTTGGCGATTCCCGGTGTGATAGACGCGGCTGCGTTTATGCCGGAAACCACGGATGACAATCCGGTCGCGCGCCCTGCCGCTTTGGTGGTGTGTCCGGAAGAACACCGCGCAGCGCTGCCACAATTTTTTTTCCAGCGCTTGGACCCGGTTTTTTTGCCTCGGCCGTTATTGTTTGTGGACGCCTTGCCGCGCGAGGCGAGCGGCAAGTTGCATCGGCAAAAATTATTGGCGCTTTACCAGCAGAGAATGACTCAGCTGGCCAAGCGATCACAATAATCACCAACCCATTGCCGCCCTTCAGGCGACAATGGGCGGCCTTCCAACGTATCTACTACGACATCCGCGACAATTCGCAATATGGCGATATTTTCCGTCAGGTCGGTTTGCACATCGGCGTCGACCGGTTTTCTCAATGTGTCCATCAAATGATTAAAACACGGCAACTGGTTTTGATCGGCAAACACGCCGCGCGCCGGCAATACCAAGCGCTGAGCCGCTCTTCTGCGAAACGCATCTTGAATTTTTTTATTGATATCCTGCACAGAAAACAAATCATTAATCAGCGGACGCATTTTCTGGTAGTCGCTCAGCGCATTGCGGAAATACAACAAGGACAATACGCCCCAGTAGTAGGCGATATCCCACAAAATTTTCAGCCCCATCATCAGACGATCGCCAAAACCGCCGTATTGGCCGATATACAAATTCAAAGTGCTCTGATAAATCGAGCGAAATAATTTTTCGTATACTGCGGCGTTAACTTGGATATTTTTGCCCGCGCGATCATCGGCAATCAGTGAAGTAATAAATCCGTTGGCGATGGCGATAAAGTCGCTGCCGGGGGAATAAAATGGATCGGCAAAAAAGCCGGCCTCGCCGCTCAGCGCCCAGCGCTCATCCGACAGCAATTTTTTGCAGTCGTAGGAATAATTCGGCAGCACCACAAAATCCAGAAATTTTGCATCGCCAATCGCATCGGCACACAAAGGTTGATTGTGTGCGAGCCAGCGCATGGCTGATTGCGGGCTGTTGATATCCGCAGCATTAAAGGCGATGTCATCCATTACTATGCCGATGCTGGTCACACCGGATTCCAACGGAATAATCCACACCCAATAACCGGGACCACTCAAATGGTTGGTACTTTTCCAGCGCTCGTTGGCGATATAAGGGCGCGCGTGCCAGGCAGAGTCCGCCGTCCAATCGTCGACTATGATGCGACGGTCAACGCGAAACCAAACCGCATTGGCTTTGTGCTCATTTGGCATTTGCAGCGACAATTTTTTCTTAACAATGGCAGCGCGGCCTGCAGCGTCGACCAGCCAGCGGGATTGCAAACGTTGCGCGCCGGCAGGCGTAGTGAAGTCGATGGATTTTGTGTCGGAGAGATCTATATCCGTAATTGCGGCGCGATCAATCAATTCGATTTCCTGCGCGCGCAACTGTTCGGAAAGATGATTTTCCAATACACCGCGATCGAGTTGATAAGTCGGTATACCAAAATGGACGCTGGGTCCCAACTCATCCAATTGGGAAAAATCTTGCGCCTGTGACCCGAGAAAAATGCGCAAACCAAATTTGCGCAGATGTTTGCTATCGAGATGATCGCGCAAACCTAATTGGTCACCCAAATAATAGGAGGCAATTTCCACCGTGGATTCACCCACTTTGGCAATGGCCGGAGGGCGCGGAAATGCATTTTTTTCGATAACGGCGATATTAAAGTCGGGCTGTTGTTTTTTGACTTGCAGTGCCAGCCCCATACCAGCCAAGCCACCGCCCAAAATAACCAGATCGCGCTTCTTGTTCACAAAATTCTCGTCATTGTTCTACAGCAACTTTTAAATGGCAGGCCTCGGATAACGACAGGCTCAGCACCGGATTTTTCTCTTTGTTTGCCAGCGCATGCAGCAATGGCAATATCTGCGCAGCGGGGTTGGAACGCTGTAATTTGGCAAACGTCGCGTCCCACGCGGGCAGCGCTACAACATCAGCGCCAGTGGAAATTTGTAGTTTAGCCAAGGGTGGCTGATCGCGCTCATTTGGCGTAATAACCAATGCCGCAGCAAAATCCGACTTGGTTTCATAAATACCTTCGTAAATACCGCGCGCAGTTAAATCAAAAGCGCAGAGCAAAACCGGTGTTTGTTCCTGATGCGCTTGTAATACCGCCTCCATCAAAGTGATGCCCACGGTGTGCTGATACGCAGCTATGGAATTGGCCGCCTGCATACAGTGAGTGGAAATGGTCCAGTATCCGGCGGGCGCGTTGTGCACGGAATTATGGAATTTGGTGGGGGACAACTGCTTTTCCGGCAGGGCAAGCTGCGCGCACAAATAATCCGTAATGTCGGTGTCTCCCAAGCCGGAGCCGAACACGCAGGCCAACTCGGAGGGATTCATGCCTGCCTGCTGGCAGGCCTGGCCAGCGACTTCCACCGCTGCTTTGACGATGGTGGGCGCGCGGCGTCTTTCATTGCCTGGAATCACTTCGCTCTTGGGCGGCGTCATTACCGGCTCTTGCGGCCAGGGCGCAGCGCCGCTCAGCAGAGCGCGCAGTTGCGGCCAGTCGGCAAAACCCAATCCCCAGGCGCCGACACCATACACATAACAAACTGAAGATTTCTGAGTGGGCATGTCAATTCAGGACCCTATTTGGAGCCGCCGGCTCACTTATTGGATTTAGCCGCGCCCGCGACTGAAGATCAGGCTCGCGTTATTGCCGCCGAAACCGAAGGAGTTGCTCATCACGTGAGTCGGCTCCCCTTGCGCGTTATCTGCAGATAAACGCAGAGCGATTTCCGGGTCGGCATCGCGCAGATTCAAAGTGCCCGGCAGCAAGCCAGTCTTGAAGGTATCTATGGCAATCAACGCCTCGATAATACCTGCAGCCCCCAGGGTATGACCGGTCCAGCCTTTGGTGGAACTCATGAAGGTAGACTCTGGAAACAGCTGCGCCATGAGATTGCCTTCTGTCAGGTCGTTGACCCTACTGGCAGTGCCATGAAGATTCACATAATCGATCTGCGACGCTGCCAGCTTCGCTCTCGCCAGCGCCTGTTCAATAGCGCGACGCGCACCAGCGCCTTCCGGATGAGGATGGGACATATGGTGGGCGTCGGAGCTTTCGCCGTAGCCGCTCAATACAATTCCTGTGTGCTCCACAGGCAGGTCCGAGCGGACCAACAGGGCAAAACCGGCGGCTTCGCCAATATTGATGCCATCGCGGGAGCGGTCAAAAGGTCGACAAATATCGGTGGAAACAAGCTGAAGGGAATGGAAGCCGTACAGAACTGTAAGGCACAGAGAATCCGAGCCTCCTACCAGCACAGCGTCCACCACACCTGCCTCCAACCAACGCGCCGCCGTAGCGAACACCTTGGCCGATGACGAACAGGCCGTGCTCAAAGTGACGGCAGGACCGGTAATGCCGGTGCGATGGGCGACATATATCGTGGGAGCGTGGGGATTTAATACGCGATCGCGCAGATTGTCGTGCGGGCGCCCTTCCTGCTCGCGCACGGTGCGATAGGCATCTTCGGCCTGATCAATACTCGAGGTGCTCGATCCAATGACCAACCCGATTCGCTCCGGCGGAACCAATTGGCGGATGCGCTGCAAGGAATCGAGCAGACTGCCCTGCTGCAACGCCAATTCAACCAACGCATTATTGCGGCTGGTCCAATAAACCTCGGACTCCGGCCACTGATAGTTACTCGCAGCGCTCACCTCGCCCACATAGGTGGGCAGAGAGCATCCGGGGAAGCGATTGGGCACCAAGCCCGATCGTTGCGCCGCCAATGAATCGCGCAGAGATCGCAAACCGACTCCTGCAGCACATACCAAGTCGTAATCGACTACGCAGACTGTTGAGGACAAAACTTCATTCCCGCTGTATATGGAGGCTGTATCGAGGGCAGGTAACACCTGAAAACAGTGTCGGCCCGCCTGCAACCGGCACTCTGCGCTAAATAAACGCCTTGCTTACAATGAAATAAAGCTAAAGCCCGCTCAAAAATATCTGCGCTTGGCAGATTAGCGATGACTTCTTAGTTAGCTTTCTCCAGGGCTTCGAGTTGCAGACCTTTGCTCAAATCAGATCGCACGTTCTCAACCCAATTCAAATAATTTTTGTGGATGTAACGCTTACCGTTTTTCTCTTTATAGGCCAGGTTGTCGCTGGACACATAAGTAAATTGCACTTGTTTATTGTTATAAACCGCAGCGATACGGGCAGTATGGGAACGCACGCGAACGGAAGCGGTGATTTTTCCTTTTTCCTCTTCCTCGATCATCCAATTGCGTCCCACGAACGCTTTTTTAATGTGCTTGACAACAGACTTTTCTGAGATACCGGCAGGAACCGCGACAGGCGCTGGATCAACCAATTCTGCAGCGGCAAATGCCAAGGTCGACAACCCCAAGCCAACAACCAAAGTCAACAACGACACCAACTTTTTCATTTCTCTCTCCTTTTGATGAAATCAGCGTTCTGGTGAAAATTCGCGCGAGTATAAAGACGCCCGACCTAAAAAACCACACGATGCAGTGGGCGCCAATTAACAAATAAACGAAGCCAATCGAAGCATAAATAAGCTGAAACGAAACGCAGCCCGAGCTTAAAGCAGCTCGAGAAAACGCTGAATCTGGCGTTGTAACTGGCGCTCGCCACTGGCATAGGACTGCGCACGGGAGGCCAGCTCACGCGCTTTGTTGACATTGCCATAGGTTGCGGCGATACGGGCCAGCTCAAACCACAAGTAGGGATTGCTGGGTTCGATGCGCAAGCCGCGCTCCAACGCTGCTTCCGCCTGATCGAAATCCCCGGCGAAGGCGTAGTTCATGGCCTGATCATAGAGTCTTTGCACCGCAGTGTTGGAGGAGACCTGACTGGCCGAAATCGACCCGTAGGACGTCTCTTCTACCTGGGCATCACGAGTGTTTTCCCCGCCATAATTAGGGGACAAGCTTGCACAACCTGAAGTCGCGCTCAGTGTGGCGCACAAAATAATGCATTGCAGGGATTTCATGGAAATCTGGACTCCAGTGGGACGGAATGGGGCGGCATATTACCACCGCCCTTTCCTTAACGCAGAATTCGTTGCCACCACTTTTTCGCTTTGTCGCCGACTGAATAGGACGTACTGCCGTCACAGCCGACTTCCATTTGCGGCACTGTACCCTCCACAAATGGCAGCACAACCGCGTTGTGACATGAGCCTCTGACCCGCCCACCCGCAACGCGGTGGGACGCCACATAGGTAATTCCATCAGGCTCCGCCTGGCGAACCGGAGCAGGATTGAGCTGCGCCATAGTGCGCGCCCAGATAGGCAGGGCACCAGTCGCACCGGTCAATCCGGTTGGCTGGTTCTTGTCGTTGCCCACCCACACGACGGCAACATAATCACCACTGAAGCCGGCAAACCAGCTGTCGCGCAATCCATCGGTGGTGCCCGTCTTACCGGCGAGATGCAGCGATTCCGGCAAGATGGACTTCATGGACTTGGCAGTACCCTCTTCCACCGCCAATTGCAGGGCACGGGTCAGCAAATGAACGGATTGTGGCGAGGCCACTTGCTGCACTTCGATGGAGTAGCGCTTTAGCGGCCGCCCTTCGGTGGTCAGCACCTCGCGAATCGCGCGCAGCGGAACGCGGAATCCACCGGCCGCGATTGTTTGATACATCTGTGCTACTTGGATAGGCGGCAATTCCGCAGCCCCGAGGAAGGTGGCGGCATAGGGCGGCAACGGATCTTCAATACCGAGCCGCTGAGCTGTCTGCAGCACCGGCTTGACGCCGAGTTCCAGACCGAGGCGCGCCGTGCTGACGTTGTAGGAATTGGCCAGCGACTGCCACAGAGGTACTTGGCCGTGGAACAGCTTGTCGTAGTTCTGCGGCTCCCAGACAGTTTTCATGCCCGGCTCCTGCCATTGCAGCGGGCTGTCATCCAACAGAGTTGCCAGACTGTATTCCGGTCGCTCCAGTGCAGTCAGGAAAATCGCCGGTTTAAACAGCGAACCTATGGGTCGCTTGGCATCCAGAGCGCGGTTAAACCCTTCAAAGCCGGAGGCCCTTCCGCCAATCACCGCCAAGACTTCGCCGGTTTGCGGCACGCTGATTACCGCCGCACCTTCCAGCCAGCCTTCTGCCAACTTATTGCGCTGCTCCAATTGCGTGAGTTGTTGCGCAAGGGTGCGCTCCGCGGCGGACTGCACCAGCGGATCAAGCGTGGAGAAAATCCGCAGGCCTTCATTGCGCAGGTCGTCCTCCTGGTAATCGCGCCGCAACTGGCGGAATACCAGATCGAGAAATGCCGGGTAATTGGACAGCCCCATGCTGCCACTGCGGGTGACATCCAAAGGCTGGGCAAGCGCCTGTTCAAACTCTTGCGGGGTGATATATCCCTGAGTGCCCGTTTCCGCCAACACCAGATTGCGCCGCTCCAGGGCGCGTTTGGGATTGCGGCGCGGGTTGTAGTAAGTCGGCCCCTTAAGCATGGCGACCAGAAGCGCGGAATGGTGCGGCTTCATCTGATCGACCGTGCGACCGAAATAAAACTGGCTTGCCAAGCCAATACCATGAATCGCGCGAGTTCCATCCTGGCCGAAATACACCTCGTTTAAATAGGTTTCCAGGATATCGTGCTTGTCGTAACGCAGCTCCAGCAGAATAGCCATCAGCATTTCGTTGGCCTTGCGCTTGAATGTGCGTTCCGGGGTGAGAAAGAAGTTTTTCACCAGCTGCTGCGTGATGGTGCTGCCGCCCTGCACGCCGCGACCGGTCAAGGTTGACACAGCTGCGCGCATCAAAGCTTTGGGATCTACGCCGTGGTGATAGTAGAAGCGCTTGTCTTCGATGGCGATCAGCATATCGATAAAGTGGCGCGGCACCTGGTTGTAGCGCACCAATTGGCGATCTTCCCGATTGCTGGTGTAAATACCACCTATGGCAATGGGTTCGAGACGAAACAAATCGAAAAAACGCCCGTTGCTTTCGTCGCGGATAGATTCGACTATGCCGCCATCGAACGTGACCCGGATTTTATGACTGCCCTGCGCACCATCCCAGAATTCAAACGGCCGGGTCTGCAGAATCACATGATCCGGCGCGACAAAATATTCGCCTGCCGCACGAACCTGATTGACCTTGGCGAAACCCAGCATATCTAGCTCGCGCCGCAGATCGGCCAGCGCCAGATGTTTACCCTCAAACAGTTCCAGTGGCCGCGCGTAGACCCGCGCGGGCAAAGCAAAGCGTTTGCCTTCAAATTGGCTGCGCACCACTTTATCCAGATGAATGCAGTACACGGCGAGTGCCGCGGCGCCTGCCAGCAGCATCAAGAAGAAGAGTTTGAATATGGGAAAGGATTTGCGCTTAACCGCCTTCTTTTTGCGGGATGCCATAGAGATGAAGTGCTCTGCAAACAGATTGAAACGACATGCCACAGCTTGTGCAGCGAGATCAGTTTTGTGTGACAACGACTGGCTTCGTCAGATCCCCAGACCACACAAAAACAACCACTTCGCCGGAGTAGGCATATTTGTGGGCGCCCCGCCGGCAGGGGGCGCAGATTGTAGCCATAGCGCTGCGGCAACACCAACTCCGTTTACATTCAATACAACTGAGGGAAGCTTTTCCGTTACTGTTGGTCTCAGTAACGAACAGGAAACCAGAGGCCAGTTATGTCTGACCAACTACTAGATAACGTCCAATCTACAGAACCGAGCAATCACGACTTGGAGATCCGTATAGACGCCAAACTCGGCAAGACGCTGCTGGATGCCTTGGAGTTTCCCCTGCACCTTGAACTTCCGGAGGGGGAATTGGATGAGGTGGATTTGGACATCAGCGATGACTTCTCTTCAGAACTCAACGAAGAAGAACACGATGAAGGCATTGCGGCGATTGTTGAAGATGTTCTGGTTCAGCCACTCGCGGATCATCTGGAAAAAGCCTTCGCGGAAAACAAAAATGAAACTCCGGAAAAACGCTACCGGGTACTGGTGCGGTCTCTGTCGATCACAGTCCCCCGCGCGCCGGATTTAGCAATCGGCAATCCGGTGGAGCTGCACAACATAGCGCTGAACGTCAAAGCACAACTCAAAATCGGAGTGCGGTTTTTAGGTAAATGGCGCTGGCAGGAAACCACCACTCCCTGGCTCACCATGGAGGGACGAAAAGCCGTATTAAAACTGGAAGCCTTGGATTCGCAACTGCTGGTTGTGCCGGAGCTGCAGGATACGGGTGTGGTGATATCTCTGAATATTTGGAAATGGCCGTTGAAATGTCGGCTGGGTCTCAGCAAATGGATCAATCGCCAATTGCTGAGACGCGGTCCCTTTAAAGTCGTCGACTTCGCCGATTTTCATTTGGGTACAGAAATGCTCGGCAAAAAACCCCACTTCAAAATTGGCTCTGTTTGCAATACCGAGGGACACCTCAAAATAACAGCTGATGTCACCTGGGCATAAAAATATCCGGGTACATGTACGAAAAAAAATCTAGCGCTGAAATAAATTGACCGTGATTATCTCCCAGAGCGAGAGGACTGGGGTGAGCGCCATGGATCAAACATAAAAAAAGCGGCATATAGCCGCTTTTTTTATCTGCCATGAACTTAACGTTTTTCGCGGCAGAAGACTGTGAGAAGAGCGCTATCGTCGAGATAGTCGATCATACCGACTTCGATTTTGATGATGTCAAAACCGGTGCGGCTGCGCAGATCCTGCACGAGATCGTCATAACGCTCTGGCTTGATCAACTCAACTTTGTCGTAAGTAATTTTCTTTTCGACGATGCGTGGCGCAAGCAGGCGGGTTTCGCCGACGGAGGCAAGCACTATGACCAACGCCAACAAGGCCGCCATTTCCCAGTATTCCAATTTGGCGACGGCACACATCAGGGACACACCGATGGAAACGAACAAATAGGTCATTTCACGAATGGTGATCGGCTCGGTTCTGTAACGCAGCATCGCAAATACAGCGAACAGACCAAACGCGAACCCCATAGAGAGTTCAATGCCGGACAACAAATAGGTGACGAAAAATACGCCGTTGACGAAGAGAAAAAAGCTGAACACGGCGTCACGGTTTGGCGATACACGGAAATAAACTCCGCGCAGCAAAATCGTACTACCAACCAACAAAATGACGTAGCGTATAAGAAAATCGTAACTCAGCATGAAACATTCTCTAAAGGTGTTGATGGAACATGGGTGTTAACGGAGCAAGTGCGCTTGAGCCTATGGATGATCGGTTTGAAGCGATTGTATTTAACACTTTCGACACAACCGGCCAACGCCAGGCCCATGCAATATTTGCTGAAGCCACTGGGGCGCCAGCGCAAATCCTTGGCGACAGCAAAAAATGGCGACGTGCGATCGATACGCGCCTGCTTCAATTCCAAAACGGCAAATGAAGTCTGCTGCTGTGGCTCGCGCCAAGCAGGTAATGGCAGGTTCGTGAGATTTAAATCGATCGTCAAACGTTCGGCGCGTTCTTCACTGGCCAAAGCGATGCGATAGTACTGGTTCTCCAGCGCAGGCACCAGACTGGATATATGCGGAACTCCGTGTTTCTGCAAAAACGACTCATGATCCTGCATCCGTACCAAATCATCAGTCTTCAATTTAGCGCGATTTTTTTCTGTACGGCCTTTGTTATTTTTAAATTTCACCTCCAAATAGCTGGTTCCACTATCAACATAATGGCGCACCCGAACCTTATAGCGGTTGAGGCGGCGATTATGGTGCATGCTGTAAAACAGATAATCGGGCGTATCGTAGTAGATACTGTGGTAGTGGAAACAACGTTTACCGTTGATTTCCAGAATCGAAAATTGATCTTGAAGGCGCCGCAACATTTCCGGCAGATCTTCTGTGGGAACCACAAATTTGGTATCCACCCGATTCATTAAAGATGCCTTGTCCAAATCGGCAAGACCGTGTGAATCAAAATCCCACAATTGGTTACTGAGTGACGAAAACGGCATATTGCTACCCGTCAAAATGAATAAAACCACTGAGCCGGTTAAGGCTCAGTGGTAACTGGTTTATTAATTAGCTCGATTGAAACTGGGTCGATCAGTCCAGGTCCATCCACCTGTGCCATTGGGCGAGCGGATGTAACTGTAATCGGTTTGCGCGTCTGTGAACGTTACCTGGTCGGCAATTTGTTTTTGTGGAGTAACCAGATAAATCGTTTCGCCAGATGCACTCAGCTTGAAGCTTGCGTGTAAACCGGGATACGCAGCATCGTCAGCCCAGACAACCAAGGTGCTTCGCGGTTGAATTACTGTGCCGGATGGAAATGCCCAGCGCGTCAGCTTGGTGTCTTCATCTGTCAGGTACCAACCGGTCAAATCCACTGGCTGATCAGAGTTGTTATAGAGCTCAATCCAATCGCTGAAATTGCCATTGTCATCTGCCATGGTGACTTTATTCGATGGCATCAACTCATTGAGCACAACCGGGCTGGATACACTATCCGCCGCCAAAACCTGATAAATGTACACATCGTTTTCTGCGCCTTTTGGACTGTAAGCCGCAGTTCCAGCAGAGTTATTGGCAATCGCTTCAATGTAATAGCGAACAAATGTGCCTTTCGGGAATGCCGGGATTGTTGCGGTATAGCGGCCGTTGGATGATGTCATAGCAACCTTGGCGAAATCGCCCATTAAGCCCGTGCCGTAATACAAATTCACCGCACGCACACCTGCATCAGAAGTCACGTTCGCATACACAGTGACCTGCGCTTGGTCATTCGGGCGACCCGTTTGATCCACTGTATCGGAAACATTGCTGATGGTTACGTTAGCGCCACGCAATTCAGAATGGTTCTGCAGATATTGATAACGATTCGTGATGAACGATTTCAATTCCTGCACACCGTTCAGGTATTGAGAGTAGCTGTATTGACGCACCGCATTAGCAGCCATCGACGAATCGATCAAACGGGAATATTGATCAATTTTGGCGTTCGCAATTGTCGGATTAAGCGCTTCTTCCATAATGGTGCGGTAGTGCGCCAAATATCGCTCACGCAATTCTGGAATATTCAGCAATACGTTCAACAGCGGATATTTTGTGTCGTTAACTTTGAACAAAGGGTTCCAGCTGGTCGCAAATTGCGCGTGCATAGCGGAGTTGCCGTCGTATTCAATGGGCACAATGCGACCGGTCGCCACATCGAAATACACGTAATAGTCCATACCACCTTTATTGATGTAACCATCATCGTCGGCGAAGATATTTTCGGTCGCCAAGAACCAGAGCGCGCCGTCAATATCCATGTACTGACTCAATTCTTCGATCAAATATGTACGTGACGCTGTGCCCATGGTGTAGGCTGCGTTGGCCAAATCCTGCCAAGGATTATTGACGTTGGAGAATTTGAGCGTGTAGGCGTTCTCGTAAGCGCTGCCATTGGCTCCCAAATTATTTAATGAAGAGGTACCAGCGCCAAAAATTGAGCCGAAGTCAAAGCCGCCACCAGCTCCTCCGAAGCCACCGAAGCCGCCGAAACCGCCGAAGCCACCAAAACCGCCGAAGCCGCCACCACCAACGCCACCATTGGGTGACTCAGCCCGCCAGCGGGTGGCATTTTTATCCAGGAACCATTCTTTCACATGGTCCTTATTGAGTTTTTGTACGTTGGAGTAAACGCCAAAATTGCGGCCATTGATGACGACGTTAACAAAATTGGCTTTTGCCGATGGAATGTTCTTGCGTCCCAGATTTGAATACAGGACTTCGCGCATGGCGGATTGGTCTTCGTAGCCATTGTTCAGCTTAAACGTGTTGTAACCGTTGATGTCCTGACCATCGATCTTCCAATCCAACTCGATATCGAAGGATTTTTTCTCGTTTGCCATGGAGTAACTGGTCATACCGCGGTAGCGCACACCAACTTGCTCCAACACTTTGTCTTTATAACGGAGCGTGGCGCCGATCTGGGTTTTGCTGTCGTAGTTTTGCTGCAATTGCTGTTGCCAGTTCTGCTGCGGGAAATCGATGTAAACCGTTTCCAGCTTGGTTTCATCGAAAAATTTAGAGGTATAAAAACCGCCGCGCTCTAATTGGCGACCATCCGCAGAAATGCGCATTTCGGCCGGCAAATCCACTTTGGTATCCAGCCGTACAGGCGCGCCGGATGTGGAGCTGGAAGAACTGCTAGAGGAAGAACTGCTGGATGAGCTGCTGCTCGATGATGAACTCGATGAAGAACTGCTTGAGCTGGAGCTGGATGAACTACCGACATCATCACCTGGATTCCCACCACAAGCGGCTAATAGGATGGCGGCCAAGGATAAAGTGGCGCCGGTAAGTCTTTTCATAAACACTCCCCTAATTTGTTTTATCAGACATCATATCTGCCAGGCATAAATCTTATTTGGGATCTTATACCCCAAATACGGGCGCATTATTAGGCTAAAACTGACAAAATGCTGTCATTTTTTTGTCATACAATTGAAATATGTGACCTGTTGCCAAAGGCGGGTGTGAAAAGTGACGCCATACCGACCTGGCGCACCAGGTCGCATGAAGAGAACGGGTTTATAAATGGAAGGGGCGAAAGGAGGTTTTAGAGTTCGCGAATCAATGTTTCGTAGGATGGAAAGTCGCTACCTTCCCACCACAAGGTTTGATATTCCTCTTTGAGCTTTTCCGCCGTTTGGCGATACAGCGCTGACAGCTCGGAAGCGTCCTGCGCGAGTTGGTGATCCTGCCCTTTTGCCAAGCCATTGAGCACACCGAGCTCTTGCTTAACCAGGGGAATCAGAAGCGATAGATCGACGAGAGTCAGCGACATTTTTTGATTTCCTCAAGTGTTGGTGAATTCCAGGCTAGTTTTGCGCCAGCAATTTCCCGGCCACCGCCCAATTTTCTCGTTTGACTTCGTCGATCACGACCGTGATAGATTCCAAACGACAATCAGCTATGCGAGCGGTTTCCCGACTGAGCACCTCAGCCAGTTCCTGTTTTTGCGCTAGAGTGCGCCCCTCCAGCAATTCCACGCGAATAATGGGCATAGTGTTTAACCTCGAAAGCTACGAAAGAAATAAATAAACGCTACAAAGAATCGGTAATTAACGCTGCCAAAAGGTCGGTAAAAAAAGTGCGATAACGGTGAAATATTCCAAGCGACCCAACACCATAGCACCGGATAAAATCCAGGTCCCTGCGTCACTTACCGGAATAAAATTGCTGCCGACATGACCAAACCCGGGACCGAGCACGTTCAAACATGCAGCGGCAGCAGTCAGTGCGCTCCAAAAATCCAGCCCGGTTATCATCAATAAAATCGTAACCACCACACTACTGAACGCCGCAATCGTCATAAACGCAATAGTGGCGCTCAATATAGGTGCGCTTACCGGGGCCCCCTGATATTTCACGGTGAAAACTCCACGCGGGTGCATCAGCCGTTTTAACTCCAGACCAATCAGCTTGACGCACAAAATATTGCGGATGATTTTGTTACCCCCCGCTGTTGAACCTGCACAGCCCCCCAAATAACCGGCAACCACCAACACCAGCGCTACACTCATGGGCCAATCGGTGTAATTACTTGCGGCGAACCCAGTACTGGTAATAAACGCGATGAGCTGAAATGTCGCTTGGCTCAAGGTCGTAAAAAAACTCTCATAGAGCTGCGCTTGCCACAACACCAGAGTTACAAAAAACGACAGTATCAGCACGATCAATAAAAACACGCGGGTTTCTTCGTCGTGCCAGTATTGTTTAAGGCTGCCGCCGCGAATGACTCTGAAGTGCAAGGCGAAGCTGATTGCGCCGAGCAACATAAAGACATCCGCGATCGCCATTATCGACGGGCTATTAAAGCGCGCGAAGTTTACGTCGTAGGTCGACATGCCACCGGTGGATACAGTGGAAAATGCATGTGCTATGGCGTCGTAGGGGCTCATACCGGCGGCAAAATAGCTCGCCGCACAAGCCAGCGTAATCACCACATAAATAAACCACAAATAATGCGCTGTGCTGGCAATGCGGGGCGAAAGTTTTTCATCTTTTACCGGGCCGGGTGCCTCCGCTTTTAATAGCTTCATGCCGCCGACGTTCAACATAGGCAGTACAGCTACCACAAAAATCACCACGCCTAAACCGCCCATCCACTGCAAGAATTGTCGATACATTAAAAATGTGCGCGGCATGGAATCCAGGCCGATGAGCACTGTAGCGCCAGTAGTTGTCAGGGCACTTACTGCTTCAAACACAGCATCAGTAAACGACACGCCGGTGATGAACAATATAGGTACTGCGCCCAGGAAGCTCATGATGATCCAGGTAAAGGTGGCAAACAGCAGCGCGTCGCGAAATCCGATTTGAAGCTCCACTGAGCGGCGGGAGGTCGTAAAAAATGCGAAGGCACACACGAGCATGATCGCGGCGGGGATGGCAAACACCAATTCTTTATGGTCGCCAAACACTGCCCACGACAACAGAGCGAAACACGCTTGCACAAGCCCCATAAATCCAACAGGAAAGGCCAACAAATAAAGCGTGGCTCTCAGGTTGATCACTGATGATAAGTCCCCTGAATTCGGCAGTGCCGCGCATTATATCGGGATCAATGGATTTAGGGGGCAACAAAAAAAGAGCCCTCCGATTGGAGGGCTCTCATGAGTCGAAAACTAAGAGATCAGTGCGGGTGCTGTGGCCAGCTTTCCGATTCGAAGGACATCATCTGTGGCTCCGCTGGCAGGAGCGCATGTTGCAGAACCTCATCCACTGTATCGACTGGAATAATCGTCAATCCGGTTTTGACCTGCTCGGCCAGCTCGGGAATGTCCTTTTCGTTTTGTCGCGGAATCAACACGGTTTTAATTCCCGCATTCAGCGCCGCCAAGGTTTTTTCCTTTAACCCACCGATGGGCAATACCAGGCCGCGCAGCGTGATCTCGCCGGTCATGCCCACCTCATGGTTGACGGGCCGGTTGGCAAACAGAGAAGCCAGGGCCGTAAACATGGCGACGCCGGCGGATGGACCGTCTTTGGGAATCGCCCCCGCAGGCACGTGAACGTGGACATCGTATTTTTCGAAATCCTCGGGATTGATGCCCAATTTGTCGGCGCGACTGCGCACCAGACTTTCCGCCGCTTTTACGGATTCCTTCATCACATCACCCAACTGGCCGGTCAGAGTGAAATGACTTTTGCCGGGATAGCGAATGGCTTCGATATGCAGCACTTCGCCACCCACCGGGGTATAGGCCAAACCATTGACCACACCGGGCGCACTTTGGCGAATTTTCTTTTCGCTTTCGAAGCGGACGGGGCCCAATGCCTCTTTAACGGCATTTTCATCGATGACGGCTTTTTCGATATCACCGCGTGCGATGCTCGCCGCTGTTGCGCGTATCACGGAACCGATTTCCCGCTCCAGATTGCGCACACCCGCTTCGCGGGTATAACCGTCGATAACCAAATTCAGCGCCGCCGCTGTCCAGTGGCATTGCTCTTCCGTCACACCGTTTTCCTGCAACTGCCGCGGAATTAAATAACGCTCGGCAATATTGCGCTTTTCATCCGGCGTATAACCGGCCAAGCGAATCACTTCCATACGATCGCGCAGTGGTGCAGGAATGGGTTCGATCATATTGGCAGTGGCGATAAACACCACCTGCGATAAATCAAACGGCAAATCCAAATAACGGTCGACAAAACTGTGGTTTTGACGCGGATCGAGCACTTCCAATAATGCGCTCGCCGGATCGCCACGGAAATCCGCACCGAGTTTGTCCAACTCATCCAGCATAATTACCGGATTGCGCGTACCGGCGCGCCGTAGCTCTTGAATAATCCGACCGGGCATTGAACCTATATAGGTGCGCCTATGGCCGCGAATTTCCGCCTCATCCCGCGCCCCACCAAGCGCTATGCGAATAAATTCGCGCCCCAACGCGGTCGCAATGGATTGACCTAAACTGGTTTTACCCACACCGGGAGGACCGAGAAAACACAATATAGGCCCGCGGCCACTGGGGTTTAATTTACGCACCGCCAGATATTCAATAATGCGGCGCTTGATTTTTTCGATGCCGTAATGATCGCGATCGAGCACTTCCTGCGCGCGTTTCAAATCCAATTGATCCTCGCTCATTTTCGACCACGGCAAACTCGCAATCGTCTCCAGGTAATCGACAATTACAGAATATTCCGGGCTGGAGGGAGACAATTGCTGCAGGCGGCGCAATTCACGATCTGCCTGTTTTTGCGCAACTTCCGGCAATTTGGCTTCGGCAATTTTGGTTTCCAGATCGGCGACTTTGGAATCCGTACCGTCGTCTTCGCCCAATTCTTTTTGAATTGCGCGCAATTGCTCACGTAAAAATGCGCGGCGTTGCGCTTCGGTAAATTCGGTTTTGACATCCTCACGCAGTTTGGCCTGCAAGCTGGTGATATGCAGCTGCTCGTCCAAATATTTCTGCAAACGATCTACACGGCGGACAACTTGCGTCTCCTCCAACAATTTTTGTTTTTGTTCGAACGACAGCGACAAATTGGCAGCCAAAAAATCGGTCAACAAACCTGTATTGGCAATGGAAAAATTCTGCACCACCGGCTCTGCTTCTTTGGGAACTGATTCGGACGTACGCACCAAGCGCAAAGCGGATTCGCGCAAATTGCGCACTGCAGCTTGCCAATATTGGTCCGACGCCGGCGGTGACGATGACGCTAAATGTTCGACATTGACCTGCCAAAAACCTTCGCGTTGATGCAATTGTTGCAAGCGCACACGCTCTTGCGCTTCCACTGCCAGAATCAGCGTGTCATTGCGCCGCATCATTTGCGCCACTCGGCCCAGCACGCCCACGCCATACACATCTTCAGGACCGGATAGGTCTTCTTTTCCTTCCTTCAGAGCCACAATCACAATTTGGCGTTGATTGGGCAGCGTTTCTTCGACGGCAGATGCCACCTGCGGATTTTCCACCGGCAGCGTAATAACCATGCCTGGGAAAATGACGGTTTCTTGAAGCGATAACAACAAATAAGCGGTATTGTCTTGCGCTACGCTTGTAACGTCGTGGGATTCACCTGATGGGTCATGAGCGTTTCGATTCTCACCGGAATCCGCTGTCAAAAATTCATTCGCCACGTATGCCACCCTATTTCAGTTGTAAACGAATCCAAACCAGGCCCTGTTGCGCGAGCACCTCTGCACTCTGGCCGTCAATTTCTTCTGGCAATTCGATCTCGCGCCAAAATTCTCCCTCTTCTATTTCCATTAGTGTCGTGCGATGACACTCGCTGCCAGTACGCTGACAGCGCAAATCCGGCCAGCGCCGCACTCCGGAAACCGCCACCCGCCGCCCCCCGGCAATAATCTGCAAATCACCCGGAGCAACCCCGGCCAGCTCAACACAAATCTCGTAGTGGTCCGGGTAGCGGTACACATTCATCAATGGCTCCCACCCTCCCCGTCCGTGCTGTACATAGCGGAAATGCAACGTCTGCATCCCACTCACCAGAGTGCCCATACGGGCCACAATATGGTCGATACGCCGTCTCGACATGATGCAAATACCTGTCAAATCAACGAAAAGGTCCGCTCCGCGGCAGCGAACCCACTAAAAACCATGGACCGAGCGACGCCTTCGGAGTTCGAGAGCAGGAGGCGCCTCGTTGTAATGGATGGGAGCGGTGGGGGAAGAATTCAAGGGAACAGACCACAGGGATCAACCAGATTTCGTTCGGAAAACCTTGCCTAGCTAAGCGGTGGGCAGCATTCATCAGACTTCTACGTCTATCCCAATCCACACAAATCGGTAAAAACTCGGCCAGCTGAAGATGCAGTTCGCGCACATTCTCCCCTTCTCCTTATCGCGGAATTTGCACGATCAATTTCCGAACCACCCCAATCATATAGGGCGAATTAATTCACAAATTAATATTTTGCCAAACGTGTTCAAAAATCATACACAACAATAGGACAATCCACTTGAAAAAAACAACCACATGAAACCGATTATCATCGTAATTAATGACGTTTTGCTGATTTAGGCAGCTTACAATCCACAATTTTATTAGTAAGATGTGGCCCGCATATCGCAAATTTTTTAAATCAGACCGACCTTTGAGAAAGGCAAGGCGAATTTTCCACCATCGACGCGGATCTTCGTCGATTTTTTCACCGGCGCCCTTAGGGTCCTATACAAGGAAATAATGATGAAAAAAGGTTTAATCACGCCATTAATTTTACTTTCGTCCCTACTTTTTATTGCTTGCAGCAGTGACGAGCCAAACCCTTCAACCAATCCCTCCTCATCCAGTTCATCTTCAAGCGCTTCATCATCCGCGTCCGGTTCTTCGTCATCGACTTCGAGCTCCAGCAGCTCCTCGTCTTCTAGCTCAGGAGATGCCAGGGTTACAATTTTGGATGGCAATATTCCTCTCGGCTTGCACTTCTCAAATCTGCGAGTTCAACTGGGGAATTTCATAACGCCTGTCGCCATAGAATTTAAAGAAGAAGGGTTTGGGGAATTAATCACCAATACTGCGGCGACCACATTTACATGGATAGACGCAGGCGATCATCTAGCGATTGACGTGGCTGATATAGTCATTAAAAACGAAGTCGTTTTGCCAGAATTTCTTGTGACCGACAGTCAGTCACAAGAGAATGTAGTCGGTGATTTGGTTCTGGAGTCCTTAGAGATATCACTTCCGTTGATCGAAACTGAAACTCCAACACTGGCATGGCAACCGACAGTGCGGTTTGAACCTTATAATGCCAACTACGAAAACTTGGTCGATAAATCGTCGGTGTACGATGAACCCTTGATAGACGCTGCCACCACACCAAGCCCAAGCGCATTCGGCTCTGGTACTTGGTATTACGATCAGGGAAATAATGTCGTAAAACTCATCATTGATACAAATGGCACTGCCAGCCAAATATCCTTGAGCGAAGACTCTGCCGTTCAAGACTGGGCAAACTGGGATATTCAGCCAAATTATCTAAAACTTACTCAGGTTGAAGGCAACATCAATCACTCAGCCAATCTGTATGTTTTGGATAAGCTTGATGCGGGATATCGCTGGATTCGCATAGATGACGCAGAAGGCTATAAAACACTTAGCGCTGGTTTAATTATCAAAGGGGATGATCCAGCGACATTCACGGAAGAGGATTGGGTGGGCATTTGGTCATACGAAGACCAGGTTGTTATGTTCACCAGTGATCATTTCCGACGATACGCCTTCGCTGGCTGGACAAATATCTGGCATTACCTTGCCGACCGACAATCGTTAGCATGGCAAGCCTATGAGCAAGGGGAATTCGGTTGGAAAGATTTTTGCAATCCATTAAGTCTCTATCCTTGTGCTGCGAACGCAAAACAAGAATTAAAACTCGTCAGCAAATCAGGAAATGACTACTGGATGGTTAGAATCGACGAGTTTAATCCTGGCTGGATTAACCAAGCACTTGTGTTAGCTAAAAAAATATCCCCTCTCAATGCATTTGGCGATTGGATCCACAACTACGCAACCACCAACTTTTACGAAGCCATATCAAGTGGTTATCGCGTATGGTCTTTTTCCCAAAACCAATTACTCATTTCAGATGCCATCCAAACCTACATCGACTACCAAGATCCAAACGTGAAACCTTTCGAGATCGTTGACGGCAAGATTCTTTTAAATGAAGGCCAAACCAATCAGATCATTGAATTGATTGAACATGATGAAAAAGGAATTCTGGTTTGTAAATATGCCGAAGGCGCGGATTGCATACCCGGTACTGAATTCCGGCTCTTAAACACATCTCCTGCGGCAATGTCGGTGGTCAGTGAAGGTGAAGGGTATGTAGATTATTCAATGGACTACGAACACTTCGGTATCACTCGTGAACTGACCTTAACTCCAAAAGACGGTCATGAGGTGGATAGCGTGGAAGGATGTGGTGGCGCATTGAATGGCAGTATCTATATAACGGCACCAATTCGGGAAGACTGTACTGTCTCGGTTACCTTCCGAAAAGTTGATTGACGATCAAAATTGCATCGGCGCATATTGCGCCGATGCAGCTTTTCATGATTCTTTATTTAAGGAAACTCCACCACACTCCACTGAAATCGCCCCCAGTTTAGGGAATGCAAATTATCCAATTGCGACGCGTGCGAATTACAATTGTATCACCCTCATCATCTAAAGCAGTGACGCATTGCAATTCAATCGATTAACTCAACAAAATTCTGAACCGTCAGAAAAATACCTTTAAATCTAGCCTAAGTCTTTTAATTTCTTCAACGCACGCCAGAGTAACCGAAGTGTCATGCAACTTCACATACCGCAAATTCTTTGATTGAACCAGGACAATAAAGTCTGCATCACAGAATGAAGAATGAAAAATTCCTATTTCCATAACTCCCAGACAAATCAAAACATCTATATTTGATCTTGAAAGATTACAACCATAAAAAACCAAGAAGAAATCTTCCTTAATTTCCTTGAGCTCATTAAGCTGCGCATCGGAGATAGTTTTTGATGAAAAAACTAAAATTAAAAGACCATTTTTTGCGCGCTTTATTTCCGCACCATTTATCTTGTACTCACTTACCTCCTGCATACACTAATCTCGAGTAACCTATTCTCTTGTTTTGGTCGCATCCAGCCCCCTTTCCTTTAACTCACTAATAACTGGTCATTGTGCTGATCGGTCGGCTTATAATGACAGCGCCTTATAAGCATCCCTGCCCCCACTTTCATTTCTCCAGCTGATACCATCGTCCCCTCCTTGGATTTTTTGACACCAAACGCACCAGATTTGATTTCGAATCGAGGGGGTCGCTTCCATATTCTTTGAGACATTAGCGCAATTAAATATCACACTTGGGGATTTAGATTAGTTCTAACTGTACTTTGAATGACGAAAAATCACGGTTTAGCTAACCGTTTCCAGGGCTTGATCAGACTCGCGCCCTCTATGGATCAAATCGCCGAAAAAAATAATCAGTCGGTTTTTCGTTGAAATTGATTTTTTTGAGTTGCTGAGCAAGCAGAAAGAAATGTCCGTGGATCGGAGCAGATGCAGTCTTTTCCGAAGACATTTGATGCAAAGATCTAACACCAGAGCAATCCAATATGAGCGCACACAACTTTCAACTAAGTCCTAACCCCATATTCTGTTACAACTTTAGCGTTTTGATTAGTCAACATTTCACGGACTTTTTCTTTTGAAAATTAACGGCGGGATATCACAAACCCCATAGCGGAGTAGACGATCTGCCAGCCAACTGACCATACACTGCCGCGACAGTATCAGAATCTCCTGCCAAATTGGCAGCTAGAATAGCCCCTTCTTCAAAAGTTGTGCTATTAGAAAATGCCCACAGCGCTGCCTCCAGTGTATCTATCACATAACCCGTGGACCTAATTTCATTTCTCGACTTTTTATAGGCATTTTGAGCTACGTTAACTATAGATGGCTGCAATGGTTCGCTATCCCATGCGCCAGGAAAAGGCTCAAAGACTTCGGTCGTTAGCTCTTTCTTGTTATAACCTAAAATGGCTCCAAAAATCAGCCCACCAAAATATCGACATGCATCAACAGCTTCGGGAGCCTTATGAGTGGTTTTAGAACTCGCTCCACACGCTTTAACACAAGCCTCCGGATCTCCCAAAAAAAATAGAGCGGCCGGAGCTACACGCATTAAAGAACCATTACCCGCTGCTTGAGGACTTGGATCCCCGACATTAGCTTTTTTGGTTAACTCGAATTGCTCAAGTGCCCGCAATACGGTATTACCAATATCGAAACAGTGACCATTTACACTAAATAGTCCCGTTTTCCACCACAACGTATAAAGTTCCAACTGATCATAAGAACTAAAGTACTCTTTTCGTAACAAGCTATGGGCTAGGCATAATGCCATACTTGTATCGTCGGTCCATTCCCCAGGCTTGAGATTAAATGGACCGCCGCCAACTAAATTAGTAACTCGCGGCAGAGCATCCCTTTCACTGAACTCCAGTGTGGCTCCCAATGCATCTCCCAGAGCAAGCCCTAATAGACAGCCTCTATATTTTGAGGCAATTTCTGATGAGTTCTGACCAATTGAATCCAAGTACTGCTTTGCCAGACTAGGATCCGGGTTTTGCATTCGAAAATTCAGATATGAGTTAACCCAAGGTGAAATTACCCGGCTTCCCTCAGAAAATCGGTCATCGATCATCGGAAATTGTAAACTGTCGCTTACGTCACCCAACCCACACCTCCAGTTTAGGTTTTCTCTCTTAGTTTAATGTTCCAGTTGCCATCCGCACTTTTTTTCTTTTCTACAACATCAAATTTTGTTCCGGGGCAAATTAAAACTTCAGCCTCAGCCGATTCGTAAACCGAGACATTTTTAGCGCATTAAATAGACAGTAATCATATTTCAATTACCACGCGGAATCCGATTTTCTTTGTTGAAATCTCCTCACCCTCGCTGGACCTGTATGCAGAACGACAACGAAATACATCCATATCCCAGGCGCCACCTCGAATAGATCTTTTTCCGATCTTGGACGGCACTGGATCTTGCGAATAATCACTGGCCCACAAATCGAGGCACCACTCCCAAACGTTACCCACCATGTCATACAACCCAAAATTGTTGGGCTTTTTAAGACCGACAGGCTGCGTGCTGTCCATGCTGTTCAAATCAAACCAGGCATAATCAATCGTCGCATTCGACTCATCACCCCAATAGAATTCCGTTGTTGTCCCGGCGCGGCATGAGTATTCCCATTCTGCTTCTGTTGGCAGACGGACTATTTTTCCTATTGACTTTCCGAATTTTTCACAAAACTCACAGGCTTCATGCCAAGTGATATTTTCGACCGGAAGCAAATCACCGGATTGAAAATGGGAAGGATTATTTCCCATTACAGAGCGCCATAATCGTTGTGTAGTGGGCGTAGACGCCAAATAGAAATCTTTATCAATCTCCACCTTATGGACGGGAGTTTCCAGCGGCAGACCGTTGTCAGATCCCATCCAAAAGCTTCCACTTGGAATCAAGACAAAAGACTCGTCAAAAAATTTTTTTTGTAACTTATTCATTTCAAATCACTCATCTTTTCAGGCTGATCCTAATGACCATTGTCGCCATAATAATTTCACCTCAAGGGCTTTCGGTTTATACTTAGCCCCGTTCTACTTCAGCATAAAGGATTAAAGAAAATGGACGACACCTCCTACAATCCCTTTCAATACACAGATGAACAACTCTGGTCTCTCGGCCTATCCGCCATCTCCGTCGCCGCCAACGGCGAGAGGCATGACATCCTAAAACACAGAGATCCCGAGGAATACCGTAAGGTGTTAGCCTCCTGGTGGGATATCTATAACGCAGATCAATACAGAGAAACGCTGGACTGGCTACGGAAAGGTGGCGGACGGGAAGTTTTTGACAGGGATTGGGGCCATTTGCTGGCTCTATCTCCGGAGCAAATTACCCGACTGATGGAGCACTACAAAGCCAACAACCCACAACAGCACCACCGTTTCAGAATAATCTACCACTATCGCGACGTGATTGACCAAGTGGGTATAGCCGCATGGGATATAGGGCGCGCAACCTTTTTGGCGCGCATGGCCGCGACCTCGGGCTATATAGATGAAGAAGAAGCCTGGGAAACAGTCATGGCTTACGGCACCATGGCCCGGCGCATATTCAGCAACTGGTTTCAATTTGCACACAGCTACCTGATCGGTCGTCAATATTCTCTAAAAAACCTAAACGATGCGTCCGGAATTAAATACCTGAACGCCACGAAGTTTTTACTGACCGATCCAGAAAGCCCCTGGTGTCGCCATCCGGATTTTAGCGCCTTTGACCATAGCCCTATCAGCCACTAAGGATAGACAAATGCAAATTCATGATGAATTCTCCCAAAATCTCGACATTCTGTACCACAGCAATCAGTGGAATGCATTGGACGAAGCCCTCAGCGAGACTACGCTGCGCAAAGCGCAAAATAGAGATTGGTATGCCTATAAAATGGTAGCCATGTCCAATCTTGAGAGTCGAAAAACTTCCGACGAACTCTTCATACTTGCCAAAGAAGCTCTGAGCTTTTGGCCCGAACGATTCTTTTTCTGCTTTTTGGTCGACATGCATATTGCAAGAGGCCAATATGAAGAGGCTTTAGCCTTGTTAAATTCATGGGGCGAAAATGATCCAGAAAACCCAGACATACAAGGACGTCTTTTTGAGTGCTACAAGAACCTTAATGATCAAAATTCGCAATTAAGAGCGCTGTTTCACTTCCATTTTTTCACCGGCAAAGCACAGCTGAACGGTTTGAACTTTGCGGCGGCCTCGGAGAGCTTTGAACAATGCCACAAAATGGCTCCGGATTTCGAACCAGCCACGCTGTTGTACGCACAATGCCTGTTTTACGGTAAAAAATTCTCCCAAGTTTTAAAAGTCTGCCAATCTATTGCAGCGACATCACAAATTAAGGCTGCCGCCGACGAGCTAGCAATGCTCGCAGCTGTGCGCGAAGGCAACCTCGCTTTAGGAAAGGATTTGGCAAAGTCTGTTCTTGCGCAGGATTCAGGTAATCTCGTCGCACTTCGTTCCCTTTTGCGAATTGCAGAAGCAGAAGGTGATCTGCTCAACGGGATTTATATGTGTCAAAAGATTTTGGACGAGCATTCTTTCGATGTGGCCGCCAATTTAAAATTAATTCAATTGACGAAAGCACTGATCGAAGGCAGGCACACGACAATTGCATTCACTGAAGAACAAAAAGTCTCTTTAGCTGAACTGTTATTACGCTCCGGCCACTACGCTGCAGGGACGGATTTGTTGGAAGCCATCACTCCGGATTCTGCAAACTACGTTGGTGCTCGCGAAACCTTGGCAAAACATCATATTGCTCAACGCAATTATGAAGAAGCACTTGCGTGCCTAGCTCCAACAGAACACTTACCTCGCCAATGGAATTACTTCAGCGCGCTGGCAGCGGAGTGCCTTTACAAACTGGAACGTTACACGCAAGCAGCAGCGGAAGCACGAAGAGATTTAGCGGAAAACCCACATCACCTTCGCTCAGGCTTTCTGTTAAGTGCTTCCCTGCTGCAGAATTATCACAACGACCGACAACCCGTGCTTGATGAGTGGGAGGAAATTCAGCATCTACTGACCGATTATTGTGAGGACAACCCGGACGACGGTGCTCCCTATTTGCATTTGGCGCATCTGGCCCACATTCTCGGCAACGCGCAGCAGATTCACGAACTTATAACCCAAGCTCGAATTCGGGGACACCGCAGCCCATTCGCCAGTTTACTGATGGGGCGTCACCATCTGGCTTGTGGCAATAAAGAAGAAGCTTTGGACGAATTTAATGACGCAGTCAACCTCTGTAGCCAATTCCCTTATTATTCTGCGTTGATCGCACGAGCCGAGCTGTTGATGGATATGGGGAAAACCGAAATGGCCGAAAATGATTTAAGAGTACTGCTGCAACATTGGCCGAAAGATCCGCGTGTAATAACCCTGCGAGACGCACATTCCATGGGTACCACCTGAGTTCTTATTTTCGGTTTAGAAGAATCTCTGAATATCGAAAAGCAGCGAGCTAGGCAGCTCGCTGCTAAAGCGAAAAAGTTAGGTCAACTCAATACGTTAGACATATGACGAAGAAAGGCGATAGTTTTGACGAAGCGAGATTTCTTATGATTTTGTCGAAAGGTTTTACAGGAGTGCGCATAGCTGGTTGCGCAAGAAACGATCAAAACATCCAGTGCTCTTAATTTGATGTGAATGGTCGCAATCATCCAAAAAGAGAACCGGGTCAAGCAAACCAATACGGCCCGACTCGTAAGATCCCAAATCCATAAAAGTGCGATTGGTAATCGTGCGGTAGGACTCGACTATCGTATGACCATGAAACACATGATCGATATTCTGGACCAGTTCTATTCGAAGAATTTCATCTATCGGCAGATAAGGCTGTATTTTTCCCCAAAGCATATCACTGGTAGCTAGTGTAGCTTCGATCTGATTAGGCTCTATATTCGATAGCAGCTGTTTAATATCATCCCAATCACAAACATCCGGTAATTCCACATGAACCAAACCAACTTTTTTGTTATTCGGAAGGCTCAGTTCAATTGCGATAGGCAGCCGAGATAATGCTTGATAAAACGGCTCGAGCGATTCCAAATCCATATCCTCCGCCCAACTGCCTCCCCACATCATCCATTGGAACCATAAAGATTCAGAGCGGCTTTCATAGGCATTGATCAGCATCCGCTCGTGATTGCCTTGAATAGCGAAAAACCAGGGTTTAGCCAACCACTCCAGAACTTGATCAGATTCGTCTCCTCGATCGATCAAATCGCCGAGGGAAAATAAGCGGTCGGTTTTTTCGTTGAAATTAATTTTCTTGAGCTGCTGGGCGAGCAGAGAGAAATGGCCGTGGATATCGGAGCAGATGTAGTCTTTGCCTGTTAAATTACATGAGATGATGCGAATCACTAACCGTGCCTCATCAATCTGATCATTACAACCATATAACGAGCAGGCTGATACTCCCCTACACCCAAAATACCGCGATTAACTGTCAATCTAAATCTCGGTAACGGTAAAATTCAGAGGATCTTGCCAAGAAATCCGCTTGAATTTCCCGCTCAATAGGTTTTGCTCTCTAAAATATTCGAATAATTCCGACGGACACCACTCTCTCCCGTCCGAGAAGGCCACACCCTCATCTCTTAATACTGAAAAGATTTTGGCTTTTTGATATATGTCCGAAACATCTATTACGTACGCAGATAGGACGGGATCAAAGATGAACCCTAGTAACTTAAGCCGCGAATCTAGAACGCCGCTGGTAGAGCAAACCCTAATTTGTTTTCCATCTGCTTTCGCTACATATGCGTCAATTTTTTGCACGATTAAACCACCGTTACAGTCACGAGAGTTGTCACTCCACCACCATCTACAGTCGGAATAGAATCGACCACCATCTCAGGTGCACCACCGGGTAGGTGATTCCCCGCCCCCAAGAAAAACCTATTTCCCTCCATAGGACTTCTAGGGCTCCTACCTTTGATATTGTCTACCTGCCGAATTTTGAATCCGCCTTGAAGAGAACCAGGCTCTAAGCCAAAAGCAGTCTCTAAACGAGCCGCATCGGCTTTTTGAATTGTCATATTAGACATGCCATCAATACTCCCAATTACGTCAGTAACGCTTTGTTTATCAGAAACAAAAGAACCTGCCCTACCGATCGAGGGGTATGCGTCCCAATCTGATGGACTTACGTTAAACCCAACGTTATCTTCAAGCATCTGATGTTGGCGTTCGCGCGCCCTTTGAATTCTTTGTTGCTCCTTACAACTCAACCCAAACGGATCCACCCACCCCACCGGATTAGGCGCATATTGGTAGTTATTAACACCCCCTAAAAGCCCAATCGGATCCTGCGTAATAAACTGCCCGGTGTTCGGATTGTAGTACCGAAACCGGTTGTAATGCAGCCCCGTCTCTTCATCAAAATACTGGCCCTGGAAGCGGAGGTTGTTTTCCACTTCCTCGACTTCCTTTACCGCCACGTTACCGTAGGTTTTGTAGCGAACTTTCCAGACGACTTTGCCTTGGTCGTCGGTGAGTTCGCGGGGGGTGCCTAGGTGGTCGAGGTGGTAGTGGTAGGTTTTGCCGTCCACCACTTGCGCGACGGGGCGGAAGCTTTCGGGTTCGTAGATATAGGTTTTTTTGATGCTGTTGCGCTGCTCCTGCACCATTTGGTCGCCGGCCCATAAATAGCGGGTGGTGCCGAAGGTGTCGGTTTTGCTGATTCGGCGGCCTAGGGGGTCGTAGGTGGTGGCTTGGCCATTTTTTGTGGTTTTAACCAGCACCCCGCGCAACGACTACGCCAGACAGTGGGCGGATTCCTACGTCGCCATCATTCCCGGTGTTGTGCAGGAGCGCATAAACCAAGGTTTTAATGTCATCCTGGTAGACCAATACCAAGGCTACCCCTCGAACGGACTGGGAACGGATAACCTCCATCCCAACGACACGGGTTACCGATTTATTGGGCAGACTTGGTATAACGCGATTAAAGATTACTTAAGATAAGCAGATTATTTGAGGTAGGTAACGAGCTTATTAAATAATTACGAAAGGCGACCGTGAGGTCGCCTTTTTTATTTTTTATAACGATGTCGAACAATTACCCACAGTTAGAAAAGCAAAAAATTAAAACGGATCGCTTAGAAATTTAACTGGATCAAGCAATCCTATCCGGCTTGACTCGTAAGACCCTAAATCCATAAAAGTACGATTGGCAATAGTCTTATAATTTTCCACAATCGTATGCCCGTGAAAAACATGATCGATATTACGCACCGGCTCGACTCGCGGAATTTCGTCTGGTGGTAAATAAGGCTGGATTTTACTCCACAACATATCGCTGGTCGCCAGAGTTGCTTCGATTTGGCTCGGCTCTATATGCGCCAACAACTGTTTAACCTCATCCCAATCGCAAACATCCGGTAATTCCGCGTGAACTAGGCCCACCGACTTTCCATTCGGCAATGCCAGCTCAATTGCCAGGGGCAGTTGCGAGAATGCCAGATAAAACGGCTCCAGCGCTTCAAGCTCCATATCCTCTGCCCAACTACCGCCCCACATCATCCATTGAAACCATAAGGATTCGGATCGGCTTTCATAGGCATTGATCAACATTCTCTCGTGATTGCCTTGGATAGCGAAAAACCACGGCTTGGCTAACCATTCGAGAGCTTGGGCAGATTCATCGCCTCGGTCAATTAAATCGCCGAGGGAAAAGAGGCGGTCGGTTTGTTCGTTGAAATTGATTTCGTCGAGCTGCTGGGTGAGGAGAGAGAAATGGCCGTGGATATCGGAGCATATGTAGTCTGTACCTGGTGCGTTACACGCATAGCTTCTAATCACAAAAAACTCGCCAGAATAATAAATCGAGATTTGTTTTCCATCTGCTTTCGTCACATTTGCGTCAATGTTTGCACCATTAAACCACCGTTGTAGTCACGAGAGCTGCCACTACAAGAATCTGAGTCTATTTAATAATACAGTCGCGAAAGCACTCTCCGCAAATTCCTCCGCCCTTCATTACCGGATCAAAAATTGAGTCTAAATTTTTCTCATCATCATCTGTCCTGATTTCGTACCGGCTCTTCGCGTTTATTCTGAAAAAGCAGTCTTTCGTCATCAAGTAATACATCGTATGCATCACTTCACCGTCTTCTTCGTCGATTAAGACAACTTCAACCTGCGCCAAATGACTTGAGCTGAATCTCTTTCCCTTCAGCATTTCATCTGACAACTCTTTGGAAACAAAGGGCATAAAGCCAGTTTCGCCATGTTTACTGCAAACTATCAGACCCATGTCAAGCCTCCAGACTTGGTGCACCTTCAATTCGCTTGAAACCGTTAGATTTCATAAATTTAAAAAATCCTTTTTTACTTCTTGTTACCGCCAATGTAAAACTGACCCACTAATGCCAATCGAAAAGTGACCCACCTGAGCCACCATGGCGGCCGACTGAATAGACAGGCGGCCGTAGATGATTACTCAGGAGACATTCGTGGACATTCATGTTTTACATAAACAGGGCTTTGGCATACGGGCCATCGCTCGCAAACTGGGCCTCTCCAAAAACACCGTCAGGCGCTATCTGCGTCAGCCCATCGTTATGCCCAGCTATTCACCCAGGGCCAAGCGTCCCACCAAGCTGGAGCCTTTCAAGCCCTATCTGCTCCAGCGAATCGACGCCGCCAAGCCGCACTGGATACCGGCGGCGGTATTGTTCCGCGAGATCAAGGCGCAGGGCTACGGCGGCGGTGTCACGCTGGTGAGAGCCTACGTCAGCCAGCAGAAGCCAAAGTCGACCGAGGCCGTAACACGATTTGAAACCGCTCCCGGCGTGCAGCTCCAAGTCGATTTCACCACCATCCGGCGCGGTCGCCATGCGCTCAAAGCGTTTGTCGCCACGCTGGGCTACAGTCGCGCCAGCTTTGTTCGCTTCACCGAATCCGAGAGGCAGGAAGACTGGCTGGAGGGCATATCGCTGGCGTTGAGTTTCTTCGGCGGTGTAGCCCGGGAAATCCTCTTCGATAACGCTAAGTGCATCATGATCCAGCGGGACGCTTACGGCGACGGCCAGCACAAGTGGAACCCCCTGTTGCTGAATCAGGCCAAGCACTATGGCTACAAGCCCAAGGCGTGCCAGCCGTACCGCGCCAAAACCAAAGGTAAAGTGGAGCGGTTTAATCGGTGCCTGAAAGAAAGTTTTATCACGCCCCTGGCAGCTTCTCTACGTCAAGCCGGACTGGAATTAACCGCCGATTTAGCCAATGCCCATATAGGCCCCTGGCTCGCGGAAGTGGCACATCAGCGCGAACATGGCACCACCAAAGTGAAACCCGCCGTGCGCCTGGAAGAGGAGCGCCAAGCTTTTATGCCACTGCCCGCAACGTCGCCCTCTGCACCGCCAATCCAACCGAAAGGCCCCGATCTGTCCGTCATTCCGTTTGAAAGCCTTCAGCATTCGCTGACCATTTATGATCAGTTGTTGGAGGCTCACGCATGAACCTCCAATACGAGCGCATTCGACTCGCCTGCGAGGATTTGAAGCTCAGCGCCATCGCCACCGAATGGTCGGCCATTGCCGATAACGCTGTGGCCAAAGACCAGAGCCTGGCGGATTTTCTGGAAGCTTTGTTGAAAATCGAAATCTCCGCCCGAACCGGCAGGACTCAATCGGCCCTGCTGAAATTCGCCGGCTTGCCGGCCGTCAAACGATTTGAAGACTACGATTTCAACTTCGCCACCGGCGCCCCAAAAAAGCAGTTGCAGGGTTTTCTCAACCTCAGCTTTATCGAGCGCAAGGAAAACATCGTCTTCCTCGGCCCCAGCGGCGTCGGTAAAAGTCATCTGGCCATCAGTCTAGGTTATCAGGCGACGCTCAACGGCTTTAAGATCCGCTTTATCACCGCTGCGGATTTGATGCTGCAGCTATCAGCAGCTAAAGCTCAAGGCCGCTTGGAAACCTATCTCAAGCGTGTGGTGTTGGCGCCGAGCCTGCTGATCATCGACGAAATCGGCTACCTGCCATTTGGTCGCGAAGAGGCCAATCTCTTTTTCAACGTCATCGCCAAACGCTACGAGAAAGGCAGCGTCATCGTCACCAGCAATCTGCCATTCTCACAATGGTCCAAAGCCTTCGCCGACGACACCACTCTCACCGCCGCTTTGCTCGACCGGCTGCTGCATCACTCCCACATCACTCAAATCACAGGAGAAAGCTATCGACTTAAAGACAAAAAAGCCGCCGGCATAACCCCGCCGGCGATCAAGGTTCGTTAACCGGGTGGGTCAGTTTTACTTTGGCGTTTTAGCACCTAAAGTGGGTCAGTTTTCGAGTGGCGTTGACAACTTCTTTGTATTGGCGAGTGTCCCCCCGCCTCTAACACGTCGAAAACATGCGAATAGCAGCTATTTTCAATGAGGTCATATTTTCCTAAATCCGCGTTCACTAGCTCCTTTTGGAGGCGAAATGCCGCTTCTGCATTGGGCAATGCGATTCTCGCCTCGTGAACAACAATACCTTTATCTATCGCATCGGAATTCACTCCTCCCGCTCGCCTAATCGACGTAGTGGATTTATCGTTAGACGTTATAACTTGATGCGTAGCATAGCTTATGTCATCAATGATAACTTCGACCGTTAAATGCTCCTCCGCACGACCATTTTCAAGCTGCCGCACTATCGCATAACCTTCTTTACAAGCCAGCCCAAACGGATCCACCCACCCCACCGGGTTAGGCGCATATTGATAATTATTAACCCCACCCAACAACCCAATCGGATCCTGCGTAATAAACTGCCCGGTATTCGGGTTGTAATAGCGAAACCGATTGTAGTGCAGCCCCGTCTCTTCATCAAAATACTGGCCCTGGAAGCGGAGGTTGTTTTCCACTTCCTCGACTTCCTTTACCGCCACGTTACCGTAGGTTTTGTAGCGCACTTTCCAGACGATTTTGCCTTGGTCGTCGGTGAGTTCGCGGGGGGTGCCTAGGTGGTCGAGGTGGTAGTGGTAGGTTTTTCCGTCCACTACCTGCGCGACAGGTTTGAAGTTTTCGGGTTCGAAGACGTAAGTCTCTTTTAGGTTATTGCGTTGTTCCTGGACCATTTGGTCGCCGGCCCACAGGTAGCGGGTGGTGCCGAAGGTGTCGGTTTTGCTAATTCGGCGACCGAGAGGATCGTAGGTGTAGGTGGTGGCTTGGCCGTTTTTTGTGGTTTTAACCAGCACCCCGCGCAACGACTACGCCAGACAGTGGGCGGATTCCTACGTCGCCATCATTCCCGGTGTTGTGCAGGAGCGCATCAACCAAGGTTTTAATGTCATCCTGGTAGACCAATACCAAGGCTACCCCTCGAACGGACTGGGAACGGATAACCTCCATCCCAACGACACGGGTTACCGATTTATTGGGCAGACTTGGTATAACGCGATTAAAGATCACTTAAGATAAGCGGATTGTTTGGCGTAGGTAACGAGCTCATTAAATAATTACGAAAGGCGACCATGAGGTCGCCTTTTTTTGTTTTTAATAACGATATCGAAAAATAATCCACAGTTAGGAAAACAGAAAATTAAAACGGACCGCTTAGAAATTTAACTGGATCAAGCAATCCTATCCGGCCAGACTCGTAAGACCCTAAATCCATAAAAGTACGATTGGCAATAGTCCTATAATTTTCCATAATCGTATGCCCGTGAAAAACATGATTGATATTACGCACCGGCTCGACTCGCGGAATTTCGTCTGGTGGTAAATAAGGCTGGATTTTACTCCACAACATATCGCTGGTCGCCAGCGTCGCCTCGACCTGATCCGGCTCTATGTGCGCCAACAACTGTTTAACCTCATCCCAATCGCAAACATCCGGTAATTCCGCGTGAACTAGGCCCACCGACTTTCCATTCGGCAATGCCAGCTCAATTGCCAGGGGCAGTTGCGAGAATGCCAGATAAAACGGCTCCAGCGCTTCAAGCTCCATATCCTCTGCCCAACTACCGCCCCACATCATCCATTGAAACCATAGAGATTCGGATCGACTCTCGTAGGCATTGATAAGCATTCGCTCGTGATTGCCTTGGATGGCGAAGAACCAGGGTTTGGCCAGCCATTCGAGCGCTTGGCCGGATTCATCGCCCCGGTCGATTAAATCACCGAGGGAAAAGAGACGATCAATTTGTTCGTTGAAATTGATTTGAGCAAGCTGCTCTGAGAGCAGGGAAAAATGGCCGTGGATATCGGAGCAGATATAGTCTTTGCCAGTCGTATTACAAGCGTGAATTTGAATCACAGCTTTTCCCTTACGCCACTTACAAACAAATACCAACCCGGCATCCAATACCCCCAACGAAAATGCATGTCAACCATAGAAATCTAGCAGATTTTCATCCACATCCACCTCGGGATGGCCCGATAAAATATGGATCAATTCAATGGGAATAGTGATATCAAGACTGTGCCGTCGATCCACAATAGTACTTTTTGCAAAACTGCGAGCAGCACCCGCACCCTCAGGGGCATATGTGCAATAGTTATTACAAATTGGGCAGCGGGCAAGACTTCTTCTTACGTTAACCAAACTGCCTTTTTCGACCAAACCGAACAATCGCGCCGCAATTTTTTTCTAGCCTCCTCAGAAGAATTAGATTTTTTTTCGGGCTCCAATGAAATATTGATTTCCATTGACTAATGGATTCCGTCAATCGCTTTTCGGCATCACCGATAGTTTTGTGAAGGGTACTCTCAACAAACATCCGCTTTCCAGAGGCCGATCAACACTAAATAAATTTTCAAGAAATCGGAATTCGCTTCTACTTATTTCCCAACCTTCCTGCTCAATGAGGAACTTTGTGAAAGGATTTTGGCCGTACTCACACACATCGTTTTCTGATGCGACATCTGAATCGCAAACATATATACCACTTGGGGACATCCCGTAAGTTTGGATACATTCATCACAATACCAATAAACTTCATAACCATCATCATATGTCTGTATACAAAGCGGATAAACGGACATCTTGTTCCCAGAATTTATAGCACCATGTATGTGTCGACACACCCGCTCCTTTCGCTCGAATTTTGAATAAAAATCCTGCTCTCTTTTGTAACTATCATTGCTCATTGGGGAAATCCTCTTTTGATTTTCGCTTGAGGCCAATCATAAAGCGTTTCGTTGAATTATCTTTCGGATCTGAATGATAAGGGGCATCCGAAATGCCTGACACCCGCAAAACATCGAAAACGTGAGTCAAGCAACTCTGGGTCACCACATCATAATCAGGTGATGTCAGCCGCTCCATCTCATAATTCGCCTCAGCCAATTGGCGGTCTGCCGTTCTGAGCATCCGCTCTTGATAATCAATGGCAGCCTTCGGATTTGGAACCTTGATTTTTATAGTTTCAACATCATCCCTACCAACAGGGTCGAACTCGTCTACAAGTGTTTTTGTTCCCTGCATTCCCAGCTGATGAGTTGATCTTTTTGTTCCCGCCAGTGTTTCAATTTTGATAGCGAAATGCATTTCCCTACCACTTCCTATTTTATAGATTGTCGCAATACCACAGCTTTCTTCCTTAGAACTCAACCCAAACGGATCCACCCACCCCACCGGATTCGGCGCATATTGGTAATTATTAACCCCACCCAGCAACCCAATCGGATCCTGCGTAATAAACTGCCCGGTATTCGGGTTGTAATAGCGAAACCGATTGTAGTGCAGCCCCGTCTCTTCATCAAAATACTGGCCCTGGAAGCGGAGGTTGTTTTCCACTTCCTCGACTTCTTTTACCGCCACGTTACCGTAGGTTTTGTAGCGGACTTTCCAGACGACTTTGCCTTGGTCATCCGTGAGTTCCCTTGGGGTGCCCAGGTGGTCGAGGTGGTAGTGGTAGGTCTTGCCGTCGGTGATTTGGGCGACGGGTTTGAAGCTTTCGGGTTCGTAGATGTAGGTTTTTTTGATGTTGTTGCGCTGTTCCTGCACCATTTGGTCGCCCGCCCATAAATAACGGGTGGTGCCGAAGGCGTCGGTTTTGCTGATTCGGCGGCCGAGCGGGTCGTAGGTGTAGGAGGTGGTTTGGCCGTTTTTGGTGACTTTGACCAACTGGTTGTTCAGGTTGTATTCGTAGGTGGTAACGATTTTGCCGTCTTTACCACGATTTTCCTGAATTAGATTACCGCGTGCATCGTAGGTGAATTTGCGGTCGCCTTGCATATAAAGGCGATTACCTTTGACGCTGCTGTTGGCATCACTGCCCTCACCTGCCGCCAGCAAATTACCGGCTGGGTCAAAGGCGAATGTTTCCGGAATACTGCCTTCCGCTTTTTTTAGGCGATCAAGCAGGTCGTAGACATAACGCGTTTCTTCCGGGCCATCGGCGAGGCGATTTAAATTGCCGAAATTGTCGTAGCCGTATTCGCGCTGGATGGGACCTGCGATTTTTTGTTTTTGATTAAAACTGGTTTGTTTTTGCAAACGACCGGCAGGATCATATTCCGCAAAGGTAACTAAATCGCCCTGAGTGCGTTTAACTTCCCGTCCAAGAAAATCCCGCTCGATTTGCGTAATTACGTTGCCATTGAAGGCGATGTGGCTCAGCCGATTATGAAAATCAAAGCCATAATCAATGCGCTGCCCATCCGGCAATTGAAGACCACTGCGTTTACCCGGCCAAACATTACTAAAGCCGATATCCACCATGGACGCGCTGATGCGCTGGCGCTGGGCATTTAAATCGCTGTGGTGTTCTTTGGTGAGATTGCCGAAGGCGTTATAGCTGAACGATACAAATTGATGGGCGTTATAGCTTTCCAGCAACCGGCCTTTGGCGTCGTAATTAAAGCGGGTAATTTCCGGCTCGATCGAAGGTTTGAGAATCGAACGGCTGGTGCGTTTGAGCAATTGTCCAAGCGCATCGCGCTCGAATTCCGTCATCACATCGCCGGCGTCAAGATGTTTAATTAATTTACCGGCCTTGTCGTATTTGTAATGTTGTACGCGACCATCAAAGCCGATCTCTTTGATTAAGCGTTCGTTGCCATCGTAGAAAAACTGATATTTTTCGCCTTTTTCATTGATCAGCGCCGTGAGATTGCGCTCGCTGTCGTATTCGTATTTAAGGCGATTGCCTTCGGGGTCGATGCGTTCGACAACCTGGCTTAAACCATCGTATTTAAATTCAGTGGTACGGCCTTGTGGATCGCTGTAGCGAATCAGCTGGTCGTTGTCGTTATAGGTATAAGTGGTGGCATCGCCATTGGGCGCCACCACTTTTTCGATTTTTCCGGTTGGCGTGTAAAAGAATTGCGCAACGCCGCCACTTTGACCATCGGCAAAAATAATTTCCGCGGTGCTCAGTTGTCCCCAATCATCGTAGGTGAGAACACGTTGATGGCCCTCAGGATCAATGATTTTTTGTAACTCACCGCTGTCGGACCATTGGTAACGCGTCACGCGTTGCATAGGGTCCGTGACACTGGCAAGCAAGCCATTGTCGTTATAAGCGTAACGAGTGATTTGCGCGAAAGGATCGACCAGCGCAACCAGCTGACCTTTGCTGTCGTATTGACGGCGCCACTGACTTTTATCTTTATCGATAACGCTGGTGAGCTTGCCGTTAAACCAACCTAAAACAACACGGTTGCCAAGCGGGTCTCTATAACCCACTGGATTGTTGTGACGATCGTAAAAATATTCAGTGGTATTGCCTTCCGGATCGGTATAACTGCGCTTGCGGCCACGTTCGTAGGCGTATTGATGCAAGCCGCCTTCGCAATCCAATTCCGAAACGATCTGGCCGTATTCGTTGTATTGGTATTCGCGAATTTTGCCGCGACTGTCGATGGCTTTGCTGCGTTGTTGATCGGGTTGCCATTCAAAGCGGTAATCGTAAATGCCGCGGTCACCCCACTGATGGATACAACGAGCACTGCTGTCTTCGCCATCCCACTCAAAATAAAAATTAAAGCCGGTAACCAGCGTGCGTTTTTGAATTAAATGATTGCGGTATTCGTATTTTTCACCGACGCCTTTGGCATTGCGTTGCGCGATTAAATCGCCATTAGTGTCGTAGTCGTATTCCGCCAGTGTTTTGCGCGCACCGCTGGCACGGTCTTGCAATTCAATGCGTGCAATGCGCCCATCATTGCCGCGGCGTAACAACAAACCCTTGCCCCAATTGCCCTGCAATTGAGTGAGCTGGTTGTGTTCGTTGTAATAAAAGTTAATGACATATCCGGTTTCGGCTTTTTTCACCCCCAAAATATTGCTGGCAGGGTTATAGGCCGGATGGCGCAATTGGGTAAGGCGCAAAAAGGCGGAGGTGCCGTAGCGCGTAAACAGCCGGTGTGGATATCCCTCCTGACGCAATAAAAAGGCATCGTCGGAAATGCGGTCGAGAATCAGTCCTTCGGGAATATAGCGGCTGCGCTGGTGGACTCGCGGCATCTGGAACGACACCGTACGACCATCGCTGTCGTGATAGAGGACCTCGCGTGCATTTAGCTCAAGACGTTCGCATCCGGTAAATGTCCAACCACACCCCAAGCCGATATCGCGGGCATGCGAGCTGCGATAGGTACGCGTCCAAACAAAAGGTACCGGGCCCGGCAATGCACAGTCCGTCAGCTGCAGCAGTTCCTCACCGGAGATCATGCTGATAGGTTCACCAGCAGTCTCACACTTCCTGACCGACACATCGTTGCCCGCAGATGGGGCATCAGACGACGCTGCAGTTTCATCATCAAACGCTTTATCTGCAGGCGTTGCAGGTACCGCATCAGCGGATTTGACTGGAGGCAACTCCCCCAAAGTGGCGCCTTGACTGCTGCTGCCACCACCGGAACCGCCACTGGCACCGCGGTTATGTCCGCGTTGCGCGACTTCCGTAGGCTCCAGGTGTAACAAGCGGCGGTTGATCATATCCTGCAGCGCATTGATGATCTCGGCGGTAGTGCCAGGCGTGGTGCTGTTTAAGGGGCGGATTCTTTGCCACAGTGCAGGCCAAGTGGAAGGTTTTAAGGGTTCAGCGCCAGCGAGAATGCGTCTGAGCTGCTCCGGACTCTGATTGGCACTGTGCGCGGGAAGACGGGTTGGGGTGTCGTGGCGGATAAGGCGGTAATGCTTGCCACCAGTTGTACGAACGATGATATCCATAGGTCCCTGCAATATTCGTCTGTGTGACATTCCATGCGAGCGGAAAACCGCGCAATCCTATCACGCTAGCCCCCGCCTCTCCAGCCAGTAAGCCGAAGATGCGGCCGATTCCGCTCAAAATTTACTCAAGCAAAAAATTCACCGAGATCAGTACCGCGCCATCAAACGTCAAACGCAATTCGTATTCGCCGGACGCAAAGGATTCACGCGCCTGTTCGATACGAAACCGGTGCAATCCTTTCTTTTCCACCACGGTCACCGGCACATCGGCCACGGGCTTTCCACCTTTCAGCAATATGGCGCGCAAAGAGGATTTGCCACTGGGGAAGTCGTCGTATTCAAAGGAGATAAACAGAGTGCGCTGATTAGGGATGCTCTGAATCTGGCGGGCATTTATGCCAGAGAGGAGCTTGCCGTCCACGCGCAATTGGTCGATACGCGGGCCTTTGGTCGTCACTGCGTCCAGCGGCACACCTTCGCGCAAACTGACCGAACGCGCAGTGTCGCGCGGCGCGGGTTCAACAATCTCAGGTTTGACAACCTCAAGTTTGGCGACCTCTGGCGCGCCGCTGCGGCGCTGTTCTAGCTTTAGCAAAAAACTTTTGGCTTCTTCGTTATCAGGGCGAATTTCAAGCGCCTCTTTGGCGAGATTGCCCGCTTCTTTCAAATCACCCACAGCGAGTTTCGCGCGCGCCTGCTGCATCAACGCGCGCTCGACATCGCGAATTCCGCGCTGCGCCACTGCCAGTTGCGAGTCGACTTTGAGCGCACTGCGATAGTAGTACAACGCGTTATTGTGCCACGGCGATACCAATCGGCCTTCATCCAACCGCACTTTCGCTTGCGCCAGCAGCCGCTCCAAACGACTGCGATTTTTCAAACGGTTCGCCAAGTCGTTGTGCAAGGCGCGATATTCCGGAAATAAGGTTTTTCCTTTATCCAAAGCATTTTGCGCCGAGGCGAAATTGCCTTCGTTAAAGAATTGCTGGGCCTTTTTGAAATACTGATAAGCCAGTTCTGCCAGACGCGTTTGCGCCGATGAATCACGCGGGTCGCGCTGCAAATCTTTGCGCAACTCCGCCACCCGTTCATTCAAGGTCAACTCGCGCACCTGCGAGCGCCCGGTGACTTCGCGCAAACGGCTTTGAAAGCGACGCAGCAATTCCTCAGGCTTGTTTTGCGCACTTGGCTCTTCTGCTTTGCGGTAGACGGGTTCGCCCAAATCTCGCAGACGAATCTCAATCACCGGGCCGCCGGCATATGCGGGGGCATCGGGGGCATCCGGTTCTGGCTCTACGTCTTCGACCGGTTCTGGTTTGGCTTTGGTTATTTTGCTAGCGCTGGTTTTGCTCGTTGTGGCATCAGCAGGTGCAACTGCCGTTTTTGGTTTGGCTGGAGCGGCGGACAAATCGCTTTCAAAAGGGCGATTGATAATGACAAAAGCCGCAAACAACACCGCCGCCGTTGCAATCGCCATCACTTTGTACTGCCAGAACAAGTCCTTCACCCGGGACATGCGAGTGGTCTGGGTTGTCGACCCCGGCAGTGGTGTATCGGGTATATCACTGTAAATCAGGGTTTGCGCGTCCGGGTCGCTCTGTTGAACCACTTCCTGTTCATAGGTCTTGTAATGTTTTTCCGCCGCGGCCAGGTTCAACGCCTGCAGATCAACAATCAACTCCGCTGCCGTCTGATATCGGTCTTGCGGCAATTTGGCCATCAGGCGATCAATGAATTTTTGGAATGGTTGAAGCGCGGGTGGCAGGGTGGGAACAGGCTCAGTGATGTGCTTGATGCCGATGGCCACAGCGGAATCGGCGTGATAGGGCACCGACCCGGTCAGCAGGTAGTAAAACACCACCCCCAGGCTGTAGAGATCGGAACGGTGATCCACCGCCTGCCCTTTGGCCTGTTCCGGGCTCATATAGTGCGGTGTGCCGAGCGCCACCCCGGCCTGGGTGACAGTCAAATCGCCTTCCTCTGTGCGGGCAATGCCGAAATCCATCAACACGGCGCTGAAACTGTCACGTCTTAACAGGATATTTTCCGGTTTGATGTCCCGGTGGACGTAACCTTTCTTGCCAGCAAAATCCAGCGCCTTAGCAATATCCAGGATGATCTGATGCTTCTGCGATAAAGAGAGCTGCTCGCGCGCCTGTTTGAGATCAGGCCCGTCGATGTACTCCATGGACAGGTAATAAGCGTTGTCGTGCACGCCGACGTCGTAGACGGTGATGATGTTGGGGTGGACGAGCTGACTGACAATGCGCGCTTCGCGCAGAAAGCGCTGGCCGAAGCTCGGGTCTTCGGCCATGGAGGTGGACATGACTTTGAGGGCCACCTGGCGTTCGAATATCTGCTGCACGGCGAGATATACAGTCGCCATGCCGCCTTTACCCAGTACTCGAACGATTCGGTAGCCCGGTATCTCCACCGTCATATATTTCCCGCTAAAACCGTGAATTGCGGGCGATCTTACACCAGGCGCAGACGAAACGCCTGGTCAAATCAGCGGAAGCTTACTTCCCGACCTGAACCCATACCTCGCTCAAAGGAACCCGGGTGCTGGGTTTTTCTCGCTCGCGCAGCTCGGGCGCCAGTTGCGCCGGATCGCCTTGCAAACCGAGGGCAAATGCGCAAATCACGCGGAATTTTTCCTTGTCGAGCTTGAGATATTCCTGAGCCGCGTCGAACTCAACCCCGGCCATTCCGTGGACCGCATAACCGAGCTGGTGAGCTTGCAGAGACAGCGCCATCCAGGCCGCCCCAGCGTCAAAATCGGCGTGAACGTTGAGCTTGCCGTTGTGGCGGAAATGCTGGCGACTGACGACAAATCCCAGAACGGACGCGTTTGCCGCCCAGCTCTGGTTGAACGGCACCAGCAGCCGCAAAAATTCTTCAAACGTTTGCTCTGTCGATGTGTAAATTTGCCAGGGCTGGTCGTTGTAGGCAGAAGGAGACCAGCGGGCAGCTTCGATAATGGCTGCCAGATCAGCCGCAGGAATTACTCCCTTCTGCATCGCCCGCGGTGACCAGCGGCGGGTAAATTGCGGATCGACCAGGGGCAAAGTTTCGCGGCTGGAAAAATCGACATTTGTAGTGTTGGACATCTACTGCATTCCTCAGTCTTTCGGTGACGCTGTGCGTGTTGCACAGCTTGAAAACAACAAAGACAAAACAAACAAGGCTTCGTTGCAGGAACGGCAGTAAATGGGCAGAAGTTCGGCGTTTTTCAATAAGTACAACTACTCATTATGCGCGCGATAAATCCGCGAGCGCCGCAGCGTGTGCTTCCCAATTTTGTCCATCAAAAGGAATGATCGTCATTTTCTCGATGAATTTTTTATCCAGGCAACGCACATTAACGCTAAAACCATCGGGATTTGAGCGCGGAATATAAAACGGTTTGCAACCACAAACCTTACAAAAATAATGCTGCGCGACGCGCGTATTAAATGTGTAAGTAGTAATAAATTCCTGGCCGCGCAGCAGGCGAAAATTTTGTTTCGGTACGATCAAATGCAAAAAACCCGTGCGCTCACACATGGAACAATTGCATTCATGCACTTCGATTTCCGCAGGTGCGTCGACTTCGATGGCGATAGCGCCGCAATGACAACTGCCGGTGTGAACGGTCATGGTTGTTGCTCCGCAGAAATTTCAGAAGCGTGCAACCCAAGCGGATATAAAACCGTATCTTCATATCCGGTAATCACCGGAATATAACCCTGCCACGTGCGATCGATTTCGGCATCGCCGCTGTCAATTTCCAGCGGTCTTCCCGCCAATGTTTTGAGTTTGGTTTTGGTGGCGATAACGCGCAGATTGTCGCGTCCTACCCTTCGCAATAATTCCGGTGATAACTGCTGATTACCCCGCCCGATAATATGCCCTTGCCCACCAATCGCAGTGACTATGAGCAAAACAGGACCGTCATGATGCTGTAGATGATCGAGCACCGTTTTGGCATCGGCATCGCGTGCGACCACCTCTCCGTTAAGAGATACATCCACCCCCAACAAGGTGCCTTCCATATTGAGATTGCGCATCGCGTTAAGGGTGGTGGAACCGGGCCCCCAGATCACCAGGGTATTGTCTTCTTCCACCTCGGAGCGGAGCTGCTCGGCTATATCCAGCAGCACCAGATCTTCCACTTCGAGCCCGCCTTGTTTGACGTGTTGGACAAAGCGCCCTTCTTCCGGCGTGAGCAGCTCGCCAAAGTGGCGGCTTTTCACCACGCCGCGACGGAATGCATCTTCATCTATATCGCGCACCTCGCGCATGGCGAGATTGACCAGCTCACCGCGCAGCAACAGCGAAACCAGCTCCGCCGCCATCTGCGGGTTGATGGCGTAGACACCGCTGTGCATCTTGACCCCTGCCGGGACTCCGAGCGCTGGCTGGCGCGGCGGTATAACGGCACAAACGTCGCGGGCGGTGCCGTCGCCACCGACAAATACCAACAAATCCACCTGCGCGGCCACAAGTGCCTGCACGGCTCCTTGAGTATCCTGCGCCGTGGTCTGTTCTGCAGGGGTAAAGTCGACCAACTCCACGTCCCAGGGCATTCCCGCCACTATCTCCGCACCCATCAGGCCGGCAACCGTAACCAAAGTGAAACGGCAGTCTGGCGGAATCTGTAGATGTTCGATAAAGGTGCGCGCGCGGCGCGGTGCGGACAGAGGCAAATCGCCCGCACGCGCCATGGCTTGGATGCGGGAGTCGTCGCTACCTTTGTTGGCCGCAGGCCCGCCGACCCCGGCCAAGGGGTTCACCACAAACCCGAGCCGAAATTGCCGTACCGCCTCAGCCATGTTTGAACCCTAGTGCCTTTAATTCGACCAGCACTTCAGGCTCGGCCTGAACTTGGAAATGGCTGAATTCACGCCGCTCAGGGTAGGTTTTGCGCAAGCGGTCAAAGGCAAGGCCGATCTCCCCTGCCGGAGCATTGAGCAGTGCTTCGCGCATGCGCCGGTCGTCGGCAGCTATATCGTAGGTCGAGCGAATCGCCTGATTGAGCTCGCCGGCGGCCAAGTCCTGCGGCGGGCCCATCAGCTTGGCGAGCAGGGCATTTCGATGCTCTGCCATCTCCGCTTCGTTCTTGCCGAGGAAACGTGTCAGCGCCTCATGAATCATGGCCGAGCCGTTGAGCTTGCCTTCGTAGCTGTAACCCGCGATATGCGGCGTGCCGAAAGCGACCATTTCCAGCAGCGCCAGATTGACCTCCGGCTCGTTCTCCCACACATCCAGCACCACGCGCAGATCGGCGTCGCGCTGCAGATGAGCCAGCAATGCCCGGTTATCAATAGCGCCGCCCCGGCCAGCGTTGATCAAAATGGCCCCAGGGCGCATATAGCGCAGCTGCTTGATGCCGATCATATGGTGGGTTGGATGGGGGCCAGCCGTGGTGTAAGGGGTATGCATGCAGACGATATCGCAGTCCAACGCCTGCTCTATGGCACAGGAGCGCGGGTTATCGAGAGGCGATACAAACGGATCATAGGCCAGATAATTCACCTGCAATGCCTGCAGCGCCCGGCAGAGCCGCCCGCCGACATTGCCGTGACCAATCACCCCGACGCGCTTCTGCCGCCAGTTGGCCGCCAGCTCCGCCAGGGCGGTCAATACATATTGGACCACCCCACCGGCGTTACACCCGGGCGCACTGGCAAAGGTAATGTGATTGCGGCGCAGGTATTCGGTATCGAGATGGTCCACGCCAATGGTGCAGGTGCCGACAAAACGCACTTTGCTGCTGGACAGCAACGCTTCTCCCACCTTGGTAACCGAACGGACCAGCAGAATATCGGCGTCGCGCACCTGATCGGCCGACAAGTGGCGGCCCGGCGCTGTCACTACCTCACCAAAGGGGGCAAAAAACTCGGTTACGTAAGGGATGTTTTCGTCCGCGACGATTTTCATTGAGAAGCCTTTTAAAGGTAGGAACCGGAGGGGTCTGTTAAAAAGAACCGGATGATGCCAAACGCCATCCCGTTGTATCAATAACAATCGAATGTCAGAAATGCGAAGATGCAGATGAGCTATCGCAGCTCTGCAACGCTATAGAGTTCCGGCTGCAAAACATTCCCGGTACCGTAAAAATCGCTCAGGGTTGCAACAAAACGGGCTGGCCTATAGGGCAGCGCGGTGCAATACAGGCGCGCCTGTGCGGCTATGTTGCTTTTGAATTCTGCACTCGCTCCCAAACCGGAATTCAAATTATCCGCACTTACGCGGAATGGCGCCCCACAGGCCTTACTGAAGAGCCATTCCAACGCCTGCGGCTTGATCTCCACCCGCTCAAATTCCGCCTGCTGCTCGGGACTGCGGCCATCAGGTGCGTACCAATAACCGTAATCCGGCAACTTGCGCCGCTCTTCGCCTGCAACACACCAGTGGGCGACCTCATGTAAGGCACTGGCAAAGTAGTCGCGCGTAAAAATGATGCGACTAGGTGTTTCGGTGGTTCCCGGTTGATAAAAGGGTTCGTCAGCACCACCTTCCAGAACAGTATGGAATTCTGCAGTGAAGCAACGCTCAAAGAGGTTAATCAGGTCTGATGCGTGGTGCATGGAATGAATAATGCTGAACTAAAGAGGTGATGTATTAGATTTGAAAATGAAAATGCTTATATCAAAAACGTTGATCACATGCTGCCGGAAGCACAAGAAGCGCAACAGTTAAAAATTCTTACGGCCAAGTGTTGAGTTATTGGTATTCTGCATATACTGTTTATACGTAGGCGACATGAATTTGCGGTCTGTCGCTTAGGCTAACCCGCTCATCTGAGCAGACAAGCCCCTAGCGCGGAGGTAGTATTATGAAGACCTCGAACTCCGGTCACAAGCTCGACAATGTGATCGATCTCTTTACCGGGAAGCCTTACCTCCCCCTCAAGGATACCCGCTTCATCCGACTTTCCCCTGAACTTGACGGTCTTGAAATGCTTTATTCGAACGAAGCCAGTTCGGATAAGTTATTCAGCTTAAAAATTCTTGCCTGGGGACTGCGCGCGAACGGCGAAGTTGTGGGTCTGGTTCCCTGGCTCAACGACATAATTCCCTGCACCGAAATTCGCGATCCTCTCAATGGTCAGTGGGAAGGTTATTACGACTCAGGTATTGACGAAATATTTTTTGAAGCGCCGATACACAAAGTCGTAGAACTGGAAACTGCTGCGGAATATTACGACTATGAATGCGAAAATCCGCAGGACATAGTGCAGGAAATTCCGGATACGATTGGGACCCATGCGGTTTTGTCCGGCGCAGATCACAAAAGTTTGATTTTGCAGGAAGTTGTCAGCTGGCGTTTACACCATGATGGCACCATTTCCGGCATGTTGATCAATGAAGACAAAGTGGAAAGCACACCGGTTCTGCCTGGCGATGAATGCCTTTACGCCGCTCAGTCGGACCCGCATTTCCGCTACTTTTTTCAGCATCACATAGCCAACAAAATTAAATCCCGCGATCCGGAAGCTCTGGCTGCCATCAGCCTGCTAGTGGAAGATTCTTATCGCTGATATTGAATGAAATACCTCCGGTATCCAACAAATACCGGATTTTCAAAGCTCGCCGATTTTTCTCACCAAGGGACGAAGTCCCTCTCCGCCAAAAATCTTCAAAATACTGTCAACCGCCCTTGCGCAAATGAAAAATAAATAAATCTCCAACCACTTCCTGATGTAATAAAGCGTGATTTAAAAATTGGCAAAATTTTGGAATATCTCTTTGTGTCGACGGATCGGTCGCGCGCACTTCCACACAATCGCCAGCGGCAACTTCGCGCATTAATTTATGTAACAACATAACGGGTTCCGGACAGGTGAGACCTGTGGCATCGAGCTGCCGCGTTATTTGATAGGAGCTTTCTGTCATTTATCGACCTTTACAATTTTCAAATTTGCTTTCCGCGAATATATTCCGCACTCCAGCGAGCGATGGTCACAATACTCTCCGCGTGCGACAGACCAGAACTGCGCAGTGGCTTTAAATCATGATTTGCCGTAGCCATCCATTTTATGGATACGGATTTACCCAAATTTTTGTAGGTTCCCACTTCCTCGCGAGAGCCAAGACTGTCGCGCTCACCCTGAACCATCAACACGGGAATTTTAATCTGCGGTAAATGTTCGATACGCAATTGCGCCGGTTTTCCTGGCGGATGGAATGGATACCCGAGACAAATTACACCCTTAACGGAATGATCCTGCAGTTGCGCTGCCCACAAAGTTGCCATGCGCCCGCCCATGGATTTTCCGCCGATCCACAGCGGCAATCTGCTTTTTTTGCTGTAACGCTGAATGAATTCATCCCAAGTCGCCAGCAATTTTTCGGTGCGATCCGGCGGTCGTCGTTTTCCCGCTATTCGCCGCTCCGCCATATAGGGAAATTCAAAGCGAACAACCTCCACACCCTCCTGCGCCAAGGCGGCAGCCACATCATTCATAAACGGGCTGTCCATAGGCGCGCCCGCGCCGTGAGCCAAAAGCAACCGGGCAAAGGGCTTGGCAGGACTGTCTAGCAAAACAGCGGGTTCAGTTTTGCCCACGCCATTCCTCCTTGGTCACCAGGGTGACCCTCTCCTGCACTTCGTCGAACACGATCAGCACATCTCCACGCAGCACTTGGGGCTTTAAGCGTTCGACTTTTTCTTCCAGACTCAATTCCACTGCGCCGTAATCAGTGCCGTCCCGACTGATAAATTCTTCCAAAACTCCCTGCAGCGCCTCGGGAGACAGGCTTTGGGGTGGGATGATCATGTCGGCCTCGCAAAAAGCCGGTGACCTTAGCGGATTCGCGCCGGCTTGTGAATGTTGGTCAGATCCCACAGTTGCACGCGTTGTTCACCTATACTCGCGAGTATCACCAATAAAAATTCCAAGACCGCCGTGCGAGGAGACTTTGTATGGATAAGCACCTGATTCTTTCTGTTCTCAGCGACGACCGGCCCGGCGTTATCAAGGGCATAGCCGAAATCGTCGCGCGCAATAATGGCAATTGGCAGGAAAGTCGTTTGACACAATTGGCGGGCAAGTTTGCCGGCGTTATCCGCGTTACTGTGGCTGAAGCCAACCTGGCTGGCTTGCAAACATCATTGCAACAATTGGCCAATCAGGGCATTCGTGTGCTGGTGGAGGAGCTGCAAACCATCACCGCTGGCGAACGTGGACGCACTGCCACATTTACCGCAATCGGGCCGGATCGCCCGGGCATCGTGTTGGAAATCACCCAGGCCCTGACGCAGTACAACATCAATATCGCCGACCTCAACACCAACTGCTCCAGCATGCCCTACAGCGGCGAGCCTTTGTTTGAGGCCGAAGGTGTGTTGCATGTGCCGGCGAGTACCGACCTGGATCAACTCACCGACCAGCTCGAAGCCATAGCCAATGCGCTTGGTGTCGACATCAGTCTAGAAGCTGATCAGCTATCGGAAGCCTGAAAACGCTCCCATGCATCCGGCAGATCGGCGAACGAATCCAACACTATATCCGGTCTGCCACGCACCAAGTCCTCGGGCCGGAATTTGCCGGTTTTTACCAGCGCCCCTTTGATGCCGCACACCTGCGCACCGGTGACATCGGCTTTGATGTCATCGCCGATCATGCAGAGATCCACCGGTTTCAGCCCCAATAAATCCGCCGCCTGCTGGAAAAATGCCGGCGAGGGTTTACCCATAACAACAGGTTCTTTTTCGGTAGCGAATGCCAAAGCTGCGGCAAAAGGTCCTACGTCCAGCTTTAACATGTCCCCGGATCGGTAGTAGCGACTCATGCCCAGGGCAATCAACTCGGCTTGGGGATTATTGATCAAAAGATTGAAAGCGCGGTTGAGAGTGTCAAAGCTCCACTCCTCCGCCAGATCGCCGATGACCACCGCCTCCGGCGCGGCGCTCTCCGACACATCGGCAAAATCGCTGCAAGTAGCAGATGGGGCAAACAGGGCGATGCTCTTGAGACCCTTCTGTTTCAGATAGGCAACCGCTGCACTTGGGGGAGTCAGAAGGGAATCGGGGGTAATACCCAATCCCATGGAATTCAGCTTTTCGACCAGCGCTGCTCGGGGTTTGGAAGTGGTGTTAGTAACAAAGAGATGGGGAATCGAATTGTGCTGCAACCACCGCACGCTGCGGTCGGCACCTGCAATCAGGGAGTCGTTTTGATAGATAACTCCGTCCAGATCGATCAACACACCATGCATAGATCCTCCTAGGCTTCGGGTGCGCTTACGCTTCTGTCGCGCTCGTGATGTATCGGCTGGATTTCTGCAAAAACTCCGCCACCAGATCTGTCGTCTTATCCAGCATAAAAAAACAATCGATCAGTTCTGGATTGCGCAGCCGGTCGACCAAGGCGCGCCGGCGCACCTCGGCAGACTGGTTCACAGAAAAGATGTCATCACCCAGCAGCAGCTTGTAGCTGCTGATAACGCAGGCGCTTTTGCCGTTGTAGAGAGTGATGATGCCGGAGAATTTGTATTTACCTAAAGGACAGCTCAGTACCAGAGCTTTGTTGCCGCCCCAGCGAAACAGACCGCCGGAGGAAGTGTTTTCGAGAGAGCATTTCAGATCGTCGATTGCAAAGGACTCGGCGTATTCCAGTGCGGCTTCGAGCAGCTGTTTTTTTTCCGCCGACGTCAGCTCCATTCCCACTTCGACCCAGGCCTTGTCGGCGTATAACTGACTTGCAGCCAATTCCATGGTTTGCCCCCGCAGTGCATTCATCTGATGATGCGCAAAGTAGCCTCCGATCATACGCCAAATCAGCTCCGGCTTTTTGCCTCAGACTTCACATCGCGGAAATGAAAACGGGCGCCGTAGCGCCCGTTCCATAAATATTTTTTTGCAGCGTTTTATTTGCCGTCAGCCGGAACCGCGCTCTCAATCAGTGCTTTGAGTTCACCCTTTTCGTGCATTTCGGTGACTATGTCGCAGCCGCCGACCAACTCGCCTTTTACCCACAGCTGCGGGAAAGTGGGCCAGTTAGCGTACTTGGGCAGGTTGGCGCGAATTTCGGGATTGGCCAGCACATCCACATAAGCAAAGCGTCGACCGCATGCCATCAGGGCCTGGGAAGCGCGCATGGAGAAACCGCATTGAGGAGCGTCCGGGGAGCCTTTCATGTAGAGGATGACGGGGTTTTGTTCGATCTGTTGTTTGATGGTTTCCATGATATCCATGGTCACATTCACCTCGGAGCTGAATTTGGAAGAAAAACCAAGCGTTTTGGTCGGATATTGCCGCGCATTTTACTCCTATTCCCTCAATGGATTCTAGCGGCTCACCTTTATGCTGCGCCGGGTAAACACCACAACGCCTCTGTGCATCATGAGCCACTTGCCGCATTGCGGCATCTCTTGGATTCCAACTGCCCCCGTTCCTCTGTAGGCTATGGCAAATTTTTTCCGGAGTGATTTATGACTTGGATACTTTTGATTGCGGGATTGGTGTTGCTGGTATTCGGCGCGGATATGCTGGTACGCGGCGCCGCACGTCTTGCTGGAACATTTGGCGTGCCCGCACTGGTGATCGGCCTTACCGTAGTCGCTTTCGGCACCAGTGCGCCGGAGTTGGCCGTCAGTGTTAAAGCCGCCTACGCGGGACAAGCCGAGCTCGCCATCGCCAATGCCGTAGGCAGCAATATCTTCAATATCCTGGTCATTCTCGGACTCTCCTCCGTCATTTATCCATTGGTCATCTCCCGTCAGCTTATCCGCCAGGATGTGCCTTTGATGATCGGCGTATCGATTGTGCTCGCCGTTATGACCTTGAATGGTGATTTAAAACGTTGGGAAGCACTGATTCTGTTTTTAGGTTTGGTCGCCTACACAGGATTCCTGTTTTATCAAGGGCGCAAGAACGGAGCGGATCTGGACAGCGCTGAAGGGGAAGTCGAGGAAATCCTGAGCGCCAAAACTCCCGCTTGGCAAAACCTACTCTTCGTTGTCGCTGGTCTGGCATTGTTGGTGCTTGGCGCCCGTTGGCTGGTACAAAGCGCGGTAGAGATCGCCACCTTGTTCGGTGTAAATGAAGCGGTGATCGGCTTGACGATAGTTGCGGCGGGCACATCTCTGCCGGAAGTAGTAACGTCAGTGGTCGCCACCATTCGCGGCGAGCGGGATATTGCAGTTGGCAATGTGGTGGGAAGCAATGTATTCAACATTCTGTGCGTCCTGGGCATTTCCGGACTTGTGTCGCCTGCTCCGCTGCTGGCAGGAGAGCAAATGGCGCAGTTCGATATCCCGGTCATGCTGGGTGTCGCTATCCTGTGCGCGCCGCTGTTCTTTGCCGGAGCGACTCTTTCCCGCTGGGATGGCGCTTTGTTCCTGACTCTTTACATCGCCTACGTGTGGTACTTGATAGCTGTCGCTTTGTCCCAACCTTATTTGCCAACTCTTCAGTCCGGCATTGTCTATGGATTAGGGCCGTTGGTTGTGGTGTACGTGGTGTTCACGCTGTGGCAAAGCCGGCGCCATTCACATTCATGACATACTCGGCGAACGCATATTGGGTTAAGATCACGCGGCTCTATCGGGCCCGGCCCGCAGCCAAAGGTACATTCTGACCTCTATGGAAGTTTTAATCCTGATCGGCCTGATCCTGCTCAATGGCGTGTTTGCCATGTCAGAGATCGCGATCGTCACTGCAAGAAAATCTCGCTTGGAAACCCTGGCCCACAAAGGCAACCGCGGCGCCAGGGCCGCCTTGAAACTGGCGGAAGACCCCACTCAGTTTCTCTCCACTGTGCAGATCGGCATCACGTCTATTGGCCTACTCAACGGTATCTTTGGTGAATCCGTTCTCGCAGGACCATTCGCGGTGTGGCTGCAAAACCAGGGGATGACTCCCGAGGCAGCGTCTATCACCTCCACCGCTCTCGTGGTTATTGTGGTGACCTATGTGTCCATAGTCGTCGGCGAGCTGGTACCCAAGCGCATCGGCCAAGTTTCGGCTGAAATCATCGCCTGTGTGGTCGCGCGGCCAATGGCGGTTTTGGCGCAGATCACCAAACCTTTCGTGATGATGCTGTCCAGCTCAACCCATTGGTTAATGCGGATTTTCCGCCTGGACCGCGTGGCGGGGCAGACAGTGACGCAAGAGGACATCCAGGCCATTCTCGCCGAAGGCTCCACCTCGGGCGTGATCGAGCAGCACGAACACACGCTGGTGAAAAACGTACTACGCCTGGACGAGCGATCCATTGCCTCTCTGATGGTGCCGCGCAGCGACATTATCTATCTCGATATCACCGTACCGCTGGAGGAGAACTACCAGCGGGTGATGGACTCGCCTCACTCCCGCTTCCCCATTTGCGACCGACAGATGGACAACATCCTCGGGGTGATCAACGCTAAGGAATTATTGGCCCTGTCCATCAAAGGCAACCAAGTCGACCTGGCGAGCCTGGCCAAACCGGCACATTTCGTTTTGGAAACACTGACGGGTATGGAGCTGCTGAATTATTTCCGCAACTCCAGCACCCAGATGGCGTTTGTGGTAGACGAGTACGGCGACCTGAAAGGCTTGATTACTCTACAGGACCTGCTGGAAGCGCTGACCGGCGAGTTCTATTCGGAAGACAGCACCGACTCCTATATAGTCACCCGCGACGATGGCTCCTACCTGCTCGACGGCCTATTGCCCGTTGTGGACCTGAAAGACTGCCTGCAACTGGAACACCTGCCGGACGAGGGCGAATACGAAACCTTAAACGGCATGATCATGCAGATCATGGGCAAAGTGCCAAGCACTGGCGACAAGGTCACCGTCGACAACTGGCTGATGGAAATCGTCGATATGGACGGTTTGCGCGTCGATAAGGTCCTGGCCATTCAAATGGCGGATGGGGGCAAGGTGCATGATGAGTTTGATGACGGCTAGGGACTAATTTCTGAGAAAACGGCGCTAAACGCGCCGTTTTTTGTTTCACTCCACTGTCACCACAAAATCCTCCACCTCTCCATCGGTAAAAATTCCGCAGCTGGAAGGCGGTGCGTCAAAGCGCATGGCTACTCGTATGGTTAAAGGGCCCGCCCGCGTTTCTGGCGGCACGTCGAAAGTCGTCAGCACAGGCGCGTCGCTGACGGTCGCGATGATCTGTTCATCGTCCGAAAACTGTCCGTCGCCATTAAAGTCCGCCCAGGCGGCCCAGTGTTCGTAATAGGTGCCGTAGCGAAATCCCGGCGTCAGCAGCAGCGTATTGGGCTGATCGAGATAAACCTTGGCGCCCGTGTTCTCATGTTTGAAATAGCCCTGATTATCGCCGCTGACGATGGGACTGCCGTTAAACGATACGCTTTCGATCCATTCGTAAAATGTGTTGCTGCCCGCAGTGACGCAATAATCGAGCGCCGAAGATGGTTCAGCAAAGGCGACAAACACTCCCTGATTGCCGACGCTGAAATTCGCCTGAATCTGTAGCTCGAAATCCACCAACCAGACCTGCCCGACGCGATTGGACACCAGCAATCCCTGCTGCGGGTGAATATCGATATCGCAAAGGTCCTTGTCGAGATACAAGCTGTCCAGTAGCTGGCCGGAAGGACTGTAGTGGTAAAGATAGCCATTCCAGCTCGCCATAAAAATCTCTCCCGCAGCATTTGCCACTACCGCGCGAGAGGAAGAGGTATGACCCAGGCTCACACTGCTCAACAAGGTCATATCCGCCGGGTTGATCACATCCAGGGCGCCATAGGTATTGCGCAGGGCGTAGAGCTTGCTGTCCAGGCCCAGGGTGATATCGATGTATTCATATTGATCTAGAAACCGCTGGGGCGACTGCCCTGTCGCGTCGAATCTCACGATCCCTTTGGCCGCTCCCTGGCCGGCGGTAGCACCATCCGTGACGTAGACAAAATCCCCCAGAACGGCGATACCGCCGTAGGACCCATTGTTCGGGATACTCCACCCATCAAAGGTTTGCGCCGACCAGATTCCCTCCTGGTTGTGGCTCAGCTCCGGCTGGAAGGTCCCGTTGAACACCCAGATCCCATGCTGCACATGCCAAACCAGATCGCGGGCATCCTCCTTGGAACTGTTTTGGGGAATCGCTTCACTGCTCACCAACTTCCCTTGCAGGTCGTAACGTTTCAGCTGATTACCGGTGGAAACCAGAATCTGCGGCGTATCCGGTGCAAGGGTGCGAAACCACAAGTCTTCGGCGTAGGGCATACCCAACTTGTAGTAGCCACCACTGCTGTAAACATCACTGGTGTGGTGAGCGACCATAATGCCGTCGCCCGCCGGGTCCACGCGCAGCTCCATCACATAGGTGGCACCCACTTCCAACTCCACCGGCACCGCAAACAGAAAGGTAATTTCCGCCGGATTGCCGCCGCCGAGCCCGCAGCCGGGATCGGCAATAAAGTTGAAACAATCCTCCAGATAACGCTCCTGCGATATGGCGACTATCGCACCGTCGATGCTCTGCTCGCGCAGCTGTATTTTCACCCAGTTGCCGATACCGAATCCTCCGGCATCGGACAATTTCAAGGTAACCCCTAACAAATAGGGTTGTTGCGGCACGAATGACTGCCCTGTCGGCGCGTAAGTCTCGGCATCAAACTGGTGATTCGCCAGCGTTTGTTGTTGATCGATTTGATAGGCACTCGCGGTAAACGGCAGCAGCAGAAAAACAAATCCTAATACCCAAAACCAATATTCACGTTTCATAAAAACTCCTATTCCATCATTGCATTTCTCACCTACTCGGTTTTTCACGCTTTACACGGCAATGGAAAATTCCTCCTGATTTGTACGGCATTTTTGCAACACCTGGCTCCATAACACACCGAAGAATTCCTCGTAAAATTGCGGCGACGTATGCACAGGGTGCACCGGACTGCCGCAATTTTTGCCAAATAAAAGTCCTTTTGCTGTCAACACGCGCATAGTGCGAAATTCGCCCGGATGCTTCAGGCTCGGGCGGCGCAACAACATCAAATATCCCTGTTCAACCAAAATATGATTTGCCTCCAACGCACTCATAGGTAACCCGTGCAATTTCAACAACACGCTCAATGGCTTGGTGTGCAGACGGTTGAGATAAGTGGTGGGTACTGGTTGCATAAACATAGGCTCCAAAGTCAGAATAAAGTCCAACGTTGGCGGACCTGCCGCCGCGCGGCCGTTCAAGGCTGCGAAAAATAGCCCCGTGGGCTTGATAGGTATTGTGGCGAGGGGCTGTCTCAAATCCTGAGACAGTGACCGGGCAAAGTGGGGTTTTGGTTAATCGGTAGGTTTGACTGATGGACGGTTTCGACCGGATTTACGATCTGCACAAAATTCTCAGCAAACGCAGCACGCCCATGCCGCTGGCGGATATCCTGCGCGAGATGGAATGCTCACGCGCCACCTTCAATCGCGTCAAACGCCATATGACCGATTTTCTCGGGGCTCCCATCGCTTACAACCGGGAACTGGGCGGTTATTACTACGATCATCAGGAAGGCAATCAATACGAACTTCCGGGCATATGGCTCAGCCAGGAGGAATTGCATGCGCTGGTGCTGATTCACGGCTTGCTTTCCGGTATTGGCGCAGGGTTGCTGCATAACCAACTGGCGCCAGTGCGCAAACGTTTTGAAGCTCTGCTCGCCCAGCGCGCCATAGATCCCTGCGTGCTCGCCGACAAAGTGCGTATGGTGGGCGCCACTTATCGCCCGGTGCGGCATGATCAATTCGTCAAAATATCTACGGCACTGTTCAACGAAAAACGCCTGCATATCACTTATCAATCGCGCGATGATGGCTCAGTCACAAACCGTGATATCTCTCCGCAGCGGTTGGTGCACTATCGCGGCAATTGGTATCTCGATAGCTGGTGCCATATGCGCAAGGGTTTACGCACTTTTGCATTGGAATGCATTGCAACTTGTCGCGTAACCGATGATGAATTCAAAAAAATTCCCGCAGCGGAATTGGATGCGCATTTTCAGCCGACTTACGGAATATTTTCTGGCGAAAACAAAGATGAAGCGGTGTTGTTGTTTACACCGAGCGTCGCCCGACGGGTAAAAGACGAAGAGTGGCATCCGAAGCAGAAATTACAGCTTTTGGACGACGGCAGCCTGGAATTGCGGCTACCCTTTAATCCAGAGACACCGCAGGAATTGATCAAGGATATTTTGAGTTACGGCGACGAAGTCCGGGTGCTCGCGCCAGCAAGTTTGCGCGAAAAAGTCATAGAAAAGCTCCGCCTCGCTTGCGCATATTATGGATAGGTGATTTATTCAAAGACATTCCATGATTCCATCAAGGAGGTGTGTCATTACCAGTATCCAGCACAACCTCACTTTTTTCGGCTGTATCTTCATGTTGTTATCCGTTTTTACGCTGCCCGCCTGCCAACCCTCTCAAGAAGCAGCCGAGTCCTCAGCCTCTTTGGATCTGCAAAAGGTCTATCATCCTGCGCAAGAGCTCAGCACCTTGTTTCATGATGTGCAAATGAGCCGAATTTTTCCCGATGGCAAAACTCTGGTGGATGCGCAGCCCAAAGACGATCCCAAGCTTATAGAAGCGCGTTATAGAGAAAACAAAAATCGCGCAGATTTCGACTTGCGTTTGTTTGTCGAAGAAAATTTTTCCCTGCCGCCAGCAGCACTGCACTTTGAAAGCAAAATCGCGCTGGATATGTACACCCATATCGACTCCCTCTGGTCACATCTGCGTCGTCCGGCAGATACAAATTATCATCCCTATTCATCGTTAATTCCCCTGCCCTTTCCCTATGTGGTTCCGGGCGGGCGATTTCGCGAAATTTATTACTGGGATAGTTATTTCACCATGCAGGGGCTGATTTACAGCCAGCAGGCTTATCTCGCGCGCGATATGGTGAAAAATTTTGCCTGGCTGATTGACAATATCGGCCATATTCCCAACGGCAATCGCTCCTATTATCTCAGCCGCTCGCAACCGCCATTTTTTTCTTCCATGGTGGCGCTGCTTGAACGGCATCAGCTGGCGCAAACCGCGGAATTTTTACCGCAATTGGAAAAAGAATATGCGTTCTGGATGGCGGGAGAAAACGGGCTTTCAACAACGCATCTTCGTGTAGTCAAAATGCCGGACGGCGCGATTCTAAATCGCTATTACGACTCATTGGATGAGCCACGACCGGAAAGTTACCGCGAAGATATACACACGGCTTCGCAAGCCAGAAATCCCAACAAAAATCAGGTTTTCCGGGATTTGCGTGCAGCAGCGGAAAGCGGCTGGGATTTCAGCAGCCGCTGGCTGACACCTTATGGCGAATTACCCAGCATCCGCACCACCGATATAGTGCCAGTGGATTTGAATTGTCTGTTGTTCCATATGGAACAGGAAATCAGCCGGCAACACGCATTTTTAGGCAACACTCTACAAGCAGCGGAATTTGCCGACCGCGCCGAGCGACGCAAACAGGCTATACAGCATTGGTTGTGGGATGATTTGCGCGGAGTTTATGGTGACTATTCCATCAGCGAAAAAAATCTGACCGGTATTGCGTCTCTTGCTACGGTTTATCCTTTGTATTATTCCGTCGCCACACAGGAACATGCACAACGTATTGCGCACACACTGCACAGAGATTTTCTAAAAGACGGCGGCCTCGTCACTACCTTACAAGCCACCGGTGAACAATGGGATTTTCCCAACGGCTGGCCGCCGTTGCAGTGGTTGGCGGTGATCGGCTTGCGTCACTACGAATTTAACGACCTCGCGCAAACCGTTGCCGAGCGCTGGCTGGCGCTGAATCAAAAAGTGTTTCAGGGCACCGGGCGCATGATGGAAAAATATAATGTGGTGGACATCAACGCTCCCGCCGGGGGCGGTGAATATCCTACGCAGGACGGTTTTGGCTGGACCAATGGTGTAGTCGTTGGCTTGCAGCGAATTTATCCGCCTGCGAAATAATCAAGCGTCCTCCAACCAACCCTGCGCCACAGCAAATTCCACGTTTTGCTTCAGCCACGCGTGGATTTGCGGAAATTCCCTCTCGATAAAAGCATGTGCGTTTAATACCTGGGATTTTTTGACTTTATTTTCCTGCCATGCTCGTCCATTGCTGGAAACATTCAACAGAAACGGCAACAGGCGGTCCACCACTTTAATCAGTTTTGCTTCGGTAGACGTGCCCGTCTCCTGCTCTTCCCAAACATCTGCCAATTCTGTAATGCCATTGCCTGGATGCTGCTGCAAACGCTGCACACAAGCGCGCTCGCGAATTCCGGCATCGGCCCGTGCAGGTGCATATAAAAAGGTATCGCCCGCGTCGATTTCTCCCAAATCGTGCGCCAATGCCAATTTGAGCAAAAGCTCTTCGTTTAATGACAACTGAAATGTGCGCGCAATACTCCAACAGGCCATAGCCAAATGCCAGGAGTGTTCCGCCGAATTTTCCAGGCGCACGCCGCCTGCAACATAACTGCGGCGATTGACAAGTTTGAGCCTGTCCAATTCGCGCAGGTACTGAATAACATCATCAAACTTTTGCAATTTGCGCCTCCAGTGTAAAACTCCTGCGCGCTTTGGCGACCTTATCGCGAATCACACATCCCTCAAAATGATCGTTGACCAGTCCCATCGCCTGCATAAAGGCGTAAACAGTGGTTGGCCCGACAAATTTCCAGCCGCGCTTTTTGAGTTCTTTAGATAATTTGACTGATTCTTCTGTGGTGGAAACCACTTGTGGCGAGGCCAAAGGCTTAGGTTCAAATTGCCAGAAGAAAGCCGCGAGCGATCCCTCTTTTTCCAGCATTTCGCATGCGCGTTGCGCATTGTTGATAACAGCTTCGATTTTTCCTCTATGCCGAACGATACCTTCATTTTTTAGAAGTCGCTCCACATCGCGCTCTTTAAAGCCCGCAATTTTGGCAAAATCGAATTGCAGGAACGCCGCTCGGAAATTTTCCCGCTTTTCCAGAATCGTGCGCCAGCTCAATCCGCATTGAAAACCTTCCAGACAGATTTTTTCAAACAAGCGGTAATCATCTTTGACCGGATAACCCCATTCATTATCGTGATATTGCATATACTCCGGCGTCGCCGCACACCAGCGACAGCGCGCTTTGCCATCAGGTCCTGTGATCGTACTCATAAATTGACTCCGTATTTATTCTCAACGCACCAGTGCCACAGACTTAATTTGTGCCCACAAGCACTGTCCCGGCGCTACCGCCAATTGCTCCGCAGAGCGACGCGTAATTCGCGCAACCAAAATCGATTCACCGACTTTGATTTGCACTAGACACATGGCCGGATGACGATCTTCCACGATTGAGACAACCTCGCCCTGCAAACGATTGCTAATGCTGGAATCGCTGTGCTCGTGCAGTGCCAAACTGATATCGCGCGCCAATATTTGTATACGCACCGATTTACCCACTGCGTCGCCGTCATCACGAACCCATAAATCACCGCCGGCAAAACGCACTTGCAGCAAGTGCCACTGGGCATCGCGCGCAATCACTTCCGCCTGTAATACCACGCCCAAATCCTCGCCAAATGGCAGTGGTGTTTGAATATCGGCGAGCACTTGCGCCAGCGGGCCCTGCGCCTTAACGCGGCCATTTTCCAATACCACCAAATAATGAGCCAGGCGACTGACTTCTGCGACCGAATGGCTGACATAAAAAATAGGCAAATCAAGCTCGTCGCGCAGGCGTTCCAAATAGGGCAGTATTTCCGCTTTACGCTGCTCATCCAGCGACGCCATAGGTTCGTCCATCAACAACAGGCGCGGTTGAATCAACAGGGCCCGTGCAATGGCAACACGTTGGCGTTCACCACCGGATAATTCGTGGGGCTTTTGCTGCAATCTATGGCCTATGCCGAGCAATTGGACCACTTGTTCCAAGGTAAATGGTTGACCTGCTCGCAAATCCGCACGACGAATGGCGTAATCCAGATTTCCCTGCGCTGTCAGATGAGGAAATAAATTCGCCTCTTGAAATACATAACCCAAGGGGCGGCGGTGCGCAGGCAAAAAAAGTCGCTCCGTTTGCCAATCCTCGCCCAATACCCGCAACCTGCCTTCCTGCGGCCACTCCAGACCTGCCACGCAGCGCAAAAAAGTGGATTTGCCTGAACCGGAATGGCCGAAAATCGCGGTAATGCCGCGCCCTTGCAGCATCAAATCCACATCCAGCACAAATCCGCTTTCATTCGACCCAGCAGACCGTTGCAGAAAAAAGCGCACCTGGATATTGGAGTCTACCGTCATGCTGTATTAAACGTTTATCAAATGATTCGCCACGCTAAACCACAAAGTCTCGTCAGGTCAATCGCTGACGTTGTAGATTTTCCAATTCCGGTAGGATTTTTTGCTCCGGTGTGACTGATATTAATCATGTACACACCATAAAAGCTGAAAATTCCTGTCGGGCATTGAAATTGCTATTCATGGCTTTGCTAGGTTTTTAATAAAAACGAGAGGAAAAAACATGAATACTAAAGTCTTATTGCTTGCCAGTGCTCTGGCTATTTCAGCTCCATTTACCGCTTTCGCCGGCGATAAACATCACAAGGATTTGGTGAAAGCGCTGAATCTGCAAGGCGACAAAGCAGAGCAAGTGGAAGATATTTTGGAAAGTTATAAAGATCAGGCAGAAGACGTTAAAGATCGAGCCAAGGATCAACTCAGTGATCTTCGCGATAAAAAAGAAGATCAACTGAAAGCCGTGCTGAGCAAAGCGGAATATGACCGCTACAAATCCTTCAAAGATGCCCATAAAGATAAAAATGATGGATTGGCAAAACACTGCGAAAAAGACGGCCGTTGGTTGGGAATGGATTACATAGATTAATTTATACCTGCGCTCCGCTCCCCTACTCGAGGGAACGGAGCTTTCAAACTACCTTTTCCTATTTCAAGTCTTCTCTCCACTGCTATTTGAACCCGTTCTGCTCTTCGTCTACCTTTAATCCAAGCACCCAACCAATAATCCCCGAATTGGAATCCGCATGAGCAGGCTTATCTGTTTTTTGGCATTGGTATTCGCCGGACAAACAATCACGCAGAGCGCCGTGGCGGAAGCTGCGGATTACGTCAGCCTGGGAGCAGCCTATGTAAAGCTAGATGATGACAAATCGGACGAATCCGACATGGGCATACTGACGCTGACATTTGGGCATCAATACCAGGAACACTTCACTTTTGAAACCCGCTTGGGTACAAGTCTTACCGATTACGATCGGAAACCTTCCTGGAATGCTGACGGCAGCCTGAACGTGGCGTTGAAATTGGATTATCTCGCCGGGGTATACCTAAAGGTTTCGCCTTTCGACAAAGCTGCGCTTTCCCCTTATCTAACTGCAGGATACACCTGGATCCAAAATTCCCTGTCCCATCCACTCGGCCGAATAAGAGAACGCAAAGACAGCCCGAGTTTCGGCGTAGGGCTGGATTTCTGCGGCGAGCGTTATTGCGCCAATCTCGACCTCACCCGCTATATCAATGACCATAACTACATTATGGACGCGGCATCACTGAATTTTGCGTACCGCTATTGAAAGCGCTACCATCAGGCTATCGCTCATCGTATTGCCGATAGACCTATGGAAAATCCATTCCCCTTATACGCCGAATACAATTCCTGGATGAATGAAAAGCTCTACACCACTGCTGGAGAGCTTTCCCCAACGGAGTTAAGGGAAAATCGCGGAGCATTTTTTGGCTCGATATTTGGCACTTTGAATCATCTTCTGGTTGCCGATCGCATTTGGCTGCAAAGATTTGCCGAACATCCAAACCAGTTTCCAGCCTTACAATGGATACGCCAATTGCCCAAACCTACCGCCTTGGATGAAGTACTGTTCGATGATTTTTCTTCGATGAAGGAACATCGAAAGAAAATGGACGCGACTATTCAGGATTGGATTGCATCGCTCAGCGAAAGTGATTTGAACCATGTGTTGCAGTATTCCTCCGTGAAAGGCATTCCCGCTGCAAAACCCCTGCGTTTAGTTCTTTTGCATTTTTTCAACCATCAAACACATCATCGCGGCCAGGCCACAACTCTTTTATCGCAAATGGGTAAGGACGTAGGAGCGACGGATTTATTGTTATTGATTCCAAATCAAAATGGAGGGCGTTAAGAGAGCATCCAGCTCTCTTTAATCTCAAATTTTGGAGCGCAGGAAGTGCCTGGATAAATCCATTAAATTCTTGGAGTGGAGCAGAAAATTTTCCAGGCGCGATGGTTGATGAAAAGCATGCTGCACCAACGCAAATCCTCTTTGCGGCAGACGGTGTCGGCGCAAGCAAATTAGAGCCAGTACCCCCACCACTGCAACGCCGACAGCGGCCTGAGTGACAACCGTATTACGGTCGTATTTCCATTTGGCTTTAAGGCCTTTGTCAGTAATGCAATTGGTGGCACGGCCATGGCAAATATCCTGCGCAAAACCTTCCACCATATTAACGCGATCCGCAGCCAACAATAACAGCCAATGTGCAAAGCGGCCTTCGCTATATTTAAAGGCGCAGCGACGGATCATTCCGCTTAAACCCGAAACCGGTGCAGAAGTGCCGAACACCCGAGTTACATCCGGCCGCTCATTGGAATGTAAAATATCTTCATGCCCCGGTTGCTGCGCCGGGCGCCCCCAGGAAGTCATATGATCGCCGTCGAAGCGTTTGCGCATGGGATATGTCGGATCATTTTTCGGATTCGCATCTACGCCCCAACCTTTTATATGGGACATTCTTGCACTTAATTTTTCCTTCAGCGATTGCCCATTATGTTGTTCGGTCATAACTCACCTCGACTCAAGTAATCAGCAGCGTTTTGATGCAACCATCCAACTTATCGGAAAAAATCCGATAGGCGTCGCTTACATCCTGCAGCGGAATTCGATGGGTAATGATTTCTTTGGGATTGAGAACGCCGTTTTGCACGTGGTCGATCAAGCGCGGCAATAAGCGTTTGACGGAAGTCTGGTTCGCGCGAATGGTTATGCCTTTATTCAAAACATTACCAATAGGAATCATATTGCCAGTTGGGCCATACACTCCCACAATCGATACCACACCGCCTTTTTTTACGGAATTGATCGCCCACTGCAGCGCGGTGGCAGAGCCGGCCTGCATCAGTGTTTTGCGTCCAGTGAAGGTCTGCAGTGCGCTGCCGGCGGCCTCAGCACCTACAGCGTCAATGCATACGTCGGCACCGAGGTTATCGGTGATTTTTTTGATAAATAAGACGGGATCTTCAATAGAACGGAAATTGTAGACTTCGCATTGCGCGTAACGCTGGGCAAATTCCAAACGATAATCCACTTGATCGATCACAATCACCCGGCCAGCGCCAAATAACCAGGAGCTTTTGGCAGCCATAATACCGATAGGGCCCGCACCGAAAATCACCACCGTATCGCCAACTTGTATACCGCCCATTTCCGCTGCTTGATAGCCAGTGGGTACAACATCGGTCAGCAATACTGCATCATCCAAATCCATATCATCCGGAATAATAACCGGCCCTACGTCCGCATAAGGCACACGCACATATTCCGCTTGGCCACCGTCGTAACCACCCGCTGTGTGGGAATAACCAAAAATGCCGCCGACCGCAGTCGCCTCCGGATTAGACTCATGACAATTACCAAACAGTCCCTGTTTGCAAAACACGCAACGACCACAGGCAATATTAAATGGCACTAAAACTTTGTCGCCGACTTTTAAATTGTGAACTTCCGGGCCAACCTCTTCGACCACTCCAGTAAATTCGTGACCGAACGTGGTACCTACCCGAGTATCCGGCACATTGCCGTGGTACAAATGCAAATCCGATCCGCAAATACAACTGCCTGTCACCCGCACTATGGCGTCTTGCGGGTGCAGAATTTCCGGCATGGGCTTGTGGCTCGCACGAACCCGACCGGGCCCTCGATAATTCATCGCCAACATAAATCTTCCCCCGTATTTTTTGCTCTATATACAGGCACCTTACGGGCACATCAATCGCGGCGTAAGTACGGGAGTACACAAACGTGCGTTTTCTAGCCGAGCGCAAAGCAACGCCAAAACCTCTTCACCCATTACAATGCGCTCCGCATATAATGCGGCACGCATATACAACACACGGGGATTTCACAATGGGCATAAAGGCTTTGAGCCGCTACAGCTTGATCTTCCTTTTACTGCTCGGCCTGTCTGCTTGCACCACCAAAATGGCTTATAACTTTTTGGATTGGGCGATCGAATGGAAGGTGCAGCGATTGGTTAAGTTGCATGGCGAACAAAAGCTAATGACCAAACGCGCCATCAAGGATTTCCACCAATGGCATCGCTCCACTCAATTGCCGCAATATGCGGATTACCTGCAACAACTGCGAAGCCGGCTCAACGCCGGCCCCTGGACCGGCGAAGAAATTCACGCGGAAACCGATAAAATCCAATTGCTCGTCGATCAATCCGTCGAGCGCGTTTTACCTGATGCAACGGAGGTTCTGGCAACCTTGAGCGATACCCAAGTCAAAGAATTGCTCGCCAGCGTTGCGGAAGAAAGAGACGAATATAAAGAGGATTATGTCGACATATCCGAACGCAAACGCCAAAAAAAATACGTCAAAGAATTTGTCAAACACGCTCAAGACTGGCTCGGCCCACTGTCTTCTGCACAGAAAAAACAAATAGAAAAATGGAGCGAATCACTGCAACCATTTGAGACATTAAATCTGCAACAACAAAAAATCTGGGAAGACACCCTGGCAGAAATTCTCGCCAAACGCACAGATAAAAATGCACTTTTGAACGGACTAAAAAGCCTGATGTTCCACCGCACCGATAATTGGCAGCCGGAGCTGGAACAGATTCTGGATTACAATCAGAAGATTAGTTATGAGCTAGTGGCGGAGTTATTGAATGACATGAGTGAACAGCAGCGGAAGCATTTGAATAAGAAGATAAGCGAATATGTAAAGTTGTTGGGGGAGTTGGCGAGGGAAGCAAAAGGGGATCAACATTTACCAGCCACTTAGGGTTGATGTTCATCTAAAATGACCTCTCAGAATTAAAAGGGCCTCGGCCTTAATTCACGATAGACAGTGGAACTGATGAAATTGACTAGATTCGATTGCTTCTTTATCACGGATTACCAGCAAATCTTCAACCTTCACATGGCTGCATCCATTTGAAACCCGCCGACCGGGATAGACTTATTTTGCAGGGAGCATTTAAACCCAAAACCAAATTTGTCGTGCATAAATACAATGAAAAACTTCCTTGAACTTGCCTTATTCGCGACATTTGTTTTTGCGTCCTTTTCTTGCGCGCACTCAAGCGATGCGCCACCCACTGCCGACTCGAAGACACAAAAAATTCAGAAGTCTGCAGAAATTAAAAATCTGGACAGCACTTATTTGACCTCCGCATCCAATCCGGACTTAAGTATTGGATTTTTTATTGGCAAGGATAATGTTAATTATCCTGCCCTACAGCTTAAGGGTCATCAGAGCGGCGTTTGGATCTTTCCCAAAATACTGCAATCGGTTTTCACATTCAACCAGCAAACAGCTGTTAATGACGTAAATGGAAATATATACATTCTTGAATATCCGAATTGGATATTGTCGTCGACACAATTGAAGCCCATGTCCCAAGTTCTGAATTTTGATGCCGCATTGGTCGCCTGCACAAAACCACTCAGATTTAAACAATCGGGCTTCGCAGGCGAATTTTATTCGCCAACAGCGGGATGGAATTTCGCATACGATCTCCGGGCTACAGCGCCGGCCATGTGTGGTAATTTCTTGCGCTTAATTAGCACGGATAAGAATGGGCATTACCTGAACGAAATCGATCCTAAATCCGGCAAGGTTGTATCGAAAACGTTATTACACGCGATTGATCGCCCTATCTGCGATAGCCCTACCAATGCGCAGGGGAAATATCCCAACACCTTACACGTTTCTACCAATCACACCAAACACAACCACCCCTCCAAATCCTCATCATTCCAACGCGAAATCAAATCCATAGATTCATCGACCACTTTTAAGTACACGTCGATAATTTCGGTGGCGAGTTTGAAGAGGTTGTGGCTGGTGGTGTTGATGGCGGCGCCGGAGAGGACGTCGGCTTCGACGATATTGAACAGGAACATCAATTTCAATTCATAGGTTTTGATCATCGTCAGCGACGGCAAGGCGCCGGCGAGGACGTATTCCAGGCGTTCGGCCTGGTGGCGCAGTTTTTCGTTGGCAGCGCGCGCAGTGGAGATGGCGTAGCGCAATTTGCGATTGTGGTGATCGTCGCAAATGCCTTTGGCAGCGGCGTAGGTGGCCAGGGCGCGAATGCGGCCGATCTGTTCCGCCATGGTAGTAACCTGACGCGCGGCGAAGTTCAGCAACTCAATCTGCTTGAACATTTTCGGATAGGCCGTCGCGTCTTCATCCGGCAGTTCCAAATTGGCTTTTTCCGCAACTATGACGGACACCGGCTTTTCCAAAAATTTGGCGAGGCCGGAGATCATGATTTGCAGCTGATCGATGAAGTGCGAATGCAATTCGAAATTGTCGATCACATCGTCCCCCTGCCAGTCCGCCCGGATGGTGCTCCACGCGTTATGCAGGTTGACCTTGTCGCGGTGCGACAGAAGACCGTTGGTTTGGGCGGCAAAGACTTCCAGAGAGGCGAGACGTCGCTCGACCTGGCATTGCAGAATATCGAAGTCGCCTTGAAAGTGGCTGCTGCCCGCCAGCAAGGCCATGCTCATACCTCTATGACGTTGTACGGCTTTGATCATCTGGTTGAGCTGCTTGATCAAGGACAGGGCATCGCGCCTCTGGCGGTAAGCTGCACAAAAATCTTCGAAATCTGCGAATCGTACGCCTGGATTTGGTGCTCGAAATTGTATGGCTTGTTCGTTCATGGTGCAGATCTTGATAGTCAGGTAGCGGCAAAGGCTCCAACTTGGTGGGTTTTCCGTTTTGATTGCTGACTAACGCAATGCCTATGCCATCCATGAATGCGCTACTCAGCGGAGCACCGCAAATAATCTGATCACCACTGGTGCCTTTGTCGCCAACGCGCGCCTATAATGACTCCCTTTTTATCTACGCCTCCTTTATTCACTACTCCTGCATGAGCATCATGAACGAGCACTACAATCCCGCAGAGGTCGAGCGAGCCGCCCAGGAATTCTGGGAGCAGAATCGCAGCTTTGAAGTCACCGAAGATCCATCCAAAGAGAAGTTCTACTGCCTGGCCATGTTTCCCTACCCGAGTGGCCGCCTGCATATGGGGCACGTGCGCAACTACACCATCACCGATGTGATCGCCCGTTATCAGCGCATGCAGGGGAAAAACGTACTCCATCCCATGGGATGGGACGCCTTCGGTCTGCCAGCGGAAAACGCGGCCATTAAAAACAATACCGCCCCAGCCAAGTGGACTTATGCCAACACTGATTACATGCGCAATCAGTTAAAAGCGCTGGGTTTCGGTTTTGACTGGTCGCGCGAAGTCACCACCTGCAAGCCGGATTACTATCGTTGGGAGCAGTGGTTTTTCACCCGCCTTTATGAAAAAGGCCTCGCCTACAAAAAAGTCTCCTCGGTGAACTGGTGTCCCAAAGACGAAACCGTGCTCGCCAACGAGCAGGTGGAGAACGGCTGCTGCTGGCGCTGCGACACCCCGGTGGTACGCAAAGAAATTCCCCAGTGGTTTATCCGCATTACGGATTACGCCGAAGAATTGTTGAACGACCTGGACAAACTGCCGGACTGGCCGGAACAGGTCAAAACTATGCAACGCAACTGGATCGGCAAGAGCCGCGGCGTGGAGATGCGCTTTGACTTGGCCCAATCGGTCGGCGAGCACAAGGCCTTTGAGGTCTACACCACCCGCCCCGACACTTTGATGGGCGTTACCTACGTCAGCCTAGCCGCCCAGCACCCCATCGCGCTGCATCTGGCCAAAGACAACGCCGAACTCGCTGCCTTTATTGAGTCGTGCAAGGTTCAATCTGTCGCCGAGGCGGATATGGCTAATATGGAAAAACGCGGCATGGATACGGGCATCAAAGCCCGCCACCCCATCACCGGGGAAGAAGTGGCGGTCTGGGTCGCCAACTATGTATTGATGGATTACGGCTCCGGCGCCGTTATGGCGGTACCGGCGCACGACCAGCGCGATTACGAATTTGCCCAGAAGTACGGCCTGCCCATCAAACAAGTGATCGCACCGAGCAACGGCGACGCCATTGATCTGAGCAAAGCCGCGTTCGTGGAAAAAGGCGTGCTGGTCAACTCCGGGGAATTCGACGGCTTGGACTTCGATGCTGCCTTCGCCGCCATTTCCCAAACCCTGGCCGCCGCCAACAAAGGCCGCGTCACCACCAATTACCGCCTGCGCGATTGGGGTGTGTCACGCCAGCGCTACTGGGGCGCACCGATTCCGATTTTCAACCTGCCCGACGGCGGTGAAATTCCGGTACCGCCACACAAGCTGCCCATCCTGTTGCCAGAAGACGTGGTGATGGACGGCGTGCAGTCGCCCATCAAAGCCGACCCCAACTGGCGCAAGGATGAATTGGACGGCCAACCGGTCGAGCGCGAGACCGATACCTTCGACACCTTTATGGAGTCTTCCTGGTATTACGCGCGCTACACCTGCCCGAATGCCGACAGCATGATCGACCCGGTCAAAGCCAATTATTGGCTGCCGGTAGACCAGTATGTCGGCGGTATCGAACACGCCATTCTCCACCTGCTCTATGCGCGCTTCTTCCACAAATTGATGCGCGATGAAGGTCTGGTCCAATGCGACGAACCTTTCTCTCGCCTGTTGTGTCAGGGCATGGTGAACGCCGAATCCTTCTACATCCGCAAAGACGGCCGCACCGAGTGGATCGCCCCCGAGTTCGTCACCGTCGAGCGGGATGAAAAAGGCAAAATGGTCCGCGCCTTCCACAAAGAGACCGGCGAACAGCTGGAATCCGGCGGCGTGATCAAAATGTCGAAATCCAAAAACAACGGTGTGGATCCGGAGACCGTGATCCAGCAGTACGGTGCCGACACCGTCCGCCTGTTCACCATGTTCGCCGCGCCGCCTGAGCAAAGCCTGGAGTGGACCGACACGGGTGTGGAAGGCGCCTCGCGTTTCCTGCGCCGCCTGTGGAAAAGCGTCGCCAGCCACCTGGAAGCCGGTCAGCCGGGTCAACTCGATCCTTCACAATTGAACGATCAACAACGCGCCCTGCGCCGCAAAACTCACGAGACCATCCAGAAAGTCAGCGACGACTTTGGCCGCCGCCAGACCTTTAACACCGCCATCGCCGCAGTCATGGAGCTGTTGAACGAAGTCAGCCGCCAAGCAGATCGTTCTACGCCAATCGGTCTGGCAGTCGAGCGCGAAGCTATTGAAACCGCCGTGTTGCTGCTCGCACCGATTGTTCCGCATATCTGCCACAGCCTGTGGCAGGCCCTGGGCAATGGCGACGATGTTTTGAATGCGCCCTGGCCGAAGTATGACCCCAGCGCACTGGTACGCAGCGCCGTGGAAGTGGTCGCACAGGTCAATGGCAAAGTGCGCGGCAAATTCGAAGCCCCAGTGGACGCACCTCAAGCCGAGCTGGAAAAACTTGCTCTGGCAGAAGAAAACGTCCAGCGCTTCATCGACGGCAAAACGGTCGTAAAAGTGATTGTTGTCCCCAACAAACTGGTGAACATAGTCGTCAAATGATGAGCATAAAGAGCTGGATACATTGGTGTAGTCTTGGTCTTTTGTGGCTTGTGCTCGCGGGCTGCGGCTGGCAGCTGCGCGGTGGCGGCAGCTACGAGGGGCCTAAGGCCATCAATCTGGTTCCAGAAGACCGCTTCGCACCTCTGACGCTGGCACTGGTGGATGCCATGCACCGCAGTAAAGTGGCCGCCACCAGCGATGCACCCATTACCCTGTATCTGGGTGATGAGGAGCTGCAAAAGCGCGTAGTGGCAGTGACCTCCATAGGCTCTCCAGCGCAGTACGAAATGTCCCTTTCCGCCACCTTCCGCTACCAGCTCCACGGCGACAAGACTGTGGCTATACCACAAGTTCTGTCGGTGGAGCGGGTGTTCGACTTCGACCCCAGCGCCACCGTAGCCAAGAGCGAAGAAGAAAACACCTTGCTGGAAGAAATGCGCCTGGAACTTGCCCAGCGCATCCTGCGCCAAGCCCGTCACCTGGCTCCGCTCGATGGCCAAGCTCAACCCTGAACAACTCCCTCAGGCCCTGCAAAAAGGCCTGAGCCCGATCTACCTCGTCACCGGGGATGAACCTCTGTTGGTCCAGGAAAGCTGTGACGCCATACGCGCGGCGGCGCGCAAAGCGGGGTTCAGCGAGAGAGAAATCTTCCATACAGACGCGGGCTTCCAATGGCCGCAACTACTGCAAAGCGCCAATAGCCTCAGCCTGTTTGCCGATAAAAAGGTTCTGGAAGTCAGAATCCACAACGGCAAACCGGGCGATGCGGGCGTGAAGGTACTGCAGGAGTACTGCGCTTCCCCCTCGCCGGACAATTTGCTGCTGCTGGTTTGCCCCAAACTCGACAAAGCCACGCAAAATAGCAAGTGGTACACCACCATCGAACAGATCGGCGTGGTCATCACCGTCTGGCCTATCGGCATCAAACAACTGCCACGTTGGATAGATCAGCGCTTGCAACGTGCCGGCATCAAAGCCGATTCCCACGCCATTGATATCCTCGCCGGTCGGGTTGAGGGCAATCTGCTCGCCGCCGTGCAGGAAATTGAAAAGCTCAAGCTGCTAACCGATAACGGCATGATCGACGCGCAGACCATGGCTCACGCCGTAGTAGACAGCGCGCGCTACGATGTTTTCGGGTTGGTGGATAAAGCTCTGGCTGGCCATGCACCAGCTGCCGCCGCGAGCCTCAACGGCCTGCGCGGCGAAGGCACAGACGCCATGGCAGTCCTGTGGGCTCTGACCCGCGAAATCCGCGCTCTGGCAGCCCTGAAGATAGCCCTCAGCGACGGCCAAAAGCTGGAATTCGTCGCCCGCAAACACGGCATCTTCGAAACCCGCCTCCCGCTGATCCGCGGCGCATTGCAACGCCTGTCCCTAGGTACCCTGCGCTTGTTGCTGCGCGAATGCTCCTATACGGATCGAACCATCAAAGGCATGGCCCAAGGTGACCCTTGGCAAGCGCTCCTCGATATAGTCCTGTCCCTCGCCGGTGTGCGCACCCTGGACAACCGCAGTCTAAAAACCCTGTTGTCGTAAGCAAAAAGCTCAATCTCCCAGCTCCTACCGCCAGAGGCCCTGAAAGCCTCGGGCGCGGCGCAGGCCGCCAAGGGTGTAGTCATGCGGTGCAAAGCGCTGCTTTGTGCATGACGAAACGCCGCCGATTTCAGAAGCTCTGGCGGCAGCGCCCGTCGCGCTTATGAAACGCGTTTAAAACTACGTAGCGACCGCGGGCACCGGAACGGATTCTAGAATCGCCGTGAATTCATCCCTGAAGACTGCCCGCGCCCGTCGGGGCCGCGAGGCTTCCAGAACCCGTTCCGATATCGCCGTTTCTCTTTCCGACCTATTGGTTGTTGGATAACCAACACAAAATCGGTCGCTATATAGCGGGTATTTAAAATAAAAAAAAAATCTAGTTTCTGGGCTTCGGATTTTATCCACCCAACGAGCTGAGCAGCGGCGCTGGTTTCAGCTGTTTCCGCCCCCTGGTCCCAACAGGTTTCCAACAGGTTATCGCACAACTTATCCACATGTTTTTTTATTTACATTGCGATATATTGCGTTCCCTGTTTTGCAAAAACACTAGATCTAGTGTTTTTGGGCTTGAAAAACTACATATACCAACTACGCTTCGTTAAGGTTGTCCACAACAGAAAACAACAAAACGGACACCGCACGAATCCGCCTCAGAATCATCAAGGGCGTCCCCAACAAGAACGACCATACGGAGACCAATATGCTTACAGACGTGGATATCAAATCTCATTCAACCCCCCCTCGCGCACCTGAGATTGAATCTCCCACAGCCTCCATCACCGCTACCGCTCCCGGTCAACTGCGTGTCATCAAGCGCAACGGCACCGTCGTACCCTATACCGACGACAAAATCTCCGTTGCCATGACCAAAGCGTTTCTCGCTGTTGAAGGTGGTACTGCCGCTGCGTCGAGCCGCATCCACGAAACCGTCGCCAAGCTGACTAAGCAAATCTCCGAAACCTTCAAGCGTCGCATGCCTTCTGGCGGAACCATCCATATCGAAGAAATCCAGGACCAAGTCGAACTGGCCCTGATGCGCGCCGGTGAACACAAAGTTGCCCGCGACTACGTAATCTACCGCAACGAACGCGCCCGTCTGCGCGCGCAGAAATCCCAAGTCGCCTCCAACCTGAACGTGCCCGATGTTCACGTAGTGATGCCCGATGGCAGCAAACAAAAACTGGACATAGAGCGACTCCTGACCCTGGTCACCGACGCCTGTGAAGGCCTGGATGAAGTCGATCCGCAAGCCATCCTGAAAGAGGCCATGCGCAACCTCTATGACGGCGTTTCTCACGAAGATCTGAACACTTCGCTGGTCATTTCCGCCCGTACCCTGGTAGAAAAAGAACCCAACTACACCTTCGCCACTGCGCGTCTGCTGATGGACAAATTGCGCGGTGAAGCCCTGCGCTTCCTCGGCATCGCCCAAGAAGCCACCCAGCGCCAGATGGCCCACTACTACGGCCCCGCCCTCAAAGCCTTTGTACAGAAGGGCGTTGAATTGGAGTTGATCTCCCCCGAACTGTTGACCTTCGACCTGGATCTGCTCGGCCAAGCAATCCTGCCGGAGCGCGATAACCAATTTACCTATCTCGGCCTGCAAACCCTGTACGACCGTTACTTCCTGCACAGCAAAGGCGTGCGCTTCGAGCTGCCGCAAGTGTTTTTTATGCGCGTCGCTATGGGACTGGCCGGATCTGAGAAAGACAAGAACGAGCGCGCCGTCGAGTTTTACCGCCTGCTCTCTTCCTTCGATTACATGAGCTCCACGCCGACCCTGTTCAACTCCGGCACCCTGCGTCCGCAGTTGTCATCCTGCTATCTGACGACGGTTCCAGACGATTTGATGGGCATCTACGGCGCCATCCAGGACAACGCCATGCTATCCAAATGGGCCGGCGGTTTGGGTAACGATTGGACGCCAGTGCGCGCCCTCGGTTCTTACATCAAAGGCACCAATGGCAAATCCCAAGGTGTGGTTCCCTTCCTGAAAGTGGCCAACGACACTGCTGTAGCCGTCAACCAAGGTGGCAAGCGCAAAGGTGCAGTCTGCGCCTACTTGGAAACCTGGCACCTGGATATCGAAGAATTCCTCGAACTGCGCAAGAACACCGGTGACGACCGCCGCCGCACCCACGATATGAACACCGCCAACTGGGTGCCGGATTTGTTCATGAAGCGCGTGTTTGAAGACAAGCACTGGACCCTCTTCTCTCCTTGCGACGCTCCAGATCTGCACGATCTGTACGGCAAGGCATTTGAAGAGCGCTATGAAGAGTACGAGCGCAAAGCCGAAAGCGGCGAATTGAAGCTGCACAAAAAGGTGCGCGCGGTAGACCTGTGGCGCAAGATGCTCGGCATGCTGTTCGAAACCGGCCATCCTTGGATCACCTTCAAAGACGCGTGCAACCTGCGCAGCCCGCAGCAACACGCCGGTGTCGTGCACTCATCCAACCTGTGCACCGAAATCACCCTGAACACCAAGGCCAACGAAGAAATCGCGGTTTGTAACCTCGGCTCCGTGAACCTAGCGCAGCACATCGAAAACGGCAAACTGAACGAAGCCAAGCTGCGCCAAACCGTGCGCACTGCAGTCCGCATGCTCGATAACGTTATCGACATCAACTACTACGCAGTGCCTGCTGCCCGTGCCTCCAACCTGCGTCACCGCCCAGTGGGCCTCGGCATCATGGGCTTCCAGGATGCGCTCTATCAAATGCGCATCCCCTACAGCAGCCAGGAAGCCGTGGAATTCGCCGACCGCTCCATGGAGCTGATCAGCTACTACGCCATCGAAGCCTCCAGCGACCTGGCGGTTGAGCGCGGCAGCTACTCCACTTATGAAGGCTCTCTGTGGAGCAAAGGCATTCTGCCGATCGACTCCATCGACCTGCTGGCGCAAAACCGTGGCGAGCAGTACATCGAGCAAGACCGCAGCCGCACCCTCGACTGGGACAGCCTGCGTCAGAAAGTCCGCACGCAAGGCATGCGCAACTCCAACGTCATGGCGATCGCGCCGACTGCGACCATCGCCAACATCACCGGAGTCAGCCAGTCCATCGAGCCGACTTATCAGAACCTGTACGTGAAATCCAACCTGTCCGGCGAATTCACCGTGGTCAACCCCTACTTGGTGCACGACCTGAAAGCGCGCGGCCTGTGGGACATAGTGATGGTCAACGACCTCAAGTACTACGAAGGCTCTGTGCAGAAGATCGACCGCGTACCGGAAGACCTCAAGCAGCTCTACGCCACCGCGTTCGAAGTCGAGCCTCGTTGGATCGTCGACGCCGCCAGCCGCCGGCAAAAATGGATCGACCAGGCACAAAGCCTCAACCTCTACATCGCTGGGGCTAACGGTAAAAAACTGGACTTCACCTACCGCATGGCTTGGTTCCGCGGCTTGAAGACCACCTATTACCTGCGTGCACTGGCAGCGACCACCACTGAGAAGTCCACCATCAATACTGGCTCGCTCAATGCCGTATCCGCCTCTATAGATACAGGCGCCGTCGAAGCAGCACCGGTTCCCAAGGCCTGCTCCATCGACAACCCTGACTGTGAAGCTTGCCAGTAAGCAAAACAGCCCGCGGCACCTGATGTCGCGGGCGCACTGACCGCTTAACCAAGACTCTAAACAAAATACTGACCATAGGATCAACGACATGCTGAGTTGGGATGATTACTACGACGACGCGGCAATTGCGCCCAAAGTCGACAAGAAAATCGCACCCGAAATCGTTCAAGCCGCTCTGGAAGCCGCGGAGGTTGCCGAGGCTGAAGCCCCTACTGTGGCAGAAACCGTCAAGCCTGCAGCACCTGCTGCTGCGCCTGTTGCCGCATCGGTAAAACCCGGTCTGAGCAACCAAGAAGCGATCAATCTGGCCAAACAAGCCGTGCAGGATCTGGATCCCGCCCCAGGTCTGGAAGAACTGGAAATGGGCGCCGCCCGCGTCCAGGTGGACGACAAGCGCATGATCAACTGCCGCGCCGACCTCAACCAGTTGGTGCCTTTCAAATATGAGTGGGCTTGGCAGAAATATCTGGACGGCTGCGCCAACCACTGGATGCCGCAAGAAGTGAACATGACGGCCGACATTGCTCTGTGGAAAAGTGCCGACGGTCTGACCGAAGACGAGCGCCAAGTAGTGAAACGCTCTCTGGGTTATTTCTCCACTGCGGACTCGCTGGTAGCGAACAACCTGGTACTGGCCATCTATCGCCACATCACCTGCCCGGAAGCCCGCCAGTACCTGCTGCGTCAGGCATTCGAAGAAGCAATCCACACCCACGCCTATCAATACTGCATTGAGTCGCTGGGCATGGATGAGGGCGAAGTGTTCAACATGTACCGGGAAGTCCCGTCAGTGGCGAAAAAAGCTGCCTGGAGCATCGCCCACACCCACGGCATCAGCAACCCCATGTTCAGAACCGGCACGCCGGAAACTGACCAGGAATTGCTGCGCAACCTGATCGGCTTCTACGTAGTTACCGAAGGCATCTTCTTCTATTGCGGCTTTACCCAGATCCTCTCCATGGGCCGTCGCAACAAAATGACCGGCGTCGCCGAGCAGTTCCAATACATCCTGCGCGACGAAAGCATGCATTTGAATTTCGGTATCGATGTCATCAACCAGATCAAACTGGAAAACCCACATCTGTGGACCGAGGCCTTCAAAGCCGAAGTACGCCAGATGATTCTGGAAGGCACCGAACTGGAGATCCAATACGCTCGCGATACCATGCCGCGCGGCATTCTCGGTATGAACGCCAGCATGATGGAAGAGTATCTTCACTTCATCGCCAACCGCCGCCTGGCGCAAATCGGTCTGCCAGAAGCTTTCCCCGGCGCGCAAAACCCGTTCCCCTGGATGAGCGAGATTATGGACCTGCGCAAGGAGAAAAACTTCTTCGAGACCCGCGTGATCGAGTACCAAACCGGTGGCGCACTGAGCTGGGATTGATTCCATTTAGACTCACCGGCACCCGTTCACCGGGTGCCGGCTTCTATAGAGGACTGATCATGGGTAGCAAGACGCAAAACGCAAACTCCGCACTCGATCTCAACGACGCTGACGAGCTGCGCGTAGCGGTAAAACAACTCAACGAAAGCGTCGCTTATTTGAGCAAGATGGTCCTGCAACTGCAGCGCTCGGTGGGTAGCAAGTCAGAATTATCATCCCCATCCCGAGAAAAACCCGACACAATTCATTAATTCATTGGTACAACGGAGCTGCACCATGCCACACAGCGCCTTCCACTTTGGCAATTTGTTAAGCCTGTCGAAGGGTTACAGCAACGGCTGTCAGAAATTAATCGATATTCTCTGTCATCTGCGTGACGACCTCGCCCTGGAAAATCCGCGCGGACCACTGCCGCAAGACGGCCAAATTCAAAAGTGGGTGCAGGAGTTTTATTACCCGGGACTACTGGAATTGACCTGGGAAGAAGCCGTCACCAGTCTTCTGTTTCGCATGCAGCACTGCGCTGCCGGCTGGCAACAGAGCAAAACCTACTTCACCGATCTCGCACTTTCACAGTTACGCAAAGCCACTCCCCATTCACAACTTTGGCGTATTTGACCGTTAAAATGCGGCGCACAGAAAGTTCTGGCGCGCCATGCAACATCCACTCGCCTTTTGCGCCCACCCAGAGCGGCAATAAGAAGAACTTTGACTAGAGTTAAGTTCAGGGCCTCCAAAACGGAATATCGAACACGTTCTTTTTTACCGCCAATACCCCAACGAAACGCGACCATTTTATGCCGACAGTTTTAGTAGTGGATGACTCCGAAGATAACGCCAGACTTCTGGAGTACGACCTGAACGACGATGGCTTCGACGTCCTCATTGCCCTGAGCGGCGATGAATGTATTACCACGGCCGCCACCCGCCGCCCCGACCTGATCCTTCTCGATATGCGTATGCCCGGGCTGAGCGGCCTGGAAACCTTGGAAAAACTCAAAAGCTTTGCCGAAACCGCTGATATACCCGTCATCATCATCTCCGCCAGCAGCGCCGACGACAGCATTATCAAGGCGCTCGACTTAGGTGCCAGTGATTACGTCAGCAAACCCGTGGTCTACCCCATACTCGCTGCTCGTATGCGCACCGCACTGCGCGTCAAACAGGCGACCCTGGAGCTGGAAGTGGCCAATCAGGAGCTGCGCCGCCTGGCGACAACAGATCCCTTGACGCGACTCAGCAACCGGCGGCATTTCTTCTCTCTTGCCCATGCTGAATTCGCCAAAGCCCAGCGCCACAAACGCCCCCTTTCCATCATCATGATGGACGTGGACGAATTTAAATCCATCAACGACACCTACGGTCACGCAGCGGGAGACAAGGCGCTGGATATTCTGGCGGATTGTTGCCGGGAGGCGGTGCGGGAATCAGATATTGTCGGGAGGATTGGCGGCGAGGAGTTTGCCATCTGCTGTCCCGATGCAGATTTACAAGGCGCAGGTGCTATCGCGGAACGTATCCGGGCAACCTGCGAAAAGCGCATTATTCCTTACGGAACGCAACAATTCAGATTTACGGTAAGTTTGGGGGTGACCTGCCGCGCGATGCAGGACACCGTCTTCGACGACATGCTCAACCGCGCGGATCAGTTGCTCTATCAAGCCAAGCTCAATGGTCGCAATCGCGCCATCGCTTGCTAAACCTTCCTGTAAACCGCTCCTTATTTACGGAAATCCAGCATCCGTTGCAGCGGAATCATGGCGCGACGAGCCAGTTCGGGATCGACAAAAATTTCGTTGTCCTGACGCTCGAACACTGTTGCCATCAATTCCAACGAATTCATTGCCATCCACGGGCAATTAGCACATGAGCGGCAAGTTGCGCCGGCGCCAGCGGTGGGGGCTATATAAAACAATTTATCCGGACAGGTCTGCTGCATCTTGTAAAAGATGCCCTGGTCGGTCGCGACTATAAACTTGCGATGAGGCAGGGTTTGCGCGGCGCGAATCAATTGCGACGTTGAGCCGACCACATCCGCCAAAGCCACCACCGCTTCTGGCGATTCCGGGTGAACCAATATGGCCGCATCCGGGTGTTGCGCTTTCAGCTCTTCCACACCGCGCGCCTTGAACTCTTCGTGGACGATACAGGCACCGTCCCACAAGAGCACATCTGCGCCCGTAGTCTTCTGCACATAGCTTCCCAGGTGACGGTCAGGGGCCCAGAGAATTTTCTTGCCCTGGCGATCCAGATAGTCCACCACGTCGACCGCAATGCTCGAAGTCACCACCCAATCCGCGCGCGCTTTAACAGCCGCTGAGGTATTGGCGTAAACCACCACCGTGCGATCTGGATGCGCGTCGCAGAACGCACTAAATTCGTCTGCCGGGCAACCAATATCCAAGGAGCAGGTCGCTTCCAGGGTCGGCATCAGCACGCGCTTCTCCGGGGAGAGAATCTTGGCCGTTTCGCCCATAAATTTGACGCCGGCGACGATCAATGTATCGGCAGAATGATTCTTACCGAAACGGGCCATTTCCAGCGAATCGGAAACGCAGCCCCCGGTCTCTTCCGCCAGCGCCTGTACTTCGGGATCCGTATAGTAGTGAGCGACCAGTACCGCATTGTGCTGTTTGAGCAGCGCCTTGATTCTTTCCTTTTGCTCAGCCACTTGCTCAGGATCCGGGCGATGCTGAACCGGAATGCGATCCAAGTGCTGGCGCACCAAATCAACCGGACTGGGTTTATCGTCAGACCCAACGCGAACAGGAACTTCTTCCACTGCCATCAAACAGACTCTCCAAAGAAACAGGTAACAAAGTTTACGCTAACTGCTGAAGTTTTGATCACTTCAACGGCAAAGCGTTACCAGCCGTCAGACAAAAGGCAATAAAAAAGGGAGCCTAGGCTCCCCTTAAAATGGTGGGTCGTACTGGATTCGAACCAGTGACCAATTGGTTAAAAGCCAACTGCTCTACCGACTGAGCTAACGACCCGAAACTTTTCTTCTGAATCTACGCGAATCAATCGCTTAATCTAATTACATGCACAAACTTGCATGTGCGACGTCATTCAATGTGCGAATGAGTCTAAAAATGGTGGGTCGTACTGGATTCGAACCAGTGACCAATTGGTTAAAAGCCAACTGCTCTACCGACTGAGCTAACGACCCAAAAGAGGCGCATATAGTAATGATTTGCCCATAAAAAACAAGAATTTTTTTTAGCCTTTTGGCACCTCAATACAGACTAAAAATTTATCGCTTAATCTTGTCTTTTGTAGTGAGTCTGGTCGGGCACACCAAGATCCATAAAACCCTTACGGCGCAACCGGCAGGAATCACACTTCCCACAAGCAAGCCCCTCTTCCGTCGCCTGATAGCAGGACACCGTCAGATGGTAATCAATGCCCAATTCCAAACCTTTACGAATAATTTCGCCCTTGCTCAACTGAATCAGCGGCGTGCGAATTTCGATGCTATTTCCCTCGACTCCCGCGCGCGTCGCAAGATTGGCGAGCGTTTGGAAAGCGGCAATATATTCCGGCCGGCAATCCGGGTAACCGGAATAATCCACCGCATTAACGCCGATAAAAATCGCCGACGCATTTAAAACTTCCGCCCAACCCAACGCAATCGACAGAAATACTGTATTGCGCGCAGGTACGTAAGTAACCGGAATTCCATCTGTCTCCTGCTCGGGCACATCTATGCGATCATCCGTTAAAGCAGAACCGCCGATCGATCCCAAATCCAATTTAACGACTTTATGGGCAACCGCACCCAACTCGGAAGACACTCTCTCTGCCGCGATTAATTCCGCTCTATGACGCTGCCCGTAATCAAAACTCAGCGTATAGCAAGCGAAACCTTCTTTGCGGGCCATCGCCAAAACCGTGGCAGAATCCAAACCACCTGATACCAATACTACGGCTACATTTCGTTTTAATTCGCTCACGCTACACCCCCGGCACATCGCCCCAAAGAAGCTTGTGCAACTGAATCTGCATCCGCACAGGCAGACGATCTGCGACTATCCAATCCGCCAAATCTCTTGGATTCACCACTCCATAGCTGGGAGAAAATAAAATTTCTCCCGCGCGCTCCGCGAGATTCCACTCCGCTAATTTAAACCGCGCCCACTCGTAGTCTTCGCGGCTGCAAATAACGAATTTAATCTGATCCTTTTCGCCAAGCAGGGGCAAATTATCCAAAAGATTGCGGTGGCTTTCGCCAGATCCCGGCGTTTTAATATCCATTACTACACTGACTCTGGGATCGACATCGGCGATTGACATAGCCCCACTGGTTTCCAGCGAAACCGACTTGCCTATATCGCACAATTCGCGCAACAAAACGCGAACATCGGGCTGCGCCAAAGGCTCGCCACCGGTTACACAAACATGGCGAACATTAAACGCGCGAACCTGCGCAAGAATCTCGTCAACGGAAATTTTTTTGCCGCCGTAAAACGCGTAAGCCGAATCGCAATAACCGCAACGCAGAGGACATCCCGTCAGGCGCACAAATACGGTCGGCAGGCCTACGACTTTGGCTTCACCCTGCAGCGACAAAAAAATCTCGGTGATCCGCAGCTCAGTCATATCAAAACCACAAATAAAAAAACCGGGCGATGCCCGGTTTTTTGCACCTCATACTGAATTATTCAGCAGAAGCCGCTTCTTCTACTTTACCTTGAACCGGACGATCAACCAGTTCTACGTAAGCCAAAGGAGCATTATCACCAGGACGGAAACCGCACTTCAGAATACGCAGGTAACCACCTGGACGATTGGCGAAACGAGGTCCCAACTCATTAAACAACTTACCTACAGCTTTCTTATCGCGCAGGCGATTGAACGCCAAACGACGATTTGCAACGCTGTCATTCTTGCTGAGAGTGATCAAAGGTTCTGCAAAACGACGCAACTCCTTTGCCTTTGGCAAGGTGGTTTTAATGAGTTCATGTTCCACCAATGAATTCACCATATTGCGGAACATGGCTTTCCGGTGGGATGCATTTCGATTTAATTGACGGCCACTAAGACGATGACGCATGACGTTATACCTTTTTCGATTGCTATCTCAGCAAACTTCACCAAGCGGTGAATTAATCATTGCCCTTCAGACTGGCGGGAGGCCAGTTCTCTAAGCGCATACCCAATGACAAACCGCGCGAGGCCAGGATGTCCTTGATCTCAGTCAGCGATTTTTTACCCAAGTTTGGAGTCTTCAAGAGCTCCACTTCGGTGCGCTGAATGAGATCGCCAATGTAATAGATATTTTCGGCCTTCAAGCAGTTCGCGGAGCGAACAGTGAGTTCCAGATCGTCCACGGGGCGCAGCAGAATCGGATCGATTTGATCTTCTTTCTTCTCTGGCTCCGCTTCTTTTTCGCCTTCCAGATCAACGAACACAGCCAACTGCTGTTGCAGAATGGTAGCCGCACGACGGATAGCTTCTTCAGGGTCTATAGTGCCGTTGGTTTCGAGATCAAGTACCAACTTGTCCAAGTTCGTACGCTGCTCAACACGCGCACTTTCTACGGTGTAAGCAAGACGTTTTACCGGGCTGTAGCTGGCATCCAATTGCAGTCGACCAATAGCGCGCGTCTCTTCGTCATCCCGTGAACGAGCATCAGCAGGCTGGTAGCCACGGCCGCGAGTTACGGTGAGGCGCATATTGAGTTCAACATCGGCAGTGATATTGGCGATCACCGCCTGTGGATTCTTAATCTCAACATCATGGTCCAGTTTGATATCACCAGCGGTGACAGGGCCAGGACCACGCTTGCTCAACGTCAGAACAGAAACATCCTTACCGTGCATTACCACAGCAACTTCTTTCAGGTTGAGCAGGATTTCGATAACGTCCTCCTGCACACCTTCGATTGCACTGTATTCGTGTTGCACGCCTTCGATTTCAACTTCGGTAATCGCACAACCTGGCATAGACGACAGCAGGATGCGACGCAAAGCGTTGCCCAGGGTATGGCCGAAGCCGCGCTCGAGCGGCTCGAGCACTACCCTCGCCCTTGTGGGGCTAAGTTCGGTGACATCGATATTTTTCGGCGTCAAGAAATCATTCACAGCAGTTTGCATAAGCATTCCTGTCAACAGGTTGGACTTGGCTTACTTCGAGTAAAGCTCGACGATCAGGTTCTCGTTGATATCCGCTGACAAATCACTACGATCTGGAACGCGCTTAAATACGCCTTCCTTCTTTTCGGTGTTCACATCAACCCAATCAACATCACCGCGTTGGCTGGCGATATTCAATGCGTTTTGAACTCGCAATTGATTCTTTGCCTTCTCGCGTACAGCAATCACATCACCTACACGTACTTGATAGGAAGGGATGTTCAAAGTCTTACCGTTTACAGTAATCGCTTTGTGGCTAACGAGCTGACGAGATTCGGCGCGAGTTGCACCAAAGCCCATGCGATAAACGACGTTGTCCAAACGGCACTCGAGAAGCTGCAGCAGATTCTCACCGGTTGCGCCCTTACGACGAGCAGCTTCGGTGTAGTAATTCTTAAATTGCTTTTCCAGAATTCCGTAGATACGACGAACTTTCTGCTTTTCACGGTGCTGTACACCGTAGTCAGACAAACGACCACGACGCTGACCGTGCTGGCCAGGGCCAGTTTCGATTTTGCACTTGGATTCGAGCGGACGAACGCCACTCTTCAAAAACAGATCTGTACCTTCGCGACGAGCAAGTTTACAGGTTGGTCCAATATAACGAGCCATGGTTCTCTACCCCCTCACACGCGACGCTTTTTAGGCGGACGGCAGCCGTTATGTGGAATTGGCGTGACGTCAGTAATGTTGGTAATTTTGTAGCCAATGTTGTTCAGAGCGCGCACTGCTGACTCGCGGCCTGGCCCTGGACCTTTGACTTCGACGTCAAGATTTTTCAAACCGTATTCCAGAGCGGCTTGTCCAGCTCGCTCAGCGGCGACCTGTGCTGCGAACGGAGTACTTTTACGAGATCCGCGGAAACCTGAACCACCGGAAGTCGCCCAGCTCAAAGTGTTGCCCTGACGATCGGTGATAGTAACTATGGTGTTGTTAAAGGATGCGTGAATATGCGCCACACCATCCACAACGGTCTTTTTGACCTTTTTGCGTGGAGCGCCTTTAGTTGGCTTAGCCATCGTAATTTTCCTAACGTTGAACGGTTAAATTAGCGTTTGATCGGCTTGCGCGGACCTTTACGGGTACGTGCATTTGTCTTGGTGCGCTGACCGCGAACCGGCAGGTTGCGGCGATGACGCAAACCACGGTAGCAACCTAAGTCCATCAGCCGCTTGATGCTCATTGAAACTTCACGACGCAAGTCACCTTCTACTGTGTATTTGGCAACTTCGTTACGAATCGCTTCGAGCTGATCTTCACTCAGTGTGCTCACTTTGGCGCTTTCTGCAATACCAGCAGCTGCGCAAATTGCTTTTGCACGTGTGCGACCGATTCCGTAAACGTATGTTAGGGAAATTACTGTGTGTTTTTGGTCTGGTATGTTGACACCAGCAATACGGGCCATTCGGATTACTCCAATAACTTTTGTTCTGCGGTACTAACGGCGATAAAAAAGACATCTCCGCGGCCCTGAATACAGGGGCGCGGGATAATACCCATTCGATCACCGGAATTCAATAGGAGAAGAGTCCCCGACAGTTAGTACCCCCTAGAATCCTCCCTGAAGGCGGCCTTCGCTGAAGACCGCCGGCAACAATCAACCTTGACGTTGCTTATGCTTTGGGGTCACGTTGCAAATAACGCGCAAAACACCTTTACGACGAACCACCTTGCAATTTCTGCAGACTTTCTTTACAGATGCTCTTACTTTCATGTCTCTAACCTCACATTTAGCGCGTGTTACCGCTGCCATACCCTTTTAAATTCGCTTTCTTAAGCACTGACTCGTACTGATGCGACATCAAATGCGACTGGATCTGAGACATAAAGTCCATCACCACAACCACCACGATCAACAGCGAGGTACCGCCGAGATAAACCGGTATTCCGGTATAAGCAACCAGGAATTGAGGTAAAAGTGCTACCGCAGCAATATAGATCGATCCGATCAAAGTCAAACGGGTCAGAACGTTATCGATGTATTTGGCTGACTGCTCACCCGGACGAATACCTGGGATATAAGCGCCGCCTTTTTTCAGATTGTCAGCTACTTCCTTGGGATTATAAATCATTGCTGTGTAAACGAAGCAGAACAGAATGATCAATCCACCGAAAACAATAAAATTCAACGGTTGGCCAGGACCAATAGCAAGCGCTATATCTTGCAAGATCTCGCCGACTTTACCTTCGCTTGATTGCCCAAACCACTGAGCAATAGAAGCCGGGAACAACAACAAGCTGCTTGCGAAAATGACTGGAATCACACCAGCCATGTTGATCTTCAAAGGTAAATGGCTTGTTTGTTGCGCATAGCCATGACGACCTTGCTGTCGCTTCGCGTAGTTGATGGTGATACGGCGCTGACCGCGTTCCATACGCACCACGAACCAAACAATCGCCATAACCCCGACCAAAATCACCAACAGCATCAGCGGATGCAAATTACCTTGTCTGGTGCTTTCAATAACGGTGCCGAAGGCTCCGGGCAAACCGGCCACGATCCCAGCAAAAATCAGCATGGAGATTCCGTTGCCTACGCCACGCTCGGTGATCTGCTCTCCCAGCCACATCATAAAGACCGCACCAGTTACCACAGAAGTAACAGCGATCAGATAGAAGCTAAAGGTCGGCATAGCCGCAAAAGCCATACCTTGGCTGGCCATCCCGGCAACCATTATCACGCCTTGAATCAGCGCAAGAATAACCGTGAGATAGCGAGTGTACTGACTGATCTTACGTCGTCCGGCCTCGCCTTCTTTCTTGATTGCCTCGAGAGAAGGAACCACTGCGGTCATCATTTGCATGATGATCGACGCCGAGATATAGGGCATGATCCCCAACGCCAGGATACTCATACGCTCCCACGCACCACCTGAGAACATATTCAGCATTCCGAGGAAAGTGCCCTCATTCTGCTCGAAAAGTGCCTGCACCTGGCCCGGATCAATACCTGGAACCGGGATGTGGGTACCTATGCGGTAGACCAATAGAGCGATAAATAAAAACTTAAGGCGAGCCCAAAGCTCGCCCAAACCTTTCTGGTTGCCTAGAGATAATGCACCCGGCGCCGCCATGAGAGCCTCTCTTAATCTTCTACTTTGCCACCGGCTGCTTGAATAGCTTCTCTAGCGCCTTTGCTTACTGCCAAACCTTTAACGGTAACGGCTTTGGTAATCTCTCCAGATAGGAAGATTTTAACGCTCTTGATGTTGTGACCAATCACGTTGGCAGCGCGCAGCGCTTCCAGATCAATGATTTCAGCTTCAACATTGTTGAGTTCAGCCAACCGAACTTCGGCAGCCGCAAGACTTACACGGCTAGTAAAACCATACTTAGGCAGACGCTTCTGCAAAGGCATCTGACCGCCTTCGAAACCTGGGCGGACATTACCACTTTTACGAGCGCGTTGACCTTTATGGCCACGACCACAAGTTTTGCCCAAACCAGATCCAATTCCGCGACCAACACGTCTACGTGAAGTCCTACTGCCTGGACCAGGACTCAATGTATTCAGATGCATCTGTTAGTCCTCAACCTTAACCATATATGAAATCTTATTGATCATACCGCGGATAGCAGGAGTATCTTGCACTTCGACAGTATGACCGATACGACGTAGGCCCAAGCCGATCACACAGGCCTTATGCGCTTTCAAGCGACCAAAAGCACTTTTGACCTGGGTCACTTTGATAGTTTTATTTGCCATGGTATTCGTACCCAACAATAACTAGTTATTAACCGGTGATTTCTTCAACCGTTTTTCCACGCTTGGCGGCCACGGACTCTGGAGATTGCATTGCACCGAGAGCTTTAAAAGTTGCGCGAACAACGTTTACCGGATTGGTCGAGCCATAGCACTTGGCCAATACGTTTTGAACTCCGGCAATTTCCAGCACCGCACGCATAGCGCCGCCAGCAATTACACCAGTACCAGGTGATGCTGGTTGCATGTATACCTTGGAGGCACCATGGCGACCACGAGTTGGGTAGTGGATGGTATCACCTTTCAGATCAACGCTGATCATATTACGTCGAGCAGCTTCCATAGCTTTCTGAATGGCAACAGGAACTTCTCGCGCCTTTCCTCGACCAAAACCTACTCGGCCGTTACCATCACCAACTACTGTCAATGCAGTAAACGCAAAGATTCGTCCACCTTTTACAGTTTTGGCCACACGGTTTACTTGGACCAATTTTTCCTGCAAACCTTCCGCGCTGCCTTTCTCTTTCTCATTCATCGACATAATTCAAACCTTTAAAATTGTAATCCGGCCTCGCGGGCTGCATCTGCCAATGCTTTTACACGACCGTGATATCTGAAACCGCTACGGTCAAATGCTACGCGCTCAATGCCCGCGGCTTTCGCTCGGTCAGCAATCAATTTACCTACGGCTTTAGCTGCTTCCACATTACCTGTAGATCCAGATCGCAACTCTTTATCAAGAGTTGACGCGGAAGCTATTACTTTATCGCCTTCAGCACCAATAATTTGCGCATACATATGACGCGGAGTGCGGTGAATGCACAGTCGGATCGCACCCAATTCTCGCATTCTGATACGAGAACGCTGCGCACGACGAAGACGTGAAACTTTTTTATCGGTCATAAATAATTCCTATTTCTTCTTCGCTTCTTTACGCAGAACGTTTTCATCGGAATACCGGACACCTTTACCTTTGTAAGGCTCAGGAGCGCGGAATGCGCGAATTTCAGAAGCGACTTGGCCCAACAACTGCTTATCAGCGGCTTTGAGAACAATTTCGGTCTGAGTCGGAGTTTCAACTACCACACCCGCGGGAACTTGATAGTCCACTGGATGCGAAAAACCGAGTGACAAGCTCAACACATTGCCATTCGCTTTGGCACGATAACCAACCCCAACCAATTGGAGCTTGCGTTCGAAGCCTTTGGTTACGCCTGTCACCATGTTATTAACGAGAGCACGGGTAGTGCCCGCGAGAGCTTTGGACTGCTTTCCGCCGTCGCGCGCAGCAAACGTCAGAATATTGTCTTCTTGCTTAACGGTAACGTTATTGTGAATCTCTAACCCCAAAGAGCCTTTGGCACCTTTAATGGTGAGACTCTGGCCTTTGATCACAACTTCAACGCCAGAAGGCAGTTGAACTGGATTGTTTGCAACACGTGACATGACAAATTCCCACTAATTCTGACGTATCAAAATACGGTACAAAGTACTTCCCCACCAACACCGGCTGCTCGAGCGGCACGATCTGTCATAACGCCTTTACTGGTGGAAACAATCGCTATACCCAATCCACCTCGAACGGATGGAAGGTCGTTTTTGCTCACGTAAGCTCTCAGTCCAGGGCGGCTCACACGATCTAACTGAGCGATAACCGGCTTGCCTTCGAAGTATTTCAATTCGATGGTCAATTCAGGCTTTGCGCTATCACTCACAGAAAAATCTGAAATGTATCCTTCATTCTTCAGAACTTGAGCAACATTCTTCTTCAAACGAGAAGAAGGCATTACTACTGAAGTTTTTCCTACCAACTGCGCGTTGCGAATGCGGGTGAGCATATCGGCCAAAGGATCTTGCATACTCATATTTCTTGCTCCTTCCCAATTACCAACTGGCCTTAACTAAACCAGGAATATCACCACGCATGGCGGCTTCCCGAATCTTATTTCGGCAGAGACCAAATTTGCGATACACGCCGTGTGGTCGGCCGGTGACTTGGCATCTGCGTTGAATACGTGCTTTGCTAGAGTCTCGTGGCAACTTTTGCAATTTAATTTGAGCTTCCCAAACTTGTTCGTCTGTGGAATTTGGGCTCGCAATAATCGCTTTAAGTGCAGCGCGACGTTCTGCATATTTTGCACTCAATTTCGCGCGCTTTTGATCGCGAATGATCATGGATGTCTTTGCCATTTGAAATTCGCCTCAACCTTTAAATGGGAAATTGAATGCTTTCAACAACGCTCGACCTTCGTCGTCTGTACGAGCGGTGGTAGAGATACAAATATCAAGACCGCGAAGTTTGTCGATCTTGTCGTACTCAATTTCCGGGAAAATGATCTGCTCGCTAACGCCCATGGAGAAGTTGCCACGGCCGTCGAATTGTTTCGGGCTGATCCCACGGAAGTCGCGAATACGAGGAATCGCAATGGAGATCAGGCGATCCAAGAATTCATACATTTTTTCGTTACGCAAAGTGACCTTGCAGCCAATTGGCCAGCCTTCACGAATTTTGAAGCCAGCGATAGATTTGCGAGCTTTTGTAACCACCGCTTTTTGACCGGTGATTTTCTCCAAATCTGCAACCGCATTTTCCAAAACTTTTTTGTCACCTACAGCTTCACCAACACCCATATTGACGGTGATTTTGGTGATCTTAGGGATCTCCATTACGTTCTTTAAACCGAGCTCGTTTTTCAGTTTATTAACGATCTCTTTTTTGTACACTTCTTGTAATCTGGCCATAGCTCTCTCAATGCCTTTTACGCGTCTACCGCTTCGCCATTGGATTTAAATACGCGGATCTTGCTGCCATCTTCAAGCAACTTAAATCCAACCCTATCAGCTTTTTTGGTTGCTGGATTGTAGATAGCAACGTTAGACGCCTGAATCGGAGCCTCTTTTTCGACGATACCACCAGCGACACCCAACTGTGGGTTAGGCTTCTGATGCTTTTTAATCACCTGCACGCCGGACACAATTAATCGTCCGTCAGGCAGTACGCGATTTACCTTTCCGCGCTTACCTTTATCGCGACCTGTAATCACGATAACTTCGTCATTACGTTTAATTTTTCGCATTACCTAACCCTCAATTTCGGCGCTGATCAAAGCACTTCCGGCGCCAAGGAAATGATCTTCATAAACTTCTCGCTGCGCAGCTCGCGAGTTACGGGCCCGAAAATACGAGTGCCCACTGGAGCTTCCTGGTTGTTCAATAAAACTGCAGCATTGTCATCAAAACGAATCAAGGAACCATCGCTGCGGCGAACACCTTTTTTGGTGCGAACCACTACAGCTTTCATGACTTGTCCTTTCTTCACTTTTCCGCGTGGAATAGCTTCCTTGACGGTCACTTTAATAATGTCCCCGACATTGGCATAACGACGGTGAGATCCACCCAACACCTTAATGCACATGACACGGCGGGCACCGCTGTTATCTGCCACTTCCAAATAGGACTGAGTCTGAATCATGTTCTAATCTCCAAAACCTTATTAGTGGCAACTCAGATCGCCGTCGCGCGCTCTTCGATTTTTACCAATTTCCAAGATTTGGTTTTGGAAATGGGACGAGACTCTGCAATTGTGACCAGATCGCCAATACGGCACTCGTTATTCTCGTCATGAGCTTTGAGCTTGGACGAGCGGCTGACGTATTTACCATACACAGGGTGCTTAACTCGGCGTTCAATCAAGACAACGATGGATTTATCCATTTTGTCGCTGACTACTCGACCAGTTAATGTGCGAACTACTTTATTCTCTGACATATTAAGCACCTGTCTTCTGCTGCAATACAGTTTTGATGCGTGCAATGTCGCGACGCGTCTGCTTCAGCAAATGCGTTTGAGTTAATTGACCGGTAGAAGCTTGCATTCTCAGTTTGAACTGAGCTTGCAGCTGACTCAGCAGTTCAGCATTAAGCTCCTCGACGGTTTTTCCAACTAAATCTTTCGCTTTCATTACATCACCGTCCGCTTAACAAATGTTGTTTCGACTGGCAATTTGGCAGCCGCAAGAGCAAATGCTTCTCGTGCTGTTTCCTCAGGAACGCCCTCCATTTCATAGAGAACTTTACCTGGCTGGATCTGCGCTACCCAATACTCGACAGAACCCTTACCTTTACCTTGACGAACTTCCAAAGGTTTTTGGGTAATTGGCTTATCAGGAAACACGCGAATCCAAACTTTGCCACCACGCTTAACGTGTCGAGTCATCGCTCGACGCGCTGCTTCGATTTGTCGAGCAGTCAACCGGCCACGGCCAGTAGCTTTCAAGCCATACTCGCCAAAACTTACTTTTGACCCACGCTGGGCCAAGCCTCTATTACGGCCTTTCTGTTGCTTGCGAAACTTCGTACGCTTCGGCTGCATCATATTGCGTACCCCTTATTTTGTGCCCTTTTTCTTTTGGTTGGCCTCGACTTCGTCCAGACCGCCTATGATCTCACCTTTGAAGATCCAAACTTTTACACCGATGATCCCATAGGTAGTCGAAGCTTCAGCGGTGGCGTAATCAATATCAGCTCGGAGCGTGTGAAGAGGTACTCGACCTTCGCGATACCATTCTGTACGCGCGATTTCAGCACCACCCAAGCGGCCACTTACTTGAATTTTGACCCCTTCGGCGCCTTGGCGTATGGCATTTTGCACAGCACGCTTCATCGCTCGACGGAACATCACGCGACGCTCGAGCTGTTGAGCAACACTTTGCGCAACCAGAGCGGCATCAAGATCGGGCTTGCGAATTTCTTCAATATTGATGTGGACGGGAACTCCCATCTGCTTGCTGATTTCAGCGCGCAGTTTTTCAACGTCCTCACCTTTTTTGCCAATCACAATACCAGGGCGTGCGGTATGAATAGTCACACGTGCAGTATTCGCCGGACGCTCGATGTCAACGCGGCTCACTGATGCGCTGGCAAGCGCGGTTCGGATGTATTCCCGAACTTTCAGATCCGTCAACAATTTAGCGGCGTATTGTTTCTTGCCGGCATACCAAGTTGAAGTATGCTTTTTTACGATTCCGAGACGAATTCCTGTCGGATGTACTTTTTGACCCATAACGCGCGCTCTCTTATTGATCGGCTACTTTAACGGTAATGTGACAAGTGCGCTTGCTAATACGGTCTGCTCGACCTTTAGCGCGCGGTCTCACCCGCTTCATAGTTAAACCTTCATCCACATAAATAGTGGACACCTTCAGCTCATCAACGTCAGCGCCTTCGTTATGTTCGGCATTGGCGATTGCAGATTCCAAAACTTTCTTGATTATCGCTGCGCCTTTTTTTGGACTGAAAGTCAAAATGTCCAGAGCTTGCTCAACGCTTTTTCCGCGAATCTGATCTGCTACCAGTCTCGCCTTTTGCGCCGACAGACCAGCACCTCTTAATTTCGCTGCTACTTCCATCGTTCTACCTCGATAACTGATGCGTATTAACGCTTCGCCTTTTTATCCGCCGCATGGCCGCGGAATGTGCGGGTAGCAGCAAACTCACCTAATTTATGACCTACCATTTCCTCGTTAACCAAAACGGGGACATGTTGACGGCCATTGTGAACCGCTAAGGTTAAACCAACCATTTGCGGAATAATCATCGAACGTCGAGACCAAGTTTTAATTGGACGACGATCATTTTTTGATACGGCCGCCTCCACCTTCGCAAACAGGTGGTGATCAACAAAGGGGCCTTTTTTCAGTGAACGTGGCACTGGAAATTCCTCGCTTATCAATTAGTCGTCAAAATTACTTGTTACGACGGCGAACGATTAAATTGCTCGTACGCTTGTTTTTACGTGTCTTATAACCCTTGGTTGGAACGCCCCATGGAGTTACTGGGTGACGGCCACCAGAGGTACGACCTTCACCACCACCGTGTGGGTGATCTACAGGGTTCATAGCAACACCGCGAACTGTCGGGCGAACACCTCTCCAACGCGTAGCACCGGCTTTACCCAGAGAGCGGAGATTATGTTCACTATTTGACACTTCACCTAAAGTGGCACGGCAATCTGCCAAGATTTTTCGAATCTCACCACTTTTCAAACGCACAGTCGCATAGCCGCCTTCACGAGCAACCAGCTGCACAGATGCACCAGCTGAACGAGCCAATTGTGCGCCTTTGCCAGGTTTGAGTTCCAAGCAATGGATAACACTACCAACCGGAATGTTGCGGATAGGTAACGTGTTACCAACTTTGATTGGAGCAGCTTCACCAGACTCGATTCGATCTCCAGCGCTCAGCCCTTTTGGAGCAATGATGTAACGACGCTCACCATCGGCATAACAAACAAGAGCAATGTGTGCACTGCGGTTTGGATCGTATTCCAAGCGCTCTACTTTTGCCGGAATTCCGTCTTTATCGCGACGAAAATCGATCAGACGATAGTGCTGCTTGTGACCACCACCGATGTGACGACTGGTGATTCGACCATTGTTGTTGCGACCACCCGTTTTGCTTTTCGGGGCAAGCAGGGGTGCATAAGGCGCGCCTTTATGCAGGTCTGCATTTACCACGCTGATGACAAAGCGTCGGCCAGCTGATGTAGGTTTACGTTTAACGATAGCCATTATGCATACACCCCTTAATCCGCGAAGGCAAAGTCTATGTCTTGACCTTGCTCAAGACGCACATAGGCTTTTTTCCAATCGCTTCGAACGCCAATGCCATGGCGAGTGCGTTTGGTTTTTCCTTTTACATTCAAAACCTGAACGCTTTTCACTTTTACATTAAAAAGCTTTTCAACAGCGGCTTTGATTTCTGGCTTTTGCGCGTCTTTAACAACTTTAAATACAGCGAGGTTAGCGCTCTCGCCCAACTGAGCGGACTTCTCAGAGATGACCGGCCCCAGAATTATTTTGTAAATACGTTCTTGATTCACGCTAGAGCCTCCTCAATTTGTTTGAGGGCAGAAACCGTTACCACTACTTTCTCGAACCGAATCAAACTGACTGGATCAATGCTTTGTACATCGCGCACATCCACTTTATGGAGGTTTCGCGCCGCCAAATACAGGTTTTCGCTAACGCTCTCAGAGACAATCAGAACATCACTCAAATTGTATTGAGAGAGTTTTTGCACAAGAGCTTTAGTTTTTGGCGAATCTACGTCGAATGATTCAACAACAATCAAGCGATCCTGACGATTCAACTCAGAGAAAATGCAGCGCAAAGCAGCGCGGTACATTTTCTTGTTCAACTTTTGCTCGTAATCACGAGGACGAGCAGCGAACGTTGCACCACCTGAACGCCACAGAGGGCTTCGGATACTTCCCGCGCGAGCACGGCCAGTTCCTTTTTGTCTCCACGGCTTTCTTCCACCACCGGAAACATCAGAGCGATTTTTCTGAGCTTTGGTACCTTGACGCCCAGCAGACATGTAAGCAACTACTGCCTGGTGAACAAGATCCTGGTTGAATTCTTTACCGAAAGTCAGGTCCGATACAGAAACCGTACCTTTAGAACCTTCGGGCGTTGCAATATTTAATTCCATCATAACCCCCAGGAACATTAACCGTTTTTACGCGCCTTTACGGCGGGGCGCACTATGACGTCACCACCCGGCGCACCAGGAATGGCACCTTTGATGAGCAACAGATTACGCGCAACATCGACCTTAACAACTTCAAGGTTTTGAACAGTTACACGCTCGTCACCCATGTGACCAGCCATCTTTTTGCCTTTAAAGACACGTCCTGGACTTTGGTTTTGACCAATAGAACCTGGAGCACGATGAGAAAGTGAGTTGCCGTGAGTAGCATCTTGAGCTGCAAAGTTCCAGCGCTTGATCACACCCGCAAAACCTTTACCTTTCGAGGTGCCGGTTACATCAACTTTTTGACCAGCTTGGAATGCTTCAACAGTCAATTGTCCGCCAACTTCGTAGGCTTCTTGCGCGTCATTACGCAATTCCCACAAACCGCGACCAGCTTCAGTTTGAGCTTTTTCGAAGTGACCTTTTGCAGGCTTGACAACACGGGAGGCGCGACGAGACCCTACGGTAACTTGAACTGCACTATAACCGTCGGTTTCTACACTCTTGACCTGAGTGATGCGGTTGGGCTCGACCTCAACCACAGTGACAGGAATGGATACACCACTATCTGTAAAAATTCGCGTCATGCCGCTCTTGCGGCCGACTATACCAATCGTCATTTTTTTAACCTCTCAGTGTACGGGGCTTTTACCCGCTATGGCCGCCCATTACAGAGCGTTACACATCCCGCAGGAAACTTTCCGGCGGTCTGGCTTGGAGTTTTAGCCAAGACTAATTTGCACTTCTACCCCTGCAGCCAAATCCAGCTTCATCAGGGCATCCACAGTCTTTTCAGTAGGCTCTACGATATCGAGCAGACGCTTGTGAGTCCGAATCTCGTATTGATCTCGCGCATCTTTGTTTACGTGGGGCGAAATCAGAATCGTGTAGCGCTCTTTGCGAGTCGGCAGAGGAATTGGGCCACGCACTTGCGCTCCCGTTCTCTTGGCCGTATCAACTATTTCTTGCGTGGAAGCATCAATCAAACGATGATCAAATGCTTTCAAGCGAATCCGAATACGTTGATTCTGCATAGGAACCAAAACTCCAGTAATTTTTAAAGAACCCGGCCTCATCAGGAGGGGGCCGGTCAAAGGAGGCGCAATTCTAATGGTGGAGTTTTAGACTGTCAACATAAAAAACTAAGCTTTCTGCTTTGTTTCTCTAGTCACTCCTATACGAGACCAATACCGACGTCGCGCTACGCAAATACATAAAAAAAGGGGCTCAACTGAGCCCCTTTTTCTTTTAAGTACCAAAATTACTCGATGATTTTGGCAACAACGCCCGCACCTACTGTACGACCGCCTTCGCGGATCGCAAAGCGCAGACCTTCGTCCATCGCAATCGGAGCAATCAACGTCACTGTCATCTGAATGTTGTCGCCTGGCATTACCATCTCAACACCTTCTGGCAGTTCGCACGCACCTGTTACGTCCGTAGTACGGAAGTAGAACTGTGGACGATAGCCTTTGAAGAATGGAGTATGACGACCACCTTCTTCTTTGGACAGAACGTAAACTTCTGACTGGAATTTGGTGTGCGGCTTGATTGTGCCCGGCTTAGCCAATACTTGACCACGCTCAACTTCGTCACGCTTGGTACCGCGCAACAATACACCGATGTTCTCACCTGCACGACCTTCGTCCAGCAGCTTGCGGAACATCTCTACACCAGTACAGGTGGTTTTGGTGGTTGGGTTGATACCAACGATTTCAATCTCTTCACCAACTTTGATGATGCCGCGCTCTACACGACCGGTTACTACAGTACCGCGACCGGAAATGGAGAATACGTCTTCGATCGGCATCAGGAACGGCATGTCGATTGCGCGCTCTGGCTCTGGGATGTAAGCATCCAGAGTTTCAACCAGTTTGCGTACAGCTGAAGTACCCAGACCGTTGTCGTCTTGGCCATTCAATGCCATCAACGCAGAACCCACGATGATCGGAGTGTCGTCGCCTGGGAAGTCGTAGTTGGACAGAAGTTCACGAACTTCCATTTCAACCAGTTCCAACAACTCAGGGTCGTCAACCATGTCTGCTTTGTTCAGGAATACTACGATGTAAGGTACACCTACCTGACGAGACAGCAGAATGTGCTCACGAGTTTGCGGCATCGGGCCGTCAGCTGCAGAGCAAACCAGGATCGCGCCGTCCATCTGGGCAGCACCGGTGATCATGTTTTTCACGTAGTCAGCGTGTCCGGGGCAGTCAACGTGGGCGTAGTGACGAGCCGGGCTTTGGTATTCAACGTGTGCAGTAGAAATGGTAATACCACGCGCTTTTTCTTCTGGCGCCGCATCAATACCATCGAAAGTTACTGCTGTGCCGCCCCAGGTGTCCGCACATACGCGGGTCAATGCCGCTGTCAAAGTGGTTTTACCATGGTCTACGTGACCAATCGTACCCACGTTCACGTGCGGTTTCGTGCGTTCAAATTTTTCTTTTGCCACTGTGATGATCCTCTAAATAAAGAAACTGATTAATTAGCCAGCATCTTTGGCGATTTTACTTTTCGCGATAACTTCATCAGCGACGTTACGCGGTGCTTCGGAGTATTTCAAAAACTCCATTGTGTAAGTAGCTCGACCTTGAGTTGCAGAACGCAATGCTGTTGCATAGCCGAACATTTCAGCCAGCGGCACTTCAGCATTTACGATTCGTCCACTTGGGCTTTGATCCATTCCGAGGATCAGACCACGGCGGCGGTTCAAGTCGCCAACCACGTCACCCATGTTCTCCTCAGGGGTAACAACTTCCACCTTCATGATGGGCTCTAACAGAACCGCTCCACCTAACTGAGCCAGCTTTTTCGTGGCCATAGAGGCCGCGATTTTAAACGCCATTTCAGAAGAGTCGACATCATGGTATGAACCGTCGAATACAGTAGCTTTCAAGCCCAACAATGGGTAGCCAGCCAAAACACCGTTCTGCATTTGTTCCGCAATACCTTTTTGAATTGCAGGAATGTATTCCTTAGGAACAACACCACCGACGATTTCGTTAACAAACTCGAGACCTTCAGCGCTTTCATCCGCGCCTGGCTCAAAGCGAATCCAGCAATGGCCGTACTGACCGCGACCACCAGATTGACGTACGAATTTGCCTTCGATTTCGCATTTGTTACGGATAGCTTCGCGATACGCAACTTGTGGCTTACCGATGTTAGCTTCAACGTTAAATTCACGCTTCATACGGTCGACAATAATGTCGAGGTGAAGCTCACCCATTCCGCCGATAATGGTTTGACCAGTTTCTTCGTCGGTGCGAACACGGAATGAAGGGTCTTCTTGCGCCAGCTTGCTCAGAGCGATACCCATTTTCTCTTGGTCAGCCTTGGTTTTAGGCTCTACCGCAACGTGGATAACAGGCTCTGGGAAATCCATACGCTCCAGAGTAATGATGTGCTCTGGGTCGCAAAGAGTATCGCCAGTAGTTACATCTTTAAAGCCGATACCAGCAGCGATATCGCCTGCCATTACTTCTTTGATTTCGTTGCGTTGGTTTGCGTGCATCTGAACCATGCGACCTACGCGCTCACGCTTCCCTTTTACAGGGTTGTAAACGGTATCTCCAGAATTCAGTGTTCCTGAGTACACGCGGAAGAAGGTCAAAGTACCAACGAATGGGTCGGTAGCAATCTTGAACGCCAATGCAGCGAACGGCTCGTCATCACTAGAAATGCGTCGAGAAACCGTTTCACCATCTTCCAACACACCTTCAATGGCTTTTACTTCAGTCGGAGCAGGCAGATATTCAATTACGGCGTCCAGCATTGCCTGAACACCTTTGTTTTTGAACGCAGATCCGCCCAATACAGGAATGATCTCACTCGCCAAAGTGCGCGCACGAATACCAGCTTTAATTTCTGCTTCGGTTAATTCTTCTCCCTCGAGGTATTTATTCATCAACTCTTCGGAAGATTCAGCAGCGGCTTCGACCAACTGCTCGCGCATTTTTTTGCATGTTTCCAACAGATCAGCCGGAACATCTTCGTATTTGAAGGTCATTCCGTTGTCGTGCTCGTTCCAGATGATGGCCTGCATTTTGATCAAGTCGACCACACCTTTGAATTCGTCCTCAGAACCAATTGTCATCTGAAGAGGAACTGGGTTTGCACCCAAGCGAGTTTTCAATTGCTCAACAACGCGCAAAAAGTTTGCGCCGGTACGGTCCATTTTGTTGACGAATACAAGTCGCGGAACTTCGTATTTGTTAGCCTGACGCCAAACCGTTTCGGTCTGGGGCTGCACACCTGAAGATCCACACAGAACAACGACCGCGCCATCGAGAACGCGCAGAGAACGCTCAACTTCGATCGTGAAGTCGACGTGTCCGGGAGTGTCGATAACGTTGATGCGGTGTTCTTCGAACTGGCCGGCCATGCCTTTCCAGAATGTTGTTACCGCAGCAGAAGTAATCGTGATTCCACGCTCCTGCTCCTGAACCATCCAGTCAGTTGTTGCAGAACCTTCGTGGGTTTCACCAAGCTTGTGAGACAAACCTGTATAAAACAGAACGCGCTCAGTCGTGGTTGTTTTACCTGCATCTACGTGAGCACAGATACCAATATTGCGGTATCGCGCAATGGGAGTTTTACGTGCCACAGCTGTATCCCCGTTAAAGAAAAGAATTCGTTGATAACGAAAAGGCAGCGATTGAGCTGCCTCTTTGTTGCAGTATTTGTGAAAAACTTAAAAACGGAAGTGAGAAAATGCTTTGTTGGCTTCAGCCATGCGGTGAACGTCTTCACGCTTCTTAACAGCGCCGCCTTTATTTTGTGAGGCGTCGATCAATTCACCAGCCAAACGTTGCGGCATGGATTTCTCACCGCGGCCACGTGAGTACTCTACCAACCAGCGCATTGCCAGTGCAGTACGGCGACTGGGGCGAACTTCTACTGGCACCTGATAGGTGGCACCACCAACTCGGCGAGATTTAACTTCGACGAGAGGCGCAACATTGGCGAGAGCCTCTTCGAATACTTCAACCGGGTTTTTCTTCAAACGCTCACCGACCACTTCCAACGCGCCGTATACGATTTTTTCGGCAACGGATTTTTTACCGCTGGTCATGACGTGGTTTACAAATTTTGCTATGGACTGACTTCCGTACTTAGGATCTGGAAGAACTTCGCGCTTAGCAACAACTCTTCTTCTAGGCATAAATAAAACTCACTTAATTCAGGTTGCCTGAGATTCGGCTTTTTGCCCACTCAGCCTTACTGATGTTTATCGAAAAAACGCAGATGCAAAGGACTTATTAGCCCTTAGGACGCTTGGTACCGTACTTAGAACGACCTTGCTTACGCTTGGTTACGCCAGCAGTATCCAAGGAACCACGAACTGTGTGATAACGCACACCCGGCAAGTCTTTAACACGACCGCCGCGAATCAATACCACACTGTGCTCTTGCAGGTTGTGGCCTTCACCACCGATGTAAGAAGTCACTTCGTAACCGTTTGTCAAACGTACGCGACATACTTTACGCAGCGCAGAGTTCGGCTTTTTCGGCGTAGTGGTATAAACGCGGGTACACACACCGCGACGTTGTGGGCACTGTTGCAGTGCGGGAACGTCACTTTTTTGCGCTTTGCGTTTTCTCGGCTGACGAACCAACTGGTTGATCGTTGCCATGAAACTAAACTCCAAATAATAAATACTTCCTTGCGGAAGACTATTAACATTAATCGGGCAAACAAATGCCCGCCCACGGAAATCGCGGGTGGCGCATTCTACTGACGCCACCCGCGATCGTCAAGGCGCCCTCATGGCGCGCATCTTACTCAGCGCTTGACTTCAACGCTTCGGTCAGAGCTGCTTCCACCTCTGCCGCGCTGACGCCATCGGCAGAAGAAATTGACAAGGCAGCATCGCGTTTACGACGACGCTCACTGTGGTAAGCCAACCCAGTACCAGCAGGAATCAGTCGGCCTACAACAACGTTTTCTTTCAAGCCGCGCAACTCATCCAGTTTTCCTGTAACCGCAGCTTCGGTGAGAACGCGGGTGGTTTCCTGGAACGATGCAGCAGAAATGAAGGACTCGGTCGCCAAAGATGCTTTGGTGATACCCAACAACTGACGTTCGAATCGCGCTGGTTGCCGTCCTTCTGCACGCAATTTTTCGCAATCTTCGAGCACGCGGGTGTATTCCACTTGCTCGCCTTTAACGAATTCGGAATCACCCATGTCGATGATTTCCACTTTGCGCAGCATTTGACGAACGATCACTTCAATGTGCTTGTCGTTGATCTTCACGCCCTGGAGACGGTAAACGTCCTGAATTTCGTTGGTGATGTACGCTGCCAGAGCTTCAACACCTTGCAGGCGCAGGATGTCGTGCGGGTTGGCTGGACCATCGGAGATGATTTCACCTTTGGATACGATCTCACCTTCGAACACAGTCAATTGACGGTGCTTCGGAATCAGCACTTCGTAATAAGTAGAACCGTCAGGCAGCAACTCTCCATTGGTAGGAGTGATGATCAAACGGCGCTTACCTTTGGTTTCCTTACCGAAGGATACGGAACCGGAAATCTCCGCCAGGATCGCAGGCTCTTTCGGCTTACGAGCTTCGAACAAGTCAGCAACCCGCGGCAAACCACCGGTAATATCGCGTGTTTTTGAACCTTCTTGCGGAATACGCGCGATAACATCACCGACCGCAACCATGTCGCCGTCGTTCAAGCTGAGAATCGCACCAGAAGGCAACATGTAGTGCGCCGGCTGATGGCTATTTGCCAGCATCAACTCTTTGCCATAAGCGTCGACCAGAGTGACCGCGGGCTTGAGATCTTTACCAGCAGAAGGACGCTCCGCCGGATCCATTACCTCGATAGAAGACAGACCGGTAATTTCATCCGTTTGACGGCGAATGGACAGACCGTCTTCCATACCGGAGAAGGTTACGCGACCAGCCACCTCGGTAATGATCGGGTGAGTGTGCGGGTCCCATTTGGCGACGGTGGTACCGCCTTTCACATCCTGGCCGTCTTTTACGGAAATGACCGCACCGTACGGAATTTTGTAACGCTCACGCTCACGACCTGCAGCGTCGGCAACAGCAAGTTCACCAGAACGAGAAACCGCAACCAAGTGGCCATCTTCGCGCTTCACGACTTTGACGTTGAGCAGACGGATAGTACCGTCCTGCTTGACCTGAATACTGTCAGCCAAAGAGGTTCGGCTTGCCGCACCACCGATGTGGAACGTACGCATGGTCAACTGTGTACCAGGCTCGCCGATGGACTGCGCCGCGATAACGCCGATGGCTTCACCAACGTTTACACGGTGACCGCGCGCCAAGTCGCGACCGTAACACTGGGCACAGATACCGTAACGAGTTTCACAAGTAATCGCGGAGCGTGCACAAACTTCGTCGATACCCATGCCTTCGATGCGTTCAACCCACTTCTCATCAATCATGGTACCGGCTGGAACCAAGATTTCATCTGATCCAGGACGCATTACATCGCGTGCAACCACACGACCGAGGATACGGTCACCGAGAGATTCGATAACGTCACCACCCTCGATAACAGGCGCCATGATCAGGCCTTGATCGGTGCCGCAGTCGATTTCTGTAATCACTACGTCTTGCGCTACGTCCACCAGACGACGAGTCAAATAACCGGAGTTCGCGGTTTTCAACGCGGTATCCGCCAAACCTTTACGCGCACCGTGAGTGGAGATGAAGTACTGCAGAACGTTCAGACCTTCACGGAAGTTTGCCGTAATTGGCGTTTCGATAATGGAGCCGTCAGGACGAGCCATCAAACCGCGCATACCCGCTAACTGACGGATCTGAGCAGGTGAACCCCGTGCACCGGAGTCGGCGTACATAAAGACGGAGTTGAACGAATCCTGTTTCTCTTCCTTACCGTCGCGATTGATAACTTTCTCTTTGGAAATACCTTCCATCATCGACTTGGCGACCAAATCGTTGGCGCGCGACCAGATGTCGATGACTTTGTTGTATTTCTCACCTTGGGTCACCAAACCGGAAGAGTACTGAGATTCGATCTCTTTCACTTCCGCTTCGGCACGACCGATGATGTCCGCTTTATCGGCGGGAATTTCAAAGTCGTTTACACCGATGGAAGCGCCGGATTTGGTACTGAAGTCGTAACCCATGTACATCAAGCGGTCGGCAAAAATAACCGTCGCTTTCAAACCAACCACGCGATAGCAGTAGTTGATAGAAGCAGAAATCGCCTTTTTCACCATGGGTCGGTTGATCATGTCGAACGGAATACCGTCTGGAACGATTTCCCACAAGAGCACACGACCAACAGTGGTTTTTACCAGGCGGATTCTTTCTTCCTTCTCACCATCTTCACGCAGCGTGACTTCGCGGATACGCACTTGAATACGCGCTTGCAGATCGACGCTTTTTGAGTAGAACGCACGGTTCACTTCTTTTGCATCGGAGAAGACCATGCCCTCGCCTTTAGCATTGATGCGCTCACGGGTCATCCAATACAGACCCAGAACCACGTCCTGAGAAGGCACGATGATCGGCTCACCAGATGCAGGCGACAGAATGTTGTTGGTCGACATCATCAGCGCACGGGCTTCCAATTGCGCTTCGATGGTCAGAGGCACGTGCACCGCCATCTGGTCACCGTCGAAGTCCGCGTTGTACGCGGCGCAAACCAACGGGTGCAATTGAATCGCTTTACCTTCAATCAATACAGGCTCGAACGCCTGAATACCCAAACGGTGCAGAGTCGGCGCACGGTTCAGCAATACAGGGTGTTCGCGAATGACTTCGTCGAGGATATCCCATACCACCGGCTCTTCGCGCTCAACCATTTTCTTGGCTGCTTTGATGGTGGTCGCCAGACCGCGCAATTCCAGCTTGCTGAAGATGAATGGTTTGAACAGCTCGAGCGCCATTTTCTTTGGCAGACCGCACTGGTGCAGACGCAGGGTCGGACCGGTCACGATTACGGAACGGCCGGAGTAGTCAACGCGTTTACCCAACAGGTTCTGACGGAAACGACCTTGCTTACCTTTGATCATGTCGGCAAGCGATTTCAGAGGCCGCTTGTTGGAACCGGTAATCGCACGACCGCGACGGCCGTTATCCAACAGGGCGTCTACCGCTTCTTGCAGCATACGCTTTTCGTTGCGCACGATGATGTCGGGCGCATTCAAGTCGAGCAGACGCTTCAAGCGGTTGTTACGGTTGATAACGCGACGATAGAGGTCGTTCAAGTCAGAAGTTGCGAAGCGGCCACCGTCGAGTGGTACCAACGGACGCAGATCCGGTGGCAACACAGGTAGAGCTTCCAGAATCATCCACTCCGGCTTGTTACCGGATTGCAGGAAGGCTTCGATGAGCTTCAAGCGCTTGGATAATTTTTTGATTTTGGTTTCGGAATTGGTGACCGGAATTTCTTCGCGCAGTTTTTGCGCTTCCGCTTCCAGATCCAGGTCGCGCATCAGCGCCTGAATCGCTTCCGCACCCATTTTGGCTTCGAATTCGTCACCGAACTCTTCCATAGCCTCAAAGTACTGCTCGTCGGTCAGCAATTGGCCGCGCTCGAGCGTGGTCATGCCGGGATCGACAACCACGTAAGATTCGAAATAGAGCACGCGCTCAATACTGCGCAGGGTCATATCCAGCAGCAAACCTATACGGCTTGGCAGGGATTTCAGGAACCAGATGTGCGCAACAGGGCTGGCCAATTCGATGTGGCCCATGCGATCGCGGCGAACTTTCGCCAAAGTCACTTCCACACCACATTTTTCACAGATGATGCCGCGGTGCTTCATACGCTTGTACTTACCGCACAAGCATTCGTAGTCCTTCACTGGACCAAAGATTTTGGCGCAGAACAAACCTTCACGCTCAGGCTTGAAGGTACGGTAGTTGATGGTTTCCGGCTTTTTCACTTCGCCGTATGACCAGGACCGGATCATCTCGGGAGATGCCAAACCAATTCGAATCCCATCAAATTCTTCGGATTGGCCCTGGTTTTTCAGTAGATTCAATATGTCTTTCAAGCTCTTGCCTCCAGTGGGTGCGGTGCACAGTGGGCGCCAAATGGCAGCCCACCACCCTTAATGACCAAATCGCTTAGTTGCCGTGTTCCAGTTCGATGTTGATGCCGAGAGAGCGGATTTCCTTAACCAATACGTTGAAGGATTCCGGCATACCTGGCTCCATACGGTGATCGCCATCGACGATGTTTTTGTACATCTTGGTACGACCTGCGACGTCGTCCGACTTGACGGTGAGCATTTCCTGCAAGGTGTAGGCCGCGCCATAAGCTTCCAGCGCCCACACTTCCATCTCTCCGAAACGCTGACCACCGAACTGCGCTTTACCACCCAGCGGCTGCTGAGTAACCAAGCTGTAGGAACCGGTGGAACGAGCGTGCATCTTGTCGTCCACCAAGTGGTTCAGCTTCAACATGTACATGTAGCCAACAGTGACCGGACGCTGGAATGCATCGCCGGTACGACCATCGTACAGGGTCATCTGACCTGACTCTGGCAGATCTGCCAAACGCAACAGAGCTTTGATCTCGGCTTCTTCGGCACCGTCGAATACTGGCGTTGCCATTGGAACACCCGCGCGCAGATTTTGCGCCAATTCGATCAACTCTGCGTCGCTCAGAGAGTTCAATTCCTCTTTACCTTTGGAGTTGCCAGTGCGGTTGTACACTTGCTCAAGGAACTCACGCACTTCAGCAACGGCGCGCTGCTCTTTCAGCATGCGATCGATTTTATCTCCGAGACCTTTTGCCGCGAGACCGAGGTGGGTTTCCAGAATCTGACCCACGTTCATACGCGACGGTACACCCAGAGGGTTGAGCACTATATCCACTGGCTCGCCGTTTTCGTCATAAGGCATGTCTTCGACAGGCATAATGACGGAGATAACCCCTTTGTTACCGTGACGACCGGCCATCTTGTCACCCGGCTGAATACGGCGTTTAACAGCGAGGTAAACCTTGACGATTTTCAGCACGCCTGGAGCCAGATCGTCGCCAGTAGCCAATTTGCGTTTTTTATCTTCAAAACGCTCGTCGAGCTCTTTACGACGCTCTGCCAACTGAGCTTCGGCTTTCTCCAGCTGTTCGTTCAGAGCTTCATCCGCCATGCGGATTTTGAACCACTCTTTTTTGTCCAATTCGGCCAAGATTTCTGCAGTGATCTCAGCACCTTTTTTGATGCCTTTACCACCAACCGCTTTTTGACCGATCAGCGCAGCGCTCAGACGCTCAAAAGTCGCTGCTTCAACGATGCGGTATTCTTCGTTGAGGTCTTTGCGGACTTTGTCCAACTGGATTTTTTCAATTTCCAGAGAACGCTGATCTTTTTCCAGACCATCACGTGTGAACACCTGGACGTCGATAACCGTTCCACGAGTGGAAGTCGGTACACGCAGCGAGGTGTCTTTAACGTCAGACGCTTTTTCACCGAAGATTGCACGCAGCAGTTTTTCTTCTGGAGTCAGCTGAGTTTCACCTTTGGGCGTTACTTTACCGACCAGAATGTCGCCAGGACCTACTTCCGCACCTATATAAACGATGCCGGACTCATCCAATTTGGCCAGAGCGCCCTCACCGACGTTCGGAATATCCGCGGTGATTTCTTCGGCACCGAGTTTGGTATCGCGCGCGATACAGGTCAGTTCTTGGATGTGAATGGTGGTGAAGCGGTCTTCTTGCACCACTCGCTCAGACACCAGGATGGAGTCTTCGAAGTTGTAACCATTCCAAGGCATGAACGCGATGCGCATGTTCTGGCCGAGAGCCAGCTCACCCAGGTCAACGGAAGGACCGTCCGCCAGGATGTCACCGCGAGACACTGCATCACCAATGCGCACGATTGGGCGCTGGTTGATACAGGTGTTCTGGTTGGAGCGGGTGTACTTGGTCAGGTTGTAGATATCAACGCCCGCTTCACCCGCCACAACCTCATCATCCGCCACGCGGATAACAATGCGGGCGGCGTCCACACGCTCTACCACACCACCACGCTTAGCGACCACGCAAACGCCTGAGTCGGAAGCCACGTGGCGCTCCATACCGGTACCAACCAGAGGTTTTTCAGCACGCAACGTCGGCACTGCTTGACGCTGCATGTTCGAACCCATCAATGCACGGTTAGCATCGTCGTGCTCGAGGAACGGAATCAAAGAAGCCGCAACCGATACAACCTGACGTGGTGACACGTCCATGTATTGGACTTCTTCCGGAGCCTTCAAGGTAAATTCGTTCTGGTAGCGCACGGAAACGAGATCGTCGATCAAACGGCCTTCGTCGTCCAGTTTTGCAGATGCCTGAGCAATAACGAATTGTGATTCGTTGATTGCAGACAGGTATTCGATCTGATCAGTCACTTTACCGTCGACCACTTTGCGCACCGGGCTTTCCAGGAAGCCGTAATGGTTGGTGCGGGCGTATGTTGCCAATGAGTTGATCAAACCGATGTTCGGACCTTCAGGGGTTTCAATTGGACATACACGACCATAGTGCGTCGGGTGAACGTCGCGGACTTCGAAGCCTGCGCGCTCGCGGGTCAAACCGCCGGGGCCCAAGGCCGATACGCGGCGCTTGTGCGTCACTTCAGACAGCGGGTTGTTTTGGTCCATGAACTGCGACAGCTGGCTGGAGCCGAAGAATTCTTTCACCGCTGCCGCAACCGGTTTGGCGTTAACCAGATCCTGCGGCATCAAGCCTTCGCTCTCTGCCATGGACAGGCGCTCTTTTACAGCGCGCTCAACACGAACCAGACCAACCCGGAATTGGTTTTCCGCCATTTCACCAACGGAACGCACACGGCGGTTACCCAAATGGTCGATATCGTCGACGGTGCCTTTGCCGTTGCGGATATCGATCAAGGTCTTGATAACGTCGACTATGTCATCGTTGGACAGAGTGCCTTCGCCTGTTTCGGCATCGCGGCCGAGGCGACGATTGAACTTCATGCGACCTACTGCAGACAGGTCGTAACGCTCCTGACTGAAGAACAGGTTGTGGAACAGGGTTTCTGCAGACTCTTTGGTCGGCGGCTCCCCTGGACGCATCATGCGGTAGATTTCTACCAACGCTTCCAATTGTGTCCGGGTAGGATCTATGCGGAGAGTTTCAGAAATGAACGGACCGCAATCCAGTTCGTTGGTATAAATGGTTTCAATTTCGTTAATGCCGTATTTAACGAAGGTTTTTAAAGTGTCTTCGCTGATTTCGGTATTACACTCCAACACCACTTCGCCAGTAGTGGCATCGATAATATCTTTCGCCAGCGAGCGGCCCAGCAAATATTCACGCGGAACAGACAGCTCGCTCACGCCAGCTTTTTCCATCTGGCGAATATGACGAGCAGTGATACGACGGCCTTCTTCTACGATGACATTGCCGTCTTTATCTGTAATCGCAAAGGACGCCACGTCACCGCGGAGGCGGGCAGGAACGAGCTCCAGCTTGGCAGTCTTATCATCGATCAGACGGAATTTGTTGGTCTCGAAGAACATGCCCAGCATTTCTTGTGAGCTGAATCCGAGAGCGCGCAACAAAATGGTAACGGGCAGCTTACGACGACGGTCGATACGCACGTATACCAGATCTTTTGGATCAAATTCGAAATCCAACCATGAACCACGGTAAGGAATAATGCGCGCGGAATAGAGCAATTTGCCCGATGAGTGTGTTTTGCCTTTATCGTGTTCGAAAAAGACACCAGGAGAGCGGTGCAACTGGGACACGATAACGCGCTCAGTACCATTGATCACAAAGGTACCGTTGTCAGTCATGAGCGGAATTTCGCCCATGTAGACTTCTTGCTCTTTGATGTCTTTGATTGTTTTAGTCGAAGACTCTTTATCGTAAATAATCAGACGCACTTTGACGCGCAGCGGCACCGCAAAAGTCGCACCGCGGAGAATACATTCGTTGACGTCAAAGACAGGTTTGCCCAAGGTATAACTAACGTATTCCAAGGCGGCATTGCCGGAATAGCTCACTATGGGAAATACTGACTTAAAAGCCGCATGCAATCCCATATCAAGTCTTTTGTTGGGAGCGACATCGGCCTGAGTAAATTTTCGGTAGGAATCCAATTGAATTGCCAGAAGGTAAGGCACCTGCATCACCGTCGGCAACTTGCCAAAATCCTTGCGGATACGTTTTTTCTCAGTGTACGAGTAAGCCATCAGTATTCCTCAGCTTGTTCACGGGGCATTGTCTAGGCAAGACATAGGAAGTGGCGGACTTCCAAAATTCCGTGGTTATGACACGGGTAAATCAACTACTCGACCGTAAATTGAGCACCACTCGGCCTGCGAGGCCGTAAACGGAAAAAGGCCAGCAGGCAAAAATGCCTGCCAGCCCTCTGCCAAACCGAAATTTGGCATAAAGTAGAACCAACTTATTTCAGCTCGACAGTAGCGCCAGCTTCTTCCAGTTGTTTCTTGGCGTCTTCTGCTTCGGCTTTGGAAGCAGCTTCTTTCAAAGTTTTTGGAGCGCCGTCTACCAGGTCTTTAGCTTCTTTCAAGCCCAGACCAGTCAGAGCGCGAACAACTTTGATCACGTTAACTTTCTTGTCGCCAGAGTCTTTCAAAATGATGTCGAACTCGGTTTTTTCTTCTGCAGCAGGAGCGGCAGCAGCGGCAGCAGCCGGAGCAACTGCAACAGCAGCGGCAGCAGAAACGCCGAATTTTTCTTCCATCGCTTTAACCAGTTCTACAACATCCATTACGGACATTTCGGCGATTGCATTCAAAATATCTTCTTTAGACAGAGCCATTACTCAATCTCCAGATTGTCAAAAATAAATTGTTTCGTTTAAGCCACTAATCTATAGAGATTAAGCGGCTTCTTGTTTCTGATCACGCACAGCTGCGATAACGCGGGTAATTTTGCTCGGTACTTCGTTGAATGTGCGAGCAAGCTTGGTAATAGGACCAAGCATGACGCTCATCAGCATTGCCAGAGCCTGGTCGCGAGTCGGCAGTGTCGCCAGCACATCAATTTGAGTTGCTGGGAACATTTTTCCGCCTACCGCCAATGCCTTGATTTCAAATTTTTCGTTTTCTTTGGCGAAATCTTTGAAAAGACGAGCCGCTGCACCTGGATCTTCCATGGAAAATCCGAAAATGCTGGGGCCTTTTAAAGCGTCTTGAACACATTCGAACTCAGTGCCCTCAAAAGCGCGACGAGCCAATGTGTTGCGCACTACTTGCAACCGCACATTGTTTTGTCGAGCTAATTTGCGCAAAGCGTCCATTTTGTTTACCGTCACACCACGTGCGTCGGCAATTACCAGTGACAACGCGTTGACCGCAGTCTCGTTAACATCAGCAACAATTGCTACTTTGTCTTCGAGTCTAATAGCCACAATAACTATCTCCTGGACTTGATGATCGGATAAAGCAACACAATGCATTGCTCTATCCCGTTTCGGTGATCACTTCCAGTAAAAACTGAGCAGGGTCACACCGTCTGCGTAGGATCGAATTGGTAATCTGTTTTAGCCTTACTTTTTCGGATTAAGCCGATTTGCATCGGCTCCTACGGTCTTTGACAGTCCGGCAATGCCGGACCCCAAAGTCTGTACTCTCTTATGCTTCAAGAGAGGATAAATCGATATTCAAACCAGGTCCCATGGTGGTGCTCAAAGAAACTTTCTTGAGGTACACACCTTTTGAAGTGGATGGTTTGATTTTTTTCAAATCTGCAATCAAGGCTTCCAAGTTCTCTTTGATCGCTTTTGTATCGAAAGAAATCTTGCCAATACCGCCGTGGATAATACCGCCTTTATCAGCACGGAAGCGAACCTGACCGGCTTTTGCGTTTTTAACAGCAGTAACAACATCAGGCGTTACGGTGCCAGTTTTCGGGTTTGGCATCAGGCCGCGAGGACCCAATACTTGACCCAACTGACCAACAACGCGCATAGCGGCAGGATCTGCGATCACAACATCGAAATCCATCATGCCGCCTTTGATTTGCTCGGCCAGATCTTCCATACCGACAAATTCAGCACCAGCTGATTTAGCAGCTTCAGCGTTAGCACCTTGGGTGAAGACAGCAACGCGTACACTCTTACCAGTACCGTGAGGCAGAGTGGTAGCACCGCGAACCGCTTGGTCGGATTTACGCGGATCGATACCCAGATTGATAGCAACATCAACGGTTTCAGAAAACTTAACCTTTGACAGCTCTTTCAGCAGGGCAACGGCTTCTTCAATAGAATATTGTTTGGTGGAATCCACTTTCTCGCGGATTGCTTTTTGACGCTTAGATAACTTTGCCATCTTACAGACCCTCTACTTCCAGACCCATTGAACGAGCAGAACCAGCGAGGGTTCTAACTGCTGCATCCATACTCGCGGCAGTCAAGTCGGGAGCTTTAGCCTTGGCGATTTCTTCCAACTGAGCACGAGTAACTTTGCCCACTTTTTCAGTGTTAGGACGGCCGCTACCGGATTTGACACCAGATGCTTTTTTCAGCAAGTAGGTGGCTGGAGGGGTTTTCATTGTAAAAGTAAAGCTGCGGTCGCTGTAAACGCTGATGACCACAGGAACCGGTGAACCGGGTTCCAAATGTTGCGTTTGCGCGTTGAAGGCTTTACAGAACTCCATGATGTTCACGCCGCGCTGACCCAGAGCTGGACCAACCGGTGGACTTGGGTTTGCTTGACCCGCTTTTACTTGCAATTTAATGTAAGCTTCAATTTTCTTTGCCATAAATACCTATCCTCATAAGAATGGGTGTTAGCGCCTCCCGACAGCGGCAGACTGTCGTTCGTCGGCTCCCCCTCTACAAACACTCGGTCTGCAGAGACACAAAAACCTCCGCTGGCCAGAGCCAGTGAAGGTTAAATTTTTGCCATTTTTAGCTGAAGTTAGCTTTTTTCAACCTGGCTGAATTCGAGCTCAACCGGAGTTGAACGACCAAAAATCAGAACTGCAACACGCAGACGATTCTTCTCGTAGTTAACTTCTTCAACAACCCCATTAAAATCGTTGAAAGGACCGTCGATGACTCGGACCATTTCGCCGGGTTCAAACAAAGTTTTGGGCTTGGGCTTGTCAGCTGAATCGTCGACTCGCTGAAGAATTGCCTGGGCCTCTTTTTCGGTAATTGGTGCAGGCTTATCCGCCTTGCCACCGATGAAACCCATCACGCGAGGGGTTTCTTTTACCAAGTGCCATGTATCGTCATTGAGTTCCATCTGCACCAGGACATAACCCGGGAAGAATTTGCGCTCAGATTTACGCTTCTGACCGCCTCTCATTTCAACAACTTCTTCGGTGGGGACCAACACCTCACCAAAAAGGTCCTGCATATTGTGCAGTTGAATTCTTTCTTTTAATGCAGACGCGACTTTTTTCTCGTAGCCAGAGTATGCATGAATAACGTACCAACGTTTTGCCATGTTATCCCCTAGCCGATTACCAATTTAGCCAAATGCCCAATTGCCCAGTCCAAGATCCACAAAATAATTGCGGTAATAATGACAACTACCGCTACCAACAAAGTCGTTTGATTGGTTTCTGCATTTGTCGGCCAAACAACTTTGCGAACTTCAATCTGGGCGTCTTTGAATAGATTCCAGGCTGCATTACCTTTGGCTGTATTAAATGCAATGAAACAGCAAACGCCAGCCAAAGCAATCAACGCAAAAACTCGATAAAGGAGCTTTATTTCATCTTGATAAAAGCTGTTGGCAAATACACCAGCACCAATCAACAGAAAGACAACCAGCCACTTCAAGCCGTCTAAGCGGTATTCACCTGATTCAACTTTCGAATTCATGCCTTGACCAACAAATGCCTTTGAATTTGGCAGGCCAGGAGGGACTCGAACCCCCGACATTCGGTTTTGGAGACCGACGCTCTACCAACTGAACTACTGGCCTGTATTAAACATTCCCTTGCAATAGAAAAAGGTTGGCTTCAACAAGCCAACCTTTTCATCCGATTTACGCAAATTACTCGATGATTTTGGCAACAACGCCCGCACCTACTGTACGACCGCCTTCGCGGATCGCAAAGCGCAGACCTTCGTCCATCGCAATCGGAGCAATCAACGTCACTGTCATCTGAATGTTGTCGCCTGGCATTACCATCTCAACACCTTCTGGCAGTTCGCACGCACCTGTTACGTCCGTAGTACGGAAGTAGAACTGTGGACGATAGCCTTTGAAGAATGGAGTATGACGACCACCTTCTTCTTTGGACAGAACGTAAACTTCTGACTGGAATTTGGTGTGCGGCTTGATTGTGCCCGGCTTAGCCAATACTTGACCACGCTCAACTTCGTCACGCTTGGTACCGCGCAACAATACACCGATGTTCTCACCTGCACGACCTTCGTCCAGCAGCTTGCGGAACATCTCTACACCAGTACAGGTGGTTTTGGTGGTTGGGTTGATACCAACGATTTCAATCTCTTCACCAACTTTGATGATGCCGCGCTCTACACGACCGGTTACTACAGTACCGCGACCGGAAATGGAGAATACGTCTTCGATCGGCATCAGGAACGGCATGTCGATTGCGCGCTCTGGCTCTGGGATGTAAGCATCCAGAGTTTCAACCAGTTTGCGTACAGCTGAAGTACCCAGACCGTTGTCGTCTTGGCCATTCAATGCCATCAACGCAGAACCCACGATGATCGGAGTGTCGTCGCCTGGGAAGTCGTAGTTGGACAGAAGTTCACGAACTTCCATTTCAACCAGTTCCAACAACTCAGGGTCGTCAACCATGTCTGCTTTGTTCAGGAATACTACGATGTAAGGTACACCTACCTGACGAGACAGCAGAATGTGCTCACGAGTTTGCGGCATCGGGCCGTCAGCTGCAGAGCAAACCAGGATCGCGCCGTCCATCTGGGCAGCACCGGTGATCATGTTTTTCACGTAGTCAGCGTGTCCGGGGCAGTCAACGTGGGCGTAGTGACGAGCCGGGCTTTGGTATTCAACGTGTGCAGTAGAAATGGTAATACCACGCGCTTTTTCTTCTGGCGCCGCATCAATACCATCGAAAGTTACTGCTGTGCCGCCCCAGGTGTCCGCACATACGCGGGTCAATGCCGCTGTCAAAGTGGTTTTACCATGGTCTACGTGACCAATCGTACCCACGTTCACGTGCGGTTTCGTGCGTTCAAATTTTTCCTTTGCCATCGCTAGCGCCTCTTTAACTAAGACTCAACACATTTAGTTGACGACACCGGTGAAGCACCAGCGCCTTATACAAATTCTGGACAACCCAAAGAAAATGGAGCTCATAACCGGATTTGAACCGGTGACCTCTTCCTTACCAAGGAAGTGCTCTACCAGCTGAGCTATATGAGCTTGTTCCACTACACGTTCGACTTATGCGGAGCCGAGCACAGTCAAAATGGGCTGGAGCGGACAGCGGGAATCGAACCCGCATCATCAGCTTGGAAGGCTGAGGTTCTACCACTGAACTATGTCCGCTTTCTTTTTGGTCATAAGAAGCAATCGGCTTTTATGACGACTGGTAGACCTTTAAGATCGATCCAGGCTTTATTGGTGCAGGGGGGTGGATTCGAACCACCGAAGCTCGCGCGTCAGATTTACAGTCTGATCCCTTTGGCCACTCGGGAACCCCTGCGAATTTTTTCTTTTTTTGCCAGCTAGATAGCTGGAGCTGGCGAGAGGAATCGAACCCCCGACCGGCTGATTACAAGTCAGCTGCTCTACCTACTGAGCTACGCCAGCAATTCACGCTTTTAGCGTCCAAACTGTCCGGCTTTCACCCTTTTCGGCGGAGCCATCGTTTGTGGAGGCGGGATTCTAGTGAAAGTTTTTGGCAGAAGCAACATCTGAGCACAAATTTTGTCGCTGCTGCAGAGAAAAGTGTTCGCGCATGAGAGACTGCCACGCAGTTTCTGCAATTTTGAATTCTTCTCCCTGCCCAAGCATCACCCAGATTTCTCGATAAGACCTGCCTACGCTCTGCAGTTTTGGAGTAAGCCCCTGCTTAGTCAACTCACGCACACGCGCTTCTGCCAGATCACGCCGAGTAAATACACCTAGGGAAATTCCATTTTCCAGCTCCCCTTTAGGAATGATGTAACTGTCGACACCGCGCGCCTGTAATTCTGCCAAACGCCGCCGAGCAGCATCGCGATTGGTCAGCGGCTCGAGATATACCCAATATCCCTCCCCGGCCGGCAGATCCACGGAATGCTCAAACGACTGCACATCGAGCGCAGCTAAACGAGCAGAAAATTGCCGCGCCTCAAGCGAATTGGCAAAAGGACCAACCATCAAACAAACGGATTGGGCATCAGTTTGCGGCTCAGGCGGTGCACGAGGGAGCATTTGCTGTGGGTCGAGTTCATTCAATAGCGAAATAGTTTCGGCTGGCGCCGAAGCAATTACATTTTCAGTTACCGGACGGTCCAAATGCTTTTTTTTCGGCGCAGCAACCAAAGTGCTCCAAATCAGCAACAGCGCATTCGCAGCCAAAAGAAACCAAACAATCCAACGCATTGATGCAACAAATCCAGCTGGAATTTAACCGTTATTGTTATATATCACCGAAGCAATGCCCCAGTCCTGAAGGACATTTTAAGGAAGCGCAATAGCCAAACCATCCATTACCAAACCCGGTACCACTAATGGAGACTCTTCTTTCCACAATTCAAACCCGAGCCCAACGAGAAATTCACCGTCACCACCAGCAAATATCCAGCGAGGCCGATCGAGGTTAGCCGAGGCTGATTTCGCAATTTGCTGCAAAAAACCTCCATATAGAGCAGAAAATCCGGCGTGAATACATTCCAGTGTAGTTGTACCCGGTTGATCGCGCCGCATGACTGTTGAATCTGCTAATCGGATAGCATCTGCGGAAGACAACAAACCTGATAGCGCCGTCCGCACACCAGGAGCTATAAAGCCACCAACATGCCTGCCGTCAGACGACAAAAAATCCACCACCAAGGCAGTTCCGCCATGCACGACTACCAAGTCTCGCCCTGGAGAAAAGTGGTGGCCAGCCAAAAGAGCCAACCATCGATCTACACCTAAACGCAACGGTTCCGCATATGCGACATTCACACCTGCAAAAGGGCTTTTAACAACTGCAATTTCTGCATCTATGCCACAGCACGCCTTGATCAACGTCACAAAAGAAGTTGTTTTTTCGGGACCAACAACAGATGACAGGCGAATACGAGATCCGGATGGCAAATTTAACCACTCGGCCGGTACCGCATCCGGAAAGTCAAGAAATTGAATCGATGCACCTGGCTGAGCGTATCGCCATTTAATACGCGTATTACCAATATCCACATCAATAATCACGCTCGCTTCCTCAGCGATATTTCGCCACCTGCAAATACAACTTCGTTTCCGTCGACCAAAACCCGCAAACCGCCTTGGGGGTCCACCCCCAACAACTGACCATCAACGGAGCCTGTTGGCGACAACACGGAAATAGGATTATTGAAAAAAGCGCAGCGACTTTCCCAGCGGTCGCGATACGCGGCGAACCCCATATTCGGGAATGAACGAAATGCCGGCAGCAACTCCGATATCAGAGCCGCAATTAATTTATTGCGGCTTCCATGAAAACCCAGGCGCTTTAAATCAATCCATGGCTGGCTTATACGATCTTCGGACAGCGCATCACCCATGGTCACATTCAAACCAATGCCGACGACCACCACGCATTCGCCCGTCAGATCGCCACCAACCTCAATTAAAACACCACCCAGCTTGCGGCCATCATGAAGAAGGTCGTTGGGCCACTTTAATTCGACCTCATCGACACCGAACTGAGCCAACGTTTCAGCGATCAACACGCCAACGGCCAAACTTAAGCCTTCTAAAGCAGCAACTCCCTGATCGACATGCCAACGCAAACTTAAATAAATATTCCGCCCGTAGGGGCTGAACCACTCTCTTCCTCTCCGACCGCGCCCTGCAGTTTGCCGTTCAGCAAAACACACATCGCCGTGCCCGCCGTGCGCAAGCAAAAAGCTATTGGTGGAGTCAATTTCTTCGAAGAAATAAAAATTGCCCGTCAGGGCGCGAGACAAAGGCGTTATATCACCCTTGATTTGCTCCAGCTTGAGAAGATCCAATCCGCCGAGAATTCGGTAACCCTTTCCTTTATTGGTCTCTACCGGGATATCCATCGACATCAAATGCTGTAAACGCTTCCAGACGGCAGCCCTGGTTATTCCAAGACGCTCGCCCAATGCTTCGCCAGAATGAAATTCGCCGTCCGCCAAAATTTCGATCAGCAGTTTTAGATCCATGCACAAACACTCTGCGAAAAAACAATCAACATAAACACATTTCTATTCTTCGAAATAGACTTTCTGAAAGCGATCGCCAAGGCGCGTCAACAATTCGTAGCTAATAGTGCCCGCAGCAGAAGCCTGATCATCGAGCGGACAATGCTCTCCAATAATTTCAACCAAATCGCCCAACTCTGGCGACAACTCAGGCGCGAGATGAGTGATATCAAACGCACACGAATCCATCGATATACGCCCAACCGACAGCAACTCCTGATGAAACCAACCTTTCAAACCACCAACAAAACTGCGGAAGATGCCATCGGCATAGCCGCCACTCACCACGGCAATTCGCATGTCCGTGGGCGCAATAAAATCTCCTCCATATCCGATGGATTCACCTGCTCGCACATCCCGAATCTGCATCACAGGCAGTTGCAGACTGGCGACAGGCGATAAATGGCCGCGCAACTGCGGCACACAGCAACCGCCATACAGGGCTATGCCCGGTCTTGCCACATTAAAATGCCAATCTTCGCCCAACAGTATTCCTGCAGAATTGGCCAGCGAAGCCCGAATGGATGGCTCGTGTAAGCGCGCTTCGGCAACTGCCTCACGGAAACGGGACAGCTGCACACGATTCAACGGATGAGCAGGCTCATCAGCACACGCGAGATGACTTACCAAGAGTTCGACACCCGCACGAGACAGTAGCGCGCTATCTGCGCACAAAGCGGCCACAAATTCTGGAACCGTCAATCCGAGACGATTCATTCCAGTATTAATTTTTAAAGCGCAACGTCGCTGCCCTGCTGCAGAAACCTTTATCCACCGCTCCAGCATGGCAAACGAAGAAATCACCGGCATGATTTCTTCGTCAATAAAGTTTTGTTCCGCTCCTGGATAACAGCCTTGGAGAACGAAAATATCGACTTTTTCCGGGATCAGCCGTTTGACCTCCAGCGCCTCGTCGAATGTCGCCACAAAAAAGTGGCGGCAACCTTCGCGGTACAGCGCCTGGGTTACGGGGGCTACACCGAGGCCGTATGCATTGGCTTTGACGACTGCCCCGCAATGCTGACCGGTGAAAGAATCGCGCATGAATCGCCAATTACGGCGGAGCGCAGATAGATTGACTTTGAGAGTGCCGGAAAACTGATGCATGAATCCTCGCAGCGGAAGCAGTGGGCAACCGACTTCAAGTTTAACCAGCAATATGAATCTTCACGGAAGAAAAAACAAAAACATCCGCCAAAAATAAAAAAAGCCTTCGATTGAAGGCTTTTTCTCCAGAGCAACTGCGTCTGGATTGGATATGGTGCCCAAGGCCGGACTCGAACCGGCACAGCTTTCGCCACTACCCCCTCAAGATAGCGTGTCTACCAATTCCACCACTTGGGCAATTTAACTGAAAATCTTACTCGCCTATCGGACTATCCTGCGCACCGCTTTCTTGCGCTGGCGCAGCCGGAACTTCTGATGCTGGCGGCGTAACCACAGCAGGAACTTCAGTAACGGTTTCCAGCTCAGGAATCAATCGATCGTCAAGCTCTACGCGATTATTCGCAATGACAGCAAGCACAAAACTGGTAACAAAAAACACCGCTGCCAGAATAGCAGTCAAGCGCGAGAAAAAGTTACCTGAACCTACCGCACCAAAAACCGTCTGCGATGCTCCCGCACCAAAAGAAGCCCCCATTTCGGCCCCTTTTCCTTGCTGCAACATGATCAAACCGATAATCAGCAGCGCAACAATTACGTGAACAACCAGAAGAATACTTTCCATCTCAGTGTCTCTCACCAAGCTCGCTATTCAGCAGCTCGGCATATTTCTAAAAAGTCGCTCGCCCGCAGGGCGGCACCTCCAACCAGAGCCCCATCAATATCCGGCATTGCAAACATTGATTGAGCGTTCGATGGCGTAACACTTCCGCCATATACGATCCTTGTTACCACGCCGGCTGGACCCAATCCTCGACGGATAAATTCGTGCACTTCCTGCGCTTGCTCGGGCGATGCGATTTTTCCAGTGCCAACGGCCCACAAAGGCTCGTATGCAATAACACCGCGAGCAATTCGCTCGGCCCCGCAATAATCTGCCACCGCTTGCAGCTGGCGACCGATAACTTCCAACGTTATACCTTGTTCCCGCTCCTTTGCGCTTTCACCAACACAAAGAATTGGAACCAACCTCGCATCTTGCGCGGCCTGAAATTTTTTTGCGACCAGCTCATTGGTTTCGCCGTAGTGTCGGCGCCGCTCGGAATGGCCGACAATAGCATAATGGCATCCGAGATCATGAAGCATGCTCGCAGATACATCGCCCGTATATGCACCCTCGGCGAAATGGCTGACATCCTGCGCTCCCAACATGATGTTCGAATGACCTAAGGTCCTGCCAGCCAAATCCATATGAACAAAGGATGGGCACACAACAACTTCTGCCTGGTGTACTCCTATCCATCCGTTCATCAGCTCCCGCAACAGCTCTGCTACAAACTGCTGATCACCATGAAGCTTCCAATTACCGATGACGATTTGGCGTCGCATAAGAAATTAAGAGTCTTTCTCAGAAGCGTGGAGCACCATCTGACAGCGACTTAGGCCCTCGGCAAAACGGGCGCAAATGGTATCCGAGAACAGGGCCTGTGACAATGCCTACGAAGCAGTTATTTAAACTGCGGCGTTTACAACTTCGCGAACTGAGTCCGCCAGCTCTTTTGCCAATGCACTGACCAGCTCACCCTGCTCGCCCTCAACCATGACTCTGATCACCGGCTCGGTGCCGGAAGCACGCAGAAGAACTCGGCCGCGGCCATCCAATTTCTCTTCCACTTGTGCAACCGCTGAACGTACACCTTGATTGCTGTCCAGATCGATTTTCTTCGATACCGGAACATTGATCATGCACTGTGGAGTTTTGTTAATTTTTTGCCGCATTTCGCACAGCGATTTGCCCTCCTTCTGCAATGCCTGTAAGACCTGCAAAGCAGAAATGATTCCATCACCTGTTGTGGTCGCATCTCCGCAGACAATGTGGCCGGAGGATTCACCTCCCAAAATCCAGTTGCGCTCCTTCATGAGCTCCAGCACATAGCGGTCGCCCACTTTGGCGCGTGCAAATGGGATACCGAGCTCTTTCAGCGCCAATTCAAAACCAAAGTTGCTCATCAAGGTGCCGACAACTCCTGTACAACCACCTTCATGGAGGTGTTTGTGAGCCGCGATGATATAAAGCAAATCATCGCCGTCGACCGTAACACCAGTGTGATCGACAAAAATCACCCGGTCGCCGTCGCCGTCAAATGCTATGCCGAGATCAACACCCAGCGAAGTGACTTTTTCCTGCAGAGCTCCGACATCGGTAGAGCCGCATTCTTTATTAATGTTGATGCCGTCTGGCGTGTTGCCAATGGTGGTAACGCTCGCACCCAATTCTTTGAATACTTCAGGCGCGACTTTATAGGTAGCGCCGTTAGCGCAGTCGACCACAATGGACAGTCCCGTCAAGGAAAACCCCCACGGTAAGCTACCTTTGCAAAATTCGATATAGCGGCCTTCCGCATCGCTGATTCGGCGCGCTTTGCCAAGCTTTTCTGCGGTAATCATCGGCTGATCGAGCTGAGCCTCTATTGCCGACTCTATATCATCATTCAGCTTGCCGCCGTCAGTGCTAAATAATTTGATGCCGTTATCCGTATAAGGATTGTGCGAGGCACTGATAACAATACCGGCGCTGGCTTGAAAGGTCCGGGTGAGATAGGCGATACCTGGCGTTGGCATAGGTCCCAAAAGCCCAACATCAACGCCGGCAGCGATTAAACCCGCTTCTAAAGCGGATTCAAACATATAACCTGATATGCGCGTGTCCTTGCCGATTAATACCATAGGAGACTTGGCTTCACCCCGCTGTTCGCCAGCCAGAACCTTGCCGACTGCCCATCCGAGATGGAGAAAAAAATCAGGGGTGATGGGGGACTGACCTACTCGTCCACGAATACCGTCGGTACCGAAATATTTACGCTTCACGCGCGGCTCCTCGTTTCTTATCGTTATGCATTTGATTGCTGAACATTCGCACTCCTGACGCTTAACCGATTAAGCGCCAGATTTCTAACGCGTCCCGCGTTGCGGCTACATCATGAACCCGCAAAATACTGGCCCCCTTCTGACAGCCGATTAATCCCGCAGCCAAACTGGCCGGCAGCCGTTCGGATGGGGCACGCCCCAACAACCGACCGAACATCGACTTGCGCGATACCCCGAGTAAAACGGGGCCTAGACTGCAGAATTGATTGAGATTTTTCAACAACTCGAGATTGTGCGCATCGGTTTTGCCAAAGCCGATACCAGGATCGACGAAAATCTTTTCTGCAGAAATCCCTGCCCTAATACATTCCTGCTTGCGCTCTGCAAGGAAGTCTTTCACTTCGCGGACAACATCGTCGTATTTAGGTTCTTGCTGCATATTGGCGGGCGTGCCGATCATGTGCATCACACACACTGGCAATCCGGACGCGACAGCCGCTGCCAAAGCACCGGGAACTTGCAGCGAGCGCACGTCATTTATCAAACCTGCACCCGCTATCGCAGCTTCTCGCATCAACAACGGATTGCTGGTGTCCACCGAGATAACGACGTCCAAGCGCTCCGCTACCGCGCGTACGACTGGCAGGACTCGATCACATTCTTCCTCAGGCGATACTGGTGCTGCACCTGGCCGAGTTGATTCGCCGCCGATATCCAAAAAGTCTGCGCCCTCGGCGACCAGGCGTTCAGCGTGGCGCAGCGCTAAATCCAAATTGAGCACGCCGTTTTCATAACAGGCCCCACCATCATAAAAAGAGTCTGGCGTGACATTAAGCACCCCCATAATTCGGGGATGCACGAAATCTAAAACTCGCGAGCCGAATTCAATTTGCATCTATTTATTCCGCTACAACAAAAAAGGCCAGACATTTGGTGTCTGGCCTGGATGGAGTCGTTCGAGAAGGACTTACATTTCTTCCGCTGGCTTGCCGACCGTGCCGCGATCTATGTTGTCATTTTTCGTTTTGGCACCGCCCATATCACCATCGCGCCATTCACGCGGCGGACGCACTTTGCGTCGAGCCATCAAATCCGCCACCTGCTCGGAATCGAGAGTTTCGTATTCCATTAACGCGTTTTTCATCGCGATCAGAATATCCTCGTTCTCCTGCAATATGGTTTTGGCTTTTTGGTAGCACTGATCGGTAATGGCTTTTACTTCTTCATCGATCAAACGCTGGGTATGGCTGGAGATTTTGCGGCCACCGAAGTAGTCGTCATCTTTAGCATCGTAATCCAGCGGGCCCAGTTTTTCGGACAAACCGTAGTTAACCACCATTGCACGGGCAATCGACGTTGCCATTTTGATGTCCTGGTAAGCACCAGTGCTGACACCTTCAACGCCGTACATCATTTCTTCAGCGATACGACCGCCGTACAGCGTGGCGATATCGCCGAGCAATTTGCGACGGCTTTCGCTGATGCGATCACCTTCCGGCAGAAACTGAGTAACGCCCAAGGCGCGTCCACGCGGAATAATGGTGACCTTGTGAATCGGGTCGTGCTCGGCGGACAAGAAGCCGATGATGGCGTGGCCAGCTTCGTGGTAGGCAGTCGACTCTTTCTCTTTTTCCGACATCACCAAAGTGCGCCGCTCGGTACCCATCAGGATCTTATCGCGCGCTTTTTCGAATTCTTCTTCGGTCACGACACGCTTGTTGGCGCGCGCGGCGAGGAGAGCAGCTTCGTTGACCAAGTTGGCCAAATCAGCACCGGAGAATCCGGGCGTTCCGCGGGCGATCACTTTCGGATCGACGCCTTCTTCCAGCGGGACTTTGCGCATATGCACTTTCAAAATCTGCTCGCGGCCACGGACATCGGGCAACCCGACGTTAACTTGGCGGTCGAAACGGCCGGGACGCAACAGAGCGCGGTCGAGCACATCGGGACGGTTGGTCGCGGCGATCACGATAATGCCTTCGTTACCTTCGAACCCGTCCATTTCCACCAACAACTGGTTCAACGTCTGTTCGCGTTCGTCGTTGCCGCCGCCATGACCGCCGCCGCGATGACGACCGACAGCATCGATCTCGTCGATGAAAATAATGCAGGGCGCTTGTTTTTTCGCTTGGTCGAACATGTCGCGCACACGAGACGCACCGACACCGACGAACATTTCAACGAAATCAGAACCGGAGATTGAGAAGAAGGGCACCTTGGCTTCACCAGCAATGGCTTTGGCCAACAGGGTTTTACCAGTTCCGGGAGGACCTGCCATCAACACACCGCGGGGAATACGACCGCCCAGGCGTTGGAATCGGCCTGGGTCGCGCAGGTATTCAACCAGTTCTTGCACTTCTTCTTTGGCTTCGTCGACACCAGCGACGTCGGCAAAGGTGGTTTTGACTTGGTCCTCACCCAGCAGACGCGCACGGCTCTTGGCGAAACTCATAGGACCGCCACGCCCGCCAGCACCGCCCTGCATCTGCCGCATAAAGAAGATGAAGACTGCAATAAAAAGCAGGATCGGGAAGCTCGCAACTAGCAGCTGCTCCCACAAGCTCGGTGAACGAGGTTCGGCACCTTTGATGGTCACATTGTGGGCCAGCAGGTCATCGACCAACTTCTCATCCCACAAATGCGGGCGAACAACGACGAATGGCGTGTTGTCGATGCGGACTCCGCGGATATGGGTGTCGCTGATCACAACCTCCCGCACCTGATTTTCCTGCACCGCGTAAACAAACTGGGAATAGGTCAGTTCGCCTTTGGGTTCGTGATCTTTAAAGTTTTCGAATACGGTAAAGAGAACCGCCGCGATAACCAGCCAGAGTACGAGATTTTTTGCCATGTCGTTCAAAATTCAGGCTCCTCAAATACCTCAAAACGCTCCACCAATGAGGAGCGGGTAAGTTTGCAGTATAGACACCGAAAACTCGTTAAACGCTGTACCAATTCAATGATTCAGCGAATTTTTGCGTAACCCAACAGCGAAAGTTCAGCCTCGCTCCGGCCGAAAATTCTTGCCGACCAAATAGACTTCTCGCGAGCGGGAACGGGATGCATCAGGTTTGCGGGTTGCGACTTGGGCGAAGAGGTTTCTGCACTCTTTCATCCACGCATCAAAACCCTCGCCGTGAAATGCTTTGCATACGAAGCTGCCGCCGGGTCGCAATACTTGACGAGCCATGTCCAGGGCAAGTTCCACCAGATACATGCTCTTAGGCTGGTCAACATCTGCGATACCACTCATATTGGGGGCCATGTCCGAAATTACAACGTCGACCGGGCGCCCGTCCAACGCATCGAGCAGACTCTGAAAAACCTGCTCGTCGGTGAAATCCCCCTGGATAAAAGTGACGCCTTCCAAACTATCCATAGGCAATATGTCGGATGCCAGAACCATCCCTTTATCGCCGACGAGTGGAGCCACCACCTGGGACCAACCACCTGGGGCTGCACCGAGGTCGACGACCGTCATTCCGGGTCTGAACAGTTTGTCTTTCTCGTGAAGCTCTAAGAGTTTATAGCTGGCGCGCGAACGGTAGCCGTCTTTTTGCGACTCTTTGACATAGTGATCATTGAAATGTTCTTGCAGCCAGCGCCGGCTACTTTTGGATCGCGCCATAAAACTTTGAGTCCGAACTCGTGGAAGCCTATAGAATATGCCCCGCTTTACGCCGCCGGAGGCTTGAATAAGGCGAGATTGGGCGCCAGGAACGCCCGCAAAACGGGGTATTATTGCATCTGCGCGAAAAAAGTGAAGTTGAAAACCCTGCGCCAGCCGATAGGTAACATTTATTTAGGTAGTTTTTATGTCCATATCTCAAGAAACCAAAAAACGTTTTCGCACCATCGGTCACGGCTTGAAGCCCGTAGTGACCATTGCGGGCAAGGGGTTGTCCGACGGCGTTCAGGCCGAGCTGGAAAGAGCGCTGGAGGACCACGAGCTGATCAAGGTCAAACTGGCGATTGAAGATCGCGACGAGCGCAAAGAAGTTGTTGCGGAACTCTGCTCTGTCACAGGAGCGGAATTGGTGCAAACCATCGGTAAAGTCGTGCTGATTTTCCGCGCGGCGCGCAAACCCAAAGTCTCGACCTCCAATATCCGCTAATCGGACTATTTGATAATAATTCTTATTTGTATTATTGTGCGTCCCGACCCGGTCTACGGGTGTTTTCACCCGTTTTAAATTTGAGGTTTTCTGTGAAGCTCGCCCGACTCCCCCTCATTCTGATCGCACCTGTCGTTCTGTTTGCATCCGCTTCCCACGCAGCTCCTGAAAAAGCCAAGGAAGCGGTTTCGGCAGCAGCTGTGACGCGCACTTATACCAATCTCGCCAGCGCAACCTTTGGCGATGCTCTTACTACTGCCCGACAGCTGCAAAAAAGCGTCGAAGCTTTTCTCGCAGCTCCTTCAGAAAAGAGTTTACAGGCTGCCCGACAAGCATGGTTGGCTGCTCGCGTTCCTTATATGCAGACCGAAGCTTTCCGCTTTGGCAATCCGCCGGTGGATGAATGGGAAGGTCAGGTGAACGCCTGGCCCTTGGACGAAGGCCTGATCGACTATGTTGCCAAGGGTTACCAGCACGAGATGGGCAATGTGGCCGCGACGGCCAATATCATCGCCAATCCGGAATTGAAGATCGGCAATACCACCCTGAAGCTTGACCCCATCACCCCAGAACTGCTCGCGGACCTGAATGAATTGGGCGGCTCTGAGGTAAACGTGGCGACGGGCTACCACGCTATCGAGTTTCTGTTGTGGGGACAGGATTTGAACGGTTCAGGCCCTGGTGCTGGCAATCGGCCATACACTGACTATGTCCAAGGCAAAGGCTGCACCAACGGCAACTGCGACCGACGCGCTCAGTATCTGCGCGCTGCCACTGAACTGTTGGTCAAGGATCTGGAAGAAATCACCGGTATTTGGGATGCCGCCAAACCCGATACCTACGCGGCGCAACTGTTGGCCAAACCCGAAGACAGCCTGAAAAAAATGCTGTTCGGTATGGGCAGTCTGGCACTGGGTGAACTGGCGGGCGAGCGTATGAAGGTCGCGCTGGAAGCCAACTCCACCGAAGATGAGCACGACTGCTTCAGCGACAACACCCACAATTCCCACTACTACAACGCCAAAGGCATAGCCAATATTTATTTCGGTCGCTACACGCGCGTGAACGGCGCTGTGGTGGAAGGACCTTCGCTCGCCGATCTGGTCCAGGCGAAAAACCCCGCGCTGCACACTCGTATGGTCGCGGCGTTAGAGAAAACCGAGGCGGCGTTGCAAGCCATGGTGGCAGCGGCGGAAGATCCAAAATCACCACAAAAATTCGATCAGATGATCGCTGAAGGTAATGCCGCTGGTTCGGCCATTATTAAAAGAAGCATAGAAGCGTTGGTGGCTGAGACTGCCGTAATAGAAGAAATCGCCAAGCTGCTGGGCATCAGCAACTTCGCTCCTGATACAGCAGACCATTCCTTTTAATGGGCAATGAATCAGGTCGATTCGGCAGGAAACGCATTGTCGGAGGATTAACGAAGGCGCTGGCGCTCAGTGCCTTGTGCCTGCCCGCGCTGGTGCAGGCGGAAAATACGGCACCGCCGCCTGGGGTTTTGTCCGGTGGTGAGACCTCGGTTCACAGTACCCATCCCACGGCGTTTTCCCTTCCCGCAGCCAATATGCCGCTGACCCGGCGGTTGGACTTTAGCGTCGGCAATAGTTTTTTCCGCAATCCCTGGGTTATTGCGCCCTCCTCCACCACGGCGCGCGATGGGCTTGGGCCGCTGATGAACACCAACGCCTGTCAGAACTGCCATATCAAAGACGGTCGCGGCCATCCGCCGGAACCCGATCGGGTCAACAGCGTATCCATGCTGGTGCGGCTGAGCATTCCGCCGCGCGGGGAAGCCGACCTGGAGACGTTGAAGAAATTTGGCAATGTCCCGGAGCCGACCTATGGATTTCAGTTGCAGGACTTCGCCGTGGCTCCCGCCAAACCGGAGGGCCAGATAAAAGCCCGCTACCAGGAATTTCCGGTCGAACTCGCTGACGGCACCGTGGTAATGCTGCGCAAGCCCGAGCTGGAAATCACTGACCTCGCCTATGGACCCTTGCATCCACAGACCCAGTTTTCAGCACGCGTGGCGCCGCCGATGATCGGCCTCGGTTTACTAGCAGCAATAGATGCGGCTGACATACTGGCGCAGGAAGATCCGGACGATGCCAACAGCGACGGTATCTCGGGGCGTGCCAATCGGGTATGGGATCATAGCGGCAATGTCACCGTCCTTGGCCGATTTGGCTGGAAGGCCGGGCAACCCAATCTGCCGCAGCAGAACGCCAGCGCGTTTAATCACGATATGGGCATCACCTCGGGACTTTTTCCCACAGAAGAATGTCCTTTAAGCCCTGCTCTCTGCCTGCAATTAAGTGGCGGCAAGCCTGAGCTGGAAGCGCAGATTCAGGCCCAGGTGGATTTTTATACGGCCAACCTGGCTGTGCCGGCGCGCCGCAACGCAGACGATCCCCAAGTGCAGCAGGGTTGGCAGGTGTTTCTCGCCAGCGGTTGCGCGGCCTGTCATACGCCTACCTGGAAGACCGGCGCATCACCGCATGAATGGCTAAGCCATCAGACGATTCACCCGTTTACCGACCTGTTGCTCCACGATATGGGGCCGGGATTGGCGGATGGCCGCGGGGAATTTCTCGCCACTGGCCAAGAGTGGCGAACACCGCCCCTGTGGGGAATCGGCTTGACCGAAACCGTGGTGGGTCACACCTTCCTCCTCCACGATGGCCGCGCGCGCAATCTGCTCGAAGCGATTTTGTGGCACGGCGGAGAAGCAGAATCCAGTCGTGAAAAGGTACGCCAGCTGCCCACCCAACAAAGGGAAGCCTTACTGGCCTTTTTGAATTCTTTATAAAAACATTTCTTGATGCAGGTGCGTCCAATGTTCACCCGTTTAGCCCTGATCCTTTGCTGTGCCGTGAGCGCGGTCGGCTGCTCGCCGAAACACGAGCCATCACCGGTTGACCAGGCTTTATCCACCACCGCGCATGAATTGATTCTTCCCTGGCACCAGACCTTTGTCCGGGATACGGCAGAACTGCAACAAAGCCTGGAGCGGTTTTGTCAGAATCCGGGCAATCCGGGAGAGCTCGAAGCGAGCCGACAGAGCTGGCGCACCGCCATGATGTCTTGGCAGACCCTGCGCGTGATCAACTTCGGGCCGGTCGCCGACGGCAATCAGGCGTGGCGCCTGCAGTTCTGGCCGGATACCCACAACCGCGTCGGCCAGAAGGTTGAGGAATTACTGGCGAAAGATACCCCGATCACCGCCGAAGCTCTGGCGGGGAGCAATGTGTTGGTACAGGGTTTGTCGGCCCTGGAATACCTGCTGTTCGACCCGCAGAAAACCCCGCTGGAAAACTATCAAAATCTGCGTATCTGCGAATTCCTTACCGCCGCATCACAAAATACAGCTAACGTCGCCAAAGCATTGCATAGTGGCTGGGCGATGGAGGGGGACAATTACCTGGGCGTATTTCTGTCCGCCGGCGAAGGCAATATCGCCTTCCCGACCAATAGAGATGTAGTGACAGCCCTAGCCAGCGCCGTGGTAATGAGCGTCGAGTTCGTCAAAAACCGCAAATTGGGCGAACCCTTCGGCGGCAGGCCGGGCGGGGGGCGTATGAACCCTTACCACGTCGAACTCTGGCGCAGCAAAACCTCACTTCCGGCCATGCAAACGGAACTCGCCGCCGATGAGCAATTGTTCCTTAAGGGACTCAAGCCTGTACTGATCGCCGAGGGACATGCGGATCTCGCCAATCGCATCGAACAATCCTTTGGCGACAGCCGCAAAGCACTAAGCGCACTTCCGGCACCGCTGTTTGATCATGTGCGCAATGAGCAGGCGCTGCCGCAGTTTCAGGCAGCTTGGGATACGCTCGGGCAATTGATTGCTCTGTTGAAGCGCGATATGCCGGACGCGCTGCAGATTCAGTTGGGCTTCAATTCGAGCGATGGGGATTGAGCCATGATCAACCGCCGGCAAATGCTGTTGGGTGCTGGCGCGGGCGGGATTCTGTCCGTGGTTGGCATAGGTTTATATCGAAATGGTACGAACCCAGAGTCAGTGCAGTTTTTGAGTGCCGCTGACACGGGCAGCGAACACTGCCTGCTCGGCTTCAGCGCTAATGGGCAGCTGGCCTACTGCCTGCCCGTTCCCTACCGGGCCCACGATGCGCGCCCGCTCGACGAACGTTTTGCCATCTATTTCGCCCGCCGCCCGGGGCGGCACTGTTACATCGTCGATATGCAGGAAAAACGTATCGCCGCGACCCTGGTTGCCGAGGATGGACAGCATTTCTGCGGCCACGGTGTGCTGGATAAAGATGGGCATCTGTTGCTGACCAGCTACGCCTTTGAACGGCAAATGGGGGTGGTCAATGTCTATGAAGCCGCCGCGCCTTTCCGCAAACTGCGCGAGTTCGATACCCACGGCCTTGATCCGCATCAATTGGCGTTTTTACCGGATGGTGAAACATTGGTGGTCGCCAATGGCGGCATTCTCACCTCCGAGCGGGAGATGCTGGATCTGGAATCCATGGAGCCGAGCCTGGCGTACTTCGAGGCGAAATCCGGAACCCTGCTGGAACAGGTCTTTCCGCCCCACCATCAGATCAGCCTGCGCCATCTGGCGGTAACGCCGGACGGCTCGATGATTGTGGGAGCTCAGGCCCATACCCCGGGAATCGAAGATTCACCCCACCCCTTGGTGTTTCGCCATAGATTGGGCGGAGCGCTACAAGAGCTTGGAGCGACCGCCGCCGACTGGCGCAGCATGGATCAATATATCGCCAGCGTGGCGGTATCTGCTGACGGGCGTTTTGCCCTGACCACCACGCCGCGCGGTTCTTTGGTCAGCCTGTGGGATCTGGAAAGCAATCGCATCCAAAAACACTTCAGCGTGCGTGATGTCGCCGGGGTCGTGTGGGCTCCGGAAGAAAACAGTTTTTTGGTGAGCAACGGTGTCGGCCAGCTGGTCTATGTGCGGCTGCGCCCGGAACCCCGTCTGGAGCTGGCGGCTCATACACCGCAATTGCAATGGGATAACCATCTGGTTTTAGTTTGATTTGAGAGCTTTCATGAAGATTTCCCGCCGCCGCTGCCTGCAGGGCGTGATAGCCGCAAGCAGCAGTATGTTGTTGAGCAGTTGCGCCAGCCGGCGCGGAATCCTCGGCGACACTTATGATTACGAGCTGGTGCTCGCCGAAACACCTTTGACCTTAAAGCCGAGGACGGTGACGCCCGCCTGGACCTTCAACGGCCAAGCGCCCGGCCCGGTACTGCGGGTAAAACAGAACCAGCCGGTGCGCATTCTGGTGCGCAACCATCTGCCGGAAGCCACCACCATCCACTGGCATGGCATCCGCCTTAATAACGCCGCCGACGGGGTGCCCGGTCTGACCCAGGAACCGATTCCGTCCGGCGGAACCTTCGTTTACGAATTCACCTGCCCGGACGCCGGCACCTTCTGGTACCACCCGCATATGAACAGCGTGGTGCAATTGAGCCGTGGGCTGGTGGGACTGCTGATCGTCGACGAAGAAGAGCCTGTGCATTTCGACCAGGATGTTGCCCTGGCATTAAAAGACTGGCATCTACACGAGGACGGCAGTTTTGCCCCCTTTACCAGTCACAGAGCCGCCGCGCGCACCGGGACGCTCGGCAACTTCCCCACGGTAAACGGCAAGCCGGAACTGCGCGTTCCAGTGCTGGCAGGTAGCGTCGTCCGCCTGCGCCTGGCCAATCTCGACAATACGCGCGTGTTCAATATAGGCGCGGATCTGCCCGCCCAAGTCCTTGCGGTGGAAGGCAACCCACTGGCCGAGCCGGAACCCTTGACTACCCATCCGCTCGGTGCGGGCATGCGCGTGGATCTGGCGATTCAGGTGCCCACCACTCCAGGCGTACATCACATAGTCGACCGCAAAGGCAGTTTTGAATTTACGATTTGCGAGCTGGAAGTCATCCCGTCGGGCCTGTTGCCGCGCTCTGTGCCCAAGCTGCCGCTTAATCCAATCCCTGCCCTTGACCTCGCCAATGCCAAACGTATTCCGCTGGTATTTGAATGGGCGGGCGCATTGTCACCGGTGAACCATCACGGCGAGGTGGATGCAATCTTCTGGACCATCAACAAACGTGCCTGGTCAGACCATAGCCATATGCACCTGCCGGAGCCGCTCGCCGTTTTAAAACGCGGCGAAACCTATATCTTCGAGCTGCACAACGCGACGCCACATCATCACCCCATCCATCTGCACGGTTTTACCTTTACTGTGCTCAAATCCAACCAGCGCGAGATCAAGCCCTATCACACCGATACCATACTGCTGGAGAAGAATGAGCGGGCGGAAGTGGCCATAGTGGCGGATAATCCGGGCGATTGGATGTTCCACTGCCATGTGATCGAGCATATGGACACGGGTCTGATGGGTTATATTCGCGTGACCTGAACGAACCAGGATTTCACTTTTCTATGAGCTTTATCTGCAGATCTCGAGTCCAACGGCTAATGCTGTTTTTTGCCCTTCTGTTATTTGGCGCCGGATGCGCGCATAAACGCCATGCTGCGCCACCGATGCAACTGCAAACACGCATTACGGAAGGCGGCCTGAAGCTCTTTGAATTTGCCTCGCACGCCGTTCCCCAACAGCCCATGGGCGGCCCCCCGGGTGGCGGCGCAAGAGGGACCGGCGGAAGCAGGAGCAAAACAAGCGATAGCAAACGTTTATTAGCGATGCTCGATGAAGCCATGGAACAGTCGCAATATTGCCGGCAGGGCTATGTGCTGCTGGGCAGATACGCGGGAGAGACGGTGCAACGTCTGCGCGGAGAATGCCGCGACCGGGCTACGGACGAGGACCGGCAAAGGTTTCCGGACACTATCGAACGTTGGTGATGTGGCTTACCTCTCATCTATTGCGCAAATATTTAGATAAATTTCGCGACAGGTTCAAAAAATAACCCACTTCATCTGCGGTGGCATCCGCTAGAATGACCTGCCGGATCAGCTCAGCCCCGTCTGGAATCGAAGTCATGCAGTGACTTCGGAAGTAAATATTGATTAAAGGCCTAACAATAATGACTACGACTGCACGTCCTGAAACCTCGTCCTACGCCGACACCCCGGCGTCCGCTGCACCCCGCCGCCACCCTCTGCTGTGGGTACCCACCGGCTACTTCACCATGGCCCTCACCTACAACATGCTGACTGCCGCTGCGGTAGTGATGTTCAGCAACCTGGGTATGGACAATGCCAAAGCCGCCGGCTACGCCAGTGCACTCGGCTTGGCTTACACCATCAAGCCGCTGTATGCCGCCTTCCTGGAAATGTACAAAACCAAAAAATTCTTTGTGCTCTTGTGCCAGGTACTGCTCGGTTTGGGCTTTATCGGCGTTGCGCTCTCCATGAATCTGCCGAGTTACATCACCGTGATGCTGGTGTTCTTCTGGATCTTATCGTTCCTGGGGGCCGCGCAGGACATCACCACCGACGGGGTATATGTCACCTCGCTCGACAGTAAATCCCAGGCGCTCTATTGCGGCTGGCAGAGCTTGAGCTGGAACCTCGGCAAACTCGCCATGATGAGCGTGATGGTGGTGTCGAGCGGTCTGCTGCACCAGTATGTTTTCGGACATGACCCGCATATCACCGGACCTGAATGGGGTCAGGCGTGGCAAGTGGTATTCCTGATGATGGGCGCACTGATGCTGCTGATGGCCGGCTGGCACTGGCGTGTTATGCCAGATGGTGCGCGCGCGGAAAATACGCCAAGCAGTCCGGGCGAAGCGGTTAAGACTTTGATCGACGCCTTCGTGACCTTTTTCCAGAAAAAAGGCATCTGGCTGATGATCGGTTTTGCCCTGCTGTTCCGCGTCAGCTTCGGCTTCCTGAACGCCCCCAGCATGCTGTTTATGAAAGACTCCCTGGAAAACGGCGGCCTCGCTATGACCAACCAGGAGTTCGGCATTATCTATGGTACCCTCGGCTTGGTTGCGTTGTTGGTCGGCTCCCTGATCGGCGGCGCTTACGTCGCGAAAAAGGGCCTGAAGAAAGCCTTGTTTCCTCTGTGTATCTGCATCAACGTTCCTAACGTCACCTTCCTGCTGCTCGCCATCTACCAGCCGGAGAGCTACGCGCTGGTGGCTGCGGGCGTGATTATCGAGCAGTTCTTCTTTGGTGTCGGTTCCGTAGGCTTCATGATTTACCTGATGCAGCAAATGGCTCCCGGTAAATACGCTACTACCCACTATGCGTTCGGTACGGCTTTGATGGGTCTGTGCATGATGCTGACTGGTATGGTCAGTGGTGTGCTGCAAGAAATGATGGGTTATATCGGCTACTTCGTCTTCGTGATGCTCGCGACTATTCCGTCGTTCATCATCTGCTGGTTCGCCCCTTTCCATCACAAAGCTGACTAAGCTCCTCAAGGCGCTCCATTCTGGGGCGCCTTTCTTCAAGCACCCCTTCTTTCTGTATTGCTAGCGCTCGGCATTTCGCCTGAAATGTCCGCTCTTCTAAATTATCCTGTGTGACATGTCCGAGACACTTAACGCTTTTCTGCTCACCCGCCACTGGCGCGACACGCCCAATGGCATCACCTTGGATTTTTGGTGGGCAACGGAACGCGGCCCCTGCTGGACCTCGGTGACGCAACAGGAAATTGTGTTTTTTATTCCGCGCGCTCGCGCTGCAGAAACCGAAGAATTATTGCGCGGACAACGCGACTGGCGCAGTGCAGAAGTCGCTTTACGCACCTTTCAAAACGAACCGGTCAACGCGCTGTATTGCCGTCGCCAACGAGTCGCGCGCGACATTCAGGCGAAACTGGAACAAGCGGGCATTCCCTGCTGGGAAACGGATATCAAACCACCCGAGCGTTATTTGATGGAGCGCTTTGTCACTGCCGGTGCGCGCCTGACATTAGCCAATCCACCTCTCCTTCCCGGACCGCTGCTCAATCCCGGTATCAGCCCCGCTGACTTGCGCCCGGCACTCAAAATGGTTTCTCTCGATATAGAAACCTCCATGGATGCGACGGAGCTTTATTCCATCGGCGTATGGAATGATGACGAGCAAAAAGTATTTATGGTGGGCACAGGTGAAAATACTCCGACGCTGATTTTTTGCCCTACCGCGAAAATGTGTTTGGAGCAGTTTTTTGCCTGGTTGAAACAGCACGACCCGGATATTTTGATCGGCTGGAGTGTGGTGCAGTTCGATCTCTGGGTATTGGACGCCCTATGCAAAAAAGAAGGCATACCACTCGCCATTGGCAGAGGCGAGCAACCTATCCACTGGCGTCAGGAGGAAGATACCGGCCGGCGCCATTTAAGTATTCCCGGCCGGGTTGCTTTGGACGGTATAGATCTGCTCAAAGCCGCCAATCATATTTTTACCAGTTACTCGCTCGAAAATGTTTCGCAAACTTTGCTCGGCAACGGCAAGTTATTAAAAGGATCGCAGCGCGGTCACGATATCACCCGTTTGTTCAATACCGATAAACCGGCGCTCGCAGCCTATAACCTGCAGGACTGCAAATTGGTGTGGGATATTTTTCAGCAGGAAAATCTGCTGCATTTTGCGGTGGAGAGAAGCCATCTTACAGGACTTGCGCTCGACCGCGTTGGCGGTTCGGTGGCCGCTTTTGAATATTCCTATTTACCGCGTTTGCACCGGCGCGGTTATATCGCCCCCAATTTAGGCGAATTGCAATCGGACATTATCAGTCCCGGTGGTTATGTGATGGATTCGCGACCGGGCATTTATCGCAATGTATTGGTACTGGATTTTAAAAGCCTGTATCCCAGCATTATTCGCACATTTTTGATCGACCCTTGCGGTTTTTGGCTGGCGCAACACCATCAATTAAGTGACGAACAGATTGTGCCCGGCTTTAATGGCGCTGTATTTGCGCGCGAAGGCCATATATTGCCGAATATTATTGAAAACCTGTCCGCCGCCCGCGATCGCGCCAAAGCCGAACGCAATGCCCCTTTGTCGCACGCGATTAAAATTATTATGAATTCCTTCTACGGCGTGCTCGGTTCACCCGGCTGCCGGTTTTTTGATCCCCGAATCAGCAGTTCCATCACTTTGCGCGGCCACCAGATTATTCAACGCAGTCGCGATTGGATTGAACAGCAGGGCTACAGCGTTATTTATGGCGATACAGATTCGCTGTTTGTCTGGCTGGAAAATCAAAACACAAGTAATACAGTTAAAAATATTGATGAATGCCAGGCAATCGGCACACAACTCGCTCAAGGACTGAATGCGTGGTGGCGCGAACGTTTGCAGCAGGACTTTAAATTAGCCAGCGCATTGGAAATTCAATTCGAGACGCATTACGTGCAATTTTTAATGCCCACCATGCGCGGTTCGGATCAGGGATCGAAAAAGCGTTACGCCGGTGTTGTGGAAAAAGACGGGAAAAGATCCATTATTTTTAAAGGATTGGAAAATGTCCGCACCGACTGGACACAATTGGCGCGGGATTTTCAGATGGAGTTGTATCGCAAAATTTTTGCTGGCGAAGATTATCGCGATTATGTTCGCGCCACTGCAGATGCGGTTCTCACCGGTCAAAAAGATGACGACCTCGTCTACCGCAAACGCCTGCGCCAGCATTTACACGACTATCAAAAAAATGTGCCGCCCCATGTGCAAGCGGCGCGCAAATTATTGGAGTGGACCGGCATTCAACTGCGCCGCGGCGACTGGGTGGATTATGTCATCACCCGCAACGGCCCCGAACCCGCCGCCTACCGCCAATCGCCCTTCGACTATCAACATTATGTCGACAAACAACTCAGTCCGGTTGCGGATACGATTTTGCATTTTGTTGAGCAATCGCTGGCGGAATTGGTGGATAAGCAATTAGGACTCTTCAACTAACAATAAAAAGCCGAGCTGGTAATTACTCGGCTTTTTCACTCAACACTTAAAAACGATAACGCACTCCAAAATCTACACTACGCTCTGGCCCCACATAAATTCCCTGGCGCAAACTGGCGATATAGTCTTCGTCCGCCAGATTTTTCACGCTGCCGCTGAGGCTGAATTGTTTGTTGATGTCATACACAAAATTCAGATCCACAATGGTGTAGCTGTCAATTTGGCCAGTAAAAAAGCCACTGGTATTTTCCGCAATTTCTTTGGTGTTGAGCACATCCGTATATTGCTTGCTGGTGTGATGCACATTGAGCGAGCTACGCAAATTGCCCACAGAATATTCCAGGGCGAGGTTTGCAATCCATTCCGGCGTGTAGGTTACGCGGTTACCGTCAGGCGTTGTGATGTTGCCATTGGCGTCCAGGCGGTCGCCATTAAATTCGGCATCGGCGATATAAGTAACATTGGATTTCAAAACAAAACCCGCGCCCAAATCAACCGCCAAAGCACCTTCCACCCCCTGGTGCAGCGTTTTGCCGCCATTGGTGCGTTGAAAATCGCTGTTGCTGTTGGCTGGGATAATTTGGTTGTCAAAATCCATGCGGAAAATGGTAGCTTCATAATTGAACCGACCAGTGTTACCTCTCAAACCGGCTTCAATATTGACTGAGCGTTCCGCATCCAATTTCTGATCTTCCAGGCCTGTCAGAGCATCCGCGTTAAGTGCCGGAGAAAAGGCTTTATAAGCGCTGGCAAATATCTGCAATCCGGAATTAATTTGATAAGTCGCTCCCACACCCGGCAGCCATTCCGTATTGCTGGTATCTGCATTGTTGGTCTGGTTGTTGGGAATGCGTTTATCAAGACGCTCTTGCTCGTAGCGTTCAGCGCGCAAGCCTGCGGTAATCGCCAATTTATTGGTCAGCAGAAAACGATTCTGCGCGTAAAAAGCGATACTTTCAGCTGAGTCGATCCGATCGGTGTTGAGAGTGCCGGTGCGCGGAGTGGCGCGAGTTGCGGCGACATTCTGATCCAGCATTTCTTCGTCCATATAACGCAAGCCCAATTCAGCTTCACTGGCCACGCCGAAGAATCCATGTTGCAACTGGAGCCGGCTCTCAACACCAAAGCGCTCAAAACTGCGGTTGTTACCGGCTAGATTATCTGTGTATATCCAGCGGCCCGCCTCTGCTGAAGCAGCGTTATCAGTGCTGTAGCGCCAGTAATCGCGGAATATTTCACTGCCATAAATCAAAGTATTGAGCTTGGCGGTTTCGCTGATTTCCCATTCGTGATTGAGATCAAGGGAGCGACGCCCTGTCAGGAAATAATCATCCGGTGCAGGGTTATAGCGCTTGCCGTCTTTGTACTCCTGTAAAAACAGACCGCGATAAGAAATATTGGCGTCGTTCTGATAATCGGTGTATTTGATGCTCAACCACTGGTTGTCACCTATGGCCATACCCGTTTTGAGCATCACGTCCGTCATGTCGTAATCCTTATCCATAAAACCATCGCTGCTGGCGCGGGTGATTACAGCTCCGAATTTGGCATCCTGCGAAGCGGAAGTCGCGCCCACCTCTACAGTGGCCTCGCGGCTATTCCAGGAGCCCACACGCAGACTGATTTCAACGCCGTCCTCAGGCTGTTTAGTAATGTAATTCACTACACCGCCAATAGTGCTGGGGCCATAGCGTAAAGAGGCGGCGCCCTTGAGCACTTCGATACTTTCCATGCGCTGAATGCGCGGGTTGTAATAGCGGGCGTTACCTACAAAAAGGCCCGGAGCAACCGGCACGCCATCCTCTAATACAAGCGTTTTGTAATCCGCCGAGCTCAAGCCGCGAATACCTATATTCACCACTATGGCACTTTCTTCTTCACCCTTGATGGCGACCCCAGGCACTGCTCGCAGAGCTTCTTCGGTGGAACGAGGTTGTTTGAGTTCCAGCTCCTCGGTCGTGACTATGGCCACCGCACCAGGTTGACGTGCCGCATCACCTTCAGTCTGACCAACCACATTAATCGTGGGCAATCTGGGGGATTCTTCAGCCGAACCAGTCTGTGCAATAGCGAGGCCTGCAGCCGCAATGGCAAGAGTCAGAGGGCGGGACAAAAAGCTCGGGAAAGAGGGGCGTGGCATCTGGTACTCCTTGATTTAGATAAGAGTCCGGCTCATCCGGATAATCGGCGGCACACTATACAAATAAGAATCATTGTCATCAATTAAAACTCAGACTAACGTTCAGAGTTTTGCACTGAATCAAGTAAAGGTTGCGCAGACAGAACCAGTGAGGTTTTCACTCCAGCACTTTTCACATAGAGGGGATTTTCTGACGCGGCTATCTGCTAGAGAAAATTTAGTGTTAACTGCCTAACAGGGACACAAAATAAATGCAATAAACCAGATTGACCTGGCAGCACCAATTTTAAATCGGTGCTGCCAGATCAAATCAGATGCAAACTCATCTTAGATCTGCAACTCTAAAGCAGTGCTGACCTTACTCACCGCACTCAACAAATGTCCTCTGCTTTTTATCCACCTTTTTTCCCAATGAGCGGGCAATTTTTTCCTGACGCTCACCTGTTGGAAAATTGAAACCAATACCCGGCCAGTAGTAACCATCTTTCGACTCACACAACAAAATGATAAAAGGTCCGTCACCAAAATTCGGAGCCTCGCCTTTTTCTGCATCTACAGTGTAATGAATGGTTTTATCCGAGGGACCTCGATAGGTTTCCAGCACTTCCGCTGTAAAGCTCCAACGCACCAATGCAAAGTCGTCTGATGTATCGTCATCGGGTAGCGATTCAACACTTGAGCTGATATTGCGGATCAAAGCCGCGTAGGGCGTATTCTGAATTCCATAGGTTAAAAAATTCTCCATTTCCGACTGAAACTCAGGGACACTCTCCGAGTTGGAATGATCACAGGCTGTCAATAACAAGGCACACAAAATCAAATGCGCGATTTTATGTGGATGCAAAAATGTCATATCAATCTTCCCGGCCCGCGCTGGAAGCGGTTTTGTTGTAAATCGGCAATGAATCGAGCGTAGCGTCATAGCCTGACGGAACTACAAATTTATTCCATACATTTTTTGGATAACGGCTTATGTTCACTTCATCCGACTGATTGCCGCCAAGCATATAAAGATATTGATCATCAGAGCTTTTACCTACTACGAAAGCAACATGACCACCTCCTATGCGGCTTTTTACACCTATTGCTCCGTATACAGGCTCGCTTATGGCTGCGCCAAAATTTTCCCAGGCCCGCGCGCGAAATGCGTTTGCCGGTGGCGCGTATCCGTGCTGCTCCATCACCCAGGACACAAACGACGCACACCAGGCGTTGGCTGCGCCGCTATCGTCCGTTCCCCAAAATCTTGACGACTGAAAATATTCCAGGATTCGCGGATTTTCTGCGCTACCGGCGACTTCTCTCTGTCCCAACTCCTGCAGCGCCGTTTTCATCCACGGTGCCGCGTAACGAATCTGTAAGGAATATTCTCTGGCTCTACTGAATAACTGCGAACGCTCGAGACAATAAAAGAAACCTTGCTCCACCTGAATGCCCAGAACCGGCGTGGGGTGAAAATCGTAAAGGTAGGATTGATAAATCAGCGGAGAGTACAACAGGTTGGTGGGACGCATGATAAACAGATTGGACTGATCGAGCGTTTGCCTGAGGGGCTGGCAGACGGTTTGGCGAGGTCCGGGTACATCCGTGGGAAACCGGAACGGCGTATCCGATGGTGCTACGTGGTAGTCTCCCTCGTTCAGGTAAGCATTGTTGTGAATACCTGTCAGATTGGCAGCGTAGCTACCTCCTCCTCTCAAATCGATTCGATACCCATTAAATGTGAAATCGGCCATAGCACTTTCTCCTTTTTTGCTTCCCTATCTGAGGCTTACCTCGCACGCTAGCACCGGGCGGCTGAGCGAACAAGCGATATGCGCGCCACCCGTCCAGTGTCTTGCGAAGTGTTGACCAGCTTTACAATTTCTCACTGCGCTCTGCTGTATATTCCTCCCATGCTGTTATAGGTTCACCCCGTCCCGAATGGTTTGATGCCGGAACCTTCCGGTGAAGGAGCGCCCTATGAATTTAAGCAAAATTGCCTTCAGCGGCTGCCTGTTAGCCCTGCTTACCGCGTGTAACGAGCCAGACAAAACCGACACCCCGGATACATTGGTGATCAATGAGGTGGTTTCATCTAATGACGGAGCGAGCGTCGATGAAACCGGGCAGCCGGAAGACCTGATCGAACTCGTCAATATAGGTTCTGAAACCATTCAGCTGCGCAATTACGCCATAGCGGACGCCGGCAGTGAGTTTATTATTTTACCGGATTTGGAATTAGCACCAGGCGCTTTTATTCAGTTATGGGCTTCCGACGATCCGGAGCGCGGCCCTAAACATTTGCCGTTCAAATTAAGCGCTTCAGGAGATCGTGTTTCCCTAAGAAATGCAAAGGGGGAGATTTATCAGCAAGTAGATATCCCCGCTCTCGCCACAAACCAGTCTTACAGTCGCTTTCCCTCCGGCACAGGAACATTCGCCATTTGCCGTTACGCCACACCGGGAAAATCCAATGGTCAGCAATGCGGGCCCAACACTGTGTCGCCGCTTGAGGACGATATTCGTTTCGCCGACTTTCCTTCCTCACAATGGCCTTCGTTGGCACCGGTTGAAATTGGCATCAACGAATTGGCAATTCTTCCGGCCCAGTTTATTGAATTCAAAAATTTTTCCGATGAAGTATTAAATCTGGGGAATTATCGGCTGGCGCTTGCAGCCTATCCTCCAACCGACGGACTGCCTCCATATAACTCCACCAACACGCTGGATTTGCCGAATGTGAACCTATCTCCAGGCGAAGTATTTTCAGTGGACATTACCGAAACATTAATCATTCCGATCGTACAGCAAGCCTTTAATGAAGGCGTGGCTGTTTTGTTTAATCGGCAAACGCAGCAACCCACGGATATTGTGCCTTTTATGCATTGGCCGGAAGGTCGCAGCCTGACCCGCCGTTCGACACATCCTTTTCGTCTGCGTTTTTGCGAGAATCCGACATCCGGCAATGAAGACGCTTGCCAAGAAACACCAAGTCGCGAAATCGGCAATCGCACACGCGGAATTTACACTCCAAGTGATTTCAGTTTTCTCGCCCAGGGAAGCGGCTTGAGCAATGAGCAATCAGTAAAATTTGTTATTGACCTGAACAATCAAAATGCCGTGCATTTTCTCAGTTCGCGGGAATGGCCTTTGCATTACACCTTTGTGCGCGAAATTATTGATATGCAGCCTCCGTTAAATCGCTGCAACGAAGAGGAAAACAATATTTTCAACATAGGGTGGTCACGTTTTTCCATCCAGAATTATTCCAACAACCTGACCCGTCGTTATCATCTCGGCACATTGACGCACCATGCCAATGCCAAACTGCACAACGTGGAATTCACCTTTGGCGATGCGATCACCGCTGTGCAAATGCGCGATGCTTTTTATATAACGACTGCACTGACGCCCGATCCCTTTTTGTGGTCGCTGCGCCCACAGGATGCATCTCAGGTCACGCGCGCGCGTACGATAGAAGGAACACTCCCTATCGTCGGCCCTAAAGCACCTTACGCGAATGTGGTGTATCAAGGAATGACCCCGGGTGTTGCCTATGGAACGCTTACCTACATTCCCACCGATGATTTACCTGATGCATTGCTTGGAAAGCGTGTGATTGTGATTACCGACGATGTGCCCAACGATATAGATTTTGTCGGCGGCCTTATTACTGAAGCGTTTCAAACACCACTGGCACACGTAAATATTCTCAGCCAAAGTCGTAACACGCCTAATATGGCGCTGCCCAATGCCAACAAACTGCCGCAATTTGTTACCCTGCTCGGCAAACTCGTGCGCCTGGAAGTGAACGAAGGCGGATATGACATTCGCGCAGCCACTTTAGATGAAGCACAGGAATTTTGGGATGCGCAACAAAATGGCGGTGAGATATTGGTGCCGCGTTTGGACCGCCAAACCACTGCTTTAATCGATCTGCAAAATGCCACTATCGACGATTTGCCCACCATTGGCGCCAAAGCAGCGCAATTGGCGGAACTGTATCGGGTCAATCCCTTTAATTCCGCTTGTGCAGAAAGCGCGGCTTTTGCTGTTCCGGAAAAAGCTTTTGCCATTCCTATGGCGCATTATCTTCAGCATATGCAGGCAAGTGGCGCGCAGGAATTTCTGGATGAACTATTAGCGGAAGATTTATTTTACGAAAACCTGGAATATCGCAAGCTTGCATTGCAGTCACTCCGACAAATGCTATTGCAACATCCAGTAGATCCTACCCTGCTTAATGAAGTGAGCACTTGGGTCAGCACGAGATTTGGCAATAAATCCGTGCGCTTTCGCAGCAGTAGCAATACTGAAGACTTGGAAAAATTCAACGGCGCAGGACTGTACGAATCCATTAGTGCGGAATTGGATAAAAGAGATAAACCCATTGATGGCGCCATTCGCACTGTTTGGGCAAGTTTGTGGAATTTGCGCGCGGTGGAAGAACGCATCAATTCCAATGTCGATCAATCCGCCGTTGCCATGGCGATTCTGGTCCACTACGCGTTTCCAAATGAACGTGCCAACGGCGTCGCCGTCGCACGGAATATTTTTGATCCCACACGCACCGATCAATATTTCTTCAATAGTCAGGCAGGCGAAGCCAGCGTCACAAATCCCGCTCCAGGTGTCATGACTGAACAGTTGATCTATCAATGGCCGCCGCGTACGCCAACCTTGACTTATCAGAGCTATAGCAGCCTGACGGATCAACGCGTTATTGCACCAACAGAAGTGAGCACTCTTGCCTGCTCCATGAGCGCCATTCAAATCCATTTCCGCCAATTGCTCGATCCACGCAAAGAAAATCGCTGGTTTACCATGGAAAGCGAATTCAAATTTCACGGACCTGAGCGGCAACTGATCATCAAGCAAGCTCGCCCCTATAAAATGCCTAACCTGGATGTTCCGAATGATTGTCGGGAGATATAAACTCCCCGGGGGCCGAAAGGCCCCTTTTTTATTTGTTCTTTTTCTCCTCATGGCAAATATCATCAACTCGAAGCGAGACATTAATCGCGACAAGAAAGAGAATTTTCCGAAATCAATAACATATCGACCGGAACCTGATCAAAAAATAACACAACACCTGTTTAATTTTAATTAGTGAACTTGTTTATATTTTTCTGAATTTCTCATTGGATTAATTCTCCCAACTGTTAGCATCACTCCGCGCAATTTTTGCAATCAAAGCACTCTCAAGATTCTACATATTGGATGAAGCCGAATTTTCAGCGCCACCTGGTGCTGCTATGGCTTTATTCTGTCTCACCAATAGGAAATCCTCATGCAAATATCCTTGTCAAAATCCATTGCTTCCGGCGCTATTTTTCTTGCAACTGTATTAACCGTTCAAGCCCAGGATTTAACGGAAAACTCTACCGGAACTCATAACGGCTTTTATTACTCATTTTGGAAAGATACCGGCAATGTCACGTTTGGCTTGCGCGAAGGCGGACGTTATACCTCGCAATGGAGCAATATCAATAACTGGGTTGGCGGTAAGGGCTGGAATCCCGGCGGGCGCAAAATAGTGAATTATTCCGGCAGTTATAATGTCGATAATTCGCAAAATTCCTATCTCGCTTTATATGGCTGGACAAGAAATCCACTTATTGAATATTACGTAATCGAAAGCTACGGCTCCTATAATCCCTCTTCCTGCACCACAGGGCGGCAAACATTCGGCACATTCCAGAGCGACGGCGCTACCTACAGCCTTGTTCGCTGTCAGCGCATTCAGCAACCATCCATCGAAGGCACACAGACCTTTTATCAATATTTCAGCGTGCGCGAACCGAAAAAAGGTTTTGGCAGCATCAGCGGCACCATTACCACGGGCAATCATTTTGACGCATGGCAGCGCGCCGGCCTGAATTTAGGCACCCACGATTATATGGTGATGGCGACGGAAGGTTATCAAAGCAGCGGAAGCTCGGATATTACCGTTAGCGAAGGTTCTGCTGGAGGTAACAATAATGGCGGAAATAACAACAACGGAGGCAATAACAATGGAGGTAATAACGGCAGTAACAATAACGGCGGCAATAATAGCGGCGGAAATAACGGCAGCAATAATAATGGAGGAGGTAATGGCAACAACGGAGGCAATAGCAATAGCGGAACACCCTCTAGCACTCCCATTACAGTGCGCGCACGCGGTGTAGCTGGGGGCGAGCATATTAATCTGCGTATTGGCGACACTGTCGTACAAGACTGGACATTGACCAGTGATTTCGCCAATTACACCTATAGCGGTAGTGCGGTTGGCGATATACAAGTGGAGTTCGATAACGACGGCGACGATCGCGACGTTATTTTGGATTACGTTTTTGTCAACGGCGAAACCCGTCAAGCGGAAGAAATGGAATACAACACTTCAACCTACGATGGTGAGTGCGGCGGTGGTTCTTATTCCGACACTATGCATTGTAATGGTGTCATTGGCTTTGGCGGCACAGGCGATTGTTTTAGTGGCAATTGCAATAGCGGCAATGCGCCCAGTGAAAATCCAGGCAACAACCCCAGCAACGGCAATAACGGCAATAACGGCAATAACGGCAATAACGGCAATAACGGCAATAACGGCAATAACGGCAACGATAATAACGGTAATGTTGGCAATGGAAACAATAATCCGCCAGTCAATAACAACAATGGTGGCGGTAATTGCGAGTGCAACTGGTATGGCAGCCGTTATGCGCTTTGCGAAAGTACGAATGGAGGCTGGGGCTGGGAAAATAATCGCAGCTGTATAGGGCGTGATACCTGCGGCGACCAGTATGGGGATGGCGGAGTGGTGTGTAATTAGGATTAATAAGAGGGCCTAACGGCCCTCTTATTCAAAGTTATTTTGCCTTGGGATTCATCTCCCGCTCCAAGCCCGCAGGCCCGCTCGGTTTTTGCGGTTTCCATACCCATATCAAACCGCGCACATAGCCGTCGCCTTTTACACTGACGTGATCCAGATCTTTCATCACGTAATTCTGCAATTCCAATCCTTTATATTTGCGTTTGCTCAAATGTTTCTGGAATTTTTCTATCGGCTTACGGAAAGGTGCATATTCTTTGGTGCCATGGGAAATAAACATACGGGCCTTTAAGCTTTTGTTTTGCTTTCTGTAGGCTTCATCAATTTTGAATAGAACTTCGTTATCCCAACCCGCTGCCGGGCTGATGGCGATATAACCGGAGAAAAATTCCGGACTGCGATAGGCAGCCGTCAAGGTAAATAATCCGCCCAGAGACACGCCGCCTAAAATCCGCCCGGTTTTTTCGCCGCGATATTGCGCTTCGATCAGGGGAGCAACTTCAGTTTGAATAAAAGCGAGGAATTTATCTGCTCCACCTGAAGGAACACCTTCCTGCGGGGTTACGGTGTAATCAATTCTTCGCTCCTCGCCGTAATTTTTGCCTTGCGGGTAGGACAAGCCCACCATCAGAAATTCCGGCACTTCGTTGTCGTAAATCAGGTTGCCATAAGTGGACACCAACAAAGGCGTGTCCCAATAAGCATCGAGATAATAAAACACCGGATAGGTTTTATTCGGGTCACTGCCGTAACTGGCCGGGAAAACGATAATGATCTCGTGATCCCGGCCAGTATGTTTGGATTTAATTGGAATAATTTTGGTGTTGTCGAGAACAAAGTGTCTCAATGAATCCGCTGCATAAGCGGAAAAACTGACTGCACCTACAACCAGCAAAAGGAAAAGGGAAATAATTCTTATCATGGGCTATCCACTCATCTTGGAAAAAGACGAGGAAAGCATAGATGGCTGCAAGGGATCTCTCAAAGACAAAAGGATTGGGAAGGCATATAAGAGCGGCCTCCGGTCGAGGCCGCCATGGAAATTAGATTGCTTTTTCTTTGGGGCGCGGAGTCGGCGCTTTTTTGGCAGTCGGAACCGTTTTGGCGGACAACTGGGCTATGGCTGTAACAGGAACCTTAGGAGCAGTAGGCTTGGGTTCACTATTGGCAGCAACCACATGAATCTTGGGCTGCACCTGATTTTCCTGTTGTTGACGCGCCTCATGGAATGGCGTGTAGCTGACAAACTTGCTGTTCAGCATGCGCTTCAGAGTTTCGTCTTTATCGATCAGATGGTGTTTCAGCACAGCGCCAACATGCAACAGCAAAGCGCCGCTGACCAGATAAGCCAAAGACTCGTGCACCAGAGAGGCAAGACCGCTGATCAAAGCGTTTTCCGCTTGTGGAGCAATGGTAAACAGACCGAAGACGTTGATACCGCGCTCGCTGTACAGGCTCAGCAAAATGCCGGACACAGGCATGGCGATAATGGCGAACAGCAGCATCCAGTGCACCAATTTGGCCGACATTTTTTGCCAGGACGGCATAGGCGCTACATCTTTCGGGAAACCGTTGTAAAAGCGCCAGCTGACACGCCACAAAGCCAGAATCAGCAACAACACGCCGCCGGCTTTATGCGCTTCCATCCAGGGGCCGCGCATGGCTCGACCGTCGCCGATGTAATCGAGGAAAAACCCCAGGCCCAATACGCTCAGAAAAATAATGGCGTTGACCCAGTGATTGATGATGGAAATGCGACCGAAGCGAATACCTTCTTTTTCTTTCATGACTTCTTTACCCACCGTTTAGCTGACTGTAATGCTGCCGCTCCACGGCTTTATTCTCTGCAAACCACGCAAAATTTACCTTCTACGCGAATATACCGACGCAAAGAAGGGCATGCGTCACAAAATCAAGAGCACCGTTCTCCTGATCGACAGGCCGCGCATTATCCCGCACGTCACCACCGGTATAGCGCATTTGGGGACCCCATTGCTCAATCAAATGCTTAAAACAAGAAGAACCGCACAAAATATGAACATGTGTGATTGAATTCCGGCAGCCAAAGTCACAAAGATGTTTTAGGCGCCATCTGTCGCGCGCCTGCGAGAAGCTCACACACTCGGTGCGCCCCCTCCAAAATTCGCGGGGTATGCCGTTGAATTAGATCCGGCGGGACGGAATAAATATGATGATTTTTCACGGCGGCAAGATGGGGATATTTGTTCCAGTCGTCCAGCCACGCCGGTCTTTCTTCAGCAATTCCGCTGGCGAGAATGACGTCCGGATTGCGCGCAATCACAGACTCGATACTGATTTTCGGCGCTATGGTAGCGGCATCGGCAAACGCGTTGACACCTCCGCACAGGCGAATCAAATCGCTGATCACATGGTCGCCATTGACCGTTTGCAGCGGCTGATGCCAAACCTGATACAGCACACTCAAGGTCGTCTGCCCGCCGTAGGTAGTGCGCAACTGTTGCTGGCGGCGCTCGAACTCGGCAGCGACGGATTCGGCGTGCTCGTGGCGACCGGTGAGAACGCCGAAGTCGCGAATGGAGCGTGGAATATCGTCGAGAGTTTTGGGATCGTCGGCGTAGACGGTCAACCCTAATTCGAGAAACTTCGCCAGGGAGCGCGCACCCAAACCGGAATGCCACAACACTATTAAATCCGGTTTGGCGGCGACTATGGCTTCCAGGCTATAAGCACTGATAGCACCGACGCGCGGAATTTTTTTGGCCTCGGGCGGATAATCGCAATACTCCACCGCGCCGACCAGGGTCTCCCCTGCGCCTGCGGAATATAGGTTTTCGACAATATGAGGCGCGAGGGCTATGACACGTTGGGCGGGTTTTGCCAAAGTCACTTGGCGGCCGAGGTAATCCGTAACGGAAACTTCCGCGTGACTTATTACGGCAAGCGCCAGCAAAAGTGCAGCTGCAATGGTCCTGACAATGACCATCACCACGTTAAAACCACCAGGAACAAAATTACTACTTCCGCTACTTCGATCAACGCGCCCAGGCTGCTATTGGTATAGCCCCCGACGGCACGCGACCAGCGGTGCTGCCAGTGCACCACCCAAAGGGCCAAGCTGACCACCAACGCGGTGCCGGCGAGGCGGCCCATCACCCACACGGAGGCTACCAGCGCGATTAATGCCAGACCTATCACTATGGGCTGATAGGGGCGTAAGTCGAGATCATTGGAATCAGTATCGATAGAGGCGCGCGGCGTGATCATGATGTAAATCAACACCAGCAGACGCGCGCCAATCGGCGCCGCCAGCAGCGCCCAGTAGGATGCACCAATTTCCAGAATCGTACGCAAAAGCGCCAGCTTGAGCAGCAGGACCATCACCAATGCTGTGACACCCCAGGCACTGAGGCGCGGGTCGCGCAAAATATCGGCGATGGAGGACGAGTCACCAGTGCTTAAGGCATCTGCCGATTTGGCCAGATCGGCCAAGTGCATGGCGCCGGTCAACCAGACCCAGAGGCCAACCAACATGGTCGCCTGCACAGTGACGCCGATTTTGTCAGGCATCACCACATACAGCACCACCAGCAAGCCACCGATCACGGCGCCGATCAAGGGATAAAACAGGGCTGCGCGGCTTTGCACCTCCGGCGCGGGCGGCTGCGATGACCAACGCCCAAGCCGGGTCAGCAGGGAAAATGCCGTCATCAACGCCTGCCAGTTAAAGACGATCGTCCTTCTGGCCCATCCAGGGGTGCCTGTGTAATGCGATTTGGTCTCTGGAATCATGATGTAACCGCCACCGACGAAAGGGGTGCATAGGGTACGTCAAACATTCATACACGGGCAGAGGCCAGCGAAGGGGACGACCGGAAAAGGCGCGGACTGTCGCGCAAAGTCACAAAATCACCACCGACCGCCCATCGAGAGGATGCCTCACCACTGCCGCATAAGCGCCGTAAAGCTGGTGTAAAAGCTCTGAGGTGAGCACGGCTGCACAAGGACCATTGGCCACCAACTTACCTTGATGCAATGCCAGCAAGCGATCGGCAAAGCCGAGGGCCAGATTTAAATCGTGCAGCACCATCAACACAGCTATTCCGGATGCGGCCATTTGCCGAATGCGCTGCATCAGTTGTTGCTGGTGGCCTAGGTCGAGGGACGCCGTTGGCTCGTCGAGAATCAGCAGGCGCTCTTGCGCGTCCTCCGCCCGCCAGATCTGCGCCATCACGCGGGCCAGTTGTGTGCGCTGTTTTTCCCCACCGGAGAGCTGCGGATAGAGACGGTCGCGCAGATGGGCAATATCCAGCGCCGCCAGGGCTTCAGCAACAATTTGCTCGTCCACCGCACTGCCGGTGCTGTGAGGATTGCGCCCCAGGGCCACCACCTCGGCCACGGTAAAGGGGAAGTTGAGGATGCTGGTCTGCGGCAATACCGCCAGCTGGCGCGCCTTGTCCAACAGCGGCCATTGTTGATGAGTTCGGCCACAGACCATCAGGTCACCACTGCTCGCCGGTATATCGCCCGCCACGGCGCGCAGGAGCGTTGTCTTGCCCGCGCCATTAGGACCTATCACCGCTGCCACCTCCCCGGCCGCCAGTGAAAAGCTCACCTGGTGCAGCAGCTTTGCGCCTGCCACCGCTACATCGAGATTGCGTACCTCAAGAATCGCCATCACTCAGGCTCCTATGCCGGCATAACCGCGCTGGCGCAGCAGGGAGATAAACACGGGCGCGCCGATAAAAGCGGTCACCAGTCCCACTGGCAATTCCGTCGGGGCCATCACCGTGCGCGCAAAGGCATCGGCCACCACCAGCAGGATTGCGCCCGTGACCGCGCTGAGCGGCAGCACATAGCGGTGATCCGGCCCGGTCAGCATGCGCACCATATGCGGCACCACCAGTCCGATAAACGAAATAGTGCCCGCAACGGCGACACATACGCCCATGCCCAAGGCGACACAAATAATGACCGTGCGCTGTAATTTCTGTACGTCGATCCCCAAATAACGCGCTTCGGATTCACCGAGCAGCAACGCATTGAGTGCGCGCCGCTGGCGCAGCAAAATCGACAAAATAATGGCCGTAATTACCGCCATTAAAGCAATGCGCGTTGCCTCTGCGCCTTCCAGTCCGCCCATGCGCCATAAACTGATTCGCCGCAGCATGTCGTTGTCGGCGATAAATTCCAGCAAACCGGTCAATGCACCGGCGAGAAAAGTAAAGGCGATTCCCGCCAACAACATAGTGGTGACGGATGTGCCGGTAACGCCGCTCGCCAAACGATAAACAAACCACACCACCAGCAAACCGCTGGCAAATGCGCCGAGCGATACCAGCGAAAGTCCCCATAAATTCCACTGCACGTGGTTGAGAAATACGATAACGCCGCCCGCCCCCGCCGCCGCGCCCGCGCTGACGCCAATCAACGACGGATCCGCCAGGGAATTGCGAAACAACCCTTGGGTGGCGGTGCCGCAAATCGCCAAAAGCGCACCGACCAGCGCCGCCAATAATGTGCGCGGCAGGCGCAGGTGGTTGAGGATCAATTGTGTTTGCGCATCAGCGGAACCGGAAACCCACGCCCATAAATCCTGCGCGCGGAATGTCACCGCGCCAAAACCGAGAGAAATACCCATCACCGCCAATAAAAAAATCAGCGACGCGCCCAGCACATAAGGCCACGATCGGGATAAATCATGAAAAGGTCGGCGCATCAATAATCCACTCCTTTGCGCGCTTTAATGCCGGAATTAAAGGCGTGTTTGATGTCTTTGACTTCCGACACTGTATCCATAATATCGCGCAGAGCAGCGCCGCCACCCCGGCCAGTGACCACCACACTTTGCTCATAAGGACGCTGCGTGATGGCCCGAATCACTCTGGCTTCATCAAGATACTCATAGGCGAGCATATAAGTGAGTTCGTCGAGCACCACCAGATTGAACGACGGATCGCGCAGCAGATATTCCGCATAAGCCCAGGTTTTTTCCGCTGCGGCTATATCCGCCGTGCGATCCTGCGTGTCCCAGGTAAAACCCGTTCCCATTTGATAAAACGCCACCTGGGGCAGATGGTCGCGGATAAAAATTTCCTCGCCCGACAATTGCTGCCCCTTGATAAATTGCACCACACCGACTTTTTGCCCATAACCGAGCGCGCGCAAAACCATGCCGAACGCCGAGCTGGATTTGCCCTTGCCATTGCCTGTGAGCAACACCGCAACGCCGCGCTCGTCACTCGCTTGCGCAATGCGCGCATCCACCTTGGCTTTTTGTTTTTCCATGGCGGTTTTATGTTTTTGGTTTTTGTCGGTCATAAAATTTCCAGATTAAAAGGAAAAACGGGTGCCCACATAGCCTGCGCGGCGCGAGGTGTTATAGCCCAGCACTTCTTGATATTGCTCATCCAAAGCATTTTCCACACGGGCAAAAATTTCCCAATTTTCCCGCAGTTGATAAGTCGCGCTTAAATCCAGGACTTGAAAACGCTCCAGCGGCGTTCCGCTGGTGTCTTCCACGGCGTCGCTTTCCCAGCGGTTGCTGACAAGCAATACCAAATCGCTTACAGGATACAAATAGAGCGCGATATTGCCCATTTTCCCCGGACGACGCACACGCGGCAGATCGTCGGCGGTTTGCGTTAAATTGCGGGTAAATACCGCGTCGAGTTGTGCCCAATTAGCAAACGGCACCGACAGTTGCACCTCAGCACCTTTGGAATGACTGCGGCCCTGCGCTTGTAAATAACCGGTCCAATTTTTCATATCGTAGATAATTTCATCTTCGATACTCTGTTCAAACCAGGTCAACTGTACGCTTAAACCGTTGTTGCGGTAGTACTCTATACCCAGGTCGTAGCCGCTGCTGGATTCCTCTTGCAACTCCTCCATGTCCACGGGAGCGTCGCGGTTGAGCGTCACTTCATAAAGACTCGGCGCGCGGAAACCATTGCCGGCACTGGCGCGCAATTTCAACGAACCTTCGCTATCGGTCGGCAGAATATAAGCTGAAGTCACACGCGCGCTGAGATGCTCACCAAAATCCTCGTTTTCGTCATAGCGCAAACCGCCGGTGAAGAAAATGCGTTCAGCAAAACCGAATTGAAATTCACCGAATAAGCCGAGTTGATAGCGACTCAAGTCATCACCATCCACCACATCAATCCGCTCCATTTCGGTATCACCACCGAATACGACCGATATGGCATCACTCGCTTTGACCTGTCCTACATATTCCACTTTTTTCAACGCACCTTTAGTGCCGTAGGACAAAATATCGCGGCTGAAATTATCGCGCGCGACCGACGTGTGGGCGAAAGCCAGATGATGGGCAATATTGCCTACCGTGTGATCCAGGGACAATTTCGCCGTGGTTTGCTGCAGCTCGCTGGTGCAGTCGTGAATTCGTTGGAATTGTGCGTCGTAACAGATATCGTGTTGGTTTTCTGCATCTATATCGCGCACCACCAATTGCACACGCATATCCTGCACGGGAGTCCAACCGAATTTTCCGTGCAAGGTAGTATTGGAATAACCGTCTTTATCGAAAGTGGTGTCTTCTACGGCGGAGTTAAAACCGTCGGTATTCCAATCGGATGCCGATAAAAACGCATCAAATTTTGCATTGCCGCCAGCGATAAACGCATTGGTTTTTTGCGATCCGTAGCGGCCGCCTTCAACGCTGATCTGCCCTTGCAAACCTTCCTGCGCTCGGCGCGTCACGACCTGGATCACACCGCCCGCATCCGCGCCGTAAATAAAGCCTTGCGGTCCGCGCAGAACTTCGATGCGTTCAATTTCGCTGCCGGCGGTGAGATTTTCCACCAAAGGCCCCACTTGCGGCGCGGTTGGGTCTGATACTTCCACGCCGTCAATTAATACCAGCGTGCGGAAACCTTCTTCGCCGCGAATCCGCAGCGCCGTTTGTTTTCCTGCGCCGCCGGAATTGCTGACGGAAATTCCCGCTTGCGAACGCAATAATTGCGCGACTGTCGGATAACCGCGCAATTCAATTTCCTGCAGATCAACGACGGCAACACTCGCACCGACTTCGCGCAACGGTGTTTCCACGCGCGAAGCGATCACCACAACTTCTTCCAATTTCGGTTGCGCGGCCAAATGTGGCGCAGCGGCCAAAAATAATGCACCTCCGAAAAAAGGCGGCAGAGAAAGGTATTTCATTGCATATCCTCAAAAGCTGTTACTGATAAGCCATTGAGGGAGGCATCTCGGGGATGAAAGGACAGGTACGCAGACGTCAGACAATCAGCCCGGAATGGTAGCCCTCCGCTCCATTGACGAACGTGCAGCAGGCTGGTGTCGGGCTTGTAGGGCCTCTTGAGGCTGACTATTTACCGTTGCGGGGGCAGCGTTGGTTTTGCACCAAACTTCCCATTTCACCCTGAACAGCAAAAGCCGCTCAGGGACCTGAAGCGGGGCGGATATTGGGCGAGCAGGCGGCGGATGTCAAATCCTGACGTATCAAAAGGCTTCCAAAACGTCATCCCGCCACTGCTGGGGATGCTGAGCCCATTTGGCTTCCAACCGAGAATAACCAGTGCGGGATTTAAAATCGAATACCGCCAAGGGTTGATGATTGATCAGCAATAACACCCGGCAACCCTGCTTGGCCCAGGCAATTTGCACAAGTGCTTTACCGTCTTCCAAAGGAATATGCTCATCAGCCAGGGAATAGAATATGGAGTCCAACTCCTGATAATTGCCGCCGGTATTTTCCATTACCGTAAGGCTCGATCGCGTTCCGCTATCCAGAAACATGGCTTTCACGTTGCTTCTGTCAACGTTTAAACGAACTTTGGCGCCCGGGCGATAATGTGCCTCGGCAGTGATTTCGATTTTATTTGGCATTGAGGTTCACCGGCGGTTGAAGGGCGCTTGCTAATACACAGTGAAACGCTTCTGAGCATAAGCGGAATAGGATTGCGCAGAATAACACGAGGCTGTACAACCAGTGTCCGCATGTTATGGACACAAGAATTTTAGTATTGGTTTCAAGGATTAGCAGACTTCGATTGGCAAAAATTATTCAGCGAAACGCGACGAATCAACATAACGAGAGCCTGCACAAGCAGTGCAGCGCCAATAGCGATGGATAATGAGACCGTAAAACTTGCATTGCTGAAAGCAAGCACATAAAAAAAGGCCAGCATACTAAGCAAGCCAAACATCATGGATTTTAACGACTGCGCTGCATGCGCAGCTGAGTGGTTGCGGTGTGAAAAAACGGCGATTGCCGAGCCGGCAATGGGAAATACCGTCAAAATTCCGCTGTAGACAGGTCCGAGAATTTCGGCAAATTTCGTTATGCCAAGCACCAATAAAAACGCAAAAGCCATCCGAAAAATAATTTCTGCGGTATCTGCCGGGGCCGATAAGGATTGTTTACTCAAAACAGGAAATAGCATCAATTGGATTAATACTACTGCTAATGTCAGCCAGGTTATTTGATGCAGATTGAGATCAAGGGATATTTCCAAAAAGCGGGTAAAAAAAGCAATCAACAGAAATATCACGCAGCATAACCCATAGGCCAGCATCCAGCCGCATCGCCGGCAAATCCAGGAATAGGCAAAACAAAATGATGAGAGCGCGGCCAAACCGCCGATAGTGGCTGCCGCCGTGCTGCGCGCAAATTCCACACCCTGCTCTTGATAGATAAACCATAAAATCGGCCCGCCGATCACCGGCAATCCCGACAATAAACCCGCAACCTGCGCTCCCCAAAAACGGCCACTGATGGCAATCAAACCGACCACAATCGACACAAGGGAAATTTTCAGCAACAACAATCAGATCACCGCTACAGCGAATTTAAGAGGTATTTTCAGACCGTTTCTAAAGATAAAACACGGCCAACCAAACCGTCGGCCTATCCGGATCCGTCCAGATCACCTTGTGTTTGGTGTGCGCGGGAATATTGAGGTAATCGCCAGGACCTAAATCGCAGATTTTCCCACCTTCAAATTCGAGGGATGCTTTACCTTCCAATACCAGCACCCACTCGTGTTCCTCCTGGTCGTACCACCCACATTCCGGCGACGTGTGGCCTTTGGAAATAATGCGTTCGATTCTGACACTGTCAGAGCGGATAATATCTTCAAATACTTCCGCTTCGAGATTTTGCGGCAATGACTGCAGAATATTGATTGGCTTCATAACCTTATTGCCGCAACGCACCGATCGCTAAAAGAATCCAGCCTATCAAGAAACAAACTCCACCAATGGGTGTAACAGGCCCCAACCAACGCGGTCCACCCAGCGTCAGCCAGTACAAACTACCGGAAAAAAACACAATGCCAACCAGCATCAAATAACCAGACGCATTCAACCAAGAATTAGCCACCGCCCGCTGCAAAAATAACGCGATCAAACCTAAGGCGAGCGCATGATAAAACTGATACTGCACCGCCGTTTGCCAGACACTCAAATAATGCTCCGACAACCTAGCCTTCAACCCGTGAGCTCCAAACGCCCCCAGCGCCACCGCCAAAAAACCATTCAGCGACGCTGCCAAAAGAAAATAATTTGCTTTCATAGATTTTTGCTCATTAACCTATTGTTATTCACCGCGTGGAATAATAAGAAGTGCGATTTATCTAACCTTTCTGCGCACAAGCTAAAAGACTGCGATGCATCCCTGGATAAACCTGGAAGTTGTACATATCAAAAATTGCCACATGCTCATCCCCAGCAAAGAATGATTCGAATCCATTACCCCTGTGGGCATCCAGATCGATCATAGCCACCAAGTCACTGGAAGTAAGCGACAAATCATGACGAAGTTTTTTTATAGCGAGCGCGGCATCGGCAAAAAAGCAAAACCCCTCTCCATGATCCGCAAATGCATGGTGAAATCCGCCACCCAAATTCATCACTAAGGCTTGGTTTTTTACCGCATATTCCGCTGCAAGCAATGTCCCTTGCGTAGCAAGCCGAATGGGATCTAGAAGATTGCTGATGAGTATTTTGCTAGGTAGCAGCCTAGCCACTTTCACCTCAATCACATTCGCAATTGCGGACGAAGTCTTCAATGTTTCCAAATAACCAGCCGTGTGGGCCAACCTCAAGGTCTCATCCGTCACAGGCGCTTCTGGTGTCAACACATAATCATTCAAATTGGGAATTGCAGCTTGCAGACTAGCCCACGCCCGACTGAATTTTTTTGCATCAAAGGGATGCAATTTATCCAACCCCCAAAGCCTAAAATCATAGAGGTTGGAATACACCAGTTTACTTTTCATGAAAACCCCTTGGACGATTTGATCTGTAGCACATATAAATGCACATCATTTGGGGGCCACATATTTATGGAATGCCCGAGGAACCGCAATTTATAGAAAAATCTGCGCATCGGATCATCTACATAACTATTTATTTTTATACAAGGCGTCTTCCCATACGGAATACCAGATCCAACCTCCAAAAAGGAAGCAACTACTGTGGAGCAATTATGACTTTTCATGTTGTAGCGTTTAGGATTTTTCTTAAAATCTTCCCACTGCGCTCGCATCTGCTGAACATATAGTCCTTGGAGGGTCAATATATAATCCGCCTCTTTGCGCTCCAGTCGACGATCTACCTTGTAGCTGGATGAAAAAGTGACACTATGACTAACCCCATACTTAAAATCTTTCAGGTTTCCTTTGCCAGGAGGATTTACAACCTGATTTTTTAATTCAGAGTCTTCGCCAATCGGCCAATAGCTGATATATGCACCATCTAATTCCAATGAAACATGACCGGGGTTGGTGTCTGATGTAGCCCATATGTACACTTTCGCCAAATCTGAGTTCATAGATTATTTCCTGCCATTAATATCCCAAATCCAATTGTTCCTCATTGATAACCCCCATGGTGACACATTTCCTTATTTCCATTCTCCTAGTCCCCTCAAAGAGCGAGATTAGCTGTTTATTTGCAGCACACACAAGCATCATCAGCTCTCAACCGAAAACGAGCAGCCAGGCCAGCATCTGGATATCACCTCGAATAAACCCAAACTTATCGCTCTAATCAATAACAACACTTATCCTTTTACGAAATATCCCCGCGCCATGCGAGTTTTTTTGGGATGAATTGCCAATTGGATCAATGCCTCGTCTGTACCGACGGGTTAGATTGGCGGGATTCCAATAACGCAGAAAAGGGACGCTATGCTCAAGCATCTATCTCTCCTATTGGCTTTAACCACAGCCGCTTTCCCCGCCTGGTCAGCTGGAGGGCGTGAGGATTACGACATCGACGATAACGGTCTGATCGAAATCAATGACCTGGCCGACCTCAACGAGCTGCGCAACGACTCTACGGGCAAGACGCTCTACGGCAGCAATGCGGGCTGTCCGGCTGACGGTTGCCGCGGCGTCGAGCTGACGGCGGATCTGGATTTTGATACCAACCAGGATGGGGTCATAGACGCAGCCGATACCTACTGGAATAACGGCTTAGGCTGGGAGCCGATCAACTTCCGCGGTTTTTTTGAGGGCAATGGTTATGTCATTCGCAACCTGTATGTGAATCGCCCTGACGGAGATTATGCAGGTTTATTTGGTTTCGCAAACGGAGCCACCATTCGTCGCACCGGAATTACAGGCAAGCTGTCCCTTGTGCGTGGCCCTTTGGCGGGGATGGTGGTGGCCCGTGCAGAAAATACAATATTGGAGGCAGTTTTCAGCACTGGCCAGCTTGAGGGACGTTTCTACGGAGCTGGCGGCATTGCAGGTTATTTTTTCGGTCATGACTCAAGCAATCTGTTTTCCACCGTAAGACCGCGTTTCTTAAACTGGGAGGGGCGTGAACCGGTTGGCGGGATTATCGGCGGACTGAGTTTAGGCTACATCCGGAATACGTTTGCTCCGATTCCGCTCACAAATGATGGTTCGGTCTTGATCAATAGTCATTTCGTTCCGAGTCCGGGAGGGCCTTCTACTGGCGGCAACACACTCGCAGAACTGATGTGCCCCCGTTTTGTCGGCGACCCGGCGTGCCCTGTGAATCTCTATAGAAATTGGGGAGAAGAAACAGATACCGACGGCACGCCCTTCTGGGATTTTGGCCACGGATATCAATTGCCTGGATTGGTATTAAACGGCCGTATTTTTCGCGACAGCGATGGCGATGGTCTTTTGGATGAAGACGATGACGACGCCGACGGCGATGGTGTCATCAATTCGGAAGACGCCTTTCCTTTCCATCCAATGGCGTCTCTCGATTCCGATGGCGATGGTTACCTTGACACTATAGATCCGGCCTGCGATTTACTGTGCCGCGTCGACGGTGGACTCTATCTGGATGCATTCCCCAATAATCCTGCAGCGGCAATTGATATCGATGGCGACGGCAAACCGGATCGCTGGAATCCTGATTGTGATGCGGAATGTCAGGCGGCGTCCGGACTGGTTCTGGATGATTTTGTTGATGATCAACAACCGCCACAAATTCTGCTGGCGCCTGCTCGCGTGGAAACCGCCCCCGACAAATTATTCAGCACACTGGCAGCGGCTGGCATGATCACCATTGACGATGGCGATTTGGTCGATGCCGACGGCAATGTGACTTATAAAATTTACTATGCGGGTCAAATAGTGGAGCAACCTGCCTCGCAACCCACTTCCCTGCCTCTTGGCGACTATACCGTGCGATTGGTCGCTATCGACCGCGCGGGCAATGCGAGCGAGCCAGTGACTATCGAAGTCGGCGCACGTTATGACGTTGGCTTTGGACTGACGTTTGTGCAGGCCAGAGAAGGAACCACCGCAAAAATTCCCCTTGTTTTTTCTCCTGCCAACCCGGATGTGCCGATCACTCTGATATTTCAGGTGGAACTCATTTCACCAACAGCGCTTATGGAGGACGTCGGAATCGAGCAACGAATCTTTACCCGGAGATTCAATCCTGTTTCAGCGGGCGATGTGCTTGAATTGGAAGTTCCCGTGGTAAATGACTTTTTGAGAGATGTGGACGAACCGGATGAAGAGGTGCGAATTCACCTAATCAGAGGATATACAACTGAGAACGAAGAACCCATTCTTATCGTACCAGGGCAGCAGGCTTTTACACTGCTAATCCCGGCAAATCCCTCGACTTGGAACAGCTCAAGCTCCAGTTCTTCCAGCTCCAGTTCGAATTCGAGTTCAAGTTCCAGCTCGTCGAGCTCAAGCTCCAGCGCCTCAAGTTCCGGCTCCAGTTCAGAATCTCCCGGCAGCTCCGGCGGCAGCTTGGATTGGTTATTTTTGCTATTAACCAGCGCACTGTTGGTGAACTTAAAGCGAAACACAAAATAATGTCTGCCAATAATCTGTGCGCTAGCCGCACAGATTATTTCCCTACCGGAAAAATCCCTCTGCATATCCTCCCCCATGGCATTGCGTTATGATACCGAGTCCCTGGTTGTGAATTTGCCGTTTATTCCGTGAAAAATTTCTCCATACACCGCCGTTTGTGTTACGTCCTGCAAGGCATTTTATTCCTGGAATTGCTCGCCGCACTTTGGCAACAGAATTGGCTGCCCGCGTTTACAGCCACCGGGATTATTGGCATAACCTTTATTCCGTATTTCGTGGAACGCCAGTTTCGTGTCCATATTCCGCCGCAATTGCAGTTAATGGGCATTGCGTTTGTTTTTGCTTCCTTGTTTCTCGGTGAAGTGCGCGGTTATTACACGCGCTTCTGGTGGTGGGATATTGCACTGCACACGACGTCTGGATTGCTGCTGGGAATCGCCGGCTTTTTGCTGGTGCATGTGCTCAACGAAATTGAAAAAATCGGCATGCACCTAAAACCAGGGTTTGTAGCTTTTTTTGCGTTTTTATTTGCGGTGGGTCTCGGCGCCTTGTGGGAAATTTTCGAATTCAGCATGGATACCTTCTTTGGCACCAATATGCAAAAACCTATGCTGGACGACCCATCGGGCTTGTTGGACACCATGGTCGATCTGATTGTGGATACGCTCGGCGCCTTAGTGATCAGTTTATATGGTTACTATCATCTAAAAGTCGTCGGCAGCACATCTTTTTTGGAGAAATGGATAGAGACTTTTATTAATAAAAATCCGCATCTGTTTTCCCGCCAGCGTTAGCCTCTCCCCCATCCGGCTGGGTTGGAGTCTTTATTAATTTCTCTAATTTTCCAATTTTGAGCCGCCACTTCTGCACTTGCAAATTAGTGCAGAAGTGGCGGCTCCAATCGATCTACCAATTCAATATCTGCTTAATCGAACTCACCAACTCCGTCGCCATGGATTGATGTCCGACCACCAGCGGGTGCCAGTCGCAACCTAGTTGTGATTGTGGCGGATGAGTGACTTGGACGAAGTGCACCTGATCATTGCCCATATTGCGTTGCTGTTGCATGGCGGTTTGCATGCGCGAAACCAACTGCGGCAGAGAACTGTCGGCCAGCAAAATAATCGGCAGATAGCCGTAGGCATTATTGACCTGGGTAATCAGGCCGTGAATTCCGCGAATAAATACATCAGCCGATGGCTGCGGCTCTGTGCTGTGATCATTGGTGCCCAATTTAATGACCACCAAATCCGGCTTCCATGACTGAAAATTCCAGTTCAAATCGGATCGCTCCATCACAGTTCTGCCGTAATAAAACGGCATAGGTGTTGCGCTGGTGGTATTGGAATCGCCGTAATTGCGCACAGCACCAAAACCGGAAATCGCGATGGAGTGGCTTTCTGCCGAGAGTGCGCGCGCCGCAATAGTCGCAAAGGATAAATAGCTGTTTTCGTAAGGTCGGTATACTCCGCGGCAATCCAATGCCGGCCCCTCGTTGCCATAACCCACGGTGTAGGAGTCGCCGATAAATTCGATTTTGCGACTTGGACGCGGTCCCAATTCTTTTAATTGCCCACCTTGAGGAAGACGTACACCTAAAAATCGTCCAGAACCAAAATTGGGACTTGTGCGTTTGGTTACCAATACCCGGTGTTCGCCTGCACCCAGGGTAATGGGATAAGCGGTTGTGCCATTGGTAGTGGAAATAATTTTGGATAATTGGCCATCGACAAAAACGTTGTAGTCGTTTTTGCCATCGTTGAATAACAACTCAAGTTGTGGCGCTTGCACTACAAATTCGATGCGCGTATCCGCCCAATCGTAAAGCGCGGCAGAAGAATCCACCTGCACGCGACCGGTATAGCGAATCAGTGGGTCGTTCGGCGCAATCGTCACAGAGCCATTGCCTGAACTGGAGCTCGACGAGCTTGAACTGCTACTACTGGAAGATGAACTAGAGGATGAGCTGCTGGACGATGAAGAACTACTGGACGAAGAAGCACTGCTGGATGATGAGCCGCCACCACAGCCAATCAATGCTGAAAAACTGGTCAATAAACTCGCCGCCAACACCAAGCGCGCTGCGTAAGAAACGAAATTGGGCCGCATAGGAAGTGCCTTAGTTTTTAATGGTTATGACACACTCATTGTGAGCCAAACCGGCACTCAGGACAGCGAACAAACGCACAGGTGGGATTTGAAGTCGAATTTAAGACACAAACAAAAAGCCCGCCATAGGCGGGCCAAGTACATTAAAAGCCTTCCAAAACAATTTTTCCGCGCGCCTTGCCCGATTCAATCAACGCATGGGCGCGTTTTAAGTTTTGCGCGTTAATCACACCGTAATGCTCGGTCACAGTGGTGCGCAATGTTTTGGCATCCACCATTTCCGCCACGCGGGTAAGAATATGGTGCTGTTCGAGAATATCTTCAGTGGTAAACAAAGGGCGGGTAAACATCAATTCCCAATGCAGGGAAAGACTTTTGCGTTTGAGCAATTTGATATCGAAGGATTGTGGATCGTCAATTAAGCTAAGTTTTCCCTGCGGCTTGATTACTTCAACAATACTTTCTATATGCTGATCCGTGTGCGTCAGACTGGCGACATAATCCGGCTGAATATCGAGCTTCTTAAATTGCTCAGCAAACGACGCTTTATGATCGATAACATGATGAGCGCCCATTTCTTTTACCCACTCCTGTGTTTCCGGACGTGATGCGGTGCCGATAATAGTGAGATCCGTCAGCTGCCGCGCCAATTGCGTCATAACCGAACCCACGCCACCGGCAGCGCCTATAATCAAAATCGATTGACCGCGTCTTTTCGAATCTTCACCTTTGCGCGCAATTTCCAGACGGTCGAATAACATTTCCCACGCAGTGAGACTGGTCAATGGCAATGCGGCAGCGGCGGCAAAATCCAGTGACGCCGGCATTTTTGCGGCAATTCGTTCGTCCACCAAATGTAATTCCGAATTAGTGCCCGCGCGCGCAATGGAACCGGCATACCAAACGCGATCGCCGGGTTTAAACAAGGTAACGTCCGCGCCTACAGCGCGCACAATTCCCGTAGCGTCCCAACCCAACACCTTCCATTCACCTTCCGGCGGTGCCACGCCTCGTCTGACTTTGGTATCCACCGGGTTGACCGACACAGCTTTGACTTCCACCAATATATCGTGTCCCTGGGCAACCGGCTCGGGCAATGAAATATCAACCAAAGCTTCCGGATGATCAATGGGATTGCATTTCTGATAACCGATCGCTTTCATAATGTCTCCTGTTTTTATTTTTTAATGTATCGCTATTTTTTGAGGATTCGTCTCGCTTACGTTTTTACACGCAAGCGAGATTAAATTTTGCCATTACCACGCGCTATCTATACCACATTATCCAGAATGGTTTTGAGTTGGCGTGCGGAACTGACGCCCACCTGCACATTCACGGGTTTACCGCCTTTGAACAGTATCAGGGTGGGAATACTGCGCACATTGTACTGGGCGGACAGCGCTGCGTCCTGATCGACATTGAGTTTTACGATATCCACTTTGCCCGCGTATTCGCTGGCAACCGCCTCCAGAATTGGCGTTTGGGTGCGGCAAGGTCCGCACCAGTCCGCATAAAAATCCACTAATACAGGTTTTTCATTGGTGAGCACTTGATTATCGAAATTGTTTTGTGTGACTTGATTTAACAAGGACATAAGTTTCTCCTAAAAATGCCGATTTTTTCGGCGTTATCAACATCACCTGTGTACAAAAATGCGGTGAGGTGTACAAAAATATTTCTCATTTATTCGAGATTGCGCCCGATCATGACGCCGCCCCAAATGACATTGCGGTCGCCCTGCCCGAGGCGAATTTCCGAGCTGTGGCCGCGCAGGCCGTAGCTGACGAAAATTCCGTTGGCAAAACCGTGGGTATAACCGGCCCAGACCTCGAGAATTAAATGGCGCAAATCGCCACTGCTGTATTCCACATCGGAGTCGCGCCACTGCCCTTGCAAAAATGCGTTATAGGCGCGCGCTTTAATGGCAAAACCGGCCCAGAAAAATCGCTCCGCCGTGCGGCTATTCAACTGTGCCGAGGTTTCGGCATAGCTCGCCTGCTCGGGGTGAAAGTTGTGCCACAGCGAATTTAATTTGCCCGCACGGAAATTCATTCCCCAACTGGCCTCGGTGATATAGCCGACGGAAACGCTGTGGGTATGCTTGAGCTCAAAAGTCCCGGTGGGCTCGCGTAATAATTTCTGGCGTGCGAGGCTGTAGCGCAAAGTCGGTTCGCCACCATCAGAAATCTGGTGGCGCCAGCCTTGCGGCGCTTTCCCCTCAACCATGTCGTGCAGCCCTTTTTGCAAGTCGCCGACAACATCGATCCCGAGTACTCCGACGGTCAGCTGCGAGCTAATCACCTTACCTTCCAGCGGATACACCCGTTCTGCCCGGGTGGAGGCATAGACCAGGCTGGCGTAAGGCCGGTCGTCCGGATTGGCGTCCTTGCGCTCAATATCTTCCGGAGTAAACCCGTACAAGCCGACTTCTATGCCGTGGCGCGACGGCTGATCGAGCTTAAAAAGTCCGTCGATAAAACCGATTGGTTTGGTCGCAATATGGTCATCCAGCTTGCTGCTGGTGCGAATCACACTAAATCCGTAGGTGTAATCCTGGTCACGCCCGCCGGGAACAAGAAAATCGTTATCAAAACTTGCCGCCCAACGATCTGCAGCACCCACGTCGTCCCAGACTGTATCCGAAAACACACTGAAACCTTCGCTTTCTGCTCCGGCCAACACAGGTACTGCAAGGATCCAGAATAGAAACGCCATCCGGACATTCCGTATCTGTTTCATATCCACCTCTTCAAGGTGACCGGTCGTCTTTTAACAAAACAGACCGGTCGGTTTTTAATCAGGCCAAACAAACCGGAACAGAGAGTTTTCCGGTTTACTTGGCTTCGGTGCGACCGTTGGCGGTTAGAGAATGACCGTCAACATATTCAGGAATGCGTGCATTGGCTCCTTACTCTTGGATGCCTTTGAACGCATGATGGCGCCTTCCCAGGCGTTGAAGAGAAACTCGGCTGTTTGGTACGGATCGAGCGGCCGCGTAATAGCCCCCTGCTCTTCGGCCTCCCTGATCACCTCCGCCATAAGCCCCGTCAGTTGCTTGAGCTTGCGGTGTAACAGCTCTCCAATCGCCTCCGATGTATCTGCCATCTCCTGACACATATTGCCGAGGAAACACCCGTGCCGGGTTTCATTGCAACAAGCGTGCTGGCTGCTTTCGAAATAGCTGCGCAGACGCACCAGAGGTGGCAACTGGCGATTGGCCAGAATAGCTTCCGCTGCTTCGTATTCCGCGTTGGCGGTGAACTCCACCGCATCCAACGCAAAGGCTTCCTTGCTTTCGAAGTAGTTGTAGAAAGACCCTTTGGGCACACCGGCCGCGTCCACAATGTCTTTGACGCTGGTGCCGTTATAACCCTTTTGCTTCATCACGCTCAGGCCAGCGAGGAGGATCTCCTCTTTTTTCTGATCGCGTTTGCTCATGTTTAGCCTCTCTACAGCCCTTCCGTCCCGGAGGAAACTTCAGGGGATGGTGGGGATTCTATATGACCGGTCGTCTTACTTTGAAGAATTGTTTGGTTATTAGGCTAGCACTTCAGGTTCTATAGGGGGTATATGGTTGGGCTCGCCATTTGAACGAGGTCCTTGGAGTAGCTGGCTCTGGCACAGTAAGCGGCCCGCTTTCATTTCTTATCTACACTTTATATGCTGCATTCAATTCGGTTTTGCGAACCAAGCTTGGTTTCGAACCAGGGAAAAATCACTCAAAAATAACCCAGCAACGCAGGACAAAATAATGAAAATACGAAAACCAATTGTGATTGCGAACTGGAAGCTCAACGGTGGACTGGATTTGATTTGCGTGTCCGTCGCCTCTTTTATCGGTAAACATTTCAACGCCGATATCGCCATATGCCCTCCTTACATTTATATGCGCGATATGATGACGTTTTTACAATTTTCCGAATTACATATCGGCAGCCAAAATGTCAGCCGCTACCAATCCGGCGCTTACACCGGAGAAACCTCGGCACAAATGTTGAAACAGGCCGGTTGCTCACTGTGTTTGATAGGCCACTCTGAACGCCGCGCAATCTTTGGCGAAACCAACGAAGGCTGCAACATCAAAGTGCGCACAGTATTAACTCACGATTTGCTGCCCGTTCTCTGCGTCGGTGAAAATCAACAAGAGCGCGAAGCCAACGTAACGGAAGACGTGTTGTATAAACAAATTCGCGAAGGCCTGGCGAATATCAATCTCGATGGCAAAGATCTATGCATCGCTTACGAACCCGTATGGGCCATAGGCACAGGACTGGCAGCGACTCCCACAATTGCGCAGGAAGTGCATCAATTTATTCGCGCACAATTGGCGGATATGTTTGGACACGAAATTGCAAACCGATTGCGTATTTTGTACGGCGGCAGTGTCAATAAAATCAATACCCGCGAATTACTGGAGCAAAAAGACGTGGACGGTTTGCTGGTTGGCGGAGCAAGTCTTGATCCCGGCCATTTTCTTGCAATATGTCAGCAGGCTTCTGAGCTCGCCGTTTCCTAACAATATTGATAGGTAGCCATCATGACTTCGTTAAAAAATCTGGTTTCACCCGGTGTCGTGACCGGTGAAGATGTAACAACGCTGTTAAAAGCAGCCAAAGATAATCAATTTGCTTATCCTGCGGTAAACGTGGTCGGCACCAACTCCATAATTGCTGCACTGGAAGCAGCGCGCATCTGCCAATCGCCTATCATTATTCAGATCTCCAATGGCGGAGCGGCCTTTTTTCTCGGCAAAAGTTTGAAGCTGCCTAACGAACAAAGCGCGGTTCGCGGTGCTATAGCTGCTGCGCGCTTTATTCACGAAGTCGCCTCCGCCTATGAAATTCCCGTAATTTTGCACACAGATCACGCAGCGAAAAAATTACTGCCCTGGATTGACGGCTTACTGGACGCCAGCGAACAACATTTCGCAGCAACCGGCAAACCTCTGTTCAGCTCTCATATGCTGGATTTATCGGAAGAAACACTGGAAGAAAACGTCGATATTTCTCAGCAGTATCTGAAGCGCATGGCAAAAATGGATATGACGCTGGAAATCGAACTCGGCTGCACCGGCGGTGAAGAAGACGGCGTGGACAATACCGGCATAGACAACGCGGCGCTTTATACCCAACCACAAGATGTGGCTTACGCTTACGAAAAACTGATCGCCATCAGCCACCGTTTTACCATAGCCGCATCCTTCGGCAATGTGCACGGGGTTTATAAACCGGGCAACGTCAAACTCACGCCGAAAATTCTCGACAATTCACAAAAATATTTAAGCGAAAAACTCAGTGTGCCTGCCAAAACGCTCAATTTTGTTTTCCACGGCGGCTCAGGCTCCACCGAAGCGGAAATTCGCGAAGCGGTGAGTTACGGTGTGGTGAAAATGAATATAGACACAGATACTCAATGGGCCACCTGGCAAGGCATTATGGAGTATTACAAGAAAAACGAAGCCTATCTGCAAAGCCAAATCGGCAACCCGGAAGGCGACGACAAGCCCAATAAAAAATACTACGACCCAAGAGTTTGGCTGCGCAAAGGCGAAGAATCCATGGTTGCGCGCTTAAAAACCGCGTTCGAAAATTTGAATTGTTTGGAGCGCTATACGTGATTTGTGTGTAGTTAATTTGCAGGTCGGAAAAGGCGGCTGTCCTTTTCTGACCTACGAAAACAAATCCATCTGCGCGGAATTTTTCTTCGTTTCCGGCACAACCAAAGGCCGGCGAAATTGCGTGTAATCGAGATCACTAAAACGGTTATGGCCCGGCTTGATTAATTTGCGCAAGGTTTTATTGAAACGCTGGCGAATCAAATCCGCATAAATACCTTCACCGCGCATACGCGATCCGAAGTTGGGATCGTTTTCTTTGCCGCCGCGCAAATCACGAATGCAATTCATCACTTTTTCTGCGCGCAGCGGAAAATGCGTTTCCAACCACTGCTGAAACAGCGGATTCACCTCCCAAGGCAAACGCAAAACCGTATAACCCGCACTGCAAGCTCCCGCCTCTACTGCGGCAGTTAATACAGCTTCCAATTCCGGCTCGGTAATATGCGGAATAACCGGTGCAACGCTGACGGAAACGGGTATTCCGGCTTCGCTCAAACGGCGAATGGTTTGCAAACGGCGTGTCGGTGACGCGGCGCGAGGTTCGAGAATTCGCGACAACTGATGATCCAGCGTCGTCAAGGTAATCGTCACTCCGGTGAGCTGCCGCTGCGCCATATCCTGCAGAATATCCATATCCCGCTCGATCAATGACGATTTGGTAATCAAACCAACTGGATGACGGCACTCGTGCAACACCTCCAAAACCCGGCGTGTTAATTGCAAATGCCGCTCACATGGCTGATACGCATCTGTATTCACCCCGAGCGCTATGGATTCCACCTGATAGTTGGGATGCGCAAGCTCGCGACGCAAAAGCTCCGGCGCGTTAACTTTGGCGTAAATGCGGGTTTCAAAATCCAAACCCGGCGATAAACCGAGATAGCTGTGGGTCGGCCGCGCAAAACAATAGACGCAACCGTGCTCGCAACCGCGATAGGGATTCAGCGATACAGAAAACGGCAAGTCGGGCGATTGATTGCGGGTAAGGATCGTTCGGGCCGTTTCCGGCGTGATAAAGGTCGCTGGCGCCCCCGGCTCTTCCGGCTCCTGCCACCAACCGTCGTCAGTCCGGGCAATAATCTGCTCTTCAAAACGCCCCGGCAGATTCGTCAAGGCGCCCCGGCCTTTAAGGGCTTTAAGCGGAGGCTCAACCCAGAGCTCGGGACTGTCTTCGGGGAAATCGCTCATACAACCAGATACTGTTTGGAAATACAGTATTGTGGTCGGGTTTAATCAGCAAATCAAGCAAGTTAGCTCAATGAAACTTGCTCAAGAGTTCTTAACGATTAAAGGACGGATACTATTCGATATAACCGCTAAAAGCGCAGCACTACATAGCCATTGCGTCTATTCATTGCCAAACAGCTGAATACGCTTGCACATAATATCGACCACGGCGCCCTTGTGCTCGTATTGTTCCAAGAGACTCCAACCTAATTTTTCATACAGCCCAGACGCAGAATTGGTATACAGATATAAAGTGCTGACATTTAATTCTGCGGCTTCCTGCTCACAGCGAGTAACCAATTTGCTGGCAATCCCTTGGCGACGAAACTCCTCCTTGACATAAACAGCAGCCAACCATGGGGTAAGGTCGGGCCTATCCTCCATATCGTGTGGAATGATTGCTGCAAAACCGGCCAATTCATTTTCAACAAGCGCAATAAACACCGAAGGTATCGCCTTTTTCCCTGCAGCACCTGCAATCAATTCCTTTCGTCCGAGCAGTGTCATTTCTGGATTTAAATGCCCCCACTGAGCTTGATGAAGTGTGGCGAGTTCGTCCAAAAACTCCATTCTGTCCGCGAGATAGGAAATTTCTAAGGATTTATATTTCATCTTTTGGTTGCGCAATTTAAATAAGTATTAGCTCAAGAATACAGCATCATTATCGATCTTAGGTCACGGTTTCACACAGTCTCCCATTGGTATCCGCCAAAGTGTTTGCTCACCGCAAAACCTGCAGTACGAGAATTGTAAAGTGTCCGCTATCTTGCGATTTTTGCCCACATCGAAAATGCGCCTGCGTGCTAAACTCCGCCCGCCTTATGCACTACAGGTTAATCAACCGCTGACATTGACAACCGCACAGGCAAGCCACAAGCACAATTTTTCATACAAAAGTGTGGCGAAGCATTTTTATTTTTTCGGGCAATTATTAGGGGAAAACTTATGAAGGCACAGCAAAGTATTAGATTGGTATCGGGGGTGCTGTTGGCGGCGATGCTGACGGCGTGTGGGGGTACGGCGAGCTCCAGTTCGTCGAGCAGCAGCTCATCCAGTTCCAGCTCGTCCAGCAGTTCCAGCAGTTCATCGTCATCCAGCAGCTCTTCTTCAAGCTCATCGTCCAGCAGTTCAGGTTTGGGCAAAATAGTGCCGCGTTTGACCTGTCCGCAGCAGCCACCGGAGCGCCAGCAGGTAACACCTCCGCCTTACACGGAATTGGAAGTGCCAAAAGACGTGTACAAAACCATGCTGACCAAAATGGATACATTTAAGGGCTCGCGCATCGATTTGCCGTGGCATTTCTATACGCCGGAACAAGCTAAACAGAATCCGAATCAGCTGTTCCCGCTGGTGGTATCGCTGCACGGCGGCTACGGACGCGAGGTAGCCGACGGCAATATTCTGGTGGATGGTGCGCCCTTCCTGCTCGGTTCTACTGCCGGTCTGCTCACCGCCGAAAATCGCCAGAAATATCCGGCTTATATTGTGTTGCCACATTGCGTTCAGTCGGCTGACTGTAATTTCTATTCCAATGAATGGTCGTCCAACGGCGGGCCTTTCTTCCAGGTTAATTCACAGCCTTCAAAATACGGTTCGGCTTTGATCGAGCTGATCGAAAACATTATCGAAACCTACCAGGTCGACCCTGCGCGTATTTATGTGACCGGCGTGTCCATGGGTGGTGGCGGCACTTGGGAGTTGGCGCAGCGCCGACCTGATCTGGTCGCAGCGGCTATTCCGATGGCAGGCCATACACCGGCTCTGACCTTCCTCAACAGCATTGCGCAAAACAAGGTACCTGTGTGGGCTTTCAGTTCTTCCATTGATTACACCAACAGCCACCAGGATACGGATCGCGCAGTTGAACATATTCGCGGCCAGGGCGGTTGCGCTTGGGTAACCAAATTCGACAATTTGGAGCACGGTCATTTGTTATGGCAACGCGCATTTTTGGAGCCGGGATTGTGGGATTGGGTATTTGCTCAGCGCCAACCACGCGAAGGCGATACTCAATAATTTAAATTCGCAAGCATGTGCACATGGACGTGCCCTTCCTTAAATGATTTAAAAAAATCAGCCTAGCACAGGAATATTTCCTAACCTCAGCCCCACCAAGCTAAACTCTCTATACCAATTTTCTAATCCGTTAACTTATGTTTCGCTTTTTTCTGTGCCGCATCGTTTTGCCGTTGGCGATTTTTTTATTTTTATCAGCTTGCGCACAAAATGATGTGAAAACACAGCCGGACGTACCGCCGTTAAACCTTCACAACCATATAGAAGCCAGCATCGCAGATCAGCGACTGGTGGTTTTTGGCATTCCCTTGCTCAACCAAGCGGCGCTGCAGGAATTTTATGTAGAACGCAATTTTCAGCCGGCCTGGCATGACGCAAACCAAAGGCTGACGCCGCAGGCACTCGGCTTGATTGACGAAATCAGTCGCATCGGTAGCGAAGGTTTGCTGCCGCAGGATTATCACTACAAGCGCTTAAAAAATTACGCTGATCAACAAGCGACAGCGTCGCCTAATTATGTGGAATACGACCTGCTGATTTCCGATGCAGCGTTCAATCTGACCCGTCATTTGTTGATGGGCAAAGTTGATCCGGAAAGTATTTCCACCGATTGGTCCGCCACGCGCCGCCAGCGCGATCTGGTAGACGTAGTGGAAAGGCTGACCAACGCCAGGAATGTCAATGAACGCCTTCTGGTGTTGCGCCCGCGCCAAGTTCGTTATTTCCGGATGAGACGATTTTTAGAGAATTTCGACCTGGAGAAGGCTCCCAAATGGCAGGCGCTGGCGCGTCACCCTTCCATCAGACCTAATGAATATGATCGCCGCTTGGTAGCGATTCGTGAGCGGCTTGTTTATTGGGGCGATCTCAATATCGCAGAACCGCTTGCGCACCCTGAGTTTTACGATGAAGAACTGGTCGCCGCGATTGAGCAGTTCCAGGCCCGTCACGGTTTGGATACTGACGGGGTGATAGGACCTAAAACCATAGATGCGCTGAATGTAACGCCGGCGGAGCGACGCCAGACCATCATCAACAATATGGAGCGCTGGCGCTGGTTGGCGAAGGACTTTGGCGAAAAATATGTATTGGTGAATATCGCCGGGTTTGAACTCAAGGTGATCGACAGAAACGAGACCGTAATGCGCAAGCCGGTGATCGTCGGTCGCGACTATCGCCGCACCCCGGTCTTCAGCGATCACATCCGCTACATAGTGTTTAACCCAAGCTGGACCGTGCCTTTTAAATTAATCGTGCGCGACAAGTTGCCCGATATCCAGGCGGACCCGGACTATCTAACTCGCATGGGATTTACGGTATACGACCACAATCAAAATCCAGTGGACCCCGCTAGCGTAGACTGGAAGAAATTTAATACCCGCAATTTTCCCTACCAGTTGGTCCAGGGGCCCGGGCCATACAACGCGCTGGGACAAGTGAAATTCATGTTCCCCAATGCACATGACGTTTATTTGCACGACACTCCCTCGCGCGAGCTATTCCGCAAATCGGACCGGGCCTTCAGTTCAGGCTGTGTCCGAGTGGCCGAGCCGTTGGATCTCGCCGCGTGGTTACTTAAGGACAATGGCCTAAGCCGGAGACAAATTGATGAAATCGTTGCCAAAGGAAAGCTGCGTACGGTATTCCTCAAAAATCCGATTCCCGTGCATATCGAATACTGGACCGCCTGGGCCGACAGTCAGGACCAATTAAACTTTCGCAACGATATTTATGAACGTGATCCACCCCTGGCTGCGGCCCTGGCTGCGCCGCTGTACCCAGAGTAAACCTTGCTCGTCCCCAGATCGCACCAGAATGAGTTCTGTTACAAAAATCGCTTGGCTGGCGCTCTGTTTGAGCCTGCTCCCTCTCCCCGCGCTATCCGCTCCTGTTGCTGGTGCCGTGGCGGCCCGCGCGCCCTTTCCGATGGAGGTCAATGGTCGCGCCCTGCACTATGCCATCAACTTCGAGTCCGTTATGCCCGGTGAGGAGGTGACCTTCGCTGCGCCGGGGCATCTGCTGGATCGCCTTGCCATTCAGGTGGACGGCAAATATCTGGTGATGAAGCAGGCCTATTACCGCTGGTTGGCGCCGAAGACGCCGGGTACACACCGGGTGGACGTGTATTTGCGCTCTGCCGCCGCAGCCACGGGCTATCAGACGATTTCGGTATGGCTGTTTGTGATGCGCCCGGCCAAGGAGATCAACAACGGTTTGCTCAACGGCTATCGCATTGGCCAGTACCCAAGCGCACTGAACAACCTGAGCAGTTATCAGGCTCCCAAGGGATTTATCGAAGTAACGGAAGCCAACCAGAATCTGCGGATTTCACCCAATTTCACCCTCGGGCAATTTCTCTGCAAACAAAAAGGCGGCTTTCCCAAATATTTGGTGCTACAGCCGAAACTGCTGAATAAGCTGGAAGAATTTCTGCAGGAAGTGAATGAGCGAGGCATTCACACCCCCAGTTTTGTGGTGATGAGCGGCTACCGCACGCCCTATTACAACCGGGCGATCGGCAACTCGACCAACAACAGTTACCACATCTACGGCGGTGCGGCGGATATTTATATCGACGTCGACAACGACGGCGTTATGGACGATATCAACCACGATGGCAAACAGGATCGCCAAGATGCGGTGCTGCTGTATGAATGGGCCGATTCCTTTGTGCTGCGCCGCAACCGGCCGGATTTGGTGGGCGGGTTGGGCGCCTACAAAAGCACGCCCCACCACGGCCCCTTTATCCATATAGACGTGCGCGGCACTCCGGCCCGCTGGGGGCGCTGGCCGCCTTGATTCAATATGTGTTATCCGCAAATGGATTTTTTATTGCCCGATCTTGCCGCCGTCTTTTTTGCGAATGACAACTGTGGCGGAGCGCGGGCGTCGGCCGAAGGGCCAGGAGCTTACCGCAGAGGGATTTGCCGTCGAAGGCGGGCCGTATTGCTCATTCCAATAAGTGGTGGATTCACCCGGATGTTGGATATTGACGAACAGGGTGCGCTGATCGGGCGTCATGGTGACGCCGGTGATTTCACAGCCGCGCGGCCCGGTTAAAAAGCGGCGCACTTCGCGGGTATCGGGCAAGGCGGCCAACATGGCGTTATTGCCGATATTGTCGAAACCGCGCATTGGCATATTCAGGGAGCCGTTGGACACATCGGTCAGGATCCAGACGATGCCGCTGCCATCCACCATAATGCCGTCGGGAGAACCAAAAACGGTCTGGCCCATAGGCACAGCCGGGTCGTATATAGGGTCCCCCGCCAACAAAAATACTTCCCAGTTAAAGGCCGTGTCGGAGTGTTCGTCCTCGTGGAAACGCACAATATGACCGTAGGGGTTGGACGCTCTGCCGCTATTCACCGCCGCATTGTTGCCTGCGCCGTTGGAAAGCGTGACGTAAAGATCGCCAGTGCGAGCATCCCCCGCCACCCACTCAGGGCGATGCAAACGCGTTGCACCGACCGCATCCGCCGCCATACGCGTGCGAATCAGAACATCTGCCTGATCCTGCCAGCCGTTGGCTGTTGTCAGTGGGCCGACGCCGTGAACCAGCGGCAACCATTCACCAGTGCCCTCGTCGTGAAACCGCGCGACATACAGAGTGCCGTGGTCGAGCGGACTTTCGCCGTTCGCTAGGTGCTCTTTCCAGGGTTTTGCGCTGACAAATCGGTACAGGTACTCGCCGTTTTCATCGTCGCCCATATAAACCGCGACCCGACCTTTGTGCTCCATACAGGTCGCGCCCTCATGTTTGAAACGGCCGAGGGCGGTGCGTTTGACCGGGGTGGATTTGGGCTTGAAGGGATCAATCTCCACCACCCAGCCAAAGCGATTGAGTTCATTGCGGTTCTGGCTCAAATCGAAGCGCGCCTCCGCCCTGTGCCAGTAGTAACCGAAGCCCGAGTAACTCACGCCGTAGCGCGCTTCCAGCGCGGTCGCTGACCAACTGTAGTCATCCGTGCCGAAATAAGCATTCCAATTCTCTTCCCCAGTGAGGTAGGTCCCCCACGGAGTTTTGCCGCAGGAGCAGTTGTTCAGTGTGCCGCGCGGCGAAGGGGTGATGGTGGATTTGAGCAGGGGATGGTCGGCGCGCACCGGCCCGGAGAAAGCCATCGGCGTGTTGCCGGTGATACGGCGATTGTGCGGATCGTGTTTGATGATCTCCCACTTGCCATTACCGCAGTGACGGACGGCAACCACCGTGACCCCGTGGGCAGCGAGGGCCTTGGCGACTTTTTCGCGGCCCGCCGCATCCGGTGTGATGCGCCCGCCCTGTTCGGCGCTGTAAATCATGTTGGCGTCGGTGTATTCGTGATTCATCACCAACAGCCCGCGATTGCTGCACAGCCGCGGCATGGGGAAGAACTGCATGCCGTCGTGATTGAAGCCAACCTGCTTCTCCTGATCGGCGGCGCTGTTGGAGGCATCTTCGGCAAAACGCGGCGCGCCCGGGAATATGGGGGTGCCCCAGGGAGCCAATACTTGCGCTGTGTAGCCTTCCGGAACCACCAGGGTGTCATCACTGGAGGCAGGCACTTCTTTAAAACCCAATCGGACTCGTGACCCTGATTGAGCCGAGGTTTCCAGCGGCATAAGGGAACCGCCGAGAAACCCACCTGCGGCAAGTGCCAAGCTGCCGCTCAACACTTGCCGCCGACTGATGCGCTTGGCGATCAGCGTTTCAATATGCGGATTGGCTGAAGGATTGGAACCAATACCGTCAGTGTCGTGCAGCTCGATCGACTCAACGTGTTCTGGGCGTGAACTCATATTGCGCTTCCTGAATATTGGACTGTCCGGCAGGGTGCTCCGTCCATATGACGGCGACCCGTCAGTTATTCCCCCGCCAACTCGACGATATCGCTGTAGGCGTATGGCCCCAAACGACGAGCGAAAAACTCCAGCGCGGGCTGCATGACCTCGGCGAGATTCCAAGGCGGGTTGATCACGATCATGCCGGTGCCAGTCATACCCGCTTCACGATGATCCCGCGTCACCCCCAATTCGAGCTGCACAATGCGTTTGATGCCGCTGCTGCGCATGCGGCGCAGCAAAAAGGCTGTGCGTTCCGGGTCGGCAATGGGATACCAGATAGCGTACACACCCGTGGCAAATTTGCGGTGCAACTGCTTCACATGCTCGACGACCTTGCCGTATTCCTCTTTCAACTCGTAAGACGGATCGATCAACACCAAGCCGCGCCGTTCCGGCGGGGGGACCAACGCCAGACTCTTCTGCCAACCGTCTTCGGCGTAACACTGCACATTTTTGCTGGCACCAAAGGTTTGCTCCAGCTGCGCCCGGTCCGCCGGATGCAGCTCACACAGCACCAGCCTGTCCTGCGGGCGCAGCAAATGCTGGGCGAACCAGGGAGAGCCGGGATAGGCCGTCAGATGCTCGCCGCACGCGGCTTTTACGCACTCGCGATAGTCATCCAGCGCCTGCGGTAGGGAACGCTCCTGCCATAACAATTCGATGCCGCGGTGATATTCAGCGGTCTTATTGGCTTCTTCTGTGGTCAGATCGTAAAAACCAGCTCCGGCGTGGGTATCGAAATAGCAGATGGGCTTATCCTTCTGCAGCATATAGCGAAGGATCTGTACCAAAACGGTGTGTTTGAGTACGTCGGCGTAATTGCCTGCATGGAAAGCGTGGCGGTAACTCAGCATAGCGGGGCCTGTTGGCAAGTTGGTGCCTCATCGGGCCGGGCAGTATTCAGAAAAGTCCCCGATCCGGCAAGAGCTGCTCATTTAGCACCGCCGCCAACCGGCCTAAGCCATCGGGCAAAGTGAACCCTTACAGCGAGACCGCGCGCGCCAGCGGAGTAAAAAAATCCCGCTTCTACAGGCGGTTTTACGAAAGTCAGATTTGCGACGAAGTAGGCGCCATTTTCATGCAAAGCCCGCCCTTTCCACACTTTCTGACGCGCTTGATTGAAATGTGACCCGCTTTTGGGATAATGACCCACGCCCATAATAAAAGAGAAAGAGACAGGCTATGAGTTTACAACGCTCCCTGCTCCACGCTTTTTGCCTTTTGGTCTGCTGCGCAACCCAACCGACCCTCGCTGCGGCCGCCAGCGCCGTTGCACCGGATGCCCTTGCACGTCTCGAAGCCCGCCTTCAGACGCATAGCGATGCGGTTCAGAAACTTCAGCAGGAATTTGAATTCACCCAATACAAGCGCCAGTCCAGTGAGGAAAAGCTCAAGCAGCTTCAAGACGAAAAAAGAACCCGGGAAGTTCAGCTGGCGCGTATGAAAGAATCGCTCGGCGATTCTCCCACCGCCGAACAAAAAGAAGCCCTCGACAATGAAGCTCAGCGCATTGCGCTTGCGGATCTGGCGATCAAATCCAGTATCGCCGCTATAGGCCGCCTCGAACGCAAAGAACAGGAACTGCAACAAGCACTGGCCGAAGCCACAAAAAATATCGCCCAGACGCAAAAGGAAATTTCCGCAGCCATAGCGCGCGCCGACGCGGAAAGACAAGCGCGCGACCGCGCTATGCAACGACAGCTGGCAGCGCTGCAGCAAGAAAATGAGCGTCTGCGCCTGGCGATGGAAGAGGAAGCCCGCCGCGCTGAAGAGGCTGCACGCCAAGCTGAGGAAGCGCGCCGAGAAGCCGCCCGCCGGGCAGAAGAACAGGCTCTTGCCATGGCGGCTCAGCTCGCAGCTGAACAGCAAGCTGCTGTTTCCACACAAACCGAACTTGCCACCACAGCTGCACCTGCGTCCGCCGCTGCTGAAGCTACGCCACCTGTTGCTGCAGCACTAACCAACACGGCACCGGCTGCGCCTGCAACCGTGGCAAAAGCTCGCGTCAAATCGGGCCGCACTCCAGTAGTGGACGACGCTCCGGATCTCAGCCAAGTGGTTTTGGAAGGCGAACCACCAATCTATCGGGACGAGGACACTATCAAGGTCACTATTCGCAGCCGCTCCATAGACACACCAGTCACTATGGTGCCAATCGCGCCGAATCTGTATCGCGCGGAAGTTTCCGTCGACCCTGGCCGCGCTTTCTTTGACGTGCGCAATCGTCGCTATCGCGGTTATTTCCCAGAAAAGGCAGACAATTCACCCTACGTGTTTTATTACGACATGAGTGGAGAGCGTCCCAAAATGCTGGTTCTCACCAAATCCAATGACGAGCAGATGATCTCCAACGTCAAAGATCCTTTCTGATTTCTCCCTGCAGGCAAGGATGCCTGACAACTTCCATGACGCTGAAACAAATCCAATTCGGTTCCCGCGAATACCACGACTGTCTGACTCTGCGCAGCCATGTATTGCGCGAACCTCTCGGCCTTGTGCTTTCGCCGGAAGATCTCGCCGGCGAGGACCAGCAATATCACTTCGCCGCTTTTGCTGACGGCGCTCTTATCGGCTGCGTTATATGCAAACCTATCGCACCCGACAGGATAAAACTGCGGCAAATGGCGGTGACGGAACAGATGCGCGGACAGGGTATCGGCCGCGCCCTGGTACTGTTTGCCGAGCAAACCGTTGCGGCTTTGGGATTTCACTCTATCGAATTATCCGCGCGCCTCCCGGCAGCAGGCTTTTACCAGGCTCTTGGGTATCAAGCCAAAGGTTCTGCCTTTCTGGAATTGGGCGTACCTCATATCAAAATGCAAAAACAAATTTCCGGCGAATAGCGCTTTCACGAAGATTACTCACCGCAATAAGAAGACTGCCTGCACGAAGCTAACCGCCCTACTTTCGGGCAGTTCGCTCAAGCTTTGCTAGACTTCCGGAGAGACCCTTTTTGTCCGAGCGGCTATCCGCCCCAAGGGACTGTGACCGGAGTTATAAGAATCAGTGAAAGTCTCCATTTCCTTTCTATTACTGGCTGTGTCGATATGGATTGCCGCAACAGTTGTGGCCAGTTTTTCCGAACGTTCGTTTCAGTTGATCGATGATGGCGGAGTACGCTCGCTGTATAGCGACAGAGGTGCGGGTACCGCATTGAACTGGATTGATCAGAAACGTCAGGGCTTCAGCTGCCTGTTTCTGCAAAGTAGCGGCGTGCGCTTTTGCGGAATGAATATCCAAATGGGGGATGGCGCACGCAATGGCAAAGATTTTAGGGCTTACACCAAATTGCGGCTGACGGTGGAATACAAAGGCTCGGCGGAAAAATTCCGGGTTTCCTACCGCAACGTTATCAACGACCCCAGCATTCCCGATACCAAATTTCACCAAGTGGAAGTGCCCATTCGCAAAGGCGCTTATATCTACGAAATCCCCTTGAGTAAATTTGAAGTCGCGCCCTGGTGGATTGAAATGCGGCAAATCAAAGATCCCGAAATGCGCCTGCCGACTCGGGACAATGTTGTGCATTTTGGGTTCGATATCGAAACCCCTCTGCCCGTCGGCCAGCATTATTTCGACGTGCTGGAATATTCCGCCGTTGCACCGTTTTTCACTGAGGATAATCTGAGCTGGTGGATAGGTGGGTCTATTGCCTATTTCATCATCGTTGGACTTTTCTACAACTTCTTACGTTTGCGCTCGCAGCTGAAGCAGCGCCACGAGGAAATGTTCGGCTTGTTGAAAAAGCTCGAAGAAGTGGACTCCGAATCCGCGCACTTCAAAAAATTGTCGATGTACGATCCGCTCACTGGACTGCTCAACCGCCGCGCTGCCCTGGACGTGGTCAGCGAATTTGCACTGCGCAATTCGCTGGCAGGAACTGCATTAGTCGTCATGGATATCGACCATTTCAAACAGGTTAACGATACCTATGGCCACGAAGTGGGTGACGAAGTACTCAAAAGCGTCGCCACTTTAGTACAACAGATCGTGCGTGAGGGTGATGCCGCTGTGCGCTGGGGCGGCGAAGAAATTGTCGTAATCTGTCCCAAAACCAATGCCGACGGAGCCTACCGCGTTGCCGAAAAGTTGCGTACGCAAATTAAACAATTGCGCTTCAGCAATCCGGAGCTGGTCATCACCGCGAGCTTTGGTGTCGCGAATATTCGTCAAGGTGAAAGTTTTAGTCAGGCGCTGGGACGTGCGGACGAAGCCTTATACGATGCGAAGAAAAGCGGCCGCGATCAGATTTGCGGTCACAAATCGTAAACGCGTTTTTCCTGATTTTTCATATTTGTCGGAAGGCGGCTTTGCCTATTCTTTACGCAAATATCTTAAACAAACACATTCCCTATGTTTGTATGGTGAAAAGACTTAAATGAATGGAAAGCGATGAGCGGAATTTGCGAGAGAAATATTGAAGCGCAGATCGGCGACCAGCCTCTTCCGATTTGCGCACTATCAAAACAATTACTCAGGCACTTCTTCGACCGTGAATGTATCGACAAAATAGCTGACCGTTGGATTTAAAGCTTCCAAATAAACCGCTACGTGATCCGCTTCGCTGATCGAGCTCGATTTGAAAGTACCTGATATTTCGCTCCAACCCGTACTAGTCGCGATGCCAGTACCGAGGGGTGCGAATGTGGTTTGCCCGCCGGTTGTGCGCTTCATGGTCAGCTGCATATGAACAGGCGGGCCCTCAACCAAACGCGCGTAAATGCTGAAGCGATACTGTTTGTTATTCTCCAAGCCCAGCACCGGCATCATGGGCGCATTCCACTCCTGGGTGCGCCCCGCGATCAACAAACTGGCAGAACCAGTATGCGCAAAAGCGGTACTGCGGCTGATAAATCCACCTTGGTGAGTCCAGGGCTCTATCCCCTCTTCTACGCTACCGTTGGCAATAAAGTTTTTGCCTTTCCGCTTGGCGGCAAAGGCCGCCTCTTGCAGTTCAGCGGACAGTTCGGCATAGGTCACCAAAAAATCATCGACTAAATATCTGACATCTGCCTCGGCAACGTCGAGCGATAACACATTAACGCTGGTGGCTGAATAGGTAGGGCCAAAAAATTCACCTTCCACCTTTTGCCATACACGCGGCTGTGCGGTAATTTCCGCCAGCACCATGGTGTTGAGAACCCCCGCCACGACTCGTGTCCACACCAATTTGACCTGCGCAGGTTGATCCGTATCGATTGGCCGAACCCATACGGATGCACTGTAGGCTCGGCCTTCATCCAAGTGTGGCAAGGTCAGAAGTGGCCCCTGCCAGGAGACAGTGCGATGTTCCACTATCAAGCTACCTGGCTTCAGGTGCCCCTGATCACGCAGATGACCAAGATGCTCACCACGGTATAAAAGACTGCTGGCGGGCGACACATAAAAAGGCCCGTCGTCAAAACCCAATTGAATGGGATTCTTTCGCACATCCACCGGTTGTGAATAAGGCATTGAACTGGTGAGGGATGTGGTCGGAATCGCTTCGATAAAAACTTCCGACCGCACTGCTCCACCACCTGGCAAACAGGCTGTCAGCCCGAAAGTGGACGCCGCGACCGTCAGGAGTTTACCGATTCGACGCGGCACAGACCTGCAATGCGATGACGTGATTTTATTCATTGATTTTATTCATTGATTCGATCCAACGTACAACCAGTGAAACCTCGGTTCCAATTCCTCTCGCTTAAGCTTAGACCAACCCGGGATTTGCCACACGGCAGGATAGTTCCTCTGCTCACGCATCACCTGAGCGAGGTATTTGCTGCCCTTTGGCAGATTTTTCCTCTTTGACAGCTTTCATTTCTTTGACGGTGTCGTTCGCGCTCGCGGCCTTTCCGGCGCGCTGCCGACAAAATTCCTCGAACTCCGCTGCTGGCAAAGGTTTGGCGAAGTAGTAGCCCTGAATCAAATCACAGCTGAGTTCACGCAGGAACTGTAACTGTGACTCCTCTTCTACACCTTCAGCCACTACGCTCAAATCCAAACTGCGTGCCATAGCGACTATGGTGCGCACTATGGCAGCGCTATCGCTGTCCGCTGGAGTGTCAACAATAAAAGAACGATCGATTTTAAGTTCGTCGATGGGAAAGGTTTTTAAATAAGCGAGTGATGAATATCCTGTGCCAAAGTCATCAATCGACAGGTGTACCCCGGTAGATTTGATTTTAAATAGCAAATCCCCGACGCGGTTGGTATCTCCCATCAATACGCCCTCGGTAATTTCCAGAATTAATAATTCCGGATCCATACCGGTCTCGCTCAGCACTTTTTGCACGATTACAGGAAATTTATTGTCGCGAAATTGTTGCGCTGACACATTGACGGACATAGTCAGCCTGAGTCCCTGCTGACTCCAAATCACGTTCTGCTCACACGCTTTGCGCAATACCCATTCACCGATTTGGGTGATTATCCCAGTTTCTTCTGCGATAGGAATAAATTCATTGGGCGGAATAAAACCGAAGTCCGGACTATACCAGCGCACCAGAGCCTCTGCACCTTTGACCGCGCCGGTAAACGGACAAACCTTCGGTTGAAAATGCAGAGTCAATTCCTGACGCTCCAATACCCGGCGCAGACTGTGCTCCAGGTTCATGCGCTGTTGTGCCGCAGCGTTGATTTCGGCGGAATAAAATTGATAACAATCGCGGCCTTTTTCTTTGGCGTAAGCGGTTGCGGCGCCCGCGTGACGCATCAAGGTATCGGTGGTATCGGCGTCTTTTGGATACATGGCGATGCCGATACTCGCGGTAATATAAATTTCCCGCTGTTTGATATTAAAAGGCTCGCGCAGACATTGGCGCAGGCGCTCTGTGATCGCCACAATTTGGCTGCTGCTTTTTAAATCGGTGAGCAGAATTGAAAATTCATCGCCAGACAGGCGCGCTATATTGCGCCAAGGATCGTGATTGGCGCGCGATACGGTATCTGTATCACGCAAACTTTTCAGCAACCGGCGCGAGACTTCCACCAACAATTCATCGCCAGCCTGGGTGCCCAATAATTCGTTGACTTGTTGAAAACGATCTATGGCCACATTGAGTACGGCCACTTCACCACCGTCGCGGGCAGCGGCTTTAATCGCCCAATCCAAACGGTCGAGCAATAACTTGCGGTTGGGCAGTTGTGTCAGAGTATCGTAGAAAGCCAATTGATCCTGATAGGCTTTGACGGTAAGGGTATTTTTAATGCGCAATACCAATTCGCTGCGATCGACAGGTTTGGCGAGAAAATCCGTTGCGCCGAGTTCCAAGGCTTTGAGCTTGGTGTTGGAGTCGTTGGACGAGGTGAGCACAATAACGGATAAAAATCGCGTATCCGGATTACTGCGCAAAGCGCGCAGAATTTCAAATCCGTCCATTTCCGGCATATTGAGATCGAGCAACACCACATCGGGACGCTGCTCCCAAATGGCTTCCACCGCAAGGCGCGAGTCTTCAATTTTGCTAAAAAATCTATAACCGTGCTCTTCCAGGCAGGTTTGCAGCACTTCCATTACCAATGGCTCGTCGTCGATCATCATGATCAGCGCATCGCAAAATGGTATGTCTTTAACGGGATTGTCAGTCATTGGACTTTACCCTTCCTGAAGCTGATGACGAATCGTCTTCCGGCTGCAGCAGCGAGCGATCGATTCGTTGAAAAAGTTGTTCAATATCGGCCACAGCCTGATGAATTTTTTCATCATCCCGCTGTTGCGCGGCGGTCTCCAGCCGGATGAACGGTTCGGTAAACGCATAAAATCCGACTGTTCCGGCAGAACCTTTTATTTTGTGGGCGAGCACAGCCAGATCCGCGTAGCGGCCTGCCCTGTGCAAGTCGTGAATTTCCTGAATTTGCAGTTCTAATTTCTGCACGAATTTGCTGACAATCGGGCGATATTTTTCGTTGTTTTGCAGAATCGAAATAACCGGCGCTTTGTCGTCGTGGTGCTTGCTCGCGGATTTTGTCTGGCTCACTCTCTCATGCAACACGGGAATTGCGCGCGCGGTGCGTTCCACGCGTTTACCGCCGATATATCCGGCCACTTTTTCCAGCAAATTGTCGATCTTGATCGGCTTGCCGAGATAACCGTCGAAGCCGGCATCCAGACATTTTTGTTCGATGCCTTTCATGGCGTGCGCGGTTAGCGCCACCACCGGCGTTTTGATATTCAATTCGCGCATTTTGCCCACGGCGGTGTAGCCGTCCATTTCTGGCATTTGCACGTCCATCAAAATCAGTTGATATTGATTGTCGCGCACCAGTTGCAACGCCTGCACACCGTTGCTGGCCGCGGTCACGGTGACACCTTGATGGCTCAATACCAGGCGAATCAGCTCGCGATTTTCTTCGCTGTCGTCCACCACCAGCACATGCACGTTCGGCATTTGCCAGTCGCTTTGCTCCTGCACCTGCTCGCTGTGCGATGTCAGAATGCGCTCCGGTGTCAGCATGGCAACGCCACTGCAATCGCCGGGATCGAGCGACAAAATAAACCGCGAGCCTTTGCCAACTTCACTCGTCACATCTATATCGCCGCCCAGTGCCATGGCGAATTTTTTACTGATGGTAAGACCGAGACCAGTACCACCAAAACGACGTGTGATGGAGCTGTCCGCCTGGACGAAGGGATCGAATATTTTTTGCTGCTGCTCTTCTGTCATACCGATTCCGGTATCGATCACTTCGACAAATACAGAGGAATTTTTTTCGTAGCGACTGACGATGGTGACACTGCCCTGCGGCGTAAATTTAATGGCGTTGCCGACCAGGTTGGTGATGATCTGCCGCACTCTGCCTGCGTCGGTTTGAATCAGCGCGGGCAAATCGGTGGCTGGCTTGTAAATTAATTCGATGCCTTTTTTCTGCGCGGAAATTCCCAACACTTCCACCACATCCAAAATAATGTGGTGCAGGGCGCACGCGCGCCGCTCCACATCAATCTGGCCGGCTTCGACTTTGGATAAATCGAGAATATCGTTGATTAATTCCAGCAGGTGACGACTGTTTTTGGCGATGGTATCCAAGTAGCGGCGATAGTGTTCGCCGTCGCCGTAACCGCGCTGCAGCACTTCCGTAAAACCCATAATGGCGTTCATGGGCGTGCGGATTTCGTGGCTCATATTGGCGAGGAAAATACTTTTCGACTGGTTGGCGATTTCCGCTTCTTCTTTGGATTTACGCAGCTCGATTTCTTTTTCCTCGAGTTCCGTTACATCGTCGAAACTCACCAGCACACCACCTGCTTTACCGCTGTTGGCCAGTACCGGCGAGCAGTTCACCATAAAAGTGCGCGTGTCATAGTTGTCCAGCAATAAGCGAATGCGCTGACCGGTTACCGGTTTGCCGCTATTTATCGCGCAGGCCCAGGCGGATTGTTTGATATCGAAAGGCGAATCGTCGGTATTCGACCAATGAAATTTGCGGCAGTTGACGCCGACCAGATCCGCAGCATTACTCCCCAAAAAGCGCGCGAATGCCTGATTGGCGAGCACAATATTTTGTTTGGCATCCAGCACCAATAAACCTTCCGCCATGGTATCGAGCGCCGATCTCACCCGGTCGGGAATCGCCTGCGACGGGTCGAGCAATTTCAACATGCGCCCAAGGTAGAAAAAGAAAAAGACAAAACTGATAAGGCTGACAAACGCGATATAACGCACCATCGGCTGCTGCCAGAAGCCGACAATGCCGCGAGCAAAAGCCGGCTTGAAATAGAGTTCCACTGTGCCCCATTTCTCTGGCCCGGCCCAAATGGGAACGGCGACCTGATCCGGCTGCGCATAGGCCTGCGCCTCTTGATCGTCCGTGCGCATCACCTTGGCGACTTCGTCACCGGATTGGCGCTTGATCAAGGCGTAGAGGATTTCCGGGTTGCGCTTGACCACTTGATGCAGCACCGCCTCCATGCGGGTGAGGTCTGCGTGAGTGATCAACAAGGTGCTATTAGCCGCCACCGCTTCCGCCACCTGGGCGCGCGCTTGCAGTTGCAGCTGGTGGTGATCCGGCACCAAGCCAATAAAGCCGCCGATCAGCATCAGGGTTACGGTAATACTGGTCAGGCCAACTGCAAGCCGGTATTGGGTGCTCTTTTGTTTGACCCGGGTAAAAATCGACATAAATCATTGTGCTCCGCTGCGCGCTTGCGGGGGTGGGTTATCCGCCACCAGGGATTCCAGCGACTCTTCGTCTTCTTCCTCTTCAACCTCGACCCTGCCGCTTAATATTGGCAGGGGATCGATAAAACGCCAGGCAGGTAGCGAACTCAGCAGGCCGGTCATCAGAATTCCGCTGCGCAGGGTCCAGATCACATAGCCGACGGACAAGCCGGTGGACACAGCGGCGGTGCCACCTACTATGGCGGTGGTCAATGGACGGTTTTCCTTGATGGCCTGTACGGCATCGGCAAGATCGTCGGAATAGGAGCTCTGACTGAGCAGGGTGAGGGACTCCTGCAAGCCCGACAAAACGCTTTGCAACGGGCCTCCACTGGTGAGCAACTTGTCCACACCGCTCGCCAAGGAATTGGTGAAACTATCCAGCCGCTGGCGCAGCTCCTGTTCGGTCTCACTGCCGACCATGGCAAAGCCGATCATATCTGCCGATAAATCAGCGCGGCCGAACAAGGGTTTGCTCGCATCGACTTTGCGGTCCGGCGCAGTAATGGTCACATCACCGTCCGATGGCTCGTCTACTGGACTGCCCTCGCCGGACTCCGGCTGTTCCGCCTCACTTGGGGCAGACGCCTCCGGTGCCGCTGGCGGTGCAGATGGAGCTTCCCTAGCAGGAGGAACCACGTCTACGGGACGTGGAGGTTCAGGGCGTTGTGGTTCGGGTCGAGGTTCTGGTTCGGGTTCAAGTTCCGGCTCTGGTTCCTGTACTGGACCGGGCACAGGAATAGCCAGCTCGTTGCTCATCACCATTTCTTCAAAACCGCGGGCATCGGTGAAGGTCACTAGCACGGAGATGGTGGTGCCTATGTCTGCCTCGGTGATCTGATAGCGATCGCCGCTGGCTCCCGGGATCACCTCGCCGTCTCTCTGCCAGATATAAACAAACAGTCCGGCAAGTCCATTACCGTCGGTGATATTGGCGCTTACCATCAGCAGACTGCCTACCGTCGTAGAACCGCTCAACAACACCTGCCCTTGCGCCGGCAGATTGATGGCGGCGACCGGAGCTGTAGGCTCGGAGGAGACGGTTTCGTTAAAGCCCTGGCCGTCGACATAGCTCAGAGTGACGGTAATCACCGCGTCCACATCCGCCGCCGTCAGTTGATAGCTGCTGCCGGTAGCGTTGGCGATAGCGACCCCGTCGCGATACCACTGCCAATGCACCGCAGCCGGCATGCCGTCGATATCGTCGACCGTGTGGCTGGCGGTCAGCACATCACCCTGAATGGCGACGCCGGAAATGGTCACGGTTCCCGTGGGCGCGTCATTAACAGCGGTCACCGGGGCGGTCATAGCGCTGGTCAGCGTTTCCCGCTTACCGAAGTCGTCGACATAGGAAACCTGCACAGAAATCCGCGTACCTACGTCAGCATCAGTCAACTGATAGGTCGCGCCGTTTGCCCCTTGGATCAGGACACCATCGCGATACCAGCTATAGGAGAATTCGCCAGATATGCCATCGGCATCGGTGAAATTGGGGTTGGCGGTCAGGATCTGATCTTCCCGGGCCAGACCGTCGAGCAGAACCTCTCCCACCGGCGGTGCGTTGATATGACCGATCTCTGCGGTAGGATCGCTGGCCATATGCTCAGGTGTGCCCTGCTCATCCACATAGCTCACCTGCACATACAAGCGCGTGCCGAGATCCTCTGCGGTAATTTGATAGGTGGCCGCAGTTGCGCCATCGATGGCAACGCCGTCGCGGTACCACTGGTAATTCAAGGTGGCGGGTAAGCCGTCCATATCCTCGATATCAGCCGTGGCCGTCAGCAGGCCGCCGACTTCAAGCTCTCCGCTGATCAGAACGGAACCTGTAGGTGCGTCGTTGACATTGGCTACAGGCGCCGTCGCAACACTGGTGACCATTTCTGTATATCCGCCGCCGTCGACGTAGGTGGCTTTTACCGTAATGCTCTGGCCGACGTCCGCTTGCGTCAGGGTATAACTTTCACCGGTTGCCCCGGTAATCGCCACACCATTGCGGAACCACTGATAACTGAAATCGGCAGGGTTGCCGTCCGGATCAATTAAGGTGTTTTTAATTGTTAAAATCTGGTGCTGTTTTGCCTCACCTTCAATAAACAAATTGCCGGTTGGCGCATCATTGATATTGGCGACCGGACCTGCAGCTGTGCTGAAAACAATTTTTTGATTGTCGTAACCATCAACATAGGTTGTCGACACTGTAATAATGCTGCCCACATCGGCTTGAGTCAGCTGGTAGCTTGCACCCGTCTCGCCCGCAATCGGCACGCCGCCGCGATACCACTGATAGGTAAAACTCGAAGGGTTGCCATCCGGATCGTTGATGGTGTTCTGCACGCTCAGGATCTGTCCCTGAGTCGGCGATCCCGTAATGGCGAGTCCGCCGGTAGGCGCCTGATCCAGCGGAAGCACGGGACCTACTGGATCACTGGTTACGGTTTCCGTTGTATTCCCGCCATCCACATAAGTAGCGACGACCGTAATAGTGCTACCGACATCGTCTTGTGTCAGGGTATAGGTATCGTCGGTTGCACCGGCAATGGCAACCCCATCGCGCAACCATTGGTAATTAAATGATGCCGGATTGCCATCCAAATCGTTTAACGTGTTTTCAACTGAAAGAGTTCGTCCCTCGCGAACAACGCCTTCAATCAATAAATTACCGGTCGGCGCATCGTTGATATTTTCTACTATGTCCGTCGGATCACTGGTGATACTTTCATCCGTGCCTTGCGCATCGGTATAAAACACTGTGACGCTTATCCGCGAACCGACATCAGCTTGCGTCAATGTATAAGACTGTCCATTCGCTCCTTCGATAGCGATACCGTCTCTATTCCATTGAAATACAAAGCTGCCATTTAAACCATCGCCATCGGAAAAGCTGGGATTGGCCTGCAGAGTCTGTCCTTGGACGGCGGAACCATTGATGACCGGAGCTCCCGTCGGCGGATCGTTTACATTTTCAACTGGACCGATTTCATCACTGGCGACAGTTTCTTCTGTACCTTGGCCATCGATATAGGTCACCGAGACGGTAATTTTGTAGCCGACATCATCCTGCGTCAGCGTATAACTATCCCCCGTCGCATCGGCAATCGGCATACCATTGCGAAACCATTGATAACTGTATTCCTCTGGCAGGCCATCCAAATCATCTAACAGGTTTTCTATTGTCAGTTTCTCACCCTGTTTAGCCTCGCCAATAATGGCAACACTGCCGGTGGGATCGTCATTGATATTCTGCACAGGTCCGTACACGGCGCTCTGCACTTCTTCTTCGAAACCGGCATCATCGACATAGCTGGCCACTACTGTAATGTTCGCGCCTACGTCTTCCTGCGTCAGCCTATATGTCGACTCTGATTCGCCATCAATAGCGGTGCCATTGCGGTACCACTGATAGCGGATCGGCGCACTAATACCATTGGCATCCACCAAGTTATTTGCTGCAGTCAATAATGCGCCTTGCACCAATGAGCCGACGATTGTGACCTCTCCGGTCGGCACGATATTAATAGGATCCGCGTTGCCGATTGGCAGATGCACATTTTCCGCAAATTCCGAAGTGCCGCGCGAGGAAGTGGCTGTCGCCGTAATATAAATATTGTCCGGCACAACTGTGCTGAATTCTGCGTTGAAATTTGTCGTATTGGCAAATAGTGCTGGCGTAATTTTGATGGAACCTATATAGACTTTGGCATCGCCATGGCCGGAACTATGTTCGGTATCGGTGTAATAAAAATGAATATCAAAAGAGCCGTTGCCATCCCGGCTATTCAAGCTACCGCTGATTTTCAGCTTCCCATTGTCAACTTCAACAGTGTTAATCACCGGGAAGTTATTCAGCGAATTCGGTCCATTATCCCCATCATCCTTGTCGTTGGGAGTTACGCCATCAGCACCGAGATCGATCCCTAAACCGCCGTTGTCATAAATCTGGTTTTGCACAATGCGCACACCGTAGGCGGAGCTGTTTTCCACGCTGACACCAGCTTTTTCGTTATAGGCGATGGTGTTGCCTTGTATCAAAATATTGCTCGTTGCGCCCGCTGGAAAACCACCGCCTTTGATAGTAATACCATCACCTTCATTGCCCAGCGGGGTTTGTTTATCAGCTGCTAAACCAATCCAATTATTCAGAATATCGACACGGGATGACTCTACACCCAAGTAAATCCCGCCATTGCCGTTAGCAGAAATCACATTCCCACTGATAACCGTGGTGGCAGCGTTCGCCGCTGTAGACAGATACGCTATACGTATGCCAGATGATGCGTTGCCATATTCCGACTGACCATCAACGGATGTTCCTATGTAATTACCAATAACCTGGTTTCCCTGCGCGCCTACGCCAATATAAATGCCGTAAAGCTCATTGCCGCTGATGACATTGCGGTCTCCGGCAGAATCGCCACCAATCATATTGTGGGAGCCGCCGTTGATATAAATTCCGCTGATGGCGTTATCGGTGATGTGATTACCGGCAATTATATTGCGACGGCCTTTAATAATAAGGGCGTCATCACCCGAACCCGTCAGCACCAATCCTCGCACTTCAATATTGTTGCCGGTCAAGGTCAGCAGGCTGGAATTACCCGTCAAAGTCACTACGGGCGTACCATCTGTGAAATTGGGATCGGTCGTGCCGTCGATCACCACAGTCGCGGACACATCCGGCAGCGCCTTGGTGAGCGTGATTGTGTAATCCGTACCATCTAGATCAAATGCAATGGTGTGAACGACTTTCGAACTGACAAATTGGAAATCGTAATTCACCGCCTGGATGGCTTGGCGCAGCGTGATATTGTCGCGATTGAGCAATTGATTAACGGAATTAACGCCAAATGGCAGCGCGGTGTCCGCATCGGACGTCACCACAATTGTTGCAAGACTGTGATCCCATTTGGCTTCCATAGCGCCTGCAAACGGCAGCAATGCATCCACCTTGCCGATATGAAATTCCAATTGCCAATCTGCGCCGAGATTGGCAGAGCCGGTTTTATCATCACTGGCCGCAATATCCGCTCCGGTAAAATCTGCCAACGCATTTAGTAAAATTCGTCCGGATTCATCCGCTGCCAAATCACAGCCGTAAAACAAAATATCCGCATCCGCTGCCAATGCAAGGCGCCAATTTTCAAATTCACTTTGGTGTTGTGCGAGATTGCCGTTGTGCACAGTATCGCTGCCGAGCTGCAGCACCCCTGCAGCGCCGTGACCAATTACGTGCATGGCGTCGACGTGAGAATATTGCTGCAGAATTTCGCTGATTTGCGCAACACCGCCGCGCTCGCCGTTGAGAAAATGCACCTGGTATTGCACGGAGGAATCGCTGCGCAATTCCTGCAACAGTTTGTCTGCATCCGGTGTTGCACTGTCGACAATAATCAATTCAATTCGCGGGGATTCCGCAGGCGATAACAAACTCTGAAATGCATCGAGATCGACTGGCGGAAGATTCCAGGTCTCCGGTTGAGATAAGGTGATACGGATGTTGGCTAAATCGCCATTGTGCAGATCCTGCAATTTATGTTGTAGCTTGAATTCCAACTGACTGCGCAGTTCCTCCGGCGATTGCAAAATACCATCGCTAGCAAAATCATCGTCGTAGCCATCGTAACTGCCACCGATCGCGTCCGCCGACAGTAAGACTCGTGGCTCCAATGGCTCAAATAACCAATAGGATGCATAATGCGCGACCGCTGGCCCGGCTTTTTTTGTCAGCAATTTGCGCGGTCTTTTTTTGAATAACCTCACGCGAGGCTCCTCTACACCTACGTTATTTGTCTATTGCAGAGGTTGCTTCACCGCGGCTGGATAAGGAGCTGTTTACCGCGCAGCCAGCGCTTTAATGAAGCAATCTCTGACGATAGGGATCCCTCCTTCTCGCCTTCTTGGATGTCTTTTAAATCTAGCCAAGCGATGCATCACGCGCCATTCAAAGAGCCGAACGGCATAAAACGCGCGGTCGCTAGCATTTGCCGGCTAACGAGCGCTGCGAAATTAGACAGAGTTTTGACGGATAAAAAAGAAAGGATTGGAAAGCCCAATGAATGCCAAATTTATGGCGCAAGACAGAAATGCGTTTGAAGAAGCTTCAACAAACCGGCTGGGACAAGTTCAGCCTCTTCGAATGAGTCGATGGACCGCCAGATCGCTTCGAACTTGTCACCATTGCTTTCCATGCCAACAACGGACGGCACTGGTAAAAGGAGGGTCGACGAATTCACCGTCGTAAACCTGGATGATCTGGTGGGAGGGAATACCTTGGAAGGTAAAAATATTTTCCAAGGTACCGATTAAATGAAGATTGATAACCTCCGCCCCAATTTCTTCCCGAATTTCCCGCACGATGGTTTGCGCGCTGATTTCACCGAACTCAATACCGCCCCCGAGAGGGCGATAAAAATAGGTTCCTTTGACGTGATCGAACCCCTGACTCACCAGAATCTCGCCGTTGTTGTGAAATATGCAGATTGCGATAGGTCGAATTAAAGGCACTAGCGAGACTGTCCAATTAAACCGAGATGAGTAAACCGAAAACCTTCCGGCGATTTAAGGCCGTAGCCCATGGCGCGATCAAAACCTATATGAGCCACCCAGATAATGCCGAGCGCCAAGGCAAGCGATCCACCCAACAGGAACCCCCAGGTCACCAATAACAAAGCTCCAATATAGGAATGCGCAGCGTTATACGCTGCCGCGCCGATTCTCGGTCCGGAAAAATACGCTAAAAGTGAAAGATCCGGCAGCAGAAACAGGATTGCAAATAAAGTCCAACCCGACCCGTATTGCGCATAGACCAGCAAGCTCAAAATCAGCACCAAAAGACCTTCCAAGCGCAAGATGATGCTGATGTTTTTGGTAACACTCATATAAATCCCGACAAAACTAGAAATACAGCCGTGCATCTTCTAATGAAAGCGGGCACTCAGGCAACGGCTTTTACATTTAAAAATATGTTTCCAGAAACTTAGTCGCCCCATCGGTAAGCCCGACAATTTTATTGGTCGCCTGGCGGTAAAACTTGAAATTCAACTCGGTTTCCGGCCTGCCGTCCTTCCAGTCGTTGAATGGTTTCAATTCCTTGCGGCCCAAATGCTGTTTTGCTGTGGCCAAACGTTTGACACTGATGCTGACACGCGGCGTTTGGCGCTCCACATTTTTCAGCTTGGGTGTAGGCACAGCTGATGTCACCACCGCACGGGCGAACAGACCATTGCCACCTTCGTTTTCGCTGGCGAACAGAAAAATAATATCGCCAGCGGCAATGGTCTTCCCTCCATACATGGTTTTTTGATTGAGGAATTCATATTCATTCAGGGTGATATCGGGCACTTCCGTCTTGATGGCGAACATATCAGAAGCCTCCTGATGTAAATTTATGCGAGCTGTTTTACTGCCTTGGCAAGTTCAACAACCGACAAAGGTGCACAGCCTTCGGCTTTATTACTCACGGTAACAAACACATTCTGACCACCACTTGCTGTGCCTTTTATGACACGCGCCAGAGCAGCGCGGGTTTGCAAATCAGGGTCCATCATTTTGTCGAAAGGCGAATATAAATCCCGCGCATTTTCGTAGCCGTATGCACCGTGCAGCGGATTTAAATTCCAGCGGCAGACCAAAGGCCCCGGCCACAACGCGCGCAAAATCGGCAACTGATCCGCAATGCGTGGCATTTTTGCGTGCAAGCCCAAACAATAGGTCGCGCGAACATCGCGCAGAGCCTCGATAAAATCTTTCGTCAACCACTGCGGATCGCGCACTTCCACAGCTACAACACCATCCGGCGCAATGGACTTTAAATCGGGAAGTGAGCGCAATAACAGATGCAGCCGGTCAATCAGCTTCGGCATATGGGCAAACCATTTTTCCGGCAGAGGACTGATTTGAAAAACCAGTGCGCCCAACTTATGCCTGAGCCCTTCCAATGCAGGAATAGCAAAAGTCTGCACGGCTTCCTGTGCATTTAAAAAATCCGGATTGACGCACATGCCCCTACCGGATTCATCGCGCACCAATGCATCGGTAACAGCGCTCGGTGCTTTTACGACAAAACGAAAATCATCACTGACTTGTGAGGCATATTCAGCATACTGCGCCAGATTGAGCGCGCGGTAGAACCCGCGATCGATACTGACGGCGCGGAACAACGGGTGCTGTGAATAGGCCTTTAAACCGTAACGGGACAGAGTCGTCTCTGTGTACTCCTCATCCCACACCAACCCCTTCCACCCGGGAAAACTCCAGGACGATGTGCCAAGACGGATATTGGGCGATAGGGATTGTGCCAGCTCGGATAATGCGGGATCAGCACTGGCCACACCCACATGTTTGCTGGATTTCGACGATGAGTGCCCCGCGCCCGCTTCGCCAAACAACGACTTCTGCATATCCGGAAGAGTCCTGCTTCAAAAACCTGCATTATCTTTCGGACAAAAGGATTTCAAAAGACTTTTAGTGAGCGCACACATACGAAACGATACAGCTAAAAAGTAATAAAAGGCAGATTCAAATAAAAATACCGTTATTAAAAATCCTGGCGCAAACGCTTGTCGTGATATTTTTATTGCGACGGCTGGATGTTCTATTCTTGAAAATGTGCACTTGGCAGGAGCAATCAGCAAGTGGCTCATACTCACGGACGACATTCCCCCGTTCCGCGCGAGCGAGCATTCGCTTCACATATGCGCTGATAAAATAGCAATAAATAAGGAGTATCGACCGTGTTTTCCTTCCGACTTGCGCTGGCACGTCTGCTCAGCCTTTTATTAACTTCCGTTCTTATTTTGCAAGCATGTGACGGTGGTGGTTCAGATAAGGGTGGTTCCAATAACCCGCCTTCATCTAACAATCCATCCTCTTCCAGCTCTTCTGGCAGTACATCGTCTTCTTCAAGTTCATCCGGCGTTGTCACAGCACCAACTTTGACATTCGTAACGGGCGATCCAAATAATCTCCAAGTGGGTGAGGTGGTTTTGTTGAGCGCTAGCGGAGTGGAGCTGCGAGAAGGGGCGATTTTTTCCGGCACTTTGCGCGGCGACCCCGTTCAATTGGTGACCTTGGCAAACGGCAACCTGACGTTTGTGCTTCCCAATGTTTATCCGGGCAATGCACGTTTGGAAGTCACCATCGCAGGGCAGAAAGCTTCGGCGGATGTCACCATTGGGGAGTGGACAGAAATTGCCAATCCCGATACCGCAATTGATCAAACCTTAACGGATATCCGTCAACAGTTGGAAAACCTGATAACGGATGAGCAGGATACAGAGTTATCTGCGGCAATTACCGCCGCACTGGAGCAATTAAGCGATGCGAAAGAGGCTCTGCAGCAGTTATCGGCAGAAGAGCTGCAACAAGTGGCGATCATTATTTCCAGGCTGCAAACCGCCCTTGTGGAAGATGACAGCATCATTGTTCCACAAGCCAAACCTCATACCAAAATATTGGCAGCAGGTCTGCCTGGCGAGTGGGCCGTCTATTCACTGTCAGAAGCAGAATGGTTGAATGCGTCTCCGTTAAGTATCGACACAGATGTGTGCATAGACCAAGGAATTGCTGTACTACAAAGAACCATCATCCGAACCTGGAAAATCGGCGCCTTGGTAGCAATTGGCGGATACGCCGGAGCGCTGGGAGGATTGCCTGGCATTTTGGTTGTCGGTGCAGCCACAGGTATTTTTCTCGTGGAACTGGATAAATCCATCAAGGCCAACAACCGATTACTGGATTCCTGTATAGACCCAATCGAGCGCAGCCTGAAAGAAACCATCGGAATATCCTCTCAGAGCCTCAAAGCCAACAACATCAGCGCGCTTAATAGCAGCGCAAATTCCTTCGCTTTCGAGCATGGTATTGCAAAATATTTTTCCATCACCACCACCTACAGCTTGCCGGATCTTCTCAAGCAGGAAGTGACATCCTGGTATTCGGCACTTTTGAATATCATGGACAAATTGCCACTGCCGGAGCGCTGGCTGACATCCATCGAAAAATATCTATCGCCTATTGAAAAAGAAGAGTCACCGCCTGGGCTGCAGCTGGAAATCTATTCCGACCCGGCCGAAGGATCGCTCTCCGCCACAGAAAATGGCATACGTCTGGTGTTTGAATTCAAGGAAATCAATGACCAAAGATTTGAGAATCTGAGCTTCAAACTGGTGGATCCCTCCAACGACGACTTGAGCATCCGCGTTGATGGAACCTTGGCATATTTTGTCGACTGTACGAAGTTCTACAGCGCGGTTCTGGGTGAATGGAGCGTGACCTTAACAACCAACTACGGAATTGAACCCACCACCTATCGCTTAATGGTTTATGAGGACGGAACCGGTGAATACTTTACTGGAGAAGGTGATGCGGTAATTCGTTATCGCGTTACATGGCGAATTTATAGTGGCAGGGGACTAAATGGTGCTGGCTGCATTTTCACCGAATCTGGATTTTGGCATTCAGCTTTTGACAGCAACCCGTCAAGCATTATGGATTATCCATTAACCGGGTTTTATACCGAACAATGGTTTCCTAGCAGGGATGGCGGAGAAGAGGAATTTGACCGTAGGACTTATATCAAAAAATAAATGCTCAGCTCCTCCCTTGTGCCCGGGAGGAGCTATTTTTCGCTCAGACGGTAACCTTGGATCCATCAAATCGCGTAAAAGAAAATCCTTTAAAGGTTTCGTTGTAGGTGTATCTATGATCCTGCAATACACTGATCGCCAAAGCTTCACCCAACGCATGAGATGCGGAAATATCCGCACGGGTATGAAAACCATTAAAGTTGCGGCCAAAACCAATATTGTTCACCAATTTATTCAACTCGCCGCCAACGGTTAAAGGCTCGCCTTCCCAAGGAATCAATTGGGTTGGATCGGTCGGATCGACTTGCACCGGATTGGGAATCACATAACTTTCGTCAAACCAGGCTTTCAACAAGGTCACCGGAGTAGCTGCGGAAATAGTAGCGCCACTGGGATATCCAGGGTGTGTCGGTGCGCCCACATCATTGGCCAGTGGTAACAAATAACTACCGAATTCTGCGAACACTCGGGCAACTGCATCTGAATTGAGAATATCCGGATGAATTGGGTAATCCGCACCATTCGCCAAAACCTTATGCACCAAACCGCCGTAATCCTCGGGACGCAACCGCCGGTCTACATACCAGTTTTGGTAATAGGACGTTTTAATGGCCAAGGATGCAGCGAGAGCTACCAACCCCTGAATAAAGCTGGTGGAAAAGGATGAGCCGGTTGATTGAGCTGTCAAACCAACGTAAGGATTGGCGGGATTCAAGGGCGCGCCTATTCCTCCAGCGAGCGGATTATCCGGCGACGGCGCCGCCAAAAGAATTTGCAATGCATGCAAATAAGTGGGGCCGGAATTGCGCGCAACCCACGCAAGATCGCGGCCATTAATAACATGACGGCGGCCATTTTCGGTTGTGATCGTTCTGCCCGTACTTATACCGTTGCGAATCGCCAGCCACTCTTCATAGGTTGTGCCGAAGGCTTCTCCTGCGGTTTGTATGGGACGCAATTGCGCTTGTGCAGCAAAAGTTCCCCAACCTGGAACGGGGCGCAATAAAAATTGCGAAATATAAGGCCCTTTTAAGGTTTCCGGCGGTACAACGTATTTTCCTTTTCTGCCTTTGCGATCCGCTTTGTAATCCACATACAAAGCGGTGCTGCGGAACAGTGTTTGCGGGGTGACTTTGCCGTTAATTTTAGGACCCCGGTATTCCGGCAAGCGGTTCAACTCATCCACTGCGGCCCACACCAACGGATTGTTGGTGTTATCGTGATAGTCACTGAATGGCACATCACGGAGCAGCGCCTGCCAATATATCTCGATATGTTCTGCAGCCAGTGCTGCACTATCCAATTTTTCCGCCACTGGAATTGCAAATTGTGTATTGACCGATCCCACAAGCGCCGTCGTCAATGGTCCTTGTGGATCAGCGAGCGGACGCGTGCCGCCCAAAATCACTTTTTCAAAATCCTCATGTTTGCGCGAGCGCAATGCTTTCAACAAAGACGCATAGGATTCCGGATCGACATGCCCATTCGCATCGTGTTTTAGCCCTTTGGTCGCGGTGCCAATTTTATTGGGGTAACGCGCCTCGTCACCATTGTTGGGGTGCGGGGGAATATCGTTCGCGTATTGTTTGGATGCAGAATCGATGCGAGCTTTGTAGGATTTTTTGGCGAGGGTTTTGGTGTGCAGCGTTCCATATTGATCATCATGATTTGCATGCGCATGATCCTTGCCCGGGTGATCGTGATCGTCCGGCGCGTGCGCACCCGCCGATTTGCTCAACAGAGGTGACGCAAGACCGGCAGCGGTCAATATCCCGGCCTTGCCCAGTACTGCGCGGCGATTGACACCAGCGGATTGCTCGGCTGATTTTTCTACGGGTTTATCAATATTTTCAGAAACAATGATCGACATAATTTTTCTCCAAGTTTTTCTAAAAGAGATGAAAAGAAATTCATGATGAGAAAATCGCTTGCCGGCACAGCTCAATCGCAAAACCTATGCCATTTATTTTTCTGCAGCAAAATCATCAAGTTGGAGATTTTTCGCTATTTGTCACCAGCGAAAAAGACGACGCCTTGTTTCAATTAATTCACATGTTGTTTGTTTTGGTGCTGCGAAAGTTACAGCACCAATTTTGGAAGGCATTTTAAGAGAAGCTCTGCTTCATAGGGGCATAAAGCAGATGAGCAAGCAGGGGTTTATTGTTTAAGCGCTGGGTCCCAATGTTCGGCAATTTTGCCATTTTCAATGCGGAACATATCAAACCAGGTGGTGGTGTATTTTTTTGCTGGGTCTTTCGGATCCGGGTATTCCCGCACAAAACTGAGAATAACCAGATCGCCATCCGCTGTGATCGCAACCAGGGGAGCGGCAACCTTGTCTTCAATGGGTTTTGGCTTTTTGATCTTGCCAAAAAACTCCACAAACGCCGCGCGGCCGGTGGCCACATTCGGATTGTGCTGAATATAGGTTTCCGCCATATATTTCTCGGCCAATTCAAGTTGGCCCGCCTCAAAAACCTCGCGCCAAAAGTCATAAACCAGGCGTTTGTTGTGCGCCAGTTTCGGATCTGCACTGTGCAGAAGAGCGGCGTGGTCCGGCGCTGGGGTAACGGGAATCTGGGCGAAGGCAGTACTGGACAAGGCAGCTGCCAATAGCGCAGCAGCAAAGATATTTTTCATATCAAAATCCTTTGTTGGTTTATGGCAAATAACGGGAATTGTTTGAGAGGGGCAGCAACGCAGCTAAACCCCATATCGATCCGCCTGCACCTTGCCATCCACTGAATGACTGCGCACGTCTTCGGTAATCGGCAACATGGTTGCATTCCATTCTTCCCACTGACTTTTCAATTGCGCAAAAATCTGCGGTTCTTTTTCCTTGAGATCGGCGCGTTCGCGCGGGTCTTTGGCGAGATTAAAGAGAAATTCATTGTCGGCGATTTTCAGATATTTCCAGTTGCCGGAGCGCACGGCTCTCTGACCGTGGGATTTATAGCGCCAGAACAGCGTGCGCGGAATGGTTTTTTGCTCATTAAAAAGTACCGGCAGCAGATTTTCTCCATCAGACGGATAATGGATATCCGGCTGTGCTCCCGCCGCAGCCACCAGGGTTGGCAGCCAGTCCATGGAAACTGCGACTTGAGATGAAACCTGCCCAGCTTTAATGGCGCGCGGCCAGCGGGCAATGGTAGGCACCCTTATGCCGCCTTCCAGCAGTTCGGTTTTTTGTCCGGTAAACGGCCAGGTATCGGAAAAACGCTCGCCGCCGTTATCACTGCTGAAAATCACCAAGGTATTGTCGACAAGGCCATGTTTGTGCAATTTTTGCAGCACCCGGCCTACTGCGGAATCCAGCGCCTCCATCATTTTTCCGTAGGTTTCCAGACTGCCGCCGTCGTAGTGGAACAGGGTTTTGATTTGCTTGGCGACCTCGACATCGTGCGGGCCCTCCCATGGCCAGTGAGGAGCAGTGAAATGGAGAGACAGAAAAAACGGTTCGTTTTTTTTCTGCGCGCCGATATAGTCCACTGCACGATCGGCAATTAAATCCGTGTAATAACCGACCTTTTCCACTGGCACCTCACCTTCATACAAACCATCGGGCGCACTTTCGCCGACGCCGGTTTTATGGGTGAAATAATCCAGCGCACCACCGTAATTGCCGAAAAATACATCGTAACCACTTTTTAATGGGCCGAAATGCGGCAGCGAACCCAAATGCCATTTGCCAAATAATGCGGTTTTATAGCCCTGCAGACGCAAGATTGAAGGCACTCCGGCGGCAAACCTATATGATTGCCAGCGGCGCTCGCCAAAGGTTCTTCCAACCCGCCGCGCAGGCGGTACTGATAGCGCCCGGTAATCAAGGCAAAACGCGTGGCCGAGCAGACCGGCGAATTGGAATAGGCATCGGTAAAGCGCACGCCTTCTTTTGCCAGTTTGTCCAGATGCGGTGTTTTGAAATGGCGCTGGCCGCAAACGCCGAGATCCGCATAACCCATATCATCGGCAAGAATAAAAATAATATTGGGCTTGCTGATATTTTTGCTGCGCGCTTGCGCTGTATTGAAAATGCCGGTCGGAGCTACAGAGAAGGCGGCAGATGCGAGAGAAATTTGCGTTAATAAACGGCGTCGGTTTTTATCAATGGACATAGTATTTCTATTTCTTTTTTTCAAGTATTTCAGCTTTACAGCTATTTCAGTTTTTTGCAGGAAGACGAAATGCCGGAATCACCGGTTTTTCTGAGCGAGGAGTACCTTCAGGTACCCAGTTATAAGGTACTGGCTGGGCGCGATAGACCGTATTGGTGACTACCGGTTGCGGATCTTCCGGGCGCGGCTCGCGGAAATAGGGGCTGATATATTCCCAGACGATTTCCCCTTTGGGCGTGACCTGAAAAATTCTGCCGTTCATGCCTTCGGCAATCAGCGTATTGCCGTTGGGCAAGCGGCGTGCGCTGCTGATATAAGAGCTGTAAAACGTGTAGGCTGGCCGACCTGAATCAGCGCCCGTGTACTGCCAGACGATTTCTTTTTTGATGGGATCGATTTCCAACACGCGCGAACGCGGTTGTGTGCCGATAAATGCGGGCGGATAACCGGCTTGCCCCTGGTTATCAAATACCAATAAATTGCCAGCGCCGGGCAAACCTTTTTCGATGATATGCGCATCATGCTGACCAGAAATCTGATCGACCGGGCGCGGCACCGCATTCTGACCGATGGAAGAAGGATAATCCGGCCCTATACGCCAGACGATTTTTCCCGTCTTTTTGTCGATAATGCCAATCACATTGGCTTCGCGCGAATCGAACAATAAATTATCCGGGTGAAACCTTTGGTCGCCCTGATCAAACCATTTATTGGGACCGACCACAGACAGATTATTGAAATGCAGATAATCAAACGGAATCGACGGATCGCTGCGGGTTACGCTGTCTTTCAGCAACTGCAAAGCACTTGGACTGAAACCAAATTCATCCAAATGTTCAAAGGCGGCCCATTTCCATACCACTTCGCCTTGTGGATTCACTTCAAAAACGGCGTCTTCCAGCAATTTTTCTGCTTTCCAGCCCGTTACTGGAATCACGTAATTCACCAGAATTACCGTATTCCCGTTGGGCAAGCGGCGCCAGTCGTGATGCTGGCGGATGGAGGTGCCGTAACCGCTGGCATCTGTCGCAGTGCCTGCCCCGCTGTAGGCGTCCTGCACACTGGCGCCGCCCCATTGCCACACCACATTGCCGTGCCAATCCACTTCGCCAATCGACTGAACCGAATTGTTTTGCCGACCACCGGTTTCGCCGGCGATTTGCACCAGCACGTGCCCGCGTTTGCCGCCGTTAATTGCCGGATCAATAAAAACCGGCGGAAAGCCGTTGTATTTCCACTGATGAACCTCATTGCCGTTGAGATCGATCAAATGCGTTTTACGATCCTGCCCGGCGAACAACACATAGCTGTTATAGGCTTTTGCCGGATCGTAAATCGTAACGCCTGTGGGATATACGCTGGGAATGGCCAGGGCATGGTTGGAGAACAAATACACCAACCCCAGAGATAAAAGGTTTAACGCACGCACAACCACTGAAAATCTCCTAATTGTTATTGAGCAGCTGCCGCTGTTACGGGATTACGCTCGCGCGGCTGGATTTTGCTGACCGCTTTACCACCTTGTTGTTCGTAATTTTCCGAACCGGCAGCGCCAACGACTTTGAATCCTTTTTCGCTCAACAAATCACCCGCTCTGAAGGCGCGACCAGCGTGGTTGGATACTGTGATGATGCTGCGATCTTTAGGAATAAAAGCGGCGTATTTTTCCAGGTCGCTGTATTGAATGCTCAAAAATACCGGGAAGCTACCGAACTTGATCAGTTCGTCAGGACGGCGTATATCAATGACCAAAACCTTATCTGGCTTTGCCAGCCAATCATCTATTTGGGCGGGAGTAAGCTCTGGGGTTTTGTATTGCGGCTTGGCCTCACTGGTCGGTTGTGCAAAAGCCGAACCCGACACCCAAAGAGTGGCCCATGCCACGGTAAGGAAAAGTTTTTTCATGATTATTCACCCGGAGGTCTGTGCACAGAAAATCTCGATGAGCGAGCGTTATAGCAAGCCCTATTCCAAGTGACGAATCGAATCAAACAGTATCGGTGAACAGGCTAAAGGTGCTCGCTCTGAAGGATGCCTTAGGAAAAAATATGGAATTCACGAAAAACCGTCGTGAGCGTAAATCAACGGACTATTGATTTATCAGCAGATAAGTGTGGCGCTTTCAGCAGTCACTTGGGGTTTTTCAAAGGTTTCGCCGAACACTCTCGCTAGATGACACGCTGGAGCCGGCAGCCAGAACCCCTAGCCCAGCCTGCGGTCTAGATGTGATGCCTACCGCTATCCTGCGGTGGTACGCTTGACAAGAATTCAAACCTGAAGGAAAAAGCGGTTGAATTCAAACATAAAACCTACATTTGAAAGAGATATATGAAAATATCCTATTTGGCTTTGCTTCTAACTGGTTCATTAACGCTCGCAAGTTGTGCAAACCATGAACGTCCCCCCCGACCTAAACCCGGCTCATTAGAATACGTAACCCGATATTGCGAGGAGTTGACCCGCTCTCCTTACAATCAAAAGCACTCGTATTTGAGGAAGGATGAAAACGAGGTTGTCCGATATAGCATCCCGGATGTTCCGGGGCCGAATTTTTCGGAATGTATGGACACCCACTGGAATCCAGCAGGTGTTGAGGTAGAGGAATAACATAATCCCTCTTTCAGGGGTCAGGTGATGATCCCTGAAAGTCATCAGGTTTATCCGCGCTATAAATGGTTTACTGAATCTGCGCCTGACATTTCAACCCCGCCGGAATTGCATTATCCGGGTTGGGCATTTCCAGGCGAACGCCGAAGGTGCCGCTGGCGGCATTGCCGACGGTGTCGATCAGCACAACTTTGGCGGTTTGCATTTTCGAGGGAAAGGCTTCCATAACGATTTTGGCGGTCATGCCGATTTTGATCTGGCCGAATAATTCGATGGGGAAAATCGCTTCAACATTGAGAGGATCAAGTTGGGCGATGCGCAATATGGCTTGTTCTTCGACGAACTCACCCGGATTTTTCATTCGCTCCAACACATAACCATCAAAAGGAGCGCGAATAATTTTTTGCGCTAAACGCGCTTCCATGCCGACGAGTTCGTATTGACGGACTTTTTTCAGATCCTCTGCCTGGCGCAGGCGCACCTGGGCGATTTTTTCTTCGCGCAGAAATTCATCGAGCATGTCTTCGGAAATATTTTTCTGCTTGTATAACGAATCCATGCGTTGTTTGCGCTTACTATCAAATTCGCGATTGATTTTGCCTTCTTCTATTTCCGAATCCAGAGTGGCGCGTACACGGGCGAGATCCACCGCCGCTTTTTCGACGCTGGATTCCAAGCGCGCGACCACTTGTCCTCGCGAGACCCTATCGCTTTTATCGACCAGCACTTCTTCGATCAGCCCCATAACCGGACTGCTGAGTTCGGTAACTCTATGAGGCGTAATAACACAGTCGGCCGCCGGAAGGTTTTGCGCCGCCAGTGGTGCGGCACTAGTAGCAACTGCTAATGCGCAGGCAAATGAAATACAACGAGTGATCATAAAAGGGATATTTCCGGTCGACTGCGTTCCGGTTAAACATTATTTTCATGAGAATAGCGGCTTCTGCCTTTTTTGCCAGAAATCGGCTGGCCTAGTTCCGACGACCTACCACTGGAAGCGATCGAGCAACAACAGCCGCAGCTCCCGCCACAGGCGTATTCCGAGGGGTTCATTGCGGTGGATAAATAGAACGTTGGCCCGCCCGGGCAGAGGTGCGTCGCTCGCGCTCAGATCGAGTTGCACCTCAACTTGAAATAACGGCTCCAGGGCGCGTGTGCCGGAAGTATCCGAGGTGTCGACACTGATCGAGCCACCGTAGAGAGAACCAAAACGCGGATCGGGCAGCTGGGTGCCCGCTTGCGGCACCGGGCGCATGTCTCGGCCAGGCAGCACTGTGTGGGGGTCGCTATGGGAGCGCACCTGGATTTCCTGCACCTCGCGCGACAGTCGGTCGCCCAATCGCTCCGGCACCACCGCCGTCAAGCTATAGCCGCCCCGCGCCAGCACATGGCCGACCCTATCGCCTTTATTGAGATAACGGCCGGGCAGATTGCCCTCCTCCGCAATCTCCACCTGTCCGGCCACAGCACTGCGCACGGTGAGATTGGCAAGGCTGTCGCGCAGATCGGCCTCCTCCTGCCGCAGGTGTTGCAATTCATCGCGGTAGAAGCCCGCCTGGGCGGGATCTCGGGTCAAATAATGACTGAGCAGCACCTCCTGCTCGGCGATACGTGATTGAATCACCTTGAGTTGGGCAGGCAGGGAGGCATTCTCCAGAATCAACAAGGGCTGACCGGCCTCCACAGTTTCGCCACTGCGCACCAGAATTTCCTGAATAAACCCGTCTGCGGCGGTTTTAATTTGATGGTCACCCGCGACCGAAATAATCCCCTGGGCATCCGTCGCATGGCGCACAGGGACGACAAACAGCAGCAGATAAACGACTAAACCGAGCAGTGCGTGCCCCAGCCAGAAGCGCGGCAATTTGCGTTGCTGTTTGGCAATTGAAAAAGTGGCGGTTAAGCCTTTTTTGAGCGGCAGAATCAATTGCAACAACAACGACCAGATGCCCAGCAAAACACCGACGAAAAAATAATGGCCGGCAATATAGATCGCGATACCAATGCCCAATACCAAGCGATAAACGCCGGACAACACACCGTAAGTCAGCAACCATTTTTTTTCGCCTGCCGCGAGGGGAAAACTGTCGACTTCGACACCGAGCAGTTTTTTTTGCCAAAGAGTTTTGAGATAGACGCTGGCGCGGGTGCCGAGATTGGGAATTTCCAGCCAGTCGCTCAACACGTAATAACCGTCAAAACGCAGCAGCGGATTGCCATTAAATAGCAGCGACGATACGGCGCCTATGATCATGATGTTCATGCAGATATCGCGCACCCATAGGGTGTCGCTGCCAAGCCAGACAAAAAATGCCACAGCGGCACAAAATAATTCCGTCATCACACCGCTGGCGGCGACCAGCATGCGCTGTTTTTTGTCTGAAAAACGTGTACTGGCTGACGCATCTACGTAGGGAACCGGCATAAATACCAGCAACATCACCCCAACTTCGTAAACCTGCCCACCCCATTTTTTGGTGGTAAGGCCATGCGCCAGTTCATGCAGGGCTTTCAGGCAGGGATAAACCACAATCAATAAGGCGAGATTCAGCGGGTCCAAAAACCGCGCGGACCAGAATTGCTGTAGATGCGGAAAATAATCCACCAGCAATATTGCCGCTATAAGAACCGTAATGCCCCAAACCACAAAACCCGCGCGCGACCAGATAAAGCGCGTCTTCTGATACAGCCAGGTCAATTGTGTGTCCGGATTAAACAAAGGCAATTTCAGCATCCAGGGCCGCTGCCAGCGCATACGCCCGAGGGCGCGCTTTTTTTCCCTGTGCTTGGCGATATCCTCGCCGTAGTCGTAATTGAAATCGCCTTGCAATAAACCGGCTTCGAGCAATTGGGCAATAGTGCGCATCGCCGGTGAGCGTTCGCGCATCAGCTGTGCCAGCTCCGGTTGCTGCGCCAATATTTGCGCGAGCGTGCGCTCGCCATCCAGACTGATCAGTAGTTTCTGCACTTCCGGCGTGGTTTTATAAAACAGATTGCGCACCGGATCGTGAATCACCACCCATGCTTGGCCGCGCTGGATTTGTTCACTGAATTCCACCTGACTGGCCAGCCGCAGACGGGTATTTTGCAATGCCAGCCAAAGTTCGTCGTCGCGCGCAGTGGAGAGTTGCATATGCAGCACGATCAAAACCGCCAGAGTTTCAATACCAGCCAATCCCAAAGTGGATGTACCACCAACCACGCATAAGGTTTTTTACCGGTTTCGATTTTGGCGTAGCCGCTCATGCCGGGGCGCAAGCTGGGAAATTGCCCGGTGATTTCCGCTTCCACGCGATAGACGATATCTTTATCGCGCTCGCTGTAAACCGATGCGACGGAAGTGACGGAAAATGGAATGCTGTCGTGTGGCAGTGCGGACAGGACCACATGGCCGCTCTGCCCTTCCTGCACATAACGGATATTTTTTTGCGCAACCTGAATCACCAATTTAAAGGCATCGAGCGGCGCAATTTCGTATAACACCTGCCCGCGTTGCACTGGCGATCCTATAGCGCGACTTAAATCGCCTTTAATTATCACACCGTCGATAGGCGAAGTAATGCGCACGCGCTGCAAACGTTCGCGATATAAATTCAATTGCGCTTCCGCTTGGGCAATTTTGGCTTTGGCAATGCGCATTTCCACCGGATTCAATGCGGTTAACTCGCGATTGTACTGGCGCTCGTATTCCTGCTTTTCCGCTTGCCAGCGCTGAATTTCCAACTGAATGCTTTTATTGTCCAGCTGCGCCAATACTTGGCCTGCTTGAATCACTTCTCCTGCTTTGATAGCGGCTTCCTGCAAATAACCGTCTTCCGGCACCACTACAGCGCGTTGAATTTTGCCTTCCAGTGCTGCATTGGCGGTGACGCGATGAGTGCCGGGAAAACATAAAAAGGCCAGCAACAGCAGAGCTCCTGCACTGAAAGCCAGAGTTTTTTTGCGCGCACTTGCCTCATTGCACCATTTTTTAAACCGCGTCTGCCAGCGCCAGAAAAATCCCTGGCGCGCCTCGTTTTGACTCTGCAATAAAGGACCAATTAAACGGGAAATTTGCCGGCATTGCGCTTTTATCGCGTTGCTCGGCGGTTGCTCCGGCGGGAACAGCAAAACCATACAGCCGTCTGCCAACGGCAGTGATATGGCATCCAGCGGTGGATTGCGCGTTGCCAGCCAGCGGCGGTATTCGCTATCGGAGGGAATTTCGTGTGCGGAATTTAAATCCTTTTCCAGCAAGGCAAACATGTCACTGCGGTGATCAAAGGTCGGCGTACCGGATACGCCTGCCACGCGCACCTTGCCGCGCCAATGCAAGGCAACCAGAACCCGCGCCACATGCATCTCTTCCGCCAGTGCTGTGGCAAGCGCAGTGGCATTTTCGCTGACGCTGGCAAAGCGACTGCCCTGCTCTACCACGCGCAACACTTTTTCCAGGCCGCGCTGTGATTCCCGCAGGTTTTCGCTCAGCAATTCCAGCCATGCCTGGGACCAACGCAACAGCAGCTCCGTGGTACTGCGCTGGTCCGCCCGGAGCGGCAGTTCCACAGCGACCGCCCCCACATGCAATTTGCCGCTGTACAAGGGCATAGCCAAGCGCGTCAGCCCATCGTTACCGGCTTCTGAATTGACGTCTTCCACCTGAGCGCAAAAGGCGCGCAGAGGCTCCGGCTCCAATCCTTCCGGCCAGGAGGCCCATAAACTGCCGTCCCTGCGAGTCACCACTGCGCCTGACACACCAGGCAGCAGTTGGCACAGAAGACCGAGCCAGCGCTGGATCAAGGTCCTCTCCTTCTATGATGTAACCGGAAGCAATGCATCTGGGAATAAAAACTTCATGATATAGATCAATCAAAGATAGACGCCGGCGACCTATTCTTCAAAAGCGATAAAGTGTGCTTGACGCTTATGGGCGGGACAGTTAGCTTGCCGGGTCTGCGTCAATTGACGCTGCCCGCCTACATTCGGCGGCGAGACATTAGTAATTTTTAGGAGATACCATGAAACGTTTTTTGCCGTGCCTGGCCTTACTCGTCGCGCTCACCGGCTGTTCGCGCTCCAACGAATTGCACGATGCGATGGAAGATATGAAGGAACCCTTCAAGACCATGCGCGAAGCCAATGATTTAGCCACTATCCAAGCCCAACTGATGACCTTTGTTAAAGCAGTGGAAATTGCGAAAGTACAAAAGGTAAAAGCGGAAGACCAAGTGTCCTTTGATGAAGGCATGCAAAAATTAACGAAATTAATCTCGCTGCTGGAACAAGCCGTAGCGGCTGGCAATCTGGAAGAGGCCAAATCCCTTCTGGCTCAAATGGGCAAGGTTCGCAAGGATTATCACGAAATATTGGGCGTGAAATAAATTATCACTCCGACCACACTTCGCAGCAGTACTATTGGGAGTGTGGTCATCCGCCGCTTACAGTTCCACAACTGTCAACGAATTTTTCAGCACCTCATCAAATAACGCCAACGCAGCTTTCCAACCTGCGTCCATATCCAGGCGGGCCTTTTTAAAATTATCGATTTCCATATCGCTTGCATCTCCATAAGGCGACCAAGTGAAATGCAGACAATCTTTTCCTGCCTCTTTATGGAAATCCAAAGTCGCCAGTAAGATTTTTGGCCAATTGGAAGTGTAGAGGCTATTCCACTCACTATCGGTCGCAGATTGCAGCCAAATTAATTTTTGCTGCGGTTGTACCTCGAGGTATTCGAATTTTTGATACTGACTGGCGCTATCGCCCCATTTCATTTCGATGTGCGCAACACCACCTTTTTCCGCGCGCATTTCATGAACCACGGTTTCGACGTTGGGGCCGTACCAAGCGGAAAAAAGCGCAGCATCTGTCCACATCCGCCAGATAAGTTCCCGCGGTTCCTGAAAGAACTTTTCCCATACGTATTCCGGTCGTGCTTTCATAGATAGGCCTCGGCTGATTAACGCCAAAAGGCCAGATTAACCAGAACCAACGGCCAAAACCGTCGAATTCACCACACATCCAGCAGAAAAGTAATCCTTATTCCTGCAGCAGATCGGTTTCATCGGCGACCATTTTATTGACCAATGTCAGCTCATTCGTCGCAGGCCGATAATCGAATACATGCCAGATAACGCCGGGCTCTTGCGGAACTTCAAACGCCTGCACAGGTTCGTTGCCAATATAGAGCTGCACCACGGCATTGGAATTGGCAAGCGCGCTACTGGTCGAATAATTCTGATTGGAAAAATCCACCACATAATAGCGATACAGAGCGCGGTTCCAGGATTCTATGGTAATGGTCTCTGGTCCAAAGGCGTCTGTGTCATCCACATCCAACCTCGCACCATCGGCTCGCATAGCGCGATAGGACACATGCAGCATGGATTCGCCAAAGCCCAACAAATGAGAATCCAGATCCCCGGGATGTTCGCCCCAACTCAGCACAATGCGTGCGGTTTCACTGCCGCTGACCAGCGTAGGTGACAGGCTGATTTGCAAATTAAGCGGCTGGTGCTGCTCGATGGTAATTTCACGCAACCAAAGCAAATAACCTTCCGCTTCAACCTCCATAAGGTAATCGCCCTCCGGTAACGAAATATCGAAATTCGCTTGGAGATAGGCACCGAGAATTTCGTTGCCATCCTGCAAAAATCGCACTTTTGCCTGTTCAATCGGTTGGGCATTTGTAGCATTGACCAAATTGCCCATCACCCGATTGCCGCCAGCCGGAATGGATCCCTCATGCCATAGCTGAATGATGTCGATACGCTCACCATTGGCTATGACGCCGCTAAATTCCTTGGTGCTCTCCACGCCGAATACGAACAACTTATATTCCACGGCGGCACCGGCAAGGTGTTCCAGAAAAACCTTGTAGTCACCTTTAGCTGCACCGGAATTCCACGCAATATTCTGATAAGCAGAATAAAACACATTTTCTGGCAACAGGCCTTTTTGCGTATTTGGGCGAAATCCCTGGCAGGTAGGTTGCCCACCCTCCGCCATCACCATATTCCCACAGGGATCTTCTACCAACAGGCGAACATCAGCACCATTTTCCGTCTGCAAAAGCAGTCTCGGTAAACCATCGAGAGCAGGAAGGGATTCTGCAATACGGGGAGAAATATCCTTTTCGTACGGAATGCTGGACAAAAAGTTGCGCGTTGAGTGCGGATCAACAATTAGGCCGACTCGTTTCACATCGATTTTTTTGCCAGCGATTTCGCCATTTAAATGAAGATAAAAGTACTCGGTATTTTCTTCTTTATTATCTTGCAATACCTGGATGCCAATCGTTTTCTGAACTTGGCCAGGTTGAAAACTCACAATACCGCTGACACTGAGATAATCCTCTCCCGCCGTCGCCGTGCCGTCCTCGGTAAAATAACTAAATGTCACTACCTCCTGTGCGGGTTGCGCAAGGGTAATCATAAATTCTATTGCGGCTTCCTCTTCCAACATGCCGCTGGCGGTAACTTTTACCGGCGATGCCACCGGCTGAATCACCACGCTGACCTGGTCGGAATTGACCTCACCATTGGAATTAATCGCAGCAAAACGAAAAACGGCGGTAGTGGGCTGTGCTACCTGCGGCAGCAGAACCTGGGTTTTCAGCTGATTGGGATTAATGATGAATGCCGCCGGCCCGGAATGCTGCCACCAGCGCACCTGTGCAATGTCATATTGATTATTGGAGTGCGCATCTCCTTTCAGCGTCACTAGCAGATTTTCGTCGCTATATTGTTTTGTGCCTGCCTCGACCCAAAGATTGCGGCTATAAGAAACGGGCCGGTCACCCAGGGAATCCCAGTCAAAATACGGCCATTCAGAAGAACTGGGTTTGCCCTGATTGGGCGTAGAAGAACTTTGCAGATCCGCATCAATAGTGGATGGCGCTTGCGCAGAGCAGCCGGTAAGGCATACAGCAACAAAAAGGCCTATCATCCACAACTTCATACAACATCCAACGGTAAAACCTAACCCGACTGCAAGGCCTGAACGACCCCTTGAACTGATCAGATAGTAAACGGAATGTCGCCTAAAACAACGTTACTGGTGAAAAATTGAGGGCTTTGTCACATGACATTCAGGCTTTAAACCAGGTTCGCTTTGTTACCTTTAGATCTATCAGATAAATCGCATTATTTTTTGAGCCAGATAAATGACCGTCGACAAAAAATTTCTTCAGCCAAGCCACTATATTGATTGGCAACATCCGGACATCATGAACCTCGCCGCCGAGCTTGCCAGTGGCTGCGACACGCCAGAAGAAATTGGCAAAAATTGTTTTACATTTGTGCGCGATAAAATCAAGCACAGCTGGGACTATCAAATGAACCCGGTAACCTGCCGCGCATCCGACGTACTGAAATACGGCACAGGCTTTTGTTATGCCAAAAGCCATTTATTGGCAGCGCTGTTGCGCGCCAACAATATTCCCGCAGCGCTCTGTTATCAGCGATTGACCATCGCCAACGATAAACCACCATTTTGTTTGCACGGTCTTAACGCCATTTATTTAGAAAATCACGGCTGGTATCGCATAGATGCGCGCGGCAATAAACCGGGTGTAAGCGCAGAATTTTGCCCACCGCAGGAACAATTGGCCTTTGCCATTATCAGTGAAGGCGAAGCGGATATTCCGGGTTATTGGCCAGAGCCTTTACCGCAGGTGGTGGAAATTCTGGAAAATTCCAAAACTTATTTGGATGTCGCCAATCATTTGCCCGATTTGGAAAACTGGTAGGGAGATTATTTAATGCAACGCAAACCCATTATCCTCGCGCCCGGTGCAGGACGCTTATATTCCATGGGGCGCATAAGCGCAGTATTTAAAGCCGATGAAGCCGAGACAGATTCGTGCTATTCCATTTCCGAATGGTGGCTGGAGCCTCATACCAAAGGCCCAGGTGCACATTCCCATCCGGAAGACGATGTATTTTTTGTCATTGAAGGCACTATGACGTTTTTATTGGGCGAGCAATGGAACGATGCGCCAAAAGGTTCTTTTGTGCTGGCGCCGGGCGGCATGATCCATGATTTTGAAAACCGCACCGACGCCCGCGCAGGAGTTCTCAACCTGTCCATTCCCGGCCCTTTTGAGCCGCAAATGCCGATGATTGTCGACTGGTTTACAAAAAATCCGCCCGGGGATGCCTAAAAGTTCAGTAGCCGCGCCGGCAGGGGATATTCCAATAACAAAAAATGACTCAGGTTCGTGCCGAAATGCACAACCAACGCCATGGAAAATCGTTTTGTGATGGTGTAGACCAGACCGTAAACAAAGCCGGCGAATAAAAATAGGAAAAATGCCGGGCCAATAATGGTTGTATGCGCAAGCGCAAACATAAGTGCTGTAATACCTAAAGCCGCAAGGATTGCAGCTCGCGAATTTCCCATCATATGGACAAGGCGGTTTTGCAACAACAAGCGAAAAAAAGCCTCCTCCGCCACCACGGTTACCAATAAATTGAGCAAGATAAAATAAACAAATCCTTCCGGCAGTTTCGGAGCAAATGCCAGCCCACATCCCATTCCTGCAGAAATCACCAGCGCAATTCCAGCACATGCAATCAGCAGCGACGGCAATAATGCCAGACTGGGCGACTGAGCTCGTGCCCTAATCAACCAAACCAGCACCAGATAACCACCAATTGCCTTGGCGCTATTCAAATACAAAGTAAAGTTGCTGAGGGATTCAAACTGCCATATTGGCGGATAGGAAAATCCGGCGGGCCGATAAATCGCAATAAAAAATCCCAGCAACAGAGTCGCCACCCACAATACCCCATCCAACCAACCGGATTTATGCTGGGCCACACGATATAAACCCGCAGCAAAAAGCGGCAATAGCATTAACAAAACAAGTGGAAGCCAATTTACAAAGGCGATAATGGCGGCAATGGAAATCAATCCTGCACTCAGGATTACGGATGGCTGTTTTAGCATCACTTTCTCTATTATTCGGTTAGTCGTCGGCTATTACTCATAAAGTGCGGAATCCAGCGCTGTTCGCCGCCCCCGCTCAAACGTGAAATTGACACGAGCGTTTGAATTTGTAGGCTGCTATGCTCCCGCTGTTATTGTGTGATGGTACTGGGCTCCATGCGTAATCGTGCTTTTTTCCTCTCGGTCATTGCCGCCTCGGCCTTGTCTGCCTGTGGCGATAACAAAGACAGAAGCGTAAACACGCCGCCGGAATTGACGAGCGGCACTTTCGTGGAAGTGGATGAAAACCACAAGTCCGTGTTTTTTACCGCGCGGGCTCGCGATGCCGATGGTCACGCGGTCGAATTTGAGCTGGCAGGCGAGGATGCTGAGTATTTTGTGCTGGATCGCCACAGCGGAGCGCTGCGTTTTGTTTCGCCCCCCAACTTTGAGGAGCCGCTGGATGCCGACAAGGACAATCGTTACGAGCTGACCATCATCGCGAAAGACAGCCGCGGCGCAGAGGCACGCCAGCCGCTGACGGTACAGGTCAACAACGTCGCCTTCGCCTACGAAGTGCTCTCCCCCCTACCCAACACCGTATTGGAGCTGGAGCGCTATAGCCGTCTGCCCATTGCACTGTGGGTGGAATACGACTATCCCGAACGCTTCCAGGTCATAGTCGACGGCGAGATTATGAACCCGGCTTCGGCTTCGCGCATGACCTGGAGCGGTTCCATCAACCTGGAAAAAGCCGGTACTGACACAGAACTCGAGGTGGAGATGGTGTTCTGGCGCGGCGAGGAGGTGCTGGAGCGCAAATTCATTCCCATTCGGCACAAGCACGTGATCAGCGACCATTCGTACTTGATTTACGACGGTATGAATAACCAGATCGTGGTGCCGCACCCGCAGCGCCTGGAAGCCCTGGTGATAGACCCCACAACAGGAACCTCGCAGAAGCGCTACCCCTGGACCGGAGAAGCGCCGCAACCTCGCGACTTTGCCTACGACCCTATGACCGGCAGCAGCCTGTTCACTACGCCCAACACCCTTTTCCGCCTTGGCTCAGCGGTCGAAAGCGTATTTCCTATTCGCGACAATCTGGACAGTGAGGTAGTGCGTCAGCCCAAAGGCTCATTGGTCTACGATCATCTGAACAGCACTCTGTTTGCCGCCACTGCTGGCCGTTACGCGCAAATAGATTCCATGACCGGCTTTGTGCAGGAGATTCAATACGCCAGTGCTTTCTCGACCAGTGATCCTGTGCAGCTCGCCTATGACGATATGGGCCGACGCCTGTTTTTAGCACCGCAAAACGGCGCGGGCGTGGAGGTATTAACGCCGGGAGAAACCGCGACCAGCGCGAATGTGAAATTGCCGGGCAAACGTATCGGCCATTTGGTTTACGACAATAATCTGCTCTATATCGCCGCCAGTGAAACTCATCAAATCGGCAAACTCGATCTCAGCACCGGCAATTATTCCGCCTTTGATGGGAGTGGCGCGGAATTATTGTCGCCCACCACTTTGGCATTGGATCACACACGCGGAATTTTGCTGACCACCAGCGGCGCGCGCGTAATTTCCGTGGACACCAACACTGGCGAGCGCACGGTTGTATTTGATTCCTCTGCGGGGATCGGCTCTTCCAGCAACGGATTTTCCGGAATTTGGGTCGCCCATGACGGCGCACGCGCCCTCGCCACCACAAAAGAGCCCAGCCGTTTAGTGGATATGGATTTGCGCAGCGGTGTTAAAACCATTCGCAGCTATCAGCCGACACTGACCAAACCCGGTGATTATGGGGTTGTGCATGCGCGTTTTAATACTGCGGGAACCCAGGCGCTGTTGCGTTATCGCCAGTTAAATGCCAATTCAGCAGCGCAGGATATTTTTGAGTTGGTTGCATTAGATGGTGGCGCGAGCAAACGGCTGAGCGGACAAATTATCGATGGCAATTTTTTCCGCGGCAGCGATCAATTGCTGTTATTGGTGCGCGAAGCCAATAAATACGCATTGCAATTTATGGATTCGCAAAGCGGCAATGTAAGCGAAAAACGCACACTGAATGTACCAGCTAATTATTCGCCCATTACAGTGCGGCAGATTGGTAATCGCATTTATATGCTCGGCCGTGAGGGGGATGAATTTTCGTTATCCGTGCTGAACGACAATCAACAATTAAGCACCGTTTCCCGCTTCGCCGATTCCGGTAGCAGCACCGATGACGGCGCCGGCATTGATGCGTTGTTCGATGATTCCGTATTGGCGATTTCCCTGCCGGAACAATTACCGCGCTTTTGGCATATCGCCAAAAATGAGGAGCAGGACATGAATTTTGCCGTGTTCCACGGCACCGACCAGCCAAAAGATTTTTACAGCGTCGACGACTTTAACGAGCTGTACTACATGCGCACCAATTCCGGATTGCATGTTTGCTGGCGGTTTTATTGCGCAATATTGGCGAATTAATCTTCAGGCAGATCTTCAGGCAAAAACCCACCCGATTGATGGCGCCAGAGAGCCGCATAGTGGCCGTTCAGCGCCAACAGTTCCGCATGGGTTCCCTGCTCGACGATACGTCCGCGGTCGAGCACGATCAGCCGGTCCATACGCGCGATGGTCGATAAACGATGGGCAATGGCAAGAACGGTTTTGCCTTCCATCAAATCGATTAGCTGTTCCTGAATAGCCACTTCGATTTCGCTGTCGAGGGCGGAGGTGGCTTCATCCAATACCAGAATCGGCGCATCTTTTAAAATCACGCGCGCAATCGCAACGCGCTGGCGCTGGCCGCCGGATAATTTCACGCCGCGCTCGCCCACATGGGCGTCATAGCCCTTGCGTCCGTGCCAATCCACCAGACCGACAATAAATTCGTGCGCCTGCGCTTTGCGCGCGGCCGCTTCCACTTCTTCATTAGTAGCGCGCGGCCTGCCGTAACGGATGTTATCGGCGATAGAGCGGTGCAACAGCGACGTATCCTGCGTAACCACTCCTATTGCCGCACGCAAACTTTCCTGCGTTATATCGCGCAAATCCTGCCCGTCGATGGTAATAGAGCCGGAATTAATATCGTAAAAGCGCAACAACAAATTAATCAGCGTGGATTTACCCGCGCCGGAGCGGCCGACAATACCGACGCGCTCGCCCGGTTTGACGCGCAGATCAAATTTATCCAGCACTTTGGTTGATGCGTTGTAGGCAAAATCGACGGAGGAAAAACAAATTTCACCGCGCGTCACTTTAAGATCTTTTGCGTTGGGCGAATCCAACAAAGTCAGGGGCACCGCGATACTTTGCATACCTTCCTGCACGGTGCCAATGTTTTCAAAAATTCCGGCAATCTCAAATGACACCCAACCGGACATATTGGCAATTTGCCAGGCGAGCGGAACCGCAGTTGCCACGAGCGCTGCGCTGACACTGCCATTTACCCATAAATAAACGCCGATGACTGCGGTACCTGTAATCAACAATGCATTCATCGCACTGAGCATAAACAAGTAATAACTCATCATCGTCATATGCGCGGCTATGGCGTCCTGATGACTATCGATAGCGTCGCGCACGTGCGCATCTTCATCCTCAGCACGGGCAAATAATTTCAACGTCAGAATATTGGTATAACTATCCACCACACGCGCCATCACAATCGAGCGCTGTTCTGAACCAACTTTGGCGAGCTTGAGCAGACGCGGAATAAAAAAACGCAAAAAACAGACGTAGCCAATCATCCATAAACCGGTCGGCAGCGCCAAACGCCAATCACCGACAAACATCACCACCAGTGAACTGATACCGTAAGTCGCAATAAATAATCCTGCGCGTATGCTGGCCATAACGCTGTCGCGCACCGCATTGGCGGTTTGCATTACGCGGTTGGCGATGCGGCCGGCAAAATCATTCTGAAAAAATGGCCAGCTCTGGCGCACCACATGCCAATGCGCTTGCCAGCGTATAAGGCTCGTGGTACCCGGTACAACCACCACGTGACGAATCGCCGTATCCGCCATCTGTATCAAAGGCCGCACAATCAAGATCACCACCATCAGCAGCAATAGCAATGGCCAACGCTCTCGTAATGCAGATACAGGCTCCGCTTCCTGAACCAACGCGGTGATCTGCCCGATCATCACTGGAATGACCATATCGGCCAGCGCAACCAGAAGCACGGTCACAATCACGGCACCGAACCAGAATTTGGTCTGCTTGACGTAATGCCAATAAAAACCGAGAAGATTGGAAGGTGGAGTGCCGGGTCCGACACTCGCGGTGCCACGGAGACGAGACGCCAAATAACGCATCATGCAGCCAAATCCTTCTTGTCGAGAGAAAGCTTGCGAGTATCCAGTGCAACACTGGAAAGGTCAATCATTCCGCCCTCTGTGCGCCACCACATACAGTGAAAAATAAGCAGAAAATAACTTCCAAAAAATTCAATTTCATTAAATAAAATATGTAAAAAATACAAAATAAAAATTATTTCTAAATTTTAAATAAAAATATGAACCGCACTTTAGCGAGCCTGTCATAGTTGTACGAGGTGATTAATCGCTTTGGTTATCGGCAATAAATCACTTAACGATAAAACTGAAACGAGGATTGCGATATGAACAAAGACCAAGTAAAAGGCGGCGTTAAAGATGCAGTTGGCAAAACCCAACGTAAAATTGGCGAAGCCACTGGAAGCAGCGAACATCAATTAAAAGGCGCGGGCAAACAAGCTGAAGGCAAAACTCAAAAAGCCTACGGTGATGCCAAAGAAGCCGTGCGCGACGCACGCAAACATTAATAATAAAAAAGTTCATACTAAAAAAGAGGCTTCCAACGAAGTCTCTTTTTTTGTGACGCGAATTTGTAAACCGGCCGGGCAAAACCCTACAAATCCTATTGATAAGCCCACGGCAAACACCTCTTTAATCCCGACGCCAACACCCCCATAATCGCCGACACATTCCAACCACGTCATTTGGGGGGTATCTCTATGGAATACCGGTTATTAGGACGTTCTGGTCTCAAAGTTCCCGTTCTCAGCCTTGGCACCGCAACCTTCGGCGGCAAGTCGGAGTTTTTCAAAACCTGGGGTAATACCGGGGTGGAGCAGGCATCGCGCATGGTGAGCCTGTGCCTGGAAGCGGGCGTTAATTTTTTTGATACGGCCAACACTTACGACGACGGACTTTCCGAGCAGATTCTTGGCGAAGCGCTAAAAGGGCGACGCGACCAAGCTATTATTTCCACCAAGGCCACTTTTCCTACCGGCCCTGGCCCGAACGATAAAGGGTCATCGCGCTACCATTTGATTCGCGTTGATTCGCGCCTGTGAGGCAAGCTTGCGGCGTTTGGGCACGGACCATATCGATATTTATTTTATGCACGCCTTCGACGCGCTGACGCCAGTGGAAGAAACGCTGCGCGCTTTGGACGATCTGATTACCAGCGGCAAAATCGGCTATATAGGAGCGTCCAATTTTTCCGGTTGGCAGCTGATGAAGTCGCTGGCGACGTCAGAAAAATACGGTCTCGCTCGATATGTGGTGTATCAGGGCTATTATTCTTTGGTGGGCCGTGATTACGAGTGGGAATTGATGCAGCTCGCCTTGGATCAAGGTGTCGGCACCATGGTGTGGAGTCCGCTCGGCTGGGGCCGGCTGACGGGTAAAATCCGCCGCGGTCAACCTCTGCCGGAAGGGCGTTTGCAAAAAGGCGGCGCCGTCGGTGGTCCTCCGATCGACGACGAATATCTCTACAACGTTGTCGATGCCCTGGATCAAGTCGCCCAGGAAACCGGTAAAACTGTTGCGCAGGTTGCACTCAACTGGCTGTTGCAACGACCCAGCGTAGTCAACCTGGTAATCGGTGCGCGCAACGAACAACAACTGCAAGACAACCTCGGCGCCGTCGGCTGGAAATTGACGGCTGAACAAATTGCTCTGCTCGACCGGGCGAGCTTCAAAACCCCAATTTATCCCTACTGGCATCAGGTCCAATTCGAAGAACGAAATCCAAAACCGACCCGCTGGGATAACGATTAACCGCACGACGGAGATTCCATGAACAATTTTATTTTTTCCAACCCAACCAAAATTGCGTTTGGCGAAGGGCAGATTCAAGAGCTGAAAAATCTGCTGCCGAAAAATGCGCGGGTTTTGCTGACCTACGGCGGCGGCTCGATTATCAAAAATGGCGTTTATGATCAGGTCGTCAGTGCCTTACAAGGTCGAACCTGGTTTGAGTTCGGCGGTATCCAACCCAACCCGCATTACGAAACCCTGATGCAGGCAACTGAACTGGCAAAAGAGCGGGAAGTGGATTTCCTATTGGCAGTCGGCGGCGGTAGCGTGGTCGACGGCACCAAACTGATCGCCGCAGCCATGCATTTTGAAGGCGATCCCTGGGACATCCTCGCCAAGAATGCGCCGGTCCACCGCGCTACTCCCCTCGGTTGTGTGCTGACCCTGCCCGCGACCGGTACCGAGAGCAACGGTAACGCGGTCATCACCAAAGAAGCGACCAAAGAAAAACTCGGCTTTGGCAGCCCGCTGGTTTATCCCCAATTCGCCATTCTCGACCCGACCACCACCTACTCGTTGCCGCCGCGCCAGATCGCCAACGGTGTAGTGGACGCGTTCGTTCATATCATGGAGCAGTACATGACCTATCCGGTCAACGCCAAGGTCCAAGACCGCATCGCTGAAGGTCTGCTGCTGACGCTGATCGAAGAAGGCCCCAAAGCTCTGGAAAATCCGCGCGACTACGGCGTGCGCGCCAACGTCATGTGGGCAGCAACTCTGGCGCTAAACGGTTTGATCGGCGTAGGCGTACCACAGGATTGGGCGACCCATATGATCGGCCACGAACTCACCGCTATGCACGGTCTGGATCACGCTCAGACCCTGGCAATCGTGCTGCCCGCCGTTATGCAACACAAACGCGCGCAGAAACGCGAAAAGCTGATTCAGTACGGTAAACGCGTCTGGAATCTGCAAGGCTCCGACGACGCCATCATCGACGGCGCCATTGCCGCGACCAAACAGTTTTTCGAGTCCATGGGCAACCCGACCACACTGAGCAGCTACGGCGTGCCGCGCGAGTCCATCCCAAAATTGGTGAATATGCTGGTGAAACACAATTACGTGGCGCTGGGCGAACACGGCGACATTACACCGGAAGATTCACGCAAAATTCTGGAATTGGCGGCTTAATTTCTTTCCCGACTGGAAAGGAATCTACTCAACGCCCGATGTAACCTATCGGGCGTTTTGTTTTTTGGAAGGCCCCTCACCCAGCCCTCTCCCGGAGGGAGAGGGGGCGAGAGCGTGCTGCCATCACGTCCCTTCTCAAAATGAGAGGGATTGTGCCGATGAACCGGTCCAAAGTGTTACCCATGTGGCCGGTTTGTTTTGTTACCTATGTTGCCGGTTTGCACCGCTTACTCCCCTTTTCCCTCCGGGAGAGGGCCGGGGTGAGGGCCATCTGATCGCAACATAAAAAAGGCGGCCAGATAGCCGCCCGTTCATTTAATCGCCCCGCGACACCCGCACCAACTGGCCATTGTCGTTGATCAGCCAGAAAGCGCCGTCGGATGTGACCTCTATGTCCCTTATGCGGCCGAAGCTGCGTAGGAAGCGCTCTTCACCCACGACACGATTGCCATTGAACATAAGGCGTACCACGCCGCCCGGAGTGAGCGAGCTGATCAACAGATTGTGCTGCCACTCCGGGAACATTTCGCCTTCGTAGAAAGTGGCTCCGGACGGCGCTATCACCGGGTCCCAGTAGTAAACCGGCTGCTCCATGCCTGCTTGCTGAGTAATACCCGAACCAATTGGCACGCCGCTGTAATCAATACCGTAGGTAATGATCGGCCAGCCATAGTTTTTACCCGCCTCTGGGCGGTTGAGTTCGTCGCCGCCGCGCGGGCCGTGCTCAACTGTCCACAAATCGCCGCTAACCGGGTGAATCGCTGCGCTTTGCACGTTGCGGTGACCGTAGGACCAGATTTCTCCGCGCCGGTTGGCCTGACCTACAAATGGATTGTCTTCAGGGATGGAGCCATCCGGATGAATGCGCACCACTTTGCCAAGCAATGAGTTGAGATCCTGCGCCTGTTGGCGCGGTTGCGGATCGGAGCGCTCGCCCAGGGTGATATACAGCAGGCCGTTGCGATCAAACGCCAAACGCGAGCCGTAGTGCAGGCTGGAATTCCACTCCGGCACTTGGCGGAAAATCACCGTCACGTTTTCCAGGCTGCTCTCATTATCGGCCAAACGCCCGCGCGCAACCGTGGTGCCATTGGCGCCATTGCGGCTTTCGGCATAACTGAAATACACCAGCCGATTGTTGGCAAAGTCAGGATCGAGGGCGATATCCAGCAAGCCTCCCTGCCCGTTGAAGTACACAGTGGGCAGACCTCCCACCGCAGAGGTCTGGCCTTCACGGGTGACGATCACAATTGTGCCGCCGCGCTGGGTAATGATGAAGCGACCGTCCGGCAATTCCGTCATACCCCAAGGGCTAGACAAGTCTTCGGTCACCACTTGTGTAGCGAGAGAAAAATCCGATCGTACTTCCGGTACACGAGTTTGCCCTGGGAATGCCGGACTGTAGGGCGCGTTGGCCGGACCTGTGCTCACCGGAGGACCAGAAGGATCAGGGACACCACTCGAGCTGGAACTGGAAGAGGAGCTACTCGCTGAAGAACTGTTTGAAGACGAACTGCTCGATGAAGAACTGGATGACGATGCACTGCTTGAACTGCTAGAGCTGGAACTACTACTGCTTGAACTACTGGAACCGTCACCATTACTACCGCAAGCAGCCAACGCAGCAGCCAGAACCAAAGCAATACTGGCTTTACTCAGACTTGCGACTTGCGATTTGTAGTCGATATTCATAATACATCCCCCGCTTTTTTGATGAACCTTTGAAGCAACGGCAATAACATCAACGCACGCTTCTTAGGATGTCTGGATGTTTCTTTTTTACGACCTCTTGAGTTTTTAACGACTTCTTGAGCGCTCCGCCGTATAAGCAGAATTCACTCCAAAAAAAACCAGATTAAACTAACGCAGAGAAGATAGTGAAACGATGACGCCGTTCTCAGTTACACAGCGATTAGAAAAATAATGCAGAAAAATGCGGAAAATCTGTGGGAAAATCACTGCCCAGAGCGAAGCCGGGCAGTTTTATTGTCGTCTAATTAATAAGACAATATGATCTTTCGAGCGCGTTGCGTTGCGCGAAAAATATTACTATTTTTTCTTCATGGCTTGCTCAAAAAGTGCAGCCATAGTTCCTTGTTTTACATCCGCTTTAAATTCACGATTTTGTGGTGCACGTTTTTTCGATGCGGGATCAGCTGATGTCGCGGTGCGATTTTGTCCCGGCTCGTCACTCAATCGCATGGACATGGCAATGCGTTTACGCTGCACATCCACTTCCATGATTTTTACCCGAACAATATCGCCCGCTTTAACCACGGAATGCGGATCCTTGACGAAATTTTCCGACAACGCGGATATATGCACTAAACCGTCCTGATGCACCCCCACATCCACAAACGCGCCGAAATTAGTAACGTTGGTTACCGTACCTTCCAGAATCATGCCGGGCACCAAATCTTTAATGGTTTCGACACCTTCCTGGAATTGTGCGGTTTTAAATTCCGGACGCGGGTCGCGGCCGGGTTTGTCCAACTCTTTGATGATATCGGTCACGGTTGGCAGGCCGAATTTTTCATCGACAAATTCCTGCGGTTTCAACGCGCGCAAAAAGCTGGTGTCACCGATTAATTGTTTGATTTCACGCCCGCTTTTCTGCGCGATTTTTTCCACCACAGAATAGGATTCCGGGTGCACTGCAGATGCGTCCAGCGGGTTTTCACCGTTGGCGATGCGCAAAAAGCCTGCGGCCTGTTCAAACGCCTTTGCCCCCAAGCGTGGAATTTCCAGCAATTGGCGACGGCTTTTCAGCGCACCATTTTTATTGCGGAATTCCACAATATTGCTGGCGATGGTCTGGTTTAAACCGGCCACACGCGCCAACAAAGGCACGGATGCCGTATTCACTTCCACACCTACCGCGTTTACGCAGTCTTCGATTACCGCATCCAGCGCTTTGCCAAGACGGGTTTGCGATACATCGTGTTGATACTGGCCGACGCCGATGGATTTGGGTTCGATTTTTACCAATTCCGCCAGTGGGTCCTGCAACCGCCGCGCGATGGAAATCGCCCCGCGAATGGTGACATCCAAATCCGGAAATTCTTTGGCAGCGAATTCCGAGGCGGAGTAAACCGACGCACCGGACTCGTTCACCATGACTTTTTGCACTTTCAAATCTTTATGGCGTTTTAAAAAGTCGCCAACAAATTTATCGGTTTCGCGACTGGCAGTGCCGTTGCCAATGGCGATCAAGCCGATGTTGTGTTTTTTGCACAAATGCAGCAGAACCGCTTCGGCTTCCTGAATACGATTTTGCGGCGGCGTTGGAAAAATAGCGCCGTGGTCTACCACCTGACCAGTCGCATCGATCACCGCGACTTTTACGCCGGTGCGCAAGCCTGGGTCGAGACCTATAGTGGGAATTTGTCCTGCCGGTGCAGCCAGCAACAAATCTTTTAAATTGCGCGCAAAAACTTCGATGGCTTCAGCTTCTGCGCGTTCACGCAATTCGCTGAGCAAGTCGGTTTCCAGATGGGTCAACAATTTTACTCGCCAAGTCCAGCGCACAACTTCACTCAACCAGCGATCCGCCGGGCGACCTTTGTCCTGGATTTGGACATGTTCTGCCACCATGATTTCGCACGGATGCAATTGTGTCGGTTCCAAGTCTTCTTTTAATTCCAGCGCCAGCGCCAAAACACCTTCATTGCGGCCGCGGAACATGGCCAATGCGCGGTGCGATGGCGTTTTGACCAATAATTCTTTGTGCTCGAAATAATCGCGGAATTTTTCTCCTTCGACTTCTTTGCCAGCAATCACCTTCGAACTCAAATAACCGTCGGTGCGCAAAAAGTTGCGCAATTTTTCCAGCAGCGCCGCATCTTCGCTGAAACGCTCCATGAGAATTTGTTTGGCGCCGTCGAGCGCGTCTTTGGCGGTTTCGATTTTGTGTTCGGGATTTAAATAGGTCGCGGCCACGGCTTCGGGATTTTGCGTTGGATCCTGCAGCAGCAGATCCGCCAGCGGCTCCAATCCGGCCTCGCGCGCAATTTGCGCTTTGGTGCGGCGCTTTGGTTTGTAGGGGAGATAAAGGTCTTCCAGCGTGGTTTTGGTCTCGGCGTTGTGAATTTGCGCCGCGAGTTCAGGGGTGAGCTTGCCCTGCTCTTCAATGGATTTCAGGATCGTTGAGCGTCGATCCTCCAATTCACGCAAATATTGCAACCGCTCTTCCAGGTTGCGCAGCTGTGTATCGTCGAGCCCGCCGGTGACTTCTTTGCGGTAGCGGGAAATAAACGGCACCGTGGCACCATCGTCCAGCAAGCCGACAGCGGCCTGCACTTGTTGGATATTAACCTGCAATTCTTGCGCGATTCGGGAATAGATTGTGTTCATGAGATGGCGATTCATTAACGGAACAAGGGGCGCATTATGCGGAAACCGGCGAGTGTCAACAATGCCGACATTCACCTGCCAACCTAGATGGGCCGGCGATCATTATGCGGCATCACAAAAGCAGTTGGACGTTTTTAGCGTATTTATAAGGCTTTTTTAGCTGGTTTACGTGCGCGAGTCGGACATGCTTAAAACTTATTCACGCAATTTTTTTAGATAGTGATTTGAGACCTTGTACAAAACAAAACACAACAGTATGTCCAGCACTATGCTGACGGCCTGAGGGAGGTGGGGACGAAAAAAGTCTCCAATTACGTAGGTCAAGGCGATTGCCAAAGCCAAAGCAGGAAATGCACTCACACGGGTGGTCCTGATGAAGTTGTCTTACCGAGGCCGCCAAATCGTTCGGGTCTGAACGCTTAAATCTCGCTCATATATCGGCTAAATAACGTCGTTCGTCCCAGATGATTTGTCTCAAGCCCGACTGAACAGACTCGCGAAAAACGCGGCTCCTGTGAAAAAAGTAGACTAATTTCTGCTGCAATGCTCGTTAAATTCGGCATAGCCGAGTGACATTTTTCGTCAATAATTTGCCAACTATTCACAAAAAACGGCAAAAAACCTGTCGGCTTTTTTAACCTTAGCAACCAATGTCGCACCCCTAAAACGCGCGCAAAATTCTAATTCACTGAATTACTTTCAGTTTTATTTCTTGGCCACCTTGTTGCTTAGTTACAAACAGGTTTTGATGATCTTTCCCCAGAAGACACCTTCAGCAAATCCAAGTTGGGGCAAGGGGAAAACAGAACAGAGCGTTGCAGGGAAACTCGCAGCGTTTACGCAAGAGAGGTGACAGTCATGTCCAGGGAATTTCACCAACACAGCCTGATTGCACACGACCTGTTTGATCGCGACGGTACTGCCTTATACGCACCGGGTGCCGCGACCAATGAATCCAGCGCTGTAGTCAACGATGAATCCGCCGACCAGCTCACTCCCCAGCTGCAAGTCCGACGAGCTAATATCTCTGAAGATCTCTGGGAAGAAGCGCGCCGTCGCCATTGTGCAGCACGCCAAAACTGGCGCAGCCTGCTCGACAAATATGTGAAACCCCATCACTGATTAAGCATTACTACTCAAACTGATTAACAGTTGATCAATTCTAATTAACGGACGCCGGCGGACCCACCGCCACAGCACTGCTCTCGCTGCCGTTGAATTTCCACAAATCCCCTTGCGTTATTGACTCATCGAGTCAACGCATGGATTTTGTGCGAAAAATAAACAGCGAAGAAGAAGGATTTCAGGGAGAGGTAGGCAGGAGAGGAGTGCCCGGCCGAGATTGGCCGGGCGCAGCATTATCAAGAATGCTGGGGTTCCGCGTCATTCAGGGAAGCCACAAACTCCAGGAGTTCCGTCAACTGTTTTGTTTTGCGGCTCCCGATCTTTTCGGCGAGCGCATCGTAATGTCGGTTCAGCATCGGTTGCACCTTGTTATGCAGGCGCTTGCCGTTGGCGCTGAGCTTGATGGTCAGCTCACGCAGGTCACCTTCGGAAGTGCGGCGGGACAAAATCCCATCGGCTTCCAGACGGTTGAGAATGCGCGAGAGACTCGGCCCCAGAATCGCACTTCGTTTTGCGAGTTCTTGGGCATTCATTTCGCCGTATTCAAAAGATGCGCGGATAACTCGCCACTGCTGCTCCGTCAGGCCAAAGCCTGCAAGTGTATTCCGCACTTGCGCAACAGAGGCTTCTTTCGCCTTTTGTAATAAGATAGGGAGAGTCTCCATAGGATGATTCATGTGCCTCTTAATATCAGATCAAGGAGCCATAATCATAACCAACAGGTTGAATAATGCGCCACAACTTGTTCAAAAATGACACAAAAAATCTAAAAACATAACTTGTTATGGCGATTTGACAGCGAGTCCAGTTCCTCAATCCCTTATAAGACAAGCTTTCCGCCGTTTTTGCTAAACCCGTTCATAAGAGACGCCTAAATGCCCGTAAGGTGCCAGATGCCAGAGGTGTGAGCGCAAATTTGCGCGCCACACCCCGGTTTACCGAAGTAGCCCTCGAGCAGCCCCCGACACAGGTTAAATAACGATCGGCTGGAAGGCAGTGAGAGCGTCGAGGGAAGCGGCGCTACCTAAGCCGTGAGTGAGGCCGCGACTGGTGAATAATTGAGCAAAATTACCCTGTTCACCGTGTAGAGCCATGTAGTTGAGGATGACCGTCTGCACCAGTTGGCTGACGTTATTAGCAGCGGGGCTGGAGGCGGTCTCCACATCGCCGGAAGGTCGCATATAGCCGATTTGCTGATGGCGCGCCGCGCGCGAAGTCCCCTCTTCCAACAGTTCGGGCCTGCCCAGCGGGTTGTACACCAGGAAAAAGGACGCCGCCGTCTGTTGGCTGTCGCCGGTCCACACACCCTTACCGCCGCCGTTGGGGGAGTCGTCGATCATACCGTTGCTGAACACCGAGCCGTCGCTGAACACGTACAGCATCAAAGGTTTGCGTTTGCGCGCGGCGTATTCCAGACACGCTCCCATACAGCGCCCGGCGCGTAAATCGCGCAATTCGCCGGTGGCGCGGTCGCCGGTGTGGTAGTCAAAGCCGCCCATGGTGATAGTGCCGGCGCCGGCATAGCCTTCGATCACCAGCTTCATCACCGAGGCGGTTTTGCGAAATTCGCCGTCTTTCATTTCGTCCTCGGTAAAGATACCGTTCGGCCCGACTATATCCGGGTCGGCTAAGGGATCCAGAGAGGCGGGGCTGGAGTAGCGCTCAGCGAGGCCTGCGCTTTCCAGATACTTGCACGGCACTGCCTGGCGAATAGCCTCGGCAGTCGCGACGCGATCCATCTTGTGTTTGGACATGTGGTACATGGTCTCCATAACGGCGACCACCTCCTCCTTGCTCAGCAGTCCCACCAAATCTCCCACATCCACCAAGCCAGTGACATCCGAGGGCCGGTCGATTTTGGTCGGGCGCACCTCGCTGTTGACCAGCATGGCGGGTGCGGCGGAATTGCCGCCGGACTCACTGCTCTGCGAGCCGCACAGCGCCAATAAAGAACCGCGCGCCCCGGCCATATGGATGCCGTACATGGGATTGTGCGGGTTGTTACCGGTGTCATTTTCCGACCGTGCCGCGATCACTGCGCCGTTGATATTGGCCTGAGTGGCGGGACTGGTGCGATCGAGAATGCCGCGCAAAAAACCGCTGTCCGAATGAAAGGCCAACCCCAGGGTGGTATCAATAAAGGTGCCCTGCGTCGGCAGCATATTGGAGGGCAGCCCTAACTTGCTGTAGCCGGAGGTATCGAGAAAATCCAACTGGCCGCCGCGTCCGCCGACCAGCACATTGGAACCGGCGATATTGGCACCGCCTGCCAGGTCAAAGCAGATAAAAGGAATTTTCCCAGCGCCATCGAAGCTGATACCGCAGGCGTCAATCACGCTCTGGTCGATGGAAAGCGCATTCGACCGTCCCGGCAAACCGAGAATGGAAGCGCCCAATACCGTTGCCATACCCGCTTGAAAACCCTGGGCAATAAACTCGCGGCGCGTGCGCGGACGGCTGTGGTCGCCGTGGCGAAGGGGCTCGTCCAATTGAAAAAATCTGCGTTTAGCCATAAGCCACTACCTCGGTGAATTCGCGAAAGCTATCCGTCATACATCCTCCTTACTGCACCAGCATCACGGCGCTGCCCAGCGCGGCGGCGCACACGGCGGTGATGGTGTTGCTGACCACTTCCTCACTGCACCCTTGCGCCGGGCAGGACGCCGTCATGGTGTCGATCAATTCGTTGAGCCGTTCGCGACTGTCTACCTCGTAGGGCTGATCTTCCAGCTCGGTGTTTTCCGCCACTATGTGGTGGGCGAGCAGAGCTTTGAGCAGAGGGTTGATCAGGGCGTCGCGATCGTCGTCATCGAATGTGCCCGCAAAACCCGGGAAGAAGGCCTGGCGACCGGATAATTCGGTCGCCAGCACATTGCAGTACTTCACCGCCAGCTGGGTGATGCCCATCTGATGCGCCACCAGGAAGCTTTTGATGTTTTCCGTCGGCGGCATCTGCTGTTTCACCGTATCGTAGGTTTTCGCCACCCCGGCATGGGTTACCGGGATGCCGGTCATGGCGGATAAAGACGCATTGATTTCCGCAAAGGTGCGCACGCCGACGCGCGGCTGCGGCTCGAGATCGGCCGGCTCCGGTGGCGGTGGCGCAGGCTCTTCCACGCGGTCGCGGCTGAGCTTATCGATGCGATCAAAACTGAGAAAAAACTGGTCCAGCTCGGGGCCTTGTTCCGCTTCTACCACCGCGCCGAACTCGGAGGTTCCCAGAAGCGGAATTCCCTTCTCCGGGTCGTAATCGTCTTTGCGCAGCGTGACTTTCAGATTGGCAAAGGACTGACCGACTTTGGCTTCGCGACCGTTTATACCTATGCGCAAACCTTCAATTTCGATATCGCGCGGCGGCGTTTCGGTGAAGCTGTAGAAATAGGGGCGGTTGAACAAATAGCTGTAATCGTCGAACTGTTCGACCTGGAAGACGATATAGGCGTCGTCCATGCCGTCGATCAGATCGCTGACGGAAAAAGCCAGCAGAATTTTCTGCCCCACGCCCACGCCATAATTGATTTTGATCTGCTCTTCCTTGAGAGCGCGGTTATGAATAGCCAGAAGTCGGATGGTGCCGCGCCAGGGATACTGGCCGTCGGTTTCATTGCCTAGCACCAAAGCGAAGGTCGGATCCCATTGGCTGATATTGCCGGCAGCCAGGGAATCGGTATTGACCCGCTCGCCGTTGACGTAGAGGCGGCGACCATTGATGGCATCGTAGGTAGCCACCACATGTTGCTGTGTCGCCAACAGGTCGCCATCGTCGGACGACAACACCGGAGCGCCATTGGCATTGGTGGTAGTGGAGCGGTTGGCAAAATCGTAGCTTTGCCCGGTCTGCCCGAGCATAAAGTTGCGCGAATTCTCTTTGCCGGCGTAATTGATAATGCGCGCCGGTCCCTCTTGCGTGATATCGGCGGGCACCACCCAGGCTTCGATGCTGTATTCACCCGTCTCGGAAATATAACGATGCAGCTTTCTGCTCGTCTCGACGTTTCCCTGCAAGCGTCCGTTATTGAACCGGACTCCCCAGTTGCTAACCCACTCCACATCGCCGATCAAGTTAAGGGTCAGTTCCGGAGGGAACCCAATGGAGTAGTCATTCGCCTGAGTGTCTTTACCTTCCTTGAAGTTGTAGAGCGCAATCGCGTTGTTCTCTACCCTGCCACCCTGGCTGATGGCGGTACCGTCTTTAATGCGCATGGCCTTACTGGCCAGCAGAGTTGTGTCCAGTTCGCGCACTTCCATGGTTGCCGCAAAGGCTTCCAGCGCGGCCTCCATAGTCGCACCCGCCGCCGCGCAGTTATTGTCCCAGCAGTTGTGGGCCTCTTCGCGCAGACGCACCACCAGGCGTGAACGCGACGCATCGCGAGTACCGTCCTTCAGCACGTTAAACAGCATCTTGGTCTGGGCCGCCGCATAGGCGACTGCTACATCACCACTGGCGAGATAAGGCTGCACCGGCGATTGGAGCGCATCCGCCCTATGGCAATCCGCGCAGTATTGGCGCAGCAACGGATAAACATGTTGCGCAAAACTGGCAGTATCCGTGGGGAAAGTCAGACTTGAACTGACATCCAACGGTGACGGCACCTTCAGAGCGGTCTCGGTCAACGCAACCTCTCCTGTGTCAAACACCCATTTACGGATCCAGGTACCGATCTGGTCAGCGCAGAAACTCGACGCTTGCCGCCAACAGTTGTGGCCGCCAGCGACCTTCTTAACCATTGGCGATTCATCCGGCTTTGCGAGATTCACGAAAGGCAGGATGGCCTCATAGGCTTTATTAATGTCATCGGTGCGAGTAAATCGAGGAGTGTGATCTTCCGTATGGCAAGCGCCACAGCGGCCCGGGTCCACCAAGTTGTCCCACACATTGATCTTGAAATTCTGCACATCCGCGCTGGCAGGATCAGGGCCGTCATAAACAATGCGCGGGGTTTCCGTGGTCGGCAGCGGCGGTGGATTTTCCGCGCCTGTCTTACCGCTGCCACTGCTACAACCGCCAAATAAGACAGCGGCAAGGGCTATCAGCAGAAGCCTACTGCCTGTGATATTCAAGCCACACAAAAGATGTGACCGCTTACATTTATCGACAATCCGGTCCATATCACTCCCCTTTGCAGTAGTCAGCCGCTGCCGCAAATACCGTTTTCAGGCGGTAGTTATCTGCAGCAAAGTCCTGCTTCATGGTGGTTATAGCAGCGCGATCCGTTGCATCTTCCGGCTCACGCAAACAGACCGCGCGAAACACTTTGGTCACATGACACTGGGCGAAGGCGTCGCTGTAGGCCAATTCCTGCCCCAGGCTTTTGGCGCCATAACCGCTACCGGGGAGCGCCGGGCTCCATCCCAACTGGGCGTTGACACCCGCGCGCCAATAGTTGTCCCAGCGGTCATCCTGAGTAACAAAACCGTAGGGAAAGGTGGTGCTGTTGATGCGGTATTTCTTGTTCACGCGAGTGCCGGTGGCCTCGTCGATCTGGCCTGCGGCGTTGTAATGAATTCGCCCGTGTTCGCCGGTGAGATCGTTGTCCGCGTCGTACAGAAAGTCGTAATAGGCAAACGCCTGTGCCAACGGATCCATACCCGCGTGGCAGCCAAGGCAGCCATTGAGAAACGCCCGCGCATCACCGCCGGGTGAACGCGATACGTCCTGGCGGATGCGGTCGGGAATGCGCGTAGTGTCCTGCAGCTGTTCCAGGTCGTGGCACAGGTGGTTCAGCAAGGTAAAACGCAGCTGCGCGCGATTGGTGCCGGCGATAAAAAACGCTCTGGCGGCGGCGCGGCTGGTAATCACGCCCGCCGTTGCTTCCGCTGGCAGGCCGGTAACGGTTGACTGCAGCTGGCGCACCAGCCGGTCTTTGAAGACATAGGGCGGACCGGAAGAGGGGCCGGTTTCCAGTTCTACATAGTGCTCGTTATCTGAGGTGCTATAGGCTGGCGATACACCGCTGGCGGTGTAGATCACGTCGTCAAACAACACCTCGCGAAAGTCGCGCTCATCGCGCACCAGTCCCATCACCGTGGCTATGTAATCGTTCAAGGGCACAAACTGCGTCTGATCGCGGTTGGTCCAGGGCGCCACCCAGTTTTTTAAGGTCACCCGATAGAAGGCATCATTGTCCATCGCCATTTCCGCTGCCGCGCGCCCGTTGCCGGTCGATTCAATGCTCGCCTTCATCGCCAACAACATTTCCTCGCTCGGAGGAATACCGGCGATGCGATCGTGGATGCGTTTGGCCTGCTCCAGCGTTCCCGCTACGGCGGACCACGTCATAAAGAGCGAACAGACAACTGCTAGGCGCACGCTGACGCCTACCGCTGCTGAGCGGATCAATTTGTAGGAATTCATGTCAGGTCTCATCCTCGACTAAGTGCGACAGACCCGCGGAGGTTGAACCACGTGGAAGATCGGTCGCCGATACTGCATCAGTCCAATTGCACGGTCGGAGCGGGTATTCACTTTCTCTACCGCGCGCCCCGCTTGAGCACGTTTTGTTCCAGGAGCCGAAACAAAACGATGGACGAAATCGGCTGGTGCGCTTTCTGCTAATGCGTTTGTCGCATGACAGCAGCCGTTAAGCCGCCGAAACACAGCACTGGCCGGCATTTAAAGGAAAGGTTAGTCGTCAACGACTACTTTTGAGAGGTAACGGCGGACGTTTTATGTGAATCGGGTTGCAAATTCCCGCCAAAAATCTCTGGCAGAAAGCTATGCCGGTCTTTATCGCAACTACTTTTAAAGCTGTATCCACCTGTACGTTATATAGACAGGGGTCCATTAATTAATCGAGGAATCGAGCAATACCTCACCCGTTAAGGGTTGCTGCTGCATGTGAACGCGGCGCCAGAGCGCCGCTCAGAGTCACATATCTCCCTATTGCGGCAGTACGAGGAACGCAGAGAGGCATATTTGTGGTTAGCCAACTTCCCTTGTTTCCGTCTTTTGTCCGCCTGGCCGTGCGCACGACCTGCGCGTTGGCAGTTATCGCCCTGGCGAGCGGATGTGATGTCACGGACAGCGGCTCCGGCGGTTTTCAGGGTTCCGACCCGGTGGTCGTCGACTACCCCGTCGCTTATGTGGAACGGCCACTGCCAACCAACGAACAAGGCAATCCGGCAGAGCGGGATATTCTCGACCCGGCGGCCTTTTACCCGGGCGCGCGTCTTGTCCTAAAAATCCGCGCCTCAGCCTCCGCCGCGGAAACCGTGCTGACGGACGATGTATTTCCGCGCAATCCGGACGGCACACCTGCCCTCTACGACGTAAAAGACCTGTCCACCTCCTGGGACGGAAAAAAGCTGCTGTTTTCCATGCGCGCCCCGGAAATTCCCAACGCCAGCGACGACGAACAACCGACCTGGAATATCTGGGAATACGATCTGGAAACCCGCGTTCTGCGCCAAGTGATCGGCAACCACATCGCCGGCTCGGGAGAGTACACGCCGGACATTTTTGCCGAAGAAGGCCACGACGTGGCGCCGCTGTATCTGCCGGACGGACGCATTCTGTTTTCCTCCAACCGCCAGGAGCGCGGCCGCGCCATTTTGTTGGATGAAGCCCGCCCGCAATACCACGGACTGGACGACAAGCGCGACCAGGAATCCTTCGCCCTGCACGTGATGGACGCCGACGGCAACAATCGCCAGCAGATCACCTTCAACGCCAGTCAGGACCTCTACCCCACCCTGCTCGACAACGGCGACATCATCTTTTTGCGCCGCGACGCCATTGGCAGCCACAATCGCCTGAGCCTCTATCGCGTCAAACCCGATGGCACTCAGCTCGAGCTTTATTACGGCTACCACTCGCAAAACACCGGCACTGGCGACAGCCGCGCCGTGTGGAGCAAACCTTATGAACTGGAAGATGGCCGCCTGCTGGCGATCCTGGTGCCGCGCACCGGCGTGCGCCTGGGCGGGGACATAGTCGCCATTGCGGGCGAAGACTTTACCGATATTCTGCAACCGACCGCCGGCAACAAGGGTGCTGCAGGCCCGGCGCAAGTCAGTCTGGCCGCAGGCGCGGTCGATACGCGCGGGCAATTGCCTTCCCTGGGCGGCTATTTCAGTTCCGCCTATCCTCTCTACGACGGCACGGGTCGTCTGTTGGTCAGTTGGAGTCAGTGCCGCCTGATCAATCCGGATACCCAAACCATTGCCCCCTGCACGGAAGAATTGCTGTCCACCGGTGCCCAGCCAGCGCCCTTGCTTTACGGACTGTGGATTTACAACCCGGAAACGCGCACCCAACTGCCGGTCAAAATTCCCAAGGAAGGCGTTATGTTTACCGATGCAGTGACCCTGCGGCCCAAACCTCGCCAAACCTCCTGGCGTCCGCTGGAGCCAGATTCCAAATTGGTCGATGAAGAAGTTGGCGTTCTGCATATTCGCAGCATTTATGACGTGGATGGTTCAGACGCAGCGCCCGGTGGCGGCATAGCCGCGATTTCCGATCCTGCCCGCACACCCACCGACAACCGCGAGCGTCGTTTTTTGCGCATCGTCAAAAACGTACCCATTCCCGATGACAACGTGCGCGATATTGGCAACACCGCCTTTGGCGTCTCCGCCGCCCAGGGCATGCGCGACATTATTGGTTATGTGCCGATCGAGCCCGACGGCTCCGCCAAATTCAAAGTACCGGCAGATGTTCCCTTTATGTTTGACATAGTGGATGCGCGCGGTAAACGCATAGGTGGACGGCATCAGAACTGGCTGCAGCTGCGCCCCGGAGAGGAGCGCGAGTGCACCGGCTGCCACACGGCGCAAAGTGAAGCGCCGCATGGCCGGCAGGATGCGGAAGCAATGAGTATTTATGCAGGCGCGCTCGGCGGCATGCCGTTCCTCAATACACAATTGCGCGATGAAAATGACTTGCCGCTCTCAAATCCGCGAACCGGTGAGACCATGGCCGAATACCACGCGCGCATCTACCAAACACCGCGCATACCCTCGGTCGATTTGATCTTTAGCGACGAATGGACCAACGCTGCAGCAGGGTTGGAGGCCGGCGCTGATATTCGACTGACCTACAGAAATATTGAGCAAAGCATCAACGCCAACCCGCGCGATCCCAAATGCCCGCCGTTGGAAGTGCCACCGCCGCAATGGACTCCGCCCACCCGGTGTACCGAAGGCGAATGGGACAGCAAATGGGACAGCAAATGGGACAGCAAATGCCGTATCACGATTCACTACGAACACCATATACAGCCGCTCTGGGAGGCCGATCGCCGCATTTGTGATGAGGCGGGGAATGTCATCGAAGATCGCACCTGTACTACCTGCCATTCCAGCGGCCCGGCCAATAATGTGCAGGTTCCCGCGGGACAATTGGAATTGACCGGTGATGCATCTCCCGATAACGCCGCCCACCTCAGGTCTTACCGAGAACTGCTATTTACCGATAACGAGCAGGAAGTAGTAGACAATTCCTTAACAGATGTGGTGATTGAAAGACCCACCGGCGAATTTGAAACTGACGAAGATGGAAATTTGCTTCTCGATCCTGACACCGGCGAACCAATTCCGATTATTGAATTCATTAATGTCACAGTGCGACCACCTATGAATGTCGCTGGAGCGCGCAACAGCGGCCAATTTTTCGGGCGTTTCGAACAAGCAAACCCTGTTTATGATATTCAGCATGTGGGTTTTCTCTCAGATGACGAGTTAAAACTGATCGCGGAGTGGCTGGATATCGGCGGCCAGTATTACAATGACCCGTTCGTAGCGCCGGAAGAATAATTTTTGACCAACATGACTTTCTCCTTCACTCCTGATCGACACCATGGATCGTGGTCTTCAAGGCGCCCTCCGCTGCCGCGCGCGCTATTTTTTTTCGCGGCGCTTGTCATGACGTTTTCCTACGATATTTCCCACGCGCAGATTGCTATCTCCCCTTCACACAATGCGATTTCCCGCGTGCAAGAGACTTATTCCCAGACACAAGACACTTCGTCGCTCTGGAACGACAGAGCGAGCATAGTCGCGATTGTCGGCTCGCCCTTTATCGAACTCTATGTATACCCAGGTCGCGGTTACGCGCGTTTTCATGCGGTGGAAAAAAATGAACGGATTCGTTTATTCAAAAGCCGTACGGACTGGTACAAGGTCGAAACGCAAGACGGCAAAGTCGGCTGGGTTCCGCGGCGCGATCTCGTCAATCTCTACGACACCGACGGTTATCCGCTCGATTTCCGCACACCGTCCTGGAGCGAAGCAAAAGATCCCTGGCAATTAGGTCTGATGGCTGGCGAAATGGACGGCGCTACCATGTACACATTGCAAACAGGTTATAGATTTACCCCGAATATCTCCGGCGAACTCAAATACACCCAGGCATTTGGCGACACCTACAACACTAAGCTCACCAGCGTAATGCTGGTCCACCAACCGTTTCCGCACTGGCGAGTCTCGCCATTTTTTACGCTCGGCGCTGGCACCATGAAGGTTTTTCGCGATGCCGTATTGGCAGAAGCGGAAGATGAAAAAGACAACGCCGTGAGCGTCGGAGGCGGCCTTATGGTTTATGTCACATACAAAGTCATTGCACGGCTGGAATACAACCAACACACGCTGTTAACCACCCGTGACAACAATCAAGAGGTTGAGGAATGGAAAGCTGGATTCAGCGTGCTGTTTTAACTCTGGCGCTTATGGCCTGCTCCGCCACCGGCCTGGCCCAGCAGGACCGCACGGTGCTTGACGACGTGATCAGCCCGGATTTGGAACGCCGCACCATAGATGAAGACAAACTGGATACTGAAAATCTCGAAATCGGTTTTTACGCTGGCGTAATCAGTGTGGAGGATTTTGGCTCCAACGATGTCTTCGGCGCGCGCATTGGTCTCGCCATCACCGAAGATTTTTTTCTCGAAGCCAACGTCGCCAGCGCTACGCTTTCCGAAACCTCCTATGAAGAATTGAGCGGTGACGTTCGCCTGCTCAGCGATAAAGATCGCGAGATGGTGTATTACAACCTCGGCCTGGGTATCAATTTATTTCCCGGTGAGGTCTATATCGGGCGCTGGGCATTCAACAGCAATATTTATCTGATCGGCGGTGCGGGCAACACGAAATTTGTCGATACCGAATTTTTTACCTATTACTTCGGTGGCGGCTGGCGTTTGTTTTTAACCGACTGGCTGGCGCTGCGCATGGATTTTCGCAACCACGTAATGGAACACGAATTATTTGGTGAGCCGAAAAAAATTCAGAACCTGGAAGGCCACATGGGGCTGAGTCTGTTCTTTTAATCAATGCAGTTTATTGACGGGTGACCTATGCAACGCTTCTTCGCTTTTTTGTTCGCTGCCATTTTCAGTCTTTCGCTTCAGGCCAAAGAATTATCCGGCCCCGCGCCTGACTTCACCCTCACTGCGCTCGACGGCAGCAAGGTGAAACTCTCCGATCTCAAAGGCCAGGTGGTGATGCTGAATTTCTGGGCCTCCTGGTGCGGCCCCTGCCGGCAGGAAATGCCATTGCTGAATGATATATACGCAAGCTACAAAAAAGCAGGCTTTGTGTTGCTCGGCATCAACGTTGACGAAATCGTCGACGACGCCAAAGATTTTATGAATAAAACTCCGGTCAATTTTCCGGTGCTGTTGGATTCCGACGGTAAAGTAGCGGGTCTCTACAAAAACCAAGCAATGCCTTCCAGCTATTTTATCGACCGCAAAGGCAATCTCGTGCATTTGCATCAAGGTTATAAACCCGGCGAAGAAGCGGAATACAAAAAAGTCATCAAAAAATTGCTGGCTGAATAAACGGCTGGCGGAGCGTATATATGCTGCGCGTGATTGGTATTTTTCTCATGATTCTGGCCTTCAGCGGCTGTACGTCATTTAAGCCGTGGGTAAAACCTTACGAGCGCGGGTTGCTGGCGGATCCAATTATGGCGTTTGATCGCGATCCGGTTGCATCCAAATATTTGATGCACGTTTACGAAGCTCGCGAAGCCGCGCGCGGCGCAGAAGGCGGCGCAGGAGGCGGTTGTGGCTGCGGTTAATCGCCCCGTCCAATATCTCGCAACTCTTTTTCTGTGGTTGGCGTCACTCCATTGCGCAGCTTTGGTTATTCCCGAAGATCGCGCCGATGCCATGTACCACTCCTACGACGGCGGTGGCGTTACTATCGATGGGCCCTCCATTTTGGTGCGCAAAGGCTTTAAAGAAAAAGTCTCGGTTTACGCCAACTATTACCAGGATATGGTCTCCAGCGCGTCCATCGACGTGCTCACTTCCGGCAGTAAATATTCTGAAGAACGCACCGAATACAGCATAGGAGCCGATTATCTCGTCGACCGAGCCCTGCTTTCTTTCGGTTACACCAATTCCACTGAAAGTGATTACGACGCAAAAACTTTTAGTTTTGGCGTGAGTCAGGATTTTTTTGGTGATATGACGACCTTGTCCCTCGGCTATAGCCGGGGAGACGATGAAGTCCGGCGCAATAATTCCGACGGTTCGAGCGATTTTGTCGGCGATGCCCAGCGCCAGCGTTACAGCCTTGGCTTAAGCCAGATTTTGACGCGCCGCTGGATTATTTCCTTTAGCGCTGAAACGGTTGTCGACGATGGATTTTTGCGCAATCCCTATCGCCAGATTCGCTATATTCCTTCAATCGGTGGCGAAGTCGGTTACGCACCAGAAGCTTATCCTGAAACCCGCAACAGCGACGCATTTGCTGTGCGCACCATGTATTACCTGCCTTATCGCGCGTCCGTCCGCTTTGAAGCGCGCGCGTTTAATGACAGCTGGGGCATCAAGGCGGAAAATTACGAAATCCGCTATACCCACCCGATTCGCTCACGCATGCTGCTGGAAATCAAAGGTCGCCGCTATTCGCAAAATCAGGCGGATTTTTATCAAGACCTTTTCCCCTTCGAAAATTCCCACGAATTTATGGCGCGGGATAAAGAACTGAGCACCTTTAGCTCCAACAGTTTCGGCCTGGGTCTGACCTACGAATTCGCCTTTAAATTGCCATTTGCGAAAAAACACAGCGCCAGTCTGTATTGGGACTTTATCCAGTTCGACTACGAAAATTTCCGCAATGCCTTGCTCAGCAAAAAAGGCAGCGAAGAAGAGATAGCGAAATATCGTGTCGGCGAAGAACCCACCTACGCTTTCGAAGCCAACGTGATTCGCATTTTCTATACGGTGAATTACTGATGAAAGTGCGCCATATTTTTACTTATGGCTCCCTGATGTTTGAAGAAATCTGGCAATGCGTTGTACGAAATCCGTATCAACGGGAAATTGCCTGGCTCGACGGCTTTCGCCGCACTTGCGTCCTCGGCGATACCTATCCTGTTATTCTGCCCCGTTCCGGCGAAAAAGACCTGCAGGGCTTTTTGTACCTCTCCGTCAACCCGCTCGATTTGCGCAAGCTTGACGATTTTGAAGGCGATTATTACTACCGCCGCAAGGTTTTCCCTCGCATTCGCAGTGGTAATGCATACCGAACCATAGAGTCGGAAACCTATGTTCTTAAACCGCGCTATGCGCATCTGGCGTCTCTAAGACCATGGGACCCGCAAGGTTTCGAAGAACGCCATTTAAAGCACTTTATTCGAACCTACTGCACCCTCTAAATTTCGTTGCGCAGAAATTTGTTCAATACGCAATTCGCATCCAATTTTGCAAAATCCACTTTCCTTAGCATTTCATTGTAGAGGTGAACTGCGACAGTTCTCTGTGTAACAACATCATCAAGCTGCAACTCGCCATCCAGCAAATACTGCATACAGCGATAATGCACTGGATAAAACATATCGATTGGTTGCGCCTCGGAAAATAGCTGCTGCTCCTTTGCGAAATAGGTAATCGCATCCGGACCTATAACGCCCCAGGGCATTTCCGCAATGCTTTTACCCAAACCGAGGTGTTTTTTGAGTTTCAAACGTCTTCTTTTGGATTTTTTATACCAGGGCGGGACGAAAAACGGGTCATAGGCCGCATTCAAAAGACTGTCCAGCAATTTACTGTCTTTCGGCAATGCCAGGACAGCACCATTAATTCGATTATCTTCCTCAAAACCAAATAAATATCCGGACGCCGGCAGCGACAAGGGTTTCAAACAATAGACATCGCAATCGATATAAATGCCGTCTTGCTGCTTCAGCAGTTGATAGCGGAATAAATCCGAGAATAAAGCGTAGCTGCCGGTTTTTTTATGCTTGATGATATTTTTTTCCGCAATGATTTCCCTAGCATTAAAAATCGTCACACCATCTGGCACGTCATTTATATCGCCATAAGTATGCAATCGCACTTCATGGCCGCGCATAACAAAGGACTTAAGGCAGCAGCGAGAAAGAGCGCCCAATTCGCGCCCAACCCATAAGGCATGAACAACAGGTAGTGGCTGAGTTGACATGTAAGAAGCCCCTGACAAGAGATAGGTACTCTGGCGAATGCGCCGCAACGGCTGGACGGTGCATAGTGGAAGGGGTGCGATTATACAAGACGAGAGCGCTTCAAACCTTAGCTTACCGTACCTGCAATTGCCCTCTGGCATAACCAAATGCTGACTATACTTATCCCATTACCCTGACCCGCAGAGGGAGAATCTCTATGCATGAATCTGAGGCCCGATACCTCAGTCCTGATGAAGTAGCTCGCTTTTGCGGAGTATCGATACAAACGGTTACATCCTGGCTGCAGAAAGGAAAGCTGCCAAGCAACCAGGAGAGCGGCGAGCACTTGGTCAGAGCCAGAGACCTGGTCCACTTCATGCACCAAAACCACCTCGCCATCCCGGCCGAGCTGTTATCGGAACATACCCACGCCAGCACCAACCCAGTCCCCAAGGCGCTCGTCGTCGACGAAGACAAACCCATGGCCAACGCCATCGAACGCGTGCTGCGCAATATGGGATTGGAAGTGCTGCAGGTCAACAATGGCTTCGATGCCAGCGTCACCTACATCCGCCGCAAGCCACATTTAATGACTCTGGATCTCAACCTGGAAGGAATTGGCGGCGTTGAACTGATTGAACATATCCGCAACACCCAAACCCACAAAGCGAAGATTCTCGTCATCTCCAACTCCATGCCCAGCCTGATGAGCAAAGCCAAAGCCGCAGGAGCCGATGCTGTCATCACCAAGCCTTTTGATAATGACAGTTTGCGGAGGGCGGTGAGGATTTTGTTGGATCTCGGATAATGAGGCTCTCTGTCACTTCGTTAAAGCGACAATAGCCCCGTCAACCTCTTGAAATTTTTTCCTGGAAAACGCAACGCCATAGTTTTTGAAACGTCGGATAATAAATTTGCTTTCGTCAAAGAGATGAGCTTCATCCACATCAAAAACAACAGCTGCAGTAAAACTCCTTCCCACCTTCGAATCCAAAAACATGTACCGACCGAATGATGATACCCACTGCCACATCACCTTGGGGTGATCAATTTGGCGTGTCGCTATATAGTCGTTGACGTCATATTTTGTGTGAAAAAGTACTGCTATATACGGCATATTTACCCGAGAGGTTACCGAGATAAACTCCTTCTCCGGCACAACCTCGTCCGCCAATTTTATTGCCTCACCCAAAGATTCGAAGAAAGCTCTACCAATCTGGTTCTTGTAATCAAAGAAATAATAGTGGCAAAAAGATAAAGAGCTCACAACAAACATAGCAATTACAACAATCCCAGCTACTTTAGAAGCACTATGTTTAAATAAGCACTCTACACCCACCGCGGCAAAAATGATCAAAGGATAAAAAATTATATTCATCCTGTTGAAGTTCACACTGACAGAAGCACAAACTGCAACGGCGGCCAGAAACCAGAGTAAAATTGAAAAAATCGGCAAAGACTTGGGATTTTTTACCCAGTCAACCACCATCACCACCAGCCCTATAACAATGAAAGGCAGACTGAATTTATATAGATAACCGTACTCGGATATGCTGTTATAAAAATTTCCATCATGGAAATTGTCCAGAAGAATTCTTTTAGCCGTCAGCAGATTGTTTGCCATTTCGGTAAGCTTATCTCCCGCAGAGAGTACGCTTATTTCTGTAAACCGATTAACACCGGTATATCTTGGAATAGAACCAAAAGAAGAAACTATCGGATCCCACTCATAAAGATTAATCAAGATAAACAGAATCATTGGAATTGCCAGAACCAACATCACAAGATGGGACCAGCAAAGAGTTTTGAGGGGAGCTGAACGAGTGACCAAGGCAAAAATTAATATGCCAGCTGCAACTATCGGAACAAATAGATATGCGCTGCCATAAGCGTACAATGAAAGAGATAGGAGAATTGCGTAGGCGAGCCAAGCACCTCGCCTCACATCAGCCCATAACAAGAAGGCAAAAGCGCCAAGGACGAAGGACGATAGTCGGAAAGATATTGGCTTCCAGCGCCCATCGGCTCATCATTAAATGCCATGGGCTAATCGCCACCAAAAACGCGGCGAGCAGCGCCCCCATCTCTGATCTAAAACGCAACACTATCCAATAGGCAGCAAGGATGGAAAGCGCACCCAGAATCGCTGCAGGCAGGCGAAATGAAAAAACAGATAAATCAAGTACTGCAATAAAGGGCAGAGCAAGATAGGAATACAAAGCATTTTGCCCACTGCCCCAAGCCACCAGATGTACCGGAAATGCATAACCATTTCGATCGACACCTTCGGTGAGCAAAGCATAGGCGTCATATCCCGCAGAAGCCTCGTCCTGATTTAAGCCGGCGGGTAAGCTATCGAGTTGAATGAATCGCAGCATGCAACCAAAGACAAAAATCGCCAGCAAGTACTTATTTTGCTTCGCCAAGTCAATCCAATACTTCACGCAGTACATCCTCAGAAAATAAAACTATCGATATCTTCTTAAAACAGGGTTTAGCCAATTGGCATGGTCGCTGTTTATGGGGCCAAGAGAATTAACCACCAGAGTTAGCTTGGTAATACCTTTAATATTTAAGATCACCTCACCTTCAATTTCACCACCACTCATTCTTCCCGATTTCCATAAGAGCTTTCCGTCACCGTATACTTCAAATCTCATGGAACCATTTCGAGAATCTTCGTTAACCCCCACCCTGAATCTAAATGCCTCATAGTTCCCATCAAGGGAATACTCAATTCTGGAGTTGGCATGCGTACCAAGTCCGTGCCGGTATCTGATAAATCCAACAGAAAAATCATCACCAGCAACAGTTTTGTTAATGTTCAATCTGCCCCAGTCTTGCCGAACCGAAGTGGGCTGCAGTTCTGTCAGCCTGATTTCGTTATCCCGAATTGATTCGTTGGCCCAGAAGAAATATTTCTCGGCAGCCAATGGGACAACTAAAACACATAAAAGAATAGCTTCCGGAAGCCCTTTGATTTCCATTAAGCGGCGTCCAATAACCTTTGCTTTATGAAAAGCTCTTGGCCACCACGAGTCGAGCATAAATGCTGCAAATACGAGACAAGAGAAAAATGCCAAAGGCTTCCAAAGCTCATCACCGCGCAGCGGCAAAACGATCAGGATATTGAGCAAAGCGCAGAGCGTTACCAGTAGTGCAATAGGCAGGGAGCCATTCGCTCTCACGATGTAGAAGATCGCAATGACACTAGCGGAAAAGAGGTAGCGCTCATGCATGCCCGGCAGAACGATAAAAAAGCCAAAACTACAGGTGAGTGCGGCTCGCCAAATATAGGAATCTAGAGTGGAAACATCTGCTCCTTTACGCTCTTGATAAACCAGATAACAACCTTTTGAAAACACCGCGATTGATAACAGGGCAAACAACAATATACCGACATTCTTGATAGTGGCAGCCTCCCCCAAAAGCAATGGCAACACCCGCAAATTATCGGGTTGCATATTTCCATAAAATGCCATCCAGGTATTAGCAGCATACATTGTTGCAAGCGGGTATTGTCCGAGAGTCTTCACGTATGCATTATCGAGCACACCAAGCAAATTTTTTCCGACAGCAAAGGGCAACAGCACCAACACAAGCAAAAAAATCGCTGGGATTATGCTTATCAGGCTAATTTTCAGCTGTCTAAAAAAAATGAAACCAAATACCGGAGCAAAGGCAATCATCTGAAACTTTGTTAACAAAGCCAGACAATAAAGTGGGACTATCAAAATAAAATAGCGTGATGAAGCTGAATGTGCGGCCAATAGGCCCACTGCAACAACGGCAGTGGGGAACAAATCAACCTGCCCCCACATAGGTCCATCGGATAGGAATACTGGATTAAGCGCAGTCAGCCAGTTAATAAACTTCCGCTTTTCTGGCGAAACAGTCCACTTCTGGGTTAGGTCATATACCAACCTGATGATAAGCAAGTGCACGAACATTACGGGGATAACAGAGAGCGCCTTCACCTCGATATGAGTTTCGAGAGACAGCCCCAAAACACTCGCCAATTTTGCACACACCCACAGCCAGTGAACATACACAGGTGGATAGTTACCCTCAAACCCTCCATACCCTTGGGTCTGAAGCTGCCGTATCCATTCGCGCCAGTAGCCTATATCGCCGTCGTAACCGTAAGACAGCAAACAAAACAAGTTGGCAAAAACACTTGCTATCAGGTAGGTGTTTAATTCTGAAAATTGCCCTTTTCTTCCCGCCAAATCTGTGGCAGATAAATTCCCGTGTCCTAATTTCATTCTGAAGAACCCTCACATCTCCGTTGCACTTTCTGAATATGAAACTTCGGTCTGCGCTTGACCTCGCTATAAATTTTGGCGAGGTATTCACCTAAAACACCTAAACAAAGAAGCTGAACACTGCCAATAAACAGCAGAGGCAACAATATAGACGCCCATCCCGGCATAGCCTCATCGGTAAACACCCTGATACCCAAAACCCACGCCAGGGTTAGCACGGACAAAAAGCTGGATAAAAAGCCGAGAACTGTAATTGCTCGGAGGGGAACCGTAGAGAATGAAGTAATGCCTTCCCAGGCAAAAGAAAGCATCTTTTTCAGCGGATATTTGCTCTCCCCTGCAAACCGCTCCTTTCTTTCATACTCTACTATTGATGAGGGAAAGCCAACTTCCCGAATAATACCTCGCAAAAAGAGATTGGCCTCTGGATAGGACTTAAATGCTTCCAGCACACGCCGCGACATCAAGCGGAAATCGGCGTGGTTAAATACTAGGTCGACGCCCATCTTTTTCATCAGATGGTAATAACCTTCAGCTGTAAATCTCTTAAAAAACGTGTCCGTTTTACGCTCGGAACGAACACCATATACAACATCACTACCATTCAAATAGTGATCGACCATCAGCTCGATATTTTCCGGCCCGTCCTGCAAGTCGGCATCAATACTTACGACTATATCTTCCGTCGTATAACATAGGCCGGCATAGAGCGCTTTCTGATGCCCACGGTTACGGGATAGTTTTATACCAACTACATATTCGTCTTGCTTGGCCTTTTCCTCAAGAATCGACCAGGTCGCATCCTTACTGCCGTCGTCCACAAAATAAATTCTGGAGCTTTGATTTACCTTGTTGCCCTCGAGCAACTTATCCAACACCTTTCTTAACTCAACAAACGTCTGCGGCAAGACTTCCTGCTCGTTGTAACAAGGAACAACTATTGCCAAGCTCGGGCATCTATTTGGCATATCAACTCCGATAAATCCAAAATTTATGTAGAACGTAATTGGTAAGGAAGGTTACAACTATAGCCACCACCTGAGCCAGCATATAGAAGTCTAGAAAATAGTTCGCGATTGCAAAAACTAACGTGTTTACCGTTACCCCAAAAGCAGACACCAAAATAAATTTTGGCGCTGTCTCTATATGACGTTTTGTTTTTGCTGCGCCGAACGTGATATAGAAGTTTGCCGTATAGTTATAGAAGGCCGACAAAACATATGAAACCGCTGACGCAACGACCGGCTCCATTAACTCTAGCTCAACAAACGCAGCAAGCAAAACCATTTGGAGGACCGTCGCTGTGCCTCCCACGAATAAGAAACGGAAAAATCTGCTATTCCATATATTGAGAAGGAGCGGAGACATAATTTTTATTATGATTTTGTGGTTGATGGCTTATGCAGCCAGAATTTATCCAAAAATTTAATCGGTTCAACTTCCCAAGATCGAAGATATCCACGTCTGGCAGCCACCAGCAAAACCGCCTGAGCCAACAGCAGACCTTCAAATGGTTTTCGATAGCGGCCCTCGTTGACAGAAATTGGCAAAAGGCCCTGCACAACAATCCAAGCCAATAGCACCGCCGGCAGCATCCATTCATTTTTCAGCCTTCTTCGATATAGGCATATAAACACCAAAACGGCAATTGTGGCAGGCGCCCAGATCCATCTCATGGCTCCGTTAACCTGATCAACTACCCTGGACATATTATTATCCGGCCATGAGTTGGCAAAAAACAGAAAAATCAAATTCTCTTTTGTAACCCATAAAAACCGCTCCAGGTCAAATTCCAGTGCCTCATAGGCTTTGTCCCAATCGGTACTGCCATTGTTGAAGTCCACCGACACAACGACTCTGCCAGTACGCTGAGTCCTCCAGTCCGAAAACGGATAGAACGGCTCAGCACCAGTTGAGGGAGACCCGAAGATGTGTGACCAGCTTGCACCACCTTTTCTTGTATGCAGCAAGATCTCTCTTTTACCCGACATTGAATAGATCGCCGCCAAATGCCCCATTCCATGGGGTGCAAACTGATTGACGGCCTGATATGAGCGGTATGTCAAAGGCCCCAGAATCAGCAGCAATATGGCGCTTGATATCAGAGCCTTTTTTACCTTCTCTGTTTGCAACAACCACAACCAGGAACAACACACTGCGGCGAACGGGATTGCTATGCCGCGTGTCAGGCCGGCCATAATCCATAAAACCACCATCAAAGCAAATGCGGCGACCGTATTTTTTCGTCGTGCTCTCCAGGTGGCCCACAAAGCGGCTCCCAATAGTGGCAACAGGAGCGTCTCCTGCATGAAGTAGCTGTAAATCGAGGTCCATGAAGGCAGTAGCGCCAGTATTGCCCAACCGACCAGCGCCAGAGTTTTGGAATTCTGTAACTCGCGAAAGAATCGGTACCACAACCAGGGTGTGATTATGGAGAGCAGACTGGTATAGAACGCAACCAATTCAGGAATTTTCAGCGAGAGTTTCGCCAACCAACTCATATAAAGCTGGTACATGATGGGATCGGTCATGGTCATCAGATCGACCCGCAATACGTCGATCCCGGCTTCCCAATGCCTTTGCGCATCACTGCCGATGTGATTAACCGGGTTATAAATAAAAATTGTCGCAATACGGATAATGCAACCCGTGATAATCAGAACATACATACTGATTTGTAAATTGCTGACACCCGAGCGTTTGGCGGGATAGATACATAACGGCGCCAAGGCCACCGCCACCGCCAACAGCACCAGCCAATACCATCCTGACGCGGAATTTTTAATTACCATCCCGGTAAGACCGGGGGCGCCCAGATCGGAGTAACGAATAAAAAAGGTGTTATCTCCTGTTTGGAGATAGGGTGAAAGATCAATGGAAAAGCCGATACTCCAATTGCCCAGCTCCTCTTGGGTATAGCCTTCCAAGGAAACCGGCGCACCGTTGATTTTGATTTCGAGGACTCTGTCGTCCGGAATAATTCTGAAAGTCCTCGGCGTCAATGGGCCGATGGACATGTGACCGTCAACCGCAAAAACCGTGGGGCCACCAACAGAGGTCCGGCTGAGAGGGAGGGTTATTGCCTCCACAGCTCCATTGGCATGGGTCAACTTAACATCGCTGTAGCTGATTCTGAGCATGAACGCCAACAGAACCAGCACCAAAGCCACAAACGTTGTAACGATATAAAGAGGAGGGATTCGAGTTTTGATAGTTCGAAACATTATGGTGTTATATCCAACAACTGACGACGGCGAACAATAACCCGCTCCTTAAAAAATCCCAAGCAGGCGAATCACAATATTTCATCAATGAACCTCACCACCTATATCAAAATTTTTTGATATAGCCTCCCATCGCTGCTAAACTGCTCAAACATTTGCCAACCCCACTTAGCCATGGACTCACTTGCCCAGTTACTGAAAGCCGCCGGTGACGAACTGCGCCTCGCAATTCTTCAAGTGCTCGCGCAGGATTCCTACGGAGTGCTGGAGCTGGCGCAGGCGCTGAAGGTGAAGCAATCTGGCATGAGCCACCATTTGAAGATTCTGGCGCAAGCGGGTTTGGTCGTTACCCGGCGCGAGGGCAACTCGATCTTTTATCGACGCTCCACCTTGGCACCCGACGATCCCATGACACCCTTGAAGCGCGAGCTATTTCGCAGCATAGACGCAGCGGAGGCGCCTTACCAGGAAGGCCTGAAACAGGTTTGGCATGAGCGGTCGCAGGCGTCCCGCCGCTTCTTCCTGGAAAACGCCGACAAGTTCAAAGAACAGCAGGATTTGATCGCCAGCTTTGAGGTCTACCGGGGGCAAATCACTGAGCTGCTGGACCTCAGCCCTACCCCCAGCCGGCAGTGCGCGCTCGAAGTCGGCCCAGGTCAGGGCGAGTTTTTGCCGGTATTGAGCGCCCGCTTCGAGCAAGTGATCGCCCTGGACAACAGTCCGCAGATGCTGGCGCACGCCCGACAGCGGGTAGAGGACGCACAACTGCGCAATGTCGAACTGGTCGAAGGCGACACCCGCTATCTGCAAAACCTGCCGGAGTCGTTCGACTGTGCGGTCGTAAACATGGTGCTGCATCACACACCATCCCCGGCGAGCTTGTTTACGGATATCAGCCACAGCCTGAAGCAGGATGGCGTGCTGTTGGTGACGGAGCTCTGTCTGCACGACCAGAGCTGGACCCAGGACGCATGTGGCGATCTTTGGTTGGGATTTGATCCAGCCGACTTACGCGATTGGGCCGCGTCCAGCGGCCTGCAGGAAGGGCAAAGCGTGTACTTCGCTTTGCGCAACGGTTTTCAAATACAACTGCGACAGTTCATCAAGTCGCACAACGTTTTATCGAGCAGGAGTTAGATCATGGCGCTTTATTCCGTTTTTACCTCGGAGTCTGTTTCCGAAGGCCATCCCGACAAAATGGCGGATCAAATTTCCGATGCCGTTCTCGACGCGATCCTGAAAGAAGATAAGAGCGCGCGTGTGGCCGTCGAAACTCTGGTGAAAACCGGTATGGCGATCATCGCTGGTGAAGTGCGCACCTCTACCTATATCGACCTGGAAGATCTGGTGCGCCAGGTGATTCTCGACATCGGCTACAACAGCAGTGACGTCGGCTTCGATGGCGCCTCCTGCGCCGTACTCAATGCCATTGGCAAACAATCCGCCGATATCGCTATGGGCGTGGATGAAAGCGATAACAAAGACCTGGGCGCTGGCGACCAAGGCTTGATGTTCGGTTATGCCACCAACGAAACCGACGTTTTGATGCCCGCACCAATTTATTACGCCCACCGTTTGGTAGAGCGCCAAGCATTCCTGCGTAAAAGCGGCCAGCTGCCCTGGTTGCGCCCCGACGCCAAAAGTCAGGTGACACTGCGTTATGAAGGTGATCGCCCGGTTGCCGTGGACGCGGTGGTTCTGTCCACCCAACACAGCCCCAGCGTCAAACAGGACGTTATCCGCGAAGCGGTGATGGAAGAAATCATCAAACACGTTTTGCCCGCAGAGTGGCTGCACGCGGATACTAAATTCCATATCAACCCCACCGGCCAATTTATTATCGGCGGCCCTGTGGGCGATTGCGGTCTCACAGGTCGCAAAATTATTGTCGACAGTTACGGCGGCATGGCACGCCACGGCGGCGGTGCATTTTCCGGTAAAGATCCATCCAAAGTTGACCGTTCCGCCGCTTATGCTGGTCGTTATGTAGCGAAAAATATTGTCGCTGCCGGCATTGCCGACCGCTGCGAAATTCAGGTCTCTTACGCCATTGGTGTTGCCGAACCCACTTCGATTTCCGTTAACACCTTCGGCACCGGTAAATTGAGCGACGCCAAAATTGTTGAGCTTATCCGTCAACATTTCGATCTGCGCCCACGCGGCTTGATCGAAATGCTCGACCTGCTGCGCCCGATCTATCGCCCAACCGCTGCTTACGGCCACTTCGGTCGCGAACTGCCCAACTTTACCTGGGAAAAAACCGATAAAGCCGAAGCCTTGCGCAAAGCGCTTTAGAGCCTTAGGCAAAGCGCTTTAATTTTTTAAACGTTTTCAAAACAGCGCGGCATTTGCCTTTTAATGCCGCCCGATATTTTTAGGAATTGGTCATGACATTTACAGATTACAAAGTTGCCGATATCAACCTCGCCGCCTGGGGCCGCAAAGAAATTCAAATTGCCGAAGGTGAAATGCCTGCATTGATGGCGCTGCGAGAAAAATATCGCGCCGAGCAACCCTTAAAAGGCGCACGCATTATGGGTTGCATTCACATGACCATTCAGACTGCGGTGCTGATTGAAACTCTGGTCGCTCTGGGTGCAGAAGTGCGCTGGTCATCGTGCAATATTTTTTCTACCCAGGATCACGCCGCCGCAGCCATTGCCGCTGCCGGCATTCCCGTTTTTGCCTGGAAAGGTGAAACCGAAGAAGAATTCTGGTGGTGTATCGAGCAAACCATTTTGAAGGATGGCAAACCCTGGAACGCCAATATGATCCTGGACGACGGCGGCGATTTGACTCAAGTGGTACACGACAAATATCCGGAAATGTTGCAGCACATTCACGGTATTTCCGAAGAAACCACCACAGGAGTGCACCGCCTGTTGAAAATGATGGAAGACGGCTCACTGCGCGTTCCCGCCATCAACGTCAACGATGCTGTCACCAAATCGAAAAACGACAACAAATACGGCTGCCGTCACAGTTTGAACGATGCCATCAAACGCGGCACCGACCATTTGCTGTCCGGTAAAAAAGCGCTGGTAATTGGTTATGGCGACGTGGGCAAAGGTTCTGCGGCCTCTCTGCGTCAGGAAGGCATGATCGTCAAAGTCACCGAGATCGATCCCATCTGCGCCATGCAAGCCTGCATGGACGGCTACGAAGTGGTGTCGCCTTACAAAAACGGCATCAATACCGGTCGCATCGAAGATATCGAAAAAGATTTATTGGCGAAAACTGATCTGGTTGTTACCGCAACAGGCAATATCAATGTCTGTGATGCTGCCATGCTGCAATCTTTGAAGAGCGGCGCAGTGGTGTGCAATATCGGCCATTTCGATAATGAAATCGACACCGCCTTTATGCGCAAAACCTGGGAATGGGAAGAAATCAAACCGCAGGTTCACAAGGTGTATCGCAACAAAGCCGCCAACGATCATTTGATCCTGCTGTCCGAAGGCCGCTTGGTCAACCTCGGCAACGCCACAGGGCATCCTTCACGCGTTATGGATGGCTCTTTCGCCAACCAGGTTCTCGCACAGATTTATTTGTACGAGCGCAAATTCGCCGATTTGCCAGAAGCAGAAAAAGCTAAACAAATCTACGTAAAAGTACTGCCGAAAAAACTCGACGAAGAAGTAGCTAAAGCTATGGTGGAAGGATTTGGCGGCGTTCTCACTCGCCTGCGTCCGGAGCAAGCGGAATATATTCATGTCGACGTCGATGGACCCTACAAGCCCGAGAGCTACAAATATTAATTTCCCGGGCTTTTTGCTGAGTAGCGCTTATGAATAACGAATTGCATTTAAGTTTCGAATTTTTTCCGCCCAAGACTGAGCAAGGGCGGAATAATTTGCTGGATGTCGCAAAAGAATTGAGCCGCTTCCAACCGGATTTTTATTCCGTTACCTACGGGGCTGGCGGTTCCACGCGCGACAACACCAAACACGTTGTAAAAGCGCTGCACGATCTCCGCTTTTCGGTAGCGCCGCATCTGTCTTTCGGTGGCGATGATGAAGCGACCATCCTGAAATTGCTGCAAGAATACGATGCTATGGGCATCAAGCGTCTGGTGGCTCTGCGCGGTGATCGCCCTTCCGGCATGGGCGGTGGCTCGCAGATGGTATACGCCAACCAATTGGTTGCCTTTATTCGCCAACATTTTGGCAACAAATTCCATATAGAAGTTGCGGCCTATCCGGAAATTCATCCCGAAGCCAACAGCTACGACCATGACATTCGTTATTTGAAAGGCAAATTCGACGCGGGCGCTAATTCGGGCCTTACGCAGTATTTCTTTAATCCGGACGCGTATTTTTATTTTATTGAACAGTGCGAGCGCGCCGGCATCACTCAGCCAATCGTGCCGGGCATTATGCCGATCACCAATTTCAAGAATTTGTCGCGTTTCAGTGACAATTGCGGCGCGGAAATTCCGCGTTGGGTGCGCAAGCGTCTGGAAGCCTATGGCGATGATCTGGAAAGCATCAAAGCCTTTGGTCTCGATTTGGTGTCCGAACTCTGTGAAACCCTGCTCGACAACGGCGCGCCGGGCCTGCACTTCTACACCATGAATCAAACCGAACCGACCGCCACCCTGTTGCGCAATCTCGGCTTGGACGCTCAGTAATGCGTGTTCCACGTGTTTTCTGCGATGTTCCATTAGCCGTCGGTGAACCTGTTTCACTGAATGAAGCGCAGAGTCACTACCTCAGCAAGGTTTTGCGTTTGGAAGCAGGTCGGCCACTGAAACTGTTTAACGGCGATGGTCGTGAATATCAGGCGACAGTGGTGCAAGTCGGCAAACGTTCTGTCGAAGTGCAGATTGGCGATGCGGAACACATAGTCAAAGAATCTCCTCTGCACACTCATCTGGCCGTGGGAATTTCCCGCGGCGAGCGCATGGATCTGGTTTTGCAAAAAGCCACTGAATTGGGTGTCAGCCGTATCACGCCGCTATTTACCGAACGCACCGAAGTGCGTTTGCAAGGCGAGCGTTTGCAAAAAAAAATGGAGCACTGGCGCCAGATTACCATCAGCGCGTGTGAACAATGTCAGCGCAACGTGTTGCCCGAATTGGCAGAAGCGCAAGACTTGGAAGTATTTCTCCGCGAACCCAATAACGATTTAAAACTGGTTTTACACCACCGCAGCGAAACAACGCTGAAACAATACGCCCCACAGACTGGTGTGACCTTGTTAATCGGTCCGGAGGGCGGTTTGAGCGATAGCGAAATTCAGCTGGCGATCGAACATTTCCAATATGCTCCGCTCACCCTTGGCCCCAGGGTATTGCGCACCGAAACAGCACCCTTGGCAGCCTTGACCGCCGTGCAGTTGCTATGGGGAGACCTGAGCTGACCGCACCACAAAAATCGACAGAATCTTCCGAAATCTCCGTCAATGCGTATACTGGCGCGATTGTTCCATCCGCTAGGACTGTGCTGTGAGCGACGATACTTCCCATCCCCACGACCACGATAATTACGTCACCTGGTTCCGCCACTCGTGCCCCTATATCAATGCGCACCGCGGCAAAACCTTTGTCATCATGCTGCCGGGCGACTGCATCGATCACAGCAACTTCTTCAACATCATTTCGGATATTGCGCTGCTCAGCAGCTTGGGCGTGCGGCTGGTCGTAGTGCACGGCGCGCGCAAGCAGATCGACGCCATGCTCGGGGAAGACCGCAATTCGCAATTTCATAAAGGTTTGAGGATCACCTCCAAGAGCGACATGGAAGCGGTGATTCAGGCGGTGGGCAGCATTCGCTTCAAGTTGGAGGCGAATTTTTCCAACGGCCTGCCAAGCTCTCCCATGTACGGCGCCAAGATCCGCATGCGCAGCGGCAACTTCGTCACCGCCATGCCCCAAGGTGTGATCGATGGCATCGACTATCAATACACCGGCAAGGTTCGCAACGTCGACCGCCAAGGCATCGTCAGTCTGCTGGATTCCGGCGCTATAGCCTTGGTGTCACCGCTCGGTTATTCCGCCACTGGCGAAATCTTCAATCTGAATTTCGCCGATGTGGCGATCCAGATCGCCCTCGGTATCAACGCCGACAAATTGATTGCCTTTAACGACGACGGCCCCATCCGCGACGCCACTGGCAATACCTATCGCGAAATGACGCTCCTCAAGTGCGAAAAATTCCTGGTCGAACAGCCAGAAGCGAATCGCAGCAACACTTATTTCTCCCTGCGCGCCTGTTACAAGGCTTGTGACGGCGGCGTGCCGCGTGCGCACGTAATTTCCTCCCGCGAAGACGGCGCACTGTTAAAAGAATTGTTCACCCGTGACGGCGCCGGCACCATGGTGTACCGCGACAGTTACGAAACCATTCGACGCGCACGCATTGAAGATGTTCAGGGTCTGCTCAAGCTGATCGAACCGCTGGAGTCCGACGGCATTCTGGTGAAGCGCTCACGCGAGCTGCTGGAGCGGGAAATTCACAGTTTCACCGTGATGGAAAAAGACGGGCTCATTATTGGTTGCGCGGCGCTCTACCCATTTTCCGAGCCCGGCTCCGGGGAGTTGGCCTGCGTAGCGGTCCATAAAGACTATCGCCGCGACGGACGCGCCGCGAAACTGCTGACCCATATCGAGCGGCAGGCACTGAAGATCGGTATCAACCGTCTTTACGTGTTAACTACCCAAACTGCGCACTGGTTCATTGAACAAGGCTTCGTCGAAACCCTGGTGGATTTACTGCCGGTGGAACGCAAAGCCCTGTACAACTACCAGCGAAAATCCAAAGTTTTCGTCAAGCATCTGCACGAAATCCGTTAATTCTCCCTCATCGTTCGCCGTACCTACCGACAGAGTCTAGACTTCTCATAGACCCTGCCGGCAGGGTGGTTATATAAGGTGATCGATGGAAACCTCCCCAAACGATATACGTCAGATCGACATCATTAAGATGTACAACGCCAAGCGATGCTTGGTAGTCGATGATTTTCCGGAAATTCGCGGCTCGCTGATGCGCTCGCTGCGTTCGTTCGGTGTGGAAACGGTGGATACCGCCGCCAATGGCGACGAAGCCGTTAAATTATGTCGGCAAGCCAAATACGACATAGTCATCTGCGATTACAACCTCGGCAACGGCAAAGACGGACAACAACTCCTGGAAGAGATGCGTTACTTACGCGTCCTGCTGATGACTAGCCTGTTCATCATGCTCACCGGTGAATCCTCACGCGAAATGGTGCTCGGCGCTATCGAGTGCCAGCCAGATGACTACATCACCAAACCCTATACAGAAGCTTCGCTGCGCACCCGCCTTAACCGCGCCATCATTCGCCACGAAGCGCTGCTGCACATCAAAAAAGCCATTTCCGACGGCAACTATCAAAGAGCCCTGGACGCCTGTAACGAAATGATTGCCGCCCGCAGTCGCTACGCCAATGACTGCATCAAAATGAAAGGCCAGTTGTTATTTCTGCTGCGCCAGCTCGTCGAAGCCAAACAGCTTTACGAAAGCGTGCTCGATAAAAAACCCCTGGTATGGGCCAAGCTGGGGTTGGGCAGAATTTTATTGGAAATGGGCAAACTCGATTCCGCAGAGAATCTGCTGGAAGAAGTTATTCAAGAGGACGAGCGCTATATCGAAGCCCATGACATGCTGGCCGATATTTTTGTAGCGAAAAATGATGTGCAAAGGGCGCAAAAAGCTCTAGAGAAAGCTGCGCAAGTCTCGCCTAAATCGGTGCATCGCCATCGAAAATTAGCGGCGCTGGCAGACAGCAACGGCGACGATGAGCTATCAGCCAAATCCCATCAAAATGCAATTCGCTGGGGCATGAATTCCGTCTATGAATCGCCCCAGGATTATTTCAATTTCGCGCGCAAAGTCTCCGACATAGTCCGCAGCGGAGACAAAGCTGCGGAAAGCAATGCCATGGTCAAGCAAGCAGTCAGCTATCTGGATCGCGCGCGCAAACGTTACAACAATGCTCCAGAAATCGAAGCCCAATCCCATATGGTGGAAGCGCAGCTGTTCCAAAGCCAGGGGAAAATGGAACAGGCCACTGCGGCAGCCGACAAAGCAAAGAAACTCTACAACAACCTGGCAAACCCCTCTGTGGATGCCAGTATCGAATTTGCCCGCACGCTGCACACCATAAACGAAGAGGATCAGGCGCGCGCCATTTTGACTTCCCTAGCAGCGGAGCACGCAGACGACAAAAACCTGCTGCGCATTCTCGACGGTATTACCAGCGAACCTATATCCGATGACGGCAAGCTGATCGCCACCAAGCTGACCAAATCTGGCATTAATTCGTACGAGAAACGCGATTTCGACAATGCCATAGACGTCTTCACCCAAGCCATCAACGCCTATCCACGCCACGTCGGCCTCAATCTCAACCTGATCCAAGCGATCCTGGCGGCAACCGAAGTCAGTGGCACCAACGCTCAGTACGAAAAGCTGTGCCGTCGGGCTATGCGTGCGATCGGTTATCTCCCCAGTGATCACAAGCAATTCAAACGCTACGAGTTTTTGCAGAAACAGCTCGGCAAACACTACCCTAACGCACTGCAGGAAACCTGATCCGCTTATCACCATTTCCAGTCGTAATCCGAGTTTTTGGCCGTCGCCAGAGTCTATGATGTGACAACATCTGCAAACGTTTTTGGGTGGCAACTGTGACATTTGTTATGCTTGCGCACTTTCTGTCGCGCCGTTTCCGGCACTTTATTTTTCTAGGCCCGTTTCCGGCTCTTATTTTCTGAGGTAGACCATGCCCCAATACCGCTCCCGTACTACCACCTCCGGCCGCAACATGGCTGGCGCGCGCGCACTCTGGCGCGCCACCGGCATGAAAGATGACGACTTTCAGAAACCCATTATCGCGGTGGTGAACTCTTTCACCCAGTTTGTCCCCGGTCACGTCCACCTGAAAGATCTGGGCCAGCTCGTCGCCCGCGAAATTGAAAAAGCCGGCGGCGTTGCCAAAGAATTCAATACCATCGCCGTGGACGACGGCATTGCCATGGGCCATGACGGCATGCTCTACAGCTTGCCCAGCCGCGACATCATCGCTGACTCGGTCGAATACATGGTCAACGCCCACTGTGCCGACGCCATGGTGTGCATCTCCAACTGCGACAAGATCACCCCTGGAATGTTGATGGCAGCCATGCGCCTGAATATCCCCGCTGTGTTCGTATCCGGCGGCCCCATGGAAGCAGGCAAAACCCGCCTGGCCACTCACGGTCTTGACCTGGTCGACGCCATGGTGATCGCCGCCGACAGCTCCGTTTCCGATGAAACCGTCGCGGAATACGAGCGCAGCGCCTGTCCGACCTGCGGCTCCTGTTCTGGCATGTTCACCGCCAACTCCATGAATTGCTTAACTGAAGCTCTCGGCCTCAGCCTGCCCGGTAACGGCACCGTCTTGGCAACCCATGCAGATCGCCGCCAGCTGTTTGAACGAGCCGGCTCGCTGATCGTCGAGTTGACCCGCCGTTATTACGAGCAGGACGACAGCAGCGTTCTGCCGCGCAGCATCGGCAGCAAAGAGGCGTTCGCCAACGCCATGGCCCTGGACATCGCCATGGGCGGCAGCACCAACACCATCCTCCACCTGCTGGCGATTGCCCGTGAAGCCGGTACGGACTTCGACCTCAGCACCATCGACCACTTGAGCCGCAAGATTCCCCAACTGTGCAAAGTCGCGCCCAATACCCAGAAGTACCACATTGAAGACGTGCACAGAGCGGGCGGTATTTTCGGCATACTCGGCGAACTGGATCGTGCAGGCCTGCTCAACACCCAGTGCTCTACTGTGCACGCGAAAACTCTGCGCGAAGCCATAGACACCTGGGACATTACGCTCAATCCCAGTCCTGAGGTCATCAAGTTCTATAAAGCCGGTCCTGCCGGAATTCCCACCCAGCAGGCTTTTAGCCAAAACACTCGCTGGCCCACCCTGGATGCCGATCGCGCGCAAGGGTGTATCCGCTCTTTAGAACACGCCTATTCCCGTGAAGGTGGACTTGCCGTGCTCTATGGCAACATTGCGGAAAAAGGCTGTGTGGTGAAAACCGCTGGTGTCGATGAAAGTAACCTGGTTTTTGAGGGTATTGCGCACGTTACCGAATCGCAGGATCAGGCGGTCCAGCATATTCTGGATGGTTTGGTGAAACCTGGCGAAGTTGTCATAGTCCGCTACGAAGGCCCCAAAGGCGGCCCCGGCATGCAGGAGATGCTCTATCCAACCTCATATTTGAAGTCGAAAGGCTTGGGCAAAGTCTGTGCACTGCTCACCGACGGTCGTTTCTCCGGCGGCACATCCGGTCTCTCCATCGGCCATGTCAGCCCAGAAGCGGCATCCGGCGGTGCAATTGGCTTGGTCCGCGACGGCGACCATATCAAGATCGATATCCCCAATCGCAGCATCAATGTACTTGTCAGCGATGAAGAGCTGGCTGCCCGTCGACAGGAGCAGGACAAGATCGGTTGGAAACCCAAAAATCCTCGCCCTCGCCAAGTCAGCGCTGCGTTAAAAGCTTACGCATTACTTGCGACGAGCGCGGATATGGGGGCGGTGAGAGATCTGGATAAACTGGAAAAACTCAGCCACGAATAGTGGCTGATTATCTTCCGTCAAAGACTCCAATAAATATCTAGAACAATAAAAAACCCCAGTTTGATATCAAACTGGGGTTTTTTATTGTTGCTAACGCTGCGCGAATTAAGCATCGAGATTTGCGTTTCTCAAGCCTTCTTCGCGAGCCTTTTCGGACTGCACGTATCTAATCAAATTCTGAGCGTGCGTCTTATATTTCTCGTCCTTGGTGGCTTCTTGCAGAGCTTTAATGGACTCGTCATATTTTTTCAGGTTCAGATATGCAGAACCTATATACATATGAACTTCACCCTGGCTTCGCAGACCGCCTTTATTGAGCGCCTTACGAGCAGCAGAAACGGCTTCATCATACTTATCCGCGTTCAAATAAATGGCCGCGAGTGTTGCATAGATTTTGCCGTTATCCATTTTTTGCGCTGCTTCTTCCATGATTGGCAGAGCATTTTTAATGTCCTGAGCTTGAGTCAAAGCAACTGCCCAAACTTCCAGGTTTTTCGCATCGCGAGGAACAGCTTTGGAATCAATTCCTTTCTTCATTACCTTGCCTGCCAAATAGGGCGCTTCCGCTCCCAAGTACAGATAAGCAAGGTTCTTATATTGATTCTCTTTATCCAGCGCTCCGGAGACATACAAAGCGTCCAGAATCGCCAATTGTTCTTTCTCTTTACCATTCATACCGTAAAGAGAAGCCAACTGAGCAAGAATTCTGAAATCGGTGTATTCCACAGCCAGGGTTTCAGCTACTTTTTCTGCCGATTTGTAATCTTCTTTATCGACATAAATTGCCAGCTGCAGCTTATACCAACCTTCGCGAGGCTTTTCCCCTTTTTCCTTAACTAGGTTGATTGCCTTCACCAATTCCTTCAGAGCTTCATCTTTGCGATCCAATAGATAAAGGTTCTGCGCGCGGAAATAAAAATAATCGTCGGGGACAACTGCGGGGCACAGAGCTTCCCACTTGGAAAAATGATCCAACGCTTCTTTATAACGCTCTTCAGATGTCAGCAATTGCGCGATCTGATAGGTCAACTGAGCTTCCAGCGTTTCCGGAATATTAGGTGACTTGGAAAGTACTTTCTGGAAGTAATCAATGGCACCCGGAATATTATCCAGGTTGTACTGAATTACTGCAGCCCGTTGATACAACTGCGCCCACTCGTATTCCGTACAATCGTCGCACTTATCGATCAGCGTCTTCAGCTTTGGCCAGGCAGCTTTGTAGTTAGGTTCTGGAGCTTTGCCAGTTTTAGGATCTGGTTCGGGGCTCATCAGGTTGTCAACTTCAGCAACCTTTTTAAAGAACTTCTGACCCAAAGCACTTAAACGGCGTTTTGCGGGAGGAGCTTTACAGCCCGGCAGTTTGGCAGCTGCGGTCGTCTGAGCCGCCGCAGCGTTATCAATCAACCGAACACCTGCTACATCTACAGAAGGCAGACTGGTAAGGCCCAAACCAACAACCGCGGTGAAAACACCTGCGATTTTTAATCCAAGAGCTTTTTTCATCTTACCACCACTTATTCTTTGGCCATCTGGAACAGGAACTTATACTGCACCCCGGGCACATCAACAGGTTGACCATCTACAACACGGGGTTTGTATTTGATCTTCTCTGCCGCCTTAAGTGCCGCATTTTGGAACACGGAGTCAGAACAGTCTGCGATAAAGGCATCCTTGGTCGTGCCATTCGCTGAAACCGTAAATTCCACTGTGCAATAGCCTTCAGTTCCACGCTGTGCAGCGCGGCGAGGATATTCAGGTTGCACAACCGTCAACGGAATCATTTCTCCATCACCAAAACCTGCTGGACCAGTGATAGTCGGCTTACTGTCGAACTTAGTATCGATGCTAATACCTTCATTGGACGCGTCGGGCGTATCAAATGTAGGTTCCGGTAAATCTGGTGGCGCTACCTCCACCTCTTCCGGTTTTTGCGGCTTGCTGACATCGTATTTGGTTTCAATCTGGCGCTCTGGCATAACGATGTCGGGAACCTTGAATTCCACGACCTCACCAGGCGCTTTGATGTTTGTCTGGATCAACACGTGCATCAACAGAAGCAAACCGAGTGTCACACCCAGCGCAAATCCACCAGCGGTGAAATAACGGGCAATACTCATACGATTACTCCTTCTGCACCGCGATGGAGACATCGAGAATACCCAGCGAGCGTGCAGCTTGGGCAACTTCATTCAGAGTTTTGATGCTGGATTTAGCATCGGCCTGAATGATAACGGGGCTCTTTGGGTTTTCCGCCATTAGCAGTTCTATCTGATCTTTCACAAACTGCGGATCGACTTCATTTTTATCAATCCACACTTTGTTGTCAGCATTGATAGCAACCAGGATCTTGGCGTTCTTAACTGCCGCAGTATTTGCATCAGGCCGATCTATTTCAACACCCGGCTCCTTAATAAAGGTTGCCGTCACAATGAAGAAGATCAACATGATAAACACCACGTCGAGCATAGGAGTCAGGTCGATTGTGGCTCCTAGATCTTCATCAGCGGATGATTTCCTGCTGCTCATGGTTACTTCTCTTGAAACGGGCCGGTTAATAAAAACCGGCTCTAGTTAAAGGGGAAAGCTATTAATGGTCCATCGTAAGATGGTCTTCCAATAATTGAGCTTCACGATCGGCAATCTGATTCACCACAGTGCCGCCGAACACGCCGGAAATTGCGGCCACCATTCCCGCCATTGTCGGGATAGTAGCCTGCTTCACACCACCGGCCATGGATTTAGCGTCAGCACCGCCCGTAGTCGCCAGCACGTTAAACACCTCAATCATGCCCGATACGGTACCCAACAATCCGAACAACGGACAAAGTGCGGTGATGGTACCGATCAGGTCCAAATTGGCTCGAATGCTCGAGGTGACCTGAGAGACCATCGCCGTGCGGATTTGATGGGCATTCCAGGATTTGCGCTCGGAGCGTGCATCCCATGTGCTCACAGTTCTCTTAACCATCGAGCGCAACCCGCTACGGTAAAACCAGAGGCGCTCAAAAATCAGAGTCCAGAGGACAAAGGTGAGCACTGCGATAGCCAGTAATACTGGACCGCCAGACGCTACAAACGTCTGGACGGTTTCCAAAGCTTCCGACAATGACCAGGACATGGGTTATCTCCTGTTATTTGCTTTCAGCTTTTTCTGCAATGATTCCGGCGCTCTGCTCTTCCAATACATGAACGATACGCTTGGCTTTACCGCTGAGAATGGTATGCATGAATACTGTCGGAATTGCCACGATCAGACCTTGAACCGTGGTTACCAGAGCAGTCGAAATACCACCCGCCATCAGCTTAGGATCGCCAGCACCGAAGTCGGTAATCGCCTGGAAGGTTTGAATCATACCGGTCACTGTACCCAACAGACCCATCAAAGGCGCGACCATGGAAATGATCTTGATCATATTCAAGCCGCTTTCGATTGATGGACGTTCTTTTAAGACCGCTTCTTCGAGCTTCAATTCCAGTGATTCGGTATCGATCTCGGGGTTGTCTTCAGCAACTTTCAGCACACGGCCGAGCGGGTTGTCAGTAGTCGCACGGCTTGATTTCAGCTGCTTAGACACTTTGCCGCCGATAACGGTCAAAGCGACGAAGCGCCAGATGATCAGGATCAAACCAATGCCGCCCAAGCCAAAGATGATGATGTAACCAACCAGACCACCTTGTGACAAGCGTTCTTTGAGATCAGGACGTGAAACAATAATTTGCATGATCTCGCCACCCAGCGGCAAAGTCGGGTCTACCCCCACCTGGGTAAATCCGGAGGTGGCATTTTCGAGCTTGGAAGGATCAGGCAAGCCTGCTGGCTGCATACGGGGAACATTCAGAGTGTCTGAATCAGGGCTAAAGAACAGATATTTGCCACCAGAAACCACGCCGTAGTTACCGATACGAACAACTTCTTGTTCACTTTGTTGGCCGTCAGCGGTGGCCACTTTGGCTTTGAAGCGAACAACTTTGCCTGCTTCAACAGTTTCGCGCTGAATTTCATAAATCAGGCGCTCGATTTCTTCGATAGTCGGCAAGCTGGTTTCGCTGTCCATTTTTTTGGACAATTCAACGGCAAACTCATCTCGACCTGGATACTGCAAGCTGACCAGAGAATTTTTCAAGTTGGCTTGCAAGTCACCAGAAGCGGTTTTCAAATGGCCGAAAAGCTCTTTGAGAGAACCCATGCGCTCATCTAATTGAGCTCGCAGGGCTTTAATTTGCAGGTCTTGCTTCTCGTAAGTAGCTTCCAGCTCTGCAGAACGAGCTTCTTCTTGAGCACGAGTTTTTTCAGCATTGGCCAGCAATGCGGCGCGCTGATTTTTCTCACGCAGGAACTCAGCTTCGCGTTGTTGATGTTCCTGGCTCTCGCGAACTCGGCTTTCTTTCATCAACTGCAACAGTTGATCAAGTGAGGTGGCCTTGTTGTCTTGGGCCTGTACAGCGCCAGCGAACAGCAATACGCCTGCAGCTGCTATACGAAGAATGTTGTTTTTAGCAAAAACTTTCATTTTGCAGCCTCCGGAGCAGCAATAGGCAGGAGCATAATGTCATTCTGGGCTTTCTTCTGAGCAATACGGATTGCACTGCGGATAGCATTTTTGTACTCACCCGCATCCAACGCCACCCACTGCTTCGTTTTGGTATCCCACGCGCCAGCCAAAGATCCGTCTAGTGTCTGATACATCAGAGCTATGCGACCGACCGCCACGACATTGACCTGCAGATCCTGGCCACCCACATTCAAAGTGGTTTCATAGGTATCTACTTTGCGCGCGTACTCGGATTCGATGCTGTAGATTTCCAGTACTTGACGGAATTTTTCCGCAACCGTTACGTCGGCGTTGTCCATCAAAGATCGAACGTTCGCAATTCGCTGCAAACGGTCTTCTTTTCTATAGGGGGCATCCAGCTGAACAAACTGTTCAATTGCGTCCAGCATTTCCAGAACCAGAGGTTGGATTTGGCGCTGAATTACAGTGACTTGGCTGGTGGATTCTTCCAGTCGGGCCATGATTTCGCGCTGGCTGGCGAGCTGCTTCTCCAGCTGCGAGTTATATACACGCAGACCTTCGATAGTTTTATTGACTTGCTTAAATTTATTAATCAGGTCGTTTGTCTCATCTTGCAGCTTGTTGATGCGCACTTGGGATTTTTGCGCATCCGCAACCTTAGACTGACCCACTGCCAATACGGCCTCAAGCGACTGGTCTGCGAACGACGAGCCAGCAAAAACCGCTCCGGCAGTTATCACCGTGGACAGAGCCACAGCTTTAATTCGCTGCTTCTTCATATTCCCCCCAACTCGGGTGCTTACAATAAAAATACGGACAACTGAAACACTGCCTCATCGGAAATGTATTCAGAACTGTACGAGTAACTGGGCCAAAAAACTCAGAGTGACGCATTTTAAAAGCACGACTTCGCAACATACAAATGTTTATCAATTCGCGCTTTGCCTCCCTTCCGACAACATCACTTTTCGTAACACAACCCCCTGCGTCACCCGAAAAAAGGTAACAACTCGGTAACAAAATGAAAAAAATTACCCAAAATACCGTTCGTCGATATCAGAAATCGGATTCAAAAATCCGCCTTTCATAAACAACAAACGCACAGGGAAACTGATTTTTTTCATCAGCCGGAACTTCTTCTCTGCGTATTTCTAACCATTCTTTAGGTGAAAATGCTGGAAAAAAAGCATCTCCCGGTACTGTTGCATGAACCTCGGTGAGATAGAGCCGGTGAGCCAGCGGCAACGCCTGCTCATATAAACTCGCTCCGCCGATCAACATGATTTCTTGCACATCGGTTTCACGCGCAATTTCGGCTGCGTGATCAATCGCCTCGGTCAGTGTGTTTACTGCGGTAACACCTTCCACCTGCCAATCTTGCTGACGCGTGACGACAATATTGCTGCGTCCCAGCAAAGGGCGACCAATGGAATCAAATGTTTTGCGCCCCATAATCACGGGGTGCCCCATGGTCAGGGATTTAAAATAGGCGAGATCGCGCGGCAATCGCCAAGGCAATTGGTTATTGCTGCCAATTACACGATTTTCCGCAAGTGCACAAACCAGTGCGATAGAAATATCGGACATGAAAATCACACTGCTATCGGCGCGGCTATATGAGGATGATGTTGATAATTGCGCAACTCAAAATCTTCATAACGGAAATCAAAAATATTTTTTATATCGGGATTCAACACCATCTGCGGCAAAGGCAACGGAGCGCGACTTAATTGCTCCTCCACTTGCTCAAGATGATTGGTATAAAGATGTGCATCGCCAAAGGTATGCACAAATTCTCCCGGCAATAAATCGGTCACTTGCGCCATCATCATGGTCAGCAACGCATAGGACGCGATATTAAAAGGTACGCCTAAAAATATATCGGCACTGCGCTGATATAACTGGCAGGACAGGCGACCATCAAGCACATAAAACTGAAACATCGTATGGCAAGGCGGCAGCGCCATTTTTCCCGCTGCGGCGTTGTCTTTCGGCGAAATACTTTCGTCCGGCAAATACGCAGGATTCCAGGCAGATACGATCAAGCGGCGGGAGTGCGGTTTACGTTTGATCTGCTCGACCACCTCACTGATTTGATCAATCACGCCACCGTCCGGCGTAGGCCAGGAGCGCCATTGAGCACCGTATACCGGACCTAATTCACCATCTTCCGTCGCCCACTCATTCCAGATGCGCACGCCGTTCTCTTGCAGGTAACGAATATTGGTTTCGCCTTTCAGAAACCACAGAAGCTCATGAATGATTGAGCGCAAATGGCATTTTTTGGTGGTAACCAGAGGAAATCCATCGCGCAGGTCGAAGCGCATTTGATAGCCAAATACACTGAGTGTTCCCACTCCGGTGCGATCTTCTTTGCGCACACCCGTGTCGCGCACATGGCGCATCAGATCAAGATACTGCTTCATGCCGCCTTCCCTTGCTTAGCTGACTCAAGAGCGCGACGCTTCGGTTCGCGGCTGTAGGTCCAGATCAGCAATCCGAGTCCGAGGATAATCATGGGCAGACACAACTGCTGGCCGCGCGTTACCCAGCCAAACAGCAGGTCAGCTTTGAGGTGTGAATCCGGCTCGCGGACAAATTCCACGGAAAAGCGGAAAACGCCATATAAAAGAAGGAATAAACCGATTACCGCTGCCCGGGGACGAGGCTTGCGCGAGAACCAGAACAAAATAGCGAACATCACCAGCCCTTCAAGCACCGCTTCGTAGAGCTGGGACGGATGGCGTGGCAAACCTGTCGGGTCTGAGGGAAAAACCATCGCCCAGGGCACATCGGTCGCCCGACCGTAAAGTTCCCCGCCGATAAAATTGCCGATGCGGCCGAAGAAAATACCCAAGGGGGCAAAAGGGGCAACAAAGTCGACCAGATCGAAAAAGTTCTTATTGATCTTGCGAGCGTACAACAACATCGCTATGGCATAACCTATCAAGCCGCCGTGGAATGACATACCGCCTTCCCACACGCGAAAGATCAGCAGAGGGTCGTTCATCCAAGCCTGGAAATTGTAGAACAGTATGTAACCGATGCGTGCACCAATCACAACGCCCATGGCGGAATAAAAAACCAGGTCCTCTGTCTGCCGCGGCTTTACTACACACTCACGCGTGCTTGAGCGATACCACGCCAGCAGCCATCCACCAGTAAAACCAAATAAATACATCAGGCCGTACCAGTGAATATTGAATGGTCCCAATGTCTTGCCGGCGATGGTAAAAGCGTCAATGGAGATTGCGACGGGGTCTATGTTTGGATATGTCAGCATGAGAAACGCATCTGCCCCTCGGTGAATGAAGGGCGAATCATAAGCACGAACGCGTTAAGTCGGCAACTTGGGTTTGAGAAGACGAGTCAGACCACTCTCTTCAAAGGTCGATTCGATACAACGATTGACCGATTCTGTATCGGGCAAGGTCATGACTTCCGCGAGCAGTTTTTCCGCGCGCTCCAGGGTGATACTGCGGATAACGGATTTGACCTTGAGAAGGTTGGTCGCACTCATGGACAGCACGTCAAAACCCATGGCGACCAGCAACATGGAAGCAGCGGGATCGCCGGCGAGCTCACCGCAAATTCCGACCGGCACTCCCTGGCTGTGGCTTTCTTTCACGACCGTATGAAGTGCGCGCAATACCGCCGGATGCAACGAATGGTAAAGATCCGCCACCCGGGCGTTATTGCGGTCGACCGCCAGCAGATACTGGGTCAAATCGTTGCTGCCGACGGACAGAAAATCCGCCCGGGCGGCCAATTCCCGCGCTTGATACACCGCTGACGGCACTTCCACCATCACGCCGATCGGCGGCATCTGAATGTTGTAACCCTCGTCGAGCAACTCATCAAACGCTCGATAAATCAGCATCTGCGCCACTTCCAATTCCGGAATAGAGGAAATCATCGGCAACAGAATGCGCAGATTATTCAGATCCTCGCTCGCTTTGAGCATGGCGCGCACTTGCGCCAGGAAGATTTCCGGGTGGTCCAGGGTAATGCGGATACCGCGCCATCCCAGGAACGGGTTGTCTTCCGTAATCGGGAAATAGGGCAGAGACTTATCCCCGCCGATATCCAGGGTTCTCATTGTGACGGGATGGGGAGCAAATGCCTGCAGCTGTTCGCGATAGACAATGCGCTGCTCCTCTTCGGAGGGAAAGCGGTCGCGCAGCATAAACGGCACTTCGGTGCGGTAGAGACCGACGCCTTCTGCGCCGCGCTCGAGCGACAACATGGCATCGGCCATCAGACCGGTGTTCACCCACAGTGCCACCCGGTGTTTATCCAAGGTTTCGCAGGGCAGCTCCTTCAGCTGCTCCAACCCGGCAACCAATTGCAGATCTTCTTCAACAATGTCCTGATAGTGGGACTTAAGACCGGGAGATGGATCACTGTAAACAGAGCCGTGGTAACCATCGACAATGATTTCGCGCCCGTCCAACTTGGTAAACGGCAGATCCACCGCTCCCATTACCGTTGGAATGCCCATGGAACGCGCAAGAATCGCCACGTGGGAGTTGCTTGATCCGCGCACCGAAACCAAACCGGCAAGTTTTCCGTGGGGGATTTCGCCCAGCACGGACGCAGTTAGTTCTTCGCCAATCAGAATGGTATTTTCGGGGTAAATGCGCTCTTTTTGCGCAGATTCCTGCAGATAGGCCAAAACGCGGCTGCCGAGATCCTGGACGTCGGAAGCGCGTTCGCGCAGGTATGGATCGTTCATGCTGGAGAAGTTTTTCACATGCTCCAGGATCACATCGCTCCAGGCATACTGGGCGGAAAACCCTTCCAAGATGCGCTCGGTGACTTCACCACCCAAGGAAGCGTCATCCAGCATGCCCAGATAGGCATCGAAGAGGACTTGTTCCTCCTTATTGAGGCGCAACTTCAGTTCTTCACCGAGACGTTTAACATCTTCGCGCACCGCAGCGAGACAGCTTTGGAAGAAGGCCAATTCTTCTTCCACGTTCTCACAGGTTTGGTAGGGAACAGCCGTAAGATCCGCCAGAGGTGAAATCACCACTGCGCGCCCAATGGCGACACCAGGGGCACCCGGCACACCGACGAACTTGGCTTCGCGCCGTTGCGTATTGGTCCCGCCTATGACATTCAGTGCTCCGGTCGCTTCCGCATGGGCGATAACACCGGCCAGCTGCGCTGACATAGTGACCAGAAAAGCCTCTTCCCCTTCATCAAACTTGCGCCGCTCCATCTGCTGCACCACCAGTACACCGAGCACATTGCGGTGGTGGATGATCGGCACACCGAGAAAAGCGCTGTAGCGCTCCTCGCCGGTTTCGGGGAAATATTGGAACTTGGGGTGGGAGTCGGCTTGATCGAGGTTGATCGGCTCTTCACGCGCCGCCACCATACCGACCAGACCTTCATTAAAAGCCAAGCGTACCTGGCCTATAGCCTGTTCATTCAAACCGTCCGTCGCCATCAAGGTGTAGTAACCCTGTGGATCGCGCAGGTAGATGGAACATACCTGCGTATTCATCGCATTTTTGACACGCGCAACAATAATCTTCAGAACCGAAGGCAGGTCTCGTGCGGAATTGACTTCTTGCACAATACTGCGCAGCGAGTTCAGCATGCGGCGGTCTCCGTGCAGGACGTTTCTTGATAGTGGGCGTGCAAAGGAGAGAGTTCCCGCAGTGCGCGCCTGTAGACATCGCGTTTGAAGGCGACCACGTTATTGACGGGATACCAGTAGCTCACCCAGCGCCACTGATCGAATTCGGGGGTGCCGTTAAGGGCGAGATTGATTTGCTCGTCACTGCCGAGAAAGCGCAACAGAAACCATTTTTGCTTCTGCCCTATGCAGACCGGTTGCTGTTGCCGGACGTAGCGGGAAGGTAAGCGGTAGCGCAACCAGCCGCGGGTAACACCGAGGATTTCCACATCGCTGGCTCGCAAGCCGACTTCTTCTTCCAGCTCGCGAAACAGGGCTTGCTCAGCCGTTTCATGTGTTTTTATGCCGCCTTGCGGGAACTGCCAGGCATCCTGGCCACCAACACGCCGAGCCCACAACAACTCCCCTCGGGAATTGGTGAGTATTATGCCCACATTGGGCCGAAAACCATCGGCGTCGATCACGGCGGCCTCACGCTTGTTGTTATACTAGTCGAGCTATTGTTTCACAGTTTGGTCGGACTCAGCAATTTAGCTGAAACGCAGATTTACCCGTCCTTTTCATTACTATCAACCCTGGTCCGCTGCATTTCCTCTGGAGTATTTCCCCTTGAGTTTAGCGATATTCGATCTCGACAATACATTGATTGCCGGTGACAGTGATCACCTGTGGGGAGAGTTTCTGATCGAACAAGGCAAGGTCGATCAAGAGCATTACCGCGAGCGCAACGATTACTTTTACCGGGAGTACAAGAAAGGCACTCTCGACATCCACGCCTATCTGGAATTCGCCCTGACACCCCTCAGGGTGTTTTCACGCGAGGAACTGAACAGTCTCCATCAGGCGTTCATGGAACATAAGATCCTCCCGCTCATGCTGCCCAAAGCGCAAGCGCTTATAGAAGAACACCGCCAGAAGGGCGATACCCTGCTGATCATCACGGCCACCAACCGGTTTATTACCGCCCCGATTGCCAAGCTGTTGGGGATTCCTCATCTGCTGGCGACCGAGCCCGAAGAGATCGATGGATGCTACACCGGCCGGGCAACTGGCATTCCCTGTTTTCAGGATGGCAAAGTCCACCGTTTGCGCGAATGGCTGGCCTTGATGGGGCAGGATCTGAGCACCAGCTACTTCTATTCGGACTCCGTCAATGACATTCCCCTATTAAAAGAAGTGAGCCATCCCGTTGCCGTGGATCCCGATCCGCTCCTGCGCGCCTACGCAGAAGAAAACCGGATTCCCATCATCAGCTTGAGGTAGTCGCGATGGCGGTTTGCACCCAATTATTTGCGGCGCTGCCAGTCCGTCTCGCCGTAGTCACCTCACTGGTGGCTACGGCGGCTCTGAGCGGCTGCAATCCGAAGTCAGATCTGCACCAACACCCAGCGCATACAGCCAAACAAGTACCAATCGTCACGACGAGTGAAAAATCCCGTACCGCAAATCCAGCTTGGCCCCTCGGCGAAGCTATATTGACCGAGGGGGTTAATGCGGCGCGGGAACTTAATAAAGCAGTAACCGAATTGCTTGCCACTCCAACCATGGAAAAGCTTGATCAGGCGCAAAATGCCTGGCGCGCCACAGCCGCGGCACTTGAGCAATTTCATGTGTTCTCCCGCCTGGGCAATGTGGCGCCGAAGAATTTTTATTCTGTCTTCGAAGCGCAATTTCTTCTCACTGCCTGGCCAATCCAACCCGGTTATCTCGACAGTTTTGGCGATCACCCTTACTCGGGCATTGTGTTTGATATAGGCATGCCATTAAGTCGGGACGTGCTGCGGGAACAACACGGGTTAACCGATAACAGCGACGCCACTCTCGGGATTTACGCCATTGAATTTCTCTTATTTGGCGAGCAGAACAATCGCGGCCCTCTGGTTTTTCAACCGATTACGGCTTTAGGTGATGAGCATCGCGAAGAAGGCTTTGAACACGTAGACGAATTGCCGCGCAACCGGCGCCGCGAGCTGCTCCGCCTGCAAGTGGAATTGCTGACGGAGGACGCCGAACGTTTGCGCGCTGCGTGGGCGGCAACCGAACCTGGGCAGTTGCAATATCGCTTCGAAGTACTGTCTTCTGCGCAACAAAGCGAGCTGTTACAAAAAGCTGCTCTCGCCCTGTTAACGGAACAATTGGTCGCCCTGGCTAATGAGCAACCCGCGGCAAATACTCCGACCATCAGTACTGATCTGTGGCGCGGCCAGCAATTGGCTGTCAGGTTGCAGGCTCAGCTGGAAGGGTTGCGACGACTCAATTCTGTTGTTTCCCTGGGCGACCAAGTCGAGCGCGACATAGCTCGCGGTTTGGCGGCCTTAACGGCGCAAACGGATTTACCTCCAATCAATGCACAAGGCTTACCCAATCGGGTCGACTGGAAAGAAACCTACTCTGCTCTGCGTGATCTGATCAGGGCGCTGAATTCTCCAGCAGACAATAGCAATTCGGGTGAAATGGAAAATGTCTCTGAAACGGAAAACGCCACCCCTGCGCCTAATGTAAAAAACGCGGACAAAATGTAATTCTGCTATCCATTTTGCGTTGCCCAACAACAGCGACGCCGAGCTAGCGCGGCCTCCTGCTTATTGGCACCGTTCTTGCGCTCGCGGTCGAGGGACATTATTTGACTGGAGGCCATTTTGCTTGGGATCCTCGTAACCGCGATTCTCGCGTCGGCTGCGACTGCGCTGTATTTCATTATTTCCCATCGACGCCGCACACCAAAATATCGCTTAAATCCGGATGATTTACCGGAGGTGGGCGAGTGCCTATCGAATTTTGCCGGCTTGACCAAAAGCGCTGTGCACGAAGGCAATCATGTAGAACTTTTTCAAAATGGCTCCATTTTCCCGGCGCTGGTAGAGGCCATACGCAACGCGCAAGACACAGTGCATTTGGAAAGTTTCGTCTGGGATAAAGGTGAACTGGAAAAAGAATTTGTCCAACTGCTCTGCCAGAAGGTCAAAGAGGGCGTAAAGGTACGCGTGCTTTTAGACGCGATAGGCGCAATGGATGCCGATCCAAAACAACTGAAAATACTGCGCGACAACGGCGTTAAATTCTGGGAGTACTGCAAAGTCCGCTGGTGGAATCTGCGGCGTTTCAATCACAGGACCCACCGAAAATTATTAATTATCGACGGCAAAATCGGTTTTACCTTCGGCCATGGAATTGCCGATCAATGGCTTGGTGAAGGCCAGGACAAACATCATTGGCGTGACACAGGCATAAAAATTACCGGCCCTGCAGTTTTTTCGCTGCAGGCGGTTTTTATGGAAAATTGGATGGAAGAGACCGATGTTATTCCAACCGAGAGCAGTTGTTTTCCCCATCTGGAACCCACCGGTTCTGTTACCGCTCATGTGGTAAGCAGTGCTACGGGGGATGCGATCTCCGCCGTAGGCCTTCTCTACAGTCTCGCCATCGCCAGCGCGCGCCAAAGCGTTTATATCCAAAACCCGTATTTTGCACCGGAAAAAAGTCTCGTTGAGCTGTTGTGCAAAATGGTCAAGCGCGGAGTAGAAGTGCATTTAATGATTCCCGGGAAACAAACGGACAATCCATTTGTGCGTCGCGCAGGCTGTTCGCTCTACCGTCCGTTATTGGAAGGCGGGGTAAAACTCTATGAATACAATCTAACTTTATTGCATCAGAAAATCGTGGTAGTTGATGGCAAGTGGACCCATGTAGGATCGACAAATTTTGATGCACGCTCTCTCGCACTTAATGAAGAAGTTGGAATTGGTCTTCTCGACAGCAAAATCGCGGAGAGCTTAATTGAAGCGTTTCACCATGATCTGCAGCACTGCACCGAAATCACTTTGGAACGTTGGCACAAACGCCGTTGGTATCACAAATCGTTTGACTGGTTTGCCTATTTATTGAGAGACCAACTGTAAGGTTGGTCTCTTCTCTCATTGTTTATTAAGGCTCGACAATTTTTACCGCCATTTCCACTCCGGAGGCTTTTTGTCGTTGCATATTTTCTGCAGCTTTGGCGACTGCAGACAGAGTTTGCTGTTTGTGCTGTCTGCCCGCTGCCCAGAATTTTTTGATTTGCACCGCAAAACGCGCCAACCAGCCGCGTTCACGCAGAGAAACATCGTGCAATAAATCCAGTGCAGTGCATGCGCCTGCATGAGGACTGCAATAACTGCCGGAGGTTAATAGCGAGCGTTTTTCCACTTTGGTTTTGAAGTCCGCCAGTGTCCAGCCGAGTTGCGCCAGCGAATCCTGTACTTCTTTTTCCGCCACCTGACGCGCTTTGAACAACTGCATCTGCACGCGACTGTAGACGTTTACCGCGCCGTCGCCATTGGTTTCGATGGGCAGGAAAATTGCGCTCGGATATAACTCAGTAATCAGCGACTGCACACCGTCGGATACGGCGCTGGATGGCATACAACCAAAGGGTTTGATACTGAGGGTCATATTTACTTTTTGATCCACGACATTGTGAATCAATTTGCCCACTTCCATATGCCCTTCGCCACCGCGCAAATTGTTGTCGTAAAAACGGTGACTGATTTCCGCGATATGTTCCATATCCGGCAGGTGATAGCGGCGCAAACCGAGCAAAGCGGCATAGCTGTGGAACAAACTGCGCACAAACCATTCTGCAGCTCTTAAGCCCCACAATTTTTTCGCAACATTGATATTCTCCAGTGCGAATTTACTGCCTGTTCCATCTGCGCCTATGCGTTTGTCCGTTCCTTTTAATCTTGCCCGCTCCAGAGTGTCGAACTTGGCGCCCCACAGCAGATATAAAATCCAGTTGGTAACCAACTGAATATCCACTTCCGCGCCTTCTTGCTCAAGGAAACGCTGCATTTTGTAATTGCCGTCGCCCTCGGTGGTCATGGCCCAGAATTCACCAATAATGGCGACCTTGGGTTTAACGCGGGTTCTGTCGACTTTGATTGCGGCGAGTTCTTTGCGCGTTTGCCACAGAGCTTTGAGCAAACCTTTGCGCGTCTCAAATGCGCGCGCAATGCGCTGTTTGGCGCGATCCAATGCTGCATCGGTTGCACCTGGTTCAACTTCGTAGGGACGAATGCGGTACATCAAAGCGTTGAGCACATCGCCCAACAAAATCGCTTTGCCGATGGTGACAAAAAATTGCGCGTTGATTTTTAAACCGAGCTCTTCGCCAGTCGCTTGTTTAATACCGCCGGCTTGCTGGAACAGAATAACGCGAAAACCTTCGAACCCTGCATCGCGCAGGGCTTTGCGATATTCCGTCACATAGGTACCAAAACGACAGGGACCACAGGAACCTGCAGTGGCAAAAATATAATTTTGCACTATTTCCTTTTTTGTCAGACCGCTTGCTTCCAATGCCTTTAATTTTTTCACCAGATTACCGACAGTGAAATAGGTGGGGTTGCATTGACCGCGATTGCCAAACTCCCGGCCGAACTGCAGCGCGCGATTGTCCGGCACATCCATGGCTTCGACTTTATAGCCGAGACCGCGAAATGCGGACTGAATAAATAAATCGTGCGCCATGGTCAATCCAGCGTGCAAAATTGTTGTGTGTTCGCGCTGCGAGGCGACAAAACGTGTCGGGTTGAGATCACGCCAATGCTCCTTCGCTGGCTCGACGGCTTCGTCCGCGCCAAATTGTTTGAGGTTTTCTTCCACCGCCTGCAAATACTCGGCGGCAGAATTGATCTCCGATGTTTTATCTGAACGATAATCGTGATTCATGCGTTAGTTTCCTCAATCAATTTCAACAGCGGCAATCAAATTATTTTGGCCAACCATAGCGCCTACCGACGCCAGGGATGCCTGCTCTGACTCTTGCTCCAACAACTGCTGTCTGCGTTGGCGCCATTTTTCCAGCTCCACCACAAATTGGGCGTCCTGCTTGATTTTGTCCGGCGCAGCCTCGAGCAGCGCCAGACGTTTTTCCACCAATGCGCGCTCGCGCTCGCGTTTTTTGCGCGCTTCGTCTTCCAATTTTTCTTCCGCCAGCTTGAGCGTATAGCCGTAGGTTTTGACGCGAATTTTGATCGAGCCCGACGGTTTGTTCGCATCTATATCGTGCAGCGCGGAATAAGGTGAGCCGGAGGCTTCCATGATGCGATCAATCAGACCGTATGTCGGCGCATCGTGGCCGCATTTGAAACTGGATAAATCCAACACCGCGACATTGGGGTGGCGCGCCGCGAATTTTGCCGCCCAGACTTTTTGCACGCTGTTGACGCTGTAGTTTTCCGGCCAGATATCGTGAATTTCCAGCGGCGAAGCCACATGCTGCTTGTCGAGATCTTCTTTAAAAAAGCGCGCCAGATATTCCTTGTCTTTGGGAATCGAGCGAATGGACAGAATGGGATATCCCATCGCTTGATATTCTTCCAATACGCCGTGATTCATACCGGGATCGTTGTGATAAGGGCGGCCGATCATCAACAGTGCCATGCGGTTATCCGCTTCTATGGCATCCAAAATAATTCGCCCCTTTTCCTGCATATGCTGATCAAAATGTTTGAGCGCTTTATAGGCCTGATCCACCGCAAAATTATTTTCGTCCTCGGTTATCTGCAAATGTTCGGCAAAGGCTTCGAACATACGAGCTTTCAACAATAAAGGCTCATTGAGCGTAACCGCCGTATCCAGATAGGTGATGCCGCGTTGCGCAAAGAAATCCTGCTCTTTGGTAAAGGCTGCGCCAATGACCTTTGGCGTGCCTGCCACAATAGGACAACAAGCGGTATCCATTACGCCTTCCACAAAGGTAGGAATATGCGTAATGGATGGGAAGAAAATTAAATTCAGCGGCTTTTGTACGTGGTGTTCAAACAGCAGGTTGTGAATATGCGCCTGTACCACCTTGGCCGGAAAACAGGGATCCACCGAGCCGTATTTACCACCGGCCTGCCACATTTCTTCACTGGTATCGTCGGAAAAAACGATATTGCGCGATTTAAGTCCGAGTGCTTCAAAATAGGCGCGCCAGAAAGGCGCTGTGCTCCAGATATTCAGCGCTTTGGGAATACCGATGCGAATAGTATCGCGAAGGTTTTGTGCATTCTCATCCGAGCGCATAAAACCGCGGCGGATTTTTTTATGTTTGACGCCACCGAAAAGGGTCTTTTTAACTTCGATATCGTCGATTTCGCTGCCGGCGTCCGGCAGAGGCTCGGGTTTATATAATTGTTTATAAGCCCAGGTAGCCTCGTAATCCACCAAGTTGGGGAAGGCGATCATGCGCTGGCGACGTTTTTTATTGAGCGCGCGCAATGCGTCGTGATCTTCCACTGTGCCTTTTTCACAGGAAAAGCCGGAAATATAACGCACAGTTTCCTGCTCGCTGACATGGGCATCGATAAAAGTGCGCGAGCAGTTATTGGCGCAGAAATTACAGCGGGTGCCTTCATCGTTGCGCGTGGTGTAATACAAGTTGATGGAGGAATCCAAACCAATAAAACTGGAGCTGCCTTTGCGTTTTACCACCCGAATGGCTTCAAACGCCGCACCGAGCGCCCCCGCTTCACCCGTATGGGGATGCACATGCACTTCCGCATCTGGCACGCGCTCGCGAATGTAATCCACTTGCGCTTTTACGGCGGCGAGATTTTTCTGGGTACCGCCTTGCAACACAAACACGCGACCCAATTCCGCCATGCGCGGAATTTGCACTACGTATTGCCAAATATTTTTCGGCAATACCAAGGCAAGGCCGGCCAATAATTCTTCGCCGTTGTAACCTTCTTTCTGGAAATTCACCCGGTCGGAGTCGAGAAAAACTGCACAGCCGTAGCTGAATTCCGGTGACAGTTCCGCATTAAAAGCTTTGTCCGCATATTGCTCCACCGGCACACCGAATTGGTCCGCCATGGCTTGCAGCAACATGCCGTTGCCGGCGCTGCAGGAATTCGACAGACGGAAATTTTTGATGGTGCGGTTTTGCATAAACATGACTTTGATGTCCTGCCCACCGACATCACAGATCACGTCTACATCCGGAAAATAATGTTGCGCACTTTTCATATGCGCGACAGTTTCAACAATATTGGCGTCCGCTTTTAACGCCGCCTCCATTACATCGCCGGCATAACCCGTTACACCAAAACCTTTGATGCGCAATTCCGCGCCTTGCATCTGCGCCCAGGTTTTCAGCTGCAAGAACATATTTTTCATGTCTTCCAGCGGATTGCCTTTGGAGAGCTGATACACCTTCTGCAGAATTTCGCCGCGCTCGTCGACCAACACACATTTACTCGACGTAGAGCCGCCATCCAGACCTATATAACCTTCGATAACGGAAACGCCGACCACTTGTTTGGGCGCAAAAGACGGTACGCGATACTTTTGTACAAATTCAACAGCTTCCGTTTTATCGGACACCAGTGGCGGCCCCGCTTTTGAGCCCAACTGCGCTTTGCGGCCATCGCGAATAAAACTTTTTAAAGCTTCGAGGGATTCACAAGGGGCGACATTTTTTTCATGCAGGCCGAACAACACCGCGCCGTAGGCGGCGTAATATTCGGAATTTTCCGGAGAAAAAATCAGCTCTTCGATAGGCACATCTTTCGGATAATCAAACCCGCGCTCTTCCCAGGTTTCCGGAATGCGATAGCGCCAACAATCGCGCAAAAATGGCAGATACGTGTTCGGGCCACCGAGCAATAAAACTTTTGGCTTTAGAGTATTACCACGGGTCAGCACGGAAATATTCTGGCTGACGATGGCATCCGCCAATGAACACATAATTTCATTGGCGGGAATTCCGCTTTTTACAAGGTTCACAATATCGGTTTCGGCGAAGACACCGCATTTCGCCGCGACGTGGTGTAATTTCGTTGGATCAAAAACTAATTTGGCAACCTCATCGCGCGCCATGCCGACTTTAATCAGACATTTATCAATAGTCGCACCCGTGCCGGATGCGCACTTGTCATTCATGGAGGTAGTTGCGCGTTTTTCGCCGGTGCTTTCGCTGGTTTTGAACATGATGATTTTGGCATCCTGTCCACCCAGCTCGATCACACTGCCCACATCCGGATGCAGAGCTTCCACCGCCATAGTGACGGCGTTCACCTCTTGAATAAATTTCGCATTCAAATGCGGTGCAATTGGACCTGCGCCTGAGCCAGTAATAAATATCCGTGTATTTTGTAAGGAGATATGCGGCAGGTCGGCCAGTACCTGTTCCAGCATTTCGAGAACTTTTTCGGCCTGGCGGGTTTCGTGACGCGCGTAGCGGGACCAGAGAATTGCGCGGCTTTGCGGTTCTACGGCAACCAGTTTGACGGTTGTAGAACCCACGTCGATACCAAAAGTAAGGTGTTGATGATCCATGATTTCTACCATTTGTGGTGGTCGGATCAGCGCATGTTTTCGGGAATTTTATTGTTATTGATTACCGGAGAAACACCCACCCGTAGCGCTGAAATTTGCCTAACCCTATCGCAAAACTTTTTAAAAACCAAGCAAACGGGCCCGCAAATTTTTTATTCGGAGCCGTCAAACATTTCATTAAAGGTGGCGCGTGCGCAGCGCGCAAGGCATTCATGCAAGGAATCACAATTCCTTACAAAATTCAGGGATTAAATTATTTGGAAGTATTTTAGATCGCGATGGCCGATGCGCATCGACCATCGCGCTGGAAATTATTCCATGGCCACGCGATAAAACTGGCCTTTGAGATAATCCGTCTCCGGAATGGCGGGATGTATAGGATGGTCCGGCCCCTGACCGCCGTTGTAAATCAATTGCGCGTGGCGATCCAAATGGCGAGCGGCGCCGCGCACAATTTCCTGCAGCGTGTCGCGCGTCAGCGGCATGGAGCAGGACGCGGACACCAATAAACCATCTTTGCCGAGTAGGCGAATGGCCAGTTCATTGATATGGCGATAGGCCGCCTCGCCCGCTTGCTGATCCTTGCGCTTTTTGATGAAGGCGGGCGGATCCAGCACCACCACGTCGAATTTTTCTTTGTCGGCTACCAGCGATTTCAGCACGTCCACGGCCTTGCCGCGCACGGCTTCGACACGGTCTTCAATGCCGTTGAGACGAGCATTGTGGCGCACGCCTTCCACCGCACTTTCCGAGGCATCCACACAAGTGACGCGCTCAGCACCCGCAACGCCGGCTTGCACACCCCAACCGCCGACGTAGGAGAACACGTCGAGCACCCGCTTGCCGCGCACCAGCCCTTGCAGATAAGCGCGGTTTACCCGGTGGTCGTAGAACCAGCCGGTTTTTTGCCCGGTAGTGGCGGAGACTTCAAAGCGGGCGTTGTTCTCACGCAAGGCGAGCAGATCCGGCACTGAGCCTATGACTTCCACCGTATCTTCCAGTCCTTCCAGGTCGCGCGCGCTGTGATTGTTTTTCAGCACTATGCCTTTGGGTTGCAGCACTTTATCCAGCGCAGCAATCAATTCGTCCCGCAGCTGCTCAAAACCGGCGACCGAAATTTGCACCACCAGATAATCGCCGTAGCGGTCGATCACCACGCCGGGCAGCAGATCCGCATCACCATAGACGAGCCGGTAATAGGGCTCGGCAAAACACATCTCGCGCAGACGCAGCGCCTGAGTGATGCGGTGCTGGAGAAATTTGGTATTCGGCGCCTGACGGCTGTCGCGGGTCAACAAGCGCCCGCAGATCAGCGCATTGGGGTTGATAAAGGCGAGCCCGAGGGACTGTCCACCGGCGGCAAATACTTCCGCGAGATCACCGGGCGCAAAGCTTTTCAGCGGCGTTTTGCCGGTGTTGACCTCGTTGGAATAAATCCAAAGATGGCCTTTTTTGACGCGTCGGTCGGCTTGGGGGTTGAGGATAAGTGCGGGATAGGAAGTCATCGAGCGCCTCGCGAGGGATAAAACAGCGGCGCGAATTATGCGGGATCACGGCACCGCGGCATAGCAAAACTGCTCGCCGACGATGCCATTTTTATGGGACTTACACTTACTCGCCGAGGCTGGCCTGGTAGGCTTCTGCGTCGAGCGCATCTTCCAATTCTTCCAGGTCGTCCGGCTGAACTTTGAAGAACCAGCCGTCATCGTATGGGGAAGAGTTGATGGTTTCCGGGGCATCCACCAGACGCTCGTTGATGGCGATGACTTCGCCTGACACAGGTGAATAGATATCGGATGCGGCTTTTACAGATTCCACCACGCCCGCTTCCTGACCGGCGTTAACCGTGGTGCCCACTTCGGGTAGTTCGACGAACACTACATCGCCAAGGGCCGCCTGGGCGTGGTCGGTAATGCCGATGGTCACAGTGCCATCGTCTTCAATGCGCGCCCATTCGTGGCTGGACAGGTATTTCAGTTCTGAGCGTATCTCACTCATATCGCATCCTCAGTGGAAAAATTCTTCAGGCTTTCGCCCGGATTCAAACAATTCGTCGGGCTTAACACCCGGATTAAATGGGCTTATCGCGCCCGGATATTCAAACAAAGTGCGCCGATCTTAAACCGGCTTGCCGTTGCGCACAAAATTTGGCTTCACCACGTCGACCTGGACTTCTTTACCGCGGATCAGCACCTTGGCACTGGAGCCAACCTCAACCGGCACACGCGCCAGGGCAATGGAATAACCCAAGGTCGGGGAAAAGCTGCCGCTGGTAATCACGCCCTGGCGATCGGATTCAGCCACCAGTACCGGATAGCCATCGCGCAGAACGCCGCGCTCGTGCATAACGAGGCCGACCAACTTATCGCGCACACCTTCCGCTTTGGCTTTCTCCAACACCGCGCGACCGATGAAATCGCGCCCTTCGGTCCAGGCGATGGTCCAGGCCATATTGGCCACCAGAGGGGAAACCTCGTCGTTCATCTCGTGGCCGTACAGGTTCATGCCCGCTTCAAGTCTCAGGGTGTCGCGCGCGCCGAGACCACAGGGACGAACCCCCGCATTCACCAGGGAGCGCCACAGATTTTCCGCTTCCGCCTCGGGCAGCATGACTTCGTAACCGTCTTCACCGGTATAGCCAGTGCGGGCAACAAACCATTCGCTGCGCGCGCCGGTCAGATAGGCGCCGCTGAACACACTGAGGGCATCGACCACGGCGACGTCCTCTGCAGACAGCAAGGAGTGGAACTTCTGCCGTGCATTCGGACCTTGCACCGCGATCATCGCCAGTTCCGGGCGCTCTTGCACTTCCACCTGAAAATTCTTCGCCTGCAGCTCGATCCAGGCCAGGTCTTTGGCGCGGGTACCGCAGTTGACCACCAGGCGGTAACCCCAGTCCATCAGATAGACGATCAGGTCGTCGATAACCCCGCCGCGCTCGTTGAGCATGGCGCTGTAGAGGGCCTTACCGTTGGCTTTGAGTTTTTCCACATCGTTGGCGAGCAGATACTGGAGAAACACCTTGGCGTCAGCGCCGCGCACGTCGACGACCGTCATGTGCGAAACATCAAACATGCCGGCATCGCGACGCACCGCGTGGTGCTCTTCGATCTGGGAACCGTAGTTGACGGGCATGGACCATCCGGAGAAGTCCACGAGTTTGCCGCCCATTTCCTGGTGCACGGCGTGAAGGGGAGTTTGGTTCAGCATTTAATGACCCTGGCCAGTCGCAAAAAGCTGGCATTCTACCAGGGTCGCCCAGATAGGTTGAGTCCTTGAGCCAAAAGGAGCGCAGCACAGGCGTGAAGACTCACAATTTTTTCCGCGCCAGCCGCAAAACCGAAGCCTGCCATACACCTGATTGACGTCAAAAGCGATTTAAGAATCAGCTGCTATTCTTAAGCCAGTGCAAGTCAATAACCGGTTTTTTCCATGCTCTCTTTTCTGAAAAATGCTCAACTCAAATACAAATTTTGGTTGCTGAATTTTGTTGTGCTGGGCGTTTTATGTCTGCTGGTATTGTTTTCCATGAATCGCTTGGCCACGGCCACCGGGCGCGGATTTTTGGACGTATTTTGGGAAACCGCACCGGCTTTTGCCGGGGTTGTGGCAGCGCTGATGGTAATCGAAATGTTTTGCTCGCAGCTGCTGATCACCTTGATCGAGCGCCATATCAATCGTCTGAAAACCACCATGCTGCAAGTGCAACAAACCGGTGATTTGAATAATCGCGCCGACATAGATTCCCGCGACGAGATTGGCGCTATGGCAGCTGCCTTTAATTCCATGCTGGAGCGCACCGGCACGGTGATAAAAAGCATTAAAACCGCGGTGGAACAGCTCCACGTCGAATCCGAGATGATTACCTCGCACGCGCAGACACGGCGCGAGGATTTAAAGAAACAGCAAACCGTTGCACACCACTCCACCCTAGCCATCGAAGAAATGCTGCAAGGTTTCGCCGGAATCGCAATGCAAGCCGATACCGCAAGATCACTGTCCAAAGCCGCGCGCGACGCTGCAACGGCAGGCGCGGAAAAAGTCGGTAGAACCACTCAATCCATCGGCAAATTGTCGGACATTATCGCCACCGCAACCGATAACGTCGGCGCGCTGGCGGACAGCAGCCTGGAAATTACCCGCACCGTCAGCGAAATTCGCGGCATTGCCGAACAAACCAATTTGCTTGCCCTCAACGCCGCGATTGAAGCCGCCCGCGCCGGCGACCAGGGCCGGGGTTTTGCCGTGGTAGCCGACGAAGTGCGCACCCTGGCACTGCGCGTGCAGGACTCCACCGAACAAATTCAACGCACTATGGATAGCCTGCTGCGCGCCATGAACAACTCAGTCAACCAGATGACCGAAAGCAGCACGCAAGTGAGCCTGTGCGTGGAAGAAGCCAGCATCGGCCTCGCCGCACTGGAGCACATCAACCAATTAATCGAGCAAATCGCGCGCGCCAACGAGGACATAGCCAAAACCTCTGCGGAGCAAACCAAATCCACCGACCAAGTGCTCAACGATGTGCGAATTATTCGGGAAACCACCCAGAATATGGCGAACCAACTGGCGGACACTGCGGATATGAGCCGCCGTTTGAAAAAAACCATCGAATCGCTGGAAGACGCCGCCTCCAAGGTCAAATTCTAGTTCCTGCCAAACATCCGCCTCCCCCTTCGATTGTCGGCGTAAGGATTACGCCGATCCTCTCCCCACAAACTCAAGCAACGCAGCTGCTTAGCGATTAATATCCGCGTTAAAAAAATTTTGTGATCGCTGAATCCAAACACGCAGGTCGCGGCGTCTTATATTCGCAATCCACATTTGTAGGGGACTTTTCCATGAATCTGATTCGCTTACGCCGCTCGGCCATCCACTGTTTGGTGACCTTTTTGACACTGGCCGCACTCATGCTTTCGCTGCACAGCATTGCGCAAACAGGAGATTTGACGGGGGCGGAATCTCAACTGCACGCAGCACAACAATCCCTGACACCCCAAAATCCCAACAGCATTGAAGGCGTGCTGAATGCCTACACTCCGGATTACATAGGCGTAGTGGCACCTGTTTTGGCGATTTTGTTGATTTTTGGTGGTCCGATTGCGCTCGCGATTATTTTGGTCCTGCAGCACTACCGTTCGCAAAGACGCTTTGGCGAAATTCGCCGCGAGTGCATTAACAAGCTAATCGATGCCGGCAAAGACGTGCCAGAAAGTCTGTTGTTTTTCGATGACCCTGCGAATTCGGCAGATAAAGATCTCAGCCGGGGCCTCAAAAATCTCGGTTTAGGTGCAGGTATCGCGATCTTTCTGACTGCGATAAATGGCCCCGCAGCGGGAACCTTCGGCCTGATTTTGATCGGTTTGGGAGGTGCACAACTAGTCAGCTGGAAACTCAGCCGCAAAGCAGCTTAGTCGGAACGGATTCCGCCCATGTCCCTATCCGACAAGGATTTGATAGCGCGGGTGGTCGATCACGGCGATCGCCACGCCTACGGCCAGCTCGCCCTGCGCTACCAGTCACAGTTGCGCCAATGGTGCAGACGTTTATGCAACGGCGACCATCACACTGCGGACGATCTGGCTCAGGAAGTATTTATCAAAGCCTATGGCGCGCTGGCGAGTTTCCAAGGCGATGCGAAATTTTCCGTCTGGTTGTATCGCATTGCCTTTAACGCCGCCGCGAGTAAATGGCGAAAAAAACGCATTGAGTGGTGCGACCTGGACAGCGCCGCCGAAATTCCCGCCGCTGAATGCGAGGCTACGAATATTGCGCGAACGGGCGATATAGAACAGGCGCTCAAACAACTCAGTGAAGCACAACAAATTGCCGTGCGACTCTGTTTTGAAGACGGCTTATCGCACGAGGAAGCGGCTGGCGTAATGGGTATTCCCCTCGGCACGCTGAAAACTCACGTAGCGCGCGGCAAAGCGCGGCTAAAACAATTATTGGCAGACTGGAGTTGATTATGTCTCACGAGCCACACGACGAATTCGACAGCTTTTTAGCCAAACACCTGCGCAACAGCACTCCCTATATCGCCGACGATGGTTTTGTCGAAAAAACCATGCAAGCCCTGCCTGCACCACGAAGTACACGCAAAATCAAAATTATCGCCGCAACCACAGGGTTGGTTCTTGCTACGCCCGCATTGATTAGCGGCGGTTCAACCATTTTTCATTGGGCCAACAGTCTGACGGTCGTTTCATTGCTGCAAATAGGTCTGGTTACTTCCGGCATCCTTTTTAGCTCAACAGTAATTTGGTTTGGGCGCAAATTGGATCTTATTTGATAGTACTCCCACGCAATACTTATCTTCACAAAGGACTGACTTATGAAAACATTTTTAAGCCATCATAAATTTGCGACTTTTGCAGTAGTCACCTGCATTTTTTCCTGGAGCTGCTGGCTGCCGATTTTGGCCGATATTCAAGGCGATTTATTTAAATCCTCCGGAAGTACGCTCGTATTATTTTTTCTCGGCGCCTATGGCCCGAGTCTCTGCGCCATTTTATTGAGTGCCTATTTTGATGGCATTGCGGGAATCAAACATTTATTCCGCCGCAGACTTACCGCTTTTGCCGCATTGCGCTGGAGTGTTTTGATACTGTTGATAGGTCCCGCTATTTACGCTGCATCACTTGCATTGTTTTATTTTGCTGGCGGCCATTTAGGAAATGCCAATTACGGGGTTTTGCCTTGGATTCCGGTTATTTTATTGGTATCGATATTGTTGGGTCCTTTGGCGGAGGAATTGGGCTGGCGCGGCTACGCTCTGCCGCAATTTAACCTCAAACGGGAATTCGGCCGCGCCAATATTCTGCTGGGATTCGTATGGGCGCTCTGGCATGCGCCCTTATTCTGGGCTGCCACAGGAACCGCCATCAGCGGCATGCCGGTCACAGTCTGGTCCATTGCATTGTTTGCAACGGCGGTGCTCGGTTCCACTTACCTGTATTCCTGGATTTATCAAAGAACCAACAGCAGCGTTTGGATTGCCATTATGCTGCACCTCAGTCTTAACGGCAGCGCCACTATTTCAACATGGCTTTTCCCGGAAATTGCAGCAGAACAAAAGCCGTTGCTATATGGCCTTTATGTTGTAACTGTATGGACATTAGTTGGTTTGATTTACGTATTCCAGCGCAGAAAAAGCTCATCAAACTTATCCAAGCAAGTGCACGCAAAATAATTGACGTAAACTCGGCTGAACAAACCACTCAGCCGAGTTTATTCACAAGTTAAACTCCAATATCCTCGTTCCACAACTCCGGTTTTGCCGCAATAAAATCCTGCATCAATTGAATACAGGTTTTATCCTGCAACACCGTCACGGATACACCGCGCGAACGCAACAAATCCTCATCGCCCATAAAAGTTTGATTTTCGCCGATGACGACTTTTTTAATGCCGTACAACAAAATCGCCCCTGTGCACATAGGGCAAGGCGAAAGCGTGGTGTACAGCGTGCAGTCGCGATAAACCGACGCAGGCTGGCGCCCAGCGTTCTCAAACGCATCCATCTCACCATGCAAAACCACACTGCCCTGCTGCACCCGCCGGTTATGCCCGCGCCCGATCACCTTACCCTGATGCACAATCACCGACCCAATCGGAATCCCACCCTCCTGCAAACCCAACTTGGCTTCTTCGATGGCCAACTGCATAAACTCATCCATACAACCCTCCGGCGTGTTTGACTTACAGGCCAATATAGCAAGCCGAATGTGTAACAGGCGAGACGGATTTTGCAGAGCATAAAAAAGGGGCTAAAAGCCCCGTACCGTAGATGCCCATCTCCCTCTAAGGAGAACTGATTTAAGTTAAAGCATATTCCGCTGCACGAACTGACTTTTCCTTAAGCACCAAAACAATCATCAACAGCAATGAGATTAATACACCCAGGGACGACACACCTAGGATCCGCCCAAGAACTGGCTCCGGCGCCATCTGCTTATAAAGCAAAAACAAGCCAGAGATCAGGACCAGAGTGGAAACTTGATGCAGACTAAATTGGGCAAGCGCAAGAGGACCGAAGGCACGAGGCAACCAATTTTTGTAGATCACAGCGTAAATAAACGAAACCACAAAACCCAACAACATCATATGGGCATGTACAACCATCAAACTGTGATTCCTGGCCTCCGCCATATAAATCCCTAACAACAAACCCACCACAGCGTAAAAGAGGGAAATAACCAAATATTTTCGATCAAACACAAACATCTCCTTTTGAATATCCTTCCGGTCAAGCCGCCGGTGAGAGAATATTAGGCGAGTGGAGGGAGGGGTGCTGTAAAGATTTGTACGAAATGAAAATCATCGGCTTATTCGCGCTGCTTGCAACATTAACGGCCAACATTTATCTGTTATCGCTTCAATAACATTTTCCAACTTCGGCGCCGTTAACCTGTTGCGCTTTAAAAATTGTTGCCATTGCGCTCCCCGAATTGAAGCGAACTCTAACCTTAGGCCAGCTGGCAATTCTGTTGGCAATTTAGTTTGACGTAGGTCGGTGAGGGACATTTATCCATAGCCGAAATAACATCGCCCCCTTCAAAATAAACTGTCGCCGCTCTGTCGACTGGGACAATCTATATAACAGCCGCTCCAATCCGTATCGGGTAAGAACTTGCTGAAAATCCACTTTATTTTCTTTTGCATAATTCAACAGTCTTTGTCGAATTGAAGCAGGTGTATTTGCTCACGGTCCCTTCCTCCCTTTTAATTAGCCACTCACGATGGCATCAATATATGGCGCCATAACTGCCTGTACCCGACATACTTTTGCCATAGTCAACAAATCGCTGATTGTCACCCGGCGCTGCTCAAGCGCGTCCTTCAGAGCCTCTAATGCCACATCTAGTCCCAAGCGATTGCGAAATTTAAAACAGTCCGCAATTGTTTTAGCTATTGAATAGACTCGCACTACTCCTCCCTGCATTTGATGTTCCTCAATACCACTATGGAATGCCGCTGCAGAGAAATGCACATATTGAATAGGCGGATAGTCCAGCTTGGGTCTATACGCACTCTTGGGTATAGCGAGCCATACATCAGCCGGCAGCTGAGTCCCCAACTGGTGGAAAGCAAGAGCAGACAACAGGCAAAGCACGCCGTCAGGCACAGCCCGCGTTGCCATTACCCATGGGTCAACAGCCTCGGCTGTGGCCGCCAATTGATACCGTCCGCGCTGAACCCGCACTATCTTCCCCTCCTCCACAAGCTTGTTTAAACAGCGAAATAGGGTGGGACGGGACAAGCCCAGAGATGAAAAATCATCCACCTTCAGGGCTTGGCCACTCGACAGGAGGTTACGAACTGCCTGAAGATCCGACATTGAGACTAATCTCGTTACTTATAGACAAGTAACTAGATTAGTATCATCCGTGATCTTTCACAAGATTTATAGACGAACGCCTTGTACAAGAACGCTCCGCGTTGGGGCCTTCCAATCGCAATGAGCCGGCGGCATACGTTGTGTTTCGTTTCGGTCGTGTTATTAATGTGGTAAAGCTTTGTGTACCCTCAAACTCTGTTGGTTACAGCACCACGGGTAAGATATAAGCTACCCAACGGCCAGTACTAATTTTTCAGCCCTGCATCTCGGTAGCTTCGATAAGCAACTACTAGATTAATCTCAATAAGGACATTTATGTTTAAGATACTTATATCACTCCTTGCTCTGAATGCCTCAATCGCATTCGCCCATGAACCAATACAAAATCAAAACAACATCATCCAATATTCTGTGGAAGCTCAAATAATTTTCCGACCATGGAGCAAAAAAGAATTCGGCGAGGTGATCGGCACAGAGCGCTTAACCATTATTACCACACCCGATAAAAAGAGTGACATCATTATCCTGTACAACAACCCTTCTTCCAGTGAAGGCAAAACAGAAACTTACCGACCAGATCCCGACTCCACAATAATCTGGAGATTAGTTTCCGAAGAACAAGATAAATCCATCGTCAAACAACCGGGCGGAGCATTCCACATACATGAACTCATATCAGGGGAAGATGGAGGTTCGCGAATTTTGCGATTCAGGCTCAGGAATCCTTCGCCGTAGGTCGGAAAAAAGCGCAGCGTCTTCCGACGCCTTTACCATCAGAAGAATTTCTTCGCAATTCGCACACCCAAAGAATAACTGCCGGCTTCCACAGGCTAGCTCTTCTGTGGCACTTTCGCGCACTACAAACTCACAATCTTTTCTCTTACTACTGCACACCTCCTTTTACAAAAGAAGGCAAATAATCAAATTTGTCTTGTATGCGCCTAGCCGACATTTGTCCGGCTCGATTAAAAAATTGCGCAACCTGATCTTCCGACAATTGAATTTTTTGACGAAACTGCTCTTGCCCGTCCGAGTAAATTCTACAGCTCGAACGTTTGAAAATTTTTTTGATCGCAACTGAAAATAAGTCAGCAAATCGGAAAAAATAAAAGTATGCTTTTAATGTTCTTATATCTAAAAATCTTGTACCCATACAAACAACAGGATTGATCTAAAACCGCCTTTAGTGGCGCAACATAAATCATACCAACCAAATCAGTTGCAATCATAAAAATTGTAAAATCAAATGATTAAAATTTTCTCTTCATCAGAAGAAGTCTTGCAAAAATATACATGCTTATTGAGGGTTATCATATGGATATAAGCTATCCGTGAAGCGGCCCCCAGTCTCACATATAAAAATTTCGAAGAACGGAATTGACTTAACTTTTGACCTAACAAGATCTACGAGTCTACGCCACTCATCAAGCGAATAAATCGTGCTAAGCGAAGATTGCACGATCAATGTTGTATTATCTGGGTAATTTATTTTGCCTTTTTTATTGATAGCGTCGACTATCCGTTCCGCATCGTCGTTAATAAAACTCAATCCACTATAACTCACCACCTCAGACATTATGCTGCGATCTCCTTTTATCCGCTTCAAACCGTCATATCCATAACATAATCCGTGCGTATGAAGTCGTTCCCGCGCCAAGTATTCTTTAGGATGTACTGCAGAGGTAACTTCTAGAAATGAATGAGCCGGAGACTCAAATTGCTTTACGCTTTCCCCGCTTGCTCCAACAAAGGCGTCAAATTGCTGATTTCCGTCAATCCACTGAACAGTTAGATAAAGTCCTGGCTTGTATTTTGTTTGAATATACCTACAAATAGGAAATAATTCTTCAAGCAGTTTCTTTTCGAGAACTGATGCTTTGAGTCTCAGATTAGACACCCCATCTGGGGTTGAACGGATTTCTTCAAATAATGCATAAACCTCCTTACAAAAGGTCAGGCCATCTAAATGATGGCCGCTAAAATAAGAAAGATCCTTCATTACTCATGATCCTTTCACAGTTGAAATTTCCTCTCTCAACGGAGAAAGCTATAACCCCGACAGAGCTAGTCTGTCGGTGCTTTTTCTCAATTAGTCAAACCGCCGCCTCCGCCAAATCCCCCTTGGTTTCCAGCCACGTCTTCCTATCCGCCGCGCGTTTTTTCGCGAGCAACATATCGAGAATTTGATGAGTTTCATCGTCATCGTCGATGGTTAATTGCACCAAACGGCGGGTATCGGGGGCCATGGTGGTTTCGCGGAGTTGTAGGGGGTTCATTTCGCCCAGACCTTTGAAACGCTGGACGTTGGGTTTGCCTTTTTTCTTTTCGGCGGCAAGGCGGTCGAGAATGCCTTGTTTTTCGCCTTCGTCGAGGGCGTAGTAAACGTCCTGGCCGACATCAATGCGATACAACGGCGGCATGGCGACAAAAACGTGGCCGGCTTTTACCAGGGAAGGGAAATGGCGCACGAACAGTGCGCATAACAAAGTAGCAATGTGCAAACCGTCGGAGTCAGCATCGGCGAGGATGCAGATTTTGTGGTAACGCAATTTGCTTAAATCATCGCTGCCCGGATCGATTCCCAAGGCTACCGAAATATCGTGCACTTCTTGTGAGGCGAGTACTTCAGCGCTGTCGACTTCCCAGGTGTTCAGAATTTTTCCGCGCAGCGGCATGATGGCTTGGGTTTCGCGGTCGCGCGCTTGTTTGGCGGAGCCGCCTGCGGAGTCACCTTCCACCAAAAATAATTCACCACGGGATGGATCGTCGGTGGAACAGTCGGCGAGTTTTCCAGGCAATGCTGGTCCAGCCGTTACGCGTTTGCGTTCGATTTTTTTGCTGGAGCGCACGCGTTTTTGGGCGTTGTTGATAACGAAGTCGGCGAGCTTGTCACCGTCTTCGGTATTTTGGTTGAGCCACAAGCTGAACGCGTCTTTACAGACACCGGCGACAAATGCCGCCGCTTCGCGCGATGACAAACGCTCTTTGGTTTGGCCGGAAAATTGTGGATCTTCCAATTTGTAGGAAAGCACGTAGCAGCAGTTGATCCAGATATCTTCCGGTGCGAGTTTGACGCCGCGCGGAACCAAATTGCGCAGCTCGCAATATTCGCGCATGGCTTCCATTAAACCGGTGCGCAAACCGTTGACGTGGGTTCCGCCTTGCGCGGTGGGAATCAGGTTAACGTAACTTTCCTGCACCAAGTCACCACCTTCCGGCAACCATTGCACCGCCCAATCCACAGCTTCGTGCGCGCTGTTGAAATTGCCAATAAAAGGTGTTTCCGGAAGCGTCGGCCAATTTTGTGTCGCGCCGGTTAAATAATCGCGCAGGCCGTCTTCGTAATACCACTCATCTTTTTCGCCGCTTTGTTCATCCAAAAAGGAAATATGCAATCCGGGACACAAAACAGCTTTTGCGCGCAGTACGTGGCGCAGACGCGAAACGGAAAATTTCGGTGAGTCGAAATATTTTGGATTCGGCAAAAATCGCACGGCGGTGCCGGTATCGCGTTTGGCGCAAGTGCCAACTTCGTGCAGATCTACGGTTTTGTCGCCATCCTGAAAGCCGATGCGATAAATTTTGCCATCGCGTTTAATGGTGACTTCCAGAATTTTGGAAAGTGCGTTTACAACCGACACCCCCACACCGTGCAAACCACCGGAAAATTGGTAATTTTTGTTGGAGAATTTTCCACCCGCGTGCAGCGTGGACAAAATTACTTCCACACCGGATTTACCTTGTTCCGGGTGAATATCCACCGGCATACCGCGACCATCGTCGGCAACGGTAACGGAATTATCTTTGTGGAGGATGACATCGATTTTTTTGGCGTGACCCGCGAGCGCTTCGTCGACGCTGTTGTCGATAATTTCTTGCGCGAGGTGATTGGGGCGGGTGGTGTCGGTGTACATTCCTGGGCGTTTTTTAACGGGCTCCAGGCCGGTGAGAACTTCGATATCTTCAGCGGTGTATTTGCTCATAACACTCTTGTTTCCGAATTTGATTGGTTCACCGCGTCCCTGCCGTTCTTATTTGTGCGCTTCTCGAAGTTATCGCAAATTCGGCCGAATCAGCCAGATAACTTTATTTGTATGAAGCGCTTTCGTGTTTATTAAACGAGTATTCTTCAAAAAAAGCGGCGATTTCCGCCAACCAGCCTTCGTAACCTTCGAAAGCATGATTGCCGCCCGTTTCTACGGTTTGCCGGCATCCCTGATATTTTTTGACAGCATCGCGATAATCCAGTGTTTCATCACCCGTTTGCACCAGCAGCCAGTAGAGATCTGTATCGTGCAGACGTTCCACATCGCACGCTTCCAGTTCTTCCAGATCCTGCTGGGTCAGGGTGAAAGGTTGGCCGGTATGGTAGTTTTTTAAAGGTTGACCAACAAGCTCCGTAAACCGCCGCTGCGGGCTGACCGCAGGATTGATCAAAACAGCGGGAAGGTTGTAACGCTCCGCCAGATAGGTCGACCAGAACCCACCCAAAGAGCTGCCGACCAGATAGATGTCTTCGTCTTCTTCCAACAATCGGGTGACTTGGGCTTCAAGCTCAGAGCGGGCTTCGATGGGGCGGGAGGATAAGAACGGACATTCATATCGCCATTCGGGGCGGTGGTATCGTAACCAACGGTGGGTCGCCAGGGCTTTGGCCGATTTGGGGGAGCTCAGGAACCCATGGATGTACAACATAGTAGGCATAACTTTCATCCTTTGATTAAGCAGGACGGGCAGCACCGTCGCGCAAAGCCGTTATGAAAAAATACCATCCAGAAAAGCATCAGGCCCCGAGGGGGCCTGATGTGGGTATTGGCGGGGTAGAAAAACGGTCAATAGCCGTCAGAGGCCATATCGATCATATAGGTGCGTTCGACTACCCGGCTGACCTGAGTAGTATAGACCCCGTTGGGATGAAGGTCGTAGACCCGATAACCGGGCATGGCGCTGTCCACCGTAAAGTCGTCGCGCAGCGGTTTGAACTGCACACAGGTGGAGGGAGTTGCCAATAAATCGACGCCATTGCGCACGGTATAAAACTCCTGGTGGACATGTCCCCAGGACACCGCACGCACATTCTCAAAACGATCAGTAATGGCGAAAAATTCTGCCGCGTTGCTCACCACATATTGATCGATCCAGGCGCTGCCAACAGGTACGAGCTGGTGATGCAGGAAAATCAACGTAGGCGATACGGGATCGGATTCCAATAAGCGCTCCAGGCGATCCAATTCCCGCTGCGGCAACTCGCCGCGTTCTTCAAAAGGCACGCGCGAATTCAGCAGGATAATGTTCCAGCCGCCGATGCTGACAAAATCGGATTTGGGCGCAGCGGAAACAATGGTGCGCATGCTTGCGGGGTCGTCGTGATTGCCGGGCAACCACGCTAGCGGTGTGGAGGGCAAATAACGCCGTACGGTTTGAATAAACCGATCGTAGGAAGCCGTGGTGCCGTCGTTGGAAATATCGCCGCTGCACAACACGAGATCGAAAGGTTTTTCCTGTTCGACAACGCGTTCCAACACGTCTGTCAGGCTGTCCGCCGTTCTGAGACCGAGCAGCGATTCGTCGGCGTCGCGCCCCAGATGGCAATCCGAAATTTGCAAAATCCTAATAGATGAACCGTTCAAGCTCGTCATTCTCCCACCACTACTTCAAACTGCCTCAGGTCGCTCGATTTATCGAAAATATCCGATTGATATGAAGCTAGTTTGAACGTGAATTCCGATTTCGCCAGTGGCTAGTTTCTGTTAATGCGAATCGACTCACAGATTGCATTGTCGGCAATTCCCAATTTACGGCAGTGCACCAGCAGCTCGCTCAAAAAGCGGTTGAGCGCCATTTTTTCATCCGGGTGGTACATATGCGGATTGGGGTATTGATACACCGGCCGCCAGTGGCGATGGCGATTCCAGGCAATCACCTCAGCCATGCCTACATCGTGATACAAACGCACACGCAATTGCGGTGCCTGAAGATAAAAAGGAGCTAAATAGGTTTGCGTGATCAGCAGAGTGGAGGTGTAGGGAGCAGCTTCTTCCAACTCGACTTTAACAGCGGTTTCGCGAATGGCGCCTATGGTAAATGTCCAGCTCGCACGGTCACCCCGGCAACCGGGGAAAAGAGACATACAGCGGTGGTAATTGATTTCACAGCAGGAGTGATGATCAGGCAGGCTCACGGTCAGAGACTGCTTAACTCTGGGTCGTTCGAGCACCTTTACCATCGCGGTTTTCTCATCACGGATTCTCCTGTGTGCCTACGACCAGCTTTGCCATTGTGCGCGCAATCGAGGGCGGTTGAGCTGAAGCCACTGCAAACCTATTAATGTGGCGGCGTTGTTCATTCTACTCTGAAGCATAGCATTGAACACATCGTCGGCTGGGTAAGCGGTGAACAGTATGTCCTCGTTCTCACCATCCACGCCGAACAGTCCACCTGCGCCACTTAAGTCGCAGATGGCACAGAACAAATGGGTGTATTCGTTGCAGCTGCCGGGGGTTGGGTAGAAGCCGGTGATGGGCAGCAAATCCTTGGCTTGCAGACCGGCTTCCTCCTGCAACTCGCGCAACATCATATTCGCCGGACTCTCACCTTCCTCGACCATGCCGGCAACACTTTCCAGAGTCCAGGGACCATAAGGTGAGTCGAGAGTGCCCACGCGGAATTGGTCCACCAGCCCGATCAAATCCAGCACCGGGTCATAAACCACGGCAGAAGCCGCTTCCGCCTTGGCGAAGAGTTCGCGGCTGAATTCGCGACTCCAGCCGCCGCGGAACAGGCGGTGGCGGAGACGTACATTGACCAGGCGAAAGAAGCCGGAATAGATCGGCTCTTCTTTCACCACCTCGACGTCCTGTCGGGAAAATTTCACGTCTCGCACCATAACCTGTCCTCGTCTCTCAACTTTTAAACCTTGTGGTAGATCTCGCTGCCGCTTGCGCGGAATTCACGCGCCTTGGCTTCCATCTCCGCCTGCACATCCACCAGGGTAACGGTTTCCGCTTCGACATCCGTCACCACTCCCTGAGAGGCTGCGTAGTCGCGCACTTCCTGGGTAATTTTCATCGAGCAGAATTTCGGTCCGCACATGGAGCAGAAATGCGCGACCTTGGCGGAATCCTTGGGCAGGGTTTCGTCGTGGTATTCGCGCGCAGTGTCCGGGTCCAGTCCCAGGTTGAACTGGTCTTCCCAGCGGAATTCAAAACGCGCTTTGGACAGCGCATTGTCGCGCAGCTGCGCACCTGGGTGACCTTTGGCCAAGTCGGCGGCATGAGCGGCAATCTTGTAGGTGATGATGCCTTCTTTCACGTCGTCCTTGTTGGGCAGGCCCAGGTGCTCTTTCGGCGTCACATAACAGAGCATGGCGCAACCGAACCAGCCGATCATGGCCGCACCAATACCGGAGGTGATGTGGTCGTAGCCCGGCGCTATGTCGGTGGTCAGCGGCCCCAAGGTGTAGAAAGGCGCCTCTTTGCAGACTTCCAATTGCTTATCCATGTTCTCCTTGATCATATGCATAGGCACGTGACCGGGGCCTTCGATCATGGTCTGCACATCGTGCTTCCAGGCGATTTGGGTTAATTCACCGAGAGTTTCCAATTCGCCAAATTGCGCTGCGTCGTTGGCATCGGCAATGGAGCCAGGACGCAAACCATCTCCCAGAGAGAAGCTCACATCATAGGCCTTCATGATTTCGCAGATTTCTTCGAAATGGGTGTAGAGGAAGTTTTCCTTGTGATGCGCCAGGCACCATTTCGCCATGATGGAACCGCCGCGACTGACGATGCCGGTGACGCGCTTGGCGGTGAGGGGCACATAGCGCAGCAATACGCCCGCATGAATGGTGAAATAATCCACTCCCTGTTCCGCCTGCTCGATCAAGGTGTCGCGGAAGATTTCCCAGGTCAGCTCTTCGGCGATGCCGCCGACTTTTTCCAACGCCTGATAAATCGGCACAGTACCAATGGGTACGGGCGAGTTGCGGATAATCCACTCGCGGGTTTCGTGAATATTTTTACCGGTGGACAAATCCATGATGGTGTCCGCGCCCCAGCGGGTTCCCCAGGTCAGCTTCGCCACTTCTTCATCAATAGAGGAGCTGATCGCGCTATTACCGATATTGCCGTTAATTTTGACCAAAAAATTACGGCCGATAATCATCGGCTCCAATTCGGTGTGGTTGATATTGGCGGGGATGATCGCCCGTCCGCGCGCCACTTCCGAGCGAACAAATTCCGGGGTGATTTCTTTGGGAATGCTCGCACCGAAGCTCATGCCCGGATGTTGTTCTGCCAACACGCCCTGCTCGCGCGCCTGCTGCAAACTCATATTTTCACGAATGGCGATGTACTCCATCTCCGGAGTAATAATGCCTTTGCGCGCGTAGTGCATTTGTGTGACGTTGTGGCCGGGCTTGGCGCGGCGCGGACTGCGAATATGCTCAAACCGCAGCGCTGCCAGTTTCGGGTCGTGCAGGCGTTCGCGGGTAAAGGTCGAACTGTTGCCGCGCAATAATTCCGTATCGCCGCGTTCTTCAATCCACGCGCTGCGCACATCCGGCAAACCTTTGCGTATATCAATTTTTACATTCGGGTCGGTGTAAGGACCGGAAGTGTCGTACACCCGCACTGGTGGATTTTTCTCGCCACCAAAATCCGTCGGCGTATCCGCCAAGGTGATTTCGCGCATAGGCACGAGGATATCGGGACGCGAGCCTTGCACATAAATCTTGCGGGATTGGGGAAATGGCTGAACCGAGGACTCATCCACCCGGGCCTGCGAATTGACAAAAGAATGTTCGGATTGCGGTTTCATAGAGCTCCTCTCTGGATGGGGGGTCACTTTTACCAATATTGGTAAAAGTGGTGGATCGGGCCGTTGTGGGGTACCAGCTGTAAACGCGGGCTGTGAGCAATGGCGCCCTGGATATAGGTCTTGGCCGCCGCCACTGCCTGCTCAAGCGCGAGCCCTTGCGCCAGACTGGCTGCAATAGCGGAAGCCAGGGTGCAACCGCCGCCGTGGGTGTGGCTGGTTTCCTGGCGCGGTGCAGAGAAGGGTTTGACGCCTTCGTCGGTCACCAGATAATCCACCGCCAGGGGCAATTGTGCATCGCCACCTTTGAGCAGCACCGCGCGGCCACTACGTTTATGCAGGGCGAGCGCTTGTTGCTCCAACTCTTCGTAACTGGAAGCCAGTGGCGCATCCAATAAACGGGCGGCTTCCGCCACATTGGGCGTGACCACTGTGGCAAGAGGCAATAATCGATCGCGGAAAAATTCAGTGACACCTTGTTCGGTCACCAGACTGCTGCCGCTGGTGGCGCCCATTACAGGGTCGAGCACCACCGGCAGGTTTGTGGTTTCCAGCAGGCGCGCAACGGTTTCGGCAAGTTCAATATTGGCCAGCATGCCGATTTTGATGGCCGAGACCGGCAAGCCGTTGAGCACCGCCTGGATCTGGGCCTCAAGCTGCGCGGCGGTCATCGGATATATGCCGGTCACGCCCGCCGAATTTTGCGCGGTGATGGCGGTAATCGCGGTCGCGACAAATACACCAAATGCCGCGCCGGTTTTTAAATCGGCCTGGATTCCCGCACCGCCGCTACTGTCGCTACCGGCAATACTTAAAACCACTGCCGCAGGTTTCCTGGATTCAGGCGCAATCGCCATGACAACTCACATCTCTAATAAAAATTCAGGGAAAGTTAGACGCGGGCAAGGGAGGGATAAGAAATGCAAAAAGACAGGCATTTAATTTCGCTCGTTCCCTCCGCCGGTACTAACCGGATCAGGTCAGCGGGTGTTTCTCAGCCGAGCAGCGTTTTCACCTTTGCTACCCAGCACCCCGACAAGACGAGCGCACAGTCTACCCAAGCATGACCACCTTTTCGAGTTCGTCTTTCCACAATCGGTCACTTTGTCGGAATTAATCTGCCAACGAAGACCGACTGGTCGTTTTCCGCTTTGCAACTTGTGCCTATAATTGCTGTCAATCTCAGCCGTCCGCGAGCGCACCCCATCACAACGGGCAGTGTTTGAGAATCGCCCGGAGTTGCGTCCATGTCCGTTAATTTAAATCCTGGCTTTGTTTACCCCCTTGGCCCAACCAATCCATTGGCGGGTGAGCAGCGTACCAACGAGTCAGTGGCGGCGGGATCGCGAACGGAATCGGTCTCAAACCGGACAAAAACCGAGGACTATGTTGCCGCGTTGCGCGAGCTGAAAAACCAGGATGGGTATTTAAAACGGGATTTAGCGTCCCGCACTTATTTGGACATTGCTCATTATGACGGGGGCTTTCATTTGATTGATGTCTACACTTGAAGCCTGACGCAACGGCCCGCTTAACAGAAATTCACATGCATAACTCACGATCCGTGGTTACACTCGCCACGTCCCGATTGATCGATACCAAACTTTGACCGACACGACTTAAAGGACCCTCATGAAAACACGTATCGCTTCAGGCTTGAGTTCGGTTTGCTGTGCGCTTGTTTTGCTCACACAAACTTCTCAGGCAGAAACTCTCCAAGATATCTACGCCCAGGCACTGGCCAACGACCACCGTTTTAAAGCGGCTCAGGCACAGCGAGACGCGGGAGTCGAGAACCGAGGCATTACTCGTGCGGGACTGCTGCCACAAATCGCTGGAACAGCCGATTGGAGCAAAACTCGGTTGGACACAGAGGTAGCGACACAAACTCGCCCAGCCGGTAAATATGATTTGGAAAGCACAGGCTACGGAGCATCGCTGCGGCAATCCATTATCGACCTGAGCACTTGGTACAACTATTCGCGCGGCAAAGCACTGGCAGACACCGCGGAAGCGCAATTTGTATTGGCCCAGGAAGATCTGATTCTGCGCACTGCCAATGCGTATTTCGCAGCTCTCCAGGCGGTAGACAATCTGGCCACCGCGAAAGCCGAACAAGACGCGTTGGCGCATCAGCTGGAGCAAACCAAACAGCGCTTTGCCGTGGGTCTGACCGCGATTACCGAAGTGCACGAAGCCCAAGCTGCGTATGACTCCGCCACCGCCAACCGCCTGGTTGCGGAAGGTAGCCTCGGTATCGCCTTCGAAGCCTTGGAAGTTCTAACAGGCCAGAGCTATAGCGGTTTGTCACCTCTGTCCGAACAGTTTCCGGTGACTCCTCCGGAACCTCTGAACCGCGACGAGTGGGTCAAATTGGCGCTGGATAATAACGCTTCCCTCAAAGCTGCCTGGTTTGCCGCCCAATCTGCGGAAGCCAGTGCCAAAGCTGCCAAAAGCGCGCACTTGCCGACTTTGACCGGATCTTTGACCTACGGCCATTCCGAACAAGAGTTGGAAGATATCTCCATTGAAGATCAGAACGCCGCCACCGTTCGTCTCGACTTGTCCGTCCCGCTGTTTTCCGGTGGCGGTATTTCCGCAAGCCGACGCCAGGCAGCTGCGCAGTATGTCCAGGCGCGCGAAACCTATCTGCAAACCCAGCGCGACACCGTGCAAAACACCCGTTCACGTCACCTGGATGTATTGACCACTGCCGCGACCGTAAAAGCACGTCTGCAGGCAATCACCTCCAGCCGCAGCGCTTTGGAAGCAACTCAAGCAGGTTATGAAGTAGGGACGCGCGATCTGGTCGACGTATTGAACGCCCAGCGCAACCTCTACATCGCTCAGCGCGACTACTACAACGCACTCTACAGCTACGTTCTGGCGACTCTGCAATTGAAACAGGCCGCTGGCGTTCTGGTTGCTGCGGATGTCAGCGAGCTGGATCAGTGGTTGGATAAATCCCGCACCGTTAATTACACACCCTAATCTCAAAAGTCGGGGATTTCTGTCCCCGACTTACTATCTATACTGCTGTACCACTTTTTCTTTCTATCCGACCTGGAAAGCGAGCTTCTCCCATGACACCTTCCTCGCTCGACCCTTGTTTTGCGGTCAGCACAGATCTGGTCAGTCTCTCCCGCCTTTCGCATTTGCAAGAACGCCTCTTCCAGAACACCACTCCCGAACAACGCACGACGCTGACGCATCTTCTACAAGGTGATCGCCTGCAGCAGTGGCATAAAGTGCTGATCGGCAGTGCATTTACCGCAACCCAATTGTGCGATCACCCGGACTGGTTGCTGTATGTACTGGAGAATCTGGGCGAATTCGGCGTAGCCGACTTTAAGCAAGGGCTGCCGGACAAAGATCTGTCGACGGAAGAGTGGGAGCGTGGCCTGCGTCTGTGGCGCAATCGCCATATGACGCGTTTGATCTGGCGCGACTTCAACCGCCTGGCCGACACCCGCCGCACAGTGATCGAACTGACCACCTTGGCGGAGTTGGCCATACAAACCGCGCTCGACTACCACTACGAGCGCTTGTGCCGGGAGATGGGCGAGCCGGTCAATAAAAAAGGCGAACGCCAGCCGCTGCTGATTATCGGCATGGGCAAACTAGGCGCCTGGGAGCTGAACCTCTCTTCCGATATCGACCTGATTTTTGCCTTCCCGGAAAACGGCGAAACCACTGGCGCAGCGCGTTCCTATAGCAACCAGGAATTTTTCACCCGCCTGGGGCAGCGTCTGATCAAATCCCTCGATCAAGTCACCCCCGAAGGTTTCGTGTTCCGCGTCGATATGCGTCTGCGCCCTTACGGCCAGAGTGGCACATTGGTCAGCAGCTTCGATTCTCTCGAGCGCTATTACCAGACCCAGGGGCGCGAGTGGGAGCGTTTTGCCATGATCAAAGCGCGAGTGGTGGCCAGCAACGGCAACGCCACCCATGAGCAGGAGCTGATGGCGCTGCTGCGCAGCTTCACCTATCGCAAATACGTGGATTTCTCGGCGATCGATGCTCTGCGCAATCTCAAACAGCTGATCAATCGGGAAGTCTCACGCCGGCGCGCGATCGACAATGTCAAGGTCGGGCGCGGCGGTATTCGCGAAGTGGAATTTATCGCCCAGGCGTTCCAGATCATCCGCGGCGGCCGCGATATAGAGTTGCAGGAGCGGCGGGTTCTGCAGGTTCTGCCCATGCTGCAGCGCCTGCAATGTCTACCGCCGGACGTCGACCAGCGCCTGTGTGAAGCCTATTGTTTCTTGCGCGATGTGGAACACGCCATTCAAGGATACGACGACAAACAAACCCAGGAATTGCCGAAAGACGATATATCCTGTCGTCGCATCGCTTATGTGATGGGCTTTGCTAGCTGGGACGCGTTTTACGCTCAACTCAACCAGTACCGCGATTTTGTCCACCAACAGTTCAGCGCAGTTATAGCCACACCGGACGAACAGAAAAACGATGCCGATCAGCAGGAACTCGCCGACTGGCGTCTGTTCTGGCACCAACTGACCCACCCGGGTACCGATGCCGCAGCATTACTGACTAGGTTAGGCTTTCCCAACCCCGAACGCGCGCTGCTGTTGCTGCGTGAAGAGCTGCTGGCCTCGCCGGCGGTCATGTCCATGGCGGCCCTCAGCCGCGAGCGCTTCGACGAATTCATGCCGCGCCTATTGCAGCGCTTGGCCACCACTGCCGACCCGTGCGAAACCCTCGCCCGGGTGATCCCCTTGCTGACCGCCACCGCGCGCCGCAGCGCTTACGTTTTGCTGCTGACGGAAAACCCAGAAGCGCTCAATCAACTGGTAGTGCTGATCGAAGCCAGCCCCTGGATCGCCGCCCAACTCGCCCACCATCCGGCGCTGTTGGACGAGCTGTTGAATCCCACCACCCTGTACAGCGTGCCGCCGCTGGAAGAACTCGCCCAGGACTTGCGCCAGGAGCTGTTGCGCATTGACCCGGAGGATCTGGAACAGCAGATGGAAGCGCTGCGCTATTTCCGTTCCGCCCATGCTCTGCGGGTGGCGGCGTGCGAAGTGACCGGCAAATTGCCCTTGATGCGGGTGAGCGATTATCTGACCGAGCTGGCGGAAGTGATTCTCGGCTATGTGCTGCAGCTGACCTGGCAACAAATGGTCCGCCGCCACGGTTATCCGGATGGCGACGTAAGCGAAGTCCCCAATTTCGCTATTATCGGCTACGGCAAACTGGGCGGTATTGAGCTCGCCCACGGCTCCGACCTGGACCTGGTGTTTATCCACGGCGCCGATCCTATGGGCAGCACAGTGACGCAATCGGACAGCCAGCGCAGTATCGACAACACCATGTTCTACGCGCGCATGGGGCAGAAGATCATTCACATCCTCAACACCCAGACGCCGTCGGGCAAACTCTACGAAGTGGATATGCGCCTGCGCCCGTCCGGCAACTCCGGCTTGCTGGTATCCAGCTTCAACGCCTTTGAAAAATACCAATTCGAATCCGCCTGGACCTGGGAACACCAGGCTCTGGTGCGCGCCCGCGCCATCACCGGGCGCCCGGAACTGATGCAGCGTTTCACCGAGCTGCGCGGCCGGGTGCTCAGTCAGAAGCGCGACCTGACCAAGCTCAAACGCGAGGTTGCCGATATGCGCCAGAAAATGCGCAATCAACTCGGCAGCAATAAACAGCAGCAAGCGGAAGGGCTGTTTAACCTCAAACAAGATGCCGGTGGTATCGTCGATATTGAATTTATGGTTCAATACGCGGTTCTGGCCTGGGCGCACAGTGACCCATCATTATTTGAGTTCACCGACAATATCCGAATCCTTACTTGCCTCGGAACGTCCGGCCAGTTAAGTGCCCAAGAGGTCAACCAGTTAATCGAAGCCTACAAAGCCTTCCGGTCCCTCGGTCACCGCCTGGCGTTACAACAGCAGCCAGGAATCGTAGCGGGTGATCAAGTGGAATCTGAGCGTCGGATTGTGACCCAAGTCTGGCGGCGTCTTTTGGATTCCGATGCAACACTTGAAAAAGACACTTAGTTTTAAACCCGTTATTGGAGAATCCTATGTCATTTGCCGATAGAGACGGCGTCATCTGGTTCGACGGCGAACTGGTTCCCTGGCGTGACGCCCGCGTTCATGTTTTGACCCACACACTGCACTACGGAATGGGCGTATTCGAAGGCGTGCGCGCCTATCACGCCGGCGATAAGGGCAGCTGCATCTTCCGTCTGAAAGAGCACACCGACCGCCTGTTCAATTCCGCGCACATCATGGGCATGAAGATGCCCTGGTCGAAAGAGCAGATCAACGAAGCCCATCGCCAAGTAGTGCGCGAAAACGGCCTCGACGAAGCCTACCTGCGCCCCATGGCGTTTTACGGCGCCGAAGGTATGGGACTGCGCGCTGACAACCTGAAGACCCACGTGATTGTCGCCGCCTGGAACTGGCCTTCTTACATGTCGCCAGAAGCCAAACAGCAGGGCATCAAAGTCCGCACTTCCAGCTACACCCGCCACCACGTCAACATCGCCATGTGTAAGGCCAAAGCCAACGGCCATTACATCAACTCGATGCTGGCGCTGCGCGAAGCCCTGGATTGCGGCTGTGAAGAAGCCTTGTTGCTGGACAGCGAAGGCTATGTGGCGGAAGGCAGCGGCGAGAACATCTTCATCGTCCGCGACGGCGTGCTCTACACACCTGAACTGACGTCCTGCCTGGACGGCATCACCCGCCGCACCATTTTCCAACTGGCATCTGAAGCGGGTTACACAGTGCGCGAAAAACGCATTACTCGCGATGAGGTGTATATCGCGGATGAAGCCTTCTTTACCGGAACTGCAGCAGAAGTTCTGCCGATCCGCATGCTCGACGGCCGAGTCATAGGCGCGGGTCAGCGCGGCCCGGTTACCTCCAAGTTGCAAAGCCTGTATTTCGACGCAGTGAAAGGCAAACTCGACCAGCATCAGGAATGGCTAACACCCGTCAAATAAGCCACATCGCAGCAGGCCAGCATCACGGGGATGATGATCATCCCCGTTGTCTTATCTGTTCCAGCCGCTAATCCAACCACCATGCCGGAACGCCGTCATCATGTCTGCCTATAACAGCGCTCAGCTCTATAAACGCCTGTTGACCTACGCTTTTCGCTATCGCTGGTTTGTCGCCATCAGCTTGTTCGGCTTTGTCTTGTTCTCCGCTATGGAAGCCGCCATGGCGCAGATGATGGAGTACTTCATCACCGGCCTGGAGAAACGCGACGCGCAATACATGTTGGTGGTGCCCATCGCCGTGGTGGTGCTGCGGGTGTTGCACGGCCTCGGCGGTTATCTCGGCAACTTTTTTATCGCGCGAGTGGGCGTGAATGTGGTGGCGGACCTGCGCAAAGAGCTGTTCGCCAAACTCGTCTATCTGCCCACCACCTATTACGACCAGCACAACAGCGGTGAACTCGTGTCCCTGCTGGTGTACAACATCACCCAGGTCACAGGTTCGGTCACCAACGCGGTGAAAACGGTGTTGCGCGATGGCCTGACGGTTATAGCGCTACTCGGCCTGATGCTCTATCACAACTGGCAGCTCACCCTGTGCTTCCTGATCACCGCGCCGATTCTTGCGGTTCTGGTTAGTATCGCCAGCCGCTATTTCCGCCGTATCAGCCGGCGCATGCAGACCACCATGGGCGGCGTTACCCATATCGCCAACGAGGCGCTGCAGGGGTTCCGACTGGTGCGCAGTTTCGTCGGCCAGAAATATGAAATCCGCCGCTTCAATGACAACACTGATGAAAACACCCGGCTGTCCATCAAGTACGAACGGGTGGCGGCGTTGCAGGGGCCAGTGTTTCAGATCGTAGTGGCTATAGCACTCGCGGTGATTCTGTTTCTCGTATTGCTCATGTGGGACGATAACGTCGGCTCCGCAATTGCCTATCTGGGCGCTTCTGCCATGATCACCAAACCGCTACGCCAGCTGACCGCGGTCAACGAAATCATCCAAAGGGGTTTAGCGGCGGCGGAAACCATCTTCGAAGTAATCGATATGGAGCCGGAGCCCGACACCGGCACTCAGCCACTGCAGGTGAGCAAAGGGCGGATCGAATTACGCAACCTGAGCTTTACCTATGGCAAAGACGTGCAGGCCCTGCGCGATATCAATCTGACCATTGAGCCCGGGACCACGGTAGCGCTGGTGGGTCGATCCGGCAGTGGCAAAACCACCATCACCAACTTGTTGCTGCGCCTATACGATCCCACCAGTGGAGCGATTTTGATTGATGACCAGGATATTCGCTCGGTAACGCTTAACAGCCTGCGCCGGCAAATAGCACTGGTGAACCAGCAGACGATTTTGTTTAACGACACAGTTGCCCGCAATATCGCCTATGGCGAAGACGAGCCGGATCTTGCCCGCGTGACCGAAGCTGCACGGCACGCCAACGCTCTGGAATTTATCGAGGCCATGCCACAAGGATTCGATACTTTGGTTGGCGAGCAAGGCGCGCGCTTGTCTGGCGGTCAGCGCCAGCGCATCGCGGTCGCGCGGGCCCTCTATAAAAACGCCCCGATCCTAATATTGGATGAGGCCACTTCTGCACTCGACAACGAATCAGAGAAAGCCATTCAAGCAGCGCTGGAAGTGCTGCAGAAAGGTCGGACAACCTTGGTTATCGCGCACCGCCTGTCGACCATTGAGAACGCCGATGTCATAGTGGCGATGGATCAGGGAAGGGTGGTCGAAGTGGGGCGGCACGCCGAGCTTTTGGCTCGCAACGGCTACTACGCCAGCCTCTACGCCGCCCAATTCAACGAATCCGCCGATTGATTGGACAGGCGCCTCTATGCTGCGCTTTCTCTATACACTGATCTTTATCATCGCCCTGCCGGTAGTGTTCTACCGGCTGTGGATCAAAGATAAAAAAGTCCCCGGTTACAAAATCCGCTGGCCCGAGCGGTTTGGCATCTATACAGAGACGCCGCAACAACGACCGGTGGTTTGGGTGCACGCGGTTTCGGTAGGAGAAGTGGTAGCAGCAACACCGATTATTCGCCGCCTGTTGGACCACGGAGGTGTGTCGGTTATGGTCACTACCATGACCCCCACAGGTTCCACTCGCGTAACCAATACCTTCGGCAAGCAGGTTCTGCACGTATACGCCCCTTACGACCTGCCCTGGACTGTTGCCGCCTTCCTGCGCCGAACCCGGCCGATTCTGTCCATCATTATGGAAACCGAGCTTTGGCCCAATATGCTGCATGAATGCGCCCGGCAGCAGCTGCCGATCATTCTGGCCAACGCCCGCTTGTCCGAGCGCTCCGCCAAGCGCTATGCCCGTTTTGCAAAAACGACACGGGCGTTACTGGAATGCCTGAGTCACGTCGCCGTGCAAAATGCTGAGGATGGCCAGCGCTTTCTCGACCTCGGCTTGGCAGCCAACAAGCTCAGGGTAATCGGCAGTGTGAAATTTGATATCACCTTGTCCCCTGAAATCAGAGCCGCCGCTACTGCTCTAAGACAGACCTACGGCGCGGACCGGCCAGTCGTGATCGCCGCCAGCACTCATGAAGGGGAAGATGAGATAGTGCTGGATGCCTTTGCCAATCTATTGCGACGCCAGCAAACAGCACTTTTGATCCTGGTGCCGCGCCATCCCGAGCGCTTCGATACGGTTTATTCCCTGAGTTCCGCCCGGTTCAATACCTGCCGCCGCAGCAGCGGAACCTGTCCGGAGCACACAGAAGTGATTGTGGGAGACACAATGGGGGAGATGATACTGCTGTACGGCTGCGCGGATGTGGCGTTTGTCGGCGGCAGCCTGATCGAACGCGGCGGTCACAACATCATTGAACCGGCCTGTTGGGGTCTGCCAATTCTGTGCGGGCCGCACACCTTCAATTTTGCCGACATCAGCAAGCGGCTGGAGCAATGCGGAGGGATGAAGACAGTGCACGATGCAGCGACGCTCGCCCGACAGTTGGACAGCTGGTTCGAGCGCCCAGAGGAACGCTTGCGGGTCGGCGCCAAAGCGTTGGAATTTACTGAGCAGAACCGCGGGGCAGTGGATCGCTTAATGGAAGTGGTCGACCCCTATCTACCTCACCCAATCAATAATTCACCCAACTGCTGAGCGATCCCAATTTAAATGGAGTGCCGTTATAGGACAGTAGCACGCCATCGGCCAAAATCCGCTCCAGCAATACTCCTTCGCGAGTCGCCATTCCCACCTGCAATTCCTCTTTGTTGAGCACCACAATGCCGTTGTCGTACTGATGCTTGGCGTACATCAAAGTAGGAATTTTGTTTTGTGTGGTCACCGGCAATTCGTGCAGAAAAGGCACCGTGGGATGCCCGGCGAGAGTCTCTTCCGGCAGTATATCGGCAGGCAATTCGTTGGTTTTTGTCCTGGCGGGTTCGGCTTTTACCGCAACAGGTTGCGGCTGCGGTATCAGCGGTAGCGGTACCGGCTCGCCGAATTCCCGTTTGGTCTCTTCCCATAGCGCACGTATCGTCTCTTCGTTCAGGTCATTCCGGCGCGCTGGAGTTGCCGGCGCTGGCGGTTGCACAGGTACCGCCTGAACTTTCGGCTCTACGACCTGTACTACCCGGGTATCTTCCTGCGGTTGATAAAGGGCCTGAACTTCCTGATCCACAAAGGTTACAGGCTTAGTCACAACTTCGGTTACCGGGGGGGCTGGTTTTGCTGGAGGGGTGCTTGCTGCAGACGGCTGTGCCATCTCGGAGTTTGTCTGCGCCACAGGCTCCACCACCGCTGGCGTCGAGCTGCGCCACCAGACAACAAGGAGCAGTACCAGCAGCACCAATAAACCTGCGGATAATCCCGCAATAATCCAGTGGTGGCGCACCTGCTTCGCGCGCGCCACACCGTGAACTGTGTTGATGTCCGGCACTGTATCGCGATATTCGCGCTCGCGATCCGCCTTATTTAACGCATCGAGAATCAGCGACATAGGTGTTCACCGTTGTCAGGGTTTAACATCGCAGATTATCCACCCGTCGTAATCAATGTCGGCGCCAAATCCGTTAAGGATTTTTCCACCCCGAGTGCTTCATTGAGCTTCAACAAGGTTTGCATGCCGACGAAACCATCGTCGTTCAAATTGTTTGCCCGCTGAAATAATTTGACGCGCTTTTGCAGCTGCGCGTTGAAATGATCGCGGGTCAAGGGCGCGCTCTGCTGGTCCAGAACAGCAAACTGCTCAGCAACCCAGCTCACCAGCGGACCTTTCGATCCCAAACCTATAGGATCCTTAAATTGTTCAGGTCGCCGCCAGATAAACACCACCTCACCGGTCCACAGACGCCCCAATTCAGCAAGAGAAACAGTGGTCATCCGATCTTTCTGTTTGATCCAGGCTTGCGTGTCGTTGATGCCAACCACTGTCACGTAAGCACTGTGACGACCCGGCGTGATAATGGACAGCACAGCAGGTCGATTAAGGACTTTAAAGTCTTCCCATGTGTTCACTTTTTGGGTTTCGCATTTGAAGCCCTGCTTGCTCACCACCCAGCAGGGGTACATGGCACCGTCGTAGCTGATCTCCAACACACCGAGCAAATCCGCCAGGGCGTGATCCTGACTCAATTGCCACCAGGTTTCTTCACGAGCTGCGGATAAAAGCGGCGCGGCTACAGGGCTGGCATTGGTTTCACGGATAATGCTGCCACCGATTTTCGGCGGTTCGGGAACTGCGCGACCTGCACCCAGCGATAACCAGATAATAGCCCCGATGAGAACAAATCCGATCAGCGCCGTGCCGGCATAGATCCAATGCGGCTGCAGCTGGAACGACCGCCGCTTTGGCATTATGCCCTCGCCCAGCACTTCGATGGCGGCCTGACGGCAGATATCGGAGTCGATCTGCGTTGCCTCGCGACTGTAGGCGCCGAGCAACATCCGGTCGCAGAGCACATTAATCAAGCGGGGAATACCGCGGCTGATCTGGTGCACACGGCGCACGACTTTTGGCGGAAATGGCTGTCTGCCCGGCGGCATTCCCGCCACCGCCAGACGATGTTTGATATAGGCCTCCGTCTCCTCGACGCTCAAAGGCCGCAGGTGATAACGCGCCGTAATGCGCTGGGACAGCTGGCGCAAGGCGGGTTTGGCGAGCAACTCGTTGAGTTCTGGCTGGCCGACCAGAATGATTTGCAACAGTTTTTGCGTGTTGGTTTCCAGATTCGTCAGCAGGCGCACCTGTTCCAGGGTGGAAATCCGCAATAACTGCGCTTCATCGATCAAGACGATGGTCTTGCGCCCCTGGCGGTGGTTCTCAACCAAAAACTCACTGAGCTTATCGGTCAGAACTTTGATACTCGCTTCATCGGCTGAGTATTCCACGCCGAATTCGTCGCAAATACTGCACAACAGATCGCGCGCGCTTGCCGAAGGGTTCATCACAATGGCGAGGTCGGCATTATCCGGCAGCTGTTCGAGTAAACAACGAATAATGGTGGTTTTGCCCGTGCCAACCTCGCCGGTCAGCATCACAAAACCGCCACTGCTTACCCCGTAAAGCAAATGCGCCAGCGCCTCCCGGTGCTGGGTGCTCATATAGAGGTAACGCGGGTTTACTGCAATGGAGAACGCTTGTTCATCCAAGCCGAAATAACTGTGATACATAGATAAAAGCAGCTGGCGACGGTATATGTGTTTTTATGGCCCCCGGATGATACCCGGATTCTAAAGGCAGCATAAGTGCGGATATAGCGCACTTGCGTATGTAGAGTCCCGTCCCGGCGAGTGGGTTCAATAGGGCGAAGATAACCGTAGGTCGGCTGCGTGCGACAAGGGAAATGGCATCAGGTGCGCTCTGCCTGCCTTATTCCCAAGGCAGGTTGTATAACATCTTGCGGCGACTTTCGATCATTTCCTCGTAAGTCTGAAGCGTCGCGTCAGTCGCAAAATCTTCCCGCATGCGAATGCGTTCCAATTGTCTTTCCAAACATGTGATTTCGCGCACTAACTGCTGCTTGAGAATTGACGTATCGTGACTGTCAATGCCCGAAACATTTTGAGGGGCTGTATTCATAATGATCCGTGCCTTGTTTCGTTATGCTTATGGGTCGGCTGTTGCCTGAATTTACTGCAATCTGATGGTCCGTCCGACAGGAGTCTGTATCCGGAGGCTGGAACAAAAGCATAGTCAATTTTCCCCGACGCCGCCCAAGCGAAGCTCGATTACAACGACTTTTTTGCAACAACAAGCGCCACAATTTTAAATCGCTTGTTTGTACCGCCCCGTTCCGTCTCTATATTTCCGCAGTAAGCAAGCGCTTCACCGATCTGAACCCGGCTTATCTCACTGCGTCGTCGCTTAACTGCTATGCGGTCGAATTAGCCGCTATTTGGCACGGGTTTGCATAACTAATTTGGCAGTTAGCCGCGGCAATTAGGCTGTTTGAGCAGCAATATAGTCACGCGCTAAATACAAGGCGGCGATGGTGCGCGCCTCGGTGATATCGCCCCGCCCCAACCAAGCTGGCAGTTCATTTAAATGTAAAATTTCGAGTTCCAAAGGTTCGGGCTCATCACCTTCGAGTTTTTCCGGATAAAGATCCTGAGCCAGAACAATTTGGGTGCGATGTGATAAATAATTGGGTGCCTGTGTCAGGCATTTAAGCAAAGTGAGTTTGCGGGCACCGTAACCGGCCTCTTCCTTCAATTCGCGATCCGCGGCTTCCTCCAGGCTCTCCCCCGCATCCACTCGCCCTTTGGGAAGGGATACGTGATAGTCGTGAATGCCCGCCCCGTACTCGCGCACCAGAATCACCCGCTGATCGTCCAGCATGGGTACGACTATGACGGCGGGCACACCGCTGCCAATCAAGCGCTCAAAGGTTCGCTCCTGTCCATTGCTGAAACGTAAATCCAGGGATTCCACGCGAAAGAGGCGACTCTCACATTCTAGGGTGCGCTTTAATATCTCGGGTTTTGTAGGCATACTGGCCACCGGTTTTTTTAGTTCAACTTTGCCCATGATTGATTGGAATGCAGTGGATACCGTTTTGCTGGATATGGACGGCACACTGCTCGACCTGCATTTCGACAACTACTTCTGGTTGACCCACCTGCCCCAACGTTACGCGGAGTTCCACGGCCTAGCCCTGCCCGACGCGCAACATGAATTAGGCCAGCTGATAGCGTCCCACGAAGGCACCTTGCAATGGTACTGCCTGGATTACTGGTCGGATCTCGTGCGCATGGATATTCCCGCGTTGAAGCGCGAGATTCAACATAAAATTCAAACCCGGCCGCACGCAGAAACGTTTTTACGCTTTCTCAAGGATATGCGCAAAAAAGTCATTTTGGCGACCAACAGCCATCGCAAGGGGCTTGCCTTGAAGCTGGAAGTCACCAAAATCGACCGCTGGCTGGACTTGGTGGTGTCATCCCACGATTACCGTTATCCAAAGGAAGCCCAGGAGTTTTGGCGTTGCCTGGCGCAGGCAGAAAATATCGACCCGTCCCGAACCCTTTTTATCGATGACAATGTCACAGTATTACGCACTGCCCAAACATTTGGGCTTCGTTACTTGGTCTGCATCAATCAACCCGATTCCCAAAAACCGGCGCAGCGCTCTGGCGAATTTATCGATGTCATCGACTTCGATGAATTGATTCCTTCACAAGCCGTACACAGTCCAGAGTCACCATGAATACTGAACCCTTAAACAAGGTACGCATCGACAAATGGTTATGGGCCGCACGTTTTTTCAAGACGCGCAGCCTGGCCAAGCAGGCCATTGAAGGTGGCAAAGTTCACGTTGACGGCCAGCGCGTCAAAGCCAGCCGCGATATAACACCTGGAATGGTTCTGCAAATCCGCCAGGGTTTCGATGAGCGCGAGGTCATAGTGAAAGCACTCTCCGAGCAGCGCCGCGGCGCACCGGAAGCGGCCCTGCTTTATGAAGAGACACAGGAAAGCATCGCGCGTCGCGAACTTTCCGCCCAGCAACGCAAATTGGCGTACGCCCTGCAGCCAGTCACTGAAGGTCGCCCGACCAAAAAACAGCGCCGCCAAATCCATCAATTCAAAGAATCCCAATATTGGGATTGACCCTTTATCAAAGGAAAATCCGATGAAGTCATCCAGTGCGGATCAGATCCACCGTTTTGTTTTTGACGATTGCGATATTCGAGGCGAAATCGTTTCCCTCGATACAGCGTTAAAAGATGCCACGGCCCATCAAAATATCTCGCTCGAAGCTCGTGCGTTATTGGGTGAGTTTTTTGCGGCGGTCAGCTTGATTGTGGAAATTCTGAAATTTTCTGGCACCCTGACATTGCAAGCGCGGGGAGCTGGGCCGGTGCCGCTGGTAATGGCGGAGGCAACCGACCAACGCACACTGCGAGGAATCGTAAAATTTGGCGAACATGGAGAGCCGGATCTGCGCAATCTGACTTTCCCTGAAATGATTGGCAACGGCATACTGACGCTTACACTGGATCCAACTCAAGGGCAACGTTATCAAGGCATAGTTGCATTGGAAGGCAACACCTTGGCGGATTGTTTGACCGAGTATTTCGCCCGTTCAGAACAGTTACCGACCCGTCTTTGGCTCTGCTCCGACGGAGATCGTGCGGGAGGATTGTTATTGCAAGCGCTACCGCCCAGTGAAGGGCGAAACAATGGTCAAGACGCCTGGGAAACGGTCGAGCATTTGGCCCAAACAGTCACCACACAAGAACTTCTTGAACTGGACCATTCAACACTCCTGGTGCGCCTATTCCACGAATTTCAACTGCGCTTATTTCCAGCTCAGCAACTCGCTTTTAAGTGCCCCTGTTCACGCGAACGCGGCCTGCAAGCCTTGTCGTCACTAGGCCGCAACGACGCGCAAGCGTTGTTGAGTGAGCGAGACATTATTCAAATCAATTGCGAGTTTTGCGGCGCCGTGTATCAATACGGCCAAGCTGATCTCGATGAGCTTTTTCCTTCCGACCAGAATCCTCTGCACTAAACCCTAATTTTATCCTGCATCGCCGGCCTTATTAGAAAGGCGGCGGTGCACACATCCTTTGTTTCCTATCCCACATAATCACACTTAGAAGCCCTTCACTCGTATAATTGCGAAATATTCCTTGGCATAAGACATCTTTATAAGTTGCTTACATTCTTCGATTCTTTTCGAATTTGTGCATGCAAACAAACTAGTTGCGCGCCAGAATTTCCATCATTGAAACGTTTTCTCCGAATACATACCTATAATCACCAGCAACGTTTTATAACAATAAAAACCCACCAGACCGAACGAAACACCAACTGTTTTGAATAAGGAGTGGTTTCATGAAAATTAAAAGATTAATAACAACGTTCTCCCTAGCATCAGTTGTAATCTTCTGCAGCGAAGCCCATGCAGACATCTCCGACACAGGATTTACCATCATCAAAGCTTCGCCAGATACTAAAAAAATTTATGTCAGCAGCTCGGAAGGCGACAATAAAAATGATTGTTCAAGCCCACAAAAGCCTTGCAAAACAATTGGTGCCGGATTGGAAAAAATGCGCAAGGGTTATCCAGACCACCTTTATCTCAAAAGAGGGGATGTATGGCGTGATCAGCGATTTATCAATCTTCACTCGGGCAGAAGTGCCCAGGAACCAGCTGTGATCAGTTATTACGGCGACCACAAAGAGAGACCAAAACTCGAAAACGCAGCCGCTGCCCTACACATTTTCAAAGGCAAGATGACAAATTTTCATTTTATAGGACTTGAATTCTCCGCCTATAAAATGGATCCCAATAATCCGGAATTCACTGGAGCTAACGGAGCCGACATTACTCTGCTCGGCGGAAATGAAAATATCTTATTCGAAGACAATAAATTCACCTACACCGAGGTAATTCTTCAACTTTGGAATGGCGAGAATCCCAAAAACATCTCTTTGAGACGCAATATTTGGACCGGCGCCTACTACAACCAATCTTCTTTCAATCGAAATAAAAGACCATCTAATTTGTATGCAGATGGGGTAGATGGATTGTTAATGGAAGAAAATGTCTTTGATCACGGTGGATGGCATCAGACCGTCGCCGGCGCCGGCGCCAATATGTTTAATCACAATATTTATGTGCAACACTCGACGGTCGGACAGAATCTGATATTACGCAACAATATTATCACCAGAGCCTCAAGCCATGGCGCACAGTTGCGTTCAGGAGGCCTTGCTGAAAATAACTTTTTTGCCCGCAACGCTATAGGCTTATTAATTGGATACAGCGACAAACCTCTTGTTTCCGGTGTGCGCGCGCATGCCGTCAACAACGTTGTATCTGAAGGACATTCCATGATCAAAGGTGACAAACCATGCTCTGGTAATGTTTTGTGTACACCTGCCCTTTGGGGTATCGACTTTAATATCAACGGTGACGCTGATTATCAAGCTCACGGCAATATTGTTTTCGGGCAATCTCCAGAGGACACAAACTGGAATAAAACTTATAAAAGTCTGGTCAGAAAGGCCTTTTTAGGACTCGACAGCGGTTCCATAAAAGCGAGCAATAATATTCTATGGAAATGGGACACGCCCAACCAAGGAGCTGAAAAAAAATATAGCGCACCCGGACGTACTCTTGGAGGCTACAATCAAATCCTCGGAGGGCAAAATAGTTTCGATGAATTTATGACTGCGGTTCTTAATAGGCAGGTTGGAACCTGGGATGCAAAATATTCAGCTGCTGCCATCAATCAATTTATTCGCGACGGATTCAAATAAAACTTTCAATTCACAACGCGACCGGCGGCTGTAAAATCGGACCGCCGGTTGAACAAACTTAAATCAATTCCCCGTTTTTTCTTCCCGCAAATTATTTTTGATTTTCCTGTCATATTTGGCACTTTAGTCAACACCCTATCCCTCTCATTAACCAAACTCTCCGACGACCTAGTGCTACGGTGCTATTTGCTCCGCTTTGTTAGATGTCATTGGAGTTGCAATGAAATTATTTACCGCTTTTCTGCTTTCTTTGCCCCTATTAGGATTTTCGCTAAACGCAGCTTCGGCCGTATCCAATATTCAATCCCTACAACTTATTGGTGTTACTGAATCTCAGGAGTCAGTCAAGCTAGCAATTCTGTTTAACGGCGCCACTATAGATTTGTCTGGATACAATATCGATCAACTCAATATCTTGGCTCAACCTGTCGACGAATCTCTCGTCGGCAGCGTGCATTTTTCTCTGCAAGGTCCGCTTCAAATCAACCGCTGGGAAAATATGGCAGATTTCACCCTGGAAGCCGAAACAGACAATCTGCGCATTAAAGACGATGGCCTTCCGGTAGGCAAATATAAGCTCGCCGTAACACCTTACGAAGGGCCTGATATGGAAGGCGAAAAAGGACAGACCAAAGAAATTTCCTTCACAGTGGTCGATAGCAAAAAACCGACACCGGCCGTTCCTGCGATCATTGCTGCCGACTTAGTTGCTGTGCATGAAGGTACCGGCTCGATTCATCCGATCACTCGTATTAACGAGGGAAAGGTAATTGACAACAGCATGCTGAGCGAAGAGTGGGGCAATATTGTTGCCATCAGTGAGAATTCAGAAAAAACCGGCAGCGTGCTTTTTGAATTGGACGGACCTATCACAGCCAGCCGCATCGCCAACAGTGCCACCTATACCTTGGCTGACGAAGCTGAACATATGCCTTTAGCCAACGGTTTTACCGATGGCGAATATACACTTATCGTCACCCCTTACGCCGAGCCAGATGCACAAGGTGAAGCCGGCGTTCCGCTTGTGGTGAATTTCAGCATCGGCGTGCCGGGACAGGAGGAGGAAGAAATTACGGAAGCTGCATCCGAGGCAAGTAACGAGACAATTCCATTGGATAATAGACCCGCAATGGAAAATGGCTTCACCACGATTCGCCCGTCAAAAGATTCAAAATTGATCTATGTCAGCAGTTCCACCGGGGATGACGACAATACTTGCTTGAGTGAAACGTCGCCTTGCAAAACTCTGCGTGCGGGCCTTGCGAAAATGCGCAACGGTTATCCCGATCACCTTTACTTAAAACGCGGAGATACCTGGCGCAATGAACAATTGATTAAATTGGTTTCTGGCCGCAGCGAAGCTGAGCCCGCAGTTATCGCTTATTACGGCATTTCAGGCGAACGTCCCAAGCTGGAAAATTCCCGCACTGCTTTTTTTGCCATGAACGATTCTTTCGCCAACCTTCATGTGATAGGACTAGAATTTTCCGCTTATCAGCTTGTGCCTGAACATGCAGAATTTACCGGCAAAGGCATGGCGGACATCCTGCTAACAGGAAAAAACAACGATATTTTATTTGAAGACAATAAATTCTCTTATACAAATGTAGTTGTGCAATCGGCCGAAAACGAAAGCTCATCCAATATTCGCCTGCGCCGAAATATCTGGATTGGAGATACCGCAAGCTACGCAAAAAATGAAGAAAGAATTACTGCAAACTTATTTATGCAGAACGCCATTGGCGTGTTACTTGAAGAAAATGTTTTTTATCCTGAGAAAAACGCCTCTGCAGTGTCGATTTACGTAAACGAAAATCGAGACGTGGAAGCGCATAGCAATATTTTTGCCGGCGGGACTATCCAAGCCCCATCAGAAAAGGAAGGCGAATGGTTTGCCAGCAATTTATTTTTTGAAGCCGAAATAGCGGCACAGGAAAATATGATTCAACGAGCCATCAAGCGCCCAATAGGCGTTTGGGAAAAGTCCAATTTATTAGCTGGGAACACGGAAAAAGCGGGACAGTCAACTTGAGAAAAAGGGCGACCAAGTGTCGCCCTTTTATTTTTAGAAGTTCAAACGTGCACCAATCGCAAAAGTAGTGACATCTGATCCCAAACCTACATCAACTGTAGCCGCGATCATATCGTTGAACCAATAGGCGAGCAGGCCATTGATGGAAGTGTTGCCATCAAATGTAGTGCTGTGCTGCAGTTCAAGACCACCTTCCAATTCCTTCGTCAAAAAGCCGCGGATACCAGCGGCAAAGATCAAACCTGAATCGCTTTTCCAGTGATCCGGAGAAATGGTTTCAAAGCTCAAGCTTCCGTAGGCTGTCAGATTGCGATCCAATTGCGTGTGGAAACCACCTCCAACCTGTACATTTCTGGAGCCACACCCGTGATCGCCACCCACGTCAGCAAATGATGCACGAGCGTACCAACCATCTTGGATGTCGAGGCTACCATAAATATTAGGTCCATCCTGGTCACAATTGGCGTCGTCCTGGTCCAGATCCTGGAACATATAACGTGCACCCACATGCGTGAAGCTGATGACAGGTGCACGATTAGAAGCAGAATAATTTTGTACATTGCTGTTAGTCTGAGCCTCAGCGGCCGAGGCTCCGAGCGCCGCAACTAAAGAACCCAGCAACAAACTGCTTTTGATTGATTTCATAAATAACCCCCAAGGTTATACTGGTTAAAAACCCGCGTATGTTACCACTGGCCATATCGCCTCGACACGGTCCAGCAAGTGATCCAGTCGTAAAAAGTCGTAAATTCTGCGTTTGTTATCGAACATTATTCGGCTTCAGAAAATCGAAAGTGGTGTAACTCACTTAATTATCGACGTTGCAGGATCGCCAAGGATCTCACAGTCCCAACCCAGGAAAATGTCTGTTTTTTCAACGTTTCCTGCAACGCAAGATAGGGCGCTTGTCCACCGTCGGCAGGATTGGGAAAGATATCGTGAATTAACAAATACCCGCCGGGAACCACAAATTCTGACCAAGTAAGGCAGTCAAACAGGGCCTGCTCCAAACTGTGGCCGCCATCGACAAAGACGAGTCCAAGAGGCATGGCCCATTTTTTTGCCACCACTTGCGAAGGCGCAACTATAGGGACCACGGTTTGTTGTAGAGAAAAAAGATCCAAGGTTTTGCGCAGCGCCGGAAAGGTATCCACTCGTCCCGCGTTGCGGTCAAATAAATCCGGATCGTGATATTCCTCGCCAGTTTGATGCTCTTCCGAACCCCGGTGATGATCGATGGTAAATAAAATATTGTCTTGCGCGCGACAGGCAGATCCGAGATACACGCTGGATTTGCCGCAATAGCTGCCGATTTCCAGACAGGGGCCGAGTGAACTGCTATGCAGCGCATACTGATACAACGCTTCAGCTTCATCCTGCGCCAAAAAACCTTTAATCTGATGCTGTTCAAGCGCTTGGTGCAATTCCGTTAATTTAGACATATCCTGCAACGACATTTCATTCATGTGCGATTAGCCCTGTGCGTAAAGATCATCGACCTTTTTTTATCAAATATCTCAGCGGCCGTATTAATGATTGGTATGTCCGGCGATTTGTTGTGCCGCAATTCGATCAGCTCGGCGTTCACCCACTGATCGTCAAACCGCGCTCTTGCGAAATTCACGGTCGCAATATTTCCGCCGGGAATTTTTTGCATCTGATCAGCCATCCCACAAAACCCGTCAGAATGACCACTTGGTCGAGCCGGCAGGGGCAGGGCTTCATTGAAATTGGTGATTATTGCCTGATCGCCCCCGGCGTGGAAATTACCTCTGCCATCGGTATTCGCATCGGTTCCAATTGCATGATCGCGACGGAGTGTAGCATCAACGATTGCGACTGGCATGGGCTGTACAATCGCACGCGACCTTTTCGCTGCTCAGAACCTGTGACCCTCGGCGATAATGTCTGGCTCGGCGCTCGCGTAATTGTCTGCAAAGGAGTCACGATTGGCGATAACAGTGTAATTGGCGCGGGCGCTGTGGTGGCATCCGATATTCCTGCTAACGTAGTCGCAGCAGGTAATCCCGCACGCGTTATCAAACATCTGAATCCACGCAAGCGCATGCTGAAACGGGAATTTTTATTCCGCAAAGGAAATTTTTATTGGCAAAACCAGGTTGAACTCGACCGCTATCTCACCGCGGGAAATAGTTTCTGGAAATGGTTAAAAACGTGTTTTGCACCAACCCGCGAAGATTAATTAAGGAAATGGCGACGCACTGAACTTTCCAATGCATCTGCAAGTTGCCCAACTGCTTGGTTCAACGCTTCCACATATGCAGGATAGGATTTATTCGCAGTGGTTACCTGAAACGATTGCCTTTCAGTGGCAATGACCTTCATCCCAAAATCATCCGTCAAGCGCCATTTGGCGACCAATTCCACCGGCCCACCCAAAGGTCCGCCCATGGACTCGATAATCAATAAAATTTGCTTTTGCGGCTTGCTGCGCGAATCCCAGGGATGCGCCCAGATATCATTAAATTGCAGTTGTTGACTGAGCGATGTCGCTATGGTTCGGCTGATCGCAAGTTTAGGATCGCCCGCCCAGATGTGATTGGGGTTACTGATAATGCGATTATCACCGGACAGCACAACAATTTCCTTTTGCCGCCAATATTCCGGTAATTCAATCGGCCCAACTCCCAAGCCGCCGGATAATTCTGCCGCGCCGCCCGCAGTAGGGGGAATATCGCGCGCAAAAGTGTAGCGGTTGATTTCCGGCGTAGAACTACAAGCGAACAATTGCCAAAGTAAGACGATAAGAAAAATTCGGCGCATAGGATTAATTTCCGAAAATCAGTGCGTTCGGTTTTTGATTCAGTTTTTCGCCCAAGCGTTCCATGGATTCGGCGGCGGATTGCAAGGCTTCCAAAGTGGAGCGCAACTCATATTGAGTACCGGAATCCGGACTGAGAATGCCATCAATTGACTTGAGTGTGCTCGCCATATCGCGCATGGCGCTCTGTGCTTCCAGCATGGTGGATTCCAATTGTTCGCTGGCGACGCTGACATTGCCGAGCGTTTGGTCGAGTTTGGCTATAGTATTGTTCTGCTGCAGTTCCTTCAGCATGGAATTGAGATTGGCAAAGCTCTCGGCCAAATCCGTGCCCATTTTTTCCAATGGAATTTTGTTGATTTTTTTGGCCAACTGATTGATTTGCTGCTCCAAATCTTCCGCCGCGTCGTCCATGGCTGGAATTTCTCCGTAGCGCTCTGAGTGAACGAATGCACCCGGCGTCGGCTCATGCGGGAACACCAAGTCAATCATTTTTGCACCGGTCAACAAATTGGCGGTTTTCAAATTCGCGCGCAACCCCTGACTGACGAGATCTTCCATTAACTGGTCAAACTCTTCCCGCGTCGGTTCGTGCTTGGGATCAAGGCGCTGTGGCTCCATGGAAATATAAACATGCAGACTATGCGGATTTTTATCCACCGACTGCAGCTGCACATCGACGACCTCTCCCACTTTAATTCCGCGAAATTCCACGGGAGCGCCTTCCTGCAAACCGCGCGCCGTGTGGCTGAATTTAATGAGATAAAAATATTTCAGGGTATAACGCTCATCCATGACCGACCTGCGGTCCGGATACAAATAGAACTGATGATCACTCGGCGCCCGGCGCGGTGGCTCGAAGCCGACAGTATTTTCGAATGCAATACCGCCATTGATGATCGATGCCAAAGAGCCAACTTCGGCTTTGATACCGTCGGCACCAATGCTCACATCCACGCCACTGACATTCCAAAAGCGGCTGCGTTGCAATACGAGTTTGTCGTGCGGCGCTTTGATAAAAATACGAATTTCAACATTGTTGCCTTTGTCATCCAGGCGATAGCTGGTCACTTCACCGACTTTCAATTGGCGAAAATATACCGGCGAACCCAAATCAATCGATCCCAGAGAATCCGCCAACAATACGTATTGCGTTCCCTGATCGTCGGATTGAATTGCGGGAGGCTCGGTCAAGCCGGTAAAAACATCGCGAAAATCCCCGGGTTTTCCCGGGTCCATGACGATGTAAATTCCTGAAATCAAGGTGCCGAGGTTGGACACGCCGCTGGCGCTGACACGCGGACTCACCAGCCAGAAACGCGTGTTCTCACTTAAATGGCGACTGACTTGGCGATCGAGTAATGCAAATACACGCACTTGCGATAAATCTTCGCTCAAGCGCATGCGGGTAACTTTTCCCACCGGCACATCTTTCAAACGCACTTGGGTTTGCCCGACCTGAATACCGTTGGCGTTATCGAACAGGATTTCGATTTCCGTACCTTTTTGCCGCCAGGAATGCACGGCGAGCCACGCAGCAATGACAAGCGCTACGATAGGCACAATCCAGATGGGTGATATGGAGGGCGCATTTTTGAGACTGGCGTCAGACAAATTCACAGCCGCTCTCCTGCGCCGCGGGCGCTTGAACAACCACTTATGGCTAAAGGAAAAATCATAATGTCGATTTAATCAGAGTTATTCATTGAATTGAGTTGTGCAAGGGTGCGACCGCGCATATGGCCTGCGGCAGCATCAGGCGGTGCGTTGTCCCAAATAAATCGCGGATCAAATGTCTCCGCCGCCAACATGGTTAAAACCACTACAGCAGCAAATGGCAAGAGCGCAGGCCCCGGCTCAACATGGCCAACCAGACCAAATTGGACGACAGAAGTTAATAAGGTCACCACGTACACATCCACCATCGACCAGCGGCCGATAAATTTGGTTACCCGATACATGGTCGTGCGCACTGTGTACATGCCTTCCATACGCACTTTGACCGACCATACCAAAAATATCAGCATCAACAATTTAGCGATCGGCACCACTATGCTCGCCACAAACACTACTAACGCCACCATCCACAATCCTGCCGCAGCAAGATCAATAACACCCGCCAAAATCGTGCTGTCGTAATTTGTTCCGAGTTCTTCGTACAGCATGATCGAATACAGATTTGCGGGGATATACAAAATAATGGCCGCCAAAATCAGCGCCGTGGTTTTTTGCAGACTTTGCGGAATGCGCGTGTAAATCCGCGCACCACAGCGTGGACAATAGCCGTGATGGCGAATAATGCTTTCGCCGACCATGGCTTTGCAGACATCGCAATCATATAAAACATCTTCGTCGCTCTGACTGAAACAATTATTCGGGTAGAGCCAACTCCAAATATTGCGTTTATCCATAAACCAATAACCCGCCTGCAACGCCGCCACCAACAAAAAAAACAATGGCAATCCCGGACCGGGAACAACGGTGGCACTATCACCCAGTTTTACGGTAGTCACCAGCACGCCCAATAAAAATACGTCGTGCATAATCCAGTGCTGCAACCGCTCCAACCAACGCATCACATGAATTTGTCCGGGCAGGCGTTTGTTGAAACGGTAGGGCAACAATAAATACAGCAGCGCGGCAATTTCCAAAATCGGCAAAATAAATGTGGTGACCAACACCAAACTCGCCAACAGCCACTCTTCGCGCTCAATAAGAGAACCTGCGCCCGCCAAAATAGTGATGGTTTGACTGCTGTTGCCGAGCACCAGGGTAAAAAAATCGAAGACGTGGGCGGCGATAAACAAGACCAGTGCCGACACTGCCATTGCGGTGGTTTTATCGAGCCATGAGCCGCGGCCAAAATACAGCGGGTGACCGCAGTTGCAACACACCAGCTGTAAATCGCGCGCGACCGGCACGACCTTTTGTGCAACGCCGCAGTCGTGGCAGACCAGCCAATCGCGATACTCGGCAATAAGGGGAGGCGTCGGCTGAGCGGTGCGGGCGGGCATAGGAGATCAGATTTCTCCAGCGGCGGTCTGCATCAACAGCCGCTTTAGCCACAATTGGCGATCAACCCAATTCAGCCCATGGTTGCGCGCCACTAAAAACAAGGGTGAAGGATTGCCGAACAATCTTTTGAAGCCCTCCATGGATGCCATGGCGGTGAGATTGTGCAGCTTGCGCTGGCGTTGATAGCGCTGCACCACTGAAGGATGCTGTAAAGGCACGCCGCGACTGTGCGCGCGGGTTATCTCGCCCGCCAGAGCCCGCGCATCGTAAAGTCCGAGATTAACGCCCTGACCTGCCAGAGGGTGAATCGTGTGTGCGGCATCGCCAATCAAGGCAAAACCGGGGCGACCGTAGTCGCGCGCGTGGCGCTGCCACAAAGGAATCAAATGCCGGCGATCCGCCCACTCGACCTCTCCCAGACACGCCTCACTCACCCGCGTCAGCTCACGACAGAATGCTTGGTCGCCGAGGTTCATCATGCGCTCAGCCACCTCTTCGTCCAGAGACCAGACGATGGAGCAATAACGTCCAATTTCTCCGTTTGGGCCACCGTGCAATGGCAAAAATGCCAATGGTCCCTGATGGCTAAAACGCTGGCGGGCGGTAAAACGATGGTGTTGCTGCGTGCGAATGGTGGTGACAATGGCGGAGTGATGGTAGGCCCAGGCATTCACGGGTATGCCCGCCATTTCGCGCAACTGGGAATGGGCGCCGTCCGCACCTGTGACCAGTGATGCGGTGACTGTGGAACCATCGGACAGAACAAGCTTTTGCAGATCATTGACCTGGTGCCACTCGGTGACGCTTACCGGAGTCAGCCAAGTCACACGCGGCGTCATGGCCGCATGCAGCGCCTGCAACACCACGCTGTTTTCCACGATTACGCCGAGTTCGTCTCTGTGGACCTCGTTGCAGGAAAACGCAATCCGGCCGTTGCCTTCGCCATCCCAGACCTCCATATCCTGATACGCACAATAACGCCGCTCGTCGATGTTCTGCCAAACCTGCAGCTCACGCAGAAACTTGATGGCGGCGGGACTTAAGGCAACCACACGATGATCGAACCGATCAGCTGAAGGGGAAGGCGGGGGCGTTTGGTTGTCGATCACCACGATGCGCAAATCAGGCGCACTGCTGAGTGCGCAAGCGAGGGCGCTACCCACCAGACCGGCGCCAACAATTACCACGTCCGCTGTATGCGAGCGTTCTGTATCCACTGACATCTCCTCAATTGATGCGCTGGTTACCAACCCAGGGATTGGCTCGGCGATCCCCGCGCCCGGACAACTGGCGGATAAAGGCATTGCGTATCACGGAACTCCATTCCACCCCGATCATTCCCAGATTGCGCAGCAGTATCAAAGGGAGCTGGTCGGCGCGGAACAACTCATTAAAACCATCGCTCAAGCGCACCGTATTGCGCTGATCGTTCGCCTGCCGGCGTTCGTATTCCTGCAACAGGCTAAGTTCACCCAGATTGCCATTACCAGCTTCCTGTAGGACCTCAGCCAAACGCAGACCGTCGCGCAGCGCCAGGTTGTAACCCTGCCCCGCAACCGGGTGAAGAAAATGCGCCGCATTGCCCATCAGTACCACGCCACTGCGTACTTGCTCGCGCGCCAGACACAAGCGCAATGGGTAACTCTGCCGCACCCCCACCTGCCGCAACCGTCCCAGACGGTAGCCGAATTCGGACTGCAAACGCGCAAGAAACGCTTCGTCATTTAAGGACATGGCCTGTTCCGCTTGCTCCGCCGGCCAAGTCCACACCACTGCGCTGATCCGACCTTCTGCACCTCCCAGAGGAAGAAATGCCAAGGGTCCGTGGTGGGTGAAACGCTCAAACGCAACTCCCTGATGCGGCTCTTCATGGCGAACATTAGCGATCACCGCACTCTGGCGGTAATCCTTGTTAGATTCACCAATCCCCAGCCCATGTCGCAGGGGTGAATCAGCGCCGTCGGCAATCACCACCAGTTCGGCACTAAATTGCGTCTCCGCCGTTTCAACAAAGGTTTTCCCTTGGGCAGGCCGGACGCGTTTAACACACACCGGCGCTTCTATATGCAAACCTGGGCACGCCAATAGAGCGTCGATCAAGGCGCGTCCCAAAGCGCGATTCTCGACCACAAAACCTAAGGGATCGCCGTGATTATTGTCAGTGTCCAGCCGCACCCAACCTAAATGGCCGCGATCGGAGACCTGTACCCGTCGAATCGCCGTGGCATGAGTTGCCAGAGCAGGCCAAACGCCCAAACGGCGCAAGGTGGCAACACTCGTAGGGGCGAGAGCCGTGGAGCGGGCATCAAAATTGGGTTGCGCCAGCACATGATCAGCGACTGCTTCGAGAGCCTGCTGCTCCAACAACAGAACACGGCGCCCGGGCAGGGTTTTGCAGAACAACAAAGCCAGGGCGGCGCCCATAAGGCCGCCGCCGACTATCGCGATATCGTAATGGGCGACAGGGTGATGGGTTTCGCTCACGCGCTCTGCGCCCTTTTTGACCGACCGGCCGCCATCAGCGCTTCAATCTCTTCCACGGTTTTAGGCACACCAGATGTGAGAATCTCGCAGCCGTCTTTGGTGACCACCACGTCGTCCTCTATGCGAATGCCGATACCGCACCATTTTTTGGCGACCTGAGTGTTGTCTGGTGATACATAAAGACCCGGCTCAACCGTCAACACCATGCCCGGCTCAAACACGCGCCATTGCCCGTGAACCTTGTAATCGCCGACATCGTGAACGTCCATGCCGAGCCAGTGGCCGGTACGGTGCATATAAAACTCGCGATAGGCTTCCTTCTCGATCAACTCATCCACATTGCCGTTCAAGAGCCCGTGGCGAACCAGACCTTCGGTCAGGACGCGCACAGCCGCGTCGTGCGGTTCATTCCAATGATTGCCGGGTTTCACCTTGGCGATAGCGGCAGCCTGGGCTTCCAAAACCACTTCGTACAGCGCTTTCTGTTCGCGCGAAAACACCCCGTTTACCGGGAAAGTTCGCGTGATATCCGAGGCGTAATATTCGTATTCGCAACCGGCGTCGATCAGCACCAGATCGCCATCGCGCAGAACCTGGTTGTTGTCGATGTAATGGAGAATGCAGCCGTTGGCACCGCCGCCGACGATGGTGTTGTAGGCCGCATTACGGGCGCCGTTGATGGCAAATTCGTGGAGAATTTCCGCCTCCAGCTGATATTCGTAAACGCCCGGTTTGCAGTACTGCATGGCGCGGATATGAGCCTGGGCGGCAATTTCCCCAGCGCGGGCCATCAAACGCACTTCCGCCGTACTTTTAAATAGACGCAAATCGTGGAGGAAATGGTTGAGGTCGAGAAATTCCCCGGGAGGAATAGCGCCGGAGCGAACTTTGGCGCGAATCCGGTTGATCCAGCCCATGACTTGCGCATCGAATTCGGGATCGCGCCCGAGGGCGTAATAAACGCGTTCGCGGCCCTCGATCAAACCCGGCAGAATCTCGTCTATGTCGTCGATGGGAAATGCGTCGTCGGCGCCGTAGATCTTGCACGCCCCTTCCGGCCCTGCGCGATAGCCGTCCCAAATTTCTTTCGCCTTGTCGCGCTCGCGGCAGAAAATCACAAACTCGCCGTGTTCGCGCCCGGGAATCAACACCAGCACCACATCAGGTTCGTCAAAACCGCTGAGGTAGTGCACATCACTGTCCTGCCGGAAGGTGTAGTGAGTGTCGCGGCTGCGAATTTTTTCCTTGGCCGATGGGACTATGGCGATACTGTTGGGCTCCATCAGCTCCATCAACGCTTTGCGACGGCGTGCGTATTCGGTTTTGCTAATCGACATAGGGCGAGTTCTCTTAGTGACGGGTCGCAGAAGAGTATGGCACCTCCGCCGAGAGCGGTCGGAGTTGAGAGACGATGCTAAAGAACGTCATACGTGCATATTCGACCAGCGACAGCAGATTCTGCTCGTTTTCTTCGCTGTCATCACACTGGTCGTCCAGCTGGGCAATTTCCGCTAAATCCTTCACCGCTTCGCGGGTTTCCTCGTCCAGCCGCTCGAGCAGGTCCTCGCTGCCGGCAAACCCGTGCAAAAAGCCCTGGCACCACAAAGCCAGCCCTTCTGCCCGCGAAGCGACAGGCAACACATCGTCAGGCAGCAGCAACTGCATATGGTATTGACCGTCGTTCAAAGCCGCGCCTATGGCTTCGTACTGCGCTTCCAGCGCCGCATTCACGGCATTTAGATCGCATCCATCCAGCAGATCCATAAACGCTCGGGCATCGGCCATCCAATCGTTTTTCGGCTCTCGACAGTGCATGCCGCACAAGAGTCCGTGCAGTTCCGCCGGGGAACACACTGCACCGACTCTCAGTAAAAAATCACTCCAATCTTGATAGGAAATCTGCATCGGGTTCGTCACCTCAAAAATATACGAAGCATGCATGTGAGGGAGGAGCCGCCGATTTATAGACGGCCGCAGGAAGTCGATCATGCTACCACGAATTACCCCTCACTTTAGCCGCCATAACACCGTTCATGCCTTGACCCGCCATGGGCCGGAACCTATAGTTACCCGCCAATCATCGCGTCACGGGCGAACCCTATGTCGGAACGACTAATGGCGGAAGTGGAAGCCAAGCTGGATAGATTGATCCAGCAGTTTTATCAGCTACAAGCGGAAAACCGCAGCCTGCGCCAAAAAGAACAGGAATGGATGGAAGAGCGCGCCCGTTTACAGGAAATTAATAATCTCGCCTGTAGTCGTATTGAATCCCTGATTTCCCGCCTCAAACAATTCGAGATCGACCCAGAATGAGCCACGACAGCAAACGTGTAAACGTACGTATATTGGATAAGGATTACCAAGTCGCCTGCCGTGCCGAAGAGAAGGATGCTCTGCTGTTAGCGGCACGCGAACTGGACCAGCGCATGCGCCAGGTGCGCAATGCCGGCCCTTCGGTTTTGGGAACAGATCGCATCGCCGTCATGGTGGCGTTGAACCTGTGCCATGAACTACAGCAGGAACGCCGCAAAACCGCGGCGCCAGCGGAGCAGAGTGCCGCACTTGAACGTTTGGCGGAAAAGCTGGACGGAGCGCTAAACCCATAATCCTGCGTTTGTCCAGTCCTCTGCAGGAAAATTTAAGGCTTTTTTCGCCCCCCCACTTTGATATACTTGGTCAACGCCTTGGGTGTTCGCCAGTTGACGAATCCCTGAGCCGATACTGTAAGAACCGGAGGCTTCTAGTTTGTGTTGTGTGCATGTCCGCGCGTCGGAAAGCCTAATACGCAACAGATCCCTCCCCCTTGAACCGTCGGGTTCAAGGTATAGTCGACAGCGGCACCCCAGGCTTCTAATTTCCCTCCTGCGCTAATGTCTCTCTCTTCCAAACAACAACTTCGCCGCCATCTGCGCAAACTGCGTCGGGAACTGCCTTTGCGCACCCAGCAAAATGCCGCGCACCAGCTCTGTGCTCGCATTCTGCTGCTGCCGCAATACCGCCACGCCCGCCATATCGCCTTTTATTGGCCTGCCGATGGTGAAATGGATTTGCGCCCGCTGATGCGCTGGTCACTGCGGCGCGGAAAACACTGTTATTTGCCGGTGATTCGCGGTCGCGATCAGATTATTTTTCGCCGCCATCAACCCCAAAAGGTTTTGCATCGCAACCGCTATGGCATACCCGAGCCTGGACCGCGGCAAAAAGCCAGACCCTTACACAAGCTGGATATCGTATTTTTGCCTTTGGTGGGATTCGATAAAAAATGCAATCGCCTGGGAATGGGGGCGGGATTTTACGATCGAGCCCTGCAAAAATTGCACGCCCAGCGCCCGCTTCTGTGCGGCATCGCCTACGAATTACAGCGCGTCGACCACCTGCCCACAGATCCCTGGGACATACCTTTGGATCTGATCGCTACGGAAAAAAAACTGTATCGACGACGACAAAGAAGGTTTTAAAAAGGCCTGAAACGAAAAAATCCGCTGTTTCTTCCGCCTAAAAAGGCCGGGAAATAGCGGATTTTTTCTTTGATCTGAGTATGACGGCTTCGCTGGACGGATGATCAATTCCGGACAACGACAACTCCCTGCTGAAGCGCTGCTGGAGGAGCAGACACCTCTGGTTCAAATACATCCATGATGCCCAAACCACTCACAACCAAGCCTATGACAAAGACTATGGCCGCTAGCGTCAAAACATCAGACTTCATTTGGGTGGACCTCAGTATTTCTTAAAATGCGTTGGAAAAATCAGGCGGGATGGAGCGAGACTGGCTTTATACCGAAGTTGCCAGTCTGCGCACAATAACCTGTGAAATAAAATTTACTCACTATTCAACTTAGTTCTAATTGCTGTAAATGCAAATACAACTTAAGGAGAATTGACAAGGATCACATAAATAGCAGCCACTCACCCCAAAAAGGTTTTGTTATTAGAGTGGTTAAAATTTGATCTTGGTGGCACCCAGTTGATCCAGACTGATGGGACCGCGCGGTTACGCAGTGATTCCATCAAGTACGCAATGATTAAGCCTGCGGTCAGCGGAAAAAGAGTCCGCACCTCGTAGAGCGAACTCCTTTTGAGAGACTTTTAAGCCAGAAAGAACCTGTAGGCCTCGTTGTCGGTTTCTTCGGTGTACGGGTAATTCAGCTCGCGCAGGGACTGTTCCACCTCCTCGCGCTCTTCCGGCGGTACCTGCATGCCGACGAGAACCCGGCCGAAGGCGGCGCCGTGGTTGCGGTAGTGGAACATGGTGATGTTCCAGCGCCCGGCGAGCTTGTCCAAAAACTTATACAAAGCGCCGGGGCGCTCGGGGAATTCAAAGCGGTAAACCACCTCGTTATCCAGCTCTTTTGGCGCGTGACCGCCGACCATGTGGCGAATATGCAGTTTCGCCACTTCGTTATCCGTCATATCCACGACGAAATAACCTTTCTTAGTCAGGGTTTCGAACAACTCCTGGCGCTCGTTTTTGTAAGGGTTGACCTGCAAGCCGACAAAAATATTCGCCTGGCCGCTGTCGGAATAGCGATAGTTGAATTCGGTGACCGAGCGTTTGCCGAGCAGGCTGCAGAATTTTTTGTAGCTGCCGGGTTTTTCCGGAATCACCACTGCAAATACCGCTTCGCGGCCTTCACCGATTTCCGTGCGCTCGGAAATGTAGCGCAGGCGGTCGAAATTGGTGTTGGCGCCGCTGTGGACCGCCACCAGGGTCTGCCCGGTAATGCCTTCGCTATCGACATATTTTTTCAAGCCGGCAAGAGAGCAAGCACCCGCAGGTTCGGCGATGGAGCGGGTGTCTTCAAAAATATCCTTGATGGCCGCGCAAATTTCGTCGGTGCTGACGGTAATCACGCCATCGATGCAGTCTTTGATCACGCGGAAGGTTTCTTCACCGATCTGCGCTACCGCCACACCGTCGGCAAAGATACCGACCTCATCGAGTACTACCCGACGCTTGTGTTTCATAGCGGCTTTCAAACAGGCTGCGTCTTCCGGCTCCACCGCGAACACCTTGGTTTGCGGCCGGACAAATTTGATATAGGCCGCCATACCGGCGCACAGTCCGCCGCCGCCGACCGGAATAAACACCGCGTCTATATGCGCTGGATGCTGGCGCAACAATTCCATGGCCACGGTTCCCTGGCCGGCGATGACGTCCGGGTCGTCGTAGGGCGGGATATAGATCATGCCTTTTTCCGCCACCAATGCCTGGGCGTAGGCGGAGGCTTCATCGTAGGTATCGCCCTGCAATACCACCTTCCCGCCGTGCCGCTTCACCGCGTCCACCTTGATGGATGGCGTGGTGCGGGGCATCACTATAATGGCGGTGACGCCAAGGTGTTTGGCAGAGAGCGCCAGACCTTGGGCGTGGTTTCCGGCCGAGGCAGCGATCACGCCGCGCGCACGTTCCTCTTCGGTCAGCTGCAACAATTTGTTGTAGGCGCCGCGCACTTTGAAGGAGAACACCGGCTGCAAATCTTCGCGCTTGAGCAGAACGTTATTTTCGGTTCGCTCGCTCAACAGCGGAGCGTCATCCAGAGGGGTTTCAACCGCCAGATCGTAGATACGCGCATCCAATATGCGCTTGATGTAACTTTGGGGCATTGGCAAACCGGGAGAAGTGAGTGTGTGTGGAAAGGCTAGCAATGGTAATGGATGAAGGAAAGGAAGTCATGACGCAGTCGCGCGAGAAACCCGCTACAATGCGCGCTTTTTCTATCCCGATTTCCCCACGCTATGAATCAGAATCAGCTCAAACAGGCGGTTGCCCAGGCCGCTATCGACCGTATTGTGCCGCATCTGGAGCCCTCCGCCGTGCTCGGCATAGGCACTGGCTCCACCGCCAATTTTTTTATTGATTTGTTGGCCGAATACAAGGACAAATTCGCCGCGGCAGTTGCCAGTTCAAACGCTTCCGCCGAGCGATTGCGCAAGCACGGCATAGAGGTGCGCGATTTGAATGATGTCAGCGAGATCGGTTTTTATATCGACGGCGCGGATGAAGCCGACCCCAATCTTGCGCTGATCAAAGGCGGCGGCGCCGCTCTGACGCAGGAAAAAATCGTCGCCGCGGTAGCGCGTACGTTTATCTGTATCGCTGATCAGAGCAAGCAGGTGCAGGTGCTCGGCAAATTCCCGCTGCCAGTCGAAGTGATTCCCCTGGCGCGCAATTACGTCGCGCGCGAGCTGAGCAAACTCGGCGGGCGCCCCGTGTACCGCGCTGGCGTTGTCACCGACAACGGCTGCCATATTCTCGATGTCCACGATCTGCAGATCCACGATCCCGTAGGGCTGGAACAGCGCATCAATCAAATTACGGGTGTGGTGACCAATGGTTTGTTCGCCATGCGCCGTGCGGACGTGTTGTTGCTCGGTACGGAAACGGGTGTACAGACGATTACGCGCGACTCTGTGCTCAATCCATAACCAGCCTGTGTTAAACTTGGCGCCCCTTTTTTACGGGGGTTGCCCCCTCCCATCCGGTGCCGATTCATCATGAACGCGAAGATTTCTCTGGATAAAGACAAGATCAAATTTGTGCTGCTGGAGGGTGTGCATCCTTCCGCAGTAGCCAGCCTCAATGCGGCGGGCTATACCAACATTGAATACCTCAAAACCGCCCTGGCGGAAGACGAGCTGATCGAACACATCAAAGATGCTCACTTTCTCGGCATCCGTTCGCGTACCCAGGTCACCGCCAAGGTCTTCGCCAATGCGCCCAAACTGATTTCCGTGGGTTGCTTCTGTATCGGCACCAATCAGGTGGATTTGAAGGCGGCGCAGGAACACGGCGTTGTGGTCTTTAACGCCCCTTACTCCAACACCCGCAGCGTCGCCGAACTGGTGATCGCCGAAGCGATTCTGTTGTTGCGCGATATCCCCGCCAAAAACGCGGCCTGCCATCGCGGCGAGTGGATCAAATCCGCCATCGGCTCTTATGAAATTCGCGGCAAAACTCTCGGTGTTGTCGGCTATGGCGCCATCGGCAGCCAGTTGAGTGTGCTGGCCGAAGGCTTGGGGATGCGCGTGGTGTTTTACGATGTGATCAGCAAATTGCCGATGGGTAATGCCACCCAGTGCGGATCGCTGGAAGATTTGCTGCAGCAGGCAGACATCGTCACCTTGCACGTTCCCGAACTGCCCAGCACCAAGAATATGATCGGCGAAAAAGAAATTCGCACCATGAAAAAAGGTGCAATTCTGATTAACGCGTCGCGCGGTACAGTGGTGGATATAGACGCTCTGGCGCGCGCGCTGGCCGATAAACACCTTGCCGGCACGGCTATCGACGTATTTCCGGTCGAACCCAAAGGCAATGACGAAGAATTCGTCAGTCCGCTGCGCCAGTTCGACAACGCGCTGCTCACTCCCCATATCGGTGGTTCCACCATGGAGGCGCAGGAAAATATCGGGGTGGAAGTGGCCGATAAATTCATCAAATATTCGGACAATGGCACCACCATCGGCTCGGTGAATTTCCCCGAAGTGGCGCTGCCGACGCACAAAGGTGTGCACCGCCTGTTGCACGTTCACCAAAACGTGCCCGGCGTGCTGATGGCGATCAACCAGATATTCTCCGACAACAACATCAACATCGCCGGCCAGTATCTGCAAACCAGAGACAAGGTGGGTTACGTGGTGATCGATCTGGATTCGGGCTATAGCGAGCTCGCTCTGGAACAGCTCAAAGCCATTCCGGCCACTATTCGCTGCAGGGTATTGTTTTAATGGATTACGCCTTCCGTCTCGACTTCAAAGTGCGCGATTACGAGTGCGATCTACAAGGCATCGTAAACAACAGTGTCTATCAGAATTATTTGGAGCACACGCGCCACGAATATTTGCTCAGCCACAATCTGGATTTCGCCCAGCTGGCCGCCAAAGGCATCAATCTGGTGGTCACGCGGGTTGAATTGGATTACCGCTTCCCGCTGCGCAGCGGCGACCATTTTTGGGTGGGGCTGAATGTCAGTCGAGCGGGTAAGATTCGCGGCGAATTCGTGCAGGACATCTACCGCAGCGACGGCAAGCTGATTCTCAACGGCAAGGTTCAGTGGGCTGCAATCAATGACCGCGGCAGGCCATTCTTTCCACCGGAATTGGCCGCTCTGCTGCCGCAACTGGAAGCCGATACCGCCAATTAATTTCCTCGGCGCAGAAACTGGCCCAAACCCGTGAACACAGGTTTGCGCCAGGTATCGGCCTCGTTCACCAGATGGTGCATGGCACCTTCGATGTAATTCACTTGGCAATTCGGGAAACGCTCCTGAATTGCCGGCACGTTGTAACGCCAATCCACCACTCGATCCGCCGTTCCCTGGACGATCAACGCCGGGGTCGGGTCTTTCGGCTGCAGTGAAAATCCGTCCACCCACTCGTGCAACGCGCCTATCCACTCAATCGACAACCAGCGCGCTTGTAACGGATCGTTGTAACGCAAAAAGCTGTGAAACTCCGCGTTATGGGAATTGGGGACGGCAAAATCCCGCGTCAGGCGTTTGAGGTAGCGCCCCACACAGCGAAAAACCATGCGTCCCCAGGTCCACTGGCGCGGGCGCACCAAAGGCCCGAGAAATGCCATGCGCTTAAAAGGCGCTGCTTCACCCTGCTTCAAGCTGCTGAAACCGAAGGCCATCAGCACCGCAGCACCAGTGCTTTGGCCGACGCCATAAACCGGCCCTTCCGGCAGCTGCCAGCGGAAGAACTTAAAGGTGTCCTCCAAAACCGCGCCGTAATCAAAAAAAGATTTGATCACCGTAGCTTCGCCGCTGCTCAACCCATGGCCCGGCAGGTCTATGGCCACGACCGAATACTGCTGGGCGAGCAGATAAGCGACCAGCTTTTGAAACAAACCGACGTGGTCAAATAATCCGTGCACCACAAAGACCGTCGCTTTTGCCTCCGGCAGACGCCAGTAATGAGTGGCAATGCGCAGTTGATCTCCGCGGCAGGGGCAGGTGCGATAGCCCCAAAAATAATCCACATTGGAATCTTTCAGCACTTCCAGAAAGCCGTAAAACTCCAGGTAAATCTGCGCTGTTTCTGACAGAGAGGCACTCGCTGGATTGCAGGGCGTATCCAGGGAAAAATCGGGCAGTATTTCCCGCAGCTCGGCACATAAGGATTCAGTGAACACTGAGATCAGACTCCCCTGAGTTGGCCGCGCCAGGCGCAGCAGTGGGATCGAACAGCAGGTTAATAGGCATATACACGCCGTCCGTGTTCATTATTGTGGTAACGGAAGTGCGACAATGTGGCAGATTCCACGAATTTACGTCGTGCAAAACCCCACATTGGTTCTTTAAAACACATTGTGGATTCCTTGGTTTTCTTCGACTGTTGCCTTCAGTTTAGGCCTCTCCCACCGGGACGGCTAAAAACGAATCTCCTGGCTGACTTTCGCGCAGAAAAAATGCCGTGTTTCATCGTGAATCTGCTGGCGCAGATCGCGCAGGCATTCCGCGTAATGCGGCATCGCCTTAATACGGCTGGTGGAATGGCGTATATCGATTTGATACACAAAGTCATAGGGGGCCTTGTCGTACCAGGGGCTGATCACTGCGCCGGTTTGCACACAGTAATAGTCCAGCTTCTCCAGATAGCCCTTGGGAGTGGGGAATTTGTGGGTGTAGTAGCGCCATTGACCGCGGATTCCCCGTTGAATCTCACGCTCGCACTCTGCGATAGAGGTAACGGAGCGATCGTAGAAAAATACGACGGTCGTCATGTTGGAATTGAGGATCTGGCGCTTGCTCAACAGATACACGCGTCCGCTGTCTGCAGTGGCCAACACCATCGGAAAAAATCCCGCCAACAATAGAAGCCACTTCATAGGACGATACGCCTTTACCTAATCCAAACTGAGTATAGGAAAGGCCGTTGGGTTGCGCCGGAAGTCGTTGCGACAAATCGGACAAAAGGCAAAAACTCTATTAAGTTCAGGCACATGGAATCAACGTTCAAAGAATTTGGCGGCTCTGGACATCAATGAGGCTTTGTGCAAGTTGATGGTCCGGTAATGGGTCAACATGCGGCTTTCCGGATCTATAAAGCAGTGAACCGCCTCTTCCTGGTAATCGGTCAAATTGCCTGTGCGCACAAACATAAAGATCTTGTATTGCCCGGTTTTGACGTCGAGGCGCGTGGAGTGCTCGTCGATATAACTGAGCACCAGATTTTTACCGTAACGACGAGCGGTCTTAAGACGACAGTATTCTGTGGCGTCCACCATATTGAAGGGCACACGGGAATAATCCCGGTGGGGATCGATCAACAGCTTGTCGACCGACGCCTCGTAGTTTTGGTAGGCCATATACATGGCAGCGGCACCCGCCAACGCACTCACGCACACGCAAATCAGAGCCCATTTCCCTATGCGCCATACGGATGGTGTAGCCAAGTCTTGCGCAAGCGATTCGGAAGCCAAAATTTCTTTACCTACTGATGCCAAAGCTCCGCCGCACCTGCTCCAGCGCGACTCCAAGCGACTGTCTAGTCGCAGATCAGCCCGGCGTTTCTAACACCGTGCCCAAATTCATTGTGGGTGGCAGTTGCAGGTGGGGCAATTTGAGGATTAGAACGATTCGGCGCAAGAAAACCGAATCGCAGCCTTACTGTTATAGATAGATAGGGTCAAGCAGACCCGATTCACCCGATAGGAAGTGGTCACCACTTTGGATAAGCCATGATAACTGCCAAACCTTAGTGCCCACATACCTAGCCAAGCCACAAGGGCAGTCACTTGGCGCGGACATTCTGGAGTGAACCCTCACAGATTAATTTGACTATGCTCAAAGAGCTAACCGAGCCATAGCGAAAGCTTTTGGAGACACAGCCCGCAGTTAGGTTCTGTTGCGCACCACTGTGTTGGGTAAACGGATATTCTGTCGCTCGGCTGTAAGTGAAGGTGAACTGATTCCTTTCCTTCCGACGCAATGATCGATATAAACTTGGCATACAAAACAGCAATTTGTTTAACACATGCGCATTTCTACCGACATGGGCTGGCTCGATCCGCTGCGCGTTGAGCATGCCGAACCTCTGTTTGAGCTAATCCACAACAGCCGAAGTCATTTGTACCCTTGGCTGCCGTGGCTCAAGCGCATCCATTCACCTCAGGACACAGAAGCCTTTATTCGCCAACTCTGCACCGAACGCGGCCCGCAATTTGTCATCATGGTGGACGATCGAGTATGCGGCGGCGTCGGTTTTTACCACCTGGAAAAAGCAGAGCGGAAAGCGACCGTCGGTTACTGGCTCGGCGCAGAATATGTAGGCCAGGGCATAATGACCGATGCGGTGCGCCACCTATGCCACTACGGTTTCGAACACCTTGATTTGAAACGGGTTGAAATACGCTGCGCTTCGCAGAACATGAGCAGCCGCAAGGTCCCGGAGCGCCTGGGATTTTTCTATGAGGGTGTGCAACCCAAGGCGGAATGGTTGACCGATCGTTACGTGGATCACGCCATCTACTCCATCCTGAAAGAAGAATTCAGCCTTGCTTTTGCACAGGATTCAGAGCCGGCCCCAATCTCACCCAGGGAGGAACGCGCGCTGGTGCCTGGGGAGCGTCCAGCGGAAGCGCCGGGGGCGTCCAAATCAGACAAAGACCATTGGCCGGAGTGGCCGCGCCTCAACTGGTAATCCCGGCGAGGGTATCCCGCCAAACTTCGCAAAAGGTTCGGCAACAAACAGCGTGCGACAGACTACACGAGTTAGATATATACGGAGGGATCTATAACCAGAATAAACTTTTCTGCCAAAGTAGCCTCTATCAGCAGTAGTTCACTCCGCCACATTCCGTTGCGGTGAAAAACTATCCGGACAATAGCTATGAATGAATCTGAATACGGTCGCAATAAAACCTTTCCGATCCTGTTGTTAGTGGTTGCCCTTGTCGCCATTGGCGGCGCAGTTTACTGGATGCTGCTGCGCAATAAGCCAAAAACAGAGCCGACGGTTCTGCCACCCGCTCCTGTTGCCGAGGTTGCACCGGAGATTGCTTTGCCGCCCGACCCGGCTCCGCCCGGAGACACTGAAGCGGCTGCCCCCCTCGTGGAAGCGCCTCGGCAATCATCTGAACCTGCGGGCAAACTTCCACCTCTGGATCGCAGCGACGCGGTTGTTCTCAGTTATTTGTTGGAATCATCCGAAGGCAGCTTCCAATCCTGGCTGATCCAAGACCATCTGATCCGCAAATTTGTCCGCGCGGTCAATGCTCTTGAAGAAGGAAAGCTGGTGAGCCAATACCGGCCGTTTCAGGATCCGCAAACGCCGTTTAGCGCCGCTAACAACGGCGAAGCCTGGACCATCAGTGCCGAGAACTACGCGCGTTACACACCTTACTTGGAAAGTCTGGAAAAGGTCGGCCCGGAAAAATTGCTGCAGATGTACGAACGCTACTACCCGTTGCTGGAGCAGGCTTACGAGGAACTTGGCGTAAGAAAGGGGGATTTCCGCGAAGTGACTATTCGGGCACTGACCCGCATCGTCAAAGCTCCGGCACCACCGCCAGATGCGACGCTTGCACGGCCATCCGTTGCTTATCGTTTTTCTACAGCGGAACTGGAACAACGCTCCGCAGTGGAAAAATTATTGTTTCGCATAGGACCTGAAAATACGCAACGTTTAAAAAAATTAGCGCAAGATCTTTTGGATCAACTGCAATAAAAAGCAAGCGCCGCTGTGCGGCGCTTAATTAATTCAATCGCAGCAAACCAAAACCATTTAACGCACTTATTTGTAATTCCTACATGCTTATAACGGATAAATCCGTTACCTCACCCATTTCCTCCTGTAATTTTTCTTTCTCCATCTTGTTAAGCAATATCGCATTTTTTATTAGATGTTGATTTTGCAACCTTGCGGTATACCGCTTGCATTGCCGATGGTCTCCTACCACTATCGAGGTGAGGGTGCTTTATGACCATTACACTATTGGATGCACGGGGAACCCCCCTGGAGCAGCAAAAATTCACTTGGCGAGAACTGACGCCAAAACCGCTGAGCAAACTCGATGATGATGCTTTCACACGCGTACGTGTGATTTTGATGAATGGAATTGAACAGCAGGTCAATCGATTTTCTCATATGTGCGGCCAATTCAACCCCGCGTTGCGCTATGCATTAGCGGATATAAGACGCGTCGAACACCATCAACAAACCATGATTAATTGGCTGCTCGGGGCCGACCATTCGCCACTGGAAACTACGATTGGTTATGAGCAGGTTGCCATTGAAGTCACCGCCGCCATTGCCCAGCAAGAACCAGATGAATATTTAGCTCAGGCGTACCGTTTTGGCTTGCTGGAAGATTTCGATCATATGTATCGATATTCTGCGCTGATGGATCGCGTGGAAGGCAAAGACGCCAATAATATTTTGCAGTGCTACACCGATATTCTGCCCGGCAGACCTACCAGTGTAGAACACCGCGCACCCGAAGATGATTTGCGCGAGCCCTATGACAAACACGCAACGGATCCTATCTCCAAATTAAATGCGCTGACGATTTTTTCCGGTGAATATCAGACGCGTGATTACTACATGAATATTGGGCCAACATTTAGCGACCCGGTTGCACGCGCACTTTATGCAGAAATTGCTTCCATCGAGGAACAGCACGTTACGCAATATGGCTCGATTATCGACCCCAATGAAACCTGGCTGGAAAAATGGCTGCTGTATGAAGCAAACGAAGTTTATAACTACTACAGCTGCATGGAGACAGAATCCAATCCAAGGATAAAAGCGATTTGGGAACGTTTTCTGGATTACGAGTTGGGTCATCTGAATAAAGTAATGGCTTTATTCAAGAAATATGAGCGGCGCGATCCGGCGGAAATATTGCCAGAAAGACTGCCCGATCCCATCGCCTATCAAAGTCAACGCGAATTCGTGCGCAAAACCTTGAGCGAAGAAATCGACTTGCGCGCACGCGGAACGGAATTCGTCCACAAGACCGAGGAAGGAGAAGCCTCCAAACGTTATCGCGAGCAACTCAATTCCACCGGTTCACCCAGCGACGCCGTCGCCATGAACTACCGCTGGCAACCAGGTACTGAACTGGCGAAAAAAATCGCATAGGTCGACAACTTTTTAGAGGGCAATCATTATGGACCAACATTTGGGCATGAATCGCACCGGCATAGATATGTCGCCGATTCTGATTAAAAAGATGATGCATGTGGATGAAGATATACCGACCACTACCAATGGCGCTACGACAAAGTCCACCATCGAAGATTTTTTCCTGGAAAATGCTGAACCCCTTGGCTCTGTTCCTTTACCAGGGACCGCCAAAAGCATGATTAAAACTGTTATCAAAATGGCATCCGGCAAACATCCGGAAGTTTTTATCAATAAATTAGGTGAGCGCTTGGCGTACGAGCGAACAGGTGTGCGCGTCTATGAGCAATTAATTGCAAAATGTCTGCATTCTCCTAACGATCTATCGCCCGATGTACAACTTCCCATCGACAAGTTGGAAGAATTTCGCCGGCAGGAAGAAGAGCATTTTGAGTTGCTTGCGGACTGCTTAAAACAAATTGGCGCTGACCCTACCGCCCAAACCCCCGATGCGGATGCATCAGGCGTAGCGGCATCGGGCTTGATGAAAGTCATTTCCGACCCGCGCACCAGCATTAGTCAAAGCCTACAAGCCATGCTGGCGATAGAGATGGCGGATAATGCAGCCTGGGAATTGTTGATGAAGCTGGCCGAAGACATGCACATGACGGATATGGCCAGTCGATTTCAACATGCGCTGGAACAAGAAGATGTGCACCTGCGCCATATTCGCCAATGGTATGAAGAAAGTGTGCGCAGCCAAGCCAAAATGGCAGCCATGAAATAGAACATCCGCATAGGGCAATTGTTTGTCCAACGGATTGATCTAGATGCTCCCTTTTAGATCAATCCGTTTTTCTCTAGCGAGATTATTTTCTCTCTGGGTGACCTAATGGAAAAGTTTCCTTTGGTGAACTGTCCCACCGGTCCCGGCATATTATTCGGTATCGGCTGCATGGCCGCCGTGGATGAAATTATTTTTCATCAACTCCTTGGCTGGCACCATTTTTATGACCTGGCGACACCTACCTTCGGCCTGCTATCGGATGGCCTACTCCATGCTGTAGAACTACTGGCACTTATTGCTGGATTTTTTATTTTTTTGGAGCAGCGCCGTAGGGGAGCTGCAGACATAATTGCAATCTGGGCGGGATTTTTTATGGGTGCGGGAGGGTTCCAGTTATTTGACGGCACCATTAATCATAAAATCTTGAAGCTTCACCAAATACGTTACGGTGTAAACAATATTTTGCCTTACGACTTCGCATGGAACGTTGCTGCAATTCTATTGTTGATCATTGGAGTGATATTCTTCGCGCGCTATCGCCTGATGCATCCCAAATGAATCCCTTTTTACCCACCACACTGATTCTGAGTTTAGCTCTGATATATTCAGCCGGAGTATTGAGGCAAATTTTGTGGAAAAAACGCATCTGGAATTTATGGCGTTTGGCCAGTTTTTGGTTTGGCACAGCGTTAATTATTTTTGCTGTAACACCGCTACATCAGAATGACCACCATACGTTTTATCATCATATGCAACAGCATTTGCTGATTGGTATGGTGGCGCCAACGTTTTTAGTAATGGCAGCTCCCATTAGTCTGCTCTTGCGCAATTTACCCAGACGCGGCGCAAAAGCGTGTGTGCAATTCCTTCACAGCCGAATAATTCGCCTGTGGTGTCATCCGATCACCGCATTGGTTCTCAACTTCGGCGGCATGCTGGTTCTTTATCTCACACCTTTATATCGATCCTCGTTGCACCAACCCTGGTCGCACCATTTCATTCACCTGCATTTTTTACTCGCAGGCTATTTATTTGCGTGGAGCATGGCAGGTCCGGATCCCGCACCATCGCGCCCGGGTTTTCGCGACCGCTTGAGCATCCTCCTCCTGGCGATGGCGATTCACGGCATCAGCAGTAAATTGATGTATATCCATCTATTCCCTTATGCCACCCCTCATAGCCAGGCGGACATTCAAGCGGCCGCGCAGTTGATGTACTACGGCGGCGATCTCGCGGAACTGTTGATCGCCATCCTGTTATTTGCCGCCTGGCGCAAGCACATAGGGCAACGGGCAGAAGCTAGTTCTTATCCTGCATCGCTTGCGCCGGGCGATCCGTAACGCGGCGCCATTTTCAACATGACGAATGTCAAAGTTTTGTCATAAGCCTCGGCAATAATCCGATAAAAACTTGCCGGATGGGACTGACCTCACACCGCGAAACAAATGAACAGGGTTTAATCCAGACCAAGGGCGGTTTTTTTGCTCGGCTAAAACAATAACAACCACGCTTAAGCGCAGGCGGTGCGCTGGGGGATTCATGACCAGTTACATCCACAGTCGGCGGGTGTACAAGGAAACCGAATATCTCTTTTCGGCGGAAGAGTACAACCTCTATCCACACCTCGCTCGTTTGCTGCAGCAGGGCTACAATTTTGTAGTGCTGCGTCGTTGCCCTCCGTTTCGCGAGTCGCCGCAATACACCTACTTGCTCGCCTGTGAAATTATCTGCTCCAACGGTACGGAGCTGCTTCACCGGCACGAAGGGCTGACACCCGACTTCCCGAATTTGGCGGACTTGGAACACTTTATCCGCCACAACATGATCCGAGTGTTACACCGACATTTTTTTGGGCGCGATTTGGAAGTGGTACGTTAGAAGTTTCTCGATCCTATCGGCATTGGTTGACGCTCCACTTATATCTATTCGACTCACCGTTTTTTCCGATAAAGATGTTTAGCGATGTATTTGTAGTGAACCCATGCGGGGGTTCTTCATCAAAAGGGACAGTCTCGATTATTCGCGTTTTTCAGTTTCCGGCGAAATATTCTTCACTTGGCTCTAACCGCAAACAAGGAGTATCCCCAAATCATGTTCTATAACACCGCGAACCTGCGCGTCTTTGGACCAATGATGACAATCGGGGGGAAAAATGCATTTGTGTTGTTGCTGGCGCTGTGTTGTTGCTTGGTTGTTCGCTCAGTCTCAGCTGGCGGTGCGATCGGCGACGTGGCTCCCAATTGGATTTTGATGGATCAGAAGGGCGCGCCTGTGTCCCTGTATCAGGAGGCCGATGCGGGAAAAACCACAGTCATGTTTTTTTGGGCCAGTTGGTGCAAAAGCTGTAACAGTCTGATGCCGGTGATCCGACAACTCGATCAGGCCAAAGGCGAACGTCCGATTCAGTTTTATTTGATGAACGTGTGGGAGGACGACGACCCGCAGGCATTTCTGCAAAAACACCAAATGACCTTGCCAGTGTTGCTGCAAGCGGAAAATGTGGCGCAGAGATATAACATCCGCATCACACCGGGAATCGTGGTGGTGGACCCCGAGCGACGTATTCGCTACGTGCGCAGTCCGCAACAAGGAGTGGCCGAGATCGCCGCCGAGTTACAGAAAGTGCTCGGTATTCGTTTGGCTGGCGAAAAACCCACGGGTCTGCACTAAAAATCAATCTTCCAGATTTTCTTCGAAGTCTTCCAACAGATCGAGTGGTTCGACTTCATCGCCTTCCAGATCACTGTTCCAGTTGGGTCCAACCAAGGTCAAATCCTCGTGCATGCCGGGCAGCCAGTCTTCGAGCAGCTCTTCCAGGGCTATAGGCACCGCGCGATAGTTTTTCCATTCGCCTTCGATATGGGATTCAGCATATTCTGGCTGGGACCACATGGGCATCACGTCAATTTCTTCATTGTTGATGGAGGCGCACAGCGCGAATCCTTCATCGCTTTCCAACGCCCAGACGCAACCAGTCTCTATGGCATCGCTGAGAAACTTCACGTAGTTCTGATCAAAATCGTCGCCCAATTGTTCGCTCATAGCGCTGCCTCTTGATTAACCGAAACGTTTGTCGGCCACGAACGGGTTGCTACGCCGCTCTTCACCGATGGTAGACATAGGGCCGTGACCGGGCACGAATCGCACATGATCCCCCAGCGGCCAAAGTTTGCTGCGAATGGCCTGCACCAGGGTTTCATAATTGCCGCGCGGGAAATCCGTGCGCCCGATGGAGCCGGCGAAAAGGACATCGCCAACCCAGGCGATGCCGTCTTGTCTGTGGAAAAACACAATATGCCCCGGTGTGTGGCCTGGGCAGTGGAGTACTTCGAGTGTCTGTGCACCGACCTTGACCGTGTCGCCCTCGTGCAACCAGCGGTCGGGACGCAGCGGTGGAACTTCAGCAAATCCCATCATCGGGGCCTGTTGCGGCAGCAAATCGAGCCAAAAAGTTTCGTCGGGATGAGGCCCGACAATCGGCACCTGTAGATGATCGGCCAGCGCCCGCGCGCCACCGGCGTGGTCGATGTGCCCGTGAGTCAACAGGACCTGCTCGACCTGCAGCTTCTGCGCTTGGATTCGTTGCAGAAGATGTTCCACATCGCCGCCCGGATCTATCACGGCCGCTTTACCTGTGTCACCGCACCAGACCAGTGAACAGTTCTGCTGGTAATGGGTAACCGGGATAAGAGTGAAATGAATTGTCATACAGCAAAGGGCGCGTCATATGAATTCCGGGCGGCATTCTAGCGCCCGGCGACTAGAATAGATATTACGCCCCACGATTTTGCCAAGAGCCGCAAGGCATGAACACCACTATTACCCTGAGCGAAGACTACCGCGATTGCCTGCAAGAGGTGACGAATATCGCTATGGGACAAGCGGGCGACCGCCTGGCGCGCCTGCTGGATACGTTTGTGGTGCTCTCCATTCCCCACATTGAAATTCTTGCCCCATCCGACATCGCCATGGCGATCAACGCCATCGACGGTTCAGCGTCGGTTTCCGGTGTCTGCCAGGGATTTATCGGCGGCGGCATCGCCGGGGAGGCGATTCTGCTCTTCAACGACACCAGTTTTTCCGACCTTTCCCGCCTGCTGAAATACGATGGCGAGCTGGATCATCAAGCGGAACGCGAACTCTTGATGGACACCGCCAATGTCCTGCTCGGCGCGTTTTTGCGCGGTGTCGCTGTACAACTGGATATGTCCTTCAGCCTCGGCCCACCGTTGGTTCTCGGCCAGCACCAACGCCTGGACAACCTGTTTGATCCCAAAACTGTCACTTGGCAACAGGCGCTGGTAACGGAAATCAACTATAAATTGGAAGGCTATAACGTCAATTGCGACCTGCTGGTGATTTTCACTGAGGAGTTTATTGACCTGTTGTGCAAGAAACTTGACTACCTGTTGTTGTGAATATGACCCCTACCACCCCAGATTTCGCCAATGAACTCCACTGGGTAATGGACATATTGCACAACATAGATGTGGGTCTGGTGGTGGTCGATCTGAACATGCACATCCGGCTGTGGAACGGGTTTATGCAAAACCACAGCGCCAAAGCACCGGAAGCCGTACTGAATCAAAATATTTTCGATATTTTCCCCGAACTTCCGGAAACCTGGTTTCGCCGCAAAATCGAGACGGTTGCAGTGCTGCAAACCGCTGCGTTTACCACCTGGGAACAGCGCCCCTACCTGTTTCACTTCAAGAATTACCGCCCGGTCACCGGCTCTGCCAAATTCATGTACCAGAACTGCACCATGCTGCCCCTAACCAACGCCCAGGGGGAGGTCAATCATGTCTGCGTGATCATTTACGACGTGACCGAAGTAGCGATCCACCGCGAGCAGCTGCAGCAGGCCAACGAGCAGCTGCAACATATCAACCGCACGGACGGGCTGACGGGTTTGCTCAATCGCAAAGCCTGGGAGCAGTCCCTGCGGCAGGAATTCAAACGCTATCAGCGTTATCACCGCGCAAGCTCGCTGATCATGCTGGACATTGACCATTTCAAAGATATCAACGATACCTACGGTCATCCTGCGGGCGACGAAGTCATCCGCCGCACAGCGGCCGCCTTAGTAAGTAGCTTGCGCGATTCGGATGTGGCGGGGCGCTACGGCGGCGAGGAGTTTGCGGTGATACTGGTGGACACCGACGCCACTGGCGCAGAGATTGTGGCGGAACGTTTGCGCACCTCCGTTGAAGCCTCATCCGTGGCCTATGAAGAGCACGTCATCAACTACACCATCAGCCTCGGCATCGCCGAACTCACCCCCAAAATCACCGACCCCACCATGTGGATCGACACCGCCGACCGCGGCCTTTACAACGCCAAACGGGCGGGGCGGAACCGGTCGAGCATCTATTACACCTGATCGCGTCCAATAGATTCCGCAAACTTGTGCAACCGCTCTAGCTCTCCCGCGCCTATGCGAGCAATTGGCCCCCGTCATCTGGCGGCTTGCCATTGGCCAACATTTTGCGAAACACCCGAGCCTAATCCAACCGCTGCACCGTCACCGCAACCCTGAGCTCGTGCTTGTCACCGCCGCCAAAAATCACGCCGCGCAGCGGGGTTACGTCGGAATAGTCGCGCCCCCAGGCGGTGACTATGTGTTGCTCGGAGGCGGGTTTGTTGTTGGTGGGGTCGAATTCGACCCAGCCGGTTTCGGGAGAGTAGACGGCAAACCAGGCGTGGGTGGCGTCGGCGCCTATAAGTTTTTCCTTGCCCGGCGGCGGCAGTGTTTCCAGATAGCCGGACACATAGCGGGCGGGAAATCCCGCAGCGCGCAGGCAGCCGATGGCGAAGTGGGCGAAGTCCTGGCAGACGCCGCGTTTGTGTTCGAGCACGTCCTGCAGCGGTGTCGCCACAGTGGTGAAGCCGGGGTCGTAGGTGAAATCCCGGTAGATGCGCTCATTCAAATCGCGCACTGCATCGAGAAAAGGGCGCTCGGGGTGGAGCGAAACCGCAGCATAGTCGCGCAAGGCAGGGAAGCTGCGGATCATGGGCGAGTCGAGAATAAACTCGCGCGCGAGCAAGCATTCCGCCGCGCTGCTGGATTGCAACCGCGCCAACACCTCGGCGCAACTGCTGCTCGGAGCCAGTGCCGGCGCCCGGCGGATTTCCACTTCGTTTTCCGCCGTGATGCACAGATTATCGTGGGACTTCTGGATGGCAAAAAAATAGGCGGTGTTGCCGAAATAGTCTTCGTGCTTTTGCACTTGCGCTGGGCTGGGATCGACCCGGATTTTGCTCTGGGTGCAACTCTGCCGGGGTGTATCTCGTGGGATCATATGACTGAGGTTGTAGCAGCGCCGCACCGGAATGCTGTAGCTGTACTGGGTCTCGTGGATGATCCTATAACGCATCAAGCCTCCCATACCGCGCGCACCAGCTGCTGGGGCGCGATTTGATGATCGAAATATTTGTCGCTGACGTCCGACGCAATGGTCGTCAGCAGGTGATAAAGACGGCTGAGCAACTGATCCAGCTGATCGCGGCGGTCACTGTCTTCGCTCACCGCCACCAGCTCCACCAGCCGGCTTAGACGCAAGGTTGCGTGTGCATCCAACAGAGCGCGCTGCTCAGCGTGCAGCTCACGACTGGCCGGTCCCGCATCCGGCAGATCGGCCAATAAAGCCTGCAGTTGTTCCAATTGATATAACAATGAACGGGGATTGCTGGTATCGAGCAGGGTCAGCTCCAGGCCATAGGCAATATCCATACGACCGCGATAACGGCGGCGGTAGGTCATCAAGACCTCCAGGGTTTTAAGCACGGCCTTGAGAATCGTCGCCTGCTCCGTCTCTGGCATATCGCGCACCAGCAGCGCTCGAATCAGAGCGATGATTTGCAGACCGCGCTCCAGGCGGCGACCGACCTCCATAAAGCGCCAGCCGTCACCGCGAATCATGCTTTCCTGAGACAGACCGCTGAAGGCCATCAGGGTGGTAACTAAAGGATCGAGCGCTTCTTCCGACGCGGCCGCCAGACTGGTGCCCATGGCGTCGCTCAAGCCTTCCAACGCATCGCGTATATCGTTGAAAACGCGCAATATGTCAGGGGACAGCAGCTCTTTGCATTCTTCAGCGCAGTTGAGCATGGCCCGCAACGACGAACTCGCACTGCCCAGGCGATTGCTGTCGACCACTATCGAGAGCAGCTCTTTGTCCGGCGCGTTCATCAGCTCCGGCTGGCCGGCAAAACCGGGGAAGGTACAGGTTACTTCGGTCAGCGCGCGCAACAACTGGCGACGGCTGTCGGCTGGCAATACCTCGGCGCCGTTGAGCATCGCAAAAGTGGTACGCAACATCCGCAGAGAAGCTTCGGCACGCTCGGCGTAACGGCCAAGCCAGAACAGGTTTTCCACCACGCGGCTCGGCAAGCCGGCTTTTTGCTGCAGCAATGGTCGGCGCTCTCCCAGGGGCACGCTTTCCACCGGGCGTTCAGGTTCAGAGGCGACCACCCAGGTATCTTTGTTGATGGAACCCAGCTGGTTGGAGATCAGGGGCGAGCCCGCCGTCAGGCCGACGCGGGTCAATCCCCCCGGCATAACGGTGTAGGACGACTCACTCGCTGCGGCAAAACCGCGCAGAATCGCCGGGCGGGGTTGCAGAGTGCCGTCCACGACGGTCGGCACATGGGACGGAACCAAGCGCTCCTGAGCCACATACAGATGCGGCTGCGCCTGGACTTGTTTGAGCAGCGCCTGTCGCTCCGCGAGGCTCAGTTCGGACACCACCTGACTGCGTCCCTGGCCGCGGAAAATCGGTTTGATGATCAGTTGTTCCTGGTTGGCCAGTACATAGGCCAAGTCCTTGCGATCGCCACACCAATAGGTGGCGACTGATTTAAGGCGCGGCTCGCGGCCGAGCAGACGTTTGCCGATCTGCGGCAGATAGCGCAGCAGTACCGGGTTTTCCAGCACCCCGGAACCGAGCGGGTTGGCTATGGCAACGCGATTCTGGCGGGCGATTTCCAACAGACCGGGCACGCCCAGCTGGGAATCACTTTTGAGCTCCAGCGGATCGCAGTACCAGTCGTCCACCCTGCGCAAAATGACATCCACCCGCGCCAAGCCCTCCAAGGATTTCATCCAGACAAAGCCGTTGCGCACCACCAGATCACCGCTTTGCACCAGTGGGTAACCGAGGTAATTGGCAAGGTAGGCGTGTTCGAAATAGGTTTCGTTGAGCGCGCCGGGCGTGAGCACCACCACCCGCGGCTCGTCGACATGGGGTGCTAGTTGCGCGAGCTTGACCCGCAGGCGCTGGAAAAAATGTGCTAGGCGGTGCACTTGGCTGTCGCGAAACAGGCTGGGCAGCACGCGCGACATAACAGTGCGGTTTTCCAATGCGTAGCCGGCACCGCTGGGAGACTGGCTGCGGTCGGCAAACACGCACCATTCACCATCGCTGGTACGCACCATATCGACGGCATGAATAATCAGATCGTGATCGCCGGGCAGATGGATGCCGGAGCAGGCGCGCAGAAAGCCGCCGTGGGCAAATACGGCTTCCGGTGGAATCACACCGGTGCGGACCAGGTCGCGCGGGCCGTAGAGATCGCGCAGCAACTGGTTGAACAGCTCTGCGCGCTCCAGCAGGCCGGATTCGATTTGTCCCCATTCCTCGCTGCCGACCACAAAGGGCACCAGGTCTAACTCCCACGGCCGCATGGTGCCGTGGACGTTATAGGTGGCGCCGTCATCGCGCAACAAACGCCGGGCCTTCTCCCCGCGCTCATTCAGCCCCTGGGGACCGAGCGCCTGCAGCCCGTCGAGCAGGTAGCGCCAGCCCTCGCGCAAATCGCCTTCCGGGGTGCGAGATTCGTCGCGTATGACCAAGTGACCAAGTTGGGATTGCGCTTGTACAGCGCGGTCAGTTACATCGGAATTCATGGTGGCAAACGGGACCTTAATTTTCTTGGCTATTTAGAGGGTCGTGTTATTTGGTGATTGACCCATAAAGTCACCGGCCATTTTCCGGTCTGGCCAAATTTTCGCCACCATCAGGTCTCAAAAAGGCGACGCAAGTCCAAGGTATGTGGATATTCCCCCGTTGATTCCGGCGCCGGAGGTGTCATTGGGCGCGACTCTGTATGTGGTTTAAGCACCCGTTTCGCATCCACCCAGGGCCTTGGCGTATAAGGTCCTTGAGTGTGGCCTATATCGGTAAACCGATTGACCCGTCGCGCCTCTGCTTCAAACGCATTCACCGGGAAGGTGTCGTAATTGCGTCCGCCCGGGTGCGATACGTAGTAGGTACAACCGCCGATGGAGCGGCCATTCCAGGTATCGACCAGATCAAACACCAAAGGTGCGTGCACGCCTATGGTGGGGTGCAACGCCGATGGCGGCTGCCAAGCCCGGTAGCGCACGCCCGCAACATACTCGCCATGGCGCCCGGTCGGATTCATAGGTACACGGCGGCCGTTACACACCACAATATAGCGGCTATCGGTCAAACCGGTAGCTTTGATCTGCACCCGCTCGACTGATGAGTCCACATAACGCGCCGTGCCGAAACTGCCCACTTCCTCGCCCAACACGTGCCAGGGTTCGATGGCCCAGCGCAGCTCCAGCGAGGCATCATCCAACTGCACTCGCCCGTAGTGAGGGAAACGGAATTCCTCGAACGGCAACAGCCAATCGAGATCGAATTCGATGCCGTGCTCGTTCAAATCTTTGACCACGTCCTTAACATCTGCCCAAACATAGTGCGGCAGCATAAAGCGGTCATGCAGCAAGGTTCCCCAGCGCACCAGGGGTTTGTGGTAGGGCTCTTTCCAGAAGCGCGCCAGCAAACTTCTTAAAAGCAGGGTTTGTACCAGCGCCATGCGCTCGTGCGGCGGCATTTCAAAACCGCGGAATTCCAACAGGCCGAGACGGCCGGTGCTGGAACCCGGCGCATAGAGTTTGTCGATGCAGAATTCCGCCCGGTGGGTATTGCCGGTGACATCGATCAACAAGTTGCGCAGCAGGCGATCCACCAGCCAGGGCTGATTGACTATGCCGTTGGGCATCTGCTGGAAGGCGACCTCCAGCTCGTACAACATCTCGTCGCGACCTTCATCGACCCGTGGAGCCTGGGAAGTGGGGCCGATAAACATGCCGGAAAACAGGTAGGACAAGCTCGGATGGTGCTGCCAGAAGGTGATAAAGCTGCGCAGCACATCGGGACGGCGCAGGAACGGGCTGTCTGCCGGAGTGGCGCCACCCATGGTGACGTGGTTGCCGCCACCGGTGCCGGTGTGGCGGCCGTCGAGCATGAATTTTTCCGTGGCGAGGCGCGCCTGACGCGCTTCTTCGTACAGGGCCGTGGTGGTTTCCACCAACTCTTGCCAATTGCTGGCCGGGTGGATATTCACTTCGATGACACCCGGGTCTGGCGTCACCAACAGCTTGACCAGACGTGAGTCGCGCGGCGGCTCGTAGCCTTCGATCACAATGGGCAGATTCAAATCCTCTGCCGTAGCCTCCAGACACGCCACCAGATTGAGATAGTGCTCCAGCTGGGTCAGCGGCGGCATAAATACATGCAAACGACCGTGGCGCGGCTCGACGCACAAGCAAGTGCGCAGCACTTCCCAATACTCGCGAATCGTCTCTTTGACCTTGCCCGGCTTGGGTTTGCCTTCGTCATCGCGCGGCTGAGGCTGGCGCAGGATCTGGGCGTCTTGCACCAGATAAGCTGGTGGAGACAGGGTTTGCTGCTCGATCAGGTCATATTGGGTGATCATTTCGTTGTGTTTGGGCAGCGTGTCGGCTGGAGCCCAAGGATCGCGTTCTACCTCAATTTCCCGCAGGGTCTCTTCCACAAACGGCAGATCGTTCAGCGGCAGGCGCAGACCTATAGGGGAGTCGCCCGGAATCAGCACCATGCGACCGCGACGCGTCTGCCAATTGCTGCTACACCAGTGCGCCGTACCGAAGTTCCACGCCAGGGGTAAAACGTATCCAGTAGGAGTGCCAATGCCCTGTTCCAGCACCCGCGCCAAGCGGCGGCGCGCCAGGGAGTCTTTGGCGCTGGCGATCTCAGCGTCGAGATTGACGGGCAAATTCTGCTCTTGCAGCAGGTAATGCAGGCCGTCTTCATAGGCGGGCTGGCAAAAGCTGTCCCATAAGCCCAGACGATTGCACAAGTGCTTTAGGAAGCGTTCGGCGTCGTTGATGGTGTGGCCGTAGTCCTTATCCACCCGCGCCAAATATTTCGGGTTGAACCATAGAGATTCACCATCTTTGCGCCAGAACAGGCCGAGTGCCCAGCGGGGGATTTCTTCGCCCGGGTACCACTTGCCCTGGCCGTAGTGCAGAAGTCCAAAGGGGGCAAAACGGTCGCGCAGGCGCAGCAGCAAATCCTTGGCGAGGCGCAATTTATCCGCACCCAATGCCTCAGTGTTCCACTGGGCGGATTCCATATCGTCGACCGAGACAAAGGTCGGCTCACCTCCCATGGTCAGGCGCACGTCCTGTTCATTCAGCAAGTGGTCGACCTTGTCGCCCAGTTGCATGACGGCGTCCCATTGATCTTCGGTATAGGGTTTGGTTACGCGTGGATCTTCATGGACGCGCGCAACCGTGTTGCTGAAGGAGAACTCCACTTCGCATTTGTCGGTGTAGCCGGTTATGGGGGCTGCCGATACAGGATCGGGCGTACAGGCCAGGGGAATATGGCCCTCACCGGCAAACAGGCCAGACGTAGGATCTAGCCCCACCCAGCCAGCGCCAGGCAAATAGACTTCACACCAAGCGTGCAGGTCGGTGAAATCCTCTTCCGCACCGGAAGGGCCATCCAGGGATTTGGTATCGGGTTTGAGCTGCACCAGATAACCCGACGCAAAGCGCGCGGCCAAACCGAAATGGCGCAGCAACTGCACCAGCAACCAGGCGGAGTCGCGGCAGGAACCGCGGGCGAGCTTGAGCGTTTCCTCCGGCGCCTGCACCCCGGGTTCCATACGAATGGTGTATTCAATTTCCTTCTGCAGGCGCTGGTTGAATTCGACGAGCAAATCAATGGTGCGCCATTTTTTATTCAGATCCACCGACGCCAGCCAGCGGGTAAACAGCGGCCCGCCTTCCAGCACTTCCAGGTAGGGCGCCAGCTCCTTCAGGGTTTGTTTGTCGTAGTTGAAGGGGTAATGGGTGGCGTACTCCTCGAGGAAAAAATCGAACGGATTGATCACCGTCATATCGGCGATGACTTCCACCTCCACCGCCAGACGGCGGGTTTTCTCCGGAAATACCAGACGCGCAAGATAGTTGCCGAAGGCGTCCTGCTGCCAGTTGATAAAGTGATTTTCCGGCTGAATTTTCAAGCTGTAGCTGTGAATCCGGGTGCGACAGTGGGGCGCGGGACGCAGGCGCACCGTGTGGGGAGACAGATTGATCGGCCGGTCAAAGTCGTAATAAGTGTTATGCCGAATTGCCACTCGTATGGTCATGGTGATTGCATCCTAATCGGTCTCGATCCACCCCGACCTCCCCTGAGCCAAGATCGGCCCGCTCTGAAAAGGGGTATGGAAGGGGGCTGGATTTGAAGGTCCGGTTTAAATTCGTTGAATTCTCCTAACCCCACCCCAATCCTCGCCAGGAAACTCACCTGCAAGATCACATCGGGAGGGGTCAGCGGTTTAGTTAAACCACTGCTTGGCGAAAACCGCGTGCAGCTGCCCCAACTCCACCTGGAGCTGGTTCAAGTATTCCCGCGTGGACTCGCCCAGGTCTGAGTAGTCCACCCCTTTGAATATCCGCCCCTGCAGCGCCTTGATGTATTTGCTGACCGGCTCGCAGCGCGGCAACTTAGCGGCGGAGTCGGCGATAGCGTTGAGGCAGTGGGCAATAGTGCGCGGGAACTGCGGGTCTTCCAGCAGATACTGGGCGACGTCGGCGCCTTGCACGGCCGCGCGCAGTTTGCGTCGGTAGGATTGTTCGCCGCCGAGAGAGCGCAGCACATTGCCCCAGATAATCTGCCGGGCATTGACCGCCGCTTCGTTGGCTTCGGTTTGGACTATGGCGACACAACCGGCGTCGAGCAGGCGTGTGGTCATATCCGCGCGTTCGAGGTTGCGCCCCAGGCGCAGGAAGTCCCATGCTTCATCGTGCGTCATGGTGCCGTACAGCAAACCGTTGATGCGCTGGCAGCCGCGAATGATGCCTTCCAGACAGTCGTGGCGCTGGCCGCGGTTGAGCGCTTTGGCGCTGTTTTCACTGACGAAGATGGACAGCTCGTTGATCATCTCCCAGGTATCCGCCGGCACCACATCGCGGGTGGTGCGCACGTTTTCCCGCACCATGTTCAGCGAGGTCACCACAGAAACAGGATTGCTTTCATCGGCGAGCAGAAACTTCACCACATTGCGCTCGTCCTGCACCTTGTAGCGTTCCATAAAAGAGTCTTCCAGGCAGCTCAGGCGCACCAGGTTGTACCAGCCGAGATTGACGCCTTTGGGCAAGTCGAGCAGCAGATTGGTATAGACGGCCACCAGACGCGCGGTATTTTCCACGCGTTCGATATAGCGGGCAGTCCAATAAACTCGTTCGGCAACTTTGGACAGCATCAGTAATTCACCTCCGTATCCACCACCCAGGTATCTTTACTGCCGCCACCTTGAGACGAGTTGACGACCAGAGAACCCTTGCGCATGGCGACTCGTGTCAGGCCGCCAGTGGTGACGTAGATATCCGAGGACTGCAGGATAAACGGCCGCAAATCCAGGTGGCGCGGCTCCAGATGATTGCCGATCAAAGTGGGCGCAGTAGAGAGCGACAAAGTCGGCTGCGCGATGTAATTGCGCGGATTGGCTTTGATCAGTTCGGCAAATTCAGCGCGTTCTTTTTTGCTGGCGTGAGGACCGATCAACATGCCGTAACCGCCGGACTCGTTCGCCGGTTTCACCACCAATTTATCCAGGTTGGCCAGCACATATTCGCGCTGCTTATCGTCAAAACAGAGATAGGTTTCCACGTTGGGGACAATCGGATCTTGATCCAGATAGTAACGAATGATGTCCGGCACATAGGCGTATACCACTTTGTCGTCCGCCACTCCGGCGCCCGGCGCATTAGCCATACCGACATTGCCTTTGCGCCATGCGCGCATCAAACCGGGTACCCCGAGAACAGAATCCGGATGAAAAACTTCCGGGTCGAGGAACATATCGTCGATGCGGCGATAGATCACATCCACGCGTTCCAGGCCGGCGACGGTCTTCATATACACGCAGTCGTCCTGCACCACGAGATCGCTTCCTTCCACCAATTCCGCCCCCATTTGTTGCGCGAGGAAGGCGTGCTCAAAATAGGCAGAGTTATAAATCCCCGGTGTCAGCACCACCACCACCGGCTGTTTGATTTTGCGCGGCGACAGCGAGATGAGCATGTCGAACAGTCGCTCGCAGTAATCATTTACCGGTTCGATATGAACTTTTTCGAATAAATCGGGTAATACCCGTTTAGTGATTGCGCGGTTCTCCAACATATAGGCAACGCCGGAGGGCACACGCAGATTATCCTCCAACACATAAAACTCACCGTCCTTATCGCGCACCAAATCGGTGCCACAGATATGCGCCCACACCCCAAAAGGGGGCGAAACACCAACGCATTCGGGACGGAAATTTTTGGATTGTTTGATGATGTAATCGGGCACTACACCATCCTTCAGAATTTTTTGCTCGTGATAAAGATCATCAATAAAAAGATTGAGAGCCTGCAGACGTTGTTTTAGTCCGGCAGCGGTTTTATCCCATTGTTTTTTTGCGATGGTTCGCGGAATGATATCGAACGGCCAAGCGCGATCGATATTTCCTTCTTCGGTATAAACCGTAAAAGTCACGCCCAATTCGCGAATCGTCGCTTCTGCGGCTTGGCGTCTTTGTTCAATTTCGTCTTGCCGCAGCGATTTTAAATATGAGATCAAGCGGCGCGCCGGTTTGCGAGGATTACCGGGGCTGCTGAAAAGCTCATCATAAAAATCGGCGGGAGAATAATCGCTCCAATTAATCGTCATAGATGATTCCGGCTGAGGGGTGTGGTGAACGCTAAGCGAAGCTTGGGGAGGTCTTGAAAGTCGTGAGGGACCACTGAGTGTAGGTCGAGTTTGAATATTTGCCTGTTCTGCACCTGCTTTCACAAAAATATTCCGATATCTTGCACACATAGTTCGTGCAATCAGATTTCGTGCCAATGCCTCGCTCGCTTGTCTCAAGTTTTTTGTGTGGCTGCCGATAACTTTTTTAGAACGTTTTTGTTGAGGATTTTTGGATCGCTGTTAAACAGCGCATAAGGATTTATGACTGGCGACGAATGGAGCTCAGAAGCAGATAAGAATAGAGGTTGGCGCGGCCGTTCTGCGGTTTACAAGCGACCACCCTGTGCTAAGTTTAAATTAACATAAATGCCCCATCGCAGTTCCGACATTTCCGTCTGGATATGGGGCCGAAGTTGTATGAGAGTCCCATGAGCGCACAAAGATTTACCCCAAACCCCGCGTCATCCCAAAGCACTTCCATTCATTCCAAACGCCCTGTCGGTGTTAATGGACGGACAAAAAAGGCGATTGCGTTGTTTGGTACTGCACTCATGGTTGCGGTCGCCACTACCATTCCTGTGCAAAGGCATGCTCCATCCGAGAGCATCGCCGCACAAGGCCACGCCAAACGGTATTTGCGTATCAACGAGTACCTCTTCCACGGCGTTCAAAAGAAAACTGCTATTGCGTTTCACTCAGCAGAAATCGACAACACACACGTGTAATCCACATTCAACCGGCAGCTCGGATCAGGACGATCTCTGCCGATGCGAAGCGTACGCAGGAACTATAACTTTATGATCACACGATCTCTCTCGACGAAATTGATGATCGCTCTTTCGGTCGCCATGGTGGTGGTTTCCATCGCGGTTTTATTGGTGGCTTATAAGATCATCGAAGCGCAACAAAAACATTCTTTTGAAGCGGATATAAACGCGCAGATTGAGTTGGCCAACTCGGCATTTTCGGAAGCGGTTTTCGCTTACGACTTCCAGCAAATCGAGGCCATCGCCAAATCTTTCGTCAAAACGGATTTGGTCAACGAAATCAAAGTATTCGACCACCGCGGAAAAACACTGGCCTCAGCTCAGGAAGTTGGCACTGTTGATTATTCACCAAAAGTTGGTCGCACCGGTGTTGAAATCAAACGCGGTGAGGATGTGATCGGTCGTTACGATATCGTTTTCTCTACCCAGAGCCTGCAAGCAATTCTGGCTCAGCAAATTCGCGTCAGCGCCATAGTGGTCATCATCTTGTTGATCGCCAGCCTGGCGACAGTTCACTTCCTGTCGCGCAAACTGATTATTTATCCTGTCAATCAGATCAGCGAATCCCTGAGACTCATTGCCGCAGGTGGTGGCGATCTGACTCGTCGCCTGCCCACCGACAGCGGTGACGAAGTGGCCGAGCTCGCCAACAATTTCAACTTGGTGATGGAGCAGATCGGCTCGATCATCAAAAACGTCACAGTAGTCACGGAAAAAGTTCGCCATAATGTGCGCGTCATGTCCGGCGCTACCGACAGCACTGTCACCTCCACCAGCCAGCAGCTGCGCGAAATCGAACAAATCGCTGCCGCGCTGCAGGAGCTGTCGCATTCCGCTGACGAAGTCGCCCGTCACGCCAGCGCCACGGCCGACCGCACCCGCGAGACCGCGCGTTTTGCCGAGCAGGGCTCACAAGTCGTGTCGTCTTCCCGTGATACCGTCAATCGCCTGACCGATCAGATCCGCGCCACCGCAGAGAAGATCAACACCCTCAAACACAGCAGTGAAAACATCGGCTCTGTGATGGAGGTCATCCGCTCCATCGCCGAACAGACCAACCTACTCGCCCTCAACGCCGCTATTGAAGCTGCGCGCGCGGGTGAACAAGGCCGCGGTTTTGCCGTGGTCGCTGACGAAGTCCGCTCACTGGCGCAAAAAACCCAGGCTTCCACCGAAGAAATCGGCTCGATCATCGTGCAATTACAACGCGCTGCCGATGAAGCTCATCAGTCGATGAACACCAGTATTGCCTCCGTACAGGAAACCCTGGAAACCTCCACCAAGGTGGAAGAGTCGCTCAACCGCATCCGCGCCAATATCGACACCATCAATGAGATGAACCACCAGATCGCCACCGCGTCCGACGAGCAGAGCTCGGTCGCCAACGAGGTGAGCAAAAACATCACGGCGATTCACTCTCTGTCTGAGCGTGTATCCGACAACGCCAAGGTCATTTCCGACAACGGCAACCAGCTCGAAGCCGAAAGTGTTGAGCTGAAGCGCCAGATGGACAGTTTCAAAATTTGATCCTTCCGCACCCGCCGTACCAAACGGCGGGTCGATTTCCCCTCTGCCGCTCTGGGCGCTCGATAACAAGATCGGGTAGACTGCTCCCCCTATTGTGACCACTCTTGCCAAATTGCTATGACCCAGGCCGCATTCTTAGACGAAGTCAAATGGAACTCCGAAGGGCTGGTGCCCGCTATAGCTCAGGACGCCCGCTCCGGCAGGATCCTGATGATGGCCTGGATGAACCGCGAAGCACTCTGCCTGACCATTGAGAAACGCGAAGCGGTGTACTGGTCGCGCTCGCGCAACAAGCTGTGGCACAAAGGCGAGACCTCCGGCCATCAGCAAAGTGTCGAGGAAATCCGTCTCGATTGCGATGGCGACGTCATAGTGCTGCAAGTGCAGCAAAAAGGCGGCATCGCTTGTCATACCGGCCGCGAATCCTGCTTTTACCGGGTGCTGCGCGACGGCGAATGGCAAGCGGCGGACCCGGTTCTCAAAGCGCCCGAGGATATCTACGGAGCTTGAGCGCGAAGTAAATTTCTCAATCTGAAGAACAAATAAATGAACGACATACTCAAAGAGCTCACCACAGTACTCGAAGATCGCAAAAACAACGCTAGTCCAGAGTCTTCCTACGTGGCTCAGCTCCACCACAAGGGCCTGAATCAGATCCTGAAAAAGCTCGGAGAAGAGTGCTCAGAGACGATTATTGCCGCGAAAGACGCAGAGTTGAGCGGTGATACGAGTCACGTAATATATGAAACAGCGGATTTATGGTTTCATTCTTTGGTAATGTTGTCGCATCTTGGCACTAATGCGGACGCCGTGCTGGCAGAGCTCGCGCGGCGTTTTAATTTGTCCGGATTGACGGAAAAGGCCATGCGCCAGTCATAAGTATGAAAGATAACTGTCATAGGTTATGGCGGTAGAGACCAACTCAACCTTGAGATGGCTTCTATATTTAAACGGTCTACCAACACACAGGCGGCCAATATCTTGGGCTATTTAGTAATTTAAAGGTGTATTTATGGGAATCGGCGGCATCAGCATTTGGCAACTCCTTATTATCCTGGTCATCGTCCTGCTGTTATTCGGAACCAAACGCTTGAAAAATCTCGGCGGCGACCTGGGTGGTGCCATCAAAGGCTTTAAAAAAGCCCTGACCGACGAAGAGAACAAAGACGAATCTGCGGAAGTGAAACGAGTCGCGGAAGACGCCAAAACCAAAACCGAAGCCGAACAGCCTAAATCTGAAACCAAACAGTCTTAAGCCGTGTTCGACGTGAGCTTTTTCGAACTTCTTGTTATCGGCGTAGTAGCCCTTATCGTGATAGGTCCCGAGCGCCTGCCGGGCACTGTGCGCACCTGTGCGCTGTGGATCGGCAGGATCAAACGAAGCCTGGCGGAAACGCGACGAGAGCTGGAAAAACATATAGGCGCCGATGAAATCCGCCGGGAGCTTCATAATGAACAGGTTCTGTATAACCTGGAAAAAATGAAGGATACCCGCCTGGAACTCGAAGCCAGGATACGCGAGTTCGAAAACGGGAACTTGTTGACCGGCGAAGCGCAATCCTCCGCGCCCCCAGCCTCCTCGGATCACACCGAAGGCCAATCTTCCCCTACGGTACAAACCGACTCCCAAGAACCACCAAGCGCTCAATCCGAAAGTTCAGCTCCGCTTTCCAGCGACAGCTCGTCCGCGGATGACCGCTCCAAGCATTGATGGTTTATGACGCATAACAACGAACCGGAAGAACAGCTGCCCGCTCAGCCGTTTATCGAGCACCTTATCGAGCTGCGCACCCGCCTGCTGAAGGCCATAGTGGTGCTGATCGTGATTTTGTGCGGCCTGCTGTATTTCTCTAACGATATTTACGAATTCGTCGCCGACCCGTTGCTCAAGCACCTCCCGGCGGAAAGCAACAGCAGCCTGATCGTCACCGATGTTACGCAGGCCTTCCTGACGCCGTTCAAGCTGACATTTTTTGTGGCCGTTTTTGTCAGCATGCCGTTTTTGCTGTATCAACTCTGGGCGTTTATTGCCCCGGCGCTTTATCAAAATGAAAAATCTCTGGCGATTCCAATTTTTATTTCCAGCGTAATTTTGTTTTATCTCGGCGTGGCGTTTGCGTATTTTGTGGTATTCCCGATGTTATTCGAATTTTTTACCGCAATAGCGCCTCAGTCCGTTACGGTGATGCCGGATATTGCCAGCCATCTCAGTCTGGTTATCAAATTATTTTTTGCCTTCGGATTCGCTTTTGAAATTCCGGTAGCAACCATCATTTTGATTGTCGCTGGTGTAATTTCCCCAGAAGGGCTCGCGCAAAAACGCCCTTACGTTATCGTCGGTTGTTTTGTAATCGGCATGGTGCTGACGCCTCCCGACGTATTTTCACAGGCCATGCTGGCAGTGCCCATGTGGGGATTGTTCGAACTGGGAGTTTTCTTCGGCAAGTTTTTGGTGAAGAAGAAAAGTGAAACCGAAAGTGAAAGCGAAGTCTGATTTTCAAAACAGTCGGTCATATAGACTCTGGTAGTTTCATCAAATGAACTGCAGTTTCAAAACAATAGGAAACGAACATCAGCCATTGATGGTAATAGACGATTTTCATCCTCTACCAGCAGACCTGGTTGAAGCTGCAAGACATCAAAAATTTATTCAAGACAAAACCTCTTACCCGGGTGTTCGGGCACCCGCGCCGCAAGGCTACGCAGAACACCTAGCCCTGACCGTCAACAAGATGGTATTGCCGAGTTTCGGTTTACATAATCGAACTGTCCGCTTCCTCTTTTCAACCTATGCATGCGTGACACGCTCACCGGAAGAACTTCATATTCTTCAGAGGATTCCCCATTTCGATTCAAATGAGCCAGAGCAACTTGCTTGCATCCACTATTTGAGCAGACCAGAGTTGAACTGTGGGGGGACGGCGTTTTACAGGCATGTCAAAACGGGTTTCGAGTATGTCGACAGCCTGCGCGTCGAAACCTATAGCGAAGTTTTAGAAAGGCAGATTCAAAATGGCGAAGTCCCAGATCCGCCGCAATATATTTGTGACAACAGCAATCTGTTTACTCAAATTCACACAGAAGAGGCGGGCTACAATAGATTGGTTATCTACCGTTCGACCAGTCTGCACTCTGGTCTAATCACAAATGAATACAAACATCAGGGTCATCCTGCGGATGGGAGATTAACTATTACTTCCTTTATGAAGTTATCTCCCGTCCAACCTTAATGTCTTTTGGGCAGTTGAAATTTATTGCATGACCCCACTATTGCAGTAGGACTTTAAATAGTCCGCATGGGTGGGCAGCCTACTGACGACCTCATTGATATACCGCCGCATCTTGTCGAAATATTCCCGCAAATCAGCTTCCGATGTGATATCCGCTATCGGATGGTATTCACGCGGGGTAATGCCTTGGCCCAGCATTACTTGATTCCATGAATTTATGGTGAAAAGCTCCTCTGGAGCTCTGAAGATACGGGCAGATTGCTCGTACATCGCCAACCGGTGATGGAGTTTTTCAGGCACTTCCATTTGCCGGCAATAATTCCAAAAATTGGAGTCGCCTCGGTTATTAACTTTATAGTGCAAAATTATGAAGTCTCGCACTTCGGCCATCTCGACGTCCATCTGCCTGTTAAACTCATTCACATCCTCTTCCGATATTTCTTTAATTGGAATAAGACGTATCAATCTTAAGATGGCAGAAGAAATCAAATGGATACTGGTCGATTCCAGCGGCTCCAAAAAGCCACTCGACAAACCAATCGCCACACAGTTTTTATTCCAGCTTTTTCTCCTTTTCCCGGTCTTAAAAGAGATCAAGCGGGGTTCACTCAGTGGAGCTCCCTTGATGTTGTTCAGGAGAACGCCTTTGGCCTCCTCGGCGGAACAATAATCACTGCAAAAAACGAGTCCGTTACCAACTCTATGCTGCAGAGGTATTCGCCATTGCCATCCAAAAGAATGCGCTATTGCGCGAGTGAACGGTACTGGATCTTCAACGGATTCTGTTTGAACCGCAACTGCGCCATTACACGGCAACCAATGCGACCAATCTTCGTAGCCGGTATGCAGAGCCCCCTCCATTAATAGTGCTCTAAACCCCGTACAATCTACGAATAAATCGCCACCGACTTCTTCACCCGATTCAAGAATCAGCGAGCGTATATGACCCGAATGTTCATCCAGTTTGATATGCTTAATTTTTCCCTCCGTCCTGATTACACCATTTTTTTCCGCCATCTCCCGTAGATATTTTGCGTATGCCGTAGCATCCAGATGGTAGGCGTAATTTAAACGCGGCTCAAATTCAGCAGCAAATCTTTTAGCTGCTGCTGCTTGCAACTCTATAGAGTAACTGCCAAAGGCGTCAGCAATTCCTAATTTCTTAGCTCTCAGCCAAAAGTGCTGAAATTCAGCTGCCCAAGTATCTTTACCAGCCGTTCCAAACGAATGGAAATATTCACTGCCGATTTCCTTCCAACCCTCGAATCGGATACCCAATTTAAATGTTGCGTTGGTCTGTCGCATAAAGGTTCGCTCATCAATTCCCAGCAGGCGATGAAAGACCTGCATTGTAGGAATCGTGGACTCGCCAACACCTACAGTACCAATCTGATCTGACTCAATCAGCCTGATCGACAAACGATGTGACATCAACTTACCCAGAGCAGCCGCAGTCATCCAACCTGCTGTGCCACCACCAGCAATTACAATTTTTAGGCGTTCTGGATTTTTCAAGTCTTTTCCTCTACTAAATTCTATTCATTTAATCTAAACAGACTTTAGCGATTAAGCCGATTTAGTAACCAAGCACGAATTTGCCGCGCATTATCTTCATTTAGCGGAGCCAAACATCCCCTGGCTGGCGGCGGTATGTGATCAAATTTATTTTCCTGATCAGAAAAAACATAAAATTCAAACAGTTCACGCCACGCTTTTTTTTCACTTGGGGGCAAATCTCGTATATTTAATATGGCGTGTTTTAATGCCTCAATCCCAGGTCCCATAAAACGCGGAACATCACGCATCCAGTAGTTGATCAGCACGTTGAAGCTGGAACTGGCTTTTACTTGATGCCACCACATTCCCGGGAGAAATAACGCATCTCCCGCTTCTAATTCGGCAACAAAGGCACGCTCCAACGCTTCTTTAAATTTAGGAAATTTGGAAAAATCCGGATTGTCGAAATCAACCATGCTAATGGCCTGACCGGATGGGGTTTTATCAAGTGGCCCCACGTAGAGATTCGCGACTTGGTCAGGCGGAAATACGGTAAACGTTCTGCGCCCCGCGGCGCAGCAGGCCAAGTTGGCAGGCGCATCAAAATGAGCCGCAACAGTGGTTCCATTACCAACCCAAAGGCTGACCAGAGGGGGAGCTGGAGATTCAATGAGAATATTATTCTCAGCACTCAGCCCAGGTAAATACACGTCTACGGTTGTGGACCCTACGTATACCGAAGGAGGCTGCTCGACGTCTTGCAAACGCGCTAACTCTTGCAAAACATAACTTAGCGGGGCTTTCGTGGAGTTAAAATTTAAATCGGTTCCATCTTCTGTATAAAAAAACTTTCCCTTCAGCTCTGGCGGCGTAGAGTAAACAACTACCGGTTTTTCAATGCAGAAATGCTTCAAATACTCAATGGCTTGCTCATTGGACTCTTTAGCACGTTGCACAAGCGGCCAATGGGATATTAGTCCTTTGAAAACTATTGGAGATTGCGAATCCAATATATCTTTGGAGATGGAACCCAACCGAGTTCCATCTATCTCTTTGACTTTTGCAACCATCTAATTCACCACACCAAAAACCGGACTCAACAGTCATAAAGCAAGGCGCGACCATAAAGCAAGACGCGACTTGGGAGAATTACCAGAAGCCACTCAGCCTAGTGCACTCCCGCTACTTCATGTTGCGCCCTCAGCTCCGCGATAATCTCGCCTCTTTTCTTTTTATGAGCGTCTTTATATTACTGAGCGAATCTATTGCCATATAGGCCAACTGCAACAATCCTGATTTATGCATTGCGGCAACCGCCGACTCATTTAAGCCAAACAATTTCTCCTTATTAATTGTGTAAAACATATCCGTCTTAAACTTGGCTTCATTGCGGAATGTTATATCCAAGGTGACCCGCTCTATTAGATCAAGATCAAGAAATTGCGCCATCATCTGCTTGCTGGACGCAATGCCATTATGCATATGCACAAGCGTTTCGCGAACTTCGTTCAAGTAGTCAGTGTTGCCGCCGTTATCCAAAAACACTGGTTGCCCAGTACCATCAGTGCTGATTCTTGGACTATTCATATCCACATGGACAACCATGGTAGGTTCAGAACTGCCCGATTCCTGCTGGAAGCCGATAAAAAATGGCTCTCGCCTAATGACCGCTGGAATATAGTTTGCCTCCCAGTCATCACCTAGAAAGAGATTTTCATTTTCCTCAAAGCCAAAAAATGCGATTGCCTGGAACTCACCAGTATTCTCATCTTTTTGAAATAAAATTGGATATTCTTTGTGAACAGCGGAAAACTCAAACGGGTAAATAACCGCTCCTGCAACAGAGTCGCCAAACTCCTTCTTTTTGGCCGTATTAATACGTAAATTTTTATGATTTATGTTGTTAAGAAGCTCAATTCTAGGCATAGCTCACCTTAATAAGAAGTACTCAGATCTTTTGTAGACCGTGAACGCGAATTTTCTCTATCAAATCAAAATTTTTCGGCAATCTTTCTGAAAATTTTCCGACCAATTCAAAATTTCTTTTAATGGCCTCAATACCCACTTCCACCCTATCGGATTTTTTGCCAAAGGTTTCGTTTGCTCGAAATCCCATTCCATAAAGTACATATTGATAGCTCGCACTAGGAAATACTTCCTCAACTGATTGGAAGTCATAGCTGCTCGGCGCACGATAACGCCATAATTCGAGCAAGTCATTCAAGCCATCTGGAATGGATTCAGGGGATCTCGCATCAATCCAATATTGGGTATCTGATCTCGAACTCAACACATAGTGCAGCTTGAGGAACTCGACGACCTTTTCCCATCTATATCGAAATGTTCTATTAAATCGCTGCGCAACTATTTCCATGGTTTTTCGAGTCATCGGCATTTCATTGGTGATCATCTTCGCCGAGAGTTCGACCAGAGCCAACGCGGATGCCTCGAGGGGTTCAATAAATCCCGCAGACATTCCTATGGCTACGCAATTATTAACCCACATTTTTTCTCGATAACCCGCAGCAATGCGCAGCTGCCTTAACTCAATCTCATCCACATTTGAATGAGATGCTCCTTTTTTCAAATATTCCCTGAGTTCATTTTCCGCGGCTTCGTCATCGATATAAGCACTGGAATATACGTACCCAACACCGCGGCGTGTAGACAGCCCAATATCCCAAATCCAGCCCGCGGACATGGCTGTAGCCATGGTCATTGAGGCTATATCGGGCCTTTCGCTTCCGTAGGGGACCCTAGCCGCTAGCACCCTGTCGTTTACGGAATATTTTGACTGATCGATTAATTTAATGCCGTAGTGTTGCCCGATGAGCAAGCTTCTTCCACCGCTGCAATCGATAAATAAATCGCCTTGCACGATGCCGGAATTTTTTGTCATTAGGGATTCAACATCCCCATTTTCCGCAGAATTTACTTGGGTCACATGATCGCGAATGACTGTAACACCCAATTTCCGCTGGCAATGATCGCTCAGCAAAACTCCTAACCGGTCGGCATCCAAATGATATCCGTAATTCAATGCTCCAGCGTATTCTGCCATTGCAATATTTTTGGGCGCCAATCCCAGATCGCTGATCCTGCTTTGAAAACTCACAGCTTCGGAAAATGGCACATTCGGACAGTAATTGCGCCACGCGGCAACCAAATTGCATTCCGTTCCACTGCTCGGCAAGGTGAATGGATGATGATAAACATCATCTCCGCGCCCAGTCGTCCAGCCAATAAATTTCGAACCCTGCTTAAAGGAAGCTGAGCAGTCTCGAATAAACTCCGTTTCTGAAATTCCAATTTTATTCAGCGTATTACGCATGGTGGGCCAAGTACCTTCGCCCACACCAATGGTACTCACTTCGGGTGATTCAACGAGTACAACTTCGACAGCTTGGCACTCAGCGGCGATCAAACCTGCCGTAAGCCAGCCAGCACTGCCTCCGCCCAATATCACGATTTTTTTGATCATGAACCTTCCTTCCAACACCCCGGTCTTTAACTTTACCGTATAAATGAGTGGCAAGAAAAAAGCCGCTGTCTCCAGCGGCTTTCCTGAAGGGGCAAAGTCAACCCAACATTAGAAGTTGTAACGGAGACCTACGCTGTAACGAGCGCCAAGATCTTCCAAACTCCACATCATTTCTTTTGTACGGCTGTGGCGACGAGAGTTTTCGCCAGTGATGTTCAAGCCCTCAGCAGTCAGCGTCAAATTGTCGGTCAGATCGTAACTGATCGACGCATCAATTTGAGAATATGCTTCGGTAAATGATGGTTCATTGTTGTATTGAGTGCGGTTATCCAGGAACTGATCTCGCCAGTTATAAGCCAAACGAGCTTGCAAACCATCCGCATCGTAGAACACAGAGAAGTTAGCACTGTCGCTCAAGCCGATCATGGCGAATTGACCACCGCGCTTGTTCACATCGAACTTAACATCCGCATTCACAGCGGTATAGTTCGCCTGGAAGCCGAAACCAGAGGCGCCGAACCAATGCTGGATGGCAATCTCAAAGCCATTGATTTCGTTGTCGCGGTCGTTAACCGGAGTATTGGTGATCCAAAGCGCTGGATCATCATCACTGTTACCGGCGATGTAGGTTGTTTCATCGTTCGGATCCAGGCCGGCGTTGATCAGCATACGGGTATGAATATTTTCATCCGTCAGCTGTATACCTTCAGATCTCAGCTGTTCCACAGCTTCGTCATAACGCGGTCCAGTACGTGGATCTCTCAGGTCCCACCATGGAGAAACAAACGTGTCAGTTCCAATAAAGTTGGACACTTTCTTATAGAACAGACCTACCGACAAGTAGCTGGCATCGTCGTAGTACCATTCCGTTGAGAAATCCAGGTTGAAAGACTCCATCGGCTTCAACGCTGGGTTACCAATATTCGCCGTCAGGGCTCGGATGTTGTTGATTGCCACAGCACTGCGCAAATCGGCGTAACCAGCGCGCGCCATTGTTTTGCTCGCAGAAAAACGTACTTTTACGTCTTCTGATGGGCTGACGCTAAAGTCCAAACTTGGCAACACGTTGCGGTAGTCACTTTTTGCAGAGATCAGAGCCTGCTCATTCGACAATACCTGGCTCCAGTCGTCCTGGTCATCCCAGTGCAATTCGACTGGAATGAAAGTATTGGTCGTTGAAGTGATATCGGTTTGTTCTACACGAACGCCGGCAACGACATTGGCGGGCATATCATTTAAGGTAAAGTCTAAGCCGTACTGCACAAACAGACTGGTAACTTCTTCCTCGATCTCGCGGTCTACGTTGTAGATGCCGGTAACAAAGCTGTTAGGCTGAACCTTGCCGCCTGGGAAGTCCTTGAAGTTGACCGGGTCAACACCTGAAGCATAGATTTCTTCGATGCGTCGTTCGATGGTGTGATAATCCGCATTCAAACCGAAATTCAGGAATCGCGGGTTAGTAGTACTCACATCATAGTCAGGGAATGCTTTGCCAAAGTTCTCGGCGGTGAAAAAGCTATCCCAACCCTCACCAAAAATATCCGGATTCACACCACCCCAGTTACCCATGGTGATACGTCCAGTCGCTTCACCATTGTCCACGCGAGTCGTGTTGGTGTCTTTGCGAATTTCAGCACCGAATTTCAAGAAGCTGTCATCAGTGAGGTCGAATTTGCCATTCAACCGCAGCTGTGAAATTTCAGTTTCTTGTTTTGCATAACGCACGGTTCCCATGGCGCCGCTCACATCGCCACCATTGAGTATGCCGTCGTTATTACCCTTGGTTAAAACGGAGTCATCAATGGTAATGCCCATCACCGGCAAATCACTGGTGAAGTCTGCGTACTCACCGATAACAATGTTGGCGTTCAAGCCAAGCTCTTTTTGCAGACCGACGTTTTCAGCAACGGAATTATGCGCGTCCAACTCAAAAGACAACCGGTCAGTCACTTGCCAATTCAAGTTAAGACCGATGGAGTCCATGGTGGTAGTCGCTTCAAAATACTGTTGCGCAAATGAAACGTCTTTACCGTAGCCTTCCTCACCCGGTAATGGATAGTCCTCCACATAGATCGCTGGAGAGGCAATCGCATTGCGGTTGAACTCGATGAATGAAATGTTTGAAAAGTTAAACCAAGTAGATTGCTGAGAACGCTCTGCTTCCAGCTCATTTTCGGCGTAGGTGTAGTCCAGAGTTGCAGTAAATGCATCAGAAGGACTGAATTGCAGGGTCAACTGTCCATTGGTACGAGTACGCGTATTGTCTTCAATCACATAGCGAATATCGCTAGGGAGATAGAAAATACCAAACGGTGTATTCAGTACTTGTGAAGGATCTGTGGGGTCCAAATGGGCGAGAGAGGGGTTATCCCAAGTTGCCTCATTCCACTGGTTGATAAAAGCGTTAGAACGCGAGTTGTCACGAACCTGATAAGACCCTGCGACTGCCACACCAAATACGCTGTCATCATCAGTCCAGCTGTACAGACCTGAGATTTCAGGGGTGAGATCATCACCATTTCTTACAGTGGTATCGTGTACCGCTTTAACACCGATAGAAGCTTGCTCACCAACTTCGAGTGGTCGCAAGGTTTTGATATTGATGACCGCACCCAAACCACCAGAAGTGATCGCTGCATTTCCGGTTTTATAGACTTCAACCCCGTTGACGACCTCTGATGCCAAGTTGGCGAAGTCGAATGCGCGAGATGCCGTGTCATCGACGTTACCATTGTTGGTCACCGCAGGCATGTTGCGACCATTCAAGGTAACCATGTTCATGGATGGGTCTATACCACGAACCGTGACCCGGGAGCCTTCACCGTTTGTTCGGTCAATCGAAATACCGGTAATACGCTGCAAAGATTCTGCAAGGTTCGCGTCGGGCATTTTACCGATGTCTTCAGCGGAGATAGCGTCCACGACACCGGTTGAATCTCGTTTGATATCCATTGCGGCTTCTGTAGCGGCACGAATACCAAATACTTGAACCTCCTCGATAATCTTGGCATCTTCCTGCGCGTTCGCCCCAAAAGTTAAGGACGCAAGCATGCAAGACGAGATACTAGAGGCGAGCAGTTTCTTTTTGAAAGAACTAGGTTTAGCTCCCATAGATTTTCCTCAGCACAAAAGGCGTTTTTTTGTTAAAAAAAGCATGCAAACTGCACGTGCAGAATGCATACGATTCGTTCCCGCTTTCCTTTAATTATTTCCAAGCCATTACGGCACTAGGTGCAAGCAGATCAAGTAGATATAGTCTTGATTTAACAAGGAGGGATTTAATGATGAGAACAAGACTCCCCCTTAGGCCCAGTTTTATAGTTTTAGTATTTTTGTAGTTCTATATTTGTATTTATCAAGGCGATTAAAGAATTGATCGAATTTCAACCAATTCTGGCGCAATTTCAACCGCTTATTGTCATAATCACCCGGCCACAACCTTACTCCAAAACGATAGGGGGGGCAACGGTCACGCAACTTATAGTTGTGGTAAATAACACACAATTTGGCATCAATAATTGCAATCCAATCATCTATTCCAACGTGACAACCAAGCCAATTGGTTAATTTTTGCCCAAAAAACCCATGTCTTGATGCAAAGCAGCCCTTCACCTACTCTGTTAAGACATAGGGCTGAGCCATAAGCGCGGCGGAGCAACTCATGCAAGTTCTTTTCCCCGACATTCGCACTTACGCCGAACACCTTCTGAAGGTGGACGAAATTCATACACTGTATGTAGAAGAAAGCGGCAATCCCCAAGGCATTCCCGTGCTGTTCGTGCACGGCGGTCCCGGTGCTGGATGCGGGAAATACGACCGGCGTTTTTTTGATCCGGATCGTTATCGCATCGTTCTTTTCGATCAAAGGGGCTCAGGCAGATCCACACCTCATGCAGAGTTGGAAAATAACACCACAGCGCATTTAGTCGCCGATATGGAAGCCATTCGCAAACATCTCGGCATCGACAAATGGTTGCTGTTTGGCGGCTCCTGGGGATCAACCCTGTCGCTGGTCTATGCAGAAACCTATCCGGAAAAAGTGCTCGGCATGATTTTGCGCGGAATCTTTTTGTGCCGCGAAAAAGATTTGTATTGGTTTTACCAAGCGGGCGCCGACCGGATTTTCCCGGATTATTGGAAAGATTATTGCGCGGCGATTCCCGAGGAAGAGCATGGGGATTTTATTCAGGCTTATTACAAACGCCTCACCAGTGCGAACGAAATTGCCAAAATGTCCGCAGCGAAAGCTTGGTCCATCTGGGAGGGGCGCTGCGCCACCTTGCGGCCGAATCCGGATGTAGTGCATATTTTTTCCGACCCGCATATGGCGCTTTCTCTCGCGCGCATCGAAGCGCATTATTTTGTGAATAATGCTTTTATGGAGCCGGACCAAATTATTAAAAATGCCGATCGACTTGCGGGAATTCCCGGCATCATCATCCACGGTCGCTACGATATGGTCTGCCCTCTCGATAACGCCACCGAACTCCACGACGCATGGCCGGACGCACAACTGCATATCATCCGCGATGCCGGCCACTCCTCTCACGAACCCAGCATTGTCGACGCCTTAGTCAAGGCGACCAATGAGATGGTGAAAATGCTCGGCAACGAAGGGGATTTGCATGGCTGATCAAGGGCGCAAGCCCGCTAGACCAGCCGGAGCACGACATATCTGTGCAACCCTGCAGCTTGTTAAAAAATCTTTAAATAAATCAGACGATTAGAGGCTCAGCGCAAGCACAGCCTTGCACCGCACCACCCACTGCATATACTGTATGTAAATACAGTATATGCAGTGGGATTTATGCTCTACGCGCACCTCAACACCACCACCAATTTCACGTTTCTGGCGGGCGCCTCGCACCCGCAGGAATTGGTGCTGCGCGCCATAGAGCTGGGTTACGAGGCGCTGGCCATCACTGATGAGTGCTCCCTGGCTGGCATCGTCAAAGCCTATAGCATCGTCAAACACTTACCGGATGCACAGCGGAACATATTCAAACTGCTGATCGGCAGTCGTTTTCGCCTTTCTAATGGCTTACATCTCATTGCCATAGCCCCCGACCGCAAGGCTTATGCAGAGCTTTCGGGGTTTATTACCTTGGCGCGTCGACGAGCCGACAAGGGTTCCTACGAAGCCCATATGGAAGATTTGCGCTTCCGCCTGCAAACCTGTTTGGTGATCTGGCTGGCGGACCGGGATTTTACCGGGGCTTATGGCAACGCCCATCTGCTCAAGCGCGCTTTTAAAGATCGCCTTTGGATTGGTGTGGATCACCAATTGGCCGGCGGTGAGCAGCACCAATTTATTCACTGGCACAAACTCGGACAGGCGCTGGATATTCCGCTGGTCGCTTGCGGCGAAGCGCTGATGCACACACGTGCGCGCAAACCGCTGCAGGATGTTTTGACCGGCATCCGCGAAAATACCCCCGTCAGTGAACTCGGCACGCGCCTACGCAGCAATGCAGAAGCCTATTTAAAGCCACTACAGAATCTGCAGCAGCTGTATCCAACATCACTTCTGCACCAAACACGCGTCATTGCCAATCGCTGCGAAAAATTTATGCACGAACTGCGCTACCAATATCCGCGCGAATTGGTGCCGACGGGTTTGACCTCCATGCAATATCTGCGGCAATTGGTGGACCTGGGAAAGCATAACCGTTACCCGGAAGGCGTCCCGGATGAGGTTGAGGATATTTTGCGAAAGGAATTGCAATTAATTGAGGATGAAGGATATGAATATTTTTTTCTGACGGTTTATGAAATTGTGCAGTACGCCCGCAGCAAAAATATTCTCTGCCAGGGCCGCGGCTCCGCCGCCAATTCAGTGGTCTGTTACTGCCTCGGCATCACTGAAATTCGGCATGGTCAAATCAATGTCCTCTTTGAGCGTTTTATTTCCAAAGAACGCAAAGAGCCACCGGATATTGATGTGGATTTTGAACATCAAAGACGCGAAGAAGTCATCCAGCATATTTACGAAAAATACGGCCGCGAGCGCGCTGCCATAGCTGCAACGGTAATCACCTACCGTACCCGCAGTGCCATTCGCGATGTGGGCAAAGCCCTCGGCCTGGATGCGACGTTAATTGATCACTTTGCTAAATCCCACGCTTGGTGGGATAGCAGTGGCGATTTAGAAGAACGCATAGCCGCAAGCGGCCTGAATACCCAAAACAAAATGCTGAGGCAATTTTTTTATCTGGTTAATGAAATCAAAGGTTTTCCCCGTCATCTCTCCCAGCACGTGGGCGGTTTTGTTATTGCGCAAGACAGAGTCAGCGATCTGGTGCCTCTGGAAAACGCCAGCATGCCCGGCAGGACCATTATCCAGTGGGATAAAGAAGACCTGGAAACCATGAAATTATTGAAAGTCGATGTGCTGGCGCTGGGCATGCTGACGGCTTTAAAGAAAATGTTTGACTATGTCAGCTCGTACGGACCACACATTAAAGGAATACAAGATATTCCTCCGGAAGATCCAGCTACTTACGAAATGTTATGCCGGGCCGATAGCGTGGGAGTTTTTCAAGTGGAGTCCCGCGCACAAATGTCCATGCTACCGCGGCTGCGCCCACGTACGTTTTATGATTTGGTTATTGAAATTGCCATAGTCCGGCCGGGGCCGGTGCAGGGAGATATGGTTCATCCTTATTTACGGCGGCGCAATGGCCAAGAAGAGGTCAGTTACTACAGTGATGAAATCAGAGAGGTTTTACAATCAACACTAGGCATCCCAATTTTCCAGGAGCAGGCTATTCGACTTGCCATGGTTGCCGCCGGCTTCAGCGGTGGCGAAGCGGATGAATTGCGCCGCGCCATGGCAAGCTGGGGAAAAAATGGCAATTTATTGAAGTTTGAAAAGCGTTTTATCGACGGCATGTTGCAACGCCATTATCCGCTGAAATTTGCCCAGCGACTTTTCGAGCAATTAAAAGGTTTTGGCGGCTACGGCTTTCCAGAATCCCACTCCGCCAGTTTTGCCCTGCTATGTTATGCCTCATCCTGGATCAAATGCCATCACCCAGCTGCTTTTTATTGTGCGCTGCTCAATAGTCAGCCCATGGGGTTTTATTCACCGTCGCAATTAGTACAAGACGCGCGACGCCATAATATTGCTGTCCTGCCGGTGGACATTAATTCGAGCTATTTTGACCACACATTAGAAGAGGTCGATGGAGAATTAGGAATTCGCCTGGGTTTTTGCCGGATAAAATCTCTCGATGAGAAAAAAGCCAAAGCGATTGCGGAATCGCGTCAAGACAAGCCGTTTCAATCTCTGCAGGATCTGGCGCGGCGAACCAATCTCACACAAACGGATTTGCAATGTTTGGCATCTGCCGATGCCTTGCGTTCTTTAAGTGGCAATCGCCATCAGGCGCGCTGGCAAGCAGCGGCGATCAAACCCTATCTCACTTTATTGGAAGAAGCCGAGATTGAATGCGACGAATTGCTCACACCAGAACCAACCGTAGCCAAAGATATGCTGGATGATTACGCTACCACGGGTTTATCCCTGCGGCCTCATCCTATGGCGTTATTGCGTGCGCAATATCCTTTTAATCGCTGCAAAAAATTCAGCGATCTGGAACATTTGCGCCACGGCGGTTTTGTGCGCGTCGCCGGATTAGTAACTGGCCGCCAACGCCCGGGCACAGCAAACAATACGGTTTTTGTCACCCTGGAAGATGAAACCGGCAACATCAACGTTGTGGTCTGGCAGGCAACCCAGGTGCAATTTCGCCGGGAGTTATTAAATTCGCAATTGTTGATGGTGAAAGGAAAACTGGAAATTGGCACCGAGCGCGATAAAAAAACCAACAAGATCTATACCGTGGTTCATGTTGTCGCCGGACATCTGACCGATTACAGCCATAAATTGACGTCTGATTTTCAGCTTAAGTCCAGGGACTTTCATTAAACCAGCGTTATTCCGCAAACATCTAATCCAGTCCATCATCTAGGGCTAGAAATTCTCACGCCAAACCACGCTTTCGATATACTGTATAAATAAACAGCTTTGATTTTTGCGTGATGAACCCTGACAAGCCGAACCCAAACAAACTTATCACTTTGGAGCAATTGCTCCAGCGCGGTGATATATGGCGCGGGCAATCCCAGGGTTTTGCACCACAAGCCGCTCTGGATAGCGGCCATGCGGAGTTGAATGAATGTTTATTGCATAAAGGCTGGCCGCTGGCGAGTCTGGTGGAAATCTGTCAGCCGGCGGCATTGAATGGAACAAATATGGTGAGCCAAGGCGAATGGCTGTTGTTGGCTCCGGCATTGCGGCAGCTCAAGGAGGGATACACCGTGCTGCTCAATCCGCCTGCCCTGCCCTTTGCGCCGGGACTGATTCAAGCGGGCATTGATCTGGATCGCCTATTGGTTGTAGCGGCAGAAAAAAAAGCCGATTTTCTGGCGAGTTTTACTGAACTTGCCCGCGCGGATATTTGCACCGCACTGATGGCGTGGCAGCCCAAACACAATCTAAGTTATACCGAGCTGCGCAAATGTCAGCTCGCCTGCAGCGAGGGCAAAGGCCTGTACCTGCTGTTTCGGCCATTATCCGTGCGCCAACAAAGCTCACCGGCCACTTTACGCTTACGTGCGCAATTGCATTTGCGCTCACTGGAAATTCAGGTTTTCAAACAAAAAGGCTCACTGAATTCGGCCAATACATCGATCCATTTGGCCCTGCCGGAAACCTGGTTGCCGATAGCCGCACATGCCAATCTCGGGCAAGAGCAATCTCCACCTTCTACACATTCCACCAACAACGTCAGCTCGATAAAACGCGCAAAAAGGAAAGTGCCGTGAAAAACCGTTTATGGTTAGCCCTGCGCCTGCCGGATCTGCCGCTGGTCAGTTTTCCTGTACATCCCGATGAGCAGGCGGTTTGTGTATTGGAAAAACAGCGCGTGATCTACGCCAACACGGCCGCGCTCGGCGCGGGTGTGGATATTGGTATGGATGTGACAAGGGCGCGCCTTTTATCCGACTGCATCACTTATCAAAGGGATATGCAACGGGAACAGGAATATCTGGAGCAACTGACGGCGCATCTCTATACGTTTACGCCCTATGTCCATATTCGACGATCAAACATAGTTCCAGATTCAGGATTATTACTGGAAATTTCCCGCTGCTTAAAACTCTTCGGCGGACTTAAAAACCTATGCGGAAAAATTGCTACTGCAATGGCAGACATATCCACAGCTTATGGTTTGGCGCACACGGAAGAAGGGGCTTGGTTGCTCAGCTATGACAATAGCCCTATATCCGGCGATGAAAACCCAGCGGATTTTATTGCTCGCTTAAACCATGTGCCAATCGCCAGACTTGCTGACTGGCGGGATGAAGATGAAGTAGAAGCGTTAAAGAGAACCGGCTTTAACACATTGGGAGATATTTCCCGACAAATCGAAACCCAATCCATAAGCAGCATCAAAAAGCGCTTAGGCAAAGACTTTGCTGACTTTATTACCCGTCTTTTTGGCATTGAGCAGAATTTCCAGCAAACAGCGTTATTCGAAAAGCCGGTTCAAACCTACCAACCCAAAGAATTTTTCTTTGACACTATGCAATTCGATTATCCCATTACCCAGGTCGAACAATTGCATACCCCTCTGGAACAGATGCTGCAGCAACTCGGCGCATTCCTGCGCAAACGCAAACTCGCTTGTCAGAAAGTTGAATGGCGACTGTTTGATATTTACCAAAACTCGCATCACCTCAGCGTTCACTGCGCCATCCCACAAAATACCTGGAAGTTATTTTATGATCTCACCCTTATTCAGCTCGAAAGCCAGCAATTGCCGTTCGCCGTAGATGCGATAGAACTCACCTGCCAACATCTGCAGAAATGGCAGGAACAGAATCAAAGCCTGGATTTCAGTGGCCGACGCAGCAAAAACCGTGGTGGTAATGACTTGGCTCTCCTTGAAGGCAAATTAAAAGCCCGCCTCGGCGAGCAGGCGATTTTTAAAGTCAGCTACAAGGACAGTCATATACCCGAGCAAACTTGCGAAAAATTATCGGCCTTCACTCCAGTGAATCAACAACTTCCACAAATCCACCAACACGCCCTTCGCCCTACCTGGCTTTTTGAAAATCCTCTACCAGCCCAATATCGACAGCAAACTCTTTCCTGGCGCGGCACACTGCAATTATTAACTGGCCCGGAACGCATCGAGGGTTACTGGTGGGCCGCGCCTAAAGCGCGGGATTATTATATTGCCGCAAGGGAGGATGGTTTGAGGGTTTGGGTATATAAGGATTTAGTGGAAGGCAGTTGGTTTGTTCAGGGGGTTTTTGCTGGATAGTTATTGATTATTTGCATTACTTTACCGAAGGGCGGCCCAAATACCGCTGCCAATAAGACCAAACATTGCCAGTCCCCCTGAGAGGAAAACTGCCCAATAACTCATAAAAAGCGCATAGACAAGATTATTCAAATCAAAACCAAGAAAGAAACAACCCTGAGCTCCGCTCGCATCAATACGCCCTCCCAGAATTTTGGCAAGTCCTGCACCAAGAGCAGATACCACCAAAGGCAAAAAGCCGATCCCCAGACTCAAAAGAGAAAGGCCACCAGGTGTCATATCACGCAAAATCTCTGAAAACACCCACCAAAGTGCCGAAATGACAAAAGCGATAAGAGCAAAACCGAGAAGAAGGCCACCGCCAACGGCCAGGGCAAATACTGGCTTTACAACAAGCCCGCCCTGACTCACATTAATTCGGCCATCAGGTCCTTTTTTCACAAAATGCGCCAAAATCCAAGCGAGTAATCCCGCCAAGATTCCGGCACACATAAAAAAAAGACCTATCAGGAAAATGGTTAACAAAGTTAATCAACCGTTATTTATTAATGTCCTGTCCAGCCTGCCATACCATATCCGCGATCTTACGATATACACGATTAAAAACCATGCGGATAAATTCAACTGTAAGGTCTGCCCCTTCTTTGACAACTATCCCAATAAGGGCCGCCATTTTTCGAATCAAATGATGGACCCAGATACTGACCTTTACTGTCGTCTTCGCAGCTTTTGCCATAAAGACGGCCATTCGATCAAGCAAGGTAAAATAAGTTGCAAATCCAGCCACAAGAACAATTCCCGTCGCATTGATAACTTTTTCGATTACGTAAAGTAGGGCCGCATCAAGCAGCTCTAGGGTATTCGCTGTGAATGACACAATTCCATCAGACTGCAACCATCTTTCAACCGCGACTTGGCCATAACCTTTAGGTCGATTCGTTTTCATGCCTGCCCATCCGGCCGCATTTTCTGCTGATTTGATATAATGTTTCATCTTGTGGTATTCCCAAGGAATAGCCGAGACGGGAGAAAACAAAAGATAATCCACACTGGAGGTAGGAACGTGAGTAAACGGCCACGTTGGCACCATAGGAACAGGATCAGTTTTGTGGTAAACCCTATAGATATTGTCGGCCACTAGCCGCGTTGTGCATTTTTTGGCAAACATTTCCATACCAACTCTGGGACTGCCAAAGGTATATAGATTCACCTGTGCAACAGCTCCGGTTGACTTAATCCAATCCGCAGCCAAAGTTGCAATCGCCCCACCCAAACTATGCCCCACACAATGGACCGCGGCAACTCCTTTCAAGCCCCTAAGAAACTGATTCAGCTCTTGATAAATTGATTCGAAAGCGTAATAAAATCCCTGGTGAACACGGGTTCCCGTATGACAAGCACGGACTCCCGTGTTAAGGTCAGTGAGCGCATCATAAAGACTTGCTGTTCCCTTGAAGACAACAAAAGCTTGTCCCTTGTATTTACCTTTGCCAGATGAAAATACCGCCATTACATGCGGCTTATTAAGAATGAACCCGCCGGTCACACCGGACGCAAAACTTGCCAGCGAAAGCTCCATATCATTCTTGTATTCATCAACAAAATCCTCCCTGGTTATGGCAGATTTAACATCGTAAATGTTTGCAGCCAAATTCGCTGCATATGCCGGACTAAGTTCAATTCCCATTTTATTTCTCCCATGTACACAATGTATTCATTCTTGAACCAAAATCTCTATTAATTCTCATCTCATTAGTTAATTCGCACACTAGAGATATAGGGCGCCCATTAAATTCCACGTTCTCCTCCGGTTCACGTTTGGAGTTTGACCAGAACTTTTTTTCTTCTCCATCAACAACAACATAGAGCCCCTGTGCAATAACCAACTCCACTGGCAACATACGGCTTAAAGATGATTCAAAAACCGCAGGCAGTTCAAAAAATCCATTTTCATCCGTCTGTGTTTTCTCTTCGCGCAGTTCTTGCCATTCCCATCGGCGAATTACTGTTGCATTTTTTAGTGGTTCACCGTTCATGGTAAGTTGGGCTTTAACCGCCGAAAACACACACGTCTTAGTTGGATTAAAAAAAGACATAGCCGAAGCCTCCAAAAAAATCAGCAGAAAAACAAAAGGAATAGAACGGCGCATAGCAAACCTCATCGGTGAGTTAGTCAGTCAAAACGCAGCGCCTGTTAGGCCGAAACAGTTGCGAAATATATGAGGAAGATTGGGATACGCCATTTATGGCGCAAAATCGCGAAGCAATAGATGTGTTTCCCTTCATCGGTCAATACCTTTGAGCTTCTCCCTAAGCACCTACGATACGCGCCCGTCAAAACTTCCCTGCAATATCCCTAAACGAGGGCTGAATAGTAACAAAGGAAACTTAGGTCGCCTAGACCCTGAACAACCAAACTACAAACTGGGCATATCAGTTCTGCGACTCGGATAACAGCTTGCTTACAAAGGAATCGAGTCGTACGAAAATGAATGGAATGGAGGCAAAAATACGAAAGGTAAAATCAGAAATTCAAGGCAATAAAAAAGGGCTTGGCATCACTACCAAACCCTTCTAAATGATGGTGCCCAGAGGCGGAATCGAACCACCGACACGGGGATTTTCAATCCCCTGCTCTACCGACTGAGCTATCTGGGCAGCTGTCGGACAGGCGCTTGGCCCGAGCGAGGCGCGTATTAAACCTGCTCTCTGGGCGGGAGTCAAGCATTGGCCATCACGAGATGCAAAAAGAGTAGCGCCCTGATTATTTTGTAGGCGGAACGAATCCTTCGGCTCGGTCAAAGTCTTCGCCGGACAGGTATTTATCCAGCTGTTCCGCCAGGTATTGGCGCGCGGCTTTATCCATCAGGTTGAGATGCTTTTCGTTGATCAGCATGGTCTGGTGTTTTAACCAATCCTGCCAAGCCTGTTTGGATATGTTGTCGTAAATATCCTGACCTTTCTGGCCAGGGTAGGGAGGCGCGTCCAGGCCTTCCATCTCTTTTTTATATTTACGGCAAAAAACGGTACGGCTCATGGCGAATTCCTGAAATGACTTACAACAGATTGACTTGGCGCGGTTTGGATAATTTTTGCAGCAGGGTTTTGACCGGTGCCGCCAATCCGACCGCGGCGGGCTGGCGCAGGTTATACCAGAGATGTCGTCCTTCCTCCATGATGCCCACCGGACGCTTGGCCAGTTTGACCAATACCGGCTGAATATCCAAATGATAATGGCTGAAGGTGTGACGCCAGCCCTCCCAACGCTCGGTGCCCTTCAATTCGCCATAGCCAGCCAGGTGGGTTTCCAGCGGCTGCTCCACCGGCAATTCCGGCAGACACCAGAGCCCACCCCAAATGCCCTGCGGCGGGCGGCGTTCCAGCAGTATGTCGCCGTTGGGTGCCTGCAACAGTAAAAAGTAGGCCCGTTTGACCGGCTTATCTTTGGCTGGTTTTTTCCCGGGATAAGCGGTGGTATTGTCCTCCGCCAGGGCGATGCAGTCCTCCGCCACCGGGCACAGAGCGCACTTGGGGCGCGCCCGCGTGCAGACGGTAGCGCCGAGATCCATGATGGCCTGGGTGTAATCGCGGCAGCGTTTTTTCGGCATATGGCTTTCCGCGATACGCCACAACTGCTCGGCGACTTTCGGCTGCGCCGGCCAGCCGGCAATGGCGCTGTGGCGGGCGAGCACGCGTTTGACGTTGCCGTCGAGAATGGCGGTCGGCTGTTCAAAGGCGATACTGGCAATGGCCGCCGCTGTGGAGCGACCTATGCCCGGCAGCTCGGCAAGAATGTTCACATCCTGGGGAAATTCCCCCGCGTATTCGTCCACAATCATTTGCGCACAGCGGTGCAAATTGCGCGCGCGGGCGTAATAGCCCAACCCGGTCCAATGGTGCAGCACTTCATCGATGGGTGCAGCGGCGAGATGTTTGACGCTGGGGAAACTCTGCATAAACCGCTCGAAATACGGAATCACCGTATCCACCTGAGTTTGCTGCAGCATGATTTCCGACACCCAGACGCGATAGGGAGTGATGGGATTTTGCCAGGGCAGATGTTTGCGGCCATGTTGGTCGAACCAACGCAGCAGACGTTGTGCGAAGGTTCGACTCATGCGGATATTCGACTCATGTAACCCAATTCAATATTCGGTGATTATTGCTTTGCAGGCTCAGGCTCTTTTTTCTTTTTAAATTGATCAAGCAAATTGCGCACGGACTGCTCCGTACTTTTGCTTTTTTCTTCGCCCAGTTTTTCCTGCAATAAATCTTTGGCTTTAGTACCTAATTTGTCTTCCAGACGATCTTTTTCCTCTTCGATTTTTTCTTTGGCTTCACTTTTCACGCGGTCTTTCACCAAGTCCGTCAGCAATTGCGTATCTGGCAAACAGGTGGTCGGGCCGATATTTTCCAAAGAACCTTTGCAGCGAATCGGAAGCGCGCGTTTGCGCCATTTTTCATCGATGGGTAAACAGCCTTCCACTTTATTGGCAAATTCACCCAGCGACAGAGAAAACGGCACATTAAATTCGCCGGTATCGACTTTAAAAAATCCGCTCGCGGTACTGATTAAATTGGCGATGGTGGCATTGAGCTGTTGCAGATTTAAGGTTTTTTCTGCATAGCGCAATTGCATTTTTACCGGTTCCAATCGCGTCATATCCGGCCACTCTAAATTCTCCGGCAAGGATTGTTGCTGCAGAATGGAAATGGCGCGGCAAAATTGTTCTTCGATATTAATCGGCACCACGCGCAATTCTTCCGATTGCGCCGTGGCTTCGACAATTAAATTATCTTCCAGCAAGGCTTTATCGGTTGCACCGCGACTGGTGATATGGGCAGTGGCGGACGCTTTGCCGGTCACTTTATCCAGATCGGCAAAGGTTTTAAGCAGTGTGCCTAAATCGACGCCTTGCGACTGCACATCCATGCGCAATTGCGCTTCCGCACCGCGCGCATCCAATTGCCCTTCACCGGTCACTTTGCCGTCTGCGGTTTGCAAACTCAGCGTGTCCAGTTTGATCAATCCACCATTGGCGGTGACCTGCAGTTGTGGCTGGTTAATTGGCAAGCCTTTATAGGTGAGCTTTTCAAAACCGACTTTAGCGTTGAGATTCAAATCGCGCAGGGTTTCCAACGGCAAGGGTTGCGGTGGCGTTTCCGGCGCCGCAGCGGTTTCTTCGGTCTCGGATTCCGGCGGCAAATAATCGTCGAGCACTAGAGAGCCGCCCTGCCAGCCAGTGACTATGGCTGGTTTATCGAAATTCTTCACCTGCAATTGACCATCGATGCGTGTGCCATCCACGGTTAAGGACACCGGCTCCAGCGTTAAAGAATCCGGCCCGAAATTGTAGGTGACGGTCGCGCCCACCTGTTGCAACGCCTTGGGATTGGCGGTTTGTGGCGGTTCGATCTCCAGCGCACGCAGCAGCGGGGGCAGGGCAGTGGGATCGAGTTTGATTTGGCCCTTGCTGGTTAAGGGTTCACCCCAGAAGGTATCAGTCGCCAGCGCAGCCACCAGCTTGGCGGCGCCGACCTGGATATTGAGGTTCGCGTCCGTCACTTTCAGGGTTTGCGCATCCAGGTTGACCGCCACAGGGCCATCCCACACCACATGGGTGTTCGGCATATCGTTGTATTTGGCGTCGAGTTCCAGCTTGAGCGGAAAGGCCTGTCCTTCCAAGGCCACATTGCGGGCTTGCAGATTTAGGTTCTGGATTTCCGCGCGGTCGCCCGTCTGCGCATTGGTGTAAAACAGCTTCAGCTTGGTGATATCCACACGCTCGACGGCCAGTTCGGTCGGCGCGCCTGCATCGTCGGGTTCAGCTTGCGGCTCGGCTGGCTTTGAGCCATCACCCCCAATGGTTTCCCAGGCGCTTTTGCCTTGCTCATCTACGGCATAGTGCACTTCCAGGCCATCCAAGCGGATGCCGTCCACCAGGATCTGGCGTTTAAAAATCGGCAGCAATTGCACGGAGACATCGGCTTGATTTACCGCCGCCAGCAGCGTTTTGTCTTCCATGCTGTGAATATTGAGTGCACCCAGGCTGAGCGCCAGATTGGGAAACAGCTTCCAACTGATGTCCCCGGGGATCTGCAATTCAATGCCCCGCTCTGCGGCCTGCCTTTCCAGCAAGGGTTTGAGACGATTGAGATCGAGGGTAAAAACCAGCACCACCACAGCCAGCAGGAGTACCGCGACCAAACCGACCAGAATCAACAGCGAACGCAACAAGGTTTTCATACGCCTGGGTTCTCCATGGAGAGGAAGGTAGGGGCAAAAAGGACCGCCATTCTAAGCCATTCACTCGCGAGTCAGATAAAAGGTTTGAACCAACAAGAAGTTAGAGCAGCGAAATGGATTTCATCTCCGCGCTAGCCCACTTTATTCTGTGCCGGTACAACGCAGCTTCTGAACAGCATCACACCAGCCGGTTTGCAGCGCTTGTTGCAAATGGTTACTATTTGCATATTTTGTGTCGCGTTTTCTTGGGGGTTAATCATGAGATTTTTGGGCACGGCAGCAGCCGTTACCGCCAGCGTTGTTTTGGCACTGAGCGGATGCACAGACAAAAAAGAAACAGCCAGTCCCGCCGCCAAAAAGCCTGAGATTACGGTTTACTCCGAACGCGTTGAGCACTTGATCAAGCCGCTGTTTGACCTCTACACCAAAGAAACCGGCGTCAATATCCGCTTTATTACTGACGGCGCCGGTCCTCTGATCGCGCGCCTGGAGAATGAAGGCGAAGCCACCCCGGCGGATATGTTGATCACGGTGGACGCCGGCAACCTGTGGCACGCCGCGCAAAAAGGCCTGCTGCGCTCCATCGATTCCCCCATTCTGGAAGCCAATATTCCCAACCACCTGCAGGCGAGCAACAACCAGTGGTTCGGCCTGTCCGCCCGCGCTCGCACCATCGTCTATTCCACCGAGCGCGTGAAGCCGGAAGAACTCTCTACTTACGAAGACCTGGCCGATCCCAAATGGAAGGGCCGCCTGTGTCTGCGCACCTCCAAAAAGGTCTATAACCAGAGTCTGGTCGCCACTATGATCAATACCCTGGGTGAAGAGCAGACGGAAAAAGTGATCCGCGGCTGGGTCGACAATCTCGCCACCGACCCCTACTCCAACGATACCCTCGCCCTGGAAGCCGTTATTGCTGGCCAGTGCGACCTGGCCATAGTAAACACTTACTATTTTGGCCGTATGCAGAAGGAAAATCCCTCTATCCCCCTAGCGGTTTTCTGGCCCAACCAGGCTGACCGGGGCGTGCATGTGAACATTTCCGGTGCGGGCATCACCAAACACGCCAAGCATCCGGAAGAAGCGCAAAAGCTGTTGGAGTGGCTGTCCCAGGAAGAAGCCCAGTACATGTTTGCTGAAGCCAATGAGGAATACCCGGTCAACCCAAAAGTGAAACCGTCCCCTCTGGTCCAGGCCTGGGGTGAGTTCTACGGCGACCTGGTCAATGTCGAAGCCACCGGTTACCTGCAGGCCGATGCCGTGAAATTGATGGATCGCGCGGGTTATCGTTGATTGCATGAATGACCGCCTTTCCTCGATGCTGCGGCGCTGATTCTGCAAATGTCCTCCGTGTCGCTGCATAGCCGCTGGTGGCAGCTGCCTATCTGGCTGATGGCCGGACTGGTGCTGATGCCGGTGCTAGTGATTTTTTTCAGCTGGCAATCCGCCCAGGTGGATGTCTGGCAGCACCTGATCGCCACTGGCCTCGCCCGCCTGCTGAACAATACTCTGATGCTGATGCTCGGTGTCGGCGTGATGGTGATGTTGATCGGCGTCAGCCTGGCCTGGCTGACCGCCGTGTGCGAATTTCCTGGCCGCCGCTGGCTGGACTGGGCGCTAGTACTGCCGCTGGCCATTCCCACCTATGTCGTCGCCTTTGTCGCCCTCGGCCTGATGAGTTATAGCGGGCCGGTATTGACCCTGTGGCGCTCGCTCTTTGGCCCGCAAGCCTGGTATCCGGACATCCGCAGCCCGCTCGGGGTGATTCTGGTGATGGGCGCGGTACTCTATCCCTACGTCTATATGCTCGCCCGCAGCGCATTTTTGCAGCAGGGGCGTAGCCTGACCGACGCCGCCCGCTCTCTGGGACTCAGCCCCTGGGCGAGTTTCTTCCGTGTGGTGCTGCCTATGGCGCGGCCGGCCATAGTGGCGGGAACGGCTCTGGCGCTGATGGAAGCCCTGGCGGATTTCGGCGCGGTCGCCGTGTTCAATTACGACACCTTCACCACCGCGATCTACAAATCCTGGTTTGGCTTTTTCAACCTGCAGGCGGCGGCGCAGTTGGCCAGCCTGTTGTTGATGTTTGTCGCTCTGGCGCTGGTGGTGGAACAGCAGGCGCGCGGGCGGGGACGGGTTCATCAGCAAAACCATAAACGCCACGAACGCATTCGCCTGGCAGGCTGGCGCGGCTGGTTCGCCTGTTGTTATTGCGCCTTGATATTGCTGCTGGCGTTTGTGGTGCCCTTCTGCCAGTTGGCGCTGTGGGTGGTCAAAACCGGTTTTGCCGGCTTAGACGCCCGCTTTTTCCAATTGATGAAACACACCTTCCTGCTCGGCGCCATCAGCGCCGCGTTGGTGGCGCTGATGGCGCTGCTGGTCGCCTTTGGCCAGCGCTTAAGCCCCTCCCGCTGGATCGCCCATGTGATTCGTTTGACCTCTCTGGGATATGCGCTGCCCGGTTCGGTGTTGGCGGTAGGGGTGATGATGGTGTTTACCCTGCTGGATCGCGAAGTGCTCTGGCCGCTGTTGCGCCACTTTCTGCCAAATGGCCAGGTGGCGGGGCAAATTCTGCTGGGCAGCGTAGCAGCGTTGATCGTCGCCTATGTCATTCGCTTTTTTTCCGTCGGCCTCGGCCCTGTGCAATCCGGCTTGGAACGCATTCGCCCGCAACTGCAAGAAGCAGCGCAGAGCCTCGGCCATAGCCAATGGCAGGTGATTCGGCGGCTGTACCTGCCGATGCTCACCCCCAGTTTGATGACCGCGCTGATACTGGTGCTGGTGGATGTGATGAAAGAAATGCCTGCCACCCTGCTGCTGCGCCCCTTCGGCTGGGATACGCTTTCGGTGCGGGTATTTGAGATGACTTCCGAGGGCGAATGGCAGAGGGCGGCGCTGCCAGCGCTGACGCTGGTGCTGGTTTCGATTATTCCCGTGATTCTGATGATGCGCCGCAGCCGGTCTTGACCTGGCGCCGGGCACAATTGACAGATCTGTCCTCCGTCTATAATTTCACCAGACCTTTTACGCGACGACTCCAGGGAAGGCATTCCATCTTCTTCATTTGCAGCCCCTCCATCGCATCTACGGTTAATAACTGACCTTATTGCTACACCCTAAGGTCGCACGCCCTCGGCCAACACATAAGGAACGGCACATGACACTTCGCCTCTTACTCACCCTGCTTCTGCTCACCGTCACCGCGACAGCCCGCGCGGAATTTCCGCAAGCGGATCAACTCAGCGAAGAAGACACCACTGCGGCTATGACCGAAGACGACCAATTTCTCCTGTGGGCCATGAACCTGTGGTCGTCACTGAAGCGCCAGACCGGCGAGATCAAACTGCCGGAGGCGGGCGCCACTTTGCATGTACCCGAGGGTTTCTATTACTTAAACGCGGAAGATGCGGAAAAAGTGCTGGTGGAAGTGTGGGGCAACCCACCGGGGCAGGATACCCTGGGCATGCTGATGCCGGCCGATGTCACGCCTTTCGAGGCGGAATCCTGGGCGGTCACCATTGAATACGAACAAGACGGTTACGTCTCCGATGATGATGCCGACAGTCTCGATTACCAGGAACTTCTCAAACAAATGAAAGCCGACACTGCAGAAGCCAGCAAAGAGCGGGTGAAGGCGGGTTATGAGCCTATCGAATTGGTCGGCTGGGCATCTCCGCCGTTTTACGATAAAGCCACCCACAAACTGCACTGGGCCAAGGAATTGAAATTCGGCGACATGGGCGAAAACACCTTGAACTACAACATCCGGGTATTGGGCCGCAAAGGCGTGCTGGTACTCAACTTTATCGCCGGTATGGAACAAAAAGCGGTGATCGATCAGAACCTGGATGCGGTGCTGGCCATGGCGGAATTTGATCAAGGCTCGCGTTATGCGGACTTCAATCCGGATCTCGATAAAGTTGCCGCCTACGGACTCGGCGCCCTGGTCGCCGGCAAAGTTCTGGCAAAAACCGGATTCCTCGCACTGGCGCTAGTGTTTCTGAAAAAATTCGGCGTTTACATCCTCATTGGCCTGGGCATTTTGGGACGCAAATTAATCTTCAAAGGCAAAGCCAAAAACTCCTGATCAGCCCTCCGCTCGCGGCTTGGCCGCGAGCTTCCTCCTGTCGATTTACCGCCTCTCTAAGCGACTAAGGTGTACATCACCACTTTGAGAGGCCATGCCATGCAGCCTATAACCCCGTGTCTCTGGTTTAACAATAATGCGGAAGAGGCAGTGCGGTTTTATCTGTCGGTTTTTCCCCGCGGGCGCATTCTCAGTACAACCTACTACGGTGAAGGCGCGCCAGCTCCCGCCGGCAGTGTTATGACCATCACCTTCGAACTTAACAACAGCGAATTCACCGCTTTGAACGGCGGTCCTTTTTTCAGTTTTTCCCCCGCCATTTCCTTTGTGATTACCTGCACCACGCAACAGGAAATTGATTTTTATTGGGACAAACTCTGCGACGGTGGCAAACCGGAGCAGTGCGGATGGTTGAAAGATCGGTTTGGCGTGTCCTGGCAACTGGTGCCACAACAGCTGATGACACTTTTGACCAAAGGGGAAAAAGAGCGGATTGCCCGCATGATGACAGCGCTGATGCGTATGCAGCGAATTGATCTGGAGACGTTGATCAACGCTTATGAGAGCTAGGGCCAGGAACACAATTCGCCACAATTGATCTGGCCATTGCCCAGTTCCTGCACTGGCACCACCGATTTGCTTTGCAATGCTGTTAAGCAAATCCACTGACCGTGCAGGATTGTTTTATGTGTTTTCAAAAACCTCGCCGCATACCCAAACATTTGTTACTGCAACCAGAACCGGCTATTTATCGACGCCCCCACAAATCCATCGCCCGATCCGCGTTAATCGTTCTGGTCCTACTCGGCTTCACCATCGCCGGTGTCGCCAACTCCCACTGGATCGACAAACCCACAGCGCCGTTTCTGGCCGTGCTGACGCACAATCACACATAACAGCGTCACATCCTGGATCGCCGTTTCGCCACGCGCTTGTTTGCCTTCTGTGGCACCTGCTACGATGCTGCCGCACGCCAGATGGGCAAACCCTGAGCAGTATGAACAAGCGCTATCACCTTCAATCCCTTTTCGAGCGTTATCAAAAAGACTTGCAAAGGTTTATTGCCCATCGATTTGATGCCCACCACGATGCTGAAGACATAGTCCAAGATGCCTTCCATAATGTTCTGCGCTCGGTGGATACCGCCCAGCTCGACAACCCCAAAGCCTATCTATATCAAACCGCTTGCAATCTCGCGCTCAACCGCATTCGCAAACAGCACCATCACAATCACTATGTTGCAACTCAAGAGCACGAGGAAGAAGCGGATGATGCCGCGTCACCACACCGCGCTTATTCGTCACAGCGGGACTTGGAAAAACTGCGGCAGGTGCTGCACGGGCTTTCCCCAAAATACCGGCGCACTTTTTTATTGAGTCGTATGGAAGACAAAACCTATCGCGAAATCAGCGAAGAATTGGGCATTCCCGTCAGCACCGTGGAAAAGCATATGATTAAAGCGCTGCAGTATTTGCGAGAAGCATTGCGAGAAGATTTCTCTGCTTGATGGAGGTGAGCCGCGTGTGCGGTGTCATGTCTTTTAGCGAACTTTACGTGGCCAATATCTCATGATCCGACCAAAGCGATCGCGCGAAGCCGAACAAGCCGAACAGGCTGCTATCCGCTGGCTGGTACGTCTTAATTCTCCCGATCTCGGCGAGTCGGAGAAGGATTCCTTTTTTGCCTGGCTGAACGCCTCACCTCTGCACCAGGCCGCGTATATCAAAGCCGAAGATCTGTGGCGGAGAGGCGAGGTTCTGCGCTATGTCGAGAACATCAAACCCGAGCGTCATAGCAATGTAATCTGGTCCCTGGGGTTGGCCGTCACCTGCATCGCGTTGGTTGCCATGTTATTTTTCCTGCGCGCGCCTGAGCCGGAATATCTCAACGCACAAACGCTGGTGGGCGAGCAGCGGGGATTGCTGCTGTCAGATGGCTCCCGTCTGGTCCTTAACACCGATAGCGAAGTGCTGGTGGAGCTGCACGCCAAACGCCGCCTAGTGTATTTGCTGCGAGGGGAAGCGTTTTTTGAGGTTTTCTCCGATCCCAAGCGCCCTTTTGATGTCCACACCAACGACGGCACCGTACGCGTTCTGGGCACGCAATTTTCCGTGCGCGCCACCGGCACGGATTCGATCGTCACCGTTCTGGAAGGCAAAGTTGGCCTGTCGCAAAACCCTCTGGATGAGGACGCCCGCTTTGAGCCCGCTATCACCTTAACGGCGAATCAACAACTTACCCTGCGCAATGCACTGCCCGGTGCCGCAGCCCTCCCCATTGACGCCCAGGCCGCGCTCGCCTGGCGCCAGCGACAATTGATTTATCGCGGTGAATCTCTGCAAAAGGTCGTGGAAGACCTGAATCGCTATTTATCCCTTCGCATTGTGGTTGCCGATCACGCCTTGAGCGACCTGCAAGTCAGCGCTGTGCTACAACTGCAAGATGCCAACGCCACCGCACAAGCGCTTGCCGCCGCATTGGGGCTCAAGGTCGAGCCCGATCCACAGGACGATGCAACTCTGATTTTGCGCGCAGCGGAATAAATAAAAATAAATTGAGTACTGGTTATGTCACGGAATATTCGCGGGCGTGCTTTTGCGCTCCGCCCCAAGCTGCTGTGCGCCGCACTGTTTTGCCCTTCATTCGCCTGCGCAGAAGCACCCACCAGCTACCGCCATTTCGATTTACCCGGTCAGCCGTTGCAGACGGGTTTAATCGAACTCGCACTGCAGGCCGAGGTGACGGTGGTGGTCAATCAAAAATGGTTGGATGGCTATAATTCCACGCCTATTATTGGCCCGCATACGCCACAGCAGGCGCTGCAAAAATTGCTTGCCAAGGCGCCGCTGGATTTTCGCTACGACGACGCGACCAATTCCTTCCGAATTTTCCCCCGCGAGGATACGCAACCCGCACCAGAACCTGGTGCAAATGTCGCAGCGGAAAATAACACTCGCATTGAAGAAGTTTTGGTTTACGCACCCTCCTATCCCTATCGCTACAACACCTTGACCAACAGCCAACTGCAAAATGGTTCAGTGGTTTACGACAATTCGCGTTTTCACACGGTTTTGCCATCGCAGTTAATTCAGGATCAAATGCCGCTGGATATTTCCGACCTGCTCAAAAATGGCAGCGGCATCACCCCGGCCGATGGACGCAGCGATAGCAACGACGACTTTTATATGCGCGGATTTCCGCGGCATGCGGTCTATGTCGACGGCTTGCGCGTGGAAAACAGCACTGGCGGACGTTTTTTGCCGGACAATATTGAACACGCAGAAGTGTTAAAAGGCCCTTCAACCATTCGCTACGGCCAGGGAGAACCAGGGGGCATGATCAATCTGGTGAGAAAAAGGCCGCTCGATGAACCTTTGACGCAACTCAATTTTTCTGTTGGCAATAACGGTTGGGAAAAATTCTCCGCCGATATCAGCAATCATTTGCTCGACGATAAATTTCGCTTCCGCGCCAATCTTGTCAATTTTCAGCGCGCTGAAGCGGCGGACATCAATGATTTGCAACAACGCCTATTCGCACCGGTTCTGCAATGGCAAATCGATAATCAAAGCCTGGTCGATATAGGCTACGAATTTCAGCAGACCGAACAACGAGCGGTAGACGATTTTCAGGTTTTGATACCTGTTCCCGAAGACAATTTTCCCGGCGCCAATTTCGATCAAATGGCCCGCTATGCGACTCCATATTTTTCCGCCGATCGGCATCTTTTCCATATCAACGCCATACGATTTTTTCCTGGAGATGCGGAAGATTCCGGCTGGCGTTTAAAAGGTAAATTTTTCCTGCGCGATGAAGAGCGGCGCGGCGTACGCGGCACCATGGATTATCTTGCATCCGACCTGCTGCTGAAATCGGAAGAATTACAAAACCTTTATATGATGTTGATTCCGGGCAGCCAGATAGCCATACCGGTTTTATACCGCAATAATCCGCAGAATCCTTACGATCCGCTGTTATCGCTCGGCACAGTGCGCAGTATTTACGATGAAGAATCCTCGGAAACCGGCATGCAATCGGGCGTTGAACTGGAGGGCAGTTTTTCCCTGCTGGGTTTGCCCAATCATATCCATCTTGGCGCTGACTGGCATCGCCAGGATATTTTTCAATCCTATACCATAGAAAGTCGCCAGCCCTTATCTGGCCAAACCTGGACGGAGTCGAACTTTCCTTCGCTGGTCTATTTATTCAATATTTTATTTTCCCCTGACAGACCCACGGGCAATCTCGAAATATCCGAATATCGGCAAGTGTCCGACGAATTTGGAATTTATTTGCAAAATACCCTGGAAATCAACGACAAATTCAGTCTGACCGGCGGTGCGCGTTTGAGCCGAATTGAAACGACACGCGAAATTTTTGCCACAGATACCGAAATGTCGTTCAAACCCGTGCAAAAAATTCGGCTGCAATCCGGCTTCCACTATCAAATCACGGATGACATTCAGTTGTTCGGCAATTACGCGCAGGGGTTGCGTTCCAATCAGGCCAAAGCCATTCTGGGCGATCCGATCGATGAGCCCGAACTCTCCGATCAATGGGAAGCAGGTATCAAAGGTCATTTTTGGAATGGTCGAATACTCGCGGGCTTTGCCGCCTATCGCATCAATAAAAACAATATTTATTGGATCGACGAAGTATCGATCAAGCAATTTTCCTGGCAGGAATACGGTCAGCGCGTCTATGGAATCGAAATGGATTTCACCGCGCAAATTTCTTTCCGGACGCAGTTTATGGGTTCATTTTCCGCGCAGGATAATAAATTGACCTACGGTCCTTACCGAGGAAATACACCAGCAGCCACCAGTCCACAAACCGCCAGTCTTTTTTTACATCACGAGCCGTTTAAATCCTTATCGCTGAACATTGGTGGTCATTATGTCGGCCAGCGCTACGCCAATCACAGCAACGATTTTTCCATTTATGCGTTTTATACCCTGGAAGCCAATCTGCAATATTTCACCAAACTGGCGGGCGTGCCTTTGGCTTTCAAGCTCAGCGTGAAAAATTTATTGGACGATGAATATTATTCGGATGTAGTCGCGGGTATGCGCTTTAACCGCGGGGAGGGCAGGCAAATTGTGGCGGGTGTGACTTTGGATTTATAAATCGAGAGTGATAAATCTAAAAAATAATGTCTTTTCCTGACATAGTTGACTGATTTTCCCGAGACCTCTGCGTATTCCCCTCACCCTAACCCTCTCCCAGAGGGAGAGGGGATTTGGAAGTTTGCACGCCGCAATAGACGCAATTCCAATCTCCTGGAAAAAGAGTGTTTATAGGTTCGTAGTTGCAACCGGCACAATCCAACTCCTCTTCAAATTCAAATTTAGGTGAGGGCGATATTTGATCCTGAGAAGAGCATGTCTATGCAAAAAAAAATAAAAAGGCGATTCGGTTGAATCGCCTTTTTTTCGCGCCTGTCCAATTGCGCGCCCTCACCCAGTAAAAAACAAAAAAAAGCCCTCCGAAGAGGGCTTTTGTGTTTCGGTAAACCGAATTAGGCGACAATGCCACCAGAGCCGTAGTTGGCTAGCATACCGCCCACAGAGGATTGCAATCCGAGCAGTTTGTATACGTCTGCGAACACCGCGTAGTGGTTTTGACCGACGTTGCGTGAACCGGCTCTCAGACCTGAAATGCCAGTTGCAACCGTGATCGGACCATTACCTGCAGAGTGGTCTTGGCCGTCACCCATTTCACTGATCACCAGCACGACGGTTTTGTCGTAGAGGTTCGCAGCCTGCAGCTTGGAGATAATGTGGGCGACGCCCTTGTTCATATACTCCAGGATTGCTGGCAGGTGCTGGGGACCATTACCGTGGTTGGCTTGGTGGTGATCCGCACTCCAAGGCACGGCGTCTGAAGTACCGTCATTCGGAATCCAGCTGGCTTGAGTTTCGCTGAACTGGATAGACACCACGTTGGTCAAGCCGCACGCCAGAGCAGCAACGGCGATATCACCTTGCGCTTTATATTCTTGCAACGCGGATTTGCTGGTAGCCACCTGGGGGTTGGAGCAAGCGTTGCCGCCGCCACCGCCACCACCGCCGCCACCTTGGTTATCGCGCTGTTCTTCCTGGGCGATACGACGCTCCAGGATTTCCAGTGCTTCAAGGTGACCTTCCAGTTTGAAACGCTCTTCCACGCCCAATACGTTGGAGTTCAACAACGCATCCAGACCTTGCTTATTGGCGTCGAGAACGCTACGGCGTTTGTCGTAAACGCTAGGACCGCCGCCGCCACCGCCGTTGTTCGAGCCGCCGCCAGCGCCGCCACTGAAGTATTGCTGGAATGCAGTCTGCGGGCTGTTGATGCGCGTTACGGCCGCGCCGTTCAGACGGTCAATACCCGCTTCGTTCAGAGACTGAACACCCAACTGAATGGAGCGGAACGGCGTGAGGTTACCGATCACCTTGGCAACCTGCATGTTCACACTGCTGGAGTTGGAATCGTTGCTGTTGTAGGACGCAGCACCAGCCGCCAGCCACAAGTTACCGTGACCACCGGGGTTGGAAATGGTCATTTCCAGGGTTGCAACGGAGCTGCTGTAGGGCTGGAACGGACGGATACCAATGCCGTTCAAGTAACGACCATTTGGCGAACCATTCGGGTGATAAATCAGGATCAGTTTGCGGGCTTCTTGAGCTTCCGCAAAACGCGCACCCATCATGGCGCCAGCGATGCTGGACGCTTTGAGGACAGAGGTCGAAACCCCTGCCTTACTCAACATTTCCAAAAACCGACGGCGGTCTTTGTTGATTTGTTTCAATGTTCTTTCAGCTATCTTGTTCATTGATCTATTCCCAAAAGCCATCAGTTAACGTAAGCGCGATCGATTGGTTTGCGCAAACGAAGCAGATCAAGAGTACCGATCTTGCGATAAACGCTTCTGACGCTGCCATTCGAAGATTCGAACGTACTGCGCAACTGGTCTTTCACGCACGCAAAATTGCTTTGCTGATCGTCGCTGAGCTTGATGGGCTCATCGACCTGGCCACCGTTTTGACGAGAATAGTTCTCCTTGTCCAAAGGCAAGCCTGTGGTGAAGCGGAATGTGTTGACCAACAAACATTCACGTACTGCCGGCAATTTAGAGATCTTCTGACCGAGGTCTTTAGAACCGTTAAATTCAATCACGTTGTCGAAGTCATACAGATCGCTCAGACCAATCAACTGACCTGCAGTGTCGATCGGCAGACCGTCAACACCGTTCACACCCATACCTTTCATGTGGGTACGGTAGCGGCCGAGTTGGTCGAAGTCTTCCATACCAAACAATGGGTTGATCATGGTTCTGTGGCAAACCTGACAGTCTTCAGACTTGGTGATGGCTTCGAAGTACATACGGCTGGTCATGATGCCGGAGGCTTCGAGTTCCAAGGCTTCTTGTTTCAGACGGTCGCGCTCCAGAGAGCTGCCCAGGTCGGTCGGTGGCGCACCTATGTGGTGACACAACATCAATTCACGCACGTCAACGGCACGCTTGATCGGGCCAGAAGCCACGTCGTCTGCGTTACCCGCCATGAATGCACCAGTGGTAATCACACCACCGCGATTCGGGATGGAAATCGCTTTCCAGTCGCTGTCGGAACCGTTGAAGTTGTTGACTCCGTAGAACTGAGCCAGACGACGGTTGACCACGGCAAAGTCACCACCCAAGAACTGGTCGTAGGGCAGGTCGTTGAAGAACACGTGCTTGAAGAGTTCGCGCACTTCACGAGCCATGTCTTTCTTGATGTCGGCAGTGAACTCTGGGAAGGCGGAGCGAGATTGACGCAATACGTCGTCAGCGCGCATCCAGTTACCACCGAACTCACCCACTTGTTCGCGACCGCGAGAGGTCTGTAACAAGCGATCGATTTGCTGGTTGATCTGCGACTCAGTGGACAACTGGTTGTTACGAGCAGCCTGCATCAAAGTCTGGTCAGGAGTACTACCGGTGTAGGTGTATGCCAGCAAGGCTGCGAACTCGTAGTTATCCAATACATAAGCGTCGGCATCAGCCAGACGCAATTTGCTCTGACCATTGATGCTGCCGATGTCCATGTTGCGCTGAATTGCCTGAGCAACCGGAATACCCAGCTCGGAGCGATACAGGAACTGAGGTGATGTCATGGCTGCAGTCAGCGCCAATGTCATACCTTCTTCTGCACCGTAATCGGTGAAGAATTTGCGGTAGGTATTTTGCTCGGCGGAAGTCAAAGGACGGCGGAAAATGCGCTCTGCGAGGCTCAAGAAAGAGTTCGCGCAGTTGTTCGCATTGGTGCCGCAACCGGTGGTCTGACGAACGCGGGTAGCAGCAGCCGGGGCCAGTTTCTCGGCCGCATTGACCAGCATGTTGTTACGGGCTTCATCAACCGCAACGGATGCGTGGACGTGGATGGGGTAAGAACTTTTTGTCAGCGGTGAGTCTGGCGGCAGCAGATCTTCAGAGAAGTCGCTTTCGGAGGCCAGGCCCAAGTCGATCAGCGAGTTTTTGTATTCACGCTGGGTCAACAGGCGCAGGGTGCGCATGCCGTAAGTCAATGGCTCGGACGAATCACACGCGACCGGCTTATCTTCTTGACGGGTCAGGCTCACCATGTAACCAGCCGTATTCACCGAACACTCACCAGGACATGAACCCGGGTTGGTTAAGGGCATATAGGTGGCGATATAAGACGCTAAACCGGAGAAACCTCCGCGTTTGGCCATGATGTCATTGAGGTTGAAGCGCGGCTTTTCACCAGCGGAGGTGAAGCTGCCGTTGCCTTCATATCTATGGCACGCAAGACAGGTTTGATTGAACTTCTGTTCGCCCGCGGCCAAATCGGCATCTTCGAAGCGCACACCACCGGAACTGGATGTGCCTGAACTTGAGGATGAAGAAGAAGAGGAGGAAGAACCGACCGGAGGTTCGTCTGGACCGGGATCTCCGCCGCCACAAGCGAACAGTGCGGCGGCCGACACCAACACCCCAGCCAGTTTCAGGGTCCGGATGAACTCGGACAGTGACTGTTTTGCAAACATAATCTGCTACCTTGTTGGAATTAGAATAAACAGCGTTAAAGCGCGTGAGGATTTAATAGCCACACCACCACATTCCTTTCTCGGCCATCCTTCCCATCTCACACCCACCCAGACCTGAGCAACCTTTTCACACCCTGTACAAAGATTGTTCAGTTAGCTTTCGGGACTCGATTATACGATTGACTTATGGTCATCTACGACCGGCTAATAATTAAACTGTGAATTTTGAGAGCTTTGTCGCACTAAAGCTAATAAGGACCTAAGTTAAGCTACGCGACACAAGTCACACCCGATCGAAGGGGTTTCGTTCGGTGCGGTTTTTCGGAACAATCTCTGCGCTTTTTAGGCATCCGCGCAGACAATTAACTGCGTCACTCCGATAGAAAGGGTCTATATAAAATGAATAAATCCGTACTCTTACGGCCAGTCTGGCCATTAGCCTTAGCTCTCTTATGGGGGTGTAACGGCAATGACGGCACTTCCGGCGGCTCCAATCCCCCTGAGGACAATCATGACCATCACAAAGACTATCCAGTAGTCGGCCAATTAAATGACACGGGGCTTGTCCTGTGCGCCGGCCCGGAAACGACCGAACAGCCTTGCCCGCAAGCGGAACTGCCCGGACAAGACGCCGAATACGGTCGAGACCTGGCCGCCGCGCAAGGCACCTTGAGCAAAACCGGTGGCGGCGTGGCCGGCTTCGACTGGACTAAACTGGACAGCACCGGCGCGCCACTCGCCATTCAGGATGGTAGCTGGGATCCCGCTGGCACAGAGGCGGAAGGCACTCGCTGGTCCTGTGTGCGCGATAACGTCACCGGCCTGATTTGGGAGATCAAAGAAAGCGATCCCAGTCATCCCCGCTATACCGGACACACCTACCGCTGGGTGCTGGACGGCGATGAATACAACGGCGCTTTCCCGGACCAGAGCAGCAGCGGCACCTGCGGCACCGACAGCTGCGACACCCAGAGCTTCGTCAACTGGGTCAACCAGAATTCCTTGTGCGGCTTCTCCGACTGGCGTCTGCCCTCAGTGGCCGAGTTATCCTCCATCGTGGTTATGTCCAACGCGCTTCCCGCCGTGGACACAGCCTACTTCCCGGACGTCAAGGAACCGCGCTTCTTCACCAACCAGTCACTGGCACGCGACCCGTCGCGCGCGTGGTACATCTATTTCAGTGATGGCAGTGCGAGCTTCACCAATAAAGGCGATGCGTCTCACGTGCGTTTGGTAAGAGGAGGTCAACAATGAAAAGCCTGATGCGAACCCTGACAGCCTGCGCCCTGACTTTCGCTGCGCTGAGCGCCGCCGCTGAGTGCAATACGCTGTTGCGCCGGACCTTTGATTCGAGCGCTGTGATTGCAGAAGACAACGGCGTCGCCGTGGATACCAAAACCGGTCTTATGTGGATGCGCTGCTCCCTCGGCTACCAATGGCAAAACGGCAATTGCGTGCGGGACGAAAGCAAAGCGGCGGAGTTCACCTGGCCCGACGCTATAAAAGCTGCAGCAGCAGCCAAGTCTTTTGCAGGTTATAGCGACTGGCGCCTGCCCAATCGCAAGGAACTGGCTTCGATCGTGGAGGCAGCCTGCTTCGACCCAGCCATTGATCTCAGTCTATTCCCTGCCACCGAGGCCAAAGGTTACTGGACCTCATCGCCCAATAACTTCAACCCTTACTCAGCTTGGGGCGTCAACTTCATCAACGGCGACCACGTCAGTACCAGCCGGGAAAATCTCTTTGCCGTGCGTATGGTGCGCTCAGTTAAACCTTGATGTGCTTTATGCCGCCTCATATTGGGGCGGCTCGCTCGGTTAGCCGATGATTGCCTGCACCGACACTGGGAACCCGAACTAAACTGAACGGGGAGAACGGGCGCGCGGGCCGTCTGTTCAGTTGTTTTCATGTCACAGGTTCGGACCGCTTGAGACCTTCCCGACAATACATCACGAAACATCCACATATCCTGGGTTGGTTGCTCTGGTTATGTGTGTGGTCCTGCAGTGCGCTCGCAAGTAGTGAGGACTTCCACGCCCGCTTTGAAAGTGTCAAAAGCCGTGCAGGGGTCACCCTCAGCGCCATAGACGCCATATTCCAGGACAGCATCGGCTTTATCTGGATGGGCGGCGAAAATGGTCTGGTGCGCTACGACGGCTATTCTTTTCGCGTCTATCGCAACCAGCCAGACAACCCCGCCAGCCTGAGCGATAACACCATCTGGACCATTACAGAAGATGCCAACGGCGATCTGTGGATTGCCACAGAAGGTGGAGTAAATCGCTTTAACCGCCAAGCCGATAACTTCACTCGCTTTATCCACGATCCGAAGAATCCCCACAGTCTGCCCCACGACACAGTGCGCTCGGTCAAAATCACACGCAGCGGAGCTTTACTGGTAGGCACGTTCGGTGGTGGCGCCAGTATGCTCGACCCAGCGACCGGACGTTTTACCGCTTTGCCACACAGCCTGACACACCCGCATATCTGGTCTGTATTCGAAGATAAAGACGGCAAGATCTGGCTGGGTACAGAAGGCGGAGGCGCCACCCGTTACGACCCGCTCGACCAGTCACTGACCCACTATCACACCCAGGCCGACGCAACCTTGCGGATCGCCAGCAACACAGTGCGCGCTATATCTCAAGGGCGCGAAGGTGAAATCTGGCTGGGCACTGACGCCGGCGTCCACCGTGTGGACGATGGCCTGGTCAGCCGGTCCTGGTCTTATAACCCTGGCCAGCCGGACAGTTTGGGCAGCAATATCGTCTGGGATGTATTGGAAGATCGGAATGGCGACATCTGGGTGGCGACCGATGGTGGCGGGCTGAATCTGATCCGCGATGATCGTCTCGAGGTCCGCCGTTTTATCCACAACAGCCTCGACCCGACTTCGATCAGCAGCGACGTGGTACGCCGGGTGATGGAAGATCAATCCGGCGATATCTGGACGGCCAACTTCCCCAGTGGCGTCAATATCTTTCATCGCGCCGCCCAGTGGGTGGCCTATGTGCATCACGACCCCGAACATCGCAGTGGCCTGAACCACCCGTCGGCGCTCGCTTTTCTCGAAACCGAGGACGGCAGCCTGTGGGTCGGTACGGACGGCGGCGGCATCAACCGCATCCACCCGGATGGCCGCTATGAGTACCTGCGCAAAGCCACTGACGAACCCAGTTCCAGCCCATCCCTCAGCGCGGACGCCATTCTCGCCCTGGCGCAGGATCACGAGGGCGACATCTGGATCGGTACCTGGGGCGGCGGGGTAAACCGTTACAACCCCAAGACAGGCAAAGTGCGTCAGTATCTGGCGCAGGCTGGTGAAGAAGGAGCCATTTCCCACCCGAACGTCTGGGCCGTGCTGGTGGATAAGGATGGCGATGTCTGGTTCGGCACCGAAGGTGGCGGGTTGAACCGTTACGACCGGCAGAACGACCGCTTCGAGCGCATTCCCTACGATAAGAAAGATCCCCGTCACACCATCGGCAGCATTATCTGGTCTTTATTTGAAGACCAACGCGGCATGATCTGGATCGGCACCAACTCCGGTCTCAGCCGCTTGAACAAACACACGGGCGAGTTCCGCCACTGGCAAAACCAGGAGGGCAATCCGCTCAGCCTGAGCAATAACGTAGTGCTGACGATTTTCGAGGACAGCGACCAGCAAATCTGGATCGGCACCCGCGCCGGGCTCAACCGTTTACACCCCAATGGCACCACCTTTCAGGTAATTCGCACAGAAGACGGCCTCGCCAGCGACAACATCACCTCCATCCTGCAAGACAGACAAGGCCTGTTGTGGCTGGGCACCTCCGATGGCCTAGCCAGTCTGGACCCAAGCACCTATACCGTACGCAATTACAACGGCACTGAATGGGCGCGCGGCAAATTCAATTACGGCGCGGCGCTGAAGTTGCGGGATGGCGACCTGGTGTTTGGCAGCATCCAGGGCTTTATCCGCTTTGCCCCGGAGCAACTGCAGCAGAACACCTTCAAACCGCCGGTAGTGCTTACCGAATTCCAGGTATTCAACAAAAATCAGGAGCCGGGAGCGGAAGACTCCGCCCTCAAAGAATCCCTCACCACCACGCGCCATATAGTGCTCAACCATCGCCAGGCGGTGTTTTCCTTTGAGTTTGCAGCGCTCAATTACTATGTGCCTGAGGGCAACCGTTACGCCTACAAACTGGAAGGTTTCGACCGCAGCTGGAACGATATAGGCCACGCGCGCCGTGCCACTTACACCAACCTCAGCCCGGGCGAGTATTTTTTCCGCGTCAAAGCCGCCAACAACGACGGCGTGTGGAACGAGGACGGGCTTGAGGTGCGCATCACCATCACGCCGCCGTTCTGGCGTACCTGGTGGGCCTATTTGATTTACACGGCAGTGCTCGGCCTGCTGGTATGGAGCTTTATCCAGGCGCAGCACCGCAAGGTGGTGCGCGAGCGCGAAGTGAATGAACGCCTGCGCCAGCTGGACAAGATGAAGGACGACTTCCTCGCCAACACCTCCCACGCACTGCGCACACCGCTCACCGGCATTATCGGTCTGGCGGACACGCTGCTCGAAGGTGTCGCCGGTGAGCTCAACCCGCATATGCGCCTCAACCTGGAGATGATTTCCGCCAGCGGCAAGCGCTTGAGCAATCTGGTCAACGACATTCTCGACTTCGCTCGCCTGAAAAACCGCAAGCTGCAGGTGCAACTGCAACCGGTGGAATTGCGCGCCCTGGTGGATTCCGTGCTGGTGCTCAGCCGGCCGCTGGTGGGGAAAAAGGATCTCGACCTGAGCAACCACGTGGACGCGGCTCTGCCGCTGGTGCTCGCCGACGAAAACCGCCTGCAGCAAGTGCTCTACAACCTGGTGGGCAACGCCATTAAGTTCACCGATCACGGTTCCATAGTGGTCACCGCCCACCACGACGGCGAATGGATTTGGGTGTCGGTCAGCGACACTGGCAAAGGTATTCCGGAAGCCAATCTGGAGAAGATCTTCTCCTTCTTCGATGAGCAGCACCACCGCACCGGCAGTGGCGGCCTCGGTCTGGCTGTGACCCGCCAGCTGGTCGAACTGCAGGGCGGCGAGATTCGCGTCACCTCCGAACCCGGTCGCGGCTCGACCTTCTATTTCAGTCTGCGCTCTGCAGGCGAAGCGCGCCCACCAGTGCCCGCTGTTCGCGAAACCGTCGCCCAAACCACACCCCAAGTGGTCATAACCGACGGCAAACTGACGATCGTCGACACCGAGGAAGTCCGCGAAAATCGGCAATTCCGCTTGCTGGTGGTCGACGACGAATCCGCCAACCGCCAGATTCTGCGCGATTACCTGGTGCCTCTCGGTTACCAGTTAGAGGAAGCCGACAGCGGCACCCAGGCACTGGAACTGCTGCACAAAGGCGGCTTTTTCGACCTGGTTCTGCTCGACAGCTTGATGCCCGGCATGAGCGGTTACGAAGTGTGTGCCGCCATTCGCGAGGTCTACCCGCTCAAAGAGCTGCCGGTCATTTTGATGACCAGCAAACACCTGATCGCCGATTTGAAAGACGGGTTTGAGGTGGGCGCCAACGACTTCCTCACCAAACCCATCGCCAAAGGCGAACTGCTGTCGCGTGTGCGCACCCACCTGCAATTGCTCGACAGCCACCGCCACTTTGAAGAAAAAGTGCGCGAGCGCACCCAGGCGGTCATCCACGCCAACCGCGTGCTGGAGACCCTGGACGGCATAGTCGCCACCATCAATCAGGAGGTGATCTCGTCCCGTCTGCTCGACGTGCTGCTGCGCGAGGCCAGCCGCCTGTTCCCCGGCGCCGAGCGCGCGATCTACTGGTCGCTCGACGAAGCAACTCTGGAATTCCAGGCCATCGCTGGCCACGGTTTGCCCTACGCCCAACAGCAGAACTTGAGAGTCAACGCCCATACCCTGATCACCCGTTATTGCGAGCAGGGTGAAAAGCTCGATGCCGATATCTACCGTCTAAAACCCACCGCCCAAAGCGCCGCCTACGCCGCCCTGGTGAGCCTGCTGCCCACCCGCTCAGAGATCGCGTTGGCGATCCGCTTTGAGGACGGCGTGGTCGGTTTCCTCTGTCTGTTGAACCTGTCCGCCCAGGACGCGTTTGATCATGTCGACCTGGACACGCTCAACCGCTTCCACACGCACACGCGCGCAGCCTTGTTGAAGGCGCATTTGATGGAACACCTCAAAGCGCAGAACGAGCGGCTGGAAGACACCAGTCTGATCGACCCTTTGACCGGCCTGCACAACCGCCGTTATGTGACGACCTATCTGGATTCCGATATAGCCCTGACCCTGCGCTCCCACCGGGGCCGGGCAGGGGGCGAACCACCGCCGCCCAACTCGGACCTGTTGTTTTTTATGCTCTCTATTGGAGACCTACAGCAGATTGATGAGCGCTATGGCCGCGGCTCGAGCGACAAGGTGCTGGTACAGACCAAACGGGTGATGGCGCGGGTATTCCGCAGCTCGGATTTTCTCGCCCGCTGGAGTGCCAATGAGTTTCTGGTGGTCGCGCGCTTTAGCAACCGCAAGGCCGCGCCCCTGATGGCCGAACGCCTGCTGCAGGCGATTCGCCAACACGCCTTTGAAGTCGACGAAACCGAGATTCACTGCAACTGCGCTATCGGCTTCGCCAGCTTCCCCTTCCTGCTCACAGATCCACTGGCCTTTAGTTGGAATCAGGTGGTGGATATTGCCTCCATGTGCGTACAAACCGCCAAAAGCACTCAGCCCGACTCCTGGGTCGGCCTGGAAGCCAATTCGGCCAGCGAAGGGCAATTGACCTACCAGGCCATAGCTACCCGGCCGCAACAACTGATCAAAGAGCACAGATTGTTGCTGCACTCCTCTCTGGACCCTGAGCACACGCTTTCTTGGTGAAGCCTCGTGTCTTGGTAAGCGGTGCATCAAGGCGCCGCCGCCAGTGGGTTCCCGCACAAACATCGCCTTCCCGCAGGCAGATCATCACTGTGTTGCTAACTCATCGGGAGGGAAATCGCCATGCCTTTACACTTGCAGCGTGTTGCTTATGACATGGTTGGTACAAACGAGCTGGTCCGACGTTGTTTGGAACTGAAAAAATTTCACGTGCACAATATGCGCGGCATAGGACCTCGCTCCTGCTGCGCACTATTGGAAGTGGTTATCCGAGGCAATACTCGTTACATCTTTGGCAATAGCCAGCTCCAAAACCCCATTAGCGAAGGCATCTACACCAATCCTCATATGCGCTGTCACGGGGAAGCCAGCGCTTTAATAACCGCTTTGGATAGATTGCAAACCGAGTTAAGCGCCACCAGAGGTGACTTGGCCGGATTGGTTAATCGGGTCTATATCGAGATGAGTCCCTGTGCGGCTCAATGTGAAAGCATGTTGGAAAACGTCAATCCCAATCTCACCGTGCTGTACTCGTTTGAGCACCCCAATGAAGTCCAAGCCTGGGAAAACGCAGCGACCGCACTTTGCCATTAGGTGATGGTCTTTTAGGGCGGGGTAATGATTGAATAAGTTACCCAAGGGCACCGGCCCTGTGCCGGTGTTGCTTCACACAGCATGCCGAGGTGCTTATGTTGATCCGCCGCCCTTCCGATATTCCGTCATCCGAGATCACCCCTGAGTCGGTGTACCTCAACCGCCGTCAATGGATGAAAGGCGCCGCAGGACTTGGAGCTATAGCTCTCAGCGGCGGCGCACTCGCTGAACCTGTCCATATGGCACCCGCCGATCCCAAGGGTCCTGCCTGGCTGAAAAACCAAATCGGTAAAGCCACCCCCGCCGCAGATAGCAAAGAAGAATTGACGCCCTATCAACACGTCACCACCTACAACAACTTTTATGAATTCGGCTACGACAAATCCGATCCGTCCAATAAATCCGGCAAGCTCAGCACCGATCCCTGGCAAGTGGAGATCGCCGGCGAAGTGGCCAAACCCGGCAAATACAATCTGGAAGATATTCTTAAAGGCGTAACCCTGGAGGAGCGCGTTTATCGTTTGCGCTGTGTGGAGGCGTGGTCGATGGTAATTCCGTGGATCGGTTTTCCTCTGGCGGATTTATTAAAACGTTTTGAACCCACCAGCAAAGCCAAATACGTGGCGTTTACCACGCTTAAACGGCCGGAAGAAATGCCCGGACAAAAAGCGCGCTTGAGCACCATTCAATGGCCCTATCGCGAAGGCTTGCGTCTGGATGAAGCCATGCATCCGCTCACACTTTTAGCTGTTGGTCTTTATGGCAAAATTCTGCCCAACCAAAACGGCGCGCCACTGCGCTTGGTCGTTCCCTGGAAATACGGATTTAAGAGCATTAAATCCATCGTCAAAATCGAGCTGACGGAAACTCAGCCCTACACCAGCTGGAGCGCCATTGCTCCGGAAGAATACGGCTTTTACGCCAATGTAAATCCCAAAGTGGATCACCCGCGCTGGAGCCAGGCGCAAGAGCGCCGCCTGCCGAGCGGCCTGCTGCGCCCCAATATTATTCCGACCCAAATGTTCAACGGTTATGCCGAGCAAGTAGCCAGCCTTTATAACGGCATGGATTTGCGCACGTTTTATTGAGACCGTTTTATTTATTGGAATCGTTTTATGCCCGTCACTTGGCGCCGGATTGCGACTTTTTTATTATCGCTCGCACCTTTTACTTGGCTGGTTTGGGCAACTCTCACCAATCAACTCGGCGCCGACCCAGCGAAAACCATTGTTTTATTGACCGGTCATTACACCTTTTATTTTTTATTAATCACCCTCGCCGTTACTCCGCTGCGCCGCCTAGTAAAATTCCGCCATTTTCATTTTCGCTGGCTGCAGATTCACAGACGCATGTTGGGATTATTTACGCTGTTTTATGCGCTGGCGCATATGACGGCATTTCTGGTTTTTATTCTCGGCCTCGACTTCACCCTGTTCGCCGCCGAATTAGTCAAACGCCCCTACATACTGTTTACGCTGCCCGCGATTGTTCTGCTGATTTTATTGGGCATTACCTCCACCAAAAGCATGATGCGTCGCCTGGGCAAAAACTGGCAGCGCCTGCATAACAGCTTTTATCTGATCGCCGTGCTAGCGTGGCTGCACGTGTTTATGCAGGTGCGGTCGAGTTATCAGGATGCGGTGGTGTTTGGAATTGGTGTGGCGGTTTTATTGGGAATTCGCCTGTGTTGGAAATTGCAGCGCAAGGCATAACGCCGGACTTTGCGCCCCTAAATTCCCTCGTAGAAATTGAATTCGTAGATCGGAAAGGCGCACAGCCGCCTTCCAACAATTAATTCAAAAAACACCTTCAAGCCCTTAAAGCCAACACAATCCCTGTGCCAATCATAATAATTCCCGCAACCACATTAATGGTCTTAAACGCTTTCTCACTGGTAAAAAATTGCCCGGCGGCGCTAGCCAGATAGGCATAGACAACCGCCACACCACCCACCGCCGTGCCCGCCAGAACTAAAATCAAACCCACTTCCGCGAGCGAAATTTTCTGCAGGTCGACAAAGGCGGGCAATAAACTGAAGTAAAACAAAATGGCTTTGGGATTGCCCAGTGTAACGATCAGGCCCGCGAGATAGTTTGAAAAAAAGGATAACTCCGCTTCGGATTTTACTTCCTGATAATTGGGCTTTGCGACCAGCAGCTTGACGCCGAGCCAAAACAAATAAGCAGCGCCCGCATATTGGATAGCGGCAAATAATCCGCTGTGCGTATTCGCCAGCGTCGACAAGCCGTAGACCGACAGCAGAATAAAAACATAATCGCCGCAAATAATGCCGAGCACCACCGCCAAACCATAATAAAAGCCCGACGCCATGGAGCGGGCCACAATGGTAAAAACCCCCGGCCCCGGAATCACCGCCAGAATAGTCAAAGCGATAAACAGCGATATGGTATTTGCAACGGTCATCGAACAGCCCAAGCGACGCAAAAAGGCGCCATGATATTTTTATCAATCTATAACCAGCAACCGAAAAACGCACGCGCAGCCTAACATCGCCCATTCGGGGTAACCCGGCCCAGGCAAGCACTGCCGAGCTCTGGCATAATGGCGAACCATAACAACCGATAACCGATGTTTGGGAGCCTTCATGAACTATCGCGGCCAGGACAAAACCTTCCACGAGCGGCACAAGCCCACCGTTGGCGTACTGCTGACCAACCTCGGCACCCCCGCTGCTCCCACTGCCGAAGCGCTGCGCCCCTACCTGAAAGAATTCCTCTCCGACCCCCGGGTTATCGAACTGCCCAAATGGAAATGGTGGCCGATTCTGCACGGAATCATCCTGCGCGTGCGGCCAAAAAAATCTGCCAAGCTTTATGCAAGTGTGTGGACCGAACAAGGCTCGCCCCTGATGAGCATCAGCCTGGAGCAAACCGCCAAATTAAATGCATATTTCGAGCGCAAATACCCGGGAAAAGTGCGCGTAAAATTAGGCATGCGCTACGGCGAACCGGCGATAGGAAAAGTGCTGCGCGAATTTCAGGACGAAGGCATTAATCGAATTATTGTTTTACCACTCTACCCACAATACTCCGGCCCCACCGTCGGCTCCACCTTTGATGCGGTCGCACAGGAATTAATTCACTGGCGTTGGACACCCGAATTGCATTTCATCAACACCTATCACGACCACCCGCTTTATATCGAAGCGCTCGCCAACAGCGTAAAAGCGCATATCGCCGAACACGGTGAACCGGAAAAATTAATTCTCTCCTACCACGGCATGCCGCAACGCTATTTCGACGGCGGCGACCCCTACTACTGCTACTGCCAAAAAACCTCCCGCCTGGTGGCCGAAAAACTCGGCTGGGATAAAGACCGTTATATCACCAGCTTCCAATCCCAATTCGGCAAAGAAGAATGGATAAAACCCGACACCAGCACCACCCTCCAGCAACTCGCGCAAAACGGAATAAAAAAAGTCGCCGTTATTTGTCCGGGATTTAGTGCGGATTGCCTAGAGACGCTGGAGGAAATCGGAGTGGAAAATAAAAAGCTGTTCTTAAGCGCGGGCGGGGAGAGTTATCACTATATTCCGGCGCTGAATGCGGGGGAGGAGCATATTGGGGTTATGGGGACACTCGTGGGAAAATATCTGTAACCAACCTTACAAGCTGTTAATAAGACACAACAGAGTCCCAGACTCCAGCCTTAAACTGGTAAAAGTGTCAATCGACTTTAGATAATACGAATGCACCATCCATGGCCCGATCTGACACGTCAGATTTATTTTCTTTTTAAGAGATCCTCATAAGATGGATAATTGTCACCTTCCGACCAGAGCGACTTGTAGATTTTCTCCAATTTGGCCGATGTAGCACCATAAGGAACTGAAAGTTCAGATGCGTCATTGGATATTTCATCGTCATCAGAATCTATTTCACAATGAATTTTTTCCAACTCTCTTTCCAGCAAAGGAATCAAAATACAAAGATCCGAAAGCGTTAATTTTTCCATCACTTCACCTCAAAAATAAGATCTACCGACAGCTCATCCAACAGCATAAGAAACTTCTTAAGCGGCATGTCCCAACCTGCCTTTATACTATAATGATAAGCCTCATGTTTTTTATTAAAACTATCTTTCACTATATACAGTCCATTTGGAATTTTCGTTTTAGAACTCAACCTATAATACATCCACTTCTTATTGGGAATGCCGAGTTTATCGAAGAGCGATACCCCACCTGATTTAGAGTCTATCCAGACTTCACCATTTCGTTTATACGTTCTAATATCCGGATCTCGAATATTTCCATTAGACAAGAGAAATGATTTTAAAATCGGATAAAGTACAGGCTTACCCGTATCCTCGGGCTTCCGGCCTCGCCAAAGATTTATACTTAAGGGATACGAACTATCGAAAAGCTCTCCCAACTTCCTTTTTTCGAGATACAAATCTTCTTCCAAACTTGTTATCTTTTCAGCCATAGCTTTCTCGTCCTGACAATCGATTAGACCAACCTTCCCGACATCCCAAAATATGCACACGACAATTTCCACATTACCGCGACACATATCAAACTGATCTCTTGATGCCGACACATCTTCTGCCAAATTATATTTATGGCTTCAATTCGTCAAGTCAATGCTGTTCTGACAGATTAGAAACAACACACTGAAATTAGAATTGACATTCAGATTGATGAATATCCATTCGCCAACACCCATGAAAATCCCCAAAAACACCAACGATATCTGCATGCATCTTGGACCATTAGAGCCAAAGCGTTGCATTAACCATGATGAAATTCTTCAAGGATTCACCTCATGAGCAAAAATCAAAAAACCGCCTTCTGGCCAATATTGATCGGATTCTGCGTCACAGCTACTGTGATACTCCATCTGCAAGGAGCGCAGGAAAATTTAAATACCGGCGGAGGCTTATACTGACGGCCAGTTATTTACTCGTAGCATTGTTGATTCAATGGTTTGTCAAATAAAATCCAGACACTATGGCTTCAATAACAACCGCTTGGATATCTTTATATTTTCGACTGAAAACGAATCGAAGGCATACATTTCAGCAAACTCCTACAGTTTGCAGTCCTTGTATATTCTCGCGATTCCCAATCCAAGGAAATTATTGAAGCAGTAATTAAAAATGCAAAACTCATAAAAAAGAGTTGTAGCATGGGCACGAGTTTTGATTAACCTCACAGAATCTAAGCCCGAGGAAACCCAAATGACCGGCCATAAAGTTTTCCATATTCCCTTCGCCAAGATTTACCCGCTATATGTGGAAAAAGCGGAGCGCAAAGGCAGGACCAAAGAGGAGGTTGATCAGGTGATTTGCTGGCTTACCGGGCATGACGAAGTGAGCCTGCAAAAGGAGATTGATCGCGGAATTGATTTGGAAACGTTTTTTACGCAAGCTCCCGAAATTCATCCCAACAGTTCGCTCATCAAGGGTGTGGTTTGCGGTATTCGCGTAGAAACTATTGAAGATCCCTTGATGCAGAAGATTCGTTACCTGGACAAGTTGATTGATGAGCTTGCCAAGGGAAAAGCCCTGGAAAAAATTCTGCGCCAATAGCCAGGGAACTTATTTTTTCTACCCCGCCGCGCACCGTAAACGCACCCCACGCCTCGCAATAGGGCAATCAATATCATCCGCCCGCTCTGGATCGCAGCAAAAATTCTTTTAATTTTCATAGGGTTATGCGTTGTATACAACAATGTATGCAAATGGCTTGACGCTTGCTTAGGCCTCTTCGGAATTTGCGCCACGCCCTGTTGGCGCCTTCACGCTCGCCGGACCGATCAGTGGCATAACCTGCCTCGCAGTTGACCTTGGTCCTCTTATCCTCATGACCTTGGGAGTCATCGCTATGAACTCGATATTGCACCGGCCGCAGCTTTGGCGGCCAGGGGATTGGAATGCATTGTTCGGTTTTGGCACCAACATTCTGGTGAATATGCTGGTGCTGACCGGGTTGCTGCGCTATGTGCTGAAAATGCCAGATGACATTGTCTTTGGCCGCATTTTGCCGGCGGCGGGATTGATGATGTTTTTGAGCACGGTTTATTACGCCTATCTCGCCTATCGCCTCGCACAAAAAACCGGTCGCACCGATGTGTGCGCCCTGCCGTCCGGCATCAGCGTGCCGCATATGTTTGTGGTGGTGTTTGTGATTATGCTGCCGATTTCGCTCAGCACGGGCGATCCCATCAAAGGCTGGGAGGCTGGTCTTACCTGGGTATTTGTGCAGAGTTTTGTGTTGATGGTCGGCGGATTTATTGCGCCCTATATTCGCAAAATCACGCCGCGCGCAGCTCTGCTCGGCACTCTTGCGGGTGTGTCCATTGCGTTTATTTCCATGCGGCCGGCGCAGGAGATGTTTATCACTCCGCTGATCGGCGTGGTGTGTTTTGCGGTGATTGTGGTGAGCTGGTTTGGCGGTGTGCGTTATTTTCGCGGCGTACCGGCGGGAGTAGTGGCCATCGCGGTTGGCAGCTTGATCGCCTGGGGCTCCACCGCTTTTGGCCTGGATTACGGCGGCATGTCCGTCACTAATGTCACCTCCGCACTGTCAAATTTCGGTTTCTCGGTGCCGCTGCCAGCCTTCGGCCATGTATTTTCCGGCTTTGAATTTCTCGGCGTCATTCTGGTGACCGCCATTCCCTTTGGTATCTACGATCTGGTCGAGGCCATGGACAACGTGGAAAGCGCTGCGGTGGCCGGCGACAACTACCCGACCACCCGAGTGCTGACGGCGGACGGCACCATCAGCCTGATCGGCTGTTTGATGGGCAATCCGTTTATCAACGCGGTTTATATCGGCCACCCCGGCTGGAAGGCCATGGGCGGCGGCATAGGTTATTCAGCGGCCACGGGATTGGCGGTGATCATATTCTCCTGGTTCGGCATTATCGCGTTGCTGATGGCGTTGATTCCGGTGGTGGCGATCTCACCGATCCTGCTGTATATCGGCATGCTGATCGGCGCTCAGGCATTTCAAGAGAGTCCCAAATCCCACGCGCCCGCGATTATTCTCGCTCTCGCACCGCATCTGGCTGCCTGGGGCAAAATGCTGATCGACAATTCGCTCGGCGCTGCCGGTACCAGCGCGGCGGCGGTAGGGCTGGAAAACCTCGGCCAGGCTGGCGTGCTGTATCACGGCCTGGAAGTGCTGGGCGGCGGCGCGATTCTGGGCGGATTGGTGCTCGGTGCCATAGGCGTTTGCGTTATCGACCGCACCTTCTCCAAAGCCTCCGCTTTTGCTCTCGCCGGCGCGGTGCTGACCTTCTTCGGTTTTATGCACGGCGAATCCATAGGTTTTGGCGAAAGCCCGATTATGGCGCTGAGCTATCTGGTGGTCAGTGGGGTTTTATTCGGCTGCGCCAAATTCTCCAAACTCGCTCCGCAACCGGCGAAGTTGGAGGAGCATGGCGGCAGTGTGGTGGCGGCTTAGGGGCCCTCACCCCAACCCCTCTCCGGCGGGAGAGGGAGTCCAGCGCTCGCCCCTGAGCATCTTTATCTGCGCAAATCTAGATTCAGCTAAGCCAACCAACAGGTTACGACGCAGATTCGTAAGCCTGCACCAGTGCCGCTACATCAAGCTTCTCCATTGTCATCATAGCGTCCATGACCGCCTGAACTTTTTGCGGATTTTCGTCGGCAATCAGTCCCATAAAACGCTTGGGAACGATTTGCCAGGTAACCCCGAACTGATCGGTAATCCAGCCACACTGCAATGGCGTTGCGCCAGCTTTCACGAACGCATCCCAATACTGATCCACTTCTTTCTGGTCCTCACAGCTGACAAAAAAAGAGATTCCCTGGGAAAATTTGAAGTAGGGACCACCGTTATAGCCCATAAAATGCTGACCGCCGACGATAAACTCCGCAGACGTAATTGGGCCGTCCTCACCGGTGCGCGCCTTGTATTTGATTTCTGATTCCGGAAACACAGAGGTGTAAAACGCTATAGCTTCTGCGAGTTGATTATCGAACATCAGGAAGGGCGTTACTTTGCTCATAGGGTTTCCTCGCTTTTATCGATTGACATCAGCTCCCACTCGATAGTCGAACGGTGACCGCGACAATCGACAAAGACGAGAATTTTTTATTCGAGAAAGTATTTTCTACATCTCAATTTGGTTGTTATGAACTGCAGCATCCGTCGCCTCAAGATACCGGTCGGTTGATATCAATCCCGGATTTGCCCGGCGCTAATATGCCGTTGGGGTCAAGAGCGCGTTTAAGCGTATGGTTTATTTCCTGCTGCGCCTTGCCGAATGCCTTGGCGACGCGATCCATATAGACGTTATTGACGCGATACACACCGTAACCCGCTTTTTCAAATTCATCGAGCAATTCAGCAAAACAATCGTGGGCGCGATGCATTTCCTCTTCATCGGTACGATCGTAAAGCACATCGATAATGTGGTGCATACAGCGCTGGGTCACAATAAATTCACCCACGTAATCCAGGCCATATTTATTGAGGATTCGGGTTGCCAAATTCACTTGCTTCAATGTTTCCGAACCCTTCGCTTGCGACACAGGTGCAAACCACATAGAGCCACCGCCACCGCGCCAGTTATACAAACCAAACTCGGTCATGGTCATATTGCCGCGCATTAAATCGGCTCGGTATTTAAAGGCTGGATCATCACCGGCTTCTTTTTCGGTGACTATTTCACCCTTACCCAAGCGCTTAACCAGATCGAGCACGATTTTCCAGTTAACCGCCACTTGCTCAGCGGTGCCGTAAAGCGCCCATACATATTCCAGGCACCGATCTTATGTTCATCGCGAATTTTCTGAATGATCGCCTTACTCGTCGCGCCTTTTTCCGTTGTGTAATCGGAACGCCTTATAGTGGCCGATGCTTCGTACAGTGTACCGGCCAATACCACGCCGTTTGGAATAATATTGTTGATCGACAATGGGCGGAACGCATCAACCAATTCGCCCACATCATCGTCGTTTTTAAATTTAATACAGAAAGGTTTGTACACTGGCGGCTCGGGCATTAACCACAACCCCATTTTGGTGACTATGCCGTAATTCGATTGCGTGAAAATACCGTCGAGATAAGGGCCATAACCCCATTTAAATACTTGCCAGGTATTGGAGCCGGCCACGCCACCCATTCCGGTTCTCAGCACAGTGCCGTTTGCCAGGACCACCTCCATACCGCATTGCACCATAAAATGTTCTGCGTAGGGTGTGTAACCAACACCGCGATCCAAGGTATTACCCACCGGCCCCACAATCGCCGAGGGCGCGGGTGGATCGACCCACAATTTGTAACCTTTTTCTTTTAAATAATCGACCAACTGCTGATAAGTAACGCCAGGTTCGATAAGCGCAGTGCAAAGGTCAGGATCAACTTCGATAATTTTATTCATGCGTTTTAAATCGAGAATCACCTGCCCGGCATGATGAGGAGCCGCAGTGCCGTATCCAAAGTTATTCCCGGTGGAAACCGTCCAGATGGGAATTTTAAATTCATTACACACCCGGACAATTTCTTGCACCTGCTCCACCGTTGTCGCACTAATAACAGCGGAAGGCGCAAATTCAGCCTCAGCTTTTGGCATCATCACTTTCATATAGGGCGCGATTTGTTCGTTTTTTAGCAGAACGTTTTCTTCACCCAACAGCTCACGAAATTTGCCTACTGCCTTATTAAAATTCGCTTCGGTCACCTTGCGCGGCAACACGGTTTTGCCGTCATTTTCCATGAGCTGCTCCTAACAGGTTTCGATCAAGAAGGTCACAGCCGAACCGCTTATCAATTGACTCGGCTGGTTCAGAACAAGAGGCGTGTTAGCCGTGCCTTTGCCAACATCATGGAGCGCCAAGGCTAAATGGCCTGCCCAGGCTTGCGGATGAACCGCCGTCGCTTTGCCGGAAATTCTGCTGGAATGTAATCCCTGTTCGCGCACCGCATGCGATGCCTCACAGGCGCCCAGCCCTTCAAGCAGGGAAGCGTGACAACTGCTGCTGTCGCCACTTTTAAAAAAATTATGGGCGGTGGAATGATCGTAAATCGCGTGTTGGCCTAGCCAGTGAATTTTTGCATTGTAATGACGACTGAGTTGCACCAGCACCGCCGCGTTGGCGTGATCAATAATGCCGACCAGATTATTTTCTTTTTGCGTGAGCAATTCCCTCAAAACTGAAAAATCCACGCCTTGCAAAATAACTTCTTCGGCAGGCTGTGCTGTGCGAACCGCTTGCATAAAGGCTGAGTTTTTAAGCGATTCTATCGCGACCGCCACAATCGGTTTTTGTACCAAATCGCCAGCGCTGGTTTCGCGCAATGTCACCAATGCCTGCTCGACAGGATCAGCCAATATCACATGCGGTGCGACCGTAGAGACTGCAGCAGTTGCGGTAATGCCCTTTAATAAAATGCGACGTTTTGCATCCATGATTTACTCCTCATTCCGCGCAGGTTTAATAGCAGCAAGACTTTCCGGCACTTCGCCTTGGGCGTAGGTGCGAGATCCGCTGTCAGTGATTTGGACTGAAGATTCCATGAAAGACACCTTAGGAGCATTTGGACCGGCTTTGGATTTTTCGATGAATTCAGCGACGTTCTTCAAGGCAACATCGTCGATAAAACCCGGCTTCATCGCAGGCATTGCACGCAATCCATTACGCGCTATGAATTGGATAACTACGGCAGGAAATTGTCGACCAAGCAAATAGGGACCAACGCCCGCCTCATGACAATACGCGCAGACTTTTCTATAAGTCTCCTCACCATTGGCCCAATTGCCCGTCCCGTCGGCATAGCTCGGCAACGAAAAAGTAAGAGAAAAAAAGAGAGATATACAAAGGGAGAGCCAGGCGTTCGGACTCTTTATTATGCGCCTAATCATAAAACCTACTCCTGTTGAAACCTATCGGAGGGCAGGTAGACATCCCTGTAAAATTGCGAAGGGATGGTCCGGTCGCTACAGCTTTTTAAGCATAGACAGGATTTAGCTGAACGCGTTATCAAGCTACCTTTATGCTAGTTTTAAATCAATAAAGAGGACGCACAAAAACGTTAATTGGCACAATAGGCACCAAAAAGATTCCCAACAGTTTTTAGCGCTAATTTTTATATTCTGTTTTTGTAAAAAGAAAGCAACGTCGAAAATGTACTGTTGTGATCTTGCAGTCCAGAAAGGAAACGCCGTTTCGTCCCGTCTTTTCTGACAAAGCACATCACTCCCAATCGCCAGCGAATCAATTACTTGACCCACCATAAGCCTGTGGTAGCGCTGGCTTCCGCTTACGTATTATTTTGTATGTACTCAAACCTCTGGCAGAAGTTCTGAGACTGCATTTCCACGAACTCGTCCATGTTGCCCAATGGCACTTACTCGGTGCAGGGGGGTTATCAAACGCTACGTACAAGAAATTCAAACCTACGGCTACCGAAATGCGCCGCTGGAGGAAATGGCTTACGCGTTGGATGGGCATTACAGCGCAGGTGGTGATAGGCTGGATGTATTCAGCCATGTAAAAGACAAGATTTAAAGATATTGAGCCAGCAATTATTTAGACGGAGAGCCACGGATATGGATCGTCTAGGACTGACTAATAGCACTCCCAGACGATCCATAATTTTAAATAAAAATATTTTTCGCCTCAGTTAGGAACGCTAGGCAAAAGATTTCATCAAGGAGCTTAGCTAGAGAAATTTTCAAAGTAATAAAATCCGGCAAATAGAAAAATCCCAAGAATGCCCAACAATGCAGAGCCCACAAACAAAAATCTTATTAAAATCCTGGATATGACACGAAACCAAGACGGAGCAAGCTTGTAGGCTTCCGTTAGCCCACGCTTTTCCCCACTTTCCGGCCAGCCCGCGAGACGCATAAACATTACAGTTCTAATGTATGCAAAGGGAAAACCGGTAAAAAATTCAATTTCGGCTGGGGAGAAATGGGGTTCCTTGAAATAAGTTTTAAGCATGGCTTTTGGCACAAAAAAGTGCAGTATAAAAATAACCATCAACCAAGCCATAAGAGCAAGAAGTAAAGTAGCCCACAGATAGGTCGGATAACGCAGCAGCTCTACCGACATACCGAATCCACTCCCATTCCCGATACAAAATCTACTTCTTTTCCAAACGTGGTATATGCGTTCTTAGCAACAACACCACTAATATAACCAGCCGCCACACTCCCTGAAGCCAATACCAAAGCCATTCCCCAACCAATGGGATTGGACACCAAAAATGCACCTATGAGTGCTCCTCCCAATAAGCCCACAGAAGTACTCGCAACTGTTTCAACAAATATCTCATTCTTTTTTTGACGATCCTCTGTATCTGCAATTTGCATACAGGAGGCAGCCACACCAACACCCGTCAAAACATAGCCGCCATATTTTCCGTAACTGGCTAAGCGCTTAAGGTGGTCTACGTGGTGATCAATATTTGCAGTAGCGGGAACTCCACCTGCTCTGGCTATTCGTATAGCTTCATGAGTGGTTTTGCTGCCAAAGAGAAAACGCTCAAATGGTCCTATATTATTTTTAAATTGATTGAGCAATAGTCTGCGCCGATACTCATATTGATTTTGAGTAATTCCCCCGGATTTATATTGAGCATAAAGATCTCCAACCTGCTCAAGCAAACGAATGTTACCTCCACTCAACAAATTTCCCTGTGTTCCTGCGACAATACTACCAGGGATAACCAAATAATTAGAATTATGCGCCAGCCAACTCAGCATCCAAAAATCCAACTCATCCTGAGCCGGGACATCATTGAGCACAAACGCCTCTGGACCAGATTTTGGACACATTGGCGCTGTAGGCGGAAGTTGAAAATGAGCTGAAACAGGATCGTAAATTGACCTATAGGAAGTAGTCGCTACAGGTCCAGGAGCTGTGCTCGGAACCGCCATCAATAGTAGCAAGGATCCCGCACGGATCTGGTTGGATTCTTGATATGGGGGTTAAGCGAAAGAATCTGACTGAGGTATGTATTGTAGTTGGGACTGCGGGGGCCCACCCCATAGAACTTGGCCATAATCATCGACAGGCTGTCGCCAGCTTTGATTCGATATTCAAAATATTCAGGGCTAGAGGCAGTCATAAGCACTCCTTGTCACTGATGGATTCCAGGTGAAAGCGGCCATTGTATTTCCACTAGTAAGTAGTGGCAAATATGATTACTGACGCCAACATCGTATGAGACAATCTTCTCATTTATAGCTGGGCAAATATGTATCAACGGCTTGCTCTCTTCCCCTGAAGGATACCTATATCCTCTTTAGAGTTTTGACTGGTATTATCGACGGTTCCCCATATCGGGATCAGAAATGCTCATTTAATTGAGCGACAATTCACATGTCTTAGGAGATAACAACCATGGATAGAAAGCACAAATCATTAAAAATCAGAGCGTTAAATTCCCTTTGCTCATTCGCACTTATTGGGGCATTGATATACGTACTCATCGCCGGATTCGAGGCGCTCGCTGTAGCAGTTATAACTATCTCCTTAATCGGTATGGCGACGCCTGTTGTTGCAAGCGGGGGAAGCATACTGGAGACATTGGTTGGCGTCCTAGAAGCTATAGTCGGAGGCGTAGTGTCTGTCGTCGAAGGGATCGCGAGTGCTATATCAGCGTTGTTTAATTAAAAAAATTATGTGCAGTCGTTATTGAGGTATCCATACGCATATCTGATTGGACCAACAGGTGAGATTTTATTGCAGAGAATCACGCAACGTCCTTGTTACGCAAATTCGGGAATTGATCTATTAGCAGGAAACAACTTTGGTTCCAGCAATATGGTCGTGAACGCAGCGCCTCTCTCGACCAAAGATAAATAAAACATTGATCAAGGAAAGATATTGACCAATAAAGGGAATTTGTCCTGACAACATAAATACGGCGTAGCGCTTGAGAAGGTGATTACCTACTTCAGGAAGCTCTCCATCGAGTGTCACAATTTTTATTTTTAGAGCCCGCTTGCCAACAGTCTGCCCCGAGGATTTCAATAAATTGAAATTAATTGCGAGGAAGACCGCGATGCTGACAAAGCCAATGATCAATGCATATAAAAAAGATGGCTGCTGCCCCTCGGAGACGCCATCAAACCCGCCAGTTAAATACATAATGGGAACCGTTACTACGCCCACAATCAAGCTATCGATGATCGAAGCCAACAGCCGGCGGCCGCGCGGTGCCAACTCTGAAGGGCTTTCATTCGGGGGAGTCAGTTCTGATTCAGGGGCTTTGTAGATGTTGTTTTCCATATTGTGCTCTCCAAGTAGTTGACAAGCTTCCAGGCCAGCATTGGCCTCGCTACAGTATAGGCAGGCGTAGCAAATGCCGCGATACTCAGCGCCAAGCTATGCTCGACCTTCGTATTGTCCATGAACTTTTCTCGATAGCAAGAACCGGCTCACAATCTGTTACATTTTGCCGGATGCCTCTCTAGCCAAGTATCAAGCTCGAATCATATCTTTGATCACATGCGTTTTGGTTTTTAAGGAGAACCAATCGTTTAGAAATTGACCGCCCAGAATCTTGATTTGACTGGCTTTGGGTACGCCGGACTTCTCTCGTTGGCTGCGTAAAATTAAACAACTCAAACTATTCATTATGAAAAAAGTACGGACCCATTACGATAATTTGAAAGTAGCCAGAAACGCGACACCAGAAGCGATTCGCGCCGCCTACAAAACACTCTCACAAAAGTATCATCCTGACCGAAATGGAAATTCCGCCGAGTCACGGCAGGTGATGAAAATGATTGACGATGCCTATGCGGTATTGTCTGACCCGGAGGCCAGAAGTCGGCACGATGCCTGGATTACAGAACAGGAATCTCCAACTCCCGTGAAAGAAAATGTCGGCTCGGATTCCATAAGAGAGATTGAATTCAGTACACCTGTCCCTGGGCATATCAACTTCTACGATTTGGATGAAGACTCGCAAAGAAGGATAAAGGAGCGAGCCTTAGGACTTAATAACAATCAACTGAGAATCAAACTCGACGGTGTAATCAAAAACTATTGCTGGTGTGCCATTCTTTCCCTTCTTATTTGCGTTCTCTTTCTCGTATCGCGCGATGGACCATGGAGCGATAATACGACCAAGTTTTATTTTGGCGGAATGACCCTGCTGAGCTTTTTTCTGGCGAAAAATATTGTGTGGATTTTTTCGTGGCATACAAAGCCGCTGAAGTCCTGGCTGCTGGTGACACCTCTATACTTGATCAAACTGCAATTTGACAAAATTTCCTATTGGCCTATCTGGACGATTTCCGACATCAAGGCCACGCACCGCCACAGTTACGGCATTTACACTGATACAGAAGTAAAAATAGTGGCAAATAACAAGAGGGAAACTTTCCATATTTCCCCAGAGTCTGCATATCAGGAATTTGTGAATGGATTACGAACCTTTGATGCCCATTTCAGGTCCGCCGTAAATTCCCGCGATCTGAATTATCTTTTGAATAACGATGATTTTTTTAAGGTCAGAGCCGATGGCGTAAAAGCCAAAAAGAGAGCGCCTGTAGCATCTATAGCTGCTTACACCTTGTTACCCTTGCTCGCGCTTTTGGCAATCGGAATAAATTACCAAGAGTATGCTGATATGCCGGCGCGACATCGACCTTATTACACCGGCAACCCGGCACCCTATATCCAGCCAAAGCTTTCACCCAAGCCAGGCTATGTCAGACCGGACACTGCACCAAATGGTGCGCCATGGCCAACAACGGCTGCTTATGTTGCAGAATATCCGCAGTTGAACGAGGGTGGCCTATCGATTCTTACCATTGACAACATTCAAAATGATTCCGATGTATTTGTGAAACTCGTTGCTCTCAAGGAGGATGAGGCAAATCCCGTGCGGTTTTTCTTTATTCCCGCATTTCAGAAATTTACCCTCGAGAAAATCGATGCCGGCGCATATGACGTTCGATATAGAGACCTCACCACAGGTCGTCTATCCAGATCCGAGGATTTCACTCTAAATGAAACACCTATCGACAACGGCACACGCTACAGCAACGTGACAATGACGCTTTATAAGGTTCAGCACGGCAATATGGAGACATATGCCTTAGCTGAAGATGAGTTTTGAGATTCAGTAAATTTATTTTTATAACAACGACCTTCGATAATACCGAAGGTCAATTTCCACGCGCGCCCTTTGCATTAAGCATGCGCAACAGTAGTTCCTGCAGGCGTTGCTGATCTGAAGCATTAAGACTTTCAATCAATGGCATAAGCGCCTGCTGTCCCTGATCTCGCAACTGTTTGACGAGTTCGGCTCCCTCTTTTGTCAAAAAAACTTCTGTGGCTCTGCCGTCGTCTTTGCATGCTGCGCGCACGACCAATCCTCTTTTTTCCGCTCGGGCGATCAATCCTGACATGGTTTGTTTTTCCAAACCGAGGTAATCGGCAAGTTCCGTCATGCGCGGCCGTCGATCCCACAGAATCCCCAGCACTCGAATCAACGAGAGCGACAAATCATGCTCCGCGCCGATCTTGTTGATGATGGCCATGGTGATAAAGGAGGTGGTCATAAGCGCATCCACCAGTTCTTCACCAGCGGAAAGGGAATGCTCTTTCTTCATAGGATTTTTCTGTTTCTCAATTTTTGCGGCAGCTTGACATAGTTCGTATTACGCATCAATAATAGATCGCACTACGAACTAATTGAGAGGCGCATGCCTCAAGGAGACCCCATGAAAGCAGCCGTTATCACCTCGTTTCATCAACCTCCCAGTTACAGCGATTACACTGATCCCACACCATCCGGACGCGGCGAAATGCTCGTGGAAGTTCTCGCCGCCGGCTTACACCACGTTACGCGCGGACGCGCCTCGGGTGCCCACTATTCCGGGGTTGGAAAGCTTCCCTTGGTTCCCGGCATGGATGGTGTTGGAAAAGGCCCAGATGGCAAGTTGCGTTATTTCGTCGTAAGTCCTGATCAGATAGGTTCTATGGCGGAGAAAACCGTGATCGAAGTCGACCACAGCATCAAGCTGCCCAGCGGTTGCGATCCGGTGACCATTGCGGCGGCCATGAATCCGGCCATGGCATCCTGGCTTGCATTGCGTTGTCGCGTTCCATTTCGCAAAAAAATGAAAGTACTTGTGCTCGGAGCTACCGGCAGCTCGGGAAGTTTGGCCGTGCAAATTGCACGTTACCTTGGCGCGTCTCAAGTCATCGCGGCCGGCCGCAACGAAAATAAACTCGCACACCTTCCCGCACTCGGTGCAACCGATATTGTGACGCTTGGGGACAGCAGACTGGGCACTCTCGCGCGTGAGGTGGATATAGTGCTCGATTTTGTCTGGGGCGAAAGCGCTGCAAAAAATATCGAGACGGTCTTGACACAGAGAGCTGATCGCAGCCGTTTGCTCACCTGGATACATGTCGGTTCTATGGCTGGCGATATCGCCGCTATTCCAGGTTTATTTTTGCGCGCAGCCAATTTTCAAATCGTGGGCAGCGGGCTCGGTTCTGTTACCGGTCGCGATATTCTTAAAGAATTACCTTCCCTGATCAAAGAAATTACCCGTGGTAGATTTCAGATAGACGCAAAACCCGTCCCTCTCTCCGAAGTGGAACATATGTGGACAGCAACGCCGTCTAACGGCGAGCGCATTGTGTTTACACCCTAATGACCGCTGACCAGTTCAAGAGGAACTTGATATGAAAGCAGCAAAACCATTTACTTTACGCACCTGGTCCACACCTATCACCATAGGCTCCTTTATTTTGATGACCGTTACCGGCGTGCTGATGTTTTTTGATGTTGTACCCGGCTATCTCAGCTTCGCACACGAGTGGTTTTCGTGGATTTTTATTATAGGCGCAGCTGGACATATGGTGATAAATTTCAAACCGCTGACAAAACACCTGCGATCCAACTGGGGGCGGGGCAGCGTGGCTATTTTTTCCATGATTGTTTTTATTTCGACCTTTTCCTTCGGACATATCACCGCTCCGCAATTAAAATGGCCGATTTCCTATGCGCTTATTGACGCACCTCTGTCCGCGCTAGCCGATGTCACCCGCACCGATCATACTGAGCTGTTGCAGAAACTGAAAAATCACGGCATAACCGCCACGCTGGACCAGAATATTAGAGAGTTGGCGATCGAGCAAAATGTCGACGAGTTTCATATGTTGGGACTGGTTTTTCTTCTTGATAGCAGTACCCAACAATGATGCGGGGAGGGCATTACGCCCTCCTATTCCTAGAACGGCGCCTCACATCAGCAGCTACAAATTATTTAACTTCCAATCCCTCAGAGCCTGTATGATGCCATTTGGCAAAGATCAAACTTCAACCAGCTTTTATGATTCGTAAATTTTTATCCGAAGATATGGATGCTGTACTCGATATATGGCTGTCCGCCTCACTCAAGGCACATGATTTTGTCGAGGCAAATTTTTGGCGCTCACAGCTGCAAAATATGCGAGACATTTATATTCCCGCATCCGACGTTTACATATATGAAGATAAGTCGGAAGTTCTCGGCTTTGTTGCACTTCTGGATGACAGACTGGCCGCAATTTTTGTCAAACCCGATAAGCAGGGAGAAGGTATAGGAAAAGCGCTTGTTGAACACGCCAAAACCATAAGAAAAACTCTTACCCTATCCGTGTATAAAGCCAATATACCCAGCATCCATTTTTATAAATCGCAGGGGTTTTTCATTATTGAAGAAAGCCTAGACAGCGCTACAGGTCAGAAAGAGTATGTTATGCGTTTTCCCTCTTAAATCAGGTTATCCTGGATGGCAAAATTTGATATATAGATCTTAGTTGCCGCTTGACGATGTTACATGGGCTAGCGGAGTCGATCATTAATATTTGATTGACCAAAAAAATAGAAAAGGGGCAGCGCCCCCGGGATTAGCAAAACAATCACTGCGAGATATTAGTTACGCGAGCCAGGACAGGCCTGTAATACCTTATTAGAACTTGGGTCTAAGCATTATGATCGCGCCCAATGTTGCTTGTCCCATATCAACATTCATATTTTCTGATTTCATTTTGCCCGATCCTACGCCCCAGGATACCCCCATACCGAATCCGCTGTGTCCAAAAAACCATATATGACGTCCCGCTACGGCTAGCATTTTCGTATTTTTACCATCGCTATAAGAAACCGAGATGACCCCGTAGCGGAGATCTGTCTCTTTCTCCCAAAAAACCTTTATTGAGTTAACTGCCTCAGCACCCTTAGCATTGACCCTTCCATAGCCAATGCCCCAATACAAACCATCTGCTTCACGGGGCATACGATAACCAAAGCCGAAAGAGCGACCCGATTCCTTTATATTGACATCATAGGTTTCATCATTGATTTGCATTTCGTCTATCGATAGTCTCGCAGCGCCCAACTGCCCATAAAAACCCTGCTCTGATTGAAAGGTCACCAATCCGGTCAACGCGCCACCCACATAAGCCACCTCGTCATATTCGTCATCATACGCCACTGACTCGATGCTATACGCAGCATCTATTCTGACAAGATTTCCTGAAACCGCTTGATCCGCATGAGTCTGACTTCCACATAGAATCAATAGCGCACAAATCAAATTTCGATACATTTATCTCTCCCGATAAACCATGTTAAGCATATTTCTATAAACCCTCTATGGACGTTAGAACAACAAATAGGTCTTCGCAACTTCAAAGCTCCAAAAATCAGCCCAGGTTGCGGCGACCATACGATTTATTTATTGAGACCTAAGTAAAATTGTCATAAGGTGGCAGCACACAGGAGACCCCCAAAATGAGAAAACTTATTTACATCAAAGTCTTTAAAGGTTATCTGGAAGCCAGAACGGTAGGGGAAAATAACGAGAAGCAGTTTCCGTCACAGGGGCTGGCACATCCTCGTTCTTTAGCGGGGAAATTCTCTGATGTCGAGGACGCATTTAAACGCGCAGTTGCCAGTCAACCCAAAACCTTGTTTGGTTTAATCAAACCAAAGCTGCTGATACACCTGGTTTCGAAAATGGAAGGCGGTTATACCGAATTGGAACTCAGATTTTTTCGGGAAGCTGCGGCAGCGAGTGGGGTATCGCAAATATTTCTATTGGATGATCAGTATGGTCCATTATCAGACGGCGAGTTGCTTATCAAATTTAAATAATTCGCCGTCTATAGCACGAAAAATTATTTACGCACCTCTGCGATAATTCTTCGATATCTGGTTAATTTCGGCATGCCATTATCCGTCACTGCCAAGATAATATGCACAAGGCCTTTTTCACACTCCGGATTGCGATTATGCCAGTCGCCGCGGCAGGTTTTTAACGCTTTAAAAGTAGCTTTGCTGCCGTTGATGTTGGTGAATTCCACTCCTGCCATGGATTGACCGGGTTCATAGCCCGCTTCCGGATAGATTATCCATTGATAGGAAAGTGCGTGCCCGTCTGGATCATGGCTTTCGCTGGCATCCAGCACCAGAGTTTTACCAACTTCAATCGAAACCCGAATAGGTTCACTTCCTGTAACGCCATTTACAATGATCACCGGATGATGGTTGGCCTGTTTATAAGGCTTGATTGTCCAATCCATGCGCGCGGCAAAATCGTGTTGAAAGGCTTCGCGCCAGCGCCAAATAGTGGCTTGATCGGAAACGTAGGTTTTGCCGTCGATACCAATGACTTCATCCTGCGACGTTAAACTTCCGCCACCGCCGCCTTGTGTCCATATTTTTCGCGTTTCACCTTTGGGTTGGCGATACACATAACGCCCACCCCAACCGCCCCAAGACGGGGATTCATAGCTGGCCAAACCGTTATTGAGCAGATGCAAAAAGGCGGGTGTATCGCCTTCCATAATATATTCAAATTTCGGGTAATGTTTGCCCAGCGGTCCTTTACGAATATTGGCTTCCAACCATTCATTGGTAATTAAACTGCTGTCTGCGCCCATACCGTTGCGATAAAAAAAATCACCCGCAATTCCGGTCCAGGTTGCGTAGTAATAATCGTCACTGTCTTGTGAGGAGGGCATCACTATATAAAACAAATCGGGAAATTCTCTGCGAATCCATAAGCCCGCATCGTCCTGATCGGAAATGGAATAGACTTTTAATTTTGCGACAAACGCAGCCAGTTCTTCCGCAGAACGCGTTGCCCGTACATCCCATAAGGCTTGCGCCAGCGTATTGGCACCACCCCAAATACTGATCCACAGCGGTCGATTATCCGCTCGGTCTGCCGCTTGAATTAATGCTCGCGAACCGTCCGTGGATTTGCCATTGCCGACGGCGGCCATGCCATAGCTGGGCTGGCCACTGCTGACCAAGGAAAGAAGGGTTTTGCCTTCCGGCCAGCCTTTTTCATGCTTCAGTAAATTCGGCCTGACTTTGCCGTAGGTTTTAATAATTTCGCGCAAAGTTTGCGGTTGCGTGTGATTGCGTTGCCAAGTGGAGGTGGTCGCAACCAGACCTTCGATATCCAGTTCATTGGCATACATCAACAAACGCACAAACGACATTTGGTCATCTGGCTCATTGCCTATGTCGGTGAGAACAAATATGCGGTTTTTGCTTGTTTCAGCTATGGCTTGGTTAGCTATGACAAAACCAATCATCAAACTCAATATGACAAAGACTGACCTTGTGATTTTTCCCCGGGAGATTTGCATAAAACGTCTCGGTAAAAATTAAGCAATATTTTTCCTTAGCCATACGATTTTTCTGAATCTCCCTTTTCGGCCCATTTAATATTAGTTCTTGTTTCACATTTGGAAAACCTCCAAACTGAACGATTTCAATCAAACGCAATAGCGTTCGGAGACAGCGATGTACGAAGGTTCATGTTTATGCGGCAGCGTCAAATATAGAGTTGGCGAGACTATTGCAGAGATTGAATGTTGCCATTGCCTTACCTGCCGCAAGGCGCATGCTTCTGCTTTCTCAATGGGTGTCACCATAGCTCGCGAAAGTTTCACTCTGATATCTGGCGCTGATTTACTAAAAGAAATTGAATCCTCTGCTGCAAAATTCCGCGTATTTTGTGGTAATTGCGGCTCCCATCTTTACGCTTACCGAACGGCAGCACCGTCAACATTGCGATTAAGACCGGCGTGCCTGGATACTGATCTTTCCGGCTTTTCGATCAAACATACTTATTGCGAGAATCGACTCTCTTTGTAAGAGATGTCAACTATTTCATGAACTATGAAGCCGTCATCAAACGATGGATTGAGTGCGATTCACTGCGCATGGATGCGCTTTCTACCGCAGCAGAAATGCAACTACCGGATTGGTGCCTTGCGGCAGGTTTTGTCAGAAATCTGGTGTGGGACAAGCTGCATGATTATTCATTGCCAACCGCGCTGAACGACATAGATCTTATTTATTTTGATCCAAGCGATGTTTCTGCAGAAAGAGATCGCGAAATCGAAAGCAAATTAACGGATCGGCTGCCTATTTTATGGTCCGTTAAAAATCAGGCGCGCATGCACCAACGCAATAACGACAACCCCTATACATCCACTCTGGACGCCATGAGTTATTGGGTGGAGATTGAAACCGCCGTTGGAGCGACTTTGAGTGAATCGGGTGAAATTGCCTTGCTGTCGCCTTTTGGCTTTGAGCCGCTGTTTGAGTACACCATTACACTCAATGACAAACGACCCAAGCCGCAGGAATTCGAAAAGCGAATAACATCTAAAAGATGGTTGGAGATTTGGCCCAAATTAAGGGTTAGAACATAACCCCTATTTAGTTTATTACAGCAACTCTTTGCGCAGTTCTGCCCCGGATTTTGGCGAAAGATACGCAAACGGAATATCCAAAACTGTTTTAGCGCCCACCGCGCCCTCTTGCGCTAATTTAAACGCAGCTCGTGCATACGCGACCAACACGCTCGCGGTAAATTCCGGATTACTGCTGAGCTTGATGGAAAATTCCATTAATTGGGTTGAGTCTGCACCGGTTTTGCCGCTGCGTAGAACATAGCCGCCGTGTGGCATAGCGGCGTGATCGCGCTTTAATTCTTCTTCCGTAATAAAAGTCACCGTGGTGTCATAGTCGGCAAAATAATTCGGCATATTGACGATCGCCTCGACGATGGCCGCTTGATCCGCGCCCTCTTCAGCAACGACAAAACAATCCCGTCTATGTTTTTCTCGCGTGCTTAATACTGGATTTTCGCCAGCGCGTACGCGAGCCAAGGCATTTTCAGAAGGTACGGTGTACTGCACACCGGCTTTTACACCGGGGACCCGGCGGATGGCGTCGGAGTGACCTTGGCTCACACCTTTGCCCCAGAAGGTGTAGTCCACACCTTGCGGCAAAATGGCTTGCCCCAAAAGACGATTGAGAGAAAACAGACCCGGGTCCCACCCCGTCGAAATCACACTGACGTTGCCACCCGCAACCGCAGCCGCATTGACGCGCTCGAAATACTCGGGAATTTTGCCGTGGTTGTCGTAACTGTCGACGGTATTAAAATGCCGCGCAAACGCCGGACACTGTTCTGGCAAATCCGTTGCCGACCCGCCGCACAGGATCATCACATCGACGCGATCCTTAAAGTTCATCACCTCATCGACCGAATAGACCTTGGCCTTACTGGGAACACTGGCAGGATCTCGCCGACTGAAAACACCGACTAAGGTCATATCGGGATTCTGTGCAATCGCCAACTCAACCCCACGCCCAAGGTTGCCGTAGCCAATAATGCCAATACGGATAGGAGTACTCATATCTCAACCTCACCTTCTGCTTGCCAAAAAGGAGGCATTATACGCACCGAGCGTGCGCGTGGCGGAACTTGACACCCAATCTACTAAGCCTAGAAAGCAAAAAAGGCGCTTCAATGCGCCTTTTAAGTTACTTCTGCAGTCTCAGCCAAGCCAATGGTTGTAGTCAAAAACTGAAAAAAATCGCCCACTTCACTACAGCGCAAACATCGAAACGCTGAGCAGGGCCACAGAACAATTGAACTATCCATCATTCAAAAAAAATCTGCGACAAGCCCCCATTTCAACAATGACCAAGTATGCAGAATGCACTAAGTAAAAAAATACCCAGGATAAAAAACAAAGAAAAAACCGTTAACAGCACTCTGATTAAAAGCTTTGACACGATACGAAACCAGGGGGGAGCTAATTTATAAGCTTCCGTTAATCCACGCTTTTTACCACTACTCGGCCAGCCAGCAATTCGCATAAACATGACCGTCCTCATATACGCAAAAGGAAAGCCAGTAAAAAACTCAATTTCTGCAGGAGAAAAGTAGGGTTCCTTAAAATAGTTTTTTAGCAAGCTCTTGGGCACAAAGAAATGCAGGATAAAAACAACCACGAGCCAACCCATAAGGATGAAGAGCAGAATTGCCCATAGGTATGTTGGGTAGCGTAAAAGCTCTAACGACATATGGAATCCACACCCGCTCCCGATACAAAGTCCACCTCGCTACCCAAAGCAGTGTAAGCCTTCTTTGCGAGATACCCGCTACCAAAACTAAAAGCAGCACTCCCCGCAGCCAGAACTAAAGCCGTTCCCCAACCGACTGGATTTGACACAAGAAAGAGAGTTATTGCATAACCAGCCGCCAAGCCAATAGAAGTGCTCGCCACCGTCTCCACAAATATCTCGTTCTTCTTTTGTCGATCATCAGTATCTGCGATTTGAATACAAGAAGCCGCCACGCCAACACCAGTCAGCACATACCCACCGTGTTTGCCATATGTGGCGAGCCTCTTAAGGCGCGCGGCTTGGTCGGTGATATTTTTAGTAGCGGGAATACCGCCACCGCGGGCGATGCGGATGGCCTCATGGGAAGTTTTATTGCCGAAGAGCCAGCGCTCGAAAGGGCCGATATTGTTTTTGAATTGATTGAGCAAGAGTCGGCGCTGGCAGTCGTATTGGTTTTTGCTGATGCCGCCGAATTTGTCCTGGGCATAAAGATCACCGAACACAAAAAGACTCTATAAAGCAAAAAAGAAAAAAAGCCCTAATCCAATCAGAGGTAGTGAAAATATCAAGAATGCAGTCAAAATGATTTTCGAGGCGGTTTGAAACCACAACGGAGTCAATTTGTAAGCTTCTGTCAGGCCTCTCTTTTTCCCGCTTTGCGGAAAGCCCGCCAAGCGCATAAACATAACGGTTCTCATGTAGCCAAACGGGAATCCAGTGAAAAACTCGATTTCCGCCGGCGAGAAATACGGCTCTTTAAAATAGACTTGTAACAGTCGTTTCGGAACTAATACGTGCATGACAAAAATACAGGCGAGACATGCCATTGCGGCGGCCCATAAAAAGACGCCTAAATTAAACAATGTGCTGATTAATTCTTCCGACATATGGAATCCAGACCTGTGCCAGCAACGAAATCGACCTCGCTACCACTGGCGGTGTAAGCCTTCTTCGCACCGTAGCCTGCTCCGTAGCTAACTGCCGCACTTCCTGCTGCCAGGACCAGCGCCGTGCCCCAACCCACTGGGTTTGACACCAAAAACATGCTAACGAGGACGCCACCTATTAGCCCAACGGATGTACTCGCCACCGTCTCCACCAATATCTCATTTTTCTCCTGCCGGCTATCCGTATCCGCAATTTGCATACAAGAGGCGGCGACACCGACGCCGGTCAATACATACCCACCGTGTTTGCCATATGCTGCGAGCCTCTTAAGGCGCGCGGCTTGGTCTGATATTTTTAGTAGCGGGAATACCGCCGCCGCGGGCGATGCGGATGGCCTCATGGGAAGTTTTATTGCCGAAGAGCCAGCGCTCGAAAGGGCCGATATTGTTTTTGAATTGATTGAGTAAGAGTCGGCGCTGGTAGTCGTATTGGTTTTTACTAAGGGCGCCGGATTTGTAGCGAGCGTAAAGCTCGCTGATCTGCTCGATCAAACCAATATTGGCCGGGCTGAGGAGATTACCTTTAGCGCCTGCGGCGATGCTGCCAGGAATCACAAGATAATTAGAATTCTGCGCCAGCCAGCTCAGCATCCAAAAATCCAATTCATCCTGAGCGGGGATATCGTTGAGCACAAAGCTCTCTGGGCCATACTCCGCCGGGCACATGGCAGCGGATGGGAGAACAAAAGGTGTTGATACCGGATTGAATAAGGGACTGGAGGCAACAACTGGTGTTGGCGCTGCATTTGGAATCGCCATCAACCGCAGCAGTGACCCCGTTCGGATCAGGCTTGGGTCTTTGATATGGGGATTGAGGGACAGTATCTGGTTGAGAATCTTGTTGTAACTCGGACTGCGCGGCCCTACACCGTAGAACTTGGCCATGATCATCGAAAGGCTATCGCCTGCTTTGATCCGGTACTCAAAATATTCAGGGATTAAAGTGTCCATAAAAACTCCTTTTCATTGGTAGGTGATCCGTAAGCGAACGCATAGTGTATTCATGATGTTCGGGGCAAGCAAATCTCGCTCCGAGCATAAGAACGACACCATCACAAATATCGCGCCCGCAAATGCCGTTGAAAATACGCGGGGTTAAGGCTTTCTCCGGTCGCACTGCGAATTAATTCATCGGTGCTCAAGGTGCTGGCTTTTTGCCAGATATGGGTTTTGAGCCAGTTGAACAATTCGGTTAATTCACCGCGCAGGATATTTTCCCGGAGGTTGGGAATGGATCTATCGACAGCGGCAAATAACTGCGCGGCGTACATTGCGCCCAGGGTATAAGTCGGGAAATAACCGAACGCACCGCCGGTCCAGTGAATATCCTGCATACAGCCGTCGCGGTAATTGTCCAGTGTCGATAGCCCGAGATAGGTCTGCATTTTTTCATGCCATACATCTGGAATATCCGCCGGAGCCAAAGTCCCCTCGATAAGTGCACGTTCGATTTCGTAGCGCAAAATCACGTGGGCGGGATAGGTGACTTCGTCCGCGTTAACGCGGATATAACCGCGCTTCATGCGCGTATTAAAACGGTGGAGATTGTCAGCGGAAAATGCCGGATCGGATTCGCGCGCAAATACCTTGGCAGCCATAGGCGCTAATAATTCGGCAAATTCACGACTGCGCGCCAACTGCATTTCAAAAAACAAACTCTGGGATTCGTGTACGCCCATGGAACGCGCCTGGCCCACTGGCAGACCGGACCATTCGCGCGGCAGATTTTGTTCGTAGCGCGCATGGCCGGATTCGTGAATAACGCCGAGCAACGTTTTTACAAAATCCGCTTCGTCATAGCGCGTAGTAATGCGCACATCGGTTGGCACGCCGCCGCAAAATGGATGAGCGCTGACGTCCAGACGGCCGTGATTAAAATCAAAACCGAGTAATGCCATTACGCTCTGACTGAGTTCTTTTTGTTTTTCGGTTGGGAAAGGCCCTTGCGGCACAGTAAAGGTTCGCGTTTTTTGTTTTTCTTCTGCAGTCCTAATCAAATCCGGCAGCCAGGTAACCAAATCGCCGAATAGAGCGTCGAGCTGGGCGCAGGTCATGCCGGGTTCGTATAAATCCAGCAATGCGTCGTACGCACTGGTTCCCGTCGCCTCTGCACGAATTGCCGCTTCTTCACGCGCAAGTTGAATCACTTCCGTCAAATTGGGCAGAAATCCCTGCCAGTCGTTATTTTTGCGCTGCTCGCGCCAGGCGTGTTCGCAGCGGCTAGCAGCCAGCGCCTTTGCCTCCACCAGATGGGCGGGCAGCACAGTATCGAGCCGCCAATTGCGCTCCATGGCTTGCAGGCTCACCCGCTCGGCATCACTCAACTCTTCCTGCTTGGCCGCAGCAAACCAGTCCGCCAATTGTGGCGCTGTGGCCATTTCGTGCATGACCACCGCGAGTTCCGCCAGAGCCTCACCACGCGCCTGATTGCCGCCGGGCGGCATCATGGTCGCCTGATCCCAGCCGCATATGGATCCCAAATGAGACAGGCGGGAGAGTTTGCGAAAGTGGTTTGCCAATTTTTCGTAGTAGCTCATCTGAAAAATCCTATCTGATGTCTGCCGACGCATATGGGGAAAGGATAGAAGAAAGGTTTACAAAAATAGGGGCATAAAAAAACCGCCCGAAGGCGGTTTTTTGCAATTTATTTGGAGCTCGCCAGTATGTGGTCCACAGCGTGTTTGATTTCCTCTTCGCTGCAGTCCATGCACATACCCTTGGCCGGCATGGCTTTAAAGCCTTTGAGTGCACTTTCATACAAGCCGTCTACGCCGCGCTCAGACAGGCGCGGTGCCCACGCCGCTGCATCACCTAATTTCGGCGCACCTGCAGCGCCAGTGGCGTGGCAGGTAAAACATTTGGTGGAGTAAACCTGTTCACCACTGCGGGGTTCACCGGAGGAGGCACTAGCGACAACTGCCGCTGCGCAAGGATCGCCCGCCATGCAGACTTCTCCAACGGGCTTGGTTCGATCCGCTACGGTTTCGGTAGCGGCGTATACAGCGACAGAGAAACCGGTAATGACGGCCAAAAGACCTAAGGCCTTGATCATTGAGGGCATAAATTTCACGAGAGTGTCTCCTTGGGCCAAAAATGAGAGAAACATGAAAAATTCGTGCGCGGATTATACGCGCTGTGCGGGGGTTTCATACGGATAAATCGCAAAACATTACTTTCGGATGGGCTTTTGCTGGTGTCACCAATACCTATGCTGCTGACAGCGGTCGCAGCAGGGTGGGTACAGGTCCGCAACCTACTGCAAAAGATGGTTGATCAATGCGCGTAAACGCGCCGGTTTAACTGGTTTGCGCAGAGCTGCGAAACCGGTGGCTTTGATTTTTTCCCAAACCGCTTCATCTTCCGCCGCACTGATAATGCATGCCGGAATATCCCGCTGCAGGCATTGGCGTGCCGTATGGATAGCCAGATCACCCGTTTCCGTCGGGCCGAGTTCGTAGTCGGAAATAATCACCTCGGGAACACGCCCACCCTGACGGTAGTAGGTTTCCATCGATTGGATGTCGGCAAAATCATCCACTATGAAGCCCCATTCCGTGAGCGTCATCTTAAGCGCCTGACGTATATCGGAGTTGTCATCGATCAACAAAATGCGGGTTTCTTCCAGCTCTTGCAGGCCCTCCAGAGTGGCCACATCGCCGGTGAACTTGCGATCCATGGGTCGCAGGTCGCCCATTGGAACAGCCACTCGGCGCGCCGGTGTGGGTTCATCCACTAGCGGTACAACTAGGCGAAATACCGTGCCACGTCCCTCGCGCGATTCCACGGTTAAGTGATAACCCAGACTATCGACGAACTGCTTGACGATGGCGAGGCCGAGACCAAAGCCGCCGCGCTGCTCGCGATCTTCGCCTTTAACCTGGACAAACTTGCTGAAAATCTCCTGCTGTTGCGCCTTGGGAATGCCGCGCCCGGTATCCCACACTTCGACGACGAGGCGATCGCCGCGCCGGCGACAACCGAGCAGTACACCGCCTTGATCGGTGTAGCGGATGGCATTGCTGAGCAGGTTGCGGATAATGCGCTCCAGCAGAGCGCCGTGAGCCAACACCCGATATTCGCAGGTGTGGAAGCGCAAGCGCAGGCCTTTTTCCTGGGCAATGGCTTCAAATTCCAAAAAGACTTTGCTGAGCAGTTGTTTGATGGAGATCGGCTGAGTGCCCGCCGCTTTCAGGTCGAACTCGTAGCGCGACACATCGAGAATTTCGTTGAACAAACTGGTGAGATTTTGCTGTGCCTGGCGCAGTTTTTCGACCACCGCGAGTTGGTCCGGATCGGTGGTTTTTTTCTGCAGGGTCTGGGCAAAAATGCTCATGGCCTGCAGCGGCTGGCGCAAATCGTGGGCGGCGCTGTTGAACAGGTCTTTGATCTGCTGGTTGCGCAATTCCAGGGATGCGGCGGTGGATTCCGCCTCCGCACTTTTTTCCACCAGACCGCGGTAGAGCATCTCCAGATCGCGGTTGTTTTTCTCCACGATCTCCAGCATTTCGTTAAAGGACTCCACCAGCCGCCCGGTTTCATCGCGCCCATGCGCCCAGGCGCGCAGGCTGAGATTGTTGGAACGGCGCACATCGTCCATTACGTTGGCGAGGTTGATGATGGGTTGCACCACGCTGCGGCGCATGCGACGCGTCATCAGGAACGCCACCAGCAAAGCGGCTGCAGTTACGAAAATACTGGTGACGATCCACTTGTTGGTGCGCTCGGAAATCGGCGACAGGTCGGATGCAACCAGCACATAACCCAGCCGCTGCCCTTTGCGGAAGATCGGCTCCACCACTTCCAGTAAATCCTGCCGCCCGAGCAACTGGTTGCTGTCCTGATAATCGAGCACCTCCGCGCAGGGGGGAAATTCGCTCTCTTTGCGGTGAAAACGGGCAAACAATGCCTGTTGTTCGTCGTAAATACAGGCGTATTGCACGGTGGAGCGCAAGGCGAGGGTGGTGAGGTTTTCCAGCGCGTTGGCCCGGTCGCCGAAGGCCACGGCGGCGGCGCTGCGCGCGGCGGTAATGCGGGCGAGCACGCGCATTTCCTCGCTCAGGTCGCGTTTAACGTTCTCGCGGTCGAAGGAAATAAAGTTGGCGACAGTGACGATCATCGCGGAGGCGATACCTATGCCGATGATCAGCGAAATTTTGCGCTGTATCGAGAGATCGCGGTATCGCAGCATGCTGGAAACTCAGGGACCAGTGCGGGAGTTGCGTTTAATCACCCGAGCCAGCGCCAACAGGTCGGAATCCAGAAACAGGCCGTTCAGCAAAGCGTTTTCGATATTCACGTCGAACTGCACGCGATCGCGCGTACGCAGAATATTGATGATGCCGCCTTTATCGGCAAAACCTTGGCGATCGCCAATGCTGAGGACGTAGATGTATTGAATCTCCTGCCAAAAGGTCGGCAACCGCACCCGCTCATCCTGGCCGACGTACAAAATATGGCAGCCGGAGCGAATTTCTTCGATTTGATCCGCCTTTTGCACCGTCAACGTCCGCTCGCCGATGCGCGTGCCGGAGAAGGTGTAAAGATAGGGGCCGAAATCCACCTCGCCGAACAAGCAGACTTTGATGGGCGCGGTTTTATTGGCAAACGCATCATCCGGCCATTCAACGAAGTTGGCGAAGTTGTAGACGAACTGAGCGCGCACCTGGAGTTCCGCTTCACTGGCCTTCTGCGCATAGGCATCGGCAGCCGGCAGCCACAACGCTACCAAAAGCGCGGCCAGTCGGCGGCACCAAGGCAGATGCGAATACTGACGTTGCAACGGCGGGACTGCGTCCAACCAACGGCCAATCATCTACGGATCTCCGTTTTCGGCGGCATTTCACCGCCGACTAACCAATGTGACAGGAAGGACTTGAGCGCGGCGTCCACCCGGCAGCGGTGCTGATTTTTCTGATCCAGTTCATCACAGGTGCCGAACACCTGCTCAAACTGTTGCGCCGCCTGCGGACCGGACTTGTTCACCTCGTCCACTATATCCAGATTGCCATCGAGATCGTCCAACTCGTCCAATACTCCACCGGGTGCCGGTTGTGCTGCGTAATCGGCCACGATCACTAGACGCCGGTTCTGTCCGACGCTCTGCCACGGCTCTGCTGCTACCAGTTCACCGTTGATCAATACCGTACCAGTGCGCGGATCATTGGAATTGTTGAATATCTCAATCGAGCTGTTGGAAGTATGGACCAAGGTCCGTGATGCTTCCTCCGCCGTCCCCAACGGGCGCGTATCCAAAAGAACATCGCCGCCGATGGCGCGCAAAGTTGCCGAGCCGTTCGCACTGCCCAAAGTTATGCTGCGCGCGGCGGCGCTGGTATCGGTAAGACGAATGCTGATTCCATACAGGTCATCGGCGTCCCGATCAACGGTATTGGTAGACGACAAAGTGGTGGGGCCAGAGGTAGTGACACTGCCTTCCTGGATTTCCAAGTCGATCATACCGGCGCGCTGGCCATCCGCTGTTAAATCCGCTGCGCTGATATTGTCGGACAGCACCAAGTCACCGCTGCTCAATGCGAGGGAGAAATTCCCGTTTTCAATCATCACCGCGTTGGAATCGCCATTGAGGTCCTGCAAACGCAGTCCATTGGCCGCTGCAACCGTCAAATTGCCCTTGCCGCGCAGCAAAGCATCCAGAGAGTCGGCATTGACCGTCCAATTGTGGTTGCCGCCCACATTGTTCAGACGCACCGCAAGTTCCCGCGCCGACAGCGACAGTGAACGGTCGCCATCGAGCAAATCCACCGCGTCTATGGTGAGGCGGTTGCTGGCTGCAAGGCCGGTTGCAGGAACGGTCAGAGTGCCATTAACCGAGAGCGAAAGATTGGTCACATTCGGCACCGCAAAACGCTGCAGGGTGAGGCTGCGGTCGTTCTGGATCGACAGGGCGTTGGCCGAGTTGTAGGTCAGGCCGAGTTGGCTCATACGGGTAACCAGGGACAGATCCTGATTTCCGGTGAGCGTCAGGTCGCCACTGTTTGCTGCCAGAACCACAGGTCCGCCGCCGGCGGTATTCATACGCGCTGCGGTCACCCGCAGCATGTCTGCTACCGACACGCCGCCGTTGGCCAGGGTCAATTGATCCGCCGCCGTCAGCGCCAGCTCATCGACAGCGTAGGTGTTCTGCAGCAGCGTGATATTCGCGCCGTTAAACGCCATGTCCGTGCCGCTCAAATTGCCGATCTGCAGATTGCCGCTGGTCGCGACATCAACGGCGCCGTCGCTGATTATGCTGTCGACGGTCAGAGCGCCGGTGTTGGTCAGATTTAAAGCGCCACCACCGCTAAGGTCGAGATTCAACCGGTCAATGTGGGTCGTCCAATTGGCCGCCTGCTGCTGGTCGCGCAAGGTTACTGACAAGCCGGCCGCCGTCAGGTCGAGATTGGCATCACCATCCAATACGCGGTCGGCAATCAAGGTGAGGTCGCCACTGACCGCCAGCCCGGCATCCGGAATCACTATATCGCCCGAGTTCAGGGTACGCAGGGTGAGGTCACCACCGATCACAGGAGCTGATTCCACCACCAAATTCGCATTGGTTGCTGTAAAGCTGGCGTTACCGCCCACGTTGACCGAATCCAGGGTCAGGCCGTTGTCATCGACCAGAGCAAAATCGCCCGCGCCGTCGATGCGCAAATTCAAACGCGCAAAATCGGTGGACCAGGCCTGAGCCAACGAGCCGCCGCGCAGGTGAATATCCGCGTTGGTCGCGATCAAGCGAATAGGCGAGTTGCTGATCAGTTCATCAGCCACCACGGTCAAGTCACCGGAATGGGTAAGACCGGCGTTAGCAAGGATCAAATCGCCGCTGCCAATCGCAGCGAGGGTCAGTGCTCCGCCGACGTCGGGATTGGCTGTCAGCGTCAAATCAGCATTGGAGGTGCGGAAGCTGGCGTCGCCGCCGGTTTTAACCGAATCCAAGACCAAACTGCCTTGATTGATAACCGCCAGCGCACCAGTGCCGGCAATATCCACCGCCAAGTGCGCAAAATCGGTGTTCCAGGTGCGCGCCAAACTGCCATCGCGCAAGGTGATATCCGCGTTGGTCGCGGCCAGGGTGACCTCGGAACCAGCGTTGCCCCGCAAGTTGTCCGCTACAACCGTCAAATCGCCGCTGTGCAGCAGCTGCGAATTCTGCAGCACCACGTCGCCGGAACCGTCGGCGATTAAGCTCAAACCTCCCGCGACCGAGGGAGCTGCCGTCAGAATCAGATCCGCGTTAGTGCTGGCAAAACTGGCCTCGCCGTCAGTGGTGATGACACCGAGAGTCAGCCCATCGGTATCCTGCACGGCAATCGCACCACCGCCAGCGATAGACAGGGTCAAGGTGTCGAAGCTGGTCGTCCAAGCGTGTGCGTCGGCGCTGTCGCGGAGGCGAATATCGGCATTAGTGGCAGCGAGTGTCAGGGTCTCATCAGTGCCGGTCAGATTGTCTGCGTTGATGGTCAGATTGCCGCTGTGCACAAGGCTGGAGCTGGTCAGAACCACATCGCCTATGCCAGCAGTGGCGAGGGTGAGATCTCCGTTGACCTCAGGATCAGCGTTCACGATCAAATTCGCACCTGTAGTCGTAAAACTCGCGTTGCCACCAGTGCGAATGGAGGTGAGAGTAAGACCATTCTCATCGGTCAAGCTAAATGCGCCGTCACCGTCGATCTGCAACGCCAACTCATCGAAGTCAGTCAGCCATGAAGTCGCAAGATCACCGCCGCGCAAAGTGATATCCGCAGTAGTGGCGGTGAGTCTTATATCCCCGCTTGACGCCAATACGTTGTCAGCCTCAATGGTCAAACGGTTTCCGTGTTCCAGGCCAGCGGCCGACACAATCACATCGCCGGAATCCTGGGTGATCAGAGCCAGCTCGCCGGCCACATCAATGGCCGAGCCGAGGGTCAAGTCGCCGCTGATCGTCCGGAATAGCGCGTTGCCGCCAGTGCTCGCGGAGGACAGGGTAAGAGCGCCGTTGTTGGTCAGGTTGAGAGAGCCGGTGCCGGCAATATCCAGTACCAGCTGAGCAAAATCGGTTGTCCAGTTGCGGGGCTGAGCACCGCCAGCGCGCAGGGTGATAGCGGCATTCACTGCGCTCAGGGACAGGTCGGCAGACGAGCCTTGCAAATTGTCGGCTTCGATCGTCAGATCGCCGCCTGCCGCCAAACTGTCGCCGGACAGAATCACATCACCGGTATACAGACTTAAATCGCCGCCAAAGGTCGGAGCACCTGTCAGCTCTACATTGCCCTCGGTTGCAGTGAATACAGCGTTGCCGTCGATAGAGCCGGAGCCAAAGGTGATATCGCCATTGGTAGAGGTAAATTCCCCATTGCCGCCAGCCGTTAGGGAAGTCACAGCCAAGTTGCCATCCGCGGTAAAACTCGCGTTGCCGTCGATGTTGGCAATACCCAGGGTCAAATCGCCGTTTGCGGAAATGCTGGCGTTGCCGCCGGTGGTAATTGCGGTCAGATCCAAAGCGCCGGTATTGGTCAAACTGAAATCGCCCGTGCTGGCGATAGTCAATACCAACTCGTCAAAGGTGGTATTCCAGATGCGGGCTTGATCTCCAGTATCACGCAGAGTGATATCGGCACTGGTAGCGGTCAGCGTCAGAGAGGGATCGGTAGTGACCAGATCATTGGCGTCGACAACCAGCTTGCCGCCAACATCCAGCCCACCACTTAGAACCACATCGCCGGCGCCCTGGGTGACCAGGTTTAAATCTCCGGTCACGGAAGGGGTATCCGTCAGAACTATATCGCCACCGCTGGTATTGAAAGTGACATCACCACCGAAGGTGCCAGCTCCCAGGGTAATCCCACCATTTTGCGCGGTGAAATCCGCATCGCCGTCAATCACACTCGTGCCAACCGTAAGATTCCCGGCGGTGGTAGTGAAAGATGCATTGCCTCCCGTTGTAACAGAGGTCAAAGACAAAGCTTTGCTATTAATCAAGCTAAAGTCGCCAGTGCCAGCAATATCCAACACCAGCTGATTGAAATCCGTCGACCAGTTTCGCGTGCCACCATCGCGCAGGGTGATATCGGCGTTCACCGCACTCAAGGTCAAGTCCGTAGAAGTGCCTCGCAAATCGTCGGCTTCGATCGTCAGATCGCCGCCCACTGCCAGACTGTTGCCCGCCAGAATCACATCGCCGGTAAACAGACTTAAGTCACCGCTAAAGGTAGGGGTGCCCGTCAGCTCCACATTGCCCGCAGTCGCATTAAATACCGTATCACCGTCGATGGTGCCGGAGCCAAAGGAGATATCGCCATTGATGGAAGTGAATGCCGCGTCGCCACCGGCGCTTACCGAGCCCAGGGTCAAATCGCCAGCGCCGCTAAATACGGCATCGCCACCAATGGAAGCAGTGCCAACGGCCAGGTCGCCCGCATTAGTCGAGATATTGGTATTGCCGCCGGTGCTTATCGAAACGAGGTCCAAAGCGCCGCTGTTGGTCAGGCTGAAATTGCCGGTGCCGGTAATATCCAATACCAGTTGGTCGAAGGTGGTTGTCCAATTGTGGGATTGGTTGCCCACATTGCGCAGGGTGATGTCGGCACTGGTTGCAGTCAGGGTCAGATCAGAATCGATATCCAGCAGATTGTCCGCGTCAACCGTTAAAACACCGCCGACACTGATAACGGAATTCAGCACAACCACATTGCCCGAACCCACAGTCGTCAGACTGAGATCACCCGTCACCGTCGGTGCGCTTGTCAGCACCACATTGCCATTGGTCGCACTGAACGCGGCGTTGCCGCCAATGGTTCCAGCGACAAAGGTCAAGTTGCCGCTCTCAGTGGCAAAACTGGCGTTGCCAATACCTGTATCGACAGAGGTGAGCTGCAAAGCGCCAGCGTTGGTCAGGTTGAAATCGCCCGTGCCGGCGATCGCCAGTGTCAGCTGAGCGAAATCCGTCTCCCAGTTTCTGTCCTGGTTACCCGCAGCGCTCAGGTCGATATTGGCGTTGGTCGCACTCAGGGTCAGATCAGCGGCAGCAGTGCTACCGCGTAAATTGTCGGCGGCGACAGTTAAATTCCCGCCCACGGTCAGGTTGTCACTGGTCAGAATCACGTCGCCAGCCGCATTGAACACCGCATTGCCGGCAATCGAGTTTGTGCCAAAGCTGATGTCGCCATCGGCAGCCGTTACGGTGACGTTGCCATTAGAGGTCAGTGAAGTCAGCGTCAGGTTTTCAGCAGCGGTAAATCCGGCATTGCCACCAACGGAAGCCGTTCCAATAGCCAGGTCGCCCGCGTTCGTAGTGACCGTGGTATTACCGCCGGTGGTTAGAGAAACAAGGTCCAAAGCGCCGCTGTTGGTCAGGCTGAAATTGCCCGTGCCGGTGATATCCAACACCAATTGGTCAAACGTGGTCGTCCAGCTGCGGGCCTGATTACCGGCATTGCGCAAGGTGATGTTGGCGTCGGTTGCGGTCAGGGTCAGGTTGGCATCGCCGTCCAACAGATTGTCGGCATCGACCGTTAAAGTACCGCCGATACTGATGCCGGCAGTGGGCAGAATCACATTTCCGGAACCCACCGTCGTCAGGGTCAGATCACCCATCACCGTCGGCGCATTGTTGAGCACCACATTGCCATTGGTCGCGCTGAACGCGGCGTCGCCATCAATAGTGCCTGCGACAAAGGTCAAGTTGCCGCTCTCAGTGGCAAAACTGGCGTTGCCAATACCCGTCTTGACCGAGGTCAGCTGCAAAGCGCCGGCATTGGTCAGGTTGAAATTGCCTCCCCCTGCGATTAACAGAGTCAGTTGATCGAAATCCGTATCCCAGTTTCGGTCCTGATTGCCAGCAGTGCGCAGGGTGATATCAGCATCGGCGCCGCCGAGGGAGACGTTGGAACTCGCATTGCTATCGCGCACGTCGTCGGCTGATATGGTCAGATTGCCAGTGACATTCAAGCTGGCCGTAGATAGCACCAGATTTCGGCCCACATTCAATGTGAGCTGACCACTGCTAACTGGCGTGGTATCTGTGATGGTGAGATCCGAGCCGTCCTCGGTAGTTACGGTCAGGTTCCCGTTGTTGCTGATGTTGTTGAGGGTGAGGTCATTGTCATCGTTCACCTGTACCGTCTGGCCGCCGGATAACTGCAACGCCAGGGTATTGAAGTCGACATTCAACGTGGATGCCGTCGCACCGGTAAGGGTCAGGTCGGCGTTATTGGCCGTCAGGCTAACTGTCGCGCTCGAGTTCGAGTCCACAATACGTGTGGCACTGACTGTCAGATTGCCAGTCGTGGTCCACCCCGTGTTGGGCACTATTAATTGGCCGTTGGCCACAGAGAAAGTCGCGGTGCCACCAATGGTGGGGGTGGACTGATTCAGGGTGAGATTTCCGGCGGTGGGCAGGCTGACGTTAAGGTCGTCGCCGACGTTCACGCTGGTCAGGTTCAGCGCCTGACTGTTGGATATAAACGCGCTGCCGTTGGCGGAGTTCAGCGTAAGAGTACCTACGCTAGTTTCCAGACCGTCCGCCAAAGCCCCTATAGAACCTGTGCCAGCGGTAAGGATGGCGCTGGTTGCAGAGAGATTTACACCGGAGCCGTTGGCGTCGGTGATGGAGCCGCCGGCATTAACCGTAATTGCGCCTCCCGTTAAGGCCCCTAACGCGACATTACCAGAGGTGGCGGTAATCCCGATGTTGCCCGACCCCGCATCCACCGCACCGTCCGCAGAGAAGAGCACGTTGCGAGGGGCCGTTAAGGTGATGGCCGCGCCGTCAAGGATGGCCGCATTGACCAGCAGATCCCGCCCCGCATTCAGCGTCAGCGCGCCATTCATGGACGTCAGATTGATGTCTTCTCCAACGGTCAGATCTGTACCCGAACCCGAGCTCACCATGATCGCACCCACAAGCGGCTCAATCGTTCCCAGAATCAAGTCGTCGGTATCATCGACAATGATGGTATTGGTTGACCGGTTGGTTACGCTGAGCGTATTGACCGTGGAATTGATCATGAGATTGCCACCGGTGGCCTCGGTGTCGATGATCAGATGGTCCGCGCCGAAATTTAAGGTTCTGGCGAATGTAAGATTGGTAATATCCGGGGCGTCCAGCCGCAGGGTGCCGGCCGTGGTAAAACCGTTTGGAATCAAAATGTGAGTGTCCGATTCGAAATCGAAGCTGTTACCGATCAGTTGGGCGCCCGACCCAATTGTTAATTGCCCTTCGGCGGACACAGCAGCCGAAGAAGTGGAACCGACAACAAGACGGGAAATCTCCAGATGTCCGGCGGCACGCACCCCGCTGATATTGCCTGTGGTGGTGGAAGCATCGAGCAAACTGACGCCGCCCTCATTATTACGAATGCTGAGCCCGCTTATCCCGGACTGCGCTTTCAAAGTCACTCCGCCGCCATTCGTCAGGAGCATGACGTCCCACAGGGAATTTCCGTTCTCGATTATCGCGCCGTTTTGAACATCCAATTTGATAGCGTCAAGGCCCGTCGCAGCTGAGGCCAGACCAGTAACTAAAGCGTCTCCATCAAGCACTGTAATATTTATCGTGCCCAAACCGCTGTTAACGATTCCACCTAATTCCCGATCCTCGGGAATTGGAGCGGTGGGATTTGAATCCTCGATGATGAAGCCATTAGCAGCAGTGAAATTCAGGTTCAGCCCGTCACCCTCACCACTAGAATCCCAGATTCCTCCGTACCTGGTAAAAATTATCTGGTTGTCTGCTTCCAGTGTTATGGAACGGCCCGTACCCAGACCATCGAAATCAAATACTGCATCAAAAGTTATATTGCCCGTTACTCCAGTATTTGACGGAGACATATAATTAGTGGCAATACGCACATTACCGTGGTTGACCAGCTGATTGCGCAGTGACGTCACACTGATCGTCGAGGCATTCTGTCCGCTATTGGGAAACCAGTTATTGGGATTGCCCCCGGTAAAGTCCGAGTTGAAATCACCCGCGGCCCCGTCAGTAATGGTGATATCGGTAGGATCGATATACCAAAGTCCGCCCTCACCATTGCTGGCACCTGTGTTCACATTACCGGCAACATTGATAAATTCGAGGCCGGACACCTCCACAAAACCGCCATCCCCTGCAATTTCGCCCCCGCGAGCGTTGATATTGGAATCTTCGGTAAACCAAGTCGATTTTTCCGCGATTATGACCACATCACCCGCATCGCCAACCTGATCGGCACTGGCGTCGATCAAACTGCCGGAATGCATGGCGATGGCGTTGTCGGCTAGCAGGGTGATAGTGCCGCCGTCACCGGTCCCCGCCGCTTTCGCCGTAATTTGGCCGGATTGGTTGATGGTTTCGGCAGTCAGGGTGATTTCACCGCCGGAACCCGCTGTTGCAGAGGCATCCACAGTCCCGCTATTGAGTATGCCCGCACCGCTCAGCAGATGAATCTCACCACCTTCGCCGGTGGCGCGCACGGCGCGGATCAGGCCGCTGTTATTGATGGCGGCGTCGTAGGCCAGTTTGGCTTTGTCGCTGGTCAGAATCAGCGCAACTTCACCTGCAGTCAGGGTGCCCTCATTGACTACTTGACCGAGCAGGTCGGCGTCCTCCACCAGAATTGGAATTTCGCTGCCGGGGGTGTGCAGCAGCGCCTGGCGGCTGGACTGTAAAACTATGTCGCCGTTGGCGACAGTGATTTCGCCGCGGTTGACGACTTCCGGAGCCAAGAGCACCACGCGGCCATCGGCGTTGATGCGGCCCTGGTTTTCCACGCGCCCGCTGGCCGCGCCGCTAAAGGCATCGCGCCCGGCGAGAAAATCCTGGTCAGAAATATCGAGAGTGGTAACCACCAAACTGCCGACATTGATCTCGGCCCCATTGCCGAACAGCACCCCATTGGGGTTGATCAGATACACCTGGCCGTTGGCGTTGAGCGCGCCGTGAATTTCCGACAGGCGATCGCCCATTACGCGGTTGAGTGCCACGGCATCGGCGCCCGGCTGATGGAAATTGACGGTCTGCTGATTGGCGATATCAAAGCTGTGGAAATTGAGGATGGCGCGCTGGCTGTTCTGTTGGATATCCATGACATTGCCGTTGACGGCAATGGAGGCGTCGCCAGCGACCACTTGGCCACCTTCGGGCAGGGCGTAAGCTGGTCCGGCCAGAGCCAGCAACACAGCAGCGTAGAGTTTTTTGCGGGGAATAGGCGCGCGCGCAAGGCCAATACCCATGCGCTCAGACGCAGGATTACTGCCAGCGGATTTCAAACAGAACCTGCTCATCGCTTTCGACCTCAACACCGTCAATTTTGCCCTCCAGCCCTTTTGCTCCTATCAACTGAGCATTGAACCTTCCGCCCCAGCTGAACGACAAACCAATGCCCGCACCGCTCAACTGCGCATCGCGCTTATTGCCGAGAATATTTTCCTTGTGGCCGTTGGCGTATTCGGCAAACAGATACGGCTCCAGGCGCCAGGAGGAGTCCGCCCGCTGCAACAAATTCGGCAGGCGCCACTCCAACGCCGCCAACACAGCGCTGTCGGCGCTGAACACCCCTGGTGCAAAACCTCTTACGCCATAGGCCCCGGACAAACCAAGCCCCTCAATGCTGGGCAAGATGTCCGGCGTGTACTGGCCGCGTGCATTCAGCTGCCACACGTTGCGCAAGCGACCGCGACCTGTGCCTTTGGCGACCAGCACGCTGAAATCCAGTTTGCTGAAGTCACCGTCCGGCAGGCCGTCGACTTCATACTCGCCGTAGCTGTATTCCAACAGGCTGTTGAATACGGCCCCGTGTTTGGCCGACTGCAAACTCTTGCTCCACTGCAGCGATACCACTTGGCTCAGCTCATCCGCCACCGTAATGGAGTCGGTTTCGATGTTGTTGCGCTTATCGTACACGCCCAGGCGCAAGGTGCTGCGCGCGGTGGGATGGTGGCGCGCCACATAGGTAAAACCCGTGCGCACGGTGGTGGCATCGCCTTTCAATCCCAGGGCCGCAAAGCGGTCGCCCACTTCAAACTGGTTGTTGCTGGCGCTGATATCCCAGATGAAATCGAGCCCACCGAAGGGGCGCTGATAGGCAATGCTGCCATAGGTGTTAGCCACGTCGTCCACGGCATAAAGCACTGCAAGCGACAGGCGGTCGAACTGGCCGGTGAGTTGATATTCCGAGTACTGCCCGATCAAACGATGCTCGCCGCTGGCCGGGCTGCCGTGGTTGTCGGCTTTTAAGGCGAATACGCGTTTGAGCTCAGGATCGACCCGCAGGTTTAGGAAGGTCTCACCCGCTTTTTTGCCGCGGGAATAAAACGCAAATACGCGATAGCCGCCCTGGGCTTTCAACGCCTGGACCTTTTCTTCCACGTCCGGGCCGTACAGAACCTTGCCCACCTGCTTGCGGAAAATGCGCGCGAAGCGGCGGTCCGGCCAGGAGGTTTGATTAATAACGTTAACCCCGCCCAAAAACCCTTCTTGCACACGCATTTCCACTATGCCGCCATCCACCCGTTGCGGCGGCAGATAAACCGTGTGGAAGACATAACCGCTATTGCGCAAAAAGAGAGTGAGTGCATCGGCTACCTGATGCAGCTCGTCAACGCTCATGGTTTCCGGAAAACGCGCTCGCTCCAGTGCAAGCCGTTTTTCCACTTCTTTTGGGGACAAACCGTGGCGGTAGGCGTGTTCGATTCCTTTCAAAGAGAAAGAAGTAACGCGCAGACGAAATGTATCGTCCGCGGGATTAACGCTTTGGGCATGGACTTGCGACGACAGCGGGACACCCGACAGGGCCACCAGCAGGGCTATCGATACAGCATTTATCCAATTTCGCATGTGTTTGAGTTATGGGTATCGGTGTATGGGAGGCGTACGACTCCTGTCTGTGCCGCAACGCAAAGCGAAGAGAAAACCGTGGCCCGGAAATCTTGTTATTAACTATAGACGACTTCTACGCACCAAAACGTATCGCATATTAGGAAAAATAGCGGTGATTTTCCGCCAAAAAAGCCCGTTCCCAAAGGCGGGTCGCAGCTTAAGTCAAAAATCTGTCGGCGCCAAATGCTTTCCTGGCTTGTATCTGGCTTTTCCCTGGTTTATCCCGGATTTATTCCTGAGTTTGCCCCTAATCTTCGGCGGCTTAGCTCAGCGAAACCAGCGTTCAAAATAATGGTCTAGGCCGAAACAGAGTTGCCAACCGGCCTCTGCTCCACCATTCTTTAATAGCTGGTGACCGGCACGCCTCCGCCGGTTTTATAAAAAAAGGCTTGGACACATGCAAAAGGGCCATTCAGTCATGACAGGCTTGTTCCATACATGAAGGTGCTTCTCGTCGACGACCACGGACTTTTTCGCCACGGGCTGGAGATGCTGTTGTCTTCGAACAACCAGTTTCAGCACATTCTGCATGCAGCAACCGGTCAAGAAGCCCTGGCGATGCAGGAGCAGCACTCCGACATAGATTTGGTGTTGCTCGACTACAACCTCGGCGCCGATCACGGCCTGGATGTACTGTTAAAACTCAAACAGCGCGACCCGGCTCTGCCCATTGCCATAGTGTCCGGTCGCGACGACCCGCAGGTGATTCTCAGCGCACTGGGCAGTGGTGCCAGCGGCTTTATCCAAAAAAATCTTGAACCGGATGAAATCATTGCGGCGATCAATCTGATTCTCGACGGTGGTATCTATGTGCCGGGCAATATGCTCGAAGGCGCCAGCGACAATGGCGCGACCTCGCGTCAGCAACATCTCAGCCGGCAGAAACAATTGCAGCACTTGGCGGAAATTGCCCGCCGGGTGATTCGCGAGAAAAATCTCGATGTGCGCGAACAGTCGGATATCGAAAACGAAATGACCTCGGCACTCAATCGTCTGGTCACCGAACTGCAACAGGATCGCACCCGCCTGGAAGTGCTCGCGTTCCAGGACGACCTTACCGGCGTCGCCAACCGCCGCCTGTTCCTCGAACGCCTCGAACAGGCCCTGCGCAACAGCCGGCGCAACAAAACCCATATGGCGCTGGTGTATCTCGACCTGGATTATTTCAAACAGATCAACGATAGCCTGGGCCACCAAGCCGGCGACGTGCTGCTGAAAGAAACCGCCCAACGCCTGCTGCGATCGGTGCGCGAGGTGGATACAGTCGCGCGTCTCGGCGGCGATGAATTCACGCTTGTTCTGGTGGATATCCAATCGGAAGAAGGCCTGCGCAGTCAGCTCACCCGCCTGCGTGCCACCCTGAAAAAACCGGTCGCACTGGAAGACGGCCAGGAATGCACCCCCTCTGCCAGTATCGGCGCCGCCATCAGCGACGGCGCCGAATCCGCCGCCGAGTTGATGAAGCGCGCGGATGAGAGTTTGTATGAGGTGAAGGCGAGTGGGCGGGATAACTTTGTGGTGGCGCCGCTTAGGGGGGGTTAAGTCTTTTTTATTGCTGCTTGAATGTCTTTTAGACGCTCAGTTGAATGCGTTTCGCACATCCATCTATTCGCCTCCTTGATCCATATATAAACCATTAGATGCCTTTATGATCTACATATGGATCATATTCGAAGGACTAAATTAAATTCTGCTAGAATGATCCATATATAGCCCATAAGATGGCTATATGATCCATATATAAGTCAAGGCGACGCCATGCCTAAAGTTTCAACGCGCACCTATTCCCGCTATAGCCAGGAGGCAATTGCTCTTCTGGGTAACCTTATCCGCACTGCAAGAAAAGAGCGCCGAATGACTGCGCAGGAGGTCGCCGAGCGTGCCGGGATCTCCCGTGGTTTATTGCAACGTATTGAGAAAGGCGATCCCAAGTGTGAGTTAGGTGCAACCTTTGAGGTTGCCACCATCGTCGGCGTCAAACTGTTTGATGCCGATGCAACCACGCTTACCCGGCATATTCGCCACACCGAAGACAAACTCGCACTGCTGCCCAAATCCATACGCAAAAGGACAAAGGATGTAGACGATGACTTCTAAGCATACGGACAGAGAAGCCTACGTTTGGATATGGCTACCCGATGCAATCGAGCCCGTGGTTGCGGGAAAACTCGAAGCTGATGAGCAGGGCAGCATCCAGTTCAACTACGGCAAAAGTTATCTGGAGCGAGCTGGTGCGGTTGCCATTTACGAGCCGGAATTACCGCTTAAAAAAGGTTCTTCACCCAAGTCCGGGGAAGGCCGCCCGGATCTTCAGGAAGAAGTAGGCGTCGTCCCGGTAGCCGTAGGCCACCCGCTTGATGACCTTGATCTTGTTGTTGATGCCTTCGACCAGATTGGTTCCCAGCGGCCAGCGGCAGTGGGCCAGGATCCCCGACAGGTAGGGCTCGAGCCGCCGCACGAACACGCGCAGCGGCTCCAGGCCGCTGCGCAGGGCTCGTCGCTTCCAGCTCTTCCACGCTTTCCAGGCCCATGCCTCGCGCCGGTAGCGCCATAGCCCTTTCAGGTCTTCTTTCAGCAAGTAGACCGTCAACAAGGCCTTGTTGGCCGCCAGCAGCTCTTTCAGCCGCACCACCTGCTCGTCGGGCACGTTCTCCCGATTACGAAGTAGCAGCCAGCGCGATGTCTTGACCACCCGCCGGGCCGGCTTATCGGCGCGCAGCCGGTCTGCCTCGTCCACCCGGACCCGGTCGATCACCTCCCGGCCGTACTTGGCCACGACATGGAACAGGTCGTAGGCGGAGTTCATGTCCATCGCCACGGCGCGGACCTGGGCGCAGCGCACCGGGCCCAGCAGCTCAAAAAACGGCCTGATTTCCGCTCTCGAACGCCCGCGCCCCACCCACAGCACCCGCTTGCGCTCGGGGTCGACCACCACGGTCGCGTACCGGTGGCCCTTCTGGATCGCGAACTCGTCCATCGCCAGCAGCCGCACGCCGTCCAGGTTCGGCGGGCCCAGCGAGCGCTCCAGATGCCGGAAGTCGATCGCTTTGACCGTCTTCCAGTCCAGCCCGAACCACCGGGCGGTGTGCCGCACCGATGTCCCGGCGCACAGCCGGGCCACGCTCTCGGCCAGCCGCCGGGTCACCCGGGCGTGGGGGTCTAGCCAGTCCAGTCGCTCAAGCCTCGGGCCGCAGCGCGGGCAGGCCAGGCGCAGCCGCGGTACCCACAATTCCACCGCGTATTCGAACAGCGGCAGGTCCCGGATCCGACGAACGGTCTGGTCGTGGATGGCCGCTACCGGCTGGTCACAGCCCGAACAAAGGCGCTCTGCGCCCTCTACGGGCGCCAGTTCCAGCACCGCCCAGGACTGGCCGGCCCCGTTTTGTTGCTTCGAGAACAACAATTCTGCCGGGTCGGCCGTGCGCCTCTCTCCCCTCAGTTGGGAGAAGAACCAAAAAAAACCGGGCTCCATCCGGAGCCCGGCCGCGAACCCGGGAACCTGGCCGTGAACCCGACTGCCGCTCGCCGGTCAATCCACCGTGCAGGTGACTTCGAACGTCACCGAACTGTTCGCCGGCAGGATCGGGATGGACAGGCCGCCGCCAAGCAGGTCGTTGATGTCCGGCGAGGCCGGGCAGGCCGCACCGCCGGTTTCGCTCCCGCACGTCACCAGCGTGCAGGTCAGTCCGGATGCCGGAACATCCTTCACGACCGAACCGTCGGCCGCAGACGGGCCCGCATTGGCGACCAGGATCGTATACACGATCTCTTCCCCGCCCAGCACCGCCCCCGTACCGCTGGTCTTGGAAACCGACAGATCGGCCAGGGGAACCGGCATGACTTCGAGCACCTCGTCGCCGACAAGATTGTCAAGATTGCTGGTGCCCGAGATGTTCGCCGCGGCATTGTGGTGCTCACCGACGACGTCCGAGGTCACGTCCACCGCGATCTGGCACGAGACCGCGCTTGCACCCGCGCCATCGATACTGGCGCCGACGACCTGGATCACATTCGTATTGGGCGTGGCCGTGACGCCCATGCCGCCCGGAAGGCTGCCGCTCATGGGGCCGCCCGAGGGGCAACTGGTGCGGATATTGGGCGTGGCCGCAACCCGGACCTGGGTCGGCAGCGTATCGGTGAAGTTGATTCCCGTCGCCGGATCCGGCGCATGGTGAGTCAGGTTGAATGTCAGGGTCGAAATGCCGCCGGTGACGATGGCCGAGGGCGAGAATGTCTTGGTCAACGCGGGCACGCCGTAGGCCAGGGTGAAGACTTCCCCGTCGGCAAGGGTGACATTGAAACTGATGTCGTTGCCCGACACCGCGCGCCCCGTGGTCACCACGCGCGTACCACCGTTGGCAAGATTGTTGTCGTTGTCGACCAGCAGGACGACACGGTTCAGATCGCCCCCCAACGCGGTTACACCACCGGCGGGCAACTGGAACCGGAGGCTGACCACGCCCACGCCGCCCGTGTTCTGTGCACGCCAGCGCCGGTTCAGCAGCCGCCAGCGGCCGTCTGCGGTCGTGCCATTGCCGGAAACCGTCGCGGCGGTGCTGGCATCCACCGCGCCGTCATTGCGGCCGACCATCAGGAACTGGCCTTCCTGTAATTGCGGTCCGTCGCCGGGCCCGTCGCCTGCGGCATTGGTCTGCCACGTGTAGACGAACGCGCCTGGCGATGCCAGCACGCCATGCGCCAGGGTCAGGATATCGAGCTGGTTCGCAAACGTCGTCCCGTTGCCGCCATTGACGCTGCGCGAGATCCGCTGGTCCAGCACGCCATCCTTGGCAATGCCGATCACGTTGCTGTGGAAGCCGGAATAGGCGGCGTTGTCGCCGTCCCACACCACCGAGCCGCTGCTGGAAACGTACTGGAAGTTGGTGGCGTTGCGCCGCGTAGCATCCGCATCCAGCGTGATGCCGTACTTGATGGCCAGATAGGAGGAGATCCGCTGCGCTTCCGCAGCCGTGACCTGGCGCGAGTAGTAGAACCCTTCCGCCAGCCGGCTGACGCCCGGGGTATACGAGTTGTTGCTCTCCGAATAGACGTAGCCCGGGAAGCTCCCGAGGCGCAACTGGTAGGTAACGTCGCCCCGCTCCCTGGTCGTACCGGAACCGGTCATGCCATTCCGGGTGTTGGCATGGCCCGAGCCCGTGCTGGCCCAGAAACCGTAGACGTTCGCCGTGGGGCCATTCTCGCTTCCAGTGGCGTAGTTCGCCTGGCCGGTCGTGGCGTTCTGCCGCTTGCCGAAATTGGTGGCATTCCACCGCATGCCCGTATCGCAGCGATCGGAACCGCAGTCCCCGAAAGTCGCTCCCACCGCGACCAGGGACAGCAGCATGTCGCTGACGAATCCCACGCCAAAACCGGAACCGGCATTTCGCGGCACCACGTGGTCGCGGTTGAGGTTCGAAGTCGACCCCATGTACGCCCGGCCACTGTAGTGCAGCGCTGGATTGAAGTTCATCGCGCCCGGGATGCGTTCCACGTTTCCGTTGGACGCACCGTCGTACTGTAGCGTCAGTTGCCCCACCCCTGCCGGCGTACAGCTCGCCGGCGCACGGCACTCCCAGGTCGGGCTGGCGCCGCCCGAAAAGCCGTGGGACGCCTCGTACCAGACGCTCAGGCCATTGCTCACGCCACCCGGCGCATCCTGTGCATGAAGCCCCTGCGGCAGGAGCCATAGGCACGCCACTGCGATGGCGGCCACGGCACTACACGATGCCCGTCGCGCCGGCCAGCCCGATGTTCTCTTGCTGCTACAAATGATCGAACGGTACGGATCCGGCCCCCCAAGCCGATCTCTCCGCAACACAACCCCCCCCTGTTCAACGCATTCCTCGACAATCAGTCGCCACCTGGTCAATCGCATCGCGATGGCATGCAGTCCATGCCATCACGCCCAGCCGGGTCCAAGCACCCGGAACAACCTCGAATCCCTTCTGCCCGGAACACACTGCAACCTGTTACCGAGGCTTGCCCCTGCCAGTTTCGCCATGCGAGCGGTCCAGTACTGCCACCCATATCCGGAAGCGACGGGGCTGACGCCGCCGTCTGCGATCAGGTGTAATGCAAACGATGGGCGTACACATTTTCCCGTGCCCCCGCACGGGAAACCACGCCATCTTTTCCCCTACCCCTGCCCGACACAAGCGGACCCTTGCAGGCCTGCGGCCGATTGCCCACCGGCTCGGGCCAGATACCCAGATTTTGCGTCGGAGGAAACTTCGCGGACACGGAAATCCGTCACAATGCAGACACTTGGCTTGCCACCCACATCAACCACGGCCACTCAATCCACCGTGCAGGTGACCTGGAACTTCACCGAACCGCCTGCCGGCAGGGTCGGGATGGCGATGCCGCCGCCCGTCAGGTCATTGACGTCGAGCGGCGGCACCGGGCAGACCGCGCCGTTCTGCTCGTCGCCACAGGAGACCGCCGTGCAGCTCAGGCCTGTACCCGGGGTGTCCTTCACCACCGCACCGTCGGCATCGCTGGGACCCAGGTTGCTCACCACGATCTGGTAGACCGTCTCCTCGCCACTTTGCACCGCATCGGACTCGTTGCTCTTCGTGATCTGCAGGTCCGCCTCAGGTGACAGTGGCGTGGTGACCTCCGCGCACTGCAGGTTGTCCGCGTCAGGGCAGGCCGGCAGCGGGTCCGGATCGCCACCGCCGCCAACGGCCACGACATTGGTGGCCGAACCGCTGGCCGAGGACTCGATCGCGACGTTGATCCGGACCGTGGCGCTGGCGCCCGGTTCGATCGGCGCTGCCGGGGTGAAGCTGCAGGTCAGCGTACCGGTAGCCGGCAGGGTGCCGCAGTCGATAGTGCCGTCGACGCTGGAGGCTGCGACCGCGCTGAAGCCGGCCGGCAGGGTGTCGACCAGGTTGATCGTACCGACGGTCGCGCCGGCACCGGTGTTCTTGATGCCGATCAGGTAATGGCCGTCGTCGCTGGTGCCCGACTGCCCGGGCACCAGGGTGCCCTCGACCGACTTGCTGGCGGCCAGCTGCGGCTGCAGCACGGTCAGCACCTCGTCGCCCACCAGGTTCACCAGGTTGTTGGTGCCGCTGATGCTGGCATTGGTGTTGTGGTGCTCACCGACGACGTCCGAGGTCACGTCCACCGCGATCTGGCACAGCAGCTCGCCACCGGTCGGTGCGCCGTTGACGCTGGCGCCGACGACCTGGATCACATTCGTATTGGGCGTGGCCGTGACACTCATGCCTCCGGGAAGGCTGCCGGTCATGGCGCCGCCCGAGGGGCAACTGGTGCGGATATTGGGCGTGGCCGCAACCCGGACCTGGGTCGGCAGCGTATCGGTGAAGTTGATGCTGGCCACCGCGTTGACGGTGCGGTTGTTGAGATTGAAGATCAACGTGGACACGTCGCCGGCACTGATGACTTCCGGCTCGAACTCCTTGGTCAGGTCCACCGCCCCCATGGCGAAAGTGAGGCGGTATTCGACAGTGAAGGTCGAGGCGCCGGCGGGGATGTCCCACTGCACGGCCATGCCGTTGTCGGTGTTGGGATTGGTATCGATCGCGTTGTTCAGGTCGCCGGTGCCGGTCAGGCAGCCGCCGGTGCTAGTGGCGCCACGGCATATCAGGCGACCGGGGAACTGGAAATAGCCGCTGAAATAGCGGTCCCAGTGCGGCGTCCCCGAGGAAGGCACGTACCACAGCGCCTCGAACTGCCCGCCCTTGCTCACACCGACGATGTCGGGCGTGCCGGTCGTGTTCCATGCCGAGGTCCGGGCGAAGCCCGGGCCGTTGTCGCCACCCTGCAGGTAGGTATCGACGTTCTGGTAGAACTTGATATCAGCGCCGCTGGCGGGCATCCCGCTGATGGTCACCCGCCTGGTGAGCCACATCTGCGGACGGATGTAGCTATCCACGATGGTCACGGTGATTCCGCTGTCGGCGGAGTTGGACGGGGTCAGTACCGTCGTCACCTCCCAGGGCGAAGCGGCGGTGCCGCTGCCGCTGATGCCGGATTGAGAGGTCTGGGTGAACGGCAGCGTTCCGGTCACGCCCGAGGTGAGGTCCGAGTTGTGATAGACGCGGGTCGTGTTGTTCGTACCGCGATCCACGCGCAGGTAAACGCTGTTGAAGAGAGCCCCCCCCCCGATCGGGGTTGCCGTAGGGTTGTAGACCTGCGCTTTCCCGCCCAGATACACCTGGAACTGGCTGTTGCTGCCCAACAGCCAGCGCAGGCCGTCGGAAGCGTCCGCAGCCGCGCCGCCGGTCGGGTTCACTTCCCGCTGGGTGCTGGCCCCGCTCGCTAACGCGGCGCCCGCCCACACCAGCGCCAGCACGGCGACCAGCGCGAGCCCCGCACGGCGCCCGAGGGAGTTTTCCGTCTTCATGGTGTTGTCCTGTCCGCCGCGCGGCAGCCCGGTCGCCCCGTTATCGGTCCGGAACGGCCGGCCTGCAAGCGGTTTGTGCGCGTAACCCATGATCAATAGCTCCCCACGAAGTTGATGAACCACCCTTTGTGGTCGTAGTCGAAGTCGGTCAGGTCGTCGCTGAACTCGGTGAAGTTGTAGCCCACGCCAACCCGGAAGTTCCTGCCGATGTCGCGGTCAATGCCGACCAGCCAGCCGCGGCGGGTGCCACCATGCTTCACGTCGAGCCAGCGGTGCTCAGCCAGGGCGTGCCAGTCCTCGGCGAACTCCCGACGCACCTGGACCGCGGCGAAGGTGGCGGTGGAATCCGCCCACTCGCCCTCCAGCCTGCCCAGGCGCACCGAGCCCTTGCGCCGCATCAGCTTGCCGGCCAGCTCCCAGTTGTCGTCCGGGTTCCACACGCCCTCCATCGAGAAGACGTGTGACTTCTGGTCGTAGTTGGCGACGTTGGGGCCCACCTGGCCCAGCGTGGATACGTCGTACAGGTAGGTGTACTTGCCCAGCAGCGCATAGCGCGTGGTGTTCCACGGGCGCCACGCGAAGCCGACGTTGCCCTCGATGAACTTCGCGCCGGCCTGCGGGTTCAGCTCGTCCTCGGTCTTCGAATAGTTGAACCGTGCGGCGACGCGCAGGCTATCGTTGACCTTGTGCATCAGGCGGTTCGTGGTCACCCACTGCTCGCGCTGCTCGGCGCCGGTGTCCTTCCGCCATTCGAGCTTGCTCTGCCACTGGGTGGCTTCCGACGTGCGGCCGCCATGCAGGCTGATCGCACGGCGGTCGATGACGGCGCCATCGGAGAGTCGCTCGAGCTCTGCATCCTGCAGGGTGAAGCCGAGGTTCCAGCCAAGGCCGGGGTAGAAGTCCATGCCGAAGGTGTGCGCCAGGCCGGACTCGTTCGGCGCCTTGAGGTACTGGCTCTCGTTGAACATGTTGACCTGGTTCGACAACCGCCAGCGCTGGCCCAGCGTCCAGCCGTTGTGCAGCCGGTCGCGGAACAGCGGATCGTAATCGCTGCGGTCGGTCGAATAGGTATAGGCACCGTAGAAGGTATGGTCGGGCGTCAGCCGGTACTCGGCGTCGATCCTGGCCGCGTCGCCGCGGTCGCCCGTCCCCAGCTCGGCTCCCACGCTCGACAGGTCACCGAACAGGTACTTGCCGCCAACGCGGAAGGCGTCGTTGTCGTCATAGGCGCCGCCATCGTCATCCACAGTGACCTGGCCCGCGGCCCACAGTTCCAGCCTCGTGCCAAACCTGTGCCGGTATTGCAGGGCGGCCAGCGTGCCGGTGGCATCGCCGGACGTACGCTCCTCCTCGACCCGGCGCAACTCGGCGCTGAGCGTGGCGTTGTCGTTGATGCGCCTCTCGCCCGTCAGCTGCGCCTGGCCAAGCGCCTCGGCGCCACGTTCGGCACGGGTGTAGCGCCCGTACAGGTTGAACGACGGCGAGAACTGCCCGAGCACCTCGACGCCATACTCCTTGACGTCCGCCCCGATGTCGAAGCGGGCGATCGAGTAGCCGGCATCAGCCCTGCGCCACCAGGCGCCCACGGACCAGTCAAGCGCGGTCCAGCCCAGTTCCTTGAAGTTGGCCCGCGCCTCGACCGCGGTCGCCTCACCCTCACGGGAGCCCAGGCCAGAATTGATCTCTGTGAAACTCAGGCCACCGTTGTCCGAATAGAACACCGGCGCACTGGTCGCCTCGGTTCGGCTGTGCTCGACCTTCAGGTAGGTGCCACGGCCCGCCTGCAGGGTGATGTCGGCCCCCATCAGCGAGTAGTCATCGCCGGCACGGTTCTCCTCGACCCAGGTGGCGCCCACGGCGACGTGGTCGCCAAGCCAGTGCCTGCCGCGGAAGCCGGCGGTCACTTCGTCGGGGTCGAACCCGCTCGGGATGTACTCGTAGTCGACTAGCAGGACCTGCGTGAACCCGTCCAGCGGCGAATCCATGGTCAGCGTCGGGATGTTCTCGCGCGTGACCTGCGCCAGCGGGCGGGTCAGCAGGATCCGGCCCTGGAACTCGTCGATCTCGTAGTCGGCGCCGCGAAGCAGTTCGACGCGCTTCTCGACGCGCCCCGTGGTACGGTCGCGGATCTCCAGAACCACCTTGTCCGAGCCGGGCAGGATGTCGGTGTGCCTGAGGTAGTACAGGCTGCCGCCCGTGCCGAGGAACTCGCTGTGCCCCGGAGCGGTCTGCGCCTCGGACGCGAACACGCGCAACTCGCTGCCCTGCTCCCCATAGGCGGTGGTACGGCGCGAACGCATGCTCGCCGCCGCGCCATACAGTGAACGGGAGTACTGCGCGTACTCGGTACCGGTAATGCCTGTGTGGTAGTTACCCCACAGCACCTGGTTCTTTTCCCAGTCGACGCGGACGTACAGGCGCCCCATGGTGTCCACGTCACGGTACGTCGTGGAGTCGTCACCGTAGACCGGGTAGTAGGCGTCCGGGTCGAGCCGGCGGAAGATGTCCTGCGGGTCGGCGTCCCAGAAGCCCTTGAACAGCCTGCTGATCTCGCGCTCACGGGTGTCCGCCTGCGCGGTGACCAGGTACTTGCCCTTGATCTTGCCCTTCAGGTAGAAGGCCAGCCGGCCCTCGACCAGGAAGCTGTCGTCGTAGCGCTCGTCGCCGGCCAGCGGCTCGATCGAACCGGTCACCTTGTTCCCGGAGAGGGTCAGGTCCGCGATGGCCACGGCAAACGAATACCTGCCGCTGACGTCGACCTCGAGGCTGTGCGTCACCTCCCGGCCATCCCTGTCCTTCAGGACAAGATCGAACCTGTGCTGGCCGATTGGCATCAGGTACTCGGCAACCAGCTTCCGCTCGAGGTCAACGGGATGGTTGCGGCCATTGATCGTCACCAGCATCCCCTCGGGGATGTTGCGGCCATGGATCCGCACCCGCGAGCCGTAGATCGGGATGTTCTGCAGGCGCAGGGTGTTCTGGCCGAAGATCGTGTCGATCTGGCTCGCGCGCTCGGCCTCGTCGGCGCCCATGGCCACACCGAACTGCTTCTCGGTGGCGTTGCGCTGGAGCTGGCGGCCACGCTCGGCCTCCTCCGGCGTGACCAGCTGCATGCGCCTCGGCCAGGTCTCGTCGTAGGCCCCGTCGGCGGCATAGGCCCGGGCGACGTAAACGAGCTCGTCACCCGGTCTGGCCTTGAAGCCGGACGGCAGGCTGCCATCCCACTCGACCTCGCTGACAGCAGCCACCGGCATTTCGATCTTCGCCAGGGGCGCGACCAGGTCAGCGTCGCTGGCCCGGTAGACCAGCACCTCGACACGCTCGATGAACGCCGGGTAGTTGTTGTAGGCGTAGAACCTGACCGGCCTGGTGATCCGCGAGCCGTCGAAGGGCACCAGCGACGGCGCGGAGAGGGTGAACTCGGGCACACCGAGGTTCGGGTCCTCGGTAGCCCAGATCACGCCACCGTTCGGCAGGTCCACCGACCACTTGCCGACCACGACGGCCCGGCCAGGCTTCTCGGCCGCGATGGTGGCACGGCGGTCGGGCTGGAGTTCTTCCGACGTGGACTTCCTGCTGGTGCCAACCGACACCGGGCGGTCGTAACTGCGGGTACGCAGCCGGAACAGCAGACCCTCGCCATCCGCGCACCCGCTGTCGTTGCAGTCCAGGGAATGCGCACCGGCGGCCTGGGCCCGGGCCGTCTCCCCGGCCAGCTGGGCCGGAGACGGTGCCGGGACTCCGCTACCGTCGCCCTCCCCGGCAACGGCCACGGGGGCGGCCATGCCTGCCAGCAGGCTGATCAGCGTGTAGTCGAGCAGCTTCATCTTCATACGCTTTTCCATGGCCTGCCCCCTCATTTCCGACCGTCCACAGGGGCTTTCGGATCGTTGCTGATGTCGACCCGGATCCTGGCTCTCACCTCCGGACTCAACCGTTTGACCAGTGCATCGAACACCGCCTGTGCGCGACGCATGCCGAGCTTGGCGTTGTATTCGTAGGAGGCACGTATGTCGGTATGTCCGACGATGGCAATGCTGCCACTGCCCATCTTCTCCAGGGCCTGCGCGACCCGGTCGAGCAGCGGCTCGAACTCCGGCCGGATGTTCGAGCTGTCGGTGTCGAACATCACCGCGCCGAGCAGCAGGCCACCCTCGTCCACGCCGATGACCAGCGAGTCCGGATCATCCTGCTGCGTGCGGGTGCTGACCCGCAGCGCCTTGGCCAGCTTGCCGTCGAGGCGCGACAGCAGCGCATCCCTCACCGCGGTCGCCCGGTCGAAGGCCAGTGCCTCGTTGCCGGCGGTGGCTTCGATCACGACTTCGCCACCGCCGTACTGGCGGACTTTCTCGGCCATGGCCTCGATCACCGGCATGTACTGCTGGCGGACCTCGGCGCTGCCGGGTGCGAAAAGCACCTCGCCCAGCTCCAGCTCGACATCCTTGCTGCCGCCCTCGACCAGGCCGGACGGCAGCCTGACGCCGAAGTCGAAGCGCACCGGCAGGCCGGGGGTGATGCGGCGCACCAGCGGGTTGTCCGTGGTGAACTCGCTGCCCGGCGGCAGGGTCGCGGGATCGACCTTCAGGATGAAGTTGCGACCACGCTCCCACAGGCCACCCTCGATGCCGACCAGATGATACCGGCCGAACTGGTCGGTCTCGACGATCAGGCCCTCCACCGAGGCAATGCGCACGCCCGGGATACCGCGCTCGTCGATGCCGGCGTTGCCGATCACGTAGTCGACGCGGTAGCCACCCTCGACCTTGCTGATGCGGCGCTCGACCACCGGCTCGGCAGCAGTCAGCCCCCTGGCGGCGTCACCGTTGTGCTCGACACGGGTGTTGCCTTCCGCATCCATGCGCACCGTGATGCCCTCCTTCGTGGTCAGCACGAAGTCGTCGGTGAACTCCGGCGCAGTCAGCAGCTGGCTCACCACCACCTGGTGACGCTCGACCGGATCGGCCTCGGACTGGCGGCCCTCGATCGTGCCGATCCCGATGCCGTGCAGCAGCGGCGAGCTGGCGTCGGGCTCGGGCCGCGGGCCATTGCCACGGTCCACCGTGGTCGAATTGGCCACGTACGCGCCAGGCGCAAAGCCACCCTGGACGTGGACACCGGTCATGGTGGCGCTGTCCTGCCAGCCGTCGCCGTCGCGATCGTTGAAGACCGTGCCGATGATCAGCGACTCGTCGAGCAACGGATCGGCGACAAGCTGCACGTCCGCCGTGGCGACATTGGAGATCACCTCTCCGCCATCCTCGACAACTGCGCTGTTGGTATGGATGCCGGCGCGGACACCCGCACCCACGCGCAGCAGGTAGGTCACGGTCGCGGTCTCGCCGGCGGCGATGTCCAGGCCCTCGACCCGGATCACCGGATACCTGCCGACAACCACGCCCGCACCATCACGGTCGGCCACCGTCAACGAGCCGTCGACGTAGGTGAAGCCAGCCGGTGGCATGTCAACCAGCGTGCCGTTGACCAGGTCGTAACTGCCGGTGTTCTCCATGACCACGGTGTAGCGCACCAGGTCGCCGACCCGGACATCACGCGGGCTCGCCTGCTTCACGATGCGCACGGTCGTGACATCCTGCTCGACCTCGACCACCACCTCGGACTCGCTCGTCACGGTGACCGTGACCGGATTCGCGGTGCCACTAGTCGCCGTGGCGGTCGCGATGACCATGTTGCGCAGCAGGCCATCCTCCACGTTCGTATCCTCGACCGTGATGGTGTGGCTGTAGCTCTCGCAGGTCGCCGACTCGCCCGGTGCCAGCTGCGCCGGCGCGCAGGTCAGGGTGACGGCCTCGCCACCATTGAAGCTGTCGGTCACGATCAAGCCATCGACCGTGACGTTTCCGACGTTGGTGACCGTGATCGTGTAGGTGACCACGTCGCCGACATTGCCGACGCCGGGCGTGCGGTTATCCACCGTGAGCGTGGCCGTCTTCACAGCCTCGATCGCGGGAACACCGACCGGATGTTCGGTCGAGCACACGTTGCAGACCGGATCCTCGTCGCCGCCGCCTGCCGCCACGACCACGTTGCCGATCGTGCCGGACGCCCCCGCCTCCACGACCGTGGCATAGGAGAACGTGTACTCACCCGGCGCCGTACCCGCCGGGAAGGTGCAAGTCAGGCCTGCCTCCGTGGCCGCACACTCGTCGGGCAGGTCGCCGGCCAGCGCCTGGCCGCCCGAGAAGGTGTCGGTCAGCACCAGATCCTGTGCGAGCGCCGAGCGCTCGATCTGGATGGTCAGGGTGTAGGTCACCGTCTGGCCGGCCAGCACCATCTCGCCGGACGCCGGATCGGACGATTTCACCACGGTCACCGTGGGCGCGGCCACCGGCGTGACCACCTCGCACTCGCCCGCGCACGACGGCGGCGGGCCGCTCGGGTCGTCGTTGCCACCCTGGGCCACCACCGCGTTCCGCACCGTGCCCACCGCGGCATCGGTCACCACCGCCGTGTAGCTCACCGTGTACGTGCCCGGCACCGTGCCCGCAGGCAGCGTGCAGCTCAGGCTGCCCGTGCAGGTGAACGGCGTCGCGTTCGCAGGATCCGTCGAGGTCTGCGTGCCCACCGCACCG
>NZ_QRAI01000003.1 GCF_014336955.1 Saccharophagus sp. K07 | reverse complement strand
CCCACCACCGCGTTTCTCACCTGGCCCACGGCCTGGTCATTGACCGTCGCCGTGTAGCTCACCGTGTACGTGCCCGGCACCGTGCCCGCAGGCAGCGTGCAGCTCAGGCTGCCCGTGCAGGTGAACGCACCCGCATTGGTCACCGACCCGAACGTCAGGCCCACGCCCAGCGTGTCGGTCAGCACCAGGTCCGTCACCAGCTGCGAGTTCGTCACCGTCGCCGTCAGCGTGTAGGTGATCACGTCACCCACCGACACCGGACCGGCCGTGTCCGCACTCTTGTTGTACGTCACCGACGGATCGGTCACCGGCACGTCGACGTCGCAGTCGGCATCGCACGTGCCCTGGTCGCCCAACACCGCGTTCGACACCGTGCCCGTGGCCTGGTCATTGACCGTCGCCGTGTAGCTCACCGTGTACGTGCCCGGCACCGTGCCCGCAGGCAGCGTGCAGCTCAGGCTGCCCGTGCAGGTGAACGGCGTCGCGTTCGCAGGATCCGTCGAGGTCTGCGTGCCCACCGCACCGAACGTCAGGCCCGTGCCCAGCGTGTCGGTCAGCACCAGCGCACTGGTCAGCTGCGACTCGCTCACCGTCGCCGTCAGCGTGTAGGTGATCACGTCACCCACCGACACCGCGGTCTGGCCCGCAGGCAGCGTCGCCGTCTTGTTGTACGTCACCGACGGATCGGCCACCGGCACGTCGATGTCGCAGTCGACCTCGCAGGTGCCCTGGTTGCCCACCACCGCGTTTCTCACCTGGCCCACGGCCTGGTCATTGACCGTCGCCGTGTAGCTCACCGTGTACGTGCCCGGCACCGTGCCCGCAGGCAGCGTGCAGCTCAGGCTGCCCGTGCAGGTGAACGGCGTCGCGTTCGCAGGATCCGTCGAGGTCTGCGTGCCCACCGCACCGAACGTCAGGCCCGTGCCCAGCGTGTCGGTCAGCACCAGCGCACTGGTCAGCTGCGACTCGCTCACCGTCGCCGTCAGCGTGTAGGTGATCACGTCACCCACCGACACCGCGGTCTGGCCCGCAGGCAGCGTCGCCGTCTTGTTGTACGTCACCGACGGATCGGCCACCGGCACGTCGATGTCGCAGTCGACCTCGCAGGTGCCCTGGTTGCCCACCACCGCGTTTCTCACCTGGCCCACGGCCTGGTCATTGACCGTCGCCGTGTAGCTCACCGTGTACGTGCCCGGCACCGTGCCCGCAGGCAGCGTGCAGCTCAGGCTGCCCGTGCAGGTGAACGGCGTCGCGTTCGCAGGATCCGTCGAGGTCTGCGTGCCCACCGCACCGAACGTCAGGCCCGTGCCCAGCGTGTCGGTCAGCACCAGCGCACTGGTCAGCTGCGACTCGCTCACCGTCGCCGTCAGCGTGTAGGTGATCACGTCACCCACCGACACCGCGGTCTGGCCCGCAGGCAGCGTCGCCGTCTTGTTGTACGTCACCGCGGGCGGCGCAAGCGGATGGTCCGTTTTGCAGTCGTCGCACGTACCGACATTGGGCTCGACGCTGTTGCTGACGCTGTCCGTGGCGCCAACGTCAACAGTCGTGCTGTATTTGAACGTATAGGTGCCGGCCGCACTGTTGGCCGGCACCGTGCAGGTCACGATGGTTTCCCCGCCGCCACCCGGGCTGCTGGAGCAGCCGGACGGCAGGGAGCCGGCATCGAGGGTCTGCCCGGGGCTGATGGTGTCGGTCAGGACGACGTCAGCCGGCAGGGGGCCTCCGCTGACCTCGACCGCCAGTGTGTATGTGATGGTCTGCCCGACGGAGACCGCCTCCCCGGAAGCCGGGCTGGAACTCTTCGAGGTCGCGACCTGGACGATGGGAGTCTCGTCCGTCGCCTCGTTGTTGTCCGTATCCGGGTCGACAACGCCGTCAGGCGGCGAAACCGTAGCGGTGTTGACGACGACCTGCTGGGCAACCGCTGGGGTGGCGGCAAAGACCAGGACCAACAAGGCGCACAACAGCAGCCACGCACGGCGGCCGCGCACCGTCACGAGTGCGGCAAGGCTTCCTGACACGTTGTCCCCCTAAGAAACATCAACTCCTCCTGAAACTTGATGCATTGACAGCAAGAATCGCGCCAACGTCGAAAACTGAACGAAATCAGTGGGATATCTTGCTCTGGGCAACGAGAGTGACGTCGGAAAGTGACACTCCCCGTCGTCGGAAAGTGACACTCCCCGTCACATCACGTCGGAAAGTGACGCTCCCCGTCACATCACGTCGGAAAGTGACACTCCCCGTCACATCGGAGCGGAACAACGGCAGCACGCACCGACGGGTTTTCCCGGTATTGGTTCCGGCTTCCATCGGCCATCACCGTGCCACACGGGGCCATTTGCACAGCGCACCGGCGAACGGCGGTGAAACCGTCGTGGAATTTCAATGCCGGGGCGGATGACAGGCAGCCGGAACGTTTCGCAGGGGCCGGCAGGGTCATCGCGGGACAGGCAGGCCTGCAGAGACAGGCCACGCCGGCCATGCGCCTGGCCGGCATGCGTCATGACACCCCGGAAGGGAGGAAATGCAGGCGATCCGGCCCCGGAGAGACGGCCGGTGATGCCCGCAACCATGGAGAGACGTGGTGGGTCGTGTTGGATTCGAACCAACGACCAGCGGATTAAAAGTCCGATGCTCTACCGACTGAGCTAACCGCCCGATGCGTTGCCCGATGCGCCGCGGTGCGGCGGATCGAAGCGATGCGGGCTGCAAATTCTACGGGGACGGCCGCCGGCAGACAAGCGGCGGACCATGCCGGGCGGAAGCTGCCGGATCCCGGGGGGCGGGGTCGGAGCGGGGCGGTGGCGGGAACGGCTTCTCCCGGGCAGGGAGGTCAGCCGGTGTACGCGCTCACGAGGCGGTGCAGGTGGACGCGCTCGCCGTCGCGCAGGAAGGGAGCGAGCAGCATCATCACCTGGACGATGCCGTCGCGGATCGCGGCCTGCTCGTCCCGTTCGCCGCGGATGGCGGCGTAGTTCAGCCAGAAGGTCGCCAGCACCAGCAGGTTGGTTGCGGCGGCCTCGATCTCGGCGGCGGAGGCGCGGATCACACCGGCCTGCGCCAGCCCGCGCATCACCGTGCGGGCGCGTTCGTCAGCGCGCCTGAGGATGCGCGAAACGCACGCGCAGGCGGCGGTTGCGGCTGAGGATCTCGAGCAGGTCGCGGTAGAGGAAGCGGTAGTCCCAGATGCACTCGAACACCCGGTGCAATTGCATCCAGATGTCCTCGAGGCCGGGCAGGCGGTCGTCCGGCGGGGTGAGGGCGCGGTCAGTATGGCCGGCACTGCCGGAAGCGCACGCGGGCGTCGCTGCCGGGCGGCGGCGTGAGCTGGATGCGCGAGGCGGCCAGCTCGTCGAAGCGCTCGACCAGCGGGCAGATGCGCTCGAAGGCGTCGCCGTTCACCGCGGACAGGAAGACCTGCAGCGTCGATTCGCTCGACCAGACGGCGCGGTCCACGTCGGGCAGGGTCGAGACGGCCTTGCGCAGCTGCTCGCGCTGCTCCCCGATGGACAGGGCCTTCGGCGCGCCGGCCGCCGCCTGCTCCCCGGCCTGGCTGTCCTGGCCGGCCGGACCGGCCGTGGTGGCGGGGGGCTGCGCGGCGGGGGTGGCGGCCGTGGCGGTCGGGGAAGGTTCCGCCTTTTCCCGTGGCGTCGGCAGCAGCAGGAAAACGGCGATGCCGGCGACGAGCGCCAGCAGCCACGACAGCAGGACGCCCTGGCGCGCGCGCTGGGCGGCCTTGCCGCGGATGGCGGCCAGCTGTTCGGCCGGCAGGGAATCGCGCAGTTCCGGCCACAGCGCATGGCCGTCGAGCAGTTCGATGCCCTGCACCGGGGCGATGTCGCGCGCGTCCTCGCCGATGCGGCCCTGGGTGACGAGGAAGCCGCCCGCGGCGTTCTTCAGCAGGATGTCGTTGGCCAACTGGTTGACCGCGGGCCGGCCGAGCACGTAGGCCCGGCCATGCTTGCATGACAGCAGCCAGAGCTTGCCGTCCTTCTCGAGGACGATGTCGCGGTCGCCGGCCGCTTCCTCCTGGTCCACGGCCGCCTGCTGGTAGCCACGGCGCGCGAGCGCGTCCAGCACCATGCGCACGAACACGCGCCACGACACGCCCGACAGCGCGTTGATGCCGGCCATGGTCTCGTCGCGGCGCATGCGGTACGTGAGGTAATACGCGGTCCCGGCGGCGCCGATGACCACCATGGCGGCAACGGCCACGAGCCAGCTCGCAATCGAACCCATGTGTCGCGATCACCCGATCGGTAGGGGCGCAACAGGATAACGGATGGGCCCGCACAACCGGGCATGCCGTTTCTCCCATGCGTGGCGCGCTTCACGGTTCCGGCGCGCAATGGGTGCGCGCCACCGCCCCCCGGCCGCCGGGCCGTTCAGTCGCGGGTCGCCCGGCTGCGTGCCTTCCCGGCCTTCTTCGCGGGGGACCGGTTCGCGGCCTTCGTCTTCGCCGTGCCCGCCCTGCCGGAGCGGGTGCCTGCGGAGGAGCCACCCGGGCGGCCACGCAGCTCGGCGGCGAGGGCGTCGATGCGGCGGGACAGCTCGAGGATGTCGTCGCGTCCCGGCACGCCCAGCGTGGCCAGCGCGCGCCGCACGCGCTCCTCGAACAGTTTCTCGACCTGGTCCCAGGCCTCCGTGGCGCGTTCGCGGGCGTGGCTGATGCTGGCCTCGACCACCTCGCGGACGGCGCCGGCCTGCCTGTCCGTGGCGCGGCGCGCGGTGTTCTCGAAGTCGAGCCCTTCCTTCACCAGCGTCTCGAACAGGCGCGTGCCTTCGGCCTGGGCACGGCCAAGGGCGCCGAGCCCGGCCAGCCAGATCTGCTGGGCGGTCTCGCTCAGCGTGCCGGCCAGCCCTTCCGACGCCGGCTGCGTCGGCTTGCGCCGGGTTTTCCTGGACGTGGCCATGGTTGCCTCCTTTTCCGGTTCTTCACCCAAGTCCGGGGAAGGCCGCCCGGATCTTCAGGAAGAAGTAGGCGTCGTCCCGGTAGCCGTAGGCCACCCGCTTGATGACCTTGATCTTGTTGTTGATGCCTTCGACCAGATTGGTTCCCAGCGGCCAGCGGCAGTGGGCCAGGATCCCCGAAAGGTAGGGCTCGAGCCGCCGCACGAACACGCGCAGCGGCTCCAGGCCGCTGCGCAGGGCTCGTCGCTTCCAGCTCTTCCACGCTTTCCAGGCCCATGCCTCGCGCCGGTAGCGCCATAGCCCCTTCAGGTCTCCTTTCAGCAGGTAGACCGTCAACAAGGCCTTGTTGGCCGCCAGCAGCTCTTCCAGCCGCACCACCTGCTCGTCGGGCACGTTCTCCCGATTACGAAGTAGCAGCCAGCGCGATGTCTTGACCACCCGCCGGGCCGGCTTATCGGCGCGCAGCCGGTCTGCCTCGTCCACCCGGACCCGGTCGATCACCTCCCGGCCGTACTTGGCCACGACATGGAACAGGTCGTAGGCGGAGTTCATGTCCATCGCCACGGCGCGGACCTGGGCGCAGCGCACCGGGCCCAGCAGCTCAAAAAACGGCCTGATTTCCGCTCTCGAACGCCCGCGCCCCACCCACAGCACCCGCTTGCGCTCGGGGTCGACCACCACGGTCGCGTACCGGTGGCCCTTCTGGATCGCGAACTCGTCCATCGCCAGCAGCCGCACGCCGTCCAGGTTCGGCGGGCCCAGCGAGCGCTCCAGATGCCGGAAGTCGATCGCTTTGACCGTCTTCCAGTCCAGCCCGAACCACCGGGCGGTGTGCCGCACCGATGTCCCGGCGCACAGCCGGGCCACGCTCTCGGCCAGCCGCCGGGTCACCCGGGCGTGGGGGTCTAACCAGTCCAGTCGCTCAAGCCTCGGGCCGCAGCGCGGGCAGGCCAGGCGCAGCCGCGGTACCCACAATTCCACCGCGTATTCGAACAGCGGCAGGTCCCGGATCCGGCGAACGGTCTGGTCGTGGATGGCCGCTACCGGCTGGTCACAGCCCGAACAAAGGCGCTCTGCGCCCTCTACGGGCGCCAGTTCCAGCACCGCCCAGGACTGGCCGCCCCGATCCTCCTGACGCCAATCCCATACGCGATAACCCTTCCAGCCACCCAGCTGGAACATACAATCCACTTCGGCCACGGCCGGTCCCGTTTTGTTGCCTCGAGAACAACAATTCTGCCGGGTCGGCCGTGCGCCTCTCTCCCCTCAGTTGGGAGAAGAACCTTAAAAAAGGCGTGTTGCCTCTGCTCGATGGACTGACCATGCCAGGTTGCATTCGTGATGCCGCCCCGGATGCGTGGGGACGGCGCGTGATCATCAACAAAAAGCTCGGACAAAAAGGTAAAGCTGCGGACACAGATGCTCTCGGTGAGCTGACCTATTTGCTGGAATCCGGCTCCGATCGCATTGGCGCCTTGGATTTTCAGCGCTCGCCAACAGAGTATGTTCCCCGCGCCCCAACCAATGTTCCCTTGGAGGAATTGCTGGAATCGGCTGCGCGGGTCGAACAGGGAGTGCCACTGATGCCGGAGCTGGATCAGGCCTTGTTTCACGGCAGCTCGATCGGCGGTGCACGCCCCAAAGCGTTGATTGAGGATCAAGGCAGAAAATACGTGGCGAAATTTTCTTCCAGCACCGACCTATACAGCGTGGTGAAAGCGGAATTTATTGCCATGCGTCTCGCCGCCTTGGCTGGAATCGACGTAGCGCCTGTAAAGCTGGTTCAGACTGCGGGGAAAGACGTTCTATTAATCGAGCGGTTTGATCGGCAAAAAAGCCCGCAGGGATGGACGCGCAAAGCCATGGTTTCTGCGCTGACGCTCTTTGGCCTCGACGACATGATGGCACGCTATGCGAGCTATGAAACCTTCGCCGAAATTATTCGCCTTCGATTTGAAAAACCGAAGGAAACGCTCAGAGAGCTGTTTTCCCGCATCGTCTTCAATATCTTGTGCGGCAATACCGACGACCATGCGCGCAACCACGCGGCCTTCTGGAACGGCAAAACTCTGCGTCTGACGCCGGCTTACGACATATGCCCCCAAAACCGCACCGGCAGAGAAGCAACCCAGGCCATGCTGATTTCCGGCAACAACCGGCTGAGCACCATGAAATCCTGTCTGGATGCAGCTCATCATTTCCTGGTTTCTGAAACCGAGGCCAAGACCATTATCGACGCGCAGGTGGAAGTGATTGAAAACAATTGGACAGCGGTTTGTGATGAGGCTGGGTTGAGTGAGGTTGATCGCCAGTTCTTCTGGAAACGGCAGTTTTTGAATCCGTTTGGGTTTGGGGGGTAGGTGGGGCGCCAGGGATGGTGGAAATGCAGGTTGTGCAGGAGCACACTACCTGCACTGCCGTTTGCGAACTTGCGGGAGGCTGACTCGGGGCATCCTTGCCCCTCGGGACTGCGCCCAGCCTAACGGCTGTCCAAAATGGCTGTCCTGCCATTTTGTCGCTCCCCAAATGCGCCATACAAAAAACCCCCGCCTTTTGGGCGAGGGTTTTTGAATTGGGAGTTGCTCCAAGCATTGGTGCGTAGTCCGGAGAGATTGACTCGGGACATCCATGTCCCTCGGGCTTTGCCCAGCCTGACGGCTGCCCAAAACAGCTATCCTGCTGTTTTGTCGAACTCGCGGGAGTTCTCGCTCTCCGGGTGCGCAAAAAAAACCCTCGCTTTTTGGGCGAGGGTTTTTTGTATTTGGCGCACCCGGAGAGACTCGAACTCCCGACCAAGTGGTTCGAAGCCACCTACTCTATCCAACTGAGCTACGGGTGCATGGTCGTTTCAGCTGGGCTGAAAGAGGCGCACATGATAGCAGGCGGCGGGATTTAGGCAAGGGTGGGATGCGGTGGTGGTTTAAATTTTCGTGCCTTGATTTTTACCAGTCCATTCCGGTCGCCAGACCAGCGTAGGTGTCTTTATCAAACAGGATGGCGACGAATTCGGCGTAGGAGGGAGTTAGGAAATAGAGGGCGATGACGGCGACGGCCATGATGCCGGAGGTGGTGATGTTGCGGTAGTCAAATAATTTGAAGGCGCTGCCGAATGAACGCTTCATAGCGACGTTCATAAAGTCCACCGCAAAAATTTCGTCGAGCAGCAGATGGATGCAGTAACCAAAACCGAGAAACAGCGCCAAAAACCAGCTCATAGTACCGCCCGCACCTAAAAAGGCAGCGCCTATGGCGGTGATGAACATAAACAACAGGCACGCCAGCAGCGAATGGAAAATGCCTCTGTGGCGCGTGAAGCGCGCAAACACGTAACGCACACCGAACTGCACCGCAATAAATACCATGGTGCAGGCTGCCCAAACCCAAATGAGAGGCCAGGCATCTATCCATGCCACTGCAGTAAATCCACAGGCAGTAACACTAAAGGCGCCAAATAAAATTCCAAGACTGTGGGAATTGTCGGAATCTATATCGGGCAACAAGCCGCCGAATGTGCCCATAATCCAACAGAGGAATGCTTCTTCCGCGAGCAAATGACCACTGCTGTAAAACAGGGTGCTGGCCAAGCCGCTGCTAATACTTGCAACCTGTAAATGGGTTTTGAAATTCGCCATACTGCCGTCCGTTATTTCCGTAAGGGCGGCATTCTAGCGATGGAGCCAAGCAGAATGAAGTCTGGCTTCGTCCATTTACTGGAAGCCATTCTCAAAAATGCAGAGTCGAAGCATTTTGTAGTAGTTTTTTCCCTATAGCGTTACTCACATGATCCCATTAGTCGCCCACCCCCAATACAGTTATCCATTTCCGGCAAGCCATCGTTTTCCAATGGAAAAATTCGGTTTGCTGCAGGAGTACCTGCGCCAAAAAAGTTTGGCGACTGAAGCTAATACTTACCGCCCGGGCAGTGCGCGTATGGATGTGTTGGAATTGGCGCACTGCCCGGATTATTTGCGGCGCTTTATCCATAACAGCCAGAGTGCTGCGGAAATTCGCCGAATGGGATTGCCGTGGAGCGAAGGGCTGGTGCGGCGCACGTTGATTTCACCCAACGGCACACTGCTCACCGCCAAACTCGCGCTGCAAAATGGTATTGCCTGCCACCTCGCTGGCGGGACGCATCATGCGCATCGCGATTTTGCTTCCGGTTTTTGCATTTTGAATGATCTCGCTATAGCTGCTTTGACTTTGTTGGCGCAGAAAAAGGTTACGCGAGTACTGATTTTTGATTGCGATGTCCATCAAGGCGATGGCACCGCCACCATACTCGCGCACGAACCGCGCGCATTTACCTGTTCTGTCCACTGCGAAAAAAACTTTCCCGTGCGCAAGGCGAGCAGTGACCTGGACGTCAATATCGCCAAAGGCGCGACGGACGACGAATATCTCAGCCGCGTGCACGAGTCTTTCGATTTAGCTGTCGACGCCGCCAAACCCGACCTGGTTTTGTACGACGCGGGAGTGGATATCTACGAGCACGACCCGCTCGGTTTGTTGAATATCAGCCTCGCAGGAATTCGCGCGCGCGACCGCATGATTTTGCAGGCGTGTAAAAACCGTGGCCTGCCAGTCGCCACGGTGATTGGCGGCGGGTATGATGACGACCGCGAGGCGCTGGCGCGCCGCCACGCCATAGTCACTGAAGAAGCTTTCGCCGTTTGGGCAGCTCATTTCCAACCGCAGAAAAATCGAGTACTCACATGCTGAATAATTTTTCCTGGCAAACCGGCCACAGCGATTTTGCCAAACTCTCACTGACGACTCCCAACGGAGCGAGCGCGGAAATTTATCGCTACGGCGCACACCTGACTTCATGGAAAACCCGCAGCGGACGCGAATGGATGTTTTTGAGCAGCCAATCATTGTTTGAGCAAGGCAAGGCCATTCGCGGCGGTGTGCCGGTTATTTTTCCGCAATTCAGCGGTTTTGGTCCCGGCCCGCGCCACGGTTTTGCGCGCAATATGGAGTGGCGCCTATCGCGCGAACCGCACAACGGTAGCTGCACTTTTTTATTGGAAGCGGATGAATCCTCCCTCGCCGCCTGGCCACATAAATTTCACGCGGAATTTACCCCGACGCTCGCAGACGATCAGCTCACCATGACTTTGCTGATCCGCAATATCGATGACAAACCTTTTACCTTTACCGCCGCACTGCACACTTATTTTGCGGTGAGCAATGTGCATCAGGTGGAATTATCCGGACTCGAAGGTTTGACCTATTGGGATAACAACGGCTCGGATTTTCACAAAGACCGATTTGTGCAAAAAGGCAATTCACTGAATTTCCCCGGCGCTATAGATCGCGTTTATTTTGCTTGCACCGGCCCGCTGCAATTAACCGATGGCAACCATAAGCTCAGCATTCAAGCGGAAGGTTTTAGAGACGTGGTGGTGTGGAATCCGGGCGCCGATGCGGCAAAAAATTTGTCGGATCTCGCCGATGACGAATACCAAAAAATGTTGTGCGTTGAAGCAGCCGTAGTGGATCAGCCGATTACCTTGGCACCCGGAGAAGTCTGGAGCAGGTCGCAAATACTGAAGGAATTATCCTGACAGTAAACCCCGCCTATGCGGGGTTTTTTATTTTTATCCAAGCAATTTCGCCAAAAATCCCAGCGGGTGATGAGCTCTGGCAACTGACACGATAAATCCATACACCACCAATGCGGCAAGCCAGAGAAAAAATCGTCTGCCGCGCGGACAATGAGTGCGAAAAGCCATAATTCCGAATGCGATATAAATCAGCACACAAATGACTTTTACCGTCAACCAAGGCTGCGACACAGGATATATATGCAACACGCCCATCAGCATAAAAGCGGCCAGCAATAAAATGCTGTCGACGGCATAGGTGGCATAGCGCAACACAGGGATTTTCGGCCAGGACTGCTGCAGTAATAATCCTACACCGCGAATAAAAAATAGTCCGCCGCTTAAAAGCGCGGCGGTTATATGTAGCGTGCGAATTTCCAAATAATATTCCAGCATAATATTCACACCGAATGTGCGCTGTGCAGGGGTTCCATACCGAGAAGGCGGATCATTTGCGGGCGATTTTCCGCAGGCAGCAAATCGGCAAGCGTGTATTTATCCAAACATTCGAAAAATGCCTGCAAGGCTCGGGCAAAGACTTTTTTCAGTTCGCAGGCGGGTGTCAAAACACAATTACCTTCGCCGGCAAAACACTCGACAATTTTCAGATCCTGTTCCAAATCGCGCACCAGCGCACCTATATTGATCTGCGCCGGATCGCGTTTTAAATACATGCCGCCATTTTTTCCACGGCTCGCCGCCAGATAACCCTTGGTGGAAAGTTCGTGCACAACTTTGCGCAGATGGTTTTTGGAAATACCGTAAGCCTCCGCGATTTCACCGATAGTGGAAATCTGGTCGCCTTTAAGAGCAACGAAAAGTAAGACGCGCAGTGAATAATCGGTATAAAGGGTAATACGCACAACCAGCCTCAGAATTTATCCCGGTTTTCCGTCCGCCCGCGGACGCAACAGCACCGGTATGTAAAGAATCAGAAAAAAAGTAAATGCCACCATCCAGGCCGCACTGGCCGCCAGCACTCCGACCCTAAATCCCAAGACTCCGGACGGCACTAAAATGCGCAACACCGCAGCAAGACTAATGGCCAGATATATCCACACGCCATAGCGGGGAAGCTGCAAGGGTCTTCCGGTGTGCCCCAGGGACACCCGGGTCATCACTCCCAAAATCATCGTCGCAATCGCCCCGACACCCAGCGCATGTTGCCACAGGGAAGGGACAATCGCCGGGAAAAATGACGCCAAGCCGCGCAGAAAAAGAGCCAGCACCAGCCAGAAATAAGACAGATGCAGAATCCACAACAGCGGTTCCTTCAGCGTCAGCCAGCCTCGCCACAACAGCAATCGCCACCCATTGAAGCAGGCCGCGAGCAGGGCAACACCTCCTGCTACAACCGCCGGCACAGGTGTTATATCCGTAACCAGCAAGGCGAACATACTACTCAAAGCGCCGATTTCCACCCACTGGGCCCGCTGCACCACAGTCCCATCGCGGGCATTTCTCACCAGCCAATTGGCGGTAAACAGCGGGGTAATTCTGCCGGCGATAATGACGATCAGAATGCTGATCAAATCCAAGCCCAGCAACTGGCCGGTTTGCAGCACGGCAGTTTTCCCCGTTGCCAATCCGATTTGCATAAGCACATTGCCGAGCCACAGGAGCGCCAGAACTCCGACCAAAATCAGATTCCGCCGGTTGTTATAGCGCAGCAACACAGTGCCCACATAAGCCGCCAGCACTGGCAAAAATGCCAAGTCGACCACCGCTACCAGCCAACCGGGCAGCCAGCCTGCCGTCCACATAACCACTCGTCCAGCCGCCCACAGCAGCGCCAATAACAATAGCTTTCGTCCCTGCAGCGGCGGTGCGCCGGTCCAGTTGGTCATAGCCGTCAGAACAAATCCGGCAATCGCGAGAGTGACGAATCCGTACAGCATTTCGTGGCTGTGCCACTGTATCGGCGCCCACCCGACCGGCAGCGGCCAGGAAGCAAATAAAAAGGCCATCCAGCCAAAAATCAGCAGCAGCGCATAACTACCGGTGAGGATAAAGAAAATGCGGAAGGGGTAGGCCAGGGCGGATTTCATAAAGGTCTCCGGGGCACGGGGCGAGTCAGGATAAAAGTGCCGACACAGATAAACAGTGCGCTGATCACCATCAATACCGGCAACACCGTTCCGACTATCCACAACAGCAGGGCGCTGGCCGCCATTGTTCCGATTGCGAGCCGTTTGGCGCGCCTGCTAATTGCACGCTGGTCTCGCCAGTCGCGCAGAGTGGGCCCCCAAATGGAATGTTGATACAGGCGTTCATAGAGTTCCGGCGCTCCCCGCTTTGCCGCCCAGGCGGCCACCAGCAGAAAAGGGACAGTAGGTAATCCCGGCAAAACCGCACCCACAACGGCAAAGGCGACACAGCCGCCGGCCAGCAACCGCCAACCCATTTGCGGCAGGAACAATCTCAATCGGCGCATAGCGACCTCTCTATTTTTAAGATGTATTTATTTTACATCATTTAAAGATGTACCTAGAATACATTTTATAAATTCCCGCAGACGCTGGATTTTTCCCCATCACACAACAGGAGGCTCAGTTATGGGCTCGTATCGCAAACTCTGGTGGCTGCTTATTGCAGTTCTGGGAGTCACCTTCAGCATATTGGGTTACTTCGGCTCCGAGGTTTACCGTCAGGCACCACCTATTCCCCAAGCGTTTATCGATGCCCAGGGACGCCCGTTGATCACCCAAGAAGACATCCTCGAAGGCCAGACGGCTTGGCAATCTGTCGGCGGAATGCAGTTGGGATCGATCTGGGGACACGGGGCGTATCAGGCGCCCGACTGGACCGCCGACTGGCTCCATCGCGAACTGCTCGCCTGGCTGGATCTCGCCGCCCGGGAACAGCACGGAAAACCCTACGCCGAACTGGATGGGGCGGCCCAGGCCGTTCTGCGCTATGAACTGAAAAACGCTTATAGAACCAACACCTTCGATCCCGCCGCCCAAACCGTGCGCCTGTCCCAGCGCCGCCTCGAAGCCATCCGCCAAACGGCTGATTACTACGGCAAACTGTTCAGCGATCACCCGGACCTCAGCAGCACCCGGGAAAGTTACGCCATGAAAGAGAACACCCTGCCGGATGCCTCCAGGCGTGAGAAGCTCGCCACCTTCTTTTTCTGGACAGCCTGGGCGGCAGCCACTGAGCGCCCCGACAGCACCGCCACCTACACCAATAACTGGCCCCATGAACCTCTGATCGACAACCGCCCGACTGGCGAAAATATCGTGTGGTCCGTGGTCAGCGTGGTGTTGTTGATTGCCGGTGTCGGCGGTTTGGTTTGGGGTTGGGCCTTTCTGCGCCGCAAGGATGAAGACGAGCCTTCCGCTCCCGCTCAAGACCCTATTTCATTGGTCAAACTCACGCCTTCTCAGCGCGCCCTGGGTAAATATCTGCTGGTAATCGTGGGGCTGTTCGGATTTCAGGTACTGATGGGAGGACTCACCGCTCACTACACGGTGGAAGGCCAGCATTTTTACGGTATCGACCTCTCCCGCTGGTTCCCTTACACACTGACCCGCACCTGGCACATTCAGGCGGCGCTGTTTTGGATCGCCACGGGATTTCTCGCCGCCGGCCTGTTTCTCGTTCCTATCATCAACGGCGGCAAAGACCCCAAGTTCCAGAAGTTGGGTGTCGATATTCTCTTCTGGGCATTGCTGGCGGTCGTCGTTGGCTCGTTCACCGGCAACTACTTGGCGATCGCCCAGGTGATGCCTGCGCATCTGAATTTCTGGTTGGGGCACCAGGGTTACGAATATGTCGATCTCGGACGCCTCTGGCAGATTGGCAAATTCACCGGCATAGCCTTCTGGCTGGTATTGATGCTGCGCGGCATGGTGCCGGCTCTGCGCCGATCCGGAGACCGCAACCTGCTGGCCTTGCTCACGGCGTCTGTCGTCGCCATAGGTCTCTTTTACGGCGCAGGCTTTTTCTACGGCGAAAAAACTCATATCTCCATCATGGAATACTGGCGCTGGTGGATCGTGCATTTATGGGTGGAAGGATTTTTCGAAGTGTTCGCGACGACTGCACTGGCCTTTATTTTCTGCAACATGGGTCTTGTATCGCGCGCCGCCGCCACCACTGCCAGTCTGGCATCCGCATCCCTGTTTATGCTCGGCGGCGTTCCCGGCACTTTCCACCACCTGTATTTCGCCGGCACCACCACACCGGTGATGGCGGTAGGCGCAACCTTCAGCGCCTTGGAAGTGGTTCCCCTGGTGGTACTGGGTTATGAGGCTTGGGAAAACTGGCGCCTGCAATCCCGCGCGCCCTGGATGCAGCAGCTTAAATGGCCGCTGTACTTTTTTGTTGCCGTGGCCTTTTGGAATATGCTCGGCGCCGGGGTGTTCGGCTTTATGATCAATCCGCCCATTTCGCTGTATTACGTCCAGGGACTCAACACCACCGCGGTACATGCCCACGCAGCTCTGTTCGGCGTCTATGGATTTCTCGCATTAGGCTTCACTTTATTGGTGCTGCGCTATATCCGTCCCAATTTCGTTTTTGATGAAAAATGGATGAAAACCGGATTTTGGTGGCTTAACGGTGGCTTGGTTTTGATGATTACGACCAGCCTCCTGCCCGTCGGAATTATTCAATTTGTCGCCAGCGTATCAGAAGGCATGTGGTACGCGCGCAGCGAAACCTTTTTACAGCAGGGATTTTTAGAAATGTTGCGCTGGATACGCACAATCGGCGATGTGGTATTTCTTATCGGAGCGTTTGCCGTGATATGGCAGGTTATCAAAGGCGTTTTTGGCAAGCAGCCAAGCAGCATCACAGCTCCTGCTCACACCTCGACAACGGCTGTTTAACCAAGCAAAAAGCCCGCATTTCGCGGGCTTTTTTAGTTACACCTCATGTCAATTTAATTCGGTGAATTTAAAAGGCCTTTTGCGGAGAAGGACGGGAAAGGATGAATAAGCTCACACAGATGAACACAAGTGCCATCACGATCCGTACCGGCAGCGCGGCGCCCAAAAACCATAATAAAAACCAGCTCGCGGCCATGGACACTAAGGCCAAGGTTTTTGCCTGTTTAGAGATAGCGCGCTGATCGCGCCAGTTGCGCAAAGATGGTCCCCATACATGGTGTTGATGCAACCGATCATAGAGTTCCGGAGCTCCACGTTTTGCCGCCCAGGCCGCCACCAATAGAAACGGAACTGTCGGCATTACTGGCAAAAAAGCTCCGACAACAGCCAGAAAAACACCAGCTCCCGCCAGCATCCGCCACCACAACCGCCCACCGTAACCAAACTGTTCCGGATATATTTTTTCATCATGCATACGCAACACCGAAAACTCTCAATCGCATAAGACGAAGATCGGCGCAATAAATTCCATTTTCATGAATATGAATGTTTCGGTGCGATAGCTTTATTTCGTCAATACAAAATGCCGAGACGAATTAAACGCTTACAGTAAAAAGCCATAGCAATCATGATTGCCGTCAGAATAATCGGCATAGGCCAAAGAACCCCCATGGCGAGGCGTCCATCGGTAAGCAAGTGGGTGTAGACCATATACACCACACTCCCTATCACGGAAGCGAAAAATAAATGTAACGCCCAATGTTTACGCATTAACAAAGCCAGCGCTCCCAGTGCACTGCCCAAAACAGAAATTATCCAACCTACGACCGCCCAGGCAGGCTGATTGGTAAAATAGGCAATCTGTGCCTCACTCATGCCGGAAGATCGGTAAAAATCCTCACCTTGTAAAAGACTCATAAAAAGGTCGAATGATGCGGCGAGGCCATATAAAAACAGCAGCCCAGCAATCATCCATATATGCATGGGCATTTTGGGTTTGGTCATAATGTTTCCGTATTGTTAATAAATAAACTTGCCTTGCAGTCTTATGTCCTGACTGGAGGTTCCAACCAAAACCTCAAATTCTCCCGGTTCGACTTTCCAGTTATGCGCATTCACATCCCAAAATGCCAAATCGCGCTGGGTAAGATTAACGGTAATGGTTTTTGCTTCTCCATGCTCGAGAAATACTTTTTTAAAGCCTTTCAATTCTTTCGCCGGGCGCTCGACACTGGCTTGCACATCGCGCAGATAAATTTGCACTACTTCGGCCCCGGCTTTTTCACCCGTATTTTTTACAGTCAGAGTGACCGGAATTTCGTTGGCTTTGGCGGAAATCTTTTGGGGGATTTTTAAATCTGATAATGCAAATTGCGTATAGGAAAGTCCGTGCCCAAAGGGAAAAATGGGTTCGATCTTTTGCTTTTCAAACCAGCGATAACCGATAAACACGCCTTCTTTATAAAGCGAGTCTTTGTCGTTGTAATCGTTGAGTGCTATAGGCGCTGTATCGGCAAGTTTTTGCGGCAGAGTAATCGGCATTTTTCCACTCGGATTGACTTCACCCAATAAAACCCGCGCATAAGCATTGCCAGCCTCCATACCACCGTACCACGCCCACAAAATAGCGTTGACCTTGTCCACCCACGGCATTTCCACCGCAGATCCTGCAATCATCACCACAATGGTATTGGGATTAGCTGCGGCGAGATCAGCTATGACTTTGTCCTGCATACCGGGCAGCGTCATGGTTGTGCGGTCATCGCCTTCCCGGTCGTGGTTGTGGTCGAGGCCGGCAAAATAAATAACGGCATCGGCACTTTTTGCTGCAGCGGCATATTCCGCTGCCGAAACCGTGCGCAATCCCGGCGCATCCCAACCTAAGGTTGCGCCTTTGCTGCCGTCGTAAAGAAATTCCACGTCGTATTCGCGATCGGCAGTTAATTCGATTGCATGACTGTGCGAGCGGCCCGCCAGGTTTTGTACTGCCAGTACTTCACGCCCGTCAATTTTAACGCGCGCTTTGCCATCACCTTGCACTTTCAGCACATGCTGACCATTTTCCAACGGTTTTATTTTTGCCCACAGAGTTAAATAGCGGGTTTCCGTTTGTGCAGGAATTTGCGAGGACGGCCATTCTTCGCGTTGCAATTCTTCTTTGCGCGCTGCCTCAGCGAAACGACGCACTTTCCAAACCGGGGTGCCGGAACCGCCGTGACGAGTAAGAATAAAATCCGCCGGAATGGGTTGTACTCGATCGCTATCCGCCGCGACCAGATAAAGAATTTCTGCTGTATCGCCCAAAGCGTTGCGCAAACCCTGTAAAGGTGTGACCTCATATTCGGATTTCACTTGCGACGAACCGCCGCCTCGACCGTGTGCCAGATTGGCGTTGGGACCCATCACCAGAATTTTGCGCAGCTGGCTTTTTTCCAGTGGCAGACTATTTTTGTCATTTTTCAGCAAGACTACGCCTTGTTCGGCAATATGTTGTGCAATGGCACGATGTTCCGGCGTATTGCGCGCACCGGGTTTGCGATCGGGATCATATTTACCGACGCGCAATTGCAGCCGCAGCACGCGGCGCACTTTTTCATCCAATACGGATTCGGGAATTTCGCCTTTTTGAATCGCTTCGCGCAGCGGTCGAGCGAAGAAATAATCTTCATAATCCGGCACATGAGTGCCCATTTCCAGATCGAGGCCGTTGAGCGCCGCATCGCGGGTATTGATATCCACATGCCAATCCGTCAGCAATACACCGTCAAAACCCCATTCACCTTTCAGAATTTTTTTCACCAACAATTCACTTTGATTGGCGTTGGTGCCATACACACGGTTGTAGGACCCCATCACGGAATAAGCGCCGCCTTCTTTTACCGCGGCTTCAAAAGCGGGCAAATACACTTCGCGCAATGTGCGTTCGTCGGGTTTGGCATCGACACCCCAGCGATTTAATTCCTGGCTGTTTAAGGCGTAGTGTTTTACACAAGCGGCGACATCCTGTTCCTGAATGGCGCGAATTTCCGGCACCACCATATGTGCTGCTAAAAACGGATCTTCGCCAAAATATTCAAAATTACGGCCGTAGAGTGGCAGGCGCGCAAGATTAACGCCGGGACCGAGAATAATATCTTTATTGCGATGCCGCGCCTCGCGCCCGAGCACAGTGCCGTGCAGATGAGCAATTTCCGGATCCCAACTGGCTGCGACCGCAGTGAGCGGCGGCAAATAGGTGGCGAAATCCGTCGTCCAATTGGCCGAATCCCAGCTGTGGCGCGAAATTTCTTCGCGTACTCCGTGCGGCCCATCGCTCAGCGTCATTTCTGCAATACCGAGCCGAGGAACACCTGCCACGCTGAATTTGCTATTGGCATGTACCAGGGAAATTTTTTCCTCCAGGGTCAAAAGACCCAATAAACGCTCAACTTCTTTTTCAATGTCAGGAGGGGCGTCGTTTTTACTGGCGGGAGCGCTACAGGCATTCAGAAGCAGCACAACAAGCGCTGCGAGAAAATAGAAGGGGTACAGTGGGGATTTGTTATGCATATGGGCCACCTGACCGTTTTTATGGTGGCCCAAGCTTGACCATTGAAGTTTATTTGGTCAAGCGAGATAAATCACCTAGGTACGACCGAGGCAGTGGTGCCGCCGTTTTTATCCTCCAGGTTGGTTTTGCAAAATAACAGTCCCTGGCGCGCAATAGGAGACAGGTATTCTTTGTATTTATCCAGATTGCCTACCAGGTGGCGCGCATTTTTCACATGCAAATCAAATAACACGTTCTCATGTAGTTCGTTTCGGTAAGCACCGATGAATTCACAATAATTGGCCGCAACCCGCAATAATTTTTCAACGGAGGATTTGAAGTAGGAATCAGCATTTTTCGGGAACGCAAAAGTGCCATCGATCATATCCGCAAGCTCCACCCGGCGCGCCGGATCCACCGCGAACTCACGGTGCAGCAAGTGAGTGAGTTCATTTTGATATTGGCTGAGATTGCGCAACATTTCCTGACTGCGAATTTCGCGGGTAATTTGCAGCATGTCGCGCCTTTGCTGGCGCAGAGTGTAAATCAATAAAAATAGCAAAACCCACATCACCACCGGCCCCAGGATTCCGCCAAAAAAGGTGGCGAAGTCCGACCAGTCGAGAGGTGCACCTAATAAATCCAGTGTTCTGTCGGCGTAATTGAAATAGAGAAAAACCGCCGTTGCGATCAGAATAATTCCAACCACTGCTGCAATCACAAACTCCATAGAGGGGCTCCTGGTTTTTATTGTTCTGCAAATAGCGAATTGGCGTGTAGATCACTTAATACTGGGTTCGCTTGGTTTAAACAAGCGCAACGGTACGTAAAATAGCTGCGATTGACGGAAACAGCGGAGTTTTTCGCGGTGAGATGTGAATTTATTCGCAGTTCACCGCGATTTTCTTCGACCGAGGCGATTTGACAGGCGCTGGTTTGCGGAGTAGGGTCAGCGCCCCTTATTTACTCGGGAATCTGTCATGAGCCAATTACCTAACTGCCCCAAATGCAATTCCACCTACACATACGAAGACAATGGCCTGTTTATCTGCCCGGAATGCGCCCATGAATGGTCCGGCGACGCAGCGGCAGTCGCGGCCGATGATGTGAAGGTGGTGAAAGATGCGCATGGCAATATCCTGCAGGACGGCGACACAGTCACCGTGATCAAGGATTTGAAGGTAAAAGGCTCCTCCCTGGTCGTTAAAGTCGGGACGCGAGTGAAAAATATCCGTCTGGTGGAAGGCGACCACGACATCGATTGCAAAATCGATGGCATAGGCGCCATGAAACTAAAAAGTGAGTTTGTGAAGAAAGCCTAAGAAGCGGGCAAAAATCCACATAAAAGCCGCCCTAGGGCGGCTTTTTAGTTTCTCCCAAGTCGTTCTCTCCAGCTGGGGTGAGGGCCACAGGGCATGCCACTTAGGGAGCCGGTGGCGGTGGTTCCGACTCCTGCTTGGAGGGTTTAATCGGTGTCCACCAATACCCGTGCACACCCAGGTTGCGCCAGGCCCAAGGCAGCCAACGCATCAGCGCAAACGCCAGCCACAATGCCCACAACAGCATGGCGATGCGGTAAACCCACAAGGGCAAGGTAATGGCCCAGGCCGTGGGAATAACGCCATTGCCCTGGTCTTGATACCAATTCAAATAGCTTGCGCTGGAAGCGTTGCCTACCACCATCATGTCCGGGCGCGACAGGAGGGATGCTGGAATGGAGCTGATCAGCGCCCCTAACACCACCACTGACAACACAAATAAGACGATCTGGATCAGGTTGAACAGGTGATCTGCCGGTTCAGTCTGGCGGCGGCCGCGCCAGTACAAGACCACAAACCAGGCTGCAATCAGGGCGAGGACATACAAGTTGAAAGTCGCCACCCCCAAACTCAGCAGCACCCATTCATAGGCTTTCAGCGGCGTCATGCCGGTACGGGCCAAACCGACCGCCAGCAACAACACCACGATCAACACACCCCAGAACAGCAGTGCAGGACCCATTGCCGGACCGCCGACCAGCAGTAACCAGCGATCACTGGGCAAGTTCATGGTCAGATTCAAGTTGGTCGCCGGCATGGCCAGATCCAACGCCGGGGTTTGAGTGCGGAAGCCGCTGTGGTTGTCGCTCTGCCAATCCACCTGAATCCGGTGGTTGCCTGGATTGACCGGGATTTTCAGGCGGTTCTGACTCTGACTGATGGGCGTTTCCGAGCCGTCGATCAGAACGCGCTGCAATTGCGCCCCTTCGGGCAATTGCAGGTCGTAGTGTTCACCCTGGGTGGCGCGCATTTGTAAGCGCAGCGACAGGTTGTCGGCGCGTTTACCGACATTCTGACTGAGGTCTACCGAGTCGATGCTCAACTGCCTCCCTTCCACTGCCACTGGCCGGCTGATCGCAATGGTCAGCGCCTCGCCCGGCCAGGGCTGCCACAGGTTGTAGTTGCCCGCCACCGGAGGAATACCGCTCGCTTCCTTATGCCAGCTGGGGGAGATATCCATCGACCACACCTCGGCCCAAGGCTGGCCGCTCGGCGCCACCAGGGTGATATCGGCAAAGGGTTTGATGGTGGACTCCCAGCGATACTCCCGCTGCTGCGCGCCCAGGCGAACATCCATAGCGCCGTCGCGCACTTGTCCGCCATTGGGCGCTTCGCCCGGCAACAATGGCACGGACAGGTTGATCACACCCTCTTGCGGCGCCACCCGGCTGACCACTGTGGTGATGGTCCACTCCAGGCCCACCTGCAAACTGCGCGTCACTGTCACGTAGGGCGGGATAGGGTCCGGCAACAGGCGTTGAATATCATCTTGCGTGGTCTGCTCCTGCTCGCGTTGCAGCTGCAGCACCTGACTGGCTTGCTGCGCATTCGGCTCGCCGCTCACACGCCAGTGGCGCAGTGCATGTTTGAGATTCTGGATCGGCATCTCGAAGCTCAAGGAGATCTGCTCCCGCCCCGCAGTGCTACCCAACAACTGCACCTGATGCTGCCCCGGCTGCAGACGCACCCACAGGCGGCCATTCAAACTCTTGAGCCACGCCGCCTCCCGGCCATCGACGCTCACCTGTTGCGGATACCAGCCGCTGACCTGGGCGGGCAGCGGAAACGCCAGTTCGGTTGCGGCGTGAACTTTCATGCGCACGCTCAAGCGGTTCTCTTCATCCGCCAGGGTTACCGACTCGATCGAAGCGCAATCCGGCAGACATTTCGGCGGTTCGAGCAAACGTTTTTCTAGCGTCTCCAGCAACTTTTCGTCGATAAGCACATCCGCTTCCGCATTGGGTGAACCCAATCCAACCGCCAATACTAATGCCGCAGCAGCGGTTGCATTAAATGGCCAGATGCGCACTGGCGGCGTGGGAACGCGGCCGCTGATATGACGCAGCAGCGCCACCGTCAGCAGCAATGGCAGGATAATCGCCAGCACATAGCCCAAACGATTCAGCCACGGCGGCACCAGATACAGGCGGGTCTGCTCTCCAGCAACTACAGGTCCGCTCCAGCCGAGCTGCACCTGATGCCAATTCCAGTTGGGCACACCGGGACCCACCTGAATTTTCTGGCCCGGATCATAGGTTTTTTGTTGCGGGGCGGCTGAGGTGACCTTGGCACGCGGTGGCGGAGCGGCGTATTGGACGCGAGCGAGACTTTCCCGACTTACGAGTTCCGCTACTGCCGCTTCCTCACGCAACGCATCGCTAGTTCCGCTACCCGCGTAATAGTCGCGGCTATCGCTGCCCGACCATTCCCGCTCCAGTTGGGGGTAGAGCGCCTGACGCGCCTGCTGCACGGCAAATGGCAGAAGAATCAGTGCCAGCGCCGCAAAGCTCAGCCACAAATAGCGACGCAGCCAAGTCAGAAACTTGCCCTTGGCAAAGGGCAGCAGTGCGAAGATCGCGGCGAAATTCAGCCAGATCACCAACGGCGAATCCGGTCGCTGGAAGGTCAGCACCACGGTGACAAAAGCGAGTGCGCCGATTGCCGGGGTAGTCGCTCGCCCTAAAGCTACCGCAATAATGAGCACCAGAAATATCTCCCAAAGACTCCAATTGCCGATCCAACTGCCGGAAATCCGATCCGCGCCGGTGGCGTGAAACAGCGACCAACCGGGCGGCAAATGCAGCCTTGTATCCACCCGGTCAAAGCTCGCCTGCCAACCGCTGACCGGCAGAGACGAGGTCCGTTCAAGACGGCTGACCGCGAGCAGGTTCAGGTCCTGGGCGCGGATTTCCACCCCGCGCGGTCCCTGCTCGTCCAAGCGAGTGACCGACAGCGGTTGACCTTTCTGCTCCGCGCGGCCCAGCTCATAGGCCGGTGAGGCGTCCAGGCGCTGGCTGGCGGTAAAGGAGCCGTTGATCTGGTCTTTGACGGTGAATTGGCGACCGGTGAAATCGAGCCACAGGTCTTTGTTCAGAGTGAGCTGGTTGGCCACCGGATTGGGGTCGCCGCGATGCAATTCGCGCACAACTAGGCGGCTGCCCGGCTCGGCCAGATAGGCTGGCAGGCGCTGCCATTGGGCGGGCAATTGCGTCTGGCTCGGGTCGATACTGGGAAGACCTTCCAGCTGCACCGTGCGCAATGCGGGGTTGGCCTGGAATACCCAGATTTCCTGTTGTGGCCATAGGTCATCGGAAGGTTGATAAGTTAATTCAGCCAATGGCTGGGCACTGTGCGCAGTCAGGCGGATCTCCCAACGGCCGGGCTTGAGCTGCATGCGCAGGCGACCGTCTTTCTCCACTCGTGCCGGCAACTGGCTATTGAAACTGCGCGGCTGGAATCCCGGCAACAGAATCGGCCCGGTTTGCACCTCGCGCTCTTTGCCGCTGACGCTCAGCTGCACCAGGGTTTCCAGAAGCGCCGGGTTGGCGTCGTTGAGATAGCGGAAGACTTTGATATCGAGACTGTCGCCCGCAGGCGCGGCCTGTTCTTCTTTTTGCCCGCGCAACCACAGCTCAGTCGCCGTGGCGCGGGTGGGGTTGGCAACCGGGGTGCCGTTGATGGATAGGGTCAGAAGGCCGGTTTCTGCTGGGACCACCAGGGTGCGCGGCAGTCCTTTCCACCCCCAGACGCCATTCAGCTGATGCCGGCCTGCCGGCAAACGCACCTGCGGTTTGTTATCGCGCAGCAGTACCGCAACCGGCTCGCCGCGGTTGCTGACCTGCTCCGGCCAGACGCCGCCCGTACCCGGCAATTCAATCCAGGTTTCGGCAAAGGTTTCCACCTCAAAGGAGAACTCGCCACCACCGTCACCCAACTGCAACGCCAACCTACTCGGCCATACGCAGGTTTTTTGCGCTTGGTTGTGCAAATATGGGCAGCGGATGTCCGGGTGGTCGTGCAACACCCACTCGCGCCACTTCTCCAACTCTGGCGGCACCGCCACCTGGGCTGAAGCTGCCAAAACCAAGCTGAACCAGCCGATCAGAATTGCCAGACACTTTCCCATATTGTTTACCTGTTATTTTTTATTCGTCTCGAGGGAGTTAATCCTTCACATCGGCAACGGCCCAAAGACCCGAGAGGTCTGATTAACCCAATTCCACCCTTTTCCCGGTCGCCCCGGACTGCAATACCGCCTGCACAATCCGAATATCCTTCAGCCCCTCGCTGCCGGGTACCATGACGTCGGTGTTATTGAGAATAGCCAAGGCGTCGTCGTCCATTTGTCTGGCTTGTTGGTGGACGATTTTTTTATCCAGGGCTTTGCCGTCGCTGGTGCGGCCGCGCACGCCGTTGTACGCCTGCATGGGCGCCAGCTCGTACCAGCCTTTTTCGCAGTCCACGCGCAGTTGGTTGAAATTGCGGGTAACGCTGGTGGCGCAGTGAGCGATGACGCCGCCCGGGAATTCGAGATCGAAAATCGCGGTGGAATCGGCCTTGGTGAAAATTTCCGGGTAGTCGTTTTCGAAGCGTGCGGTGACGGCGGCCGGCTCCAACCCGGATGCATAACGCGCGGCATTGATCGGGTAAACGCCCATATCGTAGATAGCACCGCCGCCTTTGCTCTGGTCCATACGCCAGTCATCCTGCGGCGCACCGCGACCGGCGTAACCCGCTTCGGCTTTGACGGTTTTGATCGCGCCGTAAGGTTTGCTCTTGGCGAATTCGATCACCGTGCGCGTATTGGGCTCGTGTTGCAGGCGATAACCGATGGAGAGCTTCACCTTATTTTTATTGCAGGCATCGATAATGGCCTGACATTCCTCCACCGTCATGGCCATGGGTTTTTCACACCACACGTGCTTGCCCGCCTCGGCAGCGGCCACGGCAAATTTTTTGTGCAGAAAGGTCGGCGTCACTATGTAAACGACGTCTATATCCGGGTTGTCGGCAATTTTCGCCAAGGTGTCGTAGGTGTAGACGTTTTTATCCGGAATACCGTACTTCTTCTGCCACTCGGGAATTTTCTCCGGGCTGCCTGTGACAATGCCGCGCAACTCGCAGTGTTCAGTCAATTGCAGCCCCGGTGCCAACAAGTCGCGGCTGTAACCTCCCAGCCCCAGCAGGGCAACGCCCAGTTTCTTTTTCGGTTTGGCGGCCCAGGAAGGAAGAATCAATCCAGAAGCAGATGCTCCGGCAATTCCCTGAAGTAAACGGCGGCGGGAAAGAATAGACATGGCGTGTCTCCTTTGGCTGAAGGGGAGTCGGTGGGAAACGGCGAGCATATAACAGTCCGCAAGCACCGAACCACCAAGGTTTGTAAACGGCGCATAGACCTTGAAGCGGATGGGAAATTCGGATTTCGCCCTCTCCCAGAGGGAGAGGGGGGTTAATTGTGCGAATCTTCCTTGTGTAACCCTTGTTGCCGGTTTGCACGGGTGAGGGCCTAAAACAAAACGCCCGATGGGTTTACACCGGGCGTTGATAAAGCGGATGGGATTAAAGGATCAATTACATCCAATGCGGTTGGGCGATACCACAATATCGTCGTACTTCATGGTATTGCCCGCAGAGCCGTGCCAGCCTAAACGCACCAGACGCACATCGACGTTGAAGGAACCGCCGAAGGCATCCAGCCAGCGCTGGTCGTAACCGGTGTTACGGTCGTTGTCGATGGCTAGGCCCGGCACCTCGGTGCCGTTCATCCACACGCGGATCAGGTCGTTGGCGTTGTCGTAGAACAGCTCAAAACAGGTAGTAGCGCCGGTGGGCAGGGAGACGGTGGAGCTGCGTTGCGCCGGATCGAAGAAGTTGGGCGATACCGTGTCGCCAGCGGATTCCATGTTCCAGGCCAGAACATTGTTATCGAAGATGCGCATGCGCATGGACTGGCCGTTGCTGTCTGCCTGTGGACCGTTTTCCACCAGCATGAACCACTGCAAGCCGCTTTTCGCTGCCGCTTGGCGGGTATAGAAACGCACATAGCCCGCCGGCAGATTTTGCACGGCTTTCACATCCAGCCAGGCTTCACAGAAGTTGCCCGGCGAGGTGACATCGACCGATACATTGCCACGCAGAGCGCCGCTGGTAGTGATGTCGTAGCTGGAGCCATTGCCACCGCAGTTGCGGAACGACAAGCCTTCCGGCAATTGCCCGCCCGCCAGGGATTCGAAAGTCTCACAGAAGATTGCGCCATTAGCGCAGTTGCCTGTCACACCCGAGCTGCTGGAGCTGGAAGACGAAGAAGAGCTTGAGCTGCTGCTTGATGACGACGAGCTGCTCGAACTGGATGAAGAGCTGGAACTTGAGCTTGATGATGAACTGGATGAGCTGCTGGAGGACGACGAACTGGAACTAGAGCCAGTCCCACCACCACAGGCAGTCAGCAACAGGGCGAGGCTGGCAAGGAGCAAAGGTTGTTTCATAGGGCCACCCGGATTGAATCATTGTGATGGCGCGGAGCGCGCCGGATGCGCGCCATCTTATAGTAGGGATGACTGCGCTTTCCGAGTGGCCGGTCAAAAAATGATGTTCAGGCAAATGCCCAGGTTATTGCTGACTGTTGCCCAAATCCTTAATCCGCTGAGCAATAGGCGGCACTTCCTCGCGGTCGATGCGAATATCGAGCAGCAGTGGACCGCGCGATTTCACCACACTGGCAAAATCGACTTCCTCGAGTTGCTGCGCCGTATGGATCACCAGACCGGGCACGCCCATGGCCTGCGCCTGCAGGGCATAATTCACCCGGTTCAGCTCCCAACCTATAGGTTCAGCCCCGGCGATGCGCTGGCCGTGCATCACCATACCGAGCGCGGCGTCATTCAGCACCATAAATACCACCGGCAGATGATGTTGCGCGGCGACGCTCAGCTCCTGCGCGCTCATCAAATAGGCGCCATCGCCCACCAGGCAGACGGTCAACACATCCGGATTGGCTTTGGCCGAGCCTATGGCCGCCGCCAGCCCCCATCCCATAGCGCCAAAGCCCATGCCGGAACGCACCAGGCCGAGGTTATTGCGGTTGACAAAGTAGTGCGTCATCCAAGCCCAGACGTTGCCAGCGTCGAGGTAAATGCGCGCATCCTGTGGCAACGCCCGATTGAGCGCGACCATCAAGCGTTGCGGTTTAATTGGCGTGGAATTGTCCTCACAGCGTGCAGCCGCATTCAAGGTCACACGGGTACCCAGAGAATTCACCGGCGCATCAGCCCTGACACAATTGCGCCAGCGTTTGCCCTGGCCGAGTGCTTTCAACACCATTTTATTGAGCTTGCTGAACACCAATCCCGGATCGCTGCACACATGGTGATTGGCCATAGGCGAGCGGGTGAAATGTTCGGCGTTTTGATCTATATGCACGAGGCGGGTGTTGAGCAGATGGGGATCCCAGCCGCCGGTGGCGATCTCCGTCAGAGCCGTACCGACCGCCAGAATCAGATCCGGGCGCCCTTCAGTAAGCACGGCGTGAGCAGAACTGTGACCGGCAAAACCGTACACCCCGCGATACAGCGGATGGCGCTCGTCCACCCAGTATTTGCCAGTCGGCCCCACCACAAAGGGGGCGTTTACCAACTCGCAGAAGGCGATAACTTCATCTGCAGCCGGACCTATTTCACCGTCGATAAACAAGGCGATGGTGTCCACCTTACAGACTTTTTTGGCGAGCACATCTATGGCCGCATCGTCGGCAATTTTGAAATCGTGGGAAAACAGATCCGCATGAATACGCCTTGGCGGAGGGCAAGGCGAGTTGAGCAGGTCCGAGGGAATGCTCAAATGTGCCGGAGCGTAAGGGCTGCGATGGGCCGCCATAATGGCGGAGATCAACTTGCTCTCCAGTTGCTCCTGGTGGGACACCAGAGAGGAAAACACCGTGCAATGGCGCATCATACCGACGGTATCTATGGCGGTGCAGCTACTCTCTTGCAGCGCGCGGCGGCCAAATTTCGGCAGAGCCGTCTGCGCCGTGATCACCAACATAGGCACATGTTCCACCATGGCGGAGCTGACACCTGTGATCAGATTGGTCGCACCGGGACCTGTGGTGGCGCACACCACCCCCATCTTGCCGGTCTCGCGGTAGTAGCCGTCCGCCATATAGGCCGCGCCGCACTCATGGCGGGCGACGATCAATTGTGGACCGCCGGCGCGACCGCTGCGGGCAAGGGCGTTGAATAGAGGCTCTATAGCCCCGCCCGGCACGCCAAAAACGGCCTCTATGCCCAATTGCGCGAGGTAGTTCACCACCAAATCCGCCGAGGTTGTGGCCCTTTGGGTAGGCAGGGGAAGCGTTGCAATATTGGATTCGCTCATAAAAATATCCAGCAAAAAACTCGGCCAGGCGCAGGCGCTGTCCGCAGAAGTGTTGATAAAAAAGGAATTAGCGCGGGGGTAAGGCGCGGGGGCTCACCCCGTCGTAATGAACGTCCGTACATCGCTGCGGCAGAAAGGCCTGCGCCGTACTGCCATATAAATCCCCGTAACACGCCAGCACACCGCTCGCCACGTCCATGGTGCGGATGCGGTATACCTCCGTGGCGTTAAACCCTTGATCCATCAGCACAGCGCATGCATAAGCTGCAGCGTTCATATCCGCCTGGTGATGCAGGCGTAAATGTTCCGCCAAGGATTCGGTAAAGCTGAGATAAGGCCCGTCGGCCAAGCCGAGTTCTCGAGTAAATTGCCGCATAGGCTCGAGGCGCTCGTCGGCGATTTTCACCGGGCGCGCAAACCCGCTGATGCTCGGCACCCCGTTGCGCACGGGAAACCCGGCCACCAGCTCGGCGAAACTCTCGCCTGCGCAATAGCGGCGATAGAGTTCTTCCAGGACTTTTACCGTGAGGTACTGGGCGAGGCTGCCGTAGGCTCTGGAATCAGCGGCCAATACACCGGCAGCGACCGCGGCCACTGGCGATGCAGCACCGTTGCCCGCCAGAGCGCCGAGTTGGTTACACCAGATGCGATGATCGGGATAACTGGTAAAAAACACTGTCTTTTCCAGCCAAGTGGCCAGCTGCGGTTCAATCAACCGGCCGGTGATATTCAGCACTTTCAGTTGCGTAACGCTGATTTCCTGCAACAAGTCGCCGAGCAGCCAGCGCCCGCGCACACGCGTATCGCGCCCGCCGAACCATTTACCTATGGCGGTGCGAATATGGCGGCGACGTCTATCGAGTTGCTCGACCGCTGGATCGCCGGTTGCGCTGGCTATGTGCTTGTCCCTGTCTGTCATACATCGAGATCCGTACATTCATACTGGTCATCGCGCAGAAAAGGATTGCTGGCGATGGGTTTATGAGACTGTTCTATACCGTGAGCGGCGACGCCCGGCGCAATAGCGACTTGATAAAAACCCATGGTCTCACGCGCGCCGAGTCCAAGCGCGAGACCTCCCGCTGCGGCAATGCCGGGCAATAGCCAGCCCTGGCCTTGTCGATTGAGTGATTGGTTAAACGCAGAACACCATTGCATAACCGGGCTGTCCGGCAAGGCCGCAGCCAAGTCCTCCGCCAGCTGTTGCCAGATAGGCTCAATGTCACCAAATTCGCTGCCAAAACCGGGTGTGGTACTGGATTCACCGAGACACCGTTCGGCAAATGCGTGCGGCTCCTCCGCCAAATGCGAGGAAATAAATTGATGCGCTTCGGCCACTTGCTTTGCGCCACCTTGAACACCTGAACCTGTTAATAATCCCAAAGGCAGTAAATGTTCCGGCGCGGTTTTGCTGACGCCGGCGGTCATGGCAGCGCGCACGGCCACATGGCGCGGACCTGGATTGAGCAAACCGATCAGCAAAATTTCGCCAAAGCGGATTTGTGCCGGCGTCGGTAATTCACCTAAAAACAGCAGCAACAGCACTTCGGCGTAGCTGCGCCCGCGCCATAAATCCGCCAGGTTATAGCCAGCGATATAACGGCGCTCCGCGATATAGGGGTTGGTAGCGGCGGGTTCTTCCAAGCAAAGCTTGGTGGTGAAATCTGGGCGGAAATTAACGTCGCTCATCAAAGGCATAGGTCACATCAAACAGCCAATGGCGTCCCGCCAGCGGATAATCGTCCACAATAAATCCATTGCTCGGTTCCCTGGCGTCTTCGTCGAAGAGATTTTTCACAGATAAACCGAATTCAAATGCGCGCCAACGTTTTTGCAGGCGGGAATTCACCCATACGTAATCGTCGATCTTTGGCCGCGTATCGTTCTCGGTGCGGTCGCGGTCACCAACCCACTTCGCTCCCAAATACCAATTCCAACCATCGAGGCGCCAATTGAGGGAGAGATTGGCCATTTGCTTTGGCACTGCCGAAATGTCCACGTCACGCTGAGTCTGCTCATGCAACAGGGAATAATTGAACTCCAAGGTGATTTGCCGGCTCGGGCGCCAGTTCACTTGATATTCCAAGCCGTTCATATGCAACTCGCCGGAATTTTGCGCCACCTGTCCGCCGGCAGAAGGCTGGAACGCAATAATGTTGTCCGCCTCATAACGGAACAGGTTAATTTCCATATAAAGGGCGTCATTGAATAAATAATTAAGAGCAAAACCGCCGTCTAAAGTTTTAATTTTTTCCGGCTGCAAATCAGGATTGCCCAAACCTGCAGGATTATTTTGTGAATACAAATCGACGAACGAGGGGGTGCGAAACGCCGTTCCCAAAAATAATTTTGCTGTCAGGCGCGGCGTGGTTTGCCAGGTAATACCGAGACGCGGATTTACCGTGGAACCAAAATCGGTGTAGTAGTCGTAGCGTACACCGAGTGTGCTTTGCAGGGTTTCGCTGATGGCCCATTGATCCTGCAAAGCGACGAAATAGGTTTCGCGGGTTTTATTCGGGATATACACAAATGGTGTGTCGGTGACGTCCGTCAGTTCGCCCGGCGCAACCGTTTCGCCTGATCCCAGCACGCCGGTACCAAAGTTTTTTTGTTCAAACACGTCTGTGTCGACAAATTCATAGCCCACCGCCCAGCGCACGCGATGATTTTCCGCGAGATCAAAAATATGGTTGAGCCATAAGGTTGTCGCTTGATCGTCATATCCTGCGATACCGATCATGCCGTATGGGAAATCCACCAACCGAGTGGCATTTACAAAATCCAGATTGCCGTCGTCATCGAGAGGAAGCCGCGCCCCTGCAGGAAAAATATTGGAAACCAAACGTCCATAAACCCGGCGCCAGTTGGCCGTCAATTTCATGGAGCCGCGCACGAGCGAAGAGAGATCGTAAGTTGCTTCGAGTGTTTGGGATTGTTGGCGGAAACTGCCATCCGGATCGAGCGCCTGCGCCGCACCTGCACCATTGCCATTTTCGCGATTGAGCCAGTTGTAATACTGCACATTTAAATTGCGGTATTGCCAATGTGCCCGCGCGCTGTAAATTTCGTGGTATTCATTCATAGGGCCCGGCGCGCGCGAAGCGGAAGTATCGAATTGTTCATCCAACTGCGTTTGTAAATCCGCACCTACGATCCGGTTGGTATCACCATCACTTGTCTGTGCACCCAGCGCAAACTGAAACAGGCTTTCACCAAAATTCAATTGTTGGCTCAATTCGAATTGCTGAGTATCGAAATTTCCCGCTCGAACCGTCATACGCCGTGGCACTTCGCCAGCGTCATAACTGACGAGGTTAATAATGCCGCCCACCGCATCCGCACCATAAATGGCGGAGCCTGGGCTGCGGATGATTTCGATGCGTTTAAACGAATTTAAAGGAATGCGCTGCCCCCAAAAGGAGCCGCCATCGCGAATGGCGCGAAAACGAATGCCGTCGATCAGCACTAAAATCTGTTGCCCGAAGGTGCCGGATAATCCGCGAACCACGGGTCGATTATTACTGACAGCGGTCTGTGCTTTGGTGATGTGCAATCCAGGAACATGCAGCAGCGCTTCGAATAAATCGGTAGCGCCCATGGCCTGCCATTCTTCTGCGTCTATAACAGTTACGGTTGCAGGCGCTTCCTCGACGTTTTGTTCAAATCCCGCCGCTGCGGTTACCACGCGAACATTGAGCAGCTCAGTCAATCCCAGATCGAATAAAGACGTCTGACCTTTATCAGGATCAGAACTTACCGTGTCCTGACTAAAGGCCACGCAGGGAACCAGAGAAATGCCAATAATCTGGAATAACGTTGTCAGGTTCATGCAACGCCTTATTATGAATTAGCCCGCGAAGTAATTACTCACAAATAACTTGTGAAATAAGAACGTATAAATAATTCGTGTTATTTGCTCAGTATAGACAAGAATAAAAAATGGCAAATGCAGAATAAGCGGAATAAGAAATTACCGCCCCGGAGGGCGGCATTGATTTGATTTGCTTTAGAAAGGAAGGAAATCGAACGAATAGTTAAGCGTCGTTTGCAGGACGTCGGAAGCACCAAAATTAATCCCGCGAACGGCCGCGAGAAGTTTGCGTTCCAGATCGGGATCATTCAACTCAGAAGAAACGATCTGAGCGCTGGATACCGCACCGGTGGGTTCAATAACCAGTTTAAACACCACTTTTCCTTGCAAGGTCGGATTTTCCCGCAAGGCGCGGTTGTAAATACCAAAAATGCGCCCTTTGGCTTCCTCCATTTTCTGCCGAATCGCCTGATCGCTGCGATAGGCTTTGTCGCGCGTCTGCTGCTGGCGTGTCTCCGCAGCGGCAGCCGACACTTCTTCCAGTTTGCTTTGCACCGTTGTGGTCTCGCGTCCGGAAAGCGCCACACCGCCGGTATCGCGGCTGAGCGCCGAGGTATCTATGCCGCCGCTTTTTGCCTGTGCAGCGCTGTTGAGCAGATTGCGCTCCACCTGCGCAGCTTCGGTTTGCGCGCGCCTGAGGTTGGCTGCCGGCTTTTTCACTTCCGCAATATCAAATGCGTCGCGCATTTCTGCCAGCGCATCCATATGCTGCAACACACCACTCTGTTTCGCCTGGTCAATCGCCTTTTGCAATTTCACCGGATCCGGCTCCACTTTTTTTGGCTCTGGCGGTTTGACTTCCGGCTTTTTCTCTTCCGGTTTCGGCTCGGTTTTTTTCTCCTCAACCTTTTTTTCTTCCGGCGGTGGTGGCGGAGGTGGTTTGGGCAATTCCTTTTTCTCCAACACAACACGCGCCAACTGCGGTGGCAGCTGCTCCAGCTCTTCGCGTTTCGGCTCGGGCACCGGGATATAAGGAATGGCGATACTCAAAACCAATAAAGGAATACAGAGAAAACCCAGGACGCGCCAAAAGCGGCGGTCATCCTGCTGGGCACTGCTCCAGGGTAATTCCAGATTGGGCGCTGCAAAAACTACCGCCATATCAGCCGCCTCCCTGTGTTTCCGGAGGGAGTTGATTCACCGCGAGAGAAATATTGCGATATTCGGATTTCGCGCAGGTGGTGATGATTTTTTTCAACAGCGTATAGGGCAATGCGGCGTCACCCATAATGGTAACGTCGCGGCCTTTTTCGTGCGCCTCATCCGACGCGTAGGGTTCGCGGGATGCGAGATATTCCAGTTCTTTTTTCAACGGTTCAATGTCTTCCGCGCTGCTTTCAACCACCGATTTCACATCAGTGATCAGGCGGCCGTTGATGACGATATCGTCGCGGCTGACCATCACGATCAGATTATTTTCCGGTTTTTTATCCGAAACCGATTCCGGCAATTTGATGCTTTTATTGCTCTGCAGAACTTCCACTTCGGAAGAATTCACCAGCAGGAAAAACACCAGAATCGTAAAAATATCCATCAGCGAAACCAGATTGAGTTTCGGCTGAGTTTTTGCGCGCTTATGTCGGCGCGCCATGCGGCTGGCGTGCATCGACTGCTTCATGGAGCACCTCCAGCATCTGCGGGTGCATCACCGAGGGAAATATCTGGAAACAATTCCGCATCGACCACGGATGCCACTACCACCGCTTTAAATGAACGCACCGTATCCATCACGGAAACCAACGTCTGATAATCCGTATCCGGCTGCGACAAAATAAAAATATCGCGTTTTTCGATGCCTTGATCTTTCAGCAGGCGTTTGACTTCCTGCAATACCTCGGAGAGCAGCTTGTAATCGTATTCGCCGTCTTTTTTCGGCACCGTTTTAAGCGGCGCACCGGCGGGATAATTCACTACAAAGCGATCTTGCAAAACCACCAGTTCGAGCATCTGATTTTCTGCAGGGCTTTCAGCTGCACTGTCCGCAGAGAGATCCGGGAGCTTTAAATCCAGCACGGTGATATGCGAGAACACCATGCTCATCAACAGCACCGGGACCAGGATGATCATCAGATTCATGAAGGACGTGATTTCGAGATCCGCCTCTCCACCATTTCGTCTTCGAATGCGCATGCGAAACGACCGTTGAGATCAGGGAGTTCGTGGCTTTTCTGAAACTGATCGACCTACGTCGGACGCACGTGTTCTCTCACTGAAGGCGTCACTGCTGGACATGATATTCAGGGTTTTAACACCGGCCATTTCCAGGCTGTCGATAATTTCATTGGTTTTGTTTTGGATCGCGGTGTGCAACAGCAACAGCGGAATCGCCGCAATCAAACCAAATGCCGTGGTGTTCATCGCCACCGCAATACTCTGCGAGAGCAGCGCAGCCTTTTCTGCCGGATTGGCATTGGCTACCGCGGTGAACGCCTGAATCAAACCGATAATGGTGCCGAGCAGACCGAGCAGAGTGGCGATGTTCGCCAAGGTGGCGATATAAGACGTGCGCTTTTCCAAACGCGGAACCGCTTCCATCACACCTTCTTCCATCGCGTATTCAATTTCGTCGCGCCGTGGAGTTTGCTGCATGCGGACGAGGCCTGCAGCAATGATGCGGCCGATAGGAGCGCGGTTGTTACGCGCCAGATCGATAATCGCGTTGTAATCGCGCTTTTTCAGCAAGGGCAATATGCGATCGAAAACCCGGCGATTGGAGCTGCGCGCCGCACTCAGTACCACCCAGCGTTCGATGGCAACTGCCAGACCGAACACCAGCACTACGGCTATGGGGTACATAAACACACCGCCATCCTGAAAAAATTTCACGGCACTGTTAAACATGATGAATTGGCCTCCAAAAACTTGGGCAAGATTGAATAAATTCCGATTTTTTCGCTTGCACTGCGCGCCGCGCGCGCAATCAGCAGGTTATTTTTCCGGTTTTGGCGTCAACTGTTCCAGGTATTGCAGTTCACGTACATGCTCCGGGCGCTCTATATGGGCAAAAATATCGCGGTGTAATTTGGTGGTGAGCGGTTGGGTAAGAATAGTGTCGTCAGTGGCTGGCTGCCAGGGAACTATATACAACACCTTGGGTTGTTCCTGATTTCCGGTAACTGTGTCACTCAACACCACAACCCCTTCCTGCTGCGCATTCGCCCAACTGGGCAGCCAAAAGGCCAGCAAAAATAGCGTAAAAAGTTTTTTCATAGGCTACTTCCTCGACAGCTCAACCCGCCGCCATGCGCCGTTTCAAATCGATGATCCAACCTTCCACTTCTTTGTTGGGGGTGGGGGACAGTTTCAACACCATTTCGTAGTGCTTCAGTGCCTCCTCGAACTTTCCCATATAAAGATCGTAGAGAATGCCAAGATTGCGGTGCGCAGCGGCGTTGTGCGGCCACACTTCCAAGGCTTTCAAATATTGCGCTTCCGCGTCGGCAAAACGCCCCTGCTCACGCAAAAACAGCGCAAATTGCACATAGGCATCGTTGTTGAGCGGGTTAGCCGTCAGCGCGCGCGTAAAAAACGTTTCCGCGTCGGCCAGTTTTTCCTGGCGCCAGGACACTATGCCCAGATTGACCAGCGGACCTGATAACTCCGGATGGCGATTGTGCAAATCGAGCAACTGCTGTTCCGCCAAGCTCCAGTCTTCACTCTGCATGGCGACCAAGGCATTGCGATATTCGGTTTGCACCGCAGGCGGCACCTTGACGGCCTGGGCCAGATAGGGGTTGGGAATTAATTCGATTGGGCTGCTATCACCATCAACAGACACTTCGGCTGCCGCAGCGGGTTTGTCTTTTTTGCTGCCGCCGGATGCGGCGCATCCGGCGATCAATGCCAGGGCACTCACAATCCATAACCAGCGAACAATTCGTGTCTCAGTGCAGACCATCGCTTACCTCACTGCTCTGTTCCTTCTTGCCGTAACGCGCAGGCAGAATCTTCGCAAGTTCAATAAAACTCTGTTTCACCCACTTGTCGTACAAGCCTTCCCACGAGCGCTCGGCCGTCGCGGCCAGCAGCTCCACCGATTTGTCCTGGAACGGTTCGGCCTGCTCTTCCAGCAAAATTTCGTATTGCTCCAGCGCCAATTCGTCCAAGCCTTTGGGCCGTTCGGAATTCATCAGATCGCGGCTGAGCTGGGAATAGACATTGCCGATGCGGTAATTGGCTTCAGTCACAAATTCGGCCACACCGTAATCAAGCACGCGCTTGTAGGCATTGAGGGTTTCCTCCAGCGCTTTGCGTTTGGCCGCTAGACTGTTTTTGATGGGCAGCGTCAGGCGGATGCGTTCAAACCGGGCAAAGGCTTCCCCGGCAAATTGATTGGCGGCATAGGCGGCGAGATAGGTGGAGCGATCCGTACGGTCCGCGCCCGCACGCGCGTCCGCTTCGATCAATTGGTTCAACCACTGGCGGCGCGCCTTATCGTCGCCGCGTTGCTCTGCCAATTTCAGCAACTGATAGCGCGCCTCAGTGGCGAGCGCAAACGGCTTGGGATACAGGCGGACATAATCAGCATAGCGGTTGGCGGCATCAGCGAGGCGACCGGATTTTTGGTAGAGCTCGGCAGACAGGTACAAAGACTGGCGGCGCGCCTCGGGATCAGCTTCGTTTTGCGCCATAAGTGCGAGAGCAGCTGCGGCTTTATCCCACTGTTGGGTTTCCTGATAGATCAACGCCAGCTTGGGCGCAAGGGTCGGCGTCAGAGCATGGCGCGGAAAGCGCCGCTGAAAATCGCTGAAAACCTGCTCGGCGCGGTTCCAATCCTTTTGTTCCAATAAATAGTTACCGGCGTCGTACTGAGCTTTTATGGCAATTTCGCTGCCGGGGGCGGCACTTTCGATTAACAACAATTGCGCTATGGCCGCGTCTATATTGCCCGCCGCCACCTTTTGCTCAGCGGATTTGAACATGCTCGCGGCAATGCGCTCGATCACAGAAGCGCGCTCGCGGTCTGTCGGTTCCATCAGCGCCAGAGCCGAGCGATAAGAAGTCTCCGCATTGTCGAAATCCGCTGCATCAAACTGGCTGTGCGCCAGGATCAACCACGCGGTTTTGCGCAAATCTGCCGCTGGTTCCGGCTGCCACTGGGTAATGCGCGATGCTATGGCCACCGCCTGTGCCTGATTGCCACCGGCAAATACTTCCTGCGCCGCCCGGGTCAGCACCGCGACCGCGCGCGGATCTTCCGGGTAATAATCGGCAAAACTGATGGCACTGCGGATTTTGTGCTCCTGTAGCGCCTGGCGACGCACTGGGTCCTGCGTCTGCTCAATCTGCGTTTGCAGGGCCAGGACTGCCGCATAACCAGCTGCGGCGCCGCGGGTCTGATCGAGTTGGTCATAGGCCACGGTTTCGTAAGCTGGCACCGCGCGGTCGAGCCGGCCAGCCTCGAAGAAGGCTTCTGCCATCAAATAGGTAATTTCCGCTGTGCGCGGACCTTGCGGCACTGTGCGCAGATACTGATCGTAGTATTCGGCGGCGTGCAAAAACTGTGGCTCCGCTGGTGCAGGCTGCTGTCGCCCACGGCCGCGCGCCTGCTGATTAGCCCGTTGAGCCGCCAGCAAAGACTGGCCTTCGGCGTGATAGAAGCTGGAGAGTTCGTCGAGGAAACTTTCCAGGCGCGGCAGAAGCTGCTGCCGCTCGGATTCCGAGCGCGCTGCCCAAAAGGTGCTATCCACACCGAACTTGCGCACAAATTCTTCTTTGGCCGGCAATATCTCCGTCGGGAAGCCGCCCTCTTTGTAGACCTCTATGCGCTGTACTGCGAATTCCGGCCCGTGTTCGGAATCCGGAAACTGCTCCAGGTACTGGCTGAAAGTATCCGCCGCATCCTTGTAGCGTTTTTTCTCCAGATAGAGATTGCCGAGCGCCTGATACACCCGGTGTTGATAGGGGCGCGGACCTACCTCGGCAAAGGCCTCAGCAATGGTCGGCGCGCCGTCTTCATAGCTGAAGGTAATGCCGAGCACCCGCAGGGTGTCGTCCATCAGACTGCGCTGGGCATTGGTCAAATCCGCCTCAGTGCGGCCTTCATGCAGCAGGTCGAGCACCTGGATAAAAGTGTCGACACCCGGGCGGAAATCGCTGGCTTTGAACTGCGACCAGCCGAGCATATAGAGCGCATTCAAATAAAACGGCGTCTCGGTCCCGGCGGCCACCACGTTTTGATACAAACGCTGAGCCTCGCGATAGCGACCTCTGCTGAACGCCTGCTCGGCGCGGCGGAATTCCGCTTCTGCGGCGTAGGGTGAATCCGGGTGGAGGCTGACCAAACGGGCGAGCGCCGCGTCGGATTCCTCCATGCGACCGTCGAGGGCATAGGCCTTGGACAAGCGATAGAGCAGGCGCTCGTCGGTGGTTTTGTCGGCGCGGGTCTCTTCGAGGGTCAGCAGTTCGTTGTAAAGGGCGATGGCTTCCTGGAAGTGGACTTCCTGTTCCATCTGCGTCAATTGGCGATTTTCACTGCGCGCCATTTCGATATCCGCCAGGCGCACCTGGATGCGGTGGCGCAGTTCCGGCGCAGCGGCGACATCGAGAGCAGCGCGGTAGCTTTCTTCGATCTGGTCCAGTGTCGCCGGCGCCACAGGTTCACCTGCAGGAGGCAACTGCGCGGCCGGTAAATCGGCCAAGGTGGGACCGTAAGGACGGTATTCACTGCCCCACCAGGAGCAGGCGCTGGTGGTCAGCAGCAGGCCGGTCAGCCACAGGTAACGCGTATTAGCGATCATTCAGCGCCACCTCCAGTTTGTTCCGCATCCGCCGATTTAGCCGGTCCGCTGACGGTCTGGTCGAGCAACCGGGCGATGGACAGGCGGGACTGAGCGAGATAGTGCAGCAAGCGCGCTTCCTGTTGTTCCAGCACCCCCAATACCTTGCCGCGCAGTGCGTCCTGGGCCAGCTCGATGGCGAGGTCAATATCTGTGCTTTGCACCAATAACTGTTCCGCCGCGGCGGCTATGCGCTGGCGATAGGGCTGCAAGTCGAAGCCTTGATCGAGGATAGCCTGCACCCGCGCCTGGGTGGCGCGCGCCGCGCTGATTTCCTGATTCAGCTGCGCCAACTCGGTTTCTGCGCGCCAGAGCCGCTCTTCGTACATTTCCATGGCGCGCCACACCATCAAACCTTTCTGGCGGCGCAGGGTTTCGGCGAGTTCTTCGAGTTCACTGGCAGGCATGACTTCCACGCCGCGCTCCCATACCGCGCGCTGCAGAACGCCGATATTGCGCTCGGCGCGCAGAATCCGCTCCAGGCGCGCCGTGTCCTCTACGTCCACCAGTGCGAGAAAATCTTGTTGCGCGCGCAGTCGCGCGATCGTGTTCGCCAGGATGCCGCGCTGGGTTTCCAACTCGGTGAGCTTGCTTTCCAGCTGTTCGCGCGCGATGTAATCCATCTCCTTGGCCCTGTTGGCCTCACGCTCGTCGAGCATGGCGGTGTAAAAGTCGAGCTTGCTCTGCCATTCGGCAAATTGATTCTGAATCGCCAGCAAGTCGCGCAGCTCGCGCACCAGATCGATGAAATCCTCGCGCGCAAACAAGGCGACCAGATAGGTCAGTTGCGGGGACAACTGCTGTTGCTGGGCCTGGTCGAGCCAGTTGATGTCGGTACTGCGGTCGATATTGAGCGCTTCGCGAATGGCATAACCCTGCAGACTGCCGATCACCTGGCGCAATTGGGCGATCTCCGCCAGATAACTCGTTTCCGCTGTGCGAAACGATTCCAATGCCTGTTTGGGATAGCCCATTTTTTCGTAGGCGTAGGGAATGGCGACCAGCACTTCCTGGGTGTATTCATCGATCAGCGAGCGCTTGGCCAGCTGCTGCCAGGGTTTCAACGCCAGCACATAATCCCCTTGCTCAACCGCCGCCCAGCCATAACCGAGCAGCGCGCGGTTGGACAGTGGGCTGTTGAGGCGAACCTGGGAGAAGTGATTGATGGCCTCACCGTATTGTTTGTCCAACAAGGCCGCATAACCGGCGCCGGTCATGGCCTTGTCGTAGAGCGCGAGATATTCGGGTGTGGTGGTCGGTAGGGTGTGCAGTTTGGCGAAGTAGGGAATGGCACTGCTGTATTCGCCCGCGCGACTGTAGGCCGCGCCCAGGTTGAAATGCATATAGGGCGCAAGCGGCGACTTCAGATTGCTATCGAGGATTTTGCTCGCCTCATCCACACGCTCTTGCTGGACGGCGAGATTGAATTTCAGATTCGCCACCTCAGGCGCCAATTCGGCATGCGGACGCGGGCTGACTTTGGCGAGCGCTTCTTCCGCACCTGCCCAATCGCCGCGCCAATAACGCATCTGCGCCAGATAGAACCACGCCGAATCACGCGTGCGCTGCGGCCGATTGGCGTCCAGCAGACGGGTAAAAATATCAGCGGCGCGTCGCTCCATGCCGTAGGCCATGCTGAAACCACCGGCCATGATTTCCGGGTTATCCCCATGACCTTTGATGCCGCCTTTTTTCTCCGCCACCATGAGTTCCGTCATGGCTTCGAGATTGCGGTTTTGATAGTAGTTGTACAGCGCTACGCCATAACGCAAATCCGCCACAGTGGACAGCGGTTTTTCCTTGGCGCACAACGGCGCGGCGGCGAACACCGGGAGCAACGACATCACCTGCAACGCGGTTTTCAGTTGCAGCACATTGGCGCGCAAACGGCTGGGTCGCAACATGCTCATGCCGTTTATTGGACTTGCCATTCTTTGAATTCGAATTCCGGCTCCATGCTGGCGGTGGAGTCTTTGATGCGCATTTCCAGCATGGTGGGTTTCTGATCTTTCTTCAGGGTGTAAGTGGCCGCGCGTTTGTATTCACGCCGTTGCGGGCCATAGCCGTGCACAAACGCGGTGATTTCGTGTTTGCCGGTTTTCAAATTGCCCAAATACAATCTTTGAATACCGCCGCGATTCAGCGCGCTGTTTTGTTTTTCGGTGTATAGATGGCTCGCCACCAATTGGTTGTCGACATGCAGTTTGATGGCGTCGAGCTGAAAATAATGGCCGACATCCGACGACACATAGACGGCAATTTGCGTGTTGGCGGGGAACAACAAATCTTCTTCGAGAATCAGCAAATCGCGATTGAGTTCCAACGCGGCCTGCTTGAGATCCTCCACCTGCTGACTCAGTGATGAGACATTTTCCTTGCGTACGCTGAACTCCCCAGTGTTTTGCGCAAATGCCGGAGATGCAAAAAGAAAACTCAGCAGCACAGCCAAGAGTTCATGGCGCCAATTTAGATTTATCAAAGCTTTATCTCCCCAAAATGCGACAGCTGCAGAGGATAGGTGGAACAGCCTGAGCAGTGGATGCCGGGTCCAGTGGCCCTTGCGTTGGCAGTGGAAAACAGGCGTGAAATCGAGGTGCGATATTACCCGGCCAGGTCCAGCAATGGGAACCGACAAACAAGTTAACCTTCATAAATTTAGCACGGTGGGAAAAATCCAAAGGGGGCGAAGCGGAAAACAGCGGGAATTTTGTGGCCTGAATCCCAAATCGCACTGATCACTCGGTCGGTGCCTGTAGTCCCTTGCTGTAATGCACTTTCCCCTGGGCATCGATCATCACCGCGTCAAAATCCGCCAGCTCGTCAATCAGAGCCAACCCGTCCTGCACACCTAAAACAAATACGGTCGTCGACAGAGCATCAGTATCAATTCCGCGCGGGCCGAGAATGGTCACGCTGATCACCCCTTGCGCGGAACGTCCAGTTTTCGGGTTGATGATGTGATGGACACGCTCACCGGTTTTTTCATCGACGAAATAACGTTCGTAATCCCCCGAGGTGCTGACGGCCACATCGTTGAGCGGCATGGTCAGTACAACATCTCGGTCGTCCGGCCCTTTTTGGCGTGGATTTTTGATACCGATCAGCCAGGGGCGGCCGCGTCGGTCACCCAATAAACGGCTGTCCCCGCCAGCGCTCACCGACGCGTGCGCGACCCCATGGCGCCGCAGTATGTCGATCGCCCGATCCACGGCGTAGCCTTTGGCGATGCCACCGAGATCGACGCGCACATTGGGGTGGCCGTAGCTCAACGTCCGGCGCTCGGGGTCGTAATTCAGCAGGTGATAATTAATAGCGGGAAGCAGGGATTTTTGCTGTTCGGCATCCGGCTGTTTTTTGCCGCGGTAATCGTAAAACCAACCGATGGAGGCAAAAGTGATATCGAAAGCCCCGCCACTGAGACGGCTGTAATGCAGGGACCGGTCGATCAGCAGACTCAATTCGGAAGAAAGTTGCACGGGTTGTTTGGCGGCGGAGGCGTTTAGCTTGGCCAGTTCACTGGTTTCGATATAGGGAGAGTAGGTGGCATCAATCCGGCGCATTTCCGCCATCACCGCAGCAATTGCGGCTTTGCCCTGAGCGGCGTCCTCATGCCAGACGGTCGCGGTGATTTCGGTTCCCATAATGCTCTGCTGGTCGTGAACCCACTCGCCCAGTGCCGGAAAGGGAAGGGCGAGCATCGCCAACAGCAGCCAAAGTTGTCGCAAGCTAGCCTCCGATAGGCCACTCGAGCTTATAGGAGCCGTCATCCTGCATTTCCATAAACACGCCCAAGGCGTCTTTGAGCGGTTGCGGCGCCGTTTCTTTGGGTGTGATCACACCGCTCAGCTGCGGCTGCTCCCCCACCATCAAGTCACCCTGCACCTGCACACTGAAATCACCTTCGATATCCGTGATATTCAGCGCCACACCGCCGCGCCCGTTCTCCGTGGCGTCAGCCGCAAAAGAACCTAAGGAAAACCAGCCAGTGCCGACATTGATCGCCATGCGTTGGGCGGTTACGCTGCCAGCCAGATCCTTAATTTCCACTTGGCCGCCATTGCGCAAGGTCAACTCAGCGTGTTGCACAGTTGCGTTACCCGTCCCGCCAATTTGCACACCCGGGTTGTTGTAAAACACTTTGGCGGGCACCTGATCGACCAACAATTTATTGATGGTGACCCGTCCGCCCAACCCGTAGCACACCTCACCTTGAATGGTGGTACTGCGCACGTTCATGCAGGCTTTGAGCAACAGCAGTGATAGGCCATCCAGGCGCCACTGCAGAGCGCCCAAATCCATGGTCTCGCGATTTACCACTACCTGGGCAGAGGCCGCTTTGCCCGCCCACAGAGAACCCGACACCCCGTTCAAGCTTAAATTCGGCACAGCGCGCAGCGCCACCCAGGCACCCCATTCAGCTGGCGTTCGCGCCACTACGGCCATCAGGAAATAAATCAGCAGGCCGACAAAGAACACTACTTTTACAAGACGCTCCACTCAGCCCCCCTGAGTCAACTGGATATTCACCTGCACCACGCCGGGATTCCGGTCTGCGGTGATCGTCAGATCCGTGATCTGCAGTCCGTGTTTGATTTCCATGTCGTGCAGCCAGGCGAGTACACGATTGAAATCCGATGCGCCCAGACGCACCCGCGCACTGTTGCCGGACGGCTGAATGTTTTCCATCGTCAGGCCGTGGTTACGGGTGGTTTCGTTCAGCAGCGAGGTCAGGTTTTGATTGCTGCTGTTGCCGTTCTGGCCTGACTGTTGGCGGGCGAGCATTTGCCCGGCGAGCTGGCGGACTTCCTGCTGCTCATGCAAGGACGCCAGATTGCGTTTTTCTTTGCGCTCCAAATCGTTTTGCAGCGGAAACAGCACCAGAAAAATCAGGATGTAAATCAGCACTGCAACCCCGCCGAGCGACAGCATCATCTGGTCGCGCGGATTCTGATCGAGGAACCATTGTTTGATCTCGTTCATCAGCCAGCCCTCGATACGCGCAACTGCGCCTGGTGAACATCGCCGCTCACATTGGCGCTTCGGATATCAACCGTCATACCCGCTTCCGAAATTTTGCTGCGCAGGTTTTCAAAGGTATCGAAACTTCTTGCCTCCAAATTCAGCTGCAGCTGGCCGCTGTCATGGTTGTAGCGGAAGCTGCGCACGGAGACATCGTTAAAGGATTTGATCGCCGGGGCTACGCCCGCCAGCAATTCCACAGCATTGGACGAGGCTGCCTGGCTGCCTCTATTACCTAATAAACCGCGCAATTGTCGTAGAGGGTCGGTGATGGTCCCCTGTGGAACGACTTGGCGGAAGATCGCGTCGGTCTGCGCCATGATGCGTTTGCGCTCGCTCTCGGCTTTTTGCAGCCCGACCATAGTGGTGGCAACCGCAATCACAAAACCGGCGGCAGTGGCGATGATGGGATATTTGAATTCCTGCCACCATTTGTGGAATGGCAATTTGCGGGCGAGTTTGCCGCTGCGGAATTCCATCAAAGACGGATTTGAGGGAACCACCAGATCCCAGAAACCCGCTTCTTGTTCGGTGATAAGGATGGTTTCATTCTGAGTGATGGAGGCTGGCAGCAGCGCGTGCAGCGCCATCAAGGATTCTTCACTGTCGCCATACAGATAAATATTGCCTGGAGCTGGCGACTGCTCCGCCAGCGCCGCCAAGAATGCACCGGCCATAGGTTGTTCGACGGTAAAGCCAATCCCCTTGTCGACCAGGGCCAGCAAGATCTCGTTCTCCAGCAACAGGGTCCAAGTACCCGGCTGATACGGCAAATAGAGATAATCCGCCGAACAGCGCACCACTTCGGCGCCAGTGGCTTCCACTTCGCTGATGGTCGCCTGCAGGCTGTCGAAGTCCGCATAGGCGACGGGAATGGTGTCGTTTTCGATAGGCCCGAAGGCGAAATGCAGATCTTCCACTGCATCTATGATGGTGTCCTCGATCTCGTAGGGGAGCACCTTGAACAATTGTTTGCGGTCTTTGATATCCACATCGACCCGCTGGCTGACAATGTCCTGGCCCGGAAGGATCAGTACAATCGGCTTGCCTTCCACCGCCTCCTTCAGCAGGTTGATATCCCCTGTGTAAAAAGCATCGCGCAGCCATTCCCCCTGGCTGCTGGCTTCGCGCCACTGCCACAGGTTGTGCCCGATTTTTCTGACCAGAATTCGTTCTGACACTCGTCTCACCTATCGATGATTTTGTTATGCCCCATCCTGGGATGCGATTCGGCACTCCCGTGCTCGAATCGCCAATTGTTCACGAACGACCAAACTAAAAATTGGAGTCCGTCCGCCTCACTATGTGTACATGATCAACGCCATTCATGTTGCCCCGATACAGCAACGTTTTACTGCGCCGCACCTGCTCACCCACCAGGGTCTCGGAGATGAGTATGAAATAGCGCGACGAGGTCACCAAATCAGATTGGTCAAATTCTCCGCCGCCCAATATTGCCGCGGCATTGGGCGCGTTTACAAAATCCGCGACCTGGCGAAAGCCTTCTGTCGCAGCAGCGCGATCCTCCTTCAGCGCTTCCCACTCTGCCTCAGACAAAGGCTCCGGGTTTATTTTGCGATTCAAACTGCGCAGGATTGGATCCTTCAGTGTATTGATATTCATCATTTCGCCGTAGGGCAACACCACTACCAATGGCAGGAGCTTTTCGTAAAGCTCCGGTGTCATGCCTTTGATTAAACTTAGCTCACTGACGCTGGTCATGGGACCGTTGGTAATCGGGTAGGGCGGATCCTGATCGCGATAATAGTCCGCCTCTGCGCCGCCAAAACCTGTCACCTGATCATCCGGATCGAGCCAATCCTGGATGGCGTCGACCAGCTCCATCGCCTTTTGATAGGTGACCGGCCCATCCTCCAGTTCGATGGTCTGTAACAACCGCACAAATCGCCGTTGGCTTTCAATCAAAACGTCCCAGGGGTCCTTGTTGCGCTCGTTATTACGACCACCTTGCTGGGGGCGCACCAACAAATTCAGATTGAAGCGACCGTGGGCGTCTTCGATGATGCCGCGAATCCAGCCTTCATCCGTGGGCAGAGGGTCGCCCGACAATGCCCACATCTCACCCAGGTGATCAATATCACCCGTTTCAACCCGATCCTCCCATAATACCTTTCGTGCCAGCTGTTCCCCACCCTCCATATAGGCGCGCGCCTGGGAACCGTGCCAGCGATTTTCATTGCGCGCCATATCCAGGCTGAAACGCCAACTGACCGACACCACTATAGTGGTGACCAGCGCCACTACCAGCAGGGCCATGATCAAAATGACCCCTCGTTGACGCGATGGCATCTGGCTCAAGGTTCCGCTCATATCAATTTATCGTTTCCTGAACCGGCTCACCGCTGCTGGAAGACGAAGACGAGCCGGCTCCTGGATTGACCACTGGGTCAGGTCCTTTACCGGGCAACAAACTGTAAAGCCGTTTGATTTCACCCATGTCTTCCAATGTCAGCGTCAATTCGATGGCAATAGGCAACTGATCCGCCGGTCGCCCCGTCGCTGGCCAAGCATCGTACCAAGGACCACCGGCAATCGAGACGCCCGGGCCGGTTGGCAATACTCGCACTACCATATCCCTTACACCTGTCAGGAGCTTTTGCTGACGCGCCTGCTCTTGTTCCGTCTCCAAGGGGTTATACCAAGTATCCCGCCAGATGGTTTCCTCTATGTAGCGATAGCCAACCCTCACTTCCTCGGTACGGCGCTGATGCAGCGGATTGGCCATACCACCGCGCATGATCGTCAACCAATAATCATCACTTTGGGCGACATACAGGGCTGGCAGCGTTTCCCCGAGTCGCGTGCGCAGGGGCTTGGGAATGGCATTGCGCAGGTCGTTTTCGATCAACACCAGAGTCCGGTCAATCTCCGCCAGACGTTGCATAGCCTCGCGCGTGGCATCAGCGCCCGACGAGGCCGTGTTGAATGCTTGAGCGGCCAGAATCGCGATCATCGCCATGATGAACAGCGCGACCATCACTTCCATCAAAGTGAATCCGCGGCTCACCCTATTGGCTGATTTATTCAAGAAAGAACCCCGATATCTCCACCAAGTTGTCGTCCGAGTCCTGCAATTTCACCCGCACCCGCAGACGCAGCAGCCCCGGCAATGCGGTTTCTTCGGTCTCCGTCTGCCAATCCCAGGTCTCTCCCGCCATTTTGACGTCGTCCGCCTGCCGACCGCGGGGCGTCACACCCTGCAACCGCTGGGTGAGATAAATTTCCTGCATCTTGTTTTCCGCCACCCAGTAGGCAATCGCAACATCCCGGCTGTGCCCGGCTGCAGTGGCCATACCCCCGATGCGCATCAAAAGTGCCGGCAAGGCCATGGCGATGATCAACAGCGCCACCATCACTTCCACCAAGGTAAAACCGTGCACTGATTTAGAACGCATTGCGATCCACCTTCGGCGGTTCGGGGGCTTCCACCCAAATCAATTGCCCGGTTTCATCAACTTTTATGTTCTGGCTAAAACCGGGGGCGCGCTCATCGGTAATTTCGATACTGAATTGCGTGATATCACCCGTGGGATAGTAGGCAGCGACGGGTGTGGTGCGGTCGACTTGGCTTTCGTAGTCCCAGAGCATTTCGTCTATTTCCACCCGCAGGTGGACAGTGGGCGGCAAGCTCACGGCTGGCACATTAGGTATCCTCTGCCAGCCCTCACTGCTGGACGTCAGCCAAGTGTAACGCCAGCCGATGTCGCGCACCGACTGGCCGCGCTGCACCTGCCATTCCGGCGGTTCCAGATACAGAGCGGAGGTTTCACCCGAGAGAATGGCCCGCTCGCTGGCGAACTGGGCCAATCCCATAAATTGCTCGATGGCGGTCCATATCTCGTCTTGCGGCTCGCCGCCTCGCATGGTCAGGGCAACTATCCCCAGACTGATGCCGATCACAAAAATGACCGCCATCAACTCCAGTAGCGAAAAACCTCGTTGGTTCCTGACCTTCATATATCTCGCTTGCCAGCGCGTCCCGTTATGGCGTTACGTCGTTGGCGTCATCCCAAAAACCTATATCGGCATCTTCACCCTCACCACCGCGCACACCATCGGCGCCCAGAGTGTAAAGGTCAAATGGGCGGCCGTTATCGCCGGGGCTCACGTAGATGTAATCGTTGTCCCACGGATCCTTTGGAATCTTGTCCATGTATTGTCGCCAGCGTTTCGGCTCAGGGTCGCCACTCGGTTTGATCACCAGTGCCATCAACCCTTGTTCAGTCGTGGGATAGCGATAATTGTCGAGACGATAAGAATCCAACGCTGTCTTCAGGTTACCGAAGTGGGCTTTCACCGTCTGAATTCTCGCTGCGGTGATGTTATCGAATACCTTGGGCCCCACTACGCTGAGCAACAGTCCCATAATCACGATCACCACCATGATTTCGATCAAGCTGAAACCACGCTGACCACCTTGTTTCATATATCCCCCTGGATCATTAAAATGCTGGATTTCGATTAACCGCCGATCATTTCGTTCATCTGAACATGTCGTTCATCTGGAAGATCGGCAACATAATCGCCATCACAATAAAGAAGACGATGCCAGCCATGAACAAAATCATGGCGGGCTCCATCAATCCCATCATGGTCCCCAATGTAAAAGACAGTTCCCTCTCCTGGTTGCGCGCGGCGTGTAAAAGTTGTTCGGCCAACTGTCCGTTGGCTTCGCCACTTGCCACCATTTGCACGACCAATGGTGGAAATTCATCCACCTGATCCATGGCCCGGTGCAGACTGGTACCTTCCTGTACTGATACCGCCACCGCTTTTGACGCGTCCTGAATCACCCGGTTCGTTAAAACCTGGCTCGCGATACGCAGCGCTTCAAGCAGCGGCACACCACTTTTGACCAACAGGCCCAAGGTGTTGGCATAACGCGCCGATTCGGATACACGGATGAATTCGCCAAAGAGCGGCATTTTCAGTAACAGGCGGTGCCAGCGCAACTGCCGCTCTGGCGCTTTGAGAAGCTGTTTGAACAGAATGATCAGGCCAATAATGCCGATAAGGACAAACAAACCGTAATTGACGATAAAGTCGCTGGTGCCGATCAGAATTTCGGTAATCGCCGGCAGTTCCCGTTTGGTCTGGGAAAACATGCCGGTGAGCTTGGGCACCACAAACGCCATCAGCGCCATAACCACCCCCATACTCACGCACAGGAGCACTACGGGGTACATCATCGCCGTTTGGACTTTTTGGCGGGTCTCTTGGCTGGTTTCGGTGTACTCAGCCAACTGTTCTAGTACTGGGCCGAGAAAGCCTGCGGATTCGCCCGCTTTTACCATCGCCCGGTACAGACCGTTAAAGGCTTTCGGGGCTTCGGACATGGCTTGGGCGAGACTCAAACCCTCAAGAACCCGGGAGCGGACCTGCAACAACAAACTCTTAATGGTGGGTTTGCGGCTTTGCGTCGCCGCCGCTTGCAGAACCTCATCAAGCGGCAAGCCGGACTGCAGCAACGACGCCAGCTGGCGCGTCACCAGGGCAATATCTTTGTGGCTAAGTTTAGGACCTCCACCGCCGAACAGACGGCGTGGGGACGACGACGAGGTGTCCGAAGACTTGCTGCGTTTTTGCGAAACGCTGCGCACATCGAGTGGCTTGAGCTGGCGCTGGCGCAACAGCGAGCGCACATGGCGTTCCGAATCGCCCTCAACAACTCCTTTGACAGTTTTGCCATTGGCGTCCAGCGCCTGGTAGGAATAAGCTCCCATATCAACCGACGACCGTTACTCGTAACAGTTCTTCCACACTGGTGATGCCTGCCAGCACTTTGCGGCGACCATCTTCATCAATGGAGTCACTGAACTGGCGCGCGTGCGCCAACATGGCCTGTTCACCCACCCCCTCGTGAATCAACTGGCGCAGCACGTCATCCACCGGGATCAATTCATAAATACCGGTACGACCCCGGTAACCGGTGTAATGGCATTTGTCACACCCCACAGCCCGATAAATGACACTGCCTTTGGGAATATTGACCCGTTCGCATTCGGCGTCGCTGGCCTCGTGCTGCTGTTTACAATCGGGACAGAGTTTGCGCACCAGACGCTGCGCCATAAGCGCCTCAAGACTCGACGACAGCAAAAATGGTTCTATCCCCAAATCCTGCAAACGCATAACCGCACCAATGGCGGTGTTGGTGTGCAAAGTTGATAACAACAAGTGACCGGTCAAACTCGCCTGTACAGCGATGGCCGCAGTTTCGCGGTCACGGATCTCACCAATCATGACGATATCCGGGTCCTGACGCAGAATGGCGCGCAGGCCGCGGGCAAAGGTCATATCGACCTTGGTGTTTACTTGGGTCTGGCCAATGCCGGGCAGTACGTATTCGATCGGGTCTTCTACTGTCAGGATATTGCGCGAGCGGGTGTTGAGATGGCTCAAGCCCGAATAGAGCGTTGTGGTTTTACCGGAACCCGTCGGCCCGGTTACCAGAATAATGCCGTGCGGTTTGGCGAGCGCCGCTTTGAAATCGCGCAGCACTTTCTCCGGCATGTTGAGCTGTTCCAGCGAGATGGCGCCAGCAGCTTGGTCGAGAATACGCAACACCACACGCTCGCCGTGCGCTGAAGGCATAGTCGAGACCCGCAGGTCCACCGCGTGTCCAGCTAACTTAACAGTGATACGACCGTCCTGGGGAATCCGTTTTTCGGCGATATCCAAACGCGCCATTACCTTCAAACGGGAAACCAGCACAGGAGCCAGGGCGGGTTTGGGGGAGAGGACTTCTTTCAACACACCGTCGATACGGAAACGCACTGAAACCCGGTCTTCATAGGGCTCAACGTGAATATCCGACGCCTTCTCCTGCACCGCCTGGGACAGGATCGCGTTGATCAAACGAATCACCGGCGCATCGCCTTCACCGCTGAGCAATTCGCCGTCATCGATATCTTCCGCCAACGCCGACAAATCGAAATCGGCGTCCATATCTTCCACCGCCTGCTGAGCTTCTGCGTCACTACTCTGATACAGCTTGGTCAGGCGTGTCTTAAATTCACTTTCCGATAACTCTTCCAACTCTAAAGGCGCACTCATATAGCGGCGCAATTCGCGCAGGGTCTTCAATTTCAGCCCAGGCAAATGCACCAAACGCCCGTTTTCAATCATCACTCCATTGCTGGACGCATAAGAAAACGGCAAACGCGCTTTGGTTGGCGCCGCCGGCGTCTCTTCGGCGAGTGCAGCGGCGGGAAGTTCGTTATCCGATAAAGGTTCCATATCCATCACTGCTCGATTAAAGGTGCCGGGATATTCTTGGCCTCTTCATCAGCAGCCTCCATGGCTGCGTCGGCTGCTGGAGTCACAATGACATTGGCAGTATCCGCCGGAAGAAGTGGCGCCTTGTTGTAATAGGAAATATCTGGCAGCACTGGTATCGCATTGTCTTTGCGACGCATAAAACCACCGCCGCGCTGCTTGAGCTGCTGCCCACGCAAATATTGATATTTTTCCGCTGTCGCTCCGCTAAGCCCCTCAACATCGCGAATAACGGTGACTTTCAAAAACACCATCAGATTTGTACGTTCTTTGGTCCGGTTGTCAGAACGGAACAACCGACCGATAAGCGGAATGCGCCCCAGTACAGGTACACGCATCTCCCCTTTGTCCAGCTTGTCCTCAATCAATCCACCCAAGACCACGATTTCGCCATTGGAAGCCAATACTTTGGTCTCGATTTTCCGCTGATTCGTTACAAACCCTTGATCGGTCGGTGAAGAGGTATCAATGCTCGATACTTCCTGCGCAACCGTAAGGAGAATGGTGTCGCCTTCATTTATTTGTGGTGTAACCGTCAGTTTGATACCGACATCCTGACGCTGAATGGTTTGGAAAGGACTGCTCAAGCCATTGGTCGTCGCAGATGAACCTGTGAGAATCGGAATATTTTTACCGACAACAAAACTGGCCTCATGGTTATCCATGGTCAGCAGAGACGGCGTGGACAAAATGTTTGTCTGGCCTTCCTGCTCCAGCGCACTGATCAGCGCCATAAAATCGGTTTCATTATCAGATCCCATTATCCCCAGGGTCTGGCCCAATGTGGTCGACAAGGCTTTGCCAAAAGCCTCCAATGCCCCTTCGCCATTGGGATCTGCCAATGCGGCTCCCCCGAATGACTCAAGACCGGCATTCGCACGTGAAGCACCAAATACACCTTTATCCGTGTTGCGGAAAAGCCACTGGATACCGAGATTTCTCGAAGAGTTGTCTCCCACCTCCGCAATAATCGCCTCAACCAACACCTGGGCGCGGCGGATATCGAGCCGGGCCACCACATCCAACAACGCCTCCAAGTCGTCTCCAGAAGCCGTTATCAGAAGCGCGTTGGTATCCTCATCCGCTTCCACAGTCGCTGCGACCACATTTTCTTGTTTGCCACCAGGGCCCAGCTTGGCCAGGTTGGCCATTACCTTCGTCAAGGTTTCCGCAACGCTCTTGGCTTCTGCGTAATCCAGATAGACCACCCGGACATTGCCAGACTGAGCGCGCGGTTTGTCGAGGCGTTTGATCAGAGACTTCATGCGTTGGCGCTGTACATCCTCACCGGTGATCAGGATCGCGTTATTGCGCTTGTCAGAAGTCAGGTTGAGCGAATTGTTCGGCAGGTTATTGTTGTTCGGATCTGCCTTTTCCAGACCTTGTAAGACCTGCACCAAATCCGCCGCGTTGGCGTATTTCAATTCCACGATTTCGGTAACCGGCGTCGCGGATTTATCCAGGCGTTCGATCAGATCGCGAATACGCGCGATGTTTTCCGCCGAATCGGTAATGATGATGGCGTTCGATGGATCGTATGCGGACAGATGCGAATGCTGCGGCACCAACGGACGGATAGAGGGCAGAATTTTCGCCGCCGCGATGTTTTGCAACTGAATGACCTGCGTCAGGAAGCCTTTTTCCGGCGAATCGGCATTGACCACCGGAACCGGAGATGAGCGTGCATCTTTCAGCGGGATAATGCGCATTACCCCTTCGACGTCCACAACCGAGAAATCGTGCATTTCCAGCACAGTACGGAAGAGTTGCAACAGTTCTTCCTGATTGAGCGGTTTGGACGAGATAACCTTGATCCGCCCTTTGACACGGGGATCGATAATAACGGTGCGCCCGGTGACATCGGCCACGAACTTGATGAGCTCCTGGATATCCGAGTCTTTAAAGTTGATCATCCATGTCTGTTGGGCCCAGCTGTTCACCGCTAGTGTCAGCGCCAGCATACCTGCCGCACCCAAACTTGTTATTCGTCGCAACACTGTTACCCCTCGGAACTCATGGTAATTAGGATTGAGTGCGTCGAGCCGTCACGCACCACTTGAAGGTTGGCTTCTGTGGCATTCTTCAATGCTTGGTAAACCTCCCGCACTTTCTGCGGTTCATTCACCTCAATGCCATTCACTGATACAACGATGTCATCTGGACGCAATCCGACCTGGTCAAACAGCTCGCGTTTGCGCCCCGGCCGCACTTTATAACCGATCATGCGACCATTTTCTGTGGCGACCATAAAGCGCACCACATCGCCTATGTTTCTGGCTTGTTCAATCTGGTCACGACTGACCGTCGTCGCCTCAGGAGCGGGGCCGGTACTGATTGGGGGGGGAGTATAAGTGGGCTGTGGCGCTGAACTGGCGACCTTTAAACCATCTTCGCCATACAACCATAGCTCTTCCAGTTTGCCGTTATTATTCAAAATCACTTTCAGCGCATGGATTTCGGCAATTTTTACGCCGCGAGCGTTATCGATTTCATCGCCGATTTTGTATAACTTTTGATCGTTTGCACCACCAATGATTGCCCATGAAAGCTTGGGATCATTAGCCGCAATAATGCCCTGCAGCTCCAAATTGAGCTGGGTTATTTCGATGCGGGGTTGCTCAATGATTGGCTGCTGCACTATTGGCTGTTCGCCCATATTGCCAAACAGATTGAGTGACTGGATGCTGGTGATGTCGATATTGCGACCTGTGCCACTATCGACCCGCACTGCAGTCGATGGAGTCACGGGTGCCACTGGCAGTTTGGGAGCCGGAACCAGATACCAGACGAGCACGGCCAGGTTGTGGCAGATCCAAAACAACACCAAGCCCAATACGGCCATACGCCAGAACTTCAGCGGTACCTTTTTCACCACTGCAGCCCATCGTGTCAATGCGGCCTCTGCATTGGTAAAGAAGGGATTATTGGCGACGTTATTCAGGGCCACCACAGATCTCCGTTAGGGGCGTTGAATGATACGAAACCTGTGCGAGAACCTACACAGGGTGCGCAAGTATGCAGGTAAATTATTATGGATTCACCCACAATATCTCTTAATTAGACTTAAGCTGTAAACACTTTGCATCAAATATAGCCTTTAAATTCCGTATTTTGGGGCCTGTTCCTCACCCTAAGTCTCAACCTTGTTTCAGCGAAAAACAGTTTGTATCCTAGCGACCTTCGCGCAGAGGTACCCTATGTCTGAGATGTATATCATCCGTAATCAGGACCATTTTTACCTGAGCAAACAAGGTGAGTGGGTCGACGGCAGCGACAGCCACGGCCTATTCCGCACTGCGTATAAAGATGAAGCGATCAACGTAAAAGTCGAACTGTCAGTGCGTGACCCACATTTGCGCCTCACCATAGTCCCGGGTGTCCTCGACGAAAAAGGTCACCTGACCCTAAAAGGTGGCGAAGCCATAGGCCCGGTTATTGACCAAAGCCCAGATGGTTCGTTCAGCTCTGCCGCCACGGAATCCGCGGACCAAGCAGCAGATCACATTGCCGAAGATGCTATGCAACCTTCCGACTCATGCGCATAGCACCCAGTCTTCAACCAGTTCCCCAATTTGCTGTACTGTTAAAGCCTAGCCGCAAATTCTCTGTGCGGCTGCCCCTGGTCAACTGAGGATGGCATTGTGAGCCAATATACAAAGCTCAGCCCCGAGCAGATCCCTGCCGGATTATTCGATCGGGAGAATGCCCCTCTGTTGTCAGGCATTCTGCGCGGTGTCGAAAAAGAATGTTTAAGGGTTGCAGACTCCGGCTGGATTGCTGCGACAACTCATCCGATAGGCTTGGGTTCTGCACTTACCCATCCGCAGATCACGACAGACTTCAGCGAAGCCCTGCTGGAATTCATTACCCCGCCATCGCACCGACTGGGCATGTTGCTGGAGCAACTTACGTCTCTCCATCAATTCACCTACCGCCATATAGGCGACGAACTCCTGTGGAGCCACAGCATGCCTTGCCTGGTGGGCAAGAGTGACGATATTCCGGTTGCGCTCTACGGCACCACCAATCGCGGCAAAATGAAAACCGTCTATCGCATTGGCCTCGGCCACCGCTATGGTCGGGTGATGCAAACCGTTGCAGGCGTTCACTACAACTTTTCGTTGCCGGGATCGTTTTGGGCCTTCATGCATCAGAACGAAGGTTCAGTGGAAGAGCTGGACCAGTATACAAACCGGCGCTATTTCGACTTGATCCGCAATTTCCGTCGCAACTATTGGTTATTGATTTATCTCTTTGGTGCCTCACCAGCACTGTGCCGCAGTTTCGTACAGGACCGTCCTCACGCACTGCAGCCGTTTGGCGAAGATCAAAACACCTTGCACCTGCCCTATGCAACCTCCCTGAGAATGGGGGACCTGGGATATCAAAGCAAAGCCCAAGAGTCTCTGTATGTGTGTTACAACTCACTGGAGAGCTATGTCAAAACCCTGGGCCGCGCTATTACAACTCCTTACGCACCTTATGCAGAGATAGGAGTCACCGACAGCGAAGGCCACTTCTGCCAACTCAACACCGGCTTGCTGCAAATCGAAAATGAGTTTTACAGCGCCATTCGCCCGAAGCGCAGTGCGCAGAAAGGTGAAACGGCGCTGACCGCTCTATGCCGCAGAGGGGTTGAATATATTGAAGTGCGCTGCCTGGACATAGATCCCTTTTCGCCCATAGGTATCAATGCGGACCAGATCCGCTTTCTCGACATCTTCTTATTGTTTTGCGCCCTAGCCGACAGCCCCCATTGCGATAGAACCGAGTTTCAACACATTCTCGCCAACCAGAAAATCATCGTCAGCGAAGGCCGTCGTCCGGGTGTCGATCTCATCACGCCGGAAGGCCAGAGTATCTCTATGCGCCAATGGGCCAATGAGTTGTTCGATGCGTTTCAGCCATTGGCGGAACTGTTGGATCAGGTGCATGGCGGCAACGCCTATAGCAACTCATTGAAAGTACAGAAAAACAAAATCGACAACCCCGATTCCACGCCATCCGCTCGCGTGCTGACAGAACTGCACGAGCAAAAGCTTTCCTTCCATCAATGGGCAAAACAGCGGGCCGTTATCCATAAACGCACACTGCTCGCGCAGCCGCTCGCGCCTGCAGTGGAAAAGCTTCTCAATGATATGGCGGAAGAATCGCTGACGTTGCAAGCAGACGAAGAAAGGCAAGAGCAAGCGCCATTTGCCGATTACCTTAAATCCTATTACGAGCAATATCAGCGCTGCTGCAACGAATCGAAAGTGGCCTAAACGGTACTGCCTTTGAGATAAACGGTTATTTTTGGATTAAAAAGGCGTTGAAGTAGAGATCGACCACACCTTCTACCTGGTCCTCTCGCTGGATGACTTCGCGCACCGCCTGCAGTGCCTCTTGCCGCAGCGCTTCTTTACCCTCCTGAGACGAAATACTTTCGTCTGTTTGAGCGGAAAACAGCATGACAAGGTTATTGCGGATATAGGGCATATGGTGGCGCACAGAATTGGCGACTTGCTGGTCCTGTAAGCGCAACGAGATATCCGCCTTGATATATTTCAGCTTGCCGGGACCACCGTAATTCACAATAAATGCCGGTTTCAACGGTAGATAAATATTCCCCGCATTGCCGCCAGTGGCTTCTGCCGAGGCGTCAGAGGACGCCCACGCGAAGGATGGAGCGAGCCAGGCGCAGGCCAGCAACATGATTACTCTCAGCAACATTTTGCTTATCTCGTTTGCGATATTCGAACTTAAGAATAGTTGAATCCCCGTTCTCTGCTTGTTAGAGCAAAACGGCGCCTTGAGTTAAAACGAAACTTTCACTACCGTACAGCGTCCATCAGGAAAATTTTAATGCGGACTCCGATATGCCCTTACCTTCATCTCGCCAGACGTTTTTGCTGATTTTTCTCGGCTGTACCGGATTGATTCTCACCGGCCTTTATATGCAGTACTTCATGGATCTTTATCCGTGCCCGCTGTGTATAACGCAGCGAATTTTCATTATTGCGGTGGGACTCACCGGGTTGCTGGGGTTCATTTTTAATCCGCAGGCTAAAGGCAGAAAAATCTTCGGAATACTTGGGGTTCTGTTTGCTATTTTGGGCGGCTCTTTTTCCACCCGCCAATTATGGTTGCAAAGTTTGCCGCCAGATCAGGTACCCGCGTGTGGTCCCGATATCAGTTATCTGCTGGAAAACTTTCCTTTAATGGATGCTTTGTCGGTGCTTTTGCGCGGCGACGGCAACTGTGCGGAAGTCGTGTGGACCTTTCTTGGGATCAGCATCCCCGGTTGGACACTCGTCGCTTTTATCGGCTTAGCCTTATTTAATATCTGGCAGATCTTGCGCCGCGCTTGATGCGGCCTAAGTGCCCACTTCTCTTTGGCCCCGCTTCGATCTAACGCCCTCCAAATGCCCTAAACCCGGTTAAAGTTTAGGGCTTGCTCATTGCTCGCAGATCACCTATCTTGCTGAACAAGCCAGTCAATAATCCCAATTCGAATAATAATGGCTTTATAAAACCGAGGAATTATGAATGCTTGAGAACTGTCAATCGGCACGGGAGCGATGGGGTGGTGTAAGCGAAATCATCGACCGGTGGTTACAAGAACGACAATCCCTTCTGGTATTGTTTTGCAAACTTAGCGCAGAAAAGGAAAGCAATTTCACAGCAGAAACGGAAGAAAACCTGCGCCATTTCTGCCAAATCCTAGTGGATTATGTCTCCGCCGGACACTTTGAAGTTTACGAACAACTTCTGAATGAAGGACGTGAATTCGAAGACCAGGAGGGACTCGCGCAAGCCAAGTCGCACTACAAAATCATAGATACCACCACCGAATTTATTCTCGACTTCAACGATAAATATCAGGAAACCGATGACTTGAGTTCTCTGATAGCCGACCTATCCAAGTTGGGTGAATCTCTCGCTATCCGCTTCGAAGCGGAGGATCAAATGATCGAAGTGCTCCACCATTCGCACAGAGATCAGGTGATATAGATTCACACTCGCCCAATAAAAAAAGCAGCATTAGCTGCTTTTTTTATGTCCCTGGCCATCATCGGGAGTGCTGCTAAGCTTCCAATGAATAGCCCCCACCAATTCGAAGACCGCCGCATGAATCCGCGCACATTTATTCCTTTGCAACACTCCGCAACATTCCGTTGCTGTGCGCGGGCTCTGGTCGCGATTTCTGTATTAATGGCTGGGTTGGGCTGTAGCGAAAAAGCGCATCCACCAGCGGGCCAAATAAAAGTGGCTACCGCAGGGATTTATGCAGGTACGTTGGACGATCGTGGAAATTATGCGGTGATCGGCTCCATGCATCACGGCATCAGTTATTGGCGATTATCCGATGAAGAGCGCCTGTTCAACTGGAGCCATAAAGCGGCGACCGACACCATTTTGGCCGCTGCGGATACCTCCCCGGATGGCAATTGGGCGCTGACAGCCGATACTAATACATTAGTGTTGTGGGACACCAAAACGGGTGAGGCTTCGCGCTACTGGCAGGCACCAGGAGAAATATCCTCGGTACAGCTTTCTTCGGGCGGCAATAAAGCACTTTTAGGATTGGCTGACCACACGGCGGTAATTTTCGACGTCAGACGCGGCGGAATTATTCACACGTTCAATCATAAGGATCGGGTTCACAGCGTCAGCCTCGATGACAAAGGATTGATCGCCGCTACCGGCTCAGCGGATTACACAGCTGTGACATGGGATCTGCAAAACAACAAACACTTTGTACGTATGCGTCACAACGACGAGGTCCAATTGGTCGTCCTGTCGCCCGATGGCAGCCTTGTTTTATCCGTCAGCCAATACGATAAAGCCATTATTTGGCGCAGTCGCGACGGCCAAGTGGTAGGGGAAATTCCGCTCAAGGCGGGACGAGTAAAGCGCGGTTTAAGCTTCACCAGTGCTCGGTTCAGCCCGGACAATCAATTTTTATTAGCGGGCCAAACGGATCAGACCATCTCGTTATGGCATTTGAACGATCTTAAAAACCCCACCATTTGGAAGCTAGGGCAGCGCAGACTATGGAAACCGGCGGGTGCAGCAGTCATTGATGTCGCCTTTAGCGAAGAGCAGGGGAAATTTTACGCAATTGCATCAAATGGACTGGTTTTTAAATTGACCCAGAAAAAATAAACGGGGCCGAAGCCCCGTTTATTTTCAACACCTTTATATCAAGGGTGACCTTCCATTGATGGATTGATTTCCAACAACTCCACTTCAAAAATCAGCGCGTCGTTTGGACCGATCTGTCCAGAAGTACCACCTTCGCCATAGCCCAACTCTGGCGGAATGTACAATTTGAATTTATCACCCACTTTCATCAACTGCAGCGCTTCCACCCAACCGTTGATCACGCCTTTAACCGGGAAGCTGACAGGCTGACCACGTTCGACGGAGCTATCGAATACAGTACCGTCAACCAGAGTGCCGTGATAATGCACTTTGACCACGTCATCTTCAGTCGGTGACGCAGCGCCTTCCGGAGCAGCGGTCAACACTTCATACTGCAAACCGCTTTCGGTGACTTTCACGCCATCTTTTTTCGCGTTCGCAGTCAAAAACTCTTGCGATCTTTTCAGGTTTTTCTCAGCAGCCACTTTGCGCTCTTCTTCGCGCTTGCTGTGCTGCTCTTCCTGGAAGGACATCATGATTTGTTGCTGCTCGGCTTGAGCAATGCGGGGATCTTTGCCATCCAGAACATCCTGGATTGCAGCGGACATAACTTCTTTTTGGAAATCAAGTCCGTTGGCCTGAGCCTGTTTAGCCATGTTATATCCGACGATGTAGGTCATCTTCTGTTCGACGGTGTCGAGCTTGACCTCAGTTGAGGCTGCATTATTGGATTCTTTATTACAGCCTGAGGTAACCAATACTGCAGCTATGGTGGCACCCAGAAGGCCGGCTTTGGTGACGTGTAACTTCTTCATAGTGTTTTTCCAGTGAGCTCCTATTATTCAAAGGGTTCTCAGCTGTAGCGGGCGAGCCTTACTCCCGGGGTGCCGAGAAAACGAACTTGGTGCGCCATGGTAACGCAATTTTTGGCGGGATCGCAGACTGGCAGCACATTTTTTTGCTTTACCCACCCTCCCTTGAAGCATTACCCGCCAAAGTTGCCGAGCGAATGCTCGTATCGAAATTTCGACTCCCAACGAAACACTCAAGGCGCGCCGATCCAACCCCGTATTCAACTAGATATTTCTTGGCGGAAATCCTGCGAAAACGACATTTCACATCAATTAACAATACGTGCGATTGGGCTGTGTTATTACTGATGCTCGATCGCGATTCTATTCATTTCAATTAAATCGCGAATATTTAGTGATATTTTTTTGAAAAGTTGCATTTTTAAACTTGCAAATAGCGCAAAAACTGTACATTTTTTATTTGAAGCACGCTATTATTTTGAGTGTTGATTGAATCCCTTGTTTAACATTACACAGGTATCCCGTATGGCTGCGCCGAAAAAAAAGAAGGTAGATCCCGTTCTCGCACTCGAAAAACAGATCGCCCAACTGCAAGGACAACTCGCTAAAGCTCGCGCGAAAAAAGTAAGCGACGCGCAAAAAGCACTTAAAGCTGCTCAAAGCGGTGCCGCAAAAAACAAGACTGCGTTGAGCAAGGCTAAAGACAAACTGGCGGCTGCTGTCGCTGCCAACAAGAAGAAAAAGTCTCCAGCTAACCAAAGCAAAGTTAAGCAGCTCCAGGCTGAAGTGGCAAAACTGAAACAAGCTTCAACTGAACTCAAAGACGCAATTGCTGCAGCAAAACTCGAACTTGCCCAGGCAAAAGAAGGCGGTAAAACCGCAGCAGCAACCTCAAGCAAAGCTCCTAAAGCCAAAGCTGCTGCGAAAGCGACTGGCAAAAAACGCGGACGCAAGCCAAAAAGTGAAGCTGCCGCAGCCCCTGCAAAAGCGAGCAAAAAGGCAGATAAGAAAGCCGAGAAAGCCAGCAAAAAAACTGAGAAAGTCAGCAAGAAAGCTGAGAAGGCAAATAAGAAAGCTGAGAAGACCAGCAAGAAAGCTGAAAAGGTAGTGGTTGAGAAGAAAAAGCCCGGCAGAAAACCTGGCAAAGCAAAAACTGAAACTGCGCCAGCTGCAGCAGAAACTTCCACAGCGCCAAAGCGACGCGGTCGTCCTAAAAAGAATGCCGCCCCAGCGGAAGTGACGGAAGCTAAGAAAGCTACTGAGAAGAAAGAGAAAAAGGCGAAAAAAGCCAAGCTTCCCAAAAAAGAAGATGTGGTATCAGCGATTGAAGAAATTGCCAATGAGCCATCAGTAGTGGAAACCGCTGAAACTTCAGTTGAAATTCCGGCTCCGGCAGAAGCCGAGCACGCCTCTGAAGAAGCTACAACTGAAGCACCTGCGGCACCAACCAGCCTGTTCGATAGCGAAGCCTAATCATCCCACGCCGGCCGCCACCTTCTGGTGGCGGCAATTATCTGATTCCATCGTCGACCAAAGTCGATATTTGTATCTTAGAAGCGCAGTTGGTAGCCCGCGATCAAGTACGAATAATCGATATTGATCTTCTCATCCACATCCCGAATCGCTTCATTACCTACCTCCAAACGAAGATCGGTATTGCGCCAGGGGCGATATGAAAGAGCCAAACTGCCACGCACATTGGTTTGCGCCGTGTCGTCGGACTTTTTCTGGGTGTATTTCAACTGCACTTTCGGTGTAACGAACACGCGGTTGTTAAACAGGCGAAAACGCTCGGACAGCTGCAGAACATTGGAGGAGGATTGGGTGGTATCAATAAAACGCAAACTCATGATCGCCGAGTCATTGCCGCCAAAAAAGTTCTCGACAACCGCTTGCACGCCTACGGACGAATAGCGGTACTCGGCGTCTTTCGATTCCACAGTCCAAGTCAAACCACCGTCTTCTGCAGTAAAAATGGGGATATCCGTACTGACGGAGTGATAGACATCGGTAATGATTTGCAGCTCGTCGTCCACTTTCCACTGGTGGCTCAATGAGCCGAATTCGTACAGAGACGTTCGTTCCAGTGCGTAATAAAGGAGGTAGTCACGGTTAAACTGATCGCGTAAATACTGCTCCAGATTCAGATAGGGTTGCCCTATAAGAATGTTGGTAGAGGTCAGAAATGGCGACCGCTGGCGACCGTAATGAGCGGAGAGTTGGTGTTTGTCGTTGATATGGTAAGAACCCTGCCAGCGCAGAATATTCAGCTCGGCGAACTCGTAGTCATAATCCAGGTTGAGGTAGCTGGAGAACTTTTTCGATACATACTGCGCTTTGCCACCGTAAGCTGCCCGATCAGTCTCGCCATATACAGTCTGCTGGGTGATATAGCCACCAAAGCTCCAGTGGTCATCCCAGTCGAAGCTGGTTTGCAGGCTGTAAAATTTGCGGTCCATGTAATCGTAAAAGTCGGAAAACTGCACAGGCACACCTGCGCTGGCGCCGATTTTCCAGCGCTGCGAGAGCGGGTACTTCACGCTCACCCCGTCAAAGTAGTGATACATACCGCTGCCGTAATCGCGCTGCCGGCCGCCCACCAGGTTCAAACCTGTATTCACATGGGTGTAATTCACATAGAGGCGCTTGATGACGGTTTTATCGTCATCTACATAGTCGAGCATGTCTGCTTGGTCATAACCAGCCAAGCGCACTTCTACTTCATGTTCTGGATGGCGATAACCCGCGGTAAAGTCATAATTGGTCGCTAGAACGGAAAATACATCTTCCGTTGGCAGATGTTTGCCGCCGCGTTCCATGTAGTTGTATGACTGACCAAACAAACCGCGCCAATAAAATTTGGGGTTGCTCTCGGCATATTTGGATTTGCGCAGCGCCCCTTTGCCATCGTCCGCCGCGGTTTCCAATGCACGCAGACGCTGGTTGATGCGCTTAGCGCTGCTACCTTCCGGATTGCTCTCTACTAAATTGCGATACGTCTGCAGCGCCAGGTCTGTTTGGCCGAGGCGCTCATAGGTCAACCCCATCAACTCCTGCGCCCAGGTAGAGATTTCGCGATCAGACGCCAGCGACAGCACCGCGTAATAATTCAATGCCTGCTGGTACTGTTGGTTCATATAAAGATTTTTGGCTTCCGCCAGAATGGCCTGGAGGCCGGCGTGTTTATCTTCTGTAGACGGTGAGAGCCAATACCAGGATTGCGCATCTCCCGAAAACAATTGACGGTGCTCAGTGGGCGCAACGCTGACGACGCGCAGACCGGTAAATGCAGAACCGTTATCGGCGATAAATTTTTGTGCTTCCTGGCGTGAAATAAAAAATCCGAGATGCACCAACGGCAAAGGTTTGTTTTGCAGAAGCGTCGGGGAGGTATAAAACGCAAGGTAACCATAGCGACCGAGGCGATTGCGCAAAGCATTTACACCGCCCGCGCTAACCGGCCACTCCACTGCATAACCCGCATTGGCGTAATCGCGGTACAGGGAAAAAAATGTTTCCGCCTGCGGCTCAGTTTCCTGAGCCACGGCCACAACTCCGCAGACTGATAAAGCAGTGGCGAGGATGGCGTTGAGGAATGTTTTCGTTAAATTTTTCATAACACCTTATCCATCACCACTAAAAAGATAAGCCGCCCAAAAACGACGTAGTGCTTTTATGGCATGTATCGCACTCCAACGGCCCTGTTGGTATGTGGCCATCAAACTGCCCTTTAGCAATGACTCCGTTATGGCAGGATGAACAGGTCCCCAACACAAAATCGTGATTGACCACCGGTACCGAAGGCCAGATTTCCGTGCTCGTATGACACTCGTTGCATTGAGCATTCGGCAGCACATTGATGTGATCCACGGGTTTGTCTTCGGCGTGACAACCCTGACAGGTACCCGCAACAAACTGGTGATCCACTCGCATCACCGGAGAGAAGGCCACTGTGTTGTGGCAGTGCTGGCACTCCAATGTGTTGATCGAAATATGCGTAGCAGGAAATGACGTATCGGCATACTGGCCAAGATGGCAGGACGAGCAGTTGTCACTTACCAAACTGTGGTCAACTTCTCTGGGTTGCGTCCAGAACGTCGTGAAATGGCAATTGCCGCAGCTGTCTTGTAACAGCGGCATATGCTCCGCCGGTTTGCCCGGTGCAATATTGTTGTTGTGACAATCCACACAATTGCCGATCACAAAATCGTGGTCCACGCGTGTGACTGGAGCAAATGACACTGTGGAATGGCAAGCATCGCACTGTTGTTGCGTACGGATATGATTATCCGGCTGCCCTAGTGCAACAGTATTGTTGTGGCACTGGACACAAGACCCGCGAACAAAATCATGATCGACTCTTAATACTGGGCTAAACGCGACTGTGGAGTGACATGCCTCGCATTGCATCTCCGTCTGAATATGATCTGCATCCTGGCCAATCGCGTTGATATTGTTGTGGCAGGTAAAACAGGGGCGATCAGTCACGTGATCGTGATTAAACCGCGCGGGTTGCCAACTGAGCTCTGAATGGCAGTCGGCACAATTGTTTTGGGTCGGAATATGTTCGGGGTGCTGCCCAGGCGCAATGATGTTGTTGTGACAGTTCTGACAGAGACCGAAGACCTCGTGGTGATCCACCACCGGAACTGCCTGCCACGAAATCGTGTTATGGCAGGAGTCACAACGATCACTAGATAAAATATGCTCGATGGGTTTGGGCGTGGCGTTGAAGCGGCCATTGATGCTGTGACAGGCGGCGCACTCGCGCGGCGTGCTCTCAAACTGTCCGTTGATATGGCAGCTTTCACAGGGCACAAAATTGTGCCCACCAGTGAGTTCAAAACCGGTTTTTGCGTGATCAAAAAGGCTGCCTTGCGCCGCTGACACGCCGGCCCAGCCGATCAAGATCAACAGGCCAAGCACCCGCATACACCACTGCATTGCTCTGATCATGGGTCTAGTCCTGCAGTATCAACTCAAAAAACTTGTTCTGACTGTGGCACCGGCCGCAGTCCAGGCCAAAACCGCCGTTGTGAATATCCTGCCGTGCGTGACATTTACCACAGACTGGTTGGGTCTTGTGCGGATCAGTTCCGGGAGCATGACAGGCGTCACAGGCAAGATTCTCGTGTGAACCCAAGAGCGCATAGCCGGTGAATTCTTCGTGATCGAACTGCCAGAGGTTCCAGGCATTGGGCGAATGGCAACTATGGCAATTCTCACCGAGTGCGCCTTTGTGATGATCATCCTGCTTGTGACAGCTCACGCAATTGGTGCTGGTGCCGGCAAACTGGTTGCCGATATGGCAGTTCTGGCAAGGAACAATGCTGTGCAAACCCACCAACGGAAAGTTGGTGAAGTGGTGGTCGAAGCGATTGATTTTCTTCCAACCGTCAGTGATATGACAGGTTGCGCAAATCTGCATTTCCGGATTTTTGTGTACATCATCTGCGGCGTGGCAAGACGCACAGTCGCGCGGCAAATCATCTTGCAACGCACCTACGTGACATCTCGTACAGGCGAGCGCCTGGTGTTTGCCAGTGAGCGGAAAGCCGGTGACCCGCGCGTGATCAAACTTGGTTTTTTTCCACTCCGCCGGAGTATGGCAGCTCTCACACTGCTTGCCGTTGCGCCCCAGGTGAATATCGTCGGTGGCGTGGCAGCTGTGGCAGTTCATCGGCGTATTTTTTTCCACCACACCATTGGTATGGCAAGCGCGGCAGGGAATCTGCGCGTGTTTATGGGTCAGCGGAAATTCCGTGGTGTTGTGATTAAAAATGCGCTTATCCCAACCATCCACTGAGTGGCAGGTATCACACTGCTTGCCGTTTTTACCTGCGTGCACATCCTTCGCCTTGTGACAGCTCACGCAGGTGGTTTCCTGGAATTCGTAATTCTGTCCCGCATGGCAGCCACTGCACGCCACTTCACGGTGCAGCCCTTTTAGCGGAAAACCAGTCTGGGAGTGATCGAATTCCAGGCGCTTTTGCCAGCCGTGAGGCTCGTGGCAGGTCTGACATTCCGTGCCCAATGCGCCTTTATGGAAATCATCTTTTTTATGGCAGCTCGCGCACTCGGGTTCAGCATCGCGGAATTTTGTGCCGGGTTTGTGGCAGCTCTCACACGCCAGAGGCGCATGTTTGCCCTGCAGCGGAAAGCGGGTGAACTCATGACTAAAAGCGTCGATCGCAATTCCGACAATGTCGGCATCGCGGCCGAGGTGATCGGTATGGCAGGTATTACAAGGTTTGACGCTGGCTAGCGGAGACTGGCCATGGAAACCGGTTTTGCTCGTGCGGTCCGCGCGAATTTGATCGTGGCAGTCCAAACACAGATTGGACATGGCGGATTTATCGAAAGTCGAATGGCACTTATCGCAATTCGCTTCAAATTCCGCGTGCCCTTTGATCAAGTCACCCGGCATCAGCACACGCTGCTTGATGGACTGTCCCCAAGCAGATCCGCTGAACAATAAGCACAAGATCAGCGCCCACAGTGAATATTTCATTCGGCTATCCATTCAATAAATGCCATTCGTTAGATGTCATTCAATACTTATGAACCACTTACGTGGGCGATGGCCGTGATAATCATGTGACCTAAACGAAGAAGCTGTAACAGCGTTCGTCCACTCAGGGTCATACCACTCGACCTGCAAAGATCCCATCTGCTTGAACAGATGAATTCCTACCACTACGAGGTTCCAACAACACACTAATCAACTGCATGGCGGTTAAATAGGAACCGCCCTTGCAATTCAAACAGGGCTATCGTCAGCCAGACTATTTAATAGAAACGGCTTCTGCGCAGGGAGAATGCCCATCTGCGCAAAAACCCGTTTTTGGATGCAATGACCAAAGCAACACCCAGATGGGCTTTTGGTTATTGCAACCATAATATGTTAATTTGAACGCCACGACCAAGTTCACTCTAGTTCGGCAAGTCGATATTCGAAGACAGCCAATGTTGAGGATAGCCAAGGTTGCGCGGTGTGGGGATTGTTAACCTCTGTGGACCTTCCCGACTTTTTATACTTTTTAACCCAGCAGCTTATACTTTTCGGACGTTGGTTGCTCGATTTATCGCCACAGGGTTGATCAAATTTTAAGTAAAAGGATTGAAATTATAGGGGACATTCCTACACCAAAGTGAGCAGTGCATCTCACTGCCCGCGGAATTATCAACTTCTCTATATAGTGAATGCTAAACCCAATTGATTAAACTACGCGCGGCGAACGCGGGATTTTAATGGGTGACGATCGATATAGGGTTGAATGGTGATCGCGCAGCGGCAATTTGAATTCCGTGAAGCTCGTAAAGATCAACTTATGGATTTCTGGCACCATGCCATTAGATCCAAATCCAATCATGGTGCACAGGCCCCAAGGCCTGGGCACTCGGAACAAATAAATAGGACAAAAAGTCCTTATCCTGGGCGGCCACAGCCGCATTTTGGTTACCTGCGGCAGCGCGTAAATGAACGCTCTGCGAGGGAATCTCATTAAAGGAAAACAAATTCCATAGAGTGGCTCTGGAGATCAGCAGGGTCTGCAGACACTACCTATGATTAAGTCGTAACCTGTGCAATTGACCTTGTTGCGCAGTGCCGGAATCGAAGTGGAGGCAAAATTTGGGACTTGTTAATTTCGGGTTGCGTATTGGCGCAACCTTTCTGGCTTTTAGCATCATCGCCGGCGCGCACGCCGACGATATGGCTGCTGCACGCAAAGCCGTTCGCCTGCAACAATTCGCCGAAGCAGCCGCGCATTACCGCAGTGCCGCCGAGTCTGGCAATCCCGATGCCCAGTACGAATTGGGCAATCTGTATTTGTTGGGACGCGGTGTCAAAAAAGACGAGCGGACTGCACAGCAGTGGTTCGAGAAGGCGATAAATCAGAATCATGCCGGCGCTCAGTTCGCCCTGTCCCAATTGCTGCAATCCCATTCGCCTGAACGCGCCCGCGGTCTCCTGGAGGCTTCTGCCTCCCAGGGTTATGCCCCGGCGAAAAACCTGCTCGCGCGCGGTGTTCCGGAAACCAAGGTCAACCAAGATGCACCAATGGAAAATCAATGGTTTGGCGCAGCGCGCAGCGGCCAGATCGACCTGCTCAACCGCCTGCTGCAGCAACACGGCAATATCAATTTACAGGACAGCGCTGGTCGCACCGCGCTGTTCTACGCCGTGCAAAGCGGCAATGTCGCCGCAGTGAACTGGTTGCTGGAACGCAAAATCGACGTCCGCCACGCTGATAAATTCGGCTTGACGGCAACTCAGGCCGCCCTGGAAAGCAAGCAGCCAGCATTGGTTCGCAAGCTGCTGGAAAAAGGTGCAGACAAGGGCCAAATCCTCAGCAATGGCGACAACCTGCTGCACTACGCCATTCGCCTCAAACAATACGATCTGATAAGCCATTTGGTGCAGCTCGGGGTGAATGTCAATCACAGCAATAAAGAAGGTTTGACGCCGCTTGATCTGGCCGAACAGCAACAACACAAGCCCACCATGGCACAGCTGGAGAAGCTCGGCGCCAAACACGGCCAGGGCTGGCGCCGGGGCCGCGCAACCCAAGACGTGACTGTGGTAGCTGCACAGCTGGAAGGCGACCGTTTACCTCCCGCCGCCAAAGCCGTGATCAACGACAATGCCCCTCTGCTCAACCAACTGCTCGCCAAAGACCCCAGTGCGGTCAATTTGGAACTGGAAGACGGTTCTACGCTGCTGATCCTGGCGATCAAGCACAAAAAACCCAAGATGGTCGACGCGCTGATCAAGCACAACGCCAAGGTCAATCAGAAGGCCTATCGCGGGCAGACGGCGTTGCATGTCGCCGTGCAAACCGATCAGGAAAATATGGTGAAAACCCTGTTGGCCGCTGGCGCCGATGCAGGCATTACAGATAACAGCGGCCGCGATGCCCTGGTTACCGCGCTGGAGCAGGATCGCCTGGATATGGCGGATCTGCTGCTGACAAAGCTGATGGGGAACGCCACCAGCACTACATCCATCAAGGCACATTTGACGGTCGCCAAAGCGCCCGTAGACCGTTACATATTGCTCGCCACCCAGCACCATGCAACCAAGATCCTGGACCGCCTGTTGCCCTTCGCCAGCTCTGCCGCCGCGGTCGATGAGCAACAGCGCAACGCCTTGTGGTTTGCCGCCGCAGAAGGCAATGACAAGCTGATTCAGCGCCTGTTACAGGCGGGCGTGCCCGCCAGTCAGGCCGACTCTGTCGGGCGCACGCCTTTCCAGATGGCGGTTGATAATGGCTGTCTGGAGTGCGCGCGCCAGCTACTGCCCCACAGCGCCATTGATCATCAGTCAACCAGCGGCAATACAGCGCTGATGATCGCCGCCACCAACAAAAACGCGGCTATGACCTCCTGGCTGTTGCAGAACAAAGCACAAGTGGACTTGCGCAACCAACGCGGCGATACGGCGCTGATGATTGCGGTTTCTTCCAACAGTCTTGATGTGGTTCGCCTGCTTCTGGATGCCAATGCGAGCGTAACGCGCAAAAACCGCCTCGGCTTTTCCGCTATAGATCTTGCCAAACAAGTCAGCCCACAAATGCACGAGCTTGTGCGCAGCAAATCGGTGCTGGGGGTTTTTTGATTTTTAAGGGCAGGAAGCCCTCCTTAATCTCCCTGTTAATCAACTCGCTAAACCTGCATAAACAAAGATGTAGGTTTTACATTTCCCTTTTAAATTCCTCTCCTCATCAACCCGTCACAAAATTTATCTTCGAACAAATTCTGCCCAAAATCATAAAAATCAACACCTTTGATTTTATTGCCCAATTCTTGCAAAAGCTCTTTGGTTCAAAAAACAAATATTGAAATGCGGATCGCTAAGGCGCGCTTCCGGTGAATTTCAAGCAATTCCAAAGGGTATTTAGCTATGAACTATGAACACAGAGATGGCCAGCGAGAGCCAGCAAGTTCCCTGAACAATATCAGGGAGGATTTGCAAGCGGCATTGCAAAACACTGTAAGAACCACGCAAGACGCGGCGGATTATTTACGTGAGCATGACAATCCGGACCTTTCACATTACGTAGCGGAAATTGCTGAAGGTGTCGGTTCGTTTGCGAAAAAATTGCAAACCAAAAGTGTCAACGAATTAATTCACGATATGGAAGCGGTAGCGCGGCGCAATCCCGCTTTGTTTATTGCTGGCAGCCTTGCCATCGGCCTGGGATTAAGCCGCTTTGCCAAAGCTTCCTCGCGACGGCTTCAGTCTGAATATCCGCGCAGCGAATACGGTGCGGATTATGGTGCACAAGATGATTCGGAAGCTTGGTTTGATCGCTGGGAGGATGAACCCTGGTCAGACACACTGGAAGATCGCCATATAGTGGATGAGCCGTATGACTCTTCTGAAAATTTTGCTTCTTCCGCGAGCGATAATTTTGCTTCTTCCGAGAGCTATGCCTCTTCCGCGAGTGACTCGCCTGCTTCTGAAATTGACGCACCTATGGAGTCGGAAGCGGATTATGTCGCTGATGATTTCGCCGGCACAGAAAATCCCTCCCTCGACGAAATCAACAGCCCGGATAAATATGATGTCAACGAATTATCGTTCGAAGACGACATCGCGGAATTTCAACGCGCGCGCAGCCCGCGCTCAACCGCATCCAATTCCAATGATTTGCTAAACGGAGGTAAACGTTATGAGTGATTACAACCAATCTCATATTCGCCCGATTCCATCAGCGCAAAATCATTCTGCGTCGCTCACCAGCCTGATGAAACAATTAGCGAATGACATCACCTCTTTATTCACTAAAGAATTGGCTCTGGCAAAGGTGGAAATTTCTCATTCGGTTGACGAAGCCAAATCAGGGTTGGTCAGCCTGGTCACCGGCGGTTCAGTTTTATTTGCAGGATTTTTATTTATTCTGGCCGCGGCAACTTTTGGACTTGCAAAAGTCATGGAGCTTTGGTTGGCGGCATTGATTGTTGGTTTGGTCGTGTCTATTGTCGGGTTTGTAATGGTCAGTGCAGGCAAAAAGAATTTAAAAGCCTCGTCATTTAAACCACAACATACATTGGACTCCCTCGACAAAGATCAACGAGCGGTAAGGAGTGCGTTATGAGTCTCAAAACAGAAGCACAAAAAAACCAGGAACAATTAGAAAGGGAAATTGCGGAACAGCGCGCGCATATCGGCCAAACCATCGACGCATTGGAGCAAAAATTCTCTCCCGGCCAAATGTTGGATCAGGTTCTCGCTTACGGCCGGGAAAACGGCGGGGAATTTGCGCAGAATTTTGTTAATACGATTAAAAATAATCCCGTACCGACAGTACTCACCGCTATCGGATTGGCCTGGATGATGTTTGGCAGCCAAAGACGTGCAGCCTATCCACGTTCTTATGAGCATGCGAGTTCCAGTCCGGATTATGACGAGCCGGTCAGTGCAAGTTATGGTTTGGATGCGGATTACGATCCAGCCTATCGTGGGCCCTCGCGCAGTGCTGATGTAAAAGAAAAAGCGGGGCAGGTAAAAGAGCAAATGAAGGATTCCTGGCGCGGCGCGCGCAGAGCGGGCGATCGATTGCGTCATAGCGTCGGTCACACCGGCAAGGAAATTCGCCATCAGGCTCATCGCGCATCTGAGGGATTTCAGCACCTTTTGGAGGATCAGCCGTTGGCTGTGGGCGCAGCTGGTGTCGCTCTGGGAGCGATCATTGGCGGAAGCCTGCCATCCAGTCACGTTGAAGATAAATTGATGGGGCGCGCTAGAGATGATGTGCTTAATAAAGCGAAGGAAGCATCAGAGGAAATTACTCAGCGCGTAGAGAATGTCGGGAAAAAATCCGCTCGGGATATCAAGGAAGATTTTGCCGTGAAGCCCTATACACCGGAACCGAGATATTCGGATAGTGCGCCCAAATTAAATTCTTAAACAAGCAAATCCCGGCATAGCCGGGATTTTTTTATTTTAATTCTCTTTCAATCGCCTCCAGCGCAGTTTGCAGAGTTTTTCGCGGCGCCCCCAGATTCATGCGCATAAATCCGCTGCCGACTTTGCCGAAAATGATACCGGCACTAAAACCCACGCCACAGCGATGAATAAAAAAGTCGCGCAGCTGATGATCATCCATTTGCAGTTGCCTGCAGTCGAGCCATAACAAATAAGTGCCTTCAGCATCATTGGCACTAATTTTCGGTATACGCTCAGCGAGAAATTGTCGGACAAATTGTTTATTGCCGTCCAGATATTGCAAAAGCGCATCCAACCAATCGGCACCGTCGCGATAAGCCGCTTCAAAGGCGACAATACTAAAAGGGTTATGGTTACTGACGTGGAGCAACTCCATGGTTTGCAGAATTTTTTTGCGCTTCTGCGCGTCCGGCACTATCAGACTGGACAGACCCATGCCCGGAATATTAAAAGTTTTGCTCGGTGCAACGGCAGTAATTAAATTGCGCTGAATAAAATCGGCAAATTCCGGTTCGCTCGCAAAAGTGCCGAGCATCGTATGCTTATGACCTGGGAAAATAATATCCGCATGAATATCGTCAGATACCAGAATCAAATCGTGCCGCATGGCAATGCGCAATAATTGACGCAATTCCTCTGATTTCCATACCCGACCGACCGGATTGTGCGGCGTGCAGAATAATAGAATTTTTGCCTCAGCTGCCTGTTGATCCAGTTCAGCAAAATCGATTTGATAATTGCCGTCGATTTGCTGCAGCGGATTTAATAGCAAACGCCGTTTGGTATTGGTCACTGTGGAAAAAAACGGGAAATACACCGGCGGCTGAATAATGACGCCTTCCTGTTCATTCGCCAGCGCCAGACAACAAGCGTGCAGCGACGGCACCACACCCGGCATCATCAAAATCCAATCCCGCTCGATACGCCATTGATGCCGCGTTTGAAACCAGTCGATGACGGATTGATACAAACTTTCCGGATAGAGCGTGTAACCCAATACCGGATGTTGAGCGCGCTTATAAATGGCTTCGCTGACGCATGGCGGCACCGCAAAATCCATATCGGCAACCCACAGAGGAATAATATCGCCACGACCAAAATAGCGCTGGCGGCCGTCGAATTTTTCCGAGTCTGTGTTGGTGCGATCTATAGGGAAATCGAAATCAAACGTCATGGGCGGGGGAATGAATAGTGGAGATTGCTGCGGCATTCACCGCAGCGAAAAATAATCATCAAGGTGCGCTGACCGCCGCTTCCTCGGCTTCCAGGTTGTAGCCGAACTGGCGCCCCTCTTCGAGGAAATAAGCCGCTATCTGACCAGAGCGCTCGATGGCAAAACGATCCAGGTAATCAAACAAACTGAGGCATTCTTCCTCCGGACCAACAGAGGGCAGGCGCGAAGTGAGATCTTGCAAACGTTGCAGCAACACTTTTTCGATGGCCAATTCCGCCGCGAGTATGTGTTTGCGCACCAGCTGTTCCTGCACACGGGTAAAACTGCTGGCGGCAATAAGTTTATGACGCACCTCGCGCAGGCCACCCAACAATTCCTGATTGATACCGCCGACTATGGCAAGCGCCTGATCCAATGCCGACGGCGGCACATGAATGCGATTGGAGTCGATCCAGCACAACCAAAGAATCGTGTCCACATTCGCGCCGTAAACATCCTGCAATTCCAGGCATTTCTGGCGAATGGGCTCCTGGGCGTAAAAACCCGTGGCATAGGCCCACAGGTTGGTTTTGATCTCGTGGGTCATGATCGATCACTCCTCATTTTATTGCCCTTTTTTGGTCAGGCTTATTATTCATGAGCCGAAATTCGAACATGTGTTCTCGGCGATCTCAGGTCAGAGTTTCGGTAACTTAGACGGCGACGACTGCCTTTTTAAAAACTTACTCAGTTACCTAAATTCGATTTGGCGACCTAACACTACGCGCTTGTTTCATAAGCGTCCACTGCGATGATTTATTGCAGCGCGAACTCCATCAAATTTTTTCGAAAAGCAAATCCCATACCCCATGCCCCAAACGCTCGCCGCGGGCTTCGAATTTGGTTTTCGGGCGGAATTCCGGGCGCGGCGCAAAATCGTTTTCCGTGTTGCGCAGAGACGGTTCGGCGCTGAGCACTTCCAACATCTGTTCCGCATAGTTCTGCCAATCCGTCGCCATATGCAATAAACCGCCTTTGCCGAGCTTGCTTGCAACCAGCGCTACAAATTCCGGCTGCACGATACGGCGTTTGTGGTGTTTTTTCTTATGCCATGGATCGGGGAAATAGAGTTGAAAACGGGCAATGCTGGACTCGGCAATACAGTCCGTCAGCACGTCTTTCGCATCCGCCATATAGACGCGCAGATTGGTCACATTTTCTTTGGCGGCATTATTGATCAGACGACCAACGCCGGGAGGGTGAACTTCAATGCCGATGAAATTCAGGTGCGGTTCCGCCTGCGCCATGGCGAGCAGAGAGTCGCCCATGCCAAATCCCACTTCCAACACCAGCGGCTGATCATTGCCAAATGCCTTTACCGGATCGAGCAAACCGTCAAACAGGCTCAAACCATAGGTTGCCCAGTGCTCGTCAAAGGCGCTGCGTTGGCCCTCGGTCATACGGCCAGCGCGGATAACAAAACTGCGAATGGATTTGGGTTTAAATTCGGGTTTGATTTCCATGAAGTCTCACAACAAAAAAGGATTACCAGACCAGTGAGGTCTGTTGTTTCAGCCAGGCGCGATGGATGGCGTAATCGGGCATGACCTCGCGCACCACCTGCCAAAACGCCGGGGAATGATCGAAATGGCGCAGATGGGCTAACTCGTGGATCACCACATAGTCCACAACGGCAGGCGGGGCCATCATCAACAACCAATTGAATTGCAGCTCGCCGCGGCGGTTGCAGCTGCCCCAGCGGCTTTTGTAGAAGCGCACGGAAAACCCCTGCGGCTTCACACCTACGCGCGGGGCAAACTCCGCAACGCGACCTGGCAGATAAGCCTGAGCCTGACCCACCAACCAGCGCGCCAATTTCGCTTTGTACAGATCTGCCTCGCCGCCAATCAGCAAACGGTCGCCGTCGCGCACCACGCCATAGGGTTGTGTGGACATCTCCAGACGCAAGCTTTCCCCGAGAAACGGCAGAGAAGCACCCGGCTCCAGCTTCAATTCGGTCGGCCGCGCGGCGGCCTGCCGCTGCAACTCCAGATGTTTGCGGATCCAGCGCGCCTTGCGCGCGACAAACGCCTGAATCTCCACCAGCGGTGCCCGCATAGGCGCGCTGACGGTGACCTCGCCACGGTGCACTTTGATGCCAATAGAGCGCCGCCGCGTACGCTTGAGTTCCGCCATCACATCCGGCGCTACTGCAATTAGGGCCACACCGCACCTCGCGTTAAGCGCACCAGAATTTCCACATGGGGAGTCTGGGGAAACAGATCGACCGGCTGGACTTCGCACAAAACGAAGCCAAAAGTGTGAAATTCTTGCAGATCGCGACATAAAGTCGCCAGATCGCAGGAGATATATAAAACTTCCCGCAAGCGATTCTTTTTATCGAACAGGCCAGTGCGACATTTCAGGCCATCGCGGGGAGGATCGAGCACCAGTATTTCCGTATCGCGCTGACGGCGCATAAGGTCCGCGAAACTCGCTTCATCGAACAAGTCACAGGTCACCGGCGTCACGCCAGCCAGACCGCGCTCTGCCAAGGCGGATACCGCTTCGGGCACCACCTCCACCGCCGTGATCTTGGAGAAGCCAGCGCGGGCGATCACCTCGGTGAAATTGCCGGAGCCAGCAAACAATTCCAGCACGCAGCTTGCGGGCGACAAGGACGCCAAATGCTTGGCCAGCCAGTTCTGCATAGCTTCGTTTTGCGCGCGATTGGCCTGTTGGAACGGCAAACGTTTGTTAACGCTCACATTCTCCGAAGACACCGATTCATCTATATCGAGCGTCGTCCAATCCTGGCGATTTGCCGGTTTCCACGCCGGGTTGGGCAGGGTTTCGCGCAGCTCGCGCAAGGTCGCGCGATTGGTGGGCGTCAGCACCAGACAGTCCTGTACATCGACGAGCTGGCGCTGGGCATTGGCGACGAACCCGAGGGCGGTACCATCTGTTTTAAGCTGGGCTCGGATGCGGTAACCCAGGGGATCCGGGGACGGCAGTATGGGCAGCACCGGCGCGTCCGCCTGTATACGCCGAATGGCCTGCTCGACCCGCTGTTGTTTGGCGCTCAGCTGTTCCTGGTAGTCCATAAACATCCAGGCACAGCCGCCGCATTCACCAGCGGAAAAGCCGTGATAAGGGCAGGGCGGAGCGATACGAGAGGGGCTTGGCGTCAGAACCTTAACAAGCGTCCCTATGCCGTACTGGCTTTTCAGTTCTTTTATCCGCACGAGAATGCGCTCACCCGGCCAGGCGCCGGCCACAAATATGCGCCGGCCATCCGGGTGCTGCACGACGGCACTGCCAGTGTCGCTTACGCCGATCACATCTGCTTCAAACTCGCTCGGCCCGGACCTAGTGGTTCGCCCGGGTGTCACAAAGCGCAAACCGCGTTTTTTACTCACCACGGCTCAGGTTTCCTCGACTGGCTTTACGCGGCGCGGCGCAATCTTAGGCCGCCATTCCCTTGGGTCCACCTGGTAATAGGCAAGCAGCTCGTTGTAGAGCGCCGGATGTTCTTCGGAGAGAGTTTCCGGGTCTTCAAAGAAACTCTCCGTGGCGACGGCAAAAAACTCCGCTGGATGAGACGCACCATAGGAGTCCAATACGGATTCTTCGCCAAAATAGACGTGATCACGCAGGGAATTGAATTCTCGCGAAAGAATGGTCGCCCAGCTGCCATAGGCACCGCGGCTGCGGAGCAAAGGAGCACCGTTCATGGAACCGGACTCGGCATCCAGCTGATGGGCAAATTCATGCAATACCACATTGCGACCATCGTTGAAGTCGTAGACGCTCTTTTGCACATCGTCCCAGGACAAGATGACTTTGCCATCCGACCAGGATTCACCTGCCAACACGCCTTCTTCCGACGATACGACGCCCGCAACGTCATGCACAGTATGGCGCACGACAAACTCGGCGGGGTAGAGATAAATCCAGCGCACATTGCGGAAATGCAGAGTCGGGCGGTTGAGCAGAAGCAAGCAGGCGCTGGCCGCTATAGTCACCGTCATTTCTTCGCTGACTTCCAAACCGGCGCAACCGACAAAGCGTTTTTCGAACAGAAAGCGGGTGATATGAGCTTGCAACTGTTGCTGCAATTCACTGGGCATATGATCGTAAAAGGGAACTGACTTGCGCACGAGCGCCAGCCATTTTTCGGGAAAAGGAGCCCGGCGGGTGCGAAACCACTGGTACTGACGCCAGCCCCACATGGCGACGATGGCCACCGTGAGACCGCCGACTATGACGCTGAACAATACGGGGTCACGCATATACACAGTGGCTCAAGAACTCGACGGGATCGAATTGTACAGGGTGAGACCGGGGGATCAAACTGCGGCCCGCCGTGTTAATGCGGGCCGTGTTGCGTTTAGAAGGTGTAAACCAATGTCAGAGCAGTCTGCCGATCTGTGCTGGTGCGGTCTTCCGGCACTTCTGAGTTGTGGGTGATGATGAAAGACGCCTTCATCGCCAGCGATTGGTTGATATTGGCAATCAACGCAGTCTCTGCCTTGGATTTGGTGTTGGCGCCATCTTCCAAAGCCACATCGCTGGAGAATGTCTGAGTGAATTTGGCGTTATCGCTGAAATCGTATTGATACAAAGCGGCCAGTCTAACCATGATGGACTCATCATAGATGTTATCGGTCACCAGCACGCCATTAGCGTCGCGCACTTCATCCGTACGGCTCATGGAAATACCAGGACCGACGCTGTAATCAAAAAACGATTGGGTTCCCTGGAACAAACGGTCGGAAAAACCCGCGGCGATGGATGCTTGGAAGTCGTAGCCGCTGAATTTGTCTTCTTCATAGGAACCGAAGATAAACAGTGAGCGGTACTGATTATCCAATTTGTAATCGGCCTGGGCGGAGGCGAAGTATTTTTCCGCCGTGGTCTGCTCTTCCGTACGCGCAACGCCGTTTTCCACGATCTCCAGCTGATCTTCTTTATAAAGCGCTTCCAACACATATTTGGTACGCCAGCTCTCCAGCTCCTGCTTCAGATTCAGCTTGCCTTTCAAGGCGGTGGATTCGGTATTGCCAGAGGTCAACAACACCCCCAGCTCCGCATCTGCGGCAAATGGAGGTTCGTCTGCAGCATGAGCCAGTGACAAAGTTTGCAGCAAACTAGCGGTAATCACGGCTGCAAGCGCGTGTTTTTTCATGGTGTGCTCCTAATGTTTTTGGAAGTTGGAGGTTGAACTCTAGAGGGGTTAGAGAAGCCGGTGTTAAACCGGCGATTGAGCAAGAGCAATCGCGCCGAGGCGCCTGCCAGTCCGCCTAGCCCTGCGGGCACAATAAAGTGCTCAATGTCCTTAGTCTGATCGCCCAGATACGCGTTCATCTGGGCAAGATATGCCTTGCGTATCATGGGTAAGAGAGAAGCCCGCTCCATCACGCCACCGCCAATCACGATGCGCTGGGGCGAGTAGGTTAATGCCAGATTGACGCACATGCTAGCCAGATAGTGCGCCTGCAATTCCCAGGCGGGATGGTTATCCGGTAGGCTTTTTGGGTCCACCTGCCAGCGCTGCGCCAGCGCCGGACCACTCGCCAAACCTTCCAGGCAAGCGCCGTGATAAGGGCAGGAGCCGACAAATGGGTCACCGGGATAACGCGGCAACAACATATGGCCCGCCTCCGGATGCATGGTGCCGTGCAACAGTCGTCCGTCCACCATAACCCCAGCACCGATTCCTGTACCGACGGTGACGTAAATGGCGTTCTCCAACCCCTGCGCAGCACCCCAGCACCACTCCGCCAGGAGCGCGCCATTTACATCCGTATCGAAACGAATGGGCAATGCCAAAGCATCGCTGAAATAACCGACGATATTGATATTGGCCCAATGGGGCTTGGGCGTGGATGTGATCGACCCGTAGGTCGGAGAGTCGCGCCGCAAATCCACCGGCCCGAAACTGGCAATCCCCAGCGCCGCAAAACTGCCATGGGCTTGCTGTGCCGCGCGGAAAAAATCCCGGCAAGCCGCCAGCGTGGTTTCCGGATAGGTGACCGGGATCTTGTCCTGCGCCACCACCTGATCCGGCCCAGTGGCGAGGATACATTTAAATTCAGTGCCCCCCGCGTCTATACCGGCATACAGCTTTTCGTTTCCTCTCGTACCTACTGCCTGCTCATCAGTCATCGTCCTCTCCCTTGTGCCAACGCAATTTGTCCGCGCTGATCGTCTCCTGATCCACGAACGCCAACTGCTCCTCCATCGCCGGGATCAGTACATAGTCAGCGTAAGGACATTGGGTAGTGCCTGGGTGATACTGCTTTTCTTTGTCGCCGCCCACAGCGGAATGCCCGCCGCCGCGCTGGAGAATGTCCACCATCGGCTTATAGCCCGGCTGCCAGGCTTCAACACCAGGAAACACCTTCTTCAAGGCTGCGAGAATCGCCATACCGGCAAAATCGAGGTCGCCCCAAAAATAACAAGGCATCTGTTGGTGCCCCAGCCAGAATTGGCCGAAGCGCTCGCGCAGCTCTGGGCTGACCGCGTTGACGTAACTGAAGATCGCCTGACCCGCCTCGCGCACGCGCAATGCAGCGCCGCGAAAACCCGCCAGATAAATCAACCCTAAGCGTTCCGGAGCCTGGGCAACCAAGCCCAGATAGGAATCCTGGTTTTCCACAAACAGAATTTCCTCCATCGCCTCCGGGAGATACACCGATAACAACAGCGGACGCGCAATTATCTTGCTCGCCAGGGAGGGAAAGGTCGCCAGCAACAGCGGCTCGCGGCGATCGAGAAACTTCGAAGCCCCCCAAAAACACCGCGCCGACAACTGGCGCAGAGTCATAGGATGTTCCAGTGCTTTAGGAATACTGGCGAAGGCCGCGGCTAATTGTTCATAGGTTCGGCCGGGAAAGCGCAAAACTTCGCGCCTTAAGGCCTCACCACCATCTTCAAATATGTCCAGGTGAGGAGCGAGTGCAGAATCCCAGAGATGCTGGCGTGGGTCGAACGCCGGGCGCTGCAGCCAGATGCGCACCATCTCTTCCGCTTCGTATTTAAGCTGGATCAGGCCGTCGTCATAGTCGTTGTTGCCGGGTCGCTGACGCGCCTTCAGTTTGAGGTCGAGAACGCCCAACTTGGCCAGTTGCTTCAAATCGTCCCACACCACTTCCACCTGGGACTGGTCGGCAAAATCGTAGAGTTCCGGCGTTTCCCGGGCGGAGCATTTGAGCTGCCAGCGCATGTTCCCGGCGTCCACCTTATCCAGGAGCCGGTGTAGCAAAGCGTGAGTTTCTTCGGCCAAGAGAGGGGCTTCGCTCATGGTCATTTCCTTACTGGCTCATTAGGACATGAACTTAATATGAGTGAAAAAAGGCAGCGATGCAAAAAAACAAAAAGCCGCTTGGCAGCGGCTTTTGTATTGCGGGCGCAAATTGATCAGGCTTCGATCATTACCCGGATTTTTTTCATGGCATTTTTCTCCAGCTGACGGATGCGTTCAGCGGAAACACCATACTCTGCCGCCAGTTCGTGCAGAGTCGCTTTTTCTTCGTTCAGCCAGCGTTTTTGCAGGATATCGCGGCTGCGCTCGTCGAGTTTTTCCAGCGCCTGCTCGAGATTGCTGACGCTGTTGTCTTCCCAATCGGCGTTTTCCAGCATCACAGCCGGATCGAAACGGCGATCTTCGAGATAGTTCACTGGAGCTTGGTAGGCAGTGTCATCGTCTTCGTCGACACCGGCATCGAAACCGGCATCAAAAGCCGCCAGACGGCCTTCCATATCGTGAACGTGTTTAACGTCGACGTTGAGGTCCTTGGCAACGGCTTCCGCTTCTTCGCGACTCAACCATCCCAGATGTTTCTTCTGGCCGCGCAGATTGAAGAACAATTTGCGCTGGGCTTTGGTGGTGGCGATTTTGACGATGCGCCAGTTGCGCAGGATGAATTCGTGAATTTCAGCTTTGATCCAATGAACGGCAAAGGAAATCAGGCGCACGCCTTTTTCCGGGTTGAAGCGTCTTACCGCCTTCATCAACCCTACGTTACCTTCTTGAATCAGATCGCCCTGGGACAAGCCATAGCCTGAATAGGACTTGGCGATATGGACTACAAAACGCAGATGAGCCAGCACCAAACGGCGCGCGGCTTCCAAATCGTTGCGGTAATAGAGATCTTCCGCAAGGGCTTTTTCTTCTTCAGCGGACAGAATCGAGAACCCGTTGACGACCTGAATATACGCCGTCAGGTTCTGACCTGGTGCCAGAATGTCGACAGGCTGTAATTGGGTGCCCATTACTAATCCTCCTAATGAAATAGCCGGGGGAGTGTAGCACTCCCAAATCTGCAGGCCAATGCTCGTATGTTAGGTTTTCCGCCTGCTTTTCAAGCTTTCTAACCTGTTTGTCATGCTCTCTGAGAGTAAAAATGCCACAGAGTTCACGGGCTGCTTTTGATTTTAGACAAGCCTATGTGTTCCATAGCACTAACGGGGTTCTATGGCACTCAGGTGGCGACCCACGGTCAACCATGCGCCCAGCAAACCGAGAGTGACGCAACAAATTATCAAAAGTGCGCAGCCGGTCAATCCCAAGCCCTGCAGCTCAAAGGTCGACTGATAGCTGGCGGCCAGTTGGCGTACCGCCTCGGCCAGCGATGCCACCCCGACGCTAACCAGCAGGCAGGCGAGCAAACCGCCGATTACGCCGTACCAGAAGCCGGTATACAAAAAAGGTCGCCGCACAAAACCGTTGGTGCCGCCCACCAGTTTGATCACCACTATTTCCTCGCGCCGGCTTTCGATCTCCAAGCGAATGGTATTGCCGATCACGAACAACACGCCTATGCCAAGCAGGGCGGCAAAACCCAAAACCAGTTGGCGACCGAAGGTCATAATCGCATTCAGTCGCCGCACCCACTCCATATCCACACTGATGTCATCCACCAATGGCGACGCCGCAATCTGCTGGCGTAATTGTTCAAACCGCTCCGGCGCAATAGCCTCTGCTGTCGGCGTTACCACCACGGCGGGGGGCAATGGATTGACGTCCAGGGCCGCTATGGCTTCGCTAAAGCCGGATTGAGCTTGGAATTCGCGCAGGGCGCGCTCGGGGGAAATATATTCGACGGAACTTACCCCCACCATTTGCCGCAGTTGCGCCTGAAAGCCTTCTATGGCGGCAGCCTGGACTTGCTTGTGTAAAAAAACGGTCATTTGCGGCTTGGAATCCCAGCGATCGCCGAGTTGACGTAGATTCTCCAGCGCCAATAACAAGGTGGCGGGCAGCGCGAGGGCAATGGCAACGACCAGGGCGGTCATCAAGGTTTGCAGGGGCGTGTCAGCTAAGCGACCGAGACTATCCGAGGCCGAGGTGCGGTGGTGCTGCCACCAGGCCTGCCAGAGGTCGCTTATCCCGGTGCGGGACTGGCGCGCCCCGCGGGCAACTGGGTCACGACTCATACCAATGCTCCGTCGTGAATCAGCTGGCCGTGCTCCAACGTAAGCACGCGCGCGCCGACAGAACGGATCAGCGACCAGTCGTGGCTGGCGATCAACACAGTTACGCCGACCTGATTGAACTCGCTGAACAGGCGCATGATATCGGCGGCGAGATCGGGGTCGAGGTTGCCGGTGGGCTCGTCGGCCAACAGCACTGGCGGCTTGTTGACCACCGCGCGGGCTATGCCGACACGCTGTTGCTCACCGCCGGACAGGGTGATGGGATTGGCGCGCTCGTGGTCGAGCAGGCCGACTTTATCCAGTGCTGCGCGCACCCGTCGGCCAATTTCGCGATGCGGGTAACCGGCAATTTGCAATGGCAGAGCGACATTGTCGAAGACACTGCGGTCGAACAGCAGCTGGTGATTCTGGAACACCACCCCCACTTGGCGGCGGTGAAAAGGGATTTGACTGGAGCGCAGCCGGTTGAGGTTGTGACCGCCGACTACCACCTGTCCTTGGGATGGTCGTTCGATCAGCATGATCAGCTTCATCAAGGTACTTTTGCCGGCGCCTGAATGGCCCGTCAGAAACACCATTTCGCCTTCGCCGACATCAAAGGTTACACCCGCCAAGGCCTCATAGCCGTTGGGGTATCGTTTACTGACGTTGTGGAATTCAATCATGCCGTTGCGGAACTGTCGCTGCGGCTGAACAGGGCATCCACGAAGGGCTTGGCGGCAAACGGCTGCAGATCATCAATCCCCTCGCCAACACCGATAAACCGAACCGGCAGCTGGTGTTTTTCCGTCAGCGCAAAGATCACCCCGCCTTTTGCCGTGCCGTCGAGTTTGGTCAGGGCAATACCGGTCACTCCCGCACTTTCGCGGAAGATATCCGCCTGACTGACAGCGTTTTGCCCGGTACCGGCATCCAATACCAGCAACACTTCATGGGGAGCGGTGCTGTCGAGCTTGCCCATGACGCGGCGGACTTTGGAAAGTTCTTCCATCAAATGGCTCTTGTTGTGCAAGCGCCCGGCGGTATCGGCGATTACTACATCTATATTGCGTGCTTTAGCCGCAGCTATAGCGTCATAAATAACCGAAGCGCTATCCGCACCTGTATGCTGCGCGACTACCGGCACCTTGTTGCGCTCACCCCAAATCTGCAATTGCTCCACCGCAGCGGCGCGAAAGGTATCACCTGCGGCGAGAATGACGGATTTACCTTCGTTTTGCAGACGCTTGGCCAGCTTGCCGATAGTGGTGGTTTTGCCCACGCCATTGACCCCTACGACCAGAATCACAAAAGGCTTGTGGGAGCTATCAATCTGCAACGGCTTTTCCACCGGTTGCAGCAGGGATTGCAGTTCCGCCTGAAGCGCCATGTAGAGCGCGTCGGAATCCGCCAATTGTTTGCGCGCTACTTTGGCGGTCAGGGATTCGATCAGGCGATTGGTGGCATCCACACCCACGTCCGCCATCAGCAGCTGGGTTTCCAGATCTTCCAACAGCTCGTCGTCGATGGCTTTTTTGCCGAGCAGTAGATTGCCTAGCCCCTCACTGAATTGGGCGCTGGTGCGTTTTAGACCTTGTTTGATGCGGGCGAAGAAGCCGAGCTTCTTATTGCTGTCTTCAGCGGGCTTGGTCTCTTCACTAGGTTTAGTCTCTTCACTAGGTTTAGCCTTGTCGCTGATAGATTTGGCGTCTTCAACGGCAGCGTTGGCTTCAGGTTGGGCGTCTAAAACTGGCTGGCTATCTTGGACGGTAGCCTCAATGTCCTCGACGACAATAGACTCAATGTCTTCAATTTTGACTTCGACAGCAGGCTCGACCGCCGCTTCAGCCGGTGCGGGAGTAGAAGATTGTATTGCCTCGGGCTCTGGAGTAGATTGCCTCGCAACTTCTACTTCAGACGTCGATTCGGGCGAGGCGGGCTTTTCCGCTGCATCTTTGTTTTTGTTACGTTTAAAGAAAGAGAACATAACCTTCACGTATTCCGCAAAATGGCGTAATCCTACCACTTGTCCCCAGGAAATAAGAGAACACCTTGACTTCACGCGCAAAAAAGCCACCCGCATCGCTCCACCGCCTGCGCATCATCGGCGGCCGCTGGCGCAGCCGAACCTTCAGCTTCCCGGTAGTGGACGGTTTGCGACCGACCGGTGACCGCATCCGCGAAACCCTGTTCAACTGGTTGGCCCCCATACTGCCTGGCGCGCGCTGTCTCGATCTGTTCGCTGGCTCCGGTATTCTCGGCTTAGAAGCCCTGTCGCGTGGAGCCAGCCATTGCACCTTGGTGGAACTGCATCCGGCAGCGGCCAAACAACTGCGCCAAAACGCGCAACTTCTCGGCGCCAATAACGCCCAGGTACTGCAAACCAGCGCGCTGGCGTTTCTTGATCAGCAACCCGAGCCAGTGGATGTAGTGTTCCTCGACCCACCGTTCAGTGGCGATTTCTGGCAACCGGTCATGAACAAACTCAACGAGGGCTGGTTGCGCGACGGCGCCATGATCTACGTTGAATCTCCGCGCGATGCCGCGCTGATTGCACCAGCCAATTGGCTGCTTCACCGGGAGAAGCTGGCGGGCCAAGTGTGCTATCGGCTCTATCGATATGAGACAAACGTTAGTGGGCGCGTGTAATATGCGCGTTTTACCGATCAAACAGATCAAATTTTGATCAACCGGGAGCACCCCTTAATGTCGTCCCCCACTATCAAGCGCGTGGTTTACCCTGGCACCTTTGATCCCATCACCAATGGTCATATAGATCTTGTGCACAGAGCCAGCCATTTGTTCGATTCCATCGTTGTGGCTGTGGCGGCAAGCCCGAAAAAGAAACCGCTGTTCAGCCTGGACGAACGCGTACAGCTGTGCCGTGAAGTGCTGGCCGATCTCGACAATGTGGAGGTTTGCGGCTTCGATTGCCTGCTGGCGAACTTTGTGAAGGAACAGGGCGCTTATGGCGTCGTGCGGGGTCTGCGGGCGGTGTCGGACTTTGAATACGAATTCCAGTTGGCGAACATGAACCGCGCGCTTGCGCCGGAAATGGAAAGCCTGTTCTTAACTCCTGCCGAACATCTTTCTTACATCTCTTCGACTCTGGTGCGGGAGATTGCCTCACTCGGTGGCAATGTCCATCAGTTTGTACCACCGGCGGTGGAAGCGGCGTTGAAGGACAAGTATCAGTCTCTTGGATCAAACGTCTAAACCTTGGATTAGACATCTAACATCTAAAGGAGCAGTAGCCTGCTCCTTCTTTAGCTCCCTTCGAGTTTCCTTTCTCAGATCACCATAATCCCGTCAGCTTCGACCAAAGCACCTTTCGGCAATTCTTTCACGCCAATTGCGGCGCGCGCCGGATAGGGCTGAGTGAAAAAGCGGCCCATCACCTCGTTGACGGTGGGGAAGTTGCTGAGATCGGTCAGATAGATATTGAGCTTGACGATATCCTGCAAATCGCCATTGGCCGCACGACATACCGCCTGCAGATTCTTAAACACCTGCTCAGCCTGGGCGGCAAAGTCATCGGAGATCAGCTGCATGGTTTCGGGCACCAACGGGATCTGGCCAGACAGATAAACCGTGTTGTTGACTTTGATGGCTTGCGAATAGGTCCCTATAGCGGCGGGTGCTTGTTCTGTAGAGATAACGGCTTTATTGGTCATGGTCAAAATGCCCTTGGATCAGCAAAAAGAAAAAATGAATGACAGGACTTAGTTTTTCGCCCGCGAAACCCTGGTAACGGACCGCATGGTTCGCACCCGGCGCATCACGTCCGCCAAGTGCACGCGATTGCGCACGGCGATGGTCAGGGTGATGACGCTGTGCTGGGCATCGCGCTCTTTCACCTGGATACCTTCGATACTGGTGCGGGTATCGGCGATGCGCGTGGCGAGACTGGCAATTATGCCGCGTTCGGACTCGACTTCCACCCGCAGCTCCGTCAAAAACTCGCCTTCCACCTTGAGCGACCAGTTCACATCGCTGATATTTTCACGCTTGCTGCGCAAATCGGCGACGTTTTTACAGGTCTCCCGGTGCACCACCAGTCCTTTTCCGGTACTGATATGGCCGACGATGGGATCGCCGGGAATAGGACGGCAGCAGCGGGCGAAGCTGATCATCAGGCTGTCTGACGATTCAATAGTGATCGGCGCCACCTTAACTTGCTGGTCTTCCGCTTCAGGCCGCAAGGTTTTGGCTACGGAGATAGCGACCCGCCGGCCCATACCTATGCTTTCGTACAACTCCTCCATGGACTGCACATTGTGCACCGCCATCAGGTGGGCGATCTGCTCCTGGTTGATCTGCTCGAGAGAGAGATCCAAATTGGCCAAGGCGCGCGAAAACATGCGTTTGCCCAACTCCACCGACTCCATGTGACGCTGGTTCTTCAGATAGTGGCGGATGGCCGAGCGGGCTTTGGCAGTAACGACGAAGTTGAGCCAGTTGGGGTTGGGCTGAGAGGATTCCGACGTGATGATTTTGATTTTTTGACCGCTCTGCAGTACCTGCGACAGAGGCGCCGGGCGGTCATTGATCCGGCAGGCAACACAGCTGTTCCCCACCGCCGTGTGCACCGCGTAGGCAAAATCCACTGGCGTGGCGCCGGCGGGCAATTCGATGATCTCTCCTTTCGGAGTAAACAGATAAACCTCTTCGCGGAACAAGTCGATTTTGACGTTCTCGATAAACTCCAGGGAGTTGCCGGTGTGCTGCTGGATTTCCAGAATGCGCTTGATCCAGCGATCGATGCGCGCCTGTGCCACGTCGGTCGATTCTTCCGCGTTGACTGACTTATACAGCCAGTGCGCCGCCACACCGCGCGAGGCGAGTTCGTCCATCTCCTTGGTGCGGATCTGCACCTCAATAGGCACCCCGTGCATACCGATCACCACTGTGTGCAGCGACTGGTAACCGTTGATTTTCGGGATGGCGATATAGTCCTTGAACTCGCCCGCCATAGGCTTGTAGAGGTTGTGGATCGCCCCGAGGGTGCGATAGCAGGTATCGACGTTCTCCACGATGATGCGGAAGGCGTAGACATCCATAATCTCGTGGAAGGATTTGTTCTTGGTGCGCATCTTGTTGTAGATGCTGTACAGGTGCTTTTCCCGGCCGATCACCAGAGCGCTGATATCTTCGCGCTGCAGACGCGCTTCTATCGCGGACTGAATATCTTCGACTAATGCTTTGCGGTTGCCGCGCACGCGCTTCAACGACGCCTGCAGGCGCGCAGCGCGCAGCGGATACATGGCGGTAAAACCGCGATCTTCAAATTCGATGCGCAGGTCGTTCATGCCCAGGCGATGGGCAATGGGGGCGTAGATTTCCAGAGTTTCTTTGGCGATGCGGCGCTTTTTATCCGGCGGCATGGAACCGAGGGTGCGCATGTTGTGCAGACGGTCCGCCAGCTTGACGACGATCACGCGGATGTCTTTGGCCATGGCCAGGGCCATCTTTTGGAAGTTTTTCGCCTGTTTCTCTGCCTGGGATTCGTATTCGATCTTGGCGAGCTTGCTCACCCCGTCCACCAGTTCGGCAACTACATCGCCAAACTGCTCGCCAATGGCTTCTTTGCCAATGCCGGTATCTTCAATGACGTCATGCAGCATGGCGGCCATCAGGCTCTGATGGTCCATATGCATGGAGGCAAGGATGTTTGCGACAGCTAGGGGGTGGGTAACATAGGGTTCGCCACTACGGCGGAACTGGCCGTAGTGGGCCTGTTCCGCGTAGTAATAGGCGCGTTTGACGCAGTTGATCTGCTCGGGTTCGAGATAGGAGGAGAGTCTGTGGCTTAACGAATCTATGGTTAACAAAGCCGCCCTCCCACAGAATCAATCCATGCCGGCGTCGAAGGATGCATCCTGATGATGGTGGTGTTGCTGTTGAACCGGGGGACGCTCTTCCGGCTCGTCAAGAATGGCGGCAGTAACATAACCTTCTTCAATTTCACGCAGAGCGATTACAGTAGGCTTGTCGTTTTCCTCTGGCACATAAGGCGTTTTGCCGTAAATCGCCAATTGGCGAGCGCGCTTGCTGCCTACCAAAACCAGTTCGAAACGGTTATCTACATGATCCAGACAATCTTCAACGGTAATTCGTGCCATATTTTGATCCGCTTGTATGAGCTTTTAATGCTTGGAGCTTAATGCGATAGCTTAACGCAGTGCGCCAGGGGAACGCGAGCCGGCCATATTTTAACCAACTTTTGGCCACAGCCCAAAGTTCAGGATGGGGGCACGGAGTGTACGCAAATTGGTCAGTTACGACAACAAGCTGCGCAGCAGTGCCTGATGTTTTTCCGCCTGCCGCTGCAAGCGCAGCCGCTGGGCGTGGATGACTGCCTGAAGGTCCGCCAGAGCTGTGGCGAAGTCTTCGTTGACGATCAGGTAGTCGCTTTCGACGTAGTGGGAAATCTCGCTTTTGGCCTCTGCCATGCGGCCGGCAATCACTTCCTCGGAGTCCTGGCCTCGCCCTTTCAGGCGGTTGTACAAGGTTTCGCGCGATGGCGGGAGTATAAAGATGGATACCGCATCGGGCATCAGACGGCGGATCTGCAGCGCACCCTGCCAATCGATCTCCAGAATCACATCGGTACCACTCTTCAAAGTGGCCTCGACCCATTCGCGCGAGGTGCCGTAGAAGTTATTGAATACCTGAGCGTGTTCGAGGAATTCCGCACGCTCCAGCATCGCCATAAACTCCTGCTGGCTGACGAAGTGATAGTTGACTCCATCGACCTCACCGGGCCGCATTGCGCGGGTGGTGTGGGAGATGGACACCTGAATCCCTTGGGTGGACTCTATCAGGGCTTTCACCAAACTGGTTTTGCCCGCACCGGATGGAGCGGAAACCGTATAAAGAGTGCCTCGGGATATCATGGGTAAACCTTCCTGTACTTCGTGCGAAACGGGGCGCTAGTTGAGTAAGTGTAGCGGAAAGGCGCTGATTATACGGACCGGCGTCCTTTTCCCCAAACAGTCAGAAGTTCACCCAAGCTGCCATGCCGCAAATCGCGCTGATGTTATGGATCTGAGTCCTCAGAATTGTCATCGTCAGGAACTGTCTTTTTGCGGCTGTCGCGCAATCGCACTGCTTTTTCCAATGCCCACACCAGGGCCGCGCTGTACCAACTGCCGTTACTCAAATAGAAAATGCCGACGGAAATATGGCGCGGATGCCAGCGGTCGATCCAATTAACGCCTGTCACAAAGCTGACACTGTCGATAGAGCCCTGTGCCGCTGATTGCTCTGCTAATTTATACAACAGCAAATAACCTGGGCTGACCGCTGCAAAATCTTCGCGATAACCAATTTTCAGCAAAAAAAGCCGCGACCCAACACGCACACCAAATTGCGCCGCAATGGGAATGTCGTTGCAGTACAGAATATTAATCTGACATAAGCCGTGACGCGCGTAATGATCCAAGAGATATTGATAGTAAGCGAGTTTGTCCGGCTGTTTTTTGATGCTGGTACCTGCATCACCTTTCCAGCCGGAGTCTTCTACTGCGAGAAAATGCTCGAATGCCTCAGGCAATTCACCTGACCTGGTTGCGCACCATAAACGTAGAGCTCCTTGCTCCTCAGCTTTGCGCATTTTTTTCTGCAAGCTTTTGCGAAACTTACTCCTGTAGTTTTCCCAAAAAATATTAAAGCCCTGAGAAAAATCAATGTACTTTGATGTGTGTGTCGGGCGTGCTTTTTGATCTTCCGCAAGTAAAGTTACCGCATATCCATTTTCCAACACGCATTGGCAACGAATAAAAGCAAAATAGGGCAGTGTGCGACGCAACGTTTGCACAAGAGTAGCGCGATAAGGCGCCAGCGGACGGTCCGATATTATGTCATTAACACCCATTTCATTCGGATAGAACAATTGCAATACCGGAACAGTAATGCGGCCTTTGCGCCAAAAAGTCCGCTCCAATGGCAAAATTGCAAAAAGTTTCGCATCCTCGTAACACGCAACGAAATAGATTTGCGAATCATTGCGCCGATTTTTTAACTCTGCTCCGTACCAGCCCGGATAATGAAGGAAATGCGCCGCTTTTGCCGCCGCCAGCTGTTGCCACTCCGGCATAAGTTCAGCGAAGCCGGATTGACCAATGTAAATTCGAACGGTGGCCTTGCCTGAATTCACTGCCGCAGATTTCGCTTCGGTGATGGCCTTTACGTCAACCATTCTTTTGCTCACATGCACGAATGGATTCGTAAACCTCCATGACTGCATTGCCTGTCATCAAATTCGCGTGATCAGCGTCGACCTCGCGGATTTTTAGCTGGCCGCGGACTATGGATTTGAGATCGTAATCGCGCTTGGCTTTTAAGCCAAAACCAAAATTCGTTTTGGTCGCCTTTATCAGCAGAACATCAAAATCGTAGTGCCGAGGGGCGCGCTCAAACAAAATGGCCGCTCGGTCGTAAGCTCTTTCCCTGACTTTTTGTTCCTTGGAAAGATCGAAGACGGAATTATCTTCTATACCCATATTCACGGCGATTTTCCGCAGACTGCGCTCGAATATCTGTCGCAGGGCAGCCATGCCTTCCCGCTGCACGCGTTTGCGCAAATCCGTCATGAGTTTGCGAATCGATCTATAACCACTGGAAGAAATATAGGAATCCAACAAGACTACGCCGGATATTTTTACCCCTTGACCGAGCAATATTTTGGCCACCTCAAGCGCAACCAAACCGCCAAAGGACAAACCGACTAGCGTAATGGAGGAATAGCCCCCCTGGCGTTTAATTGCATCCACATAAGATTGCACGAATGCATCAAAAGAAAAGTGCAAATCTTCTGACGATTCGATAATGGTAAATTCCTTTTTGGCAAAAACGCCAAACACTGGACGCCGATCTTCAAAACACTGGGCGAGGTCCCGATAAATTTGCACCCCACAGAGACAAAATATCGGATTATCCCCAGTGGCAGAATTCAGTTTTACGACACTGGCCGCATGGGCCGCCTTATCACCAAGACTATCGCGCAATGCCCGTATCGTTGGCGTTTTAAAAAATGCGGAGGAGGAAAAACTCAGGCCTGTTGCTTTATGCATATCCGTGAGGACCTGCAGCGCCAAAAGCGAATGTCCACCGAGCGCAAAAAAATCGTCGTCAATGCTGATACCGTTAATGCCGAGAGCTTTTTCCCACACATATAAAAGGCTGTGGTCGAGGTCGTCCCGCGCATCCGATGATTTTCTTCCTTCACTCATGCGCTGGTGGCCGATGGCTACCAATGCTTTTCGATCCACCTTGTAATTCGCCGTCATTGGAAAATCAGCGAGCCAGATAAAGTGGTGCGGTACCATATGGCGCGGCAAATGACTATGGCAGAAATCGTATAACTCAGATGACTCCACCAAATCACCGAGATAAAACGCCATCATGCGGGTATCCCCCGCAGTTAACTCCGTAGCCACCACGGCAGCCTGTTTCACCTTGGGATGGCGCGCAAGCACATGCTCAATTTCTCCGGGTTCTATGCGAAATCCGCGAATTTTAATTTGGTTGTCGATGCGTCCGACATACTGAAGAACGCCGTCGCCGCGCTGAATGACGGCATCGCCTGTGCGATAAATCCGCCCATTTTCCAGCTGCGGCTGGATAATAAATTTTTCGTCCGTCAATGCTGAATTTCGATAATAACCTAGGGCAACACCTGCACCACCAATCAGCAATTCGCCAACCATGCCATCAGCAACTGGATTTGATTTTTCATCGACTACATAAATGGAAGTCCTGCGAATAGGTTTGCCGATAAAAATCTGCGAATCGCTTTCGTCAATTCGATGACACGTAGACCAGACGGTGGTCTCGGTTGGGCCATACATATTCCATAATTCCGTGGAGATCGCATGCATCAATGGACGCAAATCCACTGGCAATGCCTCTCCACCAACCAAAATCTTCAACTTCTGTCGCGGCTGCCAATTGTGACTGAGCAGCATGCGCCACGTTGCAGGAGTGGCTTGTACAATATTAATTTTCCACTGATCGATCAGACGCTGCAGCAGATCCGGTGTGGTCGCTTCCTGCCGGGAAGCCACAATCACATGAGCTCCGACCAGCAAAGGTAAAAACAGCTCGAGAATATGAATATCAAAGGAGATAGTGGTAACGGCTAAGAGCCTGTCACGACTGTGCATTCCAGGCTGCTCTGCCATACCAAGGAGAAAATTGATGAGATTGGCCTGAGTAATGACGACACCTTTCGGATTTCCGGTAGAACCGGAGGTGTAAATCATATAAGCGATATCATCTGGCTGATAACCAACATTGGCCAGGGGCTTAACAACATCATCTGTTGCAAACAACGAATCAAGAGCTACGACAGACCCAGGAAAAATTACATCCTGTCGCAGTTTATCCACGATCAGAATATCTGCCTGGGAATTTTCCAGAATGTAGGATTGGCGGTTCGGCGGATAGCTGGGATCCACTGGTACATAGGCAGCGCGCAAAGACCAGACCGCCAGCAACAGAGGCACCAGCATTTCCGAACGCGATACCCCTACGCCGACTTTACTGCCTGGCTGTACACCACATCTTTGCAATCCGGCAGCAATACGGCGTGTTAGTACGGCCAGTTCAGCATAGGTAAGGGTTGCGTGAGCAAAACTGACTGCGGGGTCTGCGGCGCGCTGTCCGACCCAATGGTCGACATACGCGAGAAATCCACAACTCTCCCGCTCAGCGGCAAACAAATTCCATGTATATGAGGACATAGAGAGACCGCTACTACGTTGACGTCAGCGATCCCTCGACCCTTTGCCATCATCCGTGATATTCAGGGTAGAGCACGTGGACAGCTCATCGTCCCTGACTATTGTTTAGTGAAAATCGCGGCAATGAGCGCACTGCCTTGCTCCACTGGATTTGCGCGGATCTTTTGTTCTTCCTCCGCAATTTGTCCATACAAAGCCGCCAATCCGCGATTAACAGCATACTGCTCAAAATCCAATTCCGGTTTATTGGCCAAGGGAATCGCTTTATAGGTATTCAACACTTGTTGATACTGTTTGTAGAAACCCAGCTGCTGCAGTTGATTCTGCATAATTGACTTGTAACGCACTGTGAGTTGGGCCTCAGTTGCAGAACGAAAATAGTCCGTTGCCGCTGTGCCGCCACTGCGGATAATGCCAATAGCGTCCTGCACAGGCATATCTTTTACTGCTTGCAGAAATACTAATTTCGCCTCGGCAGCAGCCAACTCCGCACCGCGATTCATCAATTTTTCTACTTCATCGAGCGGCCCGCCGAGACCGAGCTGGCGCAATGTGCCTACTACAGGCTCCACTGATTCCGGCAAACCTAGGCGCCAGCGATTGTTTTGTGTGTAGCCGCCAGACTGTCCCAGCTGGTCTGTTGCGCGTGTCACACTGAGTTGCAGCGCTTCTTTTACCGCGCTGTTTAATTGAGCAGGGCTATAACCAACCGCTTGGGATACCTGAGCACCAGTATCCAACACCTGATTAAGATTGCTGCACGCAACCGAACCAAGCGCAATTGCGAAAATCATCAGAAACCGTGGCATAAATACCTTCGACAGACTATCAGTGGCTAAAGCGCGGCATCATACCGCCCTCTAGGCGCAAATTGTCAAATCAAATGGCACTCAAGGTAGTGTAAAAAACAAATTCCCTTCCTGGTTTTGATTTGAAACAAATTGGCGCTTTCCCCGCATCTCCAACTGCCAATTCCGTCATCATTTTCACAAGCAGAAGAATTTTTCTGTCTCGAAAATAACAAAGGCTCCTAGTGGAGCCTTGTTGCAAAATTGTTCTTCGCGAATTACTCAATGTTCTGCACCTGCTCTCGCATTTGTTCGATCAGCACTTTTATATCGACTGCCGACTGGGTATTGCTGCTGGAAGTGGATTTGGAAGAGAGCGTATTGGCTTCGCGATTGAGTTCCTGCATCAGAAAGTCCAAGCGTCTGCCGATAGGTTCGTTTTGTTTTAATGTGCGGCGCACTTCTGCGATATGGGCTTCCAGACGATCGAGTTCTTCTGCGACATCGCTTTTTTGCGCGAGATAAACCAATTCCTGCGCCAAACGCTCCTCATCTACATCGACTTGCAGAGCGTCCAGGCGCGAACGCAATTTCTCCTGTTGTTGGGCGGCGAGTTCCGGCAAACGCTGGCGCACATCGGTCACCTGTTCAGCAATGGCCTGCAACCGCTGTTCAAGCAAATTCGCAAGCTCCGCTCCCTCTCGGCTGCGATTGTCCAGTAATTGTTGCAACGTTTTGCCGAATAACGCCAAGGCCTCTTTTTCCAGTTCTTCCTGGTCGATTTCGCGCGCTTTTAATACGCCCGGCCAACGCAGAATCTCAATAGCGTTGACGGGAGCCGGGTTGGCGGTCAATTGATTAACCTGCTCCACCATTTTGATGACGTCGCGCGCCAGCTCGTAATTAAAATCAGTGCTCAACCCCGAGGATTCATCCGGTTTGAACGCGAGTACCACATCGACTTTGCCGCGGCCAACCTGATTGCGCAATGTCTCCCGCAGAACCGGCTCAAGACTGCGCAATGCCTCGGACATACGCATACTGGGTTCGAGATAGCGATGATTGACGGTGCGAATTTCGCAAATGAGATGACCCCAGGGATATTGGGCCTCCAAACGGGCAAATCCGGTCATGCTGCGTGGCATTGTGTTCATCCTCGGTCGACAAAGGCTCGATATTAACACATTGGTTTTCGCCTCCTGCTCGTTATAATCCCGCCACATTTTTCCCACTGAAAGGTGCTCCATGCCTCGTCCAAGCGGCCGCGCAGCCGATCAATTGCGCGCAATATCCATCACCCGTCACTACACCAAACACGCTGAAGGCAGTGTTCTGGTCTGCTTTGGCGACACCAAAGTGCTTTGCAATGCGAGCGTGCAAGAAGGTGTGCCGCGCTTTTTGAAAGGCACGCAACAGGGCTGGCTGACCGCCGAATACGGCATGCTGCCGCGCTCCACCGGCACCCGCATGGATCGAGAAGCGGCGCGCGGAAAGCAGGGCGGGCGCACTGTCGAGATTCAACGTTTGATCGGCCGCTCCCTGCGCGCTGCAGTCGACTTAAAGCAATTGGGCGAATACACCATCACAGTGGACTGCGATGTGATTCAAGCGGACGGCGGAACCCGCACTGCTGCCATCACCGGCGCTTGTGTCGCAGTGGTGGATGCGTTACGCCATATGCAAAGGCAGCAAATTCTCAAAACTGATCCACTTCTGGGAATGGTCGCGGCCGTCTCGGTGGGAATTTATCAGGGCGAACCCGTGCTCGATTTGGACTACGCAGAAGATTCTGCCGCCGATACTGATATGAATCTGATCATGACGGACAAGGGCGGCATCATTGAAGTGCAAGGCACTGCGGAAAAAGAGCCTTTTACTGAACAACAATTTCAGCAGTTGTTAGCTCTTGGCAAACACGGCATCCAGCAGTTGTTGACCTACCAGCAGGAAGCGCTTAACCAATAAAAAAACCGGCGGAATTTTCCGCCGGTTTCAATTTTTCCCCATTCCCGTTTTATCTAGCGCGGCTTTCCATAATATCCGGGCACACCTGTGTAAGGCTTGCTGTAATCCGGCACATAGATCTGTATCTGGGTTGCGCGCACATATCCGTATTCGTAGTAACCCAGCACCCTTACAAAGGCGCCGTTGCCGCTGCGGAAAAATTCTGCGCTATCAATCGCCGCTTCACCCTTCTTATAAAGCGTGTCCGGGCCCACAACGATTTTAGTGCCAAAGATAAAGAACGATTGGGTCGACTCCGACAGGAAATAAGCTCCACCCATCAGATCTGCCGGCATTGCCTGCACATCCCGATTGTCCACAGCGATACTGCTAGCGATCACCAGATCGCCCCAGGTGTAACTGGAGATATAAACCTGATCGCCAATGCGCAAATCCCAGAAGTTGATGCGGCGGTCATACTCACCGGTCAAACGGGTATCTGCCTGAACCAAAAACTCCTGATCCTGCACCTTAATTTTGCCAAGCAACCAGTAATATCCCCAAATCGGATACACCTCTTGAATGCTGCCGTAAATCTTAGTGTGCGGCGAGGACAGGATTTTCACTTCCTGCGCAATTAACACGTCGTTAGCGTCAATTGAGCCTATGACACGGACTTTGGCGTTGGCGGTCAAACTCGCCGCATCGCCACCACTAAATGTGGTTTGGGACGTGGTTTTAACCGGCACGGAATCCATGATGAACAAACCGTCCGATTTGGTTTCCTGAATGATTCCGGACAACTCTATGCGCGGAATGTGGCGCAGGTTGCGGTAATCCTGATGGAATGACAGCTCTTCGGCCTCCAGCACCTCGTCTACCACAGAGCCTCGCACAACCACCAAGCGACCATTCGACAAACCAGAAGATGAAGCCACGGATGCATAAGACACCAGTTGGCCGTTAACTACGAAGGTTCTGGCAAAGACATTCAGCTGTTCAACCGAACCGACCAGTTCGGCAAATGAGCTTTCATCAAAACCTATGCGAGTAGCCTGAATCACCCGATTGGCATCCAGCGGTCCGCTGATCGATATGTGTTTGCCAACGGAGAGGCCATGGATGTTCTGCGGCATTATGTCGCTGGCGTAAACCGTGTCGACCAACAGCTGAATCACTTGGCCGAGAACGGAGAGCTGATTGCGCTCCACATCGATCCACTGTATCTCACCAGTTACTCGGGGCTGGTAATGGACTTCATAGGCAACAGGTTCGCCCTCAGCGTTGGTGCCGCCCACAACCGTGACGTAATCGCCGACATTGAGATCGATTTCGGAAGCTGGCTCGCCGCGCACGTAGACTCGCGCCTGGTCGGTGTTGTAATGCACACCGTTGACGATCACGCTACCAAACCCGTTGATAGGTCCAACCACTGATAATTCTGGCTTGGCACCACTGCCGTCTATACCTGCGTATCCGCCACCGCCACCGCAGCTACCTAACAAGACGGCGCACAATAAAGTTCCTGTCAGCCGCTGCCAGTTGAAATATCTGCCCATTGTTAATTACCTGTGTCCCGATCGGATTTTTCTATGGCAAAAACACCTACGCCAAGACGCACACTTGTAGTTGCGTTCGCCCGTTTTTCTGGAACCACCTCACCTGTGGGCGGCTCTGCCACTTCGTGCTCTGATAACCATGCATCCACGCGCTCTAGAAACGCCTGCCCTTCCGCTTCGAGAAAAGCATGAAACGCCTTTACATACCGACTATCTACCTGGTTGTTGCTCGCGCGACGCTCAAACCGCCGCCGATATTTAGAGGTGGGCTTGCTGTCATCCACCACATATAAATTGTGAAAAAGTGTTTCGCCCAGCTCACTGATCACTGAGCCCGCCCGCAACAGCGCCTGCGGATCGCTTTGCGCCGGGAAGTAATATCGGCTCAAAGGCGTCACGCGGTCGTCCTGTTTGGCAATAACACCAACCCGCAACATCTCCTTGAACAACGCCTGACGCGGCACGTCACCACCGAAGCGCCGCACCAGCGACTGAAAACTGCCGTGCTCACCCTCTATAGGTAAAGGCCTTGCCTGATGTTCATCGTCACTGAATTCAGGGTCTCTGTGCCAAGCCGTGAGAATGCGAGTGATGCGGTCCTGGGACGATTGCGCTTCAAGTGCCAGAACATTTTCCTGCAGCAAATCTTTAATGCGCTTGACCTCTTTGCGATCTATCCCGGTAAGCACGGCAATGCGCGAGACGTTAGTCGGCCTGCCGCGAATCCCGTAGTCCTGGGCAGCAGCCTCAACGAAGATGGATTTGCACAAAACCGCAAATTCCTTATAAGTGACGCCATTACGCAGCAATAACATGATGATGGGTTTCATCAAACTTTTGACTGTCGCAATAACGTGCGCTTTGAGATTGTCCGCCATAAACTCCCGGCTACTCCGATGATCCACTCAGCACAAATACCGCTAGCACACTCAGGCTAGGGCTTCAGCTGGATTCGACCGCAGAGCATACCTGGACTTGGCTGCTTAAAGAACTCCTATCCAGATATAAACCGCGCGATCAGATCACCCCTTAAATTAACAACCTTGCACGATCGACTTCGTGCATACCTCTCAATTCGTGAGCAATTTTTGTACGCTGCGTCACGTACTTGCTACAACACAAAAAAAAGAGCGCTCGCAACTGACGCTGCGGCGCCCCAAACGCATTGGACTTCAAGCATAACTTGAAGCCGTCGATGCTCAGCAAATTACATCAGTGAAAAAGCCTTGTCTCTTAACACGCAAGAGAACACCGGAGCAGCACTCCAGCACCGCAACCCCCAAGACTAACCAAGGCTGCGGCATGCGTCCTGCAGGGACCAGCAGCCATGCAGAACACATTCAGACCCAACTAAACCACTATTGGGGAACAATTGCCCAAATATTACCTTTAGGAAGAAGATGTCGACAGCAGGAGAGCTGAAATTTGTGAGCTTATTTGCAAAAACCTCAAGCAGTCGCCCTGTGACAGGGCAACCAAAGAAGGAGGGAAGGGCAGTTAGGACGATTACAGATCTTCTATGTCGTAATCGACAATCACCGGAAGGTGGCTGGAGAAGGTTTGTTTTTTGTAGATCACCGCATATTCCACTTTGCGGCGGATGGATTCGGAAACGATTTGATAGTCCGTTCGCCAGCCATCGCCAACGCCGATCTGGCCGGATGGCCACCAGGAAAATTCATCGGAGTCGCGATTGACCTGGCGGAAGGCGTCTACGTAGCCGATCTGATTGAACAACTGGTTCATCCATTGTTGTTCATGGGGAAGGAATCCTGGGGTGCTCTGATTTTCCTGCCAGTTCTGCACATCTTTGCGCGTGTGCGCCATACCCCAATCGCCGCAAATAATGAAGCTGCGGCGCTTGCGAGTCACTTTGTGGAGCAGGGCCTGAAAATCTTCAAAAAACTTGATTTTGACTTCCAGGGATTCGGTTTCGGACATTGCAGACGGCGCCAACAGTGACCCTATGCTGTAATGCTCGTAATCGACTTGCAGGTAGCGCCCTTCCATATCGACGCCACTGGAAAAACCCAAACCGTAGATCAGCGCTTTGGGTTGATGACGAGTGTAAATGGCAACGCCGTTATAGTGCTTGATACCGGAGTCGAAAAAATAGGCGAAATAGCCGGGGGGATGGAAGACCTCGTGATCCAGTTCGGATTCAAGGGCACGCAAATCCTGCAGGCATACAACGTCAGCGTCCTGATCTGCCAGCCAATCAAACAAACCACGCTGGGCCGCCTGGTGAATACCGTCGACACTGAGAGTTATGATTCGCATGATGGCCCCTTACAAACGGACTGTGTATCATACCGATGTTTTAGCATTATTGTTAATAAGTACCGTTTTTTAAGCACCAAACAATACAGCTTCCACGCATTTCGCTTTGAAGTCGTGCAAAGGAAAGGAGGCCGAATAAAATGGATTTTGATTGCCATCAAAGTGGCTGAGTCCCCATAAGGATAGCCTCAATTTCCGGCCAAGCTAAATCGGTTCGAACTCCAACCTCAACCGCTACTTAATTCCACAACTGCCACAAAAGTTGCATTTTCCCACAAATCATCCAGATCTAAGAACGGGTTTTATGAAAGAGTACCAAAAGCGATTCATTCAGCTGGCATTACAACACCAGGCATTAAAGTTCGGTGAATTCACGCTCAAGTCCGGACGCAAGAGCCCTTATTTTTTTAATGCCGGGCAATTCCAGACCGGCGCCGCCTTAGCGGAACTGGGCCGGTTTTATGCCGCAGCCTTAGTAGATGCCGGAATCGAATACGACATGCTTTTCGGGCCGGCCTATAAGGGCATTCCGCTGGTTTCCACTACAGCTGTGGCGCTAGCTGATGGTTACAAACGGGATGTGCCCTATTGCTTCAACCGAAAAGAAGCAAAGACTCACGGGGAAGGCGGGACTCTAGTAGGGGCCCCCCTGCGCGGACGGGTGGTGATTGTAGACGATGTGATCACAGCAGGAACAGCGGTACGAGAAGTGTTGTCTATTATCTCGCAAGCCCAGGCGCAGCCCGCAGCTATACTGATTGGACTTAATCGCCAAGAACGCGGACAAGGAGCCTTATCAGCGATTCAGGAGCTTGAGCAAAGTACCGGGGTTCCCGTTGTGAGCATCATCAATCTTGAGCACATTTTGACGTACCTGCAGGAGCAGGGTGATCCCGACATCGTGAACCGAATTGCAAATTATCGGCAGACTTATGGCTCGTTATAGAAATCACATTGTATGGCCGTTTGGCCGCTTGCCCGTGCTGGCGGCGCTATTGTCACTGGCGGTAACTTTAAATGTTGCCGCCGATACCAGACAGAACGAAATCTACGAGTACACCAACAAACACGGCGGACGGGTAATCAGCAATACCATACCGCCTGAAGCGATTCGCACTGGGTACAAGGTCCTTAATAAAAGCACCCGCGAGGTCATCCGAGTCGTCCCGCCCGCTCCCGATCCGGAAGTACTGAAGCAGCAGGAGGCTGAGCTTGCCGCGCTGAATGAGAAAAAAGCGCGCTATGAGGAGCTGGCCAAACGCTACAGCTCAGAGAATGAGATTTACGCGGCGCGCGACCGCAGATTGGCGCAGGTCGATGCCAATATTGCAATTCTGCGCAGCAATATCGGCAATATCAGCAATCACATCGAAAGCTTGATGAAAAAAGCGGCGGAAATCGAGCGAGCGGGCCGAGAAGTTCCCCGCCAGCACTTAAAGACGCTGGAAGAAACCCGTGAGGAACTGCGCATCGCTCAAAGCATGTTGCAAGAGCGGGAGCGGGAACATAACGGGATTCACCAGGAATACGAAGAGATGGTGGACTTATTCCGTTGGGGACAAACCCTGTTCGCCAAGAAGTAAAAGGATCAGCTAGCTCAGGCCGGCTCAGCAATACATCCCTTGACTAAATAGGGCCATTGCTCCGTCCAGCCAGTGGTGGGCGCCACACGGAATTGTCCGCGCACAAACTGCGCGATTTTTCCCTCTACCACAGCCAGCCAGAGATTGACGGTCGCACTGATGGATAACTGCAGACTGATACTTTCCCGCAGTTCCGCTTCACGCAGAATCTGCCGCAAATGCGTTTCCAGGCGATCAAAAAACTGTACGACCCGGTGATGAAGACGTTCGGTTTCCCCCGCCAAGGCGTCGCCGGTCAATATTCTTGTGATGCCCGGATTGCGCTCTGAGAAAACCAATAAAAGGTTGAGAATTTTTTCACACTTCTCAACGCCTGACGTTTCGGCTTCGGAGCTGATGATATTTACCCGGGCAAAAATTGCCTCCTCGATAAATTCAATCAAGCCTTCAAACATCTTGGTTTTGCTGGGGAAATGGCGATAAAGCGCGGCTTCAGAAACACCGACTTGTTTGGCCAGGGCTGCAGTTGTGATGCGAGCTCCGGGGCTGGCCTCCAGCATATGTGCAAACGCTTCAAGGATTTGTTGGCGTCGCGGCTTCTTGTTTTGCGTGGAATTCATGTATAGCGCTCAAACGTCTAGTGTCGCCCCGAAACATACCCGGCTCCTGCGGGTGCGCCGTTCGGAATGGTTAATCGCTCCAACTGACTGGCCGAACCCTGCCTGCCCGCCTGCATTCAGCTGGTTTATGCTGATTTTCCCTGTCGCTTCCCAAAGCTCTTATTCTCAACTCTTCTTTTATATCAGAGCCACAGGCACACGCGCGGGGAGAACAAGTCTCCGCGCGCGCTAAATACTTAATCGTGATCCTTGATGAGTGTCTGGCTTTAGAGTTGGTAAAAACTCACCTTATACCAGCCGGGATTCTTGGGCATTTCCAGCGATCCTACAAAATCCCGGAATTCCCTGAGAAATGAAATGTCCTGCATTGGAAAGTTCTCATCCGTGAGTTTTATAAAGACCGGTGTGTAATGACACCAAAATCATCGTCGCCTATCCTAGCCCCAATCTTATTACCCTTCAACTATTACTATAAAAAATTCAGTTTAATTTTTATTGGTTATAAGCGTTCCTACACCGGCATCGGTAAATATTTCTAGCAAAATTGCGTGAGGAACTCGCCCATCAATAATGTGAGCGCTTGCTACGCCAGATTTTACAGCGTCCAATGCGCAGCGAATTTTTGGCAGCATCCCACCGTAAATAGTGCCGTCTGCGATTAATTCGTCCACTTTCGCGGTGGTTAAACCGGTCAACACTTCTCCCGCCTTATTTTGTAAACCGGAGACATTGGTCAACAGCATAAGCTTTTCCGCCTGCAATACTTCGGCAACCTTGCCCGCCACCAAATCGGCGTTAATGTTATAAGAAGATCCGTCCGGACCTACGCCAATGGGCGCAATCACCGGGATAAAATCACTTTGCACCAATAAATCGATCACCCTGCGATTGATTGCCCGGACTTCTCCGACATGGCCTATATCAATTATTTCGGACACCTGCATTTCCGGCGATTTACGAGTGACTTCCAGTTTGCGCGCCTGGATGAGATTTCCGTCTTTACCGGTTACACCAATCGCCTGTCCGCCATTGCGATTAATCAAACTGACGATCTGTTTATTCACCGTTCCACCGAGCACCATTTCCACCACATCCATAGTGGCGCTGTCGGTAACACGCATACCATCGACAAAGCTGGACTCGATATTCAATTTTTTCAGCAAATCACCAATTTGTGGACCACCGCCATGCACCACGATTGGATTCATGCCAACCAGTTTCATCAAAACGATATCGCGAGCAAAGCTGTTTTCCAGCTCTATGTCCGTCATTGCATTGCCGCCGTACTTAACCACAATGGTTTTTCCGGTAAAACGCTGAATATAGGGCAGCGCTTCTGTTAATACCTGCGAAATCTGCAATGCATTTTCAATTGTGCTAGTCATGTATATTCCTGATATAAGCGTTAAAAAATGACAGGCCCATAAAGGGCCTGTTGATATTGTTCTTTGTGTAAATCTGTATTTACCAACGAATTTCCACAGAGGAATCAATTTTGCGAATTTCTCGCGTCAGCAATGCTTTGAGCTGATGAATTTGTTCTTCGGTTTCCGCTTCGAAACGCATGGTAATTTCGGCTCCCGTATTGGAGGCCCTCACCAGACCCCAACCAAACGGATATTCCACCCTTAAACCATCCAGCGTAATGACTTTTGCGTCTTCGAATTCACCCTCTGCAATCAGTCTGCGGATAAGGTCAAATTTTACCTCCTCTGCAACGGGAAAACGAATTTCCGGAGTTGCACATAACGGAGGAAATTCGGCAAAAATTTCATCGAGGTCTTCATCGCGCAAACTCATGATTTCAATCAGACGAGCTGCCGCGTACATGCCATCATCAAAACCGTACCAGCGATCTTTAATAAAGATGTGGCCAGAATATTCACCGCCCACCAATGCTCCGGTTTCCAAAACTTTGGCGCGCATGGGTGCGTGGCCGGTCTTCCACATAATAGGCCGCCCGCCATTGCTGCTGACTACCGTATTTAATTGACGCGAGCTTTTTACATCGAACACCACATCAGCGCCGGGATTGCGCGCAAGTATATCCTTGGCAAACAACATCAGCAGGCGATCTGGCCAAATGATCTGACCAGATGGTGTCACCACTGCGAGGCGATCGCCATCACCATCAAACGCTACACCGAGGTGGGCATGAGTCTCTTGTACTTTCTTAATCAGATCTTGCAAGTTGGCTTCAACTGACGGGTCAGGACCGTGGTGCGGGAAATTGCCGTCGAGATCGCAATACAAGGGTATAACTCGGCATCCCAATTCCTCAAACAGGCGCGGTGCAACCTTACCGGTTACACCACTGCCAGCATCTATAACGATGCTGATATCGCCCGCCAGGGCGATATCGGAAAAAATCGCATCGACGTAACGGTCGACAACATCAACATTTTCCTCACTGCCAATTCCCTGGCGAAAATCCTGTTTCATAATCCGTGTCCGTACCGCTTTAATATCGTCTTCGGTACGCACCTGTCCTTTCATCACCACTTTAAAACCGTTGTATTCAGCGGGGCTGTGGCTGGCTGTTACGATCACGCCGCTGGAAGATTCTTCCAATACCTCAGTAGCAAAATACAACAAAGGCGTGGGTACAGTGCCGATATTGATAACCTTACAACCGGTACTCAAAACTCCGCGAATTAAATTTTCAACCAAAATCGGACTGTGCGTTCGCGCATCGCGCGCAACGATTAAAGCTTTTTCCCCTTGCTCCAAGGCCTCACTGCCTAAGGCTTTGCCGATGAGAAGAGCTAAATCGTTATTGACTTCTTCCGGCACTTTGCCGCGAATGTCATAAGAACGGAAAATATGATCCGGAACTGCTGCTGCAGTTGCATCCGTCCCATTCAGCTCATCCGGCAAATCAATATCCAGAACATCATCGGACTCAGGTTCATTATCCAAGCCCAACAAATCTTCGTCTTCCTTCAACAACATGACTTCACGAATATCGCGCTCTTTCGGCACATTCGCACTTTCCCGCGGTTCCCGTCCCATACGAATGCGCGTTTCTTCCAGAGCCACTTGTTTGCGATAAATCTGTCTGCCAATAGCCAGACCGACTAAAGCAAAAAATGCCATAGAGGCCAGCGATATGACTGCACCAACCAACACAAGAAATGCGTAATCAATTTGCGTAGATTCAAACAACTTTTCCGATGCAGTAAATTCCACCTGCCAGGGTGAATCCGGCACATTAATTGTTCTTGCTTTATAAACTGTGCCTTTGCCAAACGAGCCTATTAATCGCGGAGTTTGGTTGAAGGTCTGATACAGACTGATTTTGCCGAGATCCTCAATTCCTTTGCGCATGCTTTGATGAATTTCATCCATCGGCAAAGTCACCAGAATGGTGCCCAATACGTCCTTCTGCGGATCCTGGGGAACGGGCACCACAATATTGACGCGCCATCCGCCGCCAATATCCAGCGCTTCTGGCACCACTTTTTCCCGCTGTTCCGCCTTTTTTATGATTTCAACTTCGGCAAAGCGCAAAGGCGGATCACCATCGAGATCTACTTTGGCTTCGCCGGTGCGAAAAATTCGTATTGCCTGCGCGCGCGGGAAGCTATTTCGCAGGGCTTTATCGATCTCCAGCAGTCCCACGGGATCCCGATAAGTCAGCGCCGTCGCCAAACTGCTGCTCTTGGTGAAAAATGCGAGTTTTTCGTAGGCAGCGTGCATATAGTTGGCGACATTAGCAGCTGCGACACGCGCATGATGTTCCGCGAAAGTTTCGAGCTGGCGATGGCGCTCCTGCACCACATATTTTTGCCAGGCAATCAACCCTCCCACGGCATTGATGGCTAGGCCAAGCAAAATACTCAATACCACTGCACTGGTAATAGGTGAGCGCGCCAAAAGCTGGCGAATTTTTGTTAAAGGGACACTCAGAATACTGGTTTTTAACTCTTTTTTATTTTTTTTCTGTATGTCTTTTATTAAGGGTGAAGCCACACTAATTTCCCCGCGATGCTTTGCTATTGCGTTGCTCTAGGCGCTTCGCGATGTCCCGCACAAGAACTTTCGCCAGTTGTCCTTTATCCTGTTCCGGATAAGCTGTTTCACCGTTGGCATCCACTATCCAAACAGCGTTGCGATCACTGTTAAAACCTATGGTTGTATCGGAGACATCGTTTGCTATAACGATATCCAGATTTTTCCGCGACAATTTATTTTTTGCATGCAGCAAGAGGTTTTCAGTCTCCGCCGCAAACCCGACTACAAATGGCCTGGGTGTTTGCGCTGCAACCGCTGCCACTATGTCCGGATTTTTTTTCAAGCTCAGTTGCAGCTCCTGGTGATCTTCCTTTTTGATCTTCTGCGCCGACACTTGCATCGGCGCATAATCCACAACGGCCGCGGCCGCTATAAAAATGTCAGCGCTGCGCGCAGTTTCCAACGAGTGCGTCAACATTTGCTGCGCTGTTTCAACTCTTACGGTCTTCACTCCAGGCGGATCTGGCAAGCTGGTGGGGCCGCTGATCAAAATCACATGCGCCCCCGCATCTCTTGCGGCAACGGCCAAGGCGTAACCCATTTTGCCCGAGCTGTGGTTGCTGATATAGCGCACCGGATCCAAAGGCTCGCGCGTAGGCCCGGCCGTCACCACCACCGTTTTGCCACTGAGCACATCGGGCTCAAAAAAGTCGGCAACCTGTTGGGTAATATCCGCAGGTTCCAGCATTCTTCCCGCGCCTACATCTCCACAAGCCTGCTCCCCCACGGCCGGCCCCCAAATCCGGATACCGCGAGCCGCCAGAACAGAGCAGTTATGACGTGTCGCCGCGTTGCGCCACATCGCCTGGTTCATTGCCGGTGCCACCGCAATGATTGCTTCGGTCGCTAAACACAGCGTAGTCAACAAATCGTCCGCATGCCCCGTTGCGAGCCGCGCCAAAAAATTAGCGCTGGCGGGCGCCACGAGAACCAAATCCGCCCATTTGGCCAGCTCTATATGGCCCATTCCGGCTTCTGCATCCGGATCCAAAAGGCGAGTATGCACCTGCTCTCCTGTCAGAGCTTGAAATGTCAGGGGTGTAATGAAGGTCTGGGCGCTGTCTGTCATCACCACCTTTACTATGGCTCCCTGCTTGCGGAGTAAACGAGCCAGCTCCGCAGCTTTGTAAGCCGCAATCCCTCCGGTAACACCGAGAAGAATTTTCTTGTGCAATAGACTGATCATAGGAGCAGGCACCCAAAGCCGAAGATCGATATCAGTTACCGGCCAACCGCCACGCGCGCGCGGGCTTCCAGCTTGCTTTGACCGGCTCGGTACAATACCATTTTGACCACTTTGCGTCCTCATTCTGAGCATTGAGGCACTTCAAGTGTTGACCCGTTAAAGGAATAACGATCATGTCAATCAAACATTGGCCAACCTGCGAACGTCCCCGCGAAAAACTGCTCTCCCACGGCGCTTCCCACTTATCCGACGCCGAGCTTCTCGCCATCTTTTTACGTACCGGCTGCCCCGGAAAGTCCGCAGTCGATCTCGCACGCGATCTGTTGCAGCGCTTCGGCGGTTTGCGGGGGTTATTAGAGGCCGAGCAAAAGCTGTTTTGTGAAGCCCGGGGTCTGGGGCAGGCAAAGTTCGCACAGCTACAGGCGGTGTTGGAAATGGCGAAGCGCCACCTCGCGGAACAGCTTGTGCGCGAACATGTATTCACTAACGTAGACCATGTGCGCAGTTTTCTCACTGCTCAGTTGCGCCATAAAGGTCATGAAGTATTTGCGGCGCTCTTTCTGGACAACCAGCACCGCCTGCTGCAATACCGTGAGTTGTTCCACGGGACTATCGACGGCGCCAGCGTCTATCCTCGGGAAGTAGTGAAACAAGTGCTGCAATTGAACGCCGCCGCCGTGATCTTTGCCCACAATCATCCTTCAGGTGTGGCCGAGCCCAGCCAGGCGGACAGACATATCACGCAGCAGTTACGCGATGCTCTCGCCCTGATCGACGTGCGGGTATTGGATCATTTCGTCGTTGGCGATGGCGAGATCACATCCTTTGCAGAACGCGGTTGGATTTGACACAGGTTGGTTGCCATTCAACCATTGTTCTGGTATAAAACGCGCCTCTTTTCGGCCGTCGACCGGTAAATTGTCGAAACTTACCCTGATGCAATGCGCCAAGCCCCCGAGGTTTGCCCTGCTGTTGGCCGAATCGCCCAATCATTCCGCAGACCGCATTGGCGCTCGGATGGGGTCATGCAGGGATCTTGTCGATCCCCAATAAGCGATACAGGTTTAATTTACGAGGCAGGACAATGTCTAGAGTATGTCAAATTACCGGTAAAGCCCCGGTAACAGGTAACAACGTTTCTCACGCAAAAAACCACACCAAGCGCCGTTTTTTGCCAAACTTGCACACTCACCGTTTCTGGGTTGAATCTGAGAAGCGTTTTGTGAAATTGCGTGTATCCGCCAAAGGTATGCGTATCATTGATAAAAACGGAATCGACAGCGTGTTGGCCGATCTCCGTAAACGCGGCGAAAAAATCTAAGCCGTCTTTATTGCAGGAGATTATCCGATGAGAGAGAAAATCCGACTGAACAGCAGCGCTGGCACAGGTCACTTCTACACCACTACCAAAAACAAGCGCACTATGCCGGAAAAAATGGAGATCAAAAAATACGATCCCGTTGTCCGCAAGCACGTTGTTTATAAAGAAGGCAAAATCAAGTAATCCCAAAAACCCGGCTTCTGCCGGGTTTTTTATTTCACCCCCAAGACTCTTCGTTCACTCACCCTCTTCCTTGTACACTGGATGAATTTCATCCAACTCCTGCTTTTTTTCGGAGATCAGTTGTGCCCGAACTACCTGAAGTCGAAACCACCCGGCGCGGGATCTCACCCCATATTCGCGGCCGCACCGTTGAGCGAGTCGTGATTCGCCACAAACAATTGCGCTGGCCGATCCCCGACGATTTACCAAAAAAAGTCATAGGGCAGCCGATTCGCGATGTTTCCAGACGCGCCAAATATCTCTTGATCCACTTCGACCACGGCTGCGCCATCTGGCATTTGGGCATGTCGGGCAATCTGAGAGTTCTGGCAGGAGAATCACCTCCGGGCAAACACGATCACGTCGATTGGGTATTGAGCGGTGGCGTGATCCTGCGCTTCAACGACCCGCGCCGGTTTGGCGCACTGGTCTGGACCGAAGACGATCCCAACAGTCATTTTTTGCTCGACCACCTGGGACCAGAGCCTTTAAGCGATGACTTCGATGGCGAGTATTTATTCCAGGCAACGCGCAAGAGCCAGCAAAACATCAAAACCTGGCTGATGAATGCCAGCAATGTAGTTGGGGTGGGAAACATCTACGCCAACGAATCCCTGTTCGGCGCCGGGATTCACCCGCTGAAGGTTGCGCGAACCTTATCTCGGCCGCGATGCGAAAAGCTCGCGGCAGAAATCAAAAAAGTGCTGGCCCGCGCTATCGAACAAGGCGGCACTACCTTAAGGGATTTTGTCGGCGGGGACGGTAAACCTGGATACTTCGCACAAGAGTTAAACGTCTACGGACGCGGCGGTGAGCCCTGTAAAACCTGCGCGAAACCCTTGATCGAAAAACGGGTAGGGCAGCGAACGACCGTGTATTGCAACGTCTGCCAAAAATAAATCGGAAGGAATAAAAAAAACCCCCAGTGGCCTTGGGGTGAACCACTGGGGTAACTAATGTGTACGGAAGACTCCGCACACCGTAGGCACTGATTTGGAGTAGCCCCAAATCCCTAAGTTCAATTTTTCAACAGCTCGCCGAAGAGCGTTAGTCAGGGCAAAAAAAAGCCCGGTTTGTTTCCAAACCGGGCACCAACAGGTTGTACCTTGGGACTACATCCATAAACAATTCACTAGGAGCGTTACCTGGGTCTCTCGCTACAGTTACCAGGCACAGGTTATGACTGAGCCCCCAAGAGGAAGTTCAACACAAAACCAAATTATTTTTGTTGGCCTGTTAATGAGCCTCGTCCCAATTGTCCCCGGCGCCGACCTCCACCAATAGCGGGACTTTCAATTCCATCGCAGATGACATGAGCGCCGCCACTTCTTTGCGGAAACGCTCCACATCGCCCGTAGCCACTTCAAAAACCAATTCATCATGCACTTGCATGATCATTTTTGCGTCGCAATCGCCGTTCTGTAGCCAGCCATCCACTGCGATCATGGCTCTCTTAATGATATCTGCCGCCGTCCCTTGCATAGGCGCATTAATCGCCGTGCGCTCCGCCGCCTGCCGGCGCGCCGGATTGCGGTCGCGAATTTCCGGCAAATACAAACGGCGCCCGCCCAAGGTTTTTACGTAACCCTGGTCTGCGGCTTCTTTGCGGGTTTCGTCCATATAGCGCTTCACACCGGGATAGCGCTCAAAATACAGATCGATATATTTCTGCGCTTCGCCACGCCCTATGCGTAGCTGTCGCGCCAAACCAAACGCCGACATGCCATAGATCAACCCAAAATTAATGGCTTTCGCGCTGCGCCTCTGATCTGCAGTTACTTCTTCCAAAGGAACACCGAACACCTCTGCCGCCGTTGCGCGGTGGACGTCGAGGTTATGGCTAAAGGCATAGAGCAGCCCCTCGTCGCCCGACAGGTGCGCCATAATGCGCAGTTCGATTTGCGAATAGTCCGCCGCCACTATGCGATAACCCGCAGGCGCCACAAACGCCTGGCGGATACGGCGGCCTTCCTCGGTACGAATCGGAATGTTTTGCAAATTGGGATCCGTAGAAGAAAGGCGACCCGTTGCAGCGACTGCCTGATGGTAACTGGTATGAACCCTTCCGGTTCTGGGGCTGATCATCTGCGGTAGCTTGTCGGTATAGGTCGACTTCAGCTTCGCCAACCCGCGATATTCCAGCAGTACCCGCGGCAACTCGTAGTCGTGAGCCAGCTCCTGCAATACTTCTTCCGCAGTGGAGGGAACACCTGTCGCGGTTTTTTTGGTTACTGGGATTCCCTGTTCTTCAAATAGAATCTGCGCAAGTTGCTTCGGTGACGACAAATTGAATTCTTTGCCCGCTAAAGCAAAAGCTTGATGCTGCAACTCCAGGATCTTCTGCGCCAGCTCCTCGCTCTGTTTTGCCAGCGCCCTGGCGTCCACCAATGCGCCATTGTTTTCCATACGGCATAAGACGCCGAGCAGAGGCAACTCAATCTCGGTGAAAACCTTAGCCAATTCCGGAATCGCTTCCAGCTTCGGCCACAGAGTTTGGTGCAGACGCAGGGTGATGTCGGCGTCTTCGGCGGCATAAGGCGCAGCTTTTTCCAGCTCGATTTGATTAAACCTCAGCTGTTTTGCGCCTTTGCCGGCGATATCTTCAAATTCGATGGTTTTATGCTGCAGATGAGAGGCAGCGAGGTTATCCATGTCATGGCGGCCAATGGAGTTCAGTACGTAGGACTCGAGCATGGTATCGAAGGCAATACCTGTGAGCTCAATTCCATGATTTCGCAGAACATGAGCGTCATATTTCAAATTTTGGCCCACTTTTTTGTAGCGCGGATTTTCCAATATAGGTTTGAGAGCACCCAAAACCTGCTGCTCTGACAACTGCGCAGGTGCGCCCAAATAGTCATGCCCAAAGGGGATATAAGCCGCCTTGCCGGGCGTCACCGAAAAAGACACCCCCACGACCCGCGCGTCCATATAGTCGAGCGATGTGGTTTCCGTATCGAAAGCAAAAAGTTCTGCGCTGCGCAGCTCTTCCAACCAACGCAAGAATTGCTCTTCTGTCAAAACCGTTTCGTATTCGACCGATACAGGTGGAGTTGGGGCAGGAGGCGCAACATCAGGCTCTTCTGCTATAGCGCTGTTACTTTCCAGCTCGGTTACCCAGGACTTGAATTCAAGATCCTTAAAAAGAGCCAAAAGCGCTTGTTTGTCCGGCTCACCGGGAATCAAATCCGTTAAATGGAGTTCCATTTCCACGTCGGTTTTGATGGTGGCCAGACGGTAGGAAAGAAATGCCTGTTCTTTAAAGGTTTCCAGCTTGGCACCGAGGGATTTGGCTCCGCGAATGGGTAAGGTCGAAACCCGCTCGATATCTGCGTAGATATTTTCCAGCCCGCCCAAACCTTGCAGCAATGCGACCGCCGTCTTCTCCCCGACTCCCGGAACACCCGGGATGTTGTCGACCTTGTCACCCGTCAGCGCCAGATAATCGACTATGAGTTCTGGCGGCAAACCAAATTTCTGAATGACCCCCTCTCGATCCATGACGGTTTCCGTCATGGTATTCACCAGGGTCACATGATCGCAGACCAGCTGCGCCATATCTTTATCGCCGGTGGATACCACCACGTGACGCTCCAACTCGCGCGCTTGGCGGGCGAGGGTTCCTATAACGTCATCCGCTTCAACCCCCTCTATGACCAACAACGGAATTCCCATCGCCTTGATGATCTGGCAAATGGGCTCAACCTGTGGCCGCAACTCTTCCGGCATAGGAGGGCGGTTAGCCTTGTAGTCCGCAAAGATGTCATCCCGAAAGGTCTTGCCCTTCGCATCGAATACCACCGCCAGAGGGCTATTGGGGTAATCCTTGGCAAGGCGGCGAACCATATTGATCACGCCTTTTACTGCGCCAGTCGGCATGCCTTTGGAGTTGGTGAGCGCGGGTAACGCGTGAAAAGCTCGATAGAGGTAACTGGATCCATCTACCAGCACGAGTGGTGGGACTTGATTCATCACAAATAACCATCGGAAACGGCGGGAAGGGCGGCAGCATAACCGATCTGTTACCGATTTTTTATCGAAGAGCCCACATCCGTGTTACCGAGTGGTTTCTTATAACCAACGGCTTTTAAAAAATGAAAAATTCGTCAACGCGAATCTTAAAAGTCGGGTAACACTTTTACTTTGTTACTGCGAATAAAAAACAATCAATTTTTTAAATCCATATAAATCAACATGATAACAGAAATTTACGAATTTTTTTCCACTTCGACTTGCAAACGCTTCCTTTTTTGTTACCATTAGTAACGTAAGGTAACACAAACCCTTACACGACATGTCGACCACCCATATCGACATTCGGTATCCAACCACCTTAAGAGGACCACACATGAACAAGCTTGGTTTTCTGCTGCTTGCCGCTCTTGCGTCTAAAGGCGCTCTGGCCAGTGAGGTTGGTGCCCCATTTCCACAATTAGCAAATACCACCGCCGTCCTGGCTGTTGCAATTGCGGAGACTGGCGCCAGCTCCAGTCTGGCTGTTGAAGCCAAACCCGAAGTCGTAGAAGAGGCTGCACAGTACATCCCTTTGCACACCTACACCGAAAATGCTCTTGAAGAGATGGCGGTAAATTTCGAGCAACGAGTTTTGCAAGATTTAGAGGCCCGCTACGCAGGTCGCTGATCGCCACCGCTATCACCGAAAGACGATAGCGGTACTTCTTCCCTAGAAACGCTACATGCTGAATGTGCGTTATTTGTTTAGCCCCTCCGGTTCGCTGGTATGGGGCTTTTTTTTGCTGCTACACTGGCCGTCCAACTCGCTTTAAAGCTGGATCATGCCTGTTTTTTATCGCTTTTTTTTCCCCCTCCTTTTAACGGTATTTACAGCCGACATCTGTTATGCAGCTTTGGATGATCTCCCTTTAATCGGCGACAAATTCCCGGTTACCGTTTCCGCCAATGGCAATAAAACCTTGGCAAAAGAATTGGAAGAAGCGCTCAAAATTCAGCGCAAGGAAAGCGCCGAATTTCAAGCGATTAAACGCTTAAGAGCGGCGGGGCGTTTTGACAGGGATGTGATTGTCCGCTGGTTGCGCTCTGAGGGGTATTTTGTCGGGACTCTTAATACAACGTTTGACGACGGGCGAATCTATCATCAGGTAACACCAGGCCCTCGTTACCGGATCGAGCGGCTCACCTTAAATTTTCCAGCGGATGTAGCGCCTCCCGAGATGAATAGCCTGCCTATACGCGAAGGCGCCCCGCTGCGCGCAGAGGATGTATTGGCAGGACAGGATTTCGTGCGCGACTTTGTGTTGGATCGCTACTGCCTTTATGAAGTGGCTGTTGACTATGACGCGGAAGTCGATCACCGCACCCAACAAGCCTTTGTTACTTACACACTGGCTCCCAGCCCTAGCGTGGTGTTTGGTGAAACTCAGATTTCCGGTGTTACCTCGTTGGAAGAGGATTACCTCCGGCTTTATCTGACCTTCGGCAAGGGCGCTTGCTTTAAGCGCCGGCAAATCGAATTGAGCCGTCTGGCGCTACTGCAAACCAATTTGCTGACACGGGTTGATGTCACGACTTCGCCACCGCAAAACGGTGTAGTCCCCATCGCATTCGAGCTGACCGAACGCAACCACCGCACTTTAAAAGCGGGCATAGGTTACGACAGCAATATAGGTCCCGGCCTGACCCTGGGATGGGAACATCGCAATTTGTTCCACCGCGGTCAGCGGTTGGAGACGGAAGCCAAAATTTCCGAAATCGAAAGGGGGTTGACCGGCGAGTTGACCGTCCCGCACTTTCGCCGCAAAGGTCAGACACTGGTTCTGCACAGCGAAATTACCCATGAAGTGCCTGATGCTTATGAACGCACGCTTGGCGAGGTAGGGGCGAGGCTCAGCCGCGAACTGAAGCAGAACTGGACGGGCAATATCGGCACAGTGCTGGAATTCAGCCGCACTATCGAAAACGAGCAGAAAAAAGATTTTGCACTCTTGTCCTTCCCGGTCGGGGTCGATTTTATTCACACCAACGACCTTCTCGACCCCCGTTATGGCTGGACTTTCGGGGTGCAGACCCGCCCCTTTATCAATCTGTACAACACCGGCACCCGGTTTGTGAAAACGACTTTTGTCGCGAGTGTGTATCTAACGGAAAGCGATTGGAAACTGCAGCCAACCTTGGCAATGCGCGCAGCGACCGGAACCATTACAGGTGAAAGTCTGGAAGCGGTGCCCGCTGCGCATCGCTATTACGTCGGTGGCGGCGGTTCTGTCCGGGGATACGCGTATCAAGCGGTGGGACTGTTAACGGATGGGGAACCGGATGGGGGTTTATCCTTTGGCGAAACGTCTGTTGAGGTCCGTCTGCGCCTTAGTAATTCGTGGGGATTTGTGGTGTTCGCTGATGGCGGATATGCCTATCCTGATAAAAATCCAAGTTTTGGTGAAGATTTTCTTTGGGGGGCCGGGATCGGGATTCGCTATTTCACATCGTTTGCACCCATTCGATTTGATGTAGCGACGCCTCTGAATAAACGTACGATGGAAAAAGATGGGGTCGCTGACGACAGCGTGCAAATTTATATCAGCATTGGACAAGCATTCTGACGATGTGGAAACGAGTGGTTCGATGGTTCCTGATTTGTCTGGTACTGATCCTGGTGCTGCCGGCAGTCTTTGTGACAATTCTGTTGGGCACGGAATCCGGTCGCCTTTGGTTGATAAAGCGCGGCGGGGAGTTTGCCGAAAATGCCGGCATCTATATCGAGTTAACCAATCTGCGCACCCCGAGCCTCGGTATATGGCGAGCAGATGAAATTATTGTCCGCCGGGAAAACCAGATCCTGGTGGAGGTACAGCAACTGGAATTGCTCTGGTCGCCATCAGCACTGGTCGACCGTCAGCTTTTAGTCCACCGTTTAGGTGCATATCAGATCGCTTATCACCATTCGCCTTCCGCAGAAGAAACACCGCCCGAGGAAGAAAAATCCAGCGGCGAATTTTCCTCACCAGTTCGCGTTACGCTCGAGGATCTGTCGGTCTACAAGCTGGATCTGCACAATCTTCAGGTATCCGAGCAAGCGTTGCCGAGCTATCAGATCAGCGGTGCAGCAGATGCGTTTGGTCCGCAGTATCCTCTGCAATTGCGCCTGGATATTACTTCTCTAGGGGCCATCGAAACCGCCTTGCACATAGACACCCAAGCGCTCTCTGCGCAGAAAGTGCGGTTTACCGGAGATTTTCGCGAAGCTTCCGGCGGATTATTGGGCGGGTTGATTCAATGGCCGAAGGAGCAAGATATTGAGGCTAATTTCGCTGCGACCTTGGAACATGACGCGGGATTTTTTGAGCTAGGCCTGGAAAACTTGCGCTTATCCTTAAGCAGTCATGCGTTGGAGGCAAACGGCAACCTCTCTTACACCACCAGCAGCCGTACCTTATCGGTTAGTGAATTGGCGATCATCATCGATGGCAATCGCCAACGCTTGAGCGGCAGCTATTCGCCACAAGACCTGTCTGCGCAGATCAATCTCGATCAATTACCGCTCGAATTGGCTCAACCTTGGGTAGAAGATTTGCAAAGCGGTAGCGTCAGCGGCGATATAAATGTCACTTGGTCACATCAGGAGGAAGGAACCTGGCCAAATGTGATCGCCACTGTCGACGCCACCGCGACCTATCAGCAACGCACTTACAACGCCAAAGTGTCCGGTAGCCTGTTAAACAAACTTGTCACCCTGCAACCGAGTTTCGCGCGCCTTGGCAATACTCAGGTTGAAGCCCAGGGCAAGCTGGATCTGATTGGCAATCAAAGCAATTTGAGTGGCAAAGTCGTCGGTCTCGAAGACGGACTGCTGCGGCAATTTAATGTTCCGATTCCAGAAGAATTAAATGTGCGCGCAGATCACGCAGTATTTACCGTGCGCGGAGCGATTACCGATCCTATTGTGCAAATCGATACGCGCTTGAACGGACAATTTCAGAAACGCGCATTTTCCCTGACGCTGTCCGGCAGCGGCTCGCAGAAATCCGCCAATATCAGCAACATGCATTTGCTGTCGGAAAAAAGTGAGGCCAAAGCCTCTGGTCGTCTCGACTGGACAGGCTCGTCAACCAAATTGCAGCTGCAATTTGCAAATCTCAGTCAGGATTTGCTGCAACTTCTGCCCGAGGAAAACCGCGAGGCGATTCCGCAAGAACTCACCTTTAACGCCAGCGGCAACCTCCATGTATCGGGTGATTTAAAGCAGCCGAAAGTGCAGACGCAAAGTGTGATCAGCGGTACTTACGCCCGCCCCACAGAGAGTTTGCCTTACAAGCTAAGCCTCGACGGCACTGTGCAGGTCGGCCAGTTGGCGGATTTGTCGATGGCGCTGACGCAAGTCGAACTTATCCTGTTTGATAAACCCGCTCTCACTTTGGACGGTCATTACAAAGCCTCCGACATCAACCTGCATTTACATATGGATGGATTGCCGACAGAAACACTGGCGGCGTTCGGCTGGCAGCGGGTGGATGGACAAGCGAAAGCCGACTTGCAATTCAGCGGCTCGCTGCAGAGTCCGGTGATTGCCGGTTTTCTCGAATATAGAGACCAAATGCCCAGTCCCGGTCGCGGGCGTGTGCCTGTAATGATGCGGCTCGACCTCGCCACCGAAAACGAACAACTGAATCTGCACGCCGGTTTTACCCACAACAATGACCAGGTCGGCAATCTTTCGTTTTCTCTGCCGCTCGGTCCCTATCTGCAAGGGCGATCCCAGCAGGATTTGCCGCTTTTTCTCGATGCCAAAGGCGAATTGGATTTGCGCTTTTTGCGCATGTTTGTCGATTTGGGCAGCCATCGTATCGACGGCAAAATCCTTACCGACTTGACCGTGCGCGGCACTGCCGCCGAACCGGAATTTGTCGGCAAGGTACAACTGCAGCAAGGCACCTACAACAATTCCGCGACAGGTTCACTGCTGGAAGATATCCGCCTGACACTGGAAGGCGACGGCCAGACCTTGCGGCTTACCGATGGCTGGGCACGCAGCGGCGATGACGGACATCTCGCTATGAGCGGCCATATTCACTGGAGTGAAGACAAGCGCAATCAACCCGATGCGGTGGAACTGACTGTAACGGCCGATAACCTGATCTTGATTCAGCGCCGGGATTTACAAGGCGAATTGCAGGGTGACGTTAAAGTATCCGGCAGTTTTCAGGAGCTTTGGGTTAAGGGGAAGCTGGATATTTCTCCGCTCAACGCCAGCGTGGAATCGGCCATTTCCTCACGCATTCCGGAAATTGAAGTGACCGAAATTAAAAGTGAAGAGCAAGACAAGCGCGCCAATCCGCTGCCGGTGATTCATTTGGATATCACCATATCCGCGGAGCGCCAGGCCTATTTACGCGGGCGCGGTTTGGATACGGAATTAGGTGGCCGGATTTCCATTCGCGGCACCGCGACCAACCCGGAATATCAGGGATTATTCACTACCCGACGCGGGCGCATCGATTTATTTGGCAAACGTTTTGTGCTGAACAATGGTGAAGTACGCTTCAATAACGACGGTGCAATTTTGCGTATTCCGGCTACCTACACCACTGAAGATCTCACTATTACCGCCGAGTTATACGGCACAGCCGACGAACCGAAATTAAAACTCACTTCCGTGCCGGCACGTCCCGAAGATGAAATTCTGTCGCTGCTGATTTTCGGCAAATCGGTGCAGGACATTACCGCTTTCGAAGCTATTCGTTTGGCCGGGGCAGTGCGAACGCTCAGCAGCGGCGGCGGATTTGATCCGGTCGACAGCGCGCGGCAGATGCTCGGGGTGGACACGCTCACCATCGACAATACATCTACCTCGGAAGGTTCGGGTGTCAGCGTTGGCGTGGGCAAATACATCAATGAAAAGGTGTATCTGGAAATCAAACGCTCTCCCAATCCGACACAGCCGTGGAACGGTTCTGTGCAGATCGAGTTATCGCCCAAATTAACCTTGCAAAGCGGCACCAGCGAAAATGGTGGGGCGGGGGCTGAGTTGATGTGGAAAAAGGATTATTAAATTTATTTGGAGCCAGCCAAACAGGTTTCAAACGCTGCCGCTATACCCGTGAGAAAATCCGCATAGGTTTGCAGCTTTGCGTCGGACGCCAAACCGTCTGCAACCACCATTGGCAAATTTAAAATTTTCGCCAGCCGTTGCTCCTGCTCGGCATTTTTTTCTGCCATTAAACACCGCGCATTGCGCGCCTGGTTTTGCAATTGATGCAGAGCTTTTGCACTCAGGCGCTGTTCCGAGGATTGGTTGACGGCATTTAATTGGTGCAAATCAAAAGCGGCAACAAAATGGCCGTAGGCGTCGTGATAGGCGATAAAACGGTGTTGTGAATGTGCCGACAGGCGTTGCTGAATATCAGCCTGTAATTTTTCCAGCTGCGCGATTTGTTGCTGCAGATTGTGTTGCACCGTTTGTTTCCAGGCTGGCCGAAGCTGCACAATTTTTTCCGCCAGGGCTTGATGAATTTCCATGGCGTTGGCGGGATTTAACCAAAGGTGCATATCGTGGCCGTGACCGTGATGGTCGTGTTCACGATGATCGTGGTGCTCCTCCGGCCATTGCAAGGCGGGCAAATCACCGAGTTGCAGATGGGCAAGCGATTTATGGCTGTGCAGGGTTTTGGCGAGGAAATTTTCGAAGTCGGGGCCGAGCCAGACGATCAGGTTAGCATTCTGCAGACGCGTCCGGTCGGACATACGCATGGACCAGTTATGAGGATCGGCGTTGGCCGGCAAGAGCGTCGCTACCTCGACGGGCAAGCCTTGGGTCAAGTCCTGCACTAGAAGACTCAAAGGGCGGATGCTGGCGAGCACTGCCAGTTTTTCCGTTTCCGCCGCTACACCCCGGGCGCACAACGCCATACTCAACAACAAAACTAATTTCGTCAGAGTGCAGCGGAAGGGAAGAAAGGAAGCCATATAAAACATCGCTCGTCGCACGAAGTGCAGAAAGGTAAAATGCAGACGATATATCATAACGTATCCCGCCTCTTCCCATCCGGGTGATTTGCCTATGAATGCCACCAGTTCCCCTTTAATCGCTTGCGAGAATGTCAGCTGGCGGCGCAACGGCGTGGATGTTTTACAGGGCGTGTCCTTTCATGTCGCCCCACGGGAGATCGTCACCCTTATCGGCCCCAACGGCGCCGGCAAAACGTCTCTGGTCAATCTTGCCATTGGTTTGCTTGAACCCACCCAGGGCCGCGTAGTGCGGCAGGAGCGCCTGCGGTTGGGCTATATGCCGCAGCATCTGCGCTTTGACAACAATCTGCCGGTCACTGTGGAGCGTTTTCTGCGCTTGGCGTCCAGCGATAAAAAGGTGATCCATCACTACAGCGAGCGCCTGGGCATTGCCAAGCTGCACAACCAGCAGCTGCAAAATCTCTCCGGCGGCGAGCTGCAGCGGGTGTTATTGACCCGCGCCGTACTGCGCAAACCGGAATTGCTTGTGCTGGACGAGCCGACTCAGGGCGTGGATGTCATCGGCCAGGCGGAGTTGTATCGGCATATTTCCGAGCTGCGCGATGAATTGGGCTGCGGGGTTTTGATGGTGTCTCACGACCTTCACCTGGTGATGGCGAAAACCGATACGGTGATCTGCCTCAACCGCCACATCTGCTGCCAGGGCGCACCGGAAAGCGTGGCGCGCCATCCGGAATATTTACAGATGTTTGGCAAGCAGGCGGAAGATATCGCGATTTATACCCACCACCACGATCACGAACACAACCTGCACGGCGATGTGGTGCCCGCCGCCCATCACCACCACGATCACTCCAACTGTCAGCACCACCACTCATGATTCCAGACTTTTTACTCTACGCATTGTTGAGCGGCGTCGGTGTGGCGCTGGTTGCCGGGCCTTTGGGTGCCTTTGTGGTATGGCGGCGCATGGCCTATTTCGGCGATACCCTTGCGCATGCATCCCTGTTGGGCGTGGCGCTCGGCGTGATGTTGGAAGTTCACCCGCTGCTGGCGGTAATCGTCACCAGCCTGATATTGGCGGGTGTGCTGGTGGGGCTGCAGAACGAAAAATGGCTGGCGAACGATACGCTGCTCGGCATTCTGTCCCACTCAACATTGGCACTGGGTTTGGTGTGTGCGGGCTTGTTGGCACATACACGTATCGATCTTTGGGGGTTACTGTTCGGCGATCTGCTGACGGCCAACGCGACGGATTTGCTGATCATCTACGGCATCGGCGGGCTGGTGTTGCTGACCTTGTGGCGCTTCTGGCAGCCGCTGATTTTCGCCACTCTGGATGAAACCCTGGCGCAGGTGGAAGGTGTGCCCGTGGTGCGTCTGCGTCTGTTGTTGATGGCGCTGGTTGCGCTAGTGGTCGCTCTGGCAATGAAGGTGGTGGGGGTGCTGCTGATTACCGCATTGCTGATTATTCCCGCTGCTACCAGCCGGCGTTTCAGTCGATCTCCAGAAACCATGGCAGTCGGCGCCGCCCTGATAGGCACAGTGGCGGTTATCGCCGGGCTGGTTCTGTCGTACACGCTGGATACACCGGCTGGACCGAGCATTGTGTTGTCGGCCAGCCTGTGTTTTGCGCTGAGCTTGCTTTTACCTCGACGAGATTAGGCTTTACCTCGACGGCAGCTTTGCAGCCTGTTGCAACAGGCTTAAGGAACTGACGCACCGTTGGACGCTTCCCAGATGCTGTACCACTGCTCGCGGGTCAGCAGCACATCCACCGCGCCCACCGCATCCTTCACCCGCTCCAGTTTGCTGGTGCCGAGCAAAGGCACCGGGCGACTCGGCAGCGCCATGACCCAGGCGTAGACCACCTGCTCCACACTCGCTGCGCCGCACTCTTCGCGCACTTGTTGTAAGGTCGCCAACAGACGCTGGCCTTTGGCATCCGTCGGATTCAACAGAGAGCCGGCGCCGAGACAGGACCACAACATGGGGCGGACGCCGTGGGTGGCGCATTGCTCCAACACGCCGCTGTCCAGAGCTTCCATGCGATAGGGCGACAATTCGATCTGGTTGGTCACCAGCCCGTCACTCCAGACGTTCTGCAAGGCGCCGAACTGCGCAGTGGAGAAATTCGATACGCCGAAATAACGCACTTTGCCCTGAGCTTTCAGGCGCGCAAAGGCTTCCGCGACTTCGTGTACATCCATCAGATAATCCGGCCGGTGCAGCAAGAGCACATCCAGATAATCCGTGCGCAAATCCCGCAGCGATGCCTCCACGGATTCGATAATGGCTTCGGCGCTGGAATCGTAATGATTGGTGCGCTGTGCGCCCAGAGGGCCAAACCCGGCAGGGCGGATACCGCATTTGGTGACGATCTCCATTTTTTTGCGCAGTCCCGGCTGCAGCGCCAGGGCTTCACCAAAAGGCGCTTCACTGCGATACACCATGGCGTGATCCATGGTGGTAATGCCCAGATCCATGATTTCTTCGATAAATCGCAGCAGCTCCTTTGCGCTCATTCCCCAATGCTTCAAACGCCAGAATCCGGCAATAAATTGCGAGACTTCCAAGCCGTGATAGCTGAGGGGCATTCTGGATATAGTCATAGGAACTCCGGAGAGATAAAAACCGCGATTCTACGCCTGTTTATTGCGCCGCGCGCGTCAGCCATTGACCGGCTTCCGGCTTGAATACGCCTTGGCCGAGCATAAAACGGAATGGCTCGGACACCATGCCGTTGCCGTCATTGCGTTGCAGGGCAAAGTGTAGATGCGGTCCAGTGGAATAGCCGGATGTGCCAGCGCTGGCGAGAAGATCGCCGGCTTTCACTCGATCGCCTTCTTTCACTTGGGCACTGCCCAACAAAATATGCGCGTAGATGGCGAAGGTGTGGTCGTCATGCAATACGCGGATGTAGTTGGCTTTATCGTAGAAAAACTTATCAACTCCGCCCATGTGATAGTCGTCTTTTACGGTGACCACCACACCATCCCGCGCTGCATGAATGCCATCGCCGACCTGCATCACTATATCTACGGCATGGCGTGAAGGTTCTTCCTTGTGGGAAAAGTGACCGTTGAATCCCTGACTGATGCGATAGCGCCCTTGCGGTGGAACCGGCGGTTGCAGCGGGCGCATATCACTGCGGGGAACGGGTTTGCCCATCACCAAAACGTATTCGTAGTGGGACTGCCATTCCAGCGGCTGGCCGCGGTGTAAAACCGGAGTTTCGCTGCGCGGTTCCACCACCCAGCGAACAATGCTCTGCCCCTCCGCGCGCACCTCAAATTGCACTGGCGCAAACCACGGGTTTATAGCGGTGAGCTGCTGGCTGTCGTCGTCGCGGCGCAGATACACCAATTGCGGTTCTTTGGGCTGGGGATTGGCGGTGACTACCAGCAGTTTTTCGTGGGGGACCTGCGGTTTGCGGTCGCTGAAATGCCAGCGGCCTTTTTCGTCCTGATAGCGATAAACCGTATCCGCCGCCGCACTGACGGCGAGGATAAGGCTTATTAGAATAAAGGGGCGCATGGCTTAATGGCGGAAGCTGACCACTATGGATTGATAAGTGGATTTTAGCTGACCGAGCTGGAAAGGCGGCTTGAAGATGCCGTGGTAGTGGCCGTACGGATTGATCAGCACCAAGTGGCCGGAGTGGTCCACCGTGTAATCCTCGCCGATCACAACCTTATTAAATGCCACATTCAACTGATCCGTGAGAGTTTTAATTGGCAGAAACTCACCAGTGACCCCGATAAAATCCGGGTCGAAATGTTTCATATACGCGCTCAGTTTTTCCGCGGTATCGCGCGCCGGATCCACGGTCAGCATCACCACCTGAGTATTTTTCTTGATATCGCCGTCGAGCTTTTTGTACCACTGGGATAAGGTCGCCAAAGTCGTCGGGCAAATATCCGGACAGGTGGTAAAACCGAAAAAAATCACCGTCCATTTGCCCTGTAAACGCTCCAGCGTAAAGGGGGCACCTGTGTGATCGACCAGTTCGAACGGCGGAATAATGCGCGGTTTTTCGAAAACCACCGCGCCGTTGATGCTCAGCTCCTGAGGCGACATAACCCGGGGAGAAAAAAACTTGTGCAGGAACAGCGCGATCACCACCAGGATAAGAAAAACCAGCCATCCCACCGTGCGCAAAATATTGCGCTGTTGCAGCTCACTGGGTACGGGTGCCGACATCAGAAACCTACCACATGACCGGTGAGAGGGAAGGTGTAGTGATCGATCAGCATAAGCCCGAATAGCAGCATCAAATACACGATGGAATAACGGAAAGTCGCCATGCCCGTGCCCGGCTCATTCGACACCAGCATCTTCACTGCATAACCAATAAAAATCGCGCCCAAAATCGCCGCGCCTGCGAGATAGATCAAATGCAGCATGCCGGTGGCGAAGGGCAACAAACTCACCGCGAACAGAATCAGGGTGTACAACAGGATATGAATTTTGGTGTAGCGCTCGCCGTGGGTGACCGGCAGCATGGGAATTTCCGCGTTGGCGTATTCCTTCTGGCGGTGCACTGCGAGCGCCCAAAAATGCGGCGGCGTCCAGGCAAAAATAATCAGCACCAACAGCAGTGCGTGACCGTCGAGTGTGCCGGTTACTGCGGTCCAGCCGAGCAGGGGAGGAGCAGCGCCAGCCAAGCCGCCGATGACAATGTTCTGCGGCGTCGCGCGTTTTAAAAACAGGGTATAGATCACCGCGTAACCGAGCAGGGACGCCAGGGTCAACCAAGCGGTGAGGGCGTTGATATAGACCAGCAGTATCGCCATTCCCACACCGCCAAGGGTAAAGGCAAATACCAGAGCCTGCGCTGGCGCGACCCGACCTTTGGCGATAGGGCGATTAAAGGTGCGCGCCATCTTTTGATCTACATGGCGATCCACCAGATGATTGATGACCGCAGCTGCCCCTGCACAGAACGCAATACCGAGATTGCCCAAAATCAGGATATGCAAAGGCACGGCTCCGGGCACTGCCAATAACATTCCGATTACGGAAGTCAGGATCATCAAAGCGACTACATTGGGTTTGCACAGCTCCCAATAATCCGACCAGACCGCGCGCTCGCGGCTTTCACTCATACTCTCAGACATGCTGTTGTTTCCTTAAGCCGTAATTCAGAGCAACCAAAACCAGCAGCAGAACCAAACCGACGCCGTTATGCGCCACCGCTACTGGAAGTGGCAGTACCCAATACACATTACTGATGCCCAAACCCACCTGTAGTGTCAGCACCGCCAGGAGCACCACCGTCATCTTGCGGCCCCATGCGCCAGATCGCCACAGGCTTATGGCTAAGGTGATCAAGATCAGGGTGACGGTGACAGCGCCGAGGCGATGGGTAAAGTGAATGGCAGTGCGCGCGTGGTTATCCAATAGACCACCGAGATAGTTCGGACCTACATGCTGGAAAATATTAAAGCCCTGCAAAAAGTCCGCAGGCGGCCACCAGACACCATGGCAGGTTGGCAAATCAGGGCAGGCAATAGCGGCGTAGTTGGCGCTGGTCCAACCACCGAGCGCGATTTGAATCACCACAGCCAACAATCCAATCGCCGCCAAGGTTTTCAGACCCGGCGAAAATTTGATACTCGGAAATTTCCAACCACTCAGGCGCAAGACCAGCAGCCATAAGCCCGCAGCGGTGGCAAAACCACCCAACAAATGGGCCGTAACTACTTGGGGCCATAACTTCAATGTGACCGTCCACATGCCGAAGGCAGCCTGCAGAATAACAAGACCGGCTAAAAACAATGGCAGTCGCAAGGGAATTGCACGATCGGTGCGATGTGCGCGCCAGGAGAGCCATGCAATGGCGAAGATCACCAGCCCGAGGGTGCCGGCAAAATAGCGGTGCACCATCTCCGGCCAGGTTTTATCGTGCTCCACGGGGGTTTCCGGGAAACGCGCTTCCGCCAATGCGACATCCTCTGTTGTCTTCGGCCATGTCAAATGACCGTAACAGCCAGGCCAGTCCGGGCAACCGAGCCCCGCGTCACTTAACCGGGTAAATGCACCCAACACCACAACCACCAGCACCAGCAATACGGCGAACAAGCTAAGAAAAAATAACGGCCGGCGTTGCAGGTGAGTTCTGGATACTGCGAAATCGGCGTTGATTGTTTGTGCCTTGGACATCCACTGAGTACCTATTTGTTATCGTTGAGTCAGTGTTGTTATTGTTGCTCTCAGCCTCCCGGGCTGTGGCGCAACACGCGTTTCAAATCCTTGAGCAGCTGGTTGCCGTCGTGCTGCAGGCTGTAATACATCATGGCAAAGCCCACCTGATCCACCAGCAAATAGTAATGATCGCCCGTGAAGTTGTTCGGCACATTGCTGCCCGCTAACCACCGCTCCCAGGTTTTTGGTGGAACAGAAAAATGTTTTAACCCTGGATGTTCCGCTTGAATGCTGCGCAGAAAATCCTCTCCGGCAGCACCGCCGAGATTCACGGCGTAGCGCTCCACACGATCGCCTTTCTCTGCAAGGCGAATATGGACCTGACGAGTGATATAAAGATTTTGCTGGCAGCCTTTGTCGCAATCCGCGGGCACAGGAATCAATAATCGCCACTGCAAATTATCGGCGAATTGCGGTTTATCACCCTCGGCCTCGGTGAGCAGATCCGCAACATTTTTAGCGGGCTGCAATAGGACACCCTCGTTCACAGTATCCTGAGGCACACCCCAACCGGTGTAATATGCGATGTAGGCAGCGACGATGGGAATGATGGATACAGCTAAAATGGCAAGCAATTGCCATGACATTTTCTTTTGATTATGCGCAGCTGCGTTATTCACAAATCACCCTTATTTAACTTCTTTTTTGCGGCGCCCGAGATTGGTATTGGCGAATACCCACAAAATTACTAACGCAATCGCCATCAAAAACCACTGCGCGGCGTAACCCAGATGTTTATCCGCTGACATATTGACGATCGGCCAATGAACCGTTTGTGCCATAGGACTGGTTTCATCCAATTGAATCACCCAAGGCAATAGTGGCTTACCCAGAGCTTGTGACATAACGGCAATATCCATTTGCAAAATCCGCTTCGGCCAACCCGCGTCCAAGGCCTCTCCACGTAAAAAACGGTTGTAGCTCGGTTGGCGGATCTGGCCAAAAAACCTCGCCGCCTCCGGCAATGCTGGAATCTGAGGCAATTGATCGCGACGTTCTGCGCCACTAATCCAACCGCAGTTCACCAGCACATACGTATCCGCACTCAACGCCACCGGCACGATCATGTGATAACCGAGACGTCCTTGATAAAGCTGATTCTCCAGCAACCATATGTGCTCTGCTTCAGGGGCTCCAGAAAAAACCACGCGGCGATAGGGCGTCATTTGCGCTGCAGTCGATGCGGTCAATTCCGCTGGCGGCAATGCCTGTTGCTCAGCGACTAATTGCTGTATGGTGCTTTTTTCGTCCGCCCTTTGCAATTGCCAAAATCCGAGACTCACCAGCAGCGGCAACAATAAAATCGTGAAGATGGTGATCTTCCAATTCAATTCCAGGGAAAACGGATCTTTGTCTGGGTTTTTCACTGCTCACCCGTGGAGGATGTAATCATGCTGTTGAAAGCACTGATCGTGATTCTTTTTATCGCGGTCGTAATCAGCCTTACCAGCGCGCTGATTTTTCTTCTGAAGGACATGAACGTGCCGGAATCCAAACGGACGCTTTACGCTCTCGGTATTCGCATCGCGTTAGCCGCTGCATTGATGGCGACAATTGCCTACGGCATTCAAACAGGTCAGCTAAAAAATAAAGCGCCTTGGGATAATTTGCCCAAGGCGCCAGTTGTTGAATAATCAAGACAAAATGTAAACAAAAATAAAGAGACCCAACCACACCACATCGACAAAGTGCCAGTACCAACTGGCCGCTTCGAAACCAAAACAATCGTCGTGCTTGAAATGGCCTTTCAACACCGATCGCAACAACATCACTAATAACATAAAGGTTCCAATGGTGACGTGAGCGCCGTGGAAGCCTGTGAGCATAAAAAATGTTGCGCCGTAAATACCGGAGTGCAGAGTCAGACCCAGTTCTTGATAAGCGTGAACGTATTCTTCGATCTGCAAAATCAAGAAGCAGATACCTAGAAAAACGGTAACACCCAGCCAGATGTTGAATTGTTTTTTGTTGTGCTTTTTAAGCGCTGTATGGGCGAAATGTACAGTAAAGCTCGAAGTCAACAGAATGACGGTATTCCAAAATGGCAGCCAGCTCAACCAACCGAGAATTCCCGGGTTGCTCATATTGCCTTCAGGTCCCAGATGTTTAGCGGCTTCGCCTTTTACGGCCATATCCGGCGTTGTCATCAGCGGCCAATCCGGTTTGAAACCACCCCACAATAATTCGCTGTTATTGGCAGTGCCCAACTCTGGTAAAGAAATTACGCGGACATAGAACAGTGCGCCGAAAAAGGCGGCGAAAAACATCACTTCAGAAAAAATAAACCAGCCCATGCCCCACACATAAGAGCGTTTGAGCTGAGCGTTATTGAGACCCGCGAGGTTTTCTTTGATCACCGCACTGAACCAGGCGAACATCACACCTGCCATCAGCAAAAATCCGCTGGCAAATAAAAACGGCCCAGCACTTACATTGTTGAACCAACTGCCCAGACCGTACACCGTAAGAAACATGGCGAACGCGGTAATGAGCGGCAGCTTGCTCTGCTCAGGTACGTAGTATGTCGATGCGTCGTGTTGATGAGCCATTCTTGTTGTCTCCGCCTTATTCAAGGTTATGCGGTTAAATTCCAATTCGTTTGGGCTGCGGCATCAATTTAATTGCGCCAGTCCGGGTTTTGCCTGCTCGGTAATATCAAATAACGTGTACGACAAAGTAATGGTGGTCACCTGCTTGGGAAGATCTTGATCCACCACGAATTCCAGCCCCAGTTCAGCGCTTTCGCCACCTTCCAAGGGCTGATGGTTAAAACAAAAACATTCGATTTTGTGAAAGTAATTCACGGCACTGAAGGGAGTGATGCTAGGCACTGCCTGGGCAACCATGGGGCGATCGGTATTATTTTTAGCGAAATATTTGATCACGGTTTTCTGCCCCGGATTGACCTTCACTTTGTAGGTCATAGGGCGAAACTCCCACGGCATAGCGTCGTTGTGAGTCGCCACAAATTGCACATTCACCCAACGTTCTGCGTCTACCTTGATTTCTTCCGCCTCGTAAGCGCCACCGACCTTGCGCAGGCCGGTGACTTCGCATAGCAGCGTGTAAAGCGGCGGCATAATGGTGAACACCGCAACAAACATCAAAACGGCGGATAGAGCCAGGCGCAAAACGGTTTTACGCGTGCCCTTTTCCATAACCGCTCCCCCTTAATCCACTTTCGGTGGTGTCGTAAAGGTGTGGTAGGGCGCAGGTGAGGGCACCGTCCACTCCAAACCGTGTGCGCCTTCCCATACTTGATCCGTCGCCTTGCGGCCGCTGACGATCGCGCGGATAACAATGTAGAGGAAGAGTACTTGCGCCGCGCCAAACAGGAATGCGCCTACGGATGACAGCATGTTCCAGTTGGCAAACAGCGGGTTGTAATCCGGAATACGGCGCGGCATACCGGCAAGTCCGGAGAAGTGCATGGGGAAGAACGTCAGGTTGAGACCGATAAATGCCAACCAGAAATGCGTTTTGCCCAACACTTCGTCATACATGCGGCCACACCATTTCGGCAGCCAGTAATAAACCGCTGCGGTGATGGAAAAGATCGCGCCCGGCACCAACACATAGTGGAAGTGCGCTACCACAAAGTAGGTGTCGTGATATTGGAAGTCCGCTGGAGCAATCGCCAACATCAGACCGGAAAATCCGCCGATGGTAAACAGAATCACGAAGGCGATAGAGAACAGCATAGGCGTCTCAAACGTCAGGGCACCTTTGTACATGGTGGTTACCCAGTTAAATACCTTAACGCCTGTCGGCACCGCGATAGCCATAGTCGCAATCATAAACACCCATTCACCGATAAAAGGCAGACCGACGGTGAACATGTGGTGCGCCCATACCATGAAGCTGAGAATCGCGATAGCGGCAGTGGCGTACACCATGGAGGAGTAACCGAACAACGGCTTGCGTGCGAAGGTGGGAATAATGGCACTCACCACACCAAACGCCGGCAGGATCATGATGTATACCTCGGGGTGACCGAAGAACCAGAACACGTGCTGGAACAGAACCGGGTCACCACCACCAGCGGCATCAAAGAAGGATGTGCCGAAGTGGATATCCATCAGCATCATGGTGACCGCTCCTGCCAACACCGGCATTACGGCAATCAGGAGATAGGCCGTAATCAACCAGGTCCATACGAACAACGGCATTTTCATCAGAGTCATGCCGGGCGCGCGCATATTCAGAATGGTGGCAATGATATTGATGGCACCCATGATGGAGCTGGCACCCATGATGTGAATCGCGAAGATAAAAAACGTCACACTGGGGGGCGCATAGGTGGTGGACAGAGGTGCGTAGAAAGTCCAACCGAAATTAGGACCGCCGCCTTCCATAAACAGGGTGGAAGCGAGCATTGCGAAGGCAAAAGGCAGAATCCAGAAGCTCAGGTTATTCATGCGCGGCAGCGCCATATCAGGTGCACCGATCATCATGGGCACCATCCAGTTCGCCAAACCGACAAACGCCGGCATCACCGCACCGAACACCATCACCAAACCGTGCATGGTGGTCATCTGGTTGAAGAATTCGGGCTGCACTATCTGCAAACCGGGTTCAAACAATTCTGCGCGGATTACCAGAGCAAAAATACCGCCGAGAAAAAACATTGCAAAACTGAACCACAAATACATGGAACCAATGTCTTTGTGGTTGGTGGTGTATAACCAGCGGGTTAAACCTTTCGCAGGACCATGTGCCATAAGATGTTCTCCTTATTATTGGCCTTGCTTGAAATTAACGACATCAATGGGCTGAATCTGATCGCCCATATTGTTGCCAAATGCATTGCGCTGGAATGTCACCACTGCGGCGATTTCCACCGGTGTTAACTGTTCTCCGAAAGGAGGCATACCGGCGCCACCGTTTACCACCCGATTGATATGGCCTGCGACTGGGCCGGTGGCTATAGGACTGCGGATGATTGCGGGGAAAGTGCCTGGAATACCTTTGCCGTCCGGCTGGTGGCAAGCGGCGCAGTTCTTCTGGTAAACCGCTTCACCCTGGTCGTAGAGTTCTTGGAAAGTCAGCGTCTGCTTTACTGCTTCGGCAATCTGGCGAGCCTTCTCACGTTTGCCCTCGAGCCACGCATCGAACTCTGCTTGCTCTACGGCGTGCACCACAACCGGCATAAAACCGTGGTCTTTACCGCACAACTCTGTACATTGGCCACGGAAAACACCGGGTTGCTCAACTTTGGTCCAGGCTTCGTGAATGTAACCTGGAATCGCATCGCGTTTGACCGCCAGCGCCGGTACCCACCAGGAGTGGATAACGTCAGCAGCAGTAACTAAAAAGCGGACTTTTTTACCTATGGGGATATAGACTGGCTCATCAACTTCGAGCAGGTATTCCGGGGATTTTGCTTCAGCATTTTCGATTTGACTGCGGGGGGTGCTGAGGAGACTGAAGAAACTGATGTTGTCACCGTTCTCATCCAGATATTCGTACTTCCATTTCCATTGATAGCCGGTGATCAAAATATCCAGATCCGCATCCTCAGTATCGTAGATATGGACCAGTGTTTTCGTGGCAGGAACGGCCATTGCGACCAGAATCAAAATCGGAATGATCGTCCATGTCAGTTCGAGAGCCACATTTTCGTGAAAGTGGGCTGGCTTTACCCCGCGTGATTTGCGGTGAACAAACATGGTGTAAAACATGACACCGAACACCACGACACCAATGGCAACACACCACCAAAAAATCTGCATGTGCAAACCGTGCACCTGCCGACTTATCGATGTTACCCCTTCAGTCATGTTCAGCGGCCATTCTGACGCCCACGCTAAGGCAGGTAGGCCTGCACTTAGAACTGCGTAGAGCGGCAACACCAACAACCGTTTCGATTTGCCTAACATCGCCCCGTCTCCGTGTTGTTTTTTTGTGAGGGAAAGTGAAAAAAGTAATCTTGTTATTCTTTTCGGGATTTGCATCCCAGGCATTCGTTATTCACTTCTGCGGCGCGGATTTCCGGCCGCTCAGGGACGGAGTGCAAACGGCTTCTGCGCAAGACCACCCCCAAAAACAGGGTCATAGCAAGCCATAAAACCTTTTAAAGGTCAACGCTTAAAATGCTCGTTTCAACTAACGCTCAGTGCGTCCCATTTCTTTTTTCTATATCTCAGCATAGGCGGCTTTGGCGCTTTTATCCTCTCATTTTCGCCCGATCGTCCAGCCAATTATTTTTTGTAACTAAATTTCTAGGAGTTTTAGCGAAGCTCATCTATCTTCTTTGGATTCGTCTGCTTCGTTATGGCGCACACCAAGGGTTATTTATTTTGTTTGGCTGTTTAAAAAATTTTTTTAATAGCGAAACGAAACTAAAAGGCGACCTTTGACACTTTTTTCTTTGCATACATAAGAAGCACTTCAACGACACATTACGCGAGTAATGATTTGATAGCCGGTACAACCGGTGCAGTGTGTGTCTCTGTATGACCGAACAAAACTTGGCTCTCATTCGTGAATGCATCGCGCGTGCGCGCATTCACGAAGAGACAACCCATCATCTGAAAAACTATTTGACGCTGCTGGTGCCGCGCCTGCACCGAAGTATTCGTTTACCTCAAGGTGACCCGGTTGCAGCGCTGTTGCAGTTTGTCATCCGCTATATCGAGTACGCGCCGGATTTTTTGCAGGCATTGCACGAGTCCATGCAACGCAGTGGCATTGAGCCTTACGGCGGAGTGTTTATTCGCATTGCCACCGATTTCTTTCTTCAGCCTCCAGAAGAGATCGAACAAAAAGGCGGCTTGAAAGAATTGATCGATGAGGCCTATCTGACCCACCGACTGATGGAAGAAATCAATGATCGGTTGTTGATGTTATGTGGGACACCGCTCGCACCCATGGACAATTCCCTGGCCAATATTCTGGTGTACGAGCTGTTGGGGGAAGAGTTTGCCAGCAAATTGGATATGGCCGTGTTCTATGCGGTAGAAACACTGTTTCAGCCGAACAATCTCGACGAACAATTAAAAGAATTCGTCAAACGTCATCCACAGGCGAGCCAGTTGCAAAGCTTACAGGACTGGCCCTGCTTGTTGAGTGAAGATTCGGATATCCAACTTAGCTTTAATAGTTTGACCTCAACGAAAGTAACCGAACACTAACAAGAAACTTTCATCCTGATTTTGATAGCTAAGTCTTATCCGGTTTTTTCGTCGGAATCGGCCCCAGAATTTTCACCACCTGAGTTTCTTCCGCCAGTTTTTCTTCCGGCGTATTCACCCGGGTTTGAATTTCCCGCACCACCGGTTTGAAGCGCATTTCATCTTTGAAACCGCACTCGACGCATTCGCGATAATCGATGTCGTCGATGCGATATATCACAATGCGATCCATCGCTTTGCAACGGGGACAGACAGCGCCTGCAACAAAACGTCGTTTGGGTGTACTCATGCGCCTATACCCGAGTGTCGCAACAGGGCAGCCAAATCCGGATCGCGGCCGCGGAATCTGCGGAACAGTGTCATGGCATCTTCCGATCCGCCTTTTTCCAAAATCTCATGCAGGAAGCGTTCGCCGGTCGCGCGATCGAACAAACCGTTTTCTTCAAATGCAGCAAAAGCATCGGCCGACAACACCTCCGCCCATTTGTAACTGTAATAACCCGCCGCATAACCACCGGCAAAAATATGGCTAAAACCATTCTGGAAGCGGTTGAACGTCGGTGGAATCAACACCGCCACTTCGCGGCGCACTTGGTCGAGCAGCGCCTGCACACCGGGGAAGCCGGCGGTGCCGTATTCCATATGCAGACGAAAATCGAAGGCGGCAAACTCGATCTGACGCACTGTCATCAGGGCAGCCTGGAAATTTTTTGCCGCGAGCAATTTTTCGATCAGTTCATCCGAGAGCGACTCGCCGGTTTTGTAGTGAGCGGACAGGCTTTTCAACACTGACGGCTCCCAGCACCAGTTCTCCATAAATTGGCTGGGCAGCTCCACCGCATCCCAGGCGACACCGTTGATACCGCTGACAGCGGCAACATCCACTTGCGTCAGCATATGGTGCAAACCGTGGCCAAACTCGTGGAACAAGGTGGTGACTTCGTTGTGCGTCAGCAGGCTCGGGTTGTCGCCAATGGGTGCATTGAAATTGCACACGAGATAGGCGACCGGCAATTGCAGCCCCTGCGCCGTTTTCCGCCGCACACGGCACTCCGCCATCCAGGCACCACCGCGTTTGCCTTCGCGCGCAAATAGATCGAGGTAGAAATAGGCGAGGGGCTCGCCCTTGCGGCTGATTTGATAGAAGCGCACATCCGGGTGCCATACCTCCACACCTTCCGCCGGTTTGACCTCAATGCCAAACAGTTTGTTGACCAGGGAAAACAGTCCGTCGAGAACCTTGGGCAGGGAAAAATAGGGTCGTAATACTTCCTGGGAAATCTGGTAGCGCGCTTCTTTAAGACGCTCGGAGTAATAGGAAACATCCCACACTTCCAGGGTTTCCATACCGTGTTCGCGGCGCGCCCATTCGCGTAATTCGGCCAGATCCCGCTCTGCCTGCGGGCGGGACTTTTGCGCCAGCTCATTGAGGAATGACAGAACCTGCTCGGTGCTTTGCGCCATCTTCGGCGCTATGGAGAGTTCCGCGTAATTGCTAAATCCCAGCAACTTCGCCAACTCCTGGCGCAGCTGCAGAATTTCTTCGATGAGCGCGGTGTTGTCCCACTGGCCGGCAGTAGGCCCCTGATCAGACGCGCGCGTCATATAGGCTTCGTACATCTGCCGGCGCAATTCGCGGTTGGCGGCCTGGGTCATCACGGTCAAATAAACCGGGCCATCCAAGGTCAACACCCAACCTTCCAGCCCTTTGTTTTTGGCCGCCTGCGCGGCCCCGGCAACGGCGGATTCCGGCAGTCCTTCCAGTTCAGCACTATCCGTGATGTGTTTGAACCAACCTTGAGTTGCATCCAATACGTTATTGGAGAACTGGTTGCTCAGCTCGGATAAACGCGTCTGAATTTCGCCGTAACGTTTCTTTTTGTCCTCGTCCAAGCTAACACCGGCGAGGCGAAAATCGCGCAGGGCATTCTGCACGGTGGTCTGTTGCGCCACAGTCAGTGTTTTGTACTGCTCACTGGCAGCCAGTTTTTCATAGGCTTTGAACAGCGCGACGTTCTGGCCGATTTTGGTGTTGTAGTCGGTAAGCAACGCGATACTGCGGTTGTAGGCTTCGCGCAATTCCGGGTTGTTGGCGACGCCATTGAGGTGACTGACCGGCGACCACGCTTGATTCAGCAAATCCTCGCGCTCTTCCAAAGGCTCCACCAAGGTCTGCCAATCCGGTTCGCCCAACTGCTCCAGCTGCGCCTGCAACTGCGCCAGGTTGCTCTCCGTCAAGGTTTGCACAGCGGGCAGCACATGGGCCGCTTGAATAGCCCGGAAGGGTGGCAGGCGGTGGTGCTCCAGTAATGGATTAGCAGACATACAAACTTCCCCTGAGAAAAATCGTGATTGGTTTATCATACGTGAATCCCTTTTTGACAGGAGCATTCCATGTCCGACTCCTTACGCCCCTTTAAAAACCAGCGACCTGTGCTCGGCCACAATGTTTACGTCGACCCGGCAGCCGTGGTGATTGGTGATGTCGTTTTAGGGGACGACTGTTCCGTATGGCCCGGCGCCATTGTCCGCGGCGATATGCACCACATCCGCATAGGTGCGCGCACCAGCGTTCAAGATAATGCCGTGTTACACATCACCCATGCCAGCGATTACAACCCGGGCGGCTGGCCGCTGACCATTGGCGACGATGTCACCATCGGCCATAAAGCCTGCTTGCACGGCTGCACCGTGGGCAATCGAGTATTGATCGGCATAGGTGCTACTGTGCTGGACGGTGCCGTGATCGAAGACGAGGTCATTGTGGGAGCGGGGAGTCTGGTGCCGCCGGGCAAGCGCCTGGAAAGCGGCTTTTTGTATGTGGGCAGTCCGTGTAAGCAGGTCCGCCCACTGAAAGACAGTGAGCGGCAATTCTTTTTGTACTCCGCCCAGAATTACGTAAAGCTGAAAAACGAATATCTGAATCCGCCTGCCTGATCAGGCGGATTTGGCCATTTCGGCGCGCAGGGACTGGATCACCGGCGCCGTATCCGGGCGCACGCCGCGCCACAGTTCAAACGCCTCTGCCGCCTGCTCTACCAGCATTCCCAATCCGTCGGACAAGGATGTGACACCCTGGGCAGCCGCCCATTTTAAAAACGCCGTCGGCTCTGCGCCGTACATCATGTCATAGACGCGGGTGTTGCCATTGAGCAAACCTTCCGGCAGCGGCGGTACCTCGCCACCCAAACTGGCCGAAGTGCCGTTGATCACCAGATCGAACTGGCCTGCCAGTTCGGCGTAGCCGCTGCTCTTCAAGACGTCCGACGCAAAACTCGCCGCTACGGCTTCAGCTTTTTCCACCGTGCGATTGGCGATCACGATTTCCTGCGGTTGCTGCGCCAGCAATGGCCCCACCACACCGCGCACAGCGCCGCCGGCGCCGAGCAACAGGATGCGTTTGCCCTGAATTTGCCAACCGAGATTGAGCAGATCCGCCACCAGCCCTGCGCCATCCGTGTTGTCTCCCAACACAGTGCCATCGCTGCGGATGGCCAGCGTATTGATCGCGCCCGCCTGCTTGCCTCTCGGCGTGAGCTCATCCGCGTAGCGGAAAGCATCCTCTTTGAAGGGCACGGTTACATTGAGGCCTTTGCCACCAAGGGCGAAGAAACTGCAGACTTCTTCGTCGAAAGCGGAGAGATCCACCAGGATTTTTTCATAACTCAGTTGCTGCCCGGTCTGCTGCGCAAAGCGCTGATGAATCATCGGAGATTTGGAATGGGCAATCGGATTGCCAACCACCGCGTAACGATCCATGGTCAGAGCCACTCCCTCGCTTTCAGATAATCGGTATATAACGCATGTTCAGGTGTGCCGGGTTCCGGGTGCCAGTCATACTCCCAGCGCACCAAGGGCGGCAGGGACATCAAAATGGACTCGGTGCGCCCGCCGGTTTGCAGACCGAACAAGGTGCCGCGGTCGTAAACCAGGTTGAACTCCACATAGCGGCCGCGTCGGTAAAGCTGGAACTGGCGCTCGCGTTCACCGTAAGAGGTATTTTTGCGCCGCTCAACTATAGGCCCGTAGGCATCGATATAGCTGTCGCCGACGGAACGCATAAAGGCAAAGCTCTGGTCGAAGCCGGGTTCGTTGAGATCGTCGAAAAACAAACCGCCAACACCGCGCGGTTCATTGCGGTGCTTGAGGAAAAAGTACTCGTCGCACCAGCGTTTGTATTTTGGATAAACGTCCGCGCCAAAAGGCGCGCATGCCGCTGCAGCGGTCTGATGCCAGTGTCTGCAGTCGTCGTCAAAACCGTAATAGGGCGTCAGGTCATAGCCGCCGCCAAACCACCACACCGGTGCTTCACCGGGTTTTTCCGCAATAAAAAAGCGCACGTTGGCGTGGCTGGTGGGAACATATGGATTGCGCGGATGCATCACCAGGGACACCCCCATGGCCTCAAAGCTGCGCCCGGCCAGTTCTGGGCGATGCGCCGTCGCCGACGCAGGCATGCGTGCCCCCATCACATGGGAGAAATTGACCCCGCCTTTTTCAAACACATCGCCTTCCGCCAACACGCGCGAGCGTCCGCCGCCGCCTTCTTCCCGCTCCCATTGGTCTTCGACAAAGGTCTTGCCACCGTCAATTTTTTCCAGGGCGCTGCAAATGCGTTCCTGAAGATCCATCAAATAGGTTTTAACCGCGTGTTTGTCCGGCTGATTCATAGGTTTACCAATTTGTCAGGGGCGAATGATCTGGCCGGTCGCCAGATCGCGAATAGTGCTGGGATTAGCGTTTTTATTAACCTGGCCCGGCGCGTACAAGACTTGGTCGGCAAAATAACAGCGCGCTTTAAATCCCGTGCGCGCCGGCGGCAAGCCCTGCGGATTTGCCGAGGTCGATACCAAGGGGCCTGCCAATTGGCACAAGGCTTTTACCACCGGATGAGCACTGACGCGCAACGCGACCGTGGCGTGATCCCCGCAGATCCAATAGGGAATTTCGTTGTAGTGAGGCACCAGCCAAGTATGTGGACCAGGCCAGGAGGATGCCAGTGCCTGCCGCTGCGCGGAATCCAGATGCCGCAAAATAAATTCAAATTGTTGAATATGCGCCGCAACCAGAATCACACCTTTGTGCACCGGACGGCGCTTGAGCTGCAGGATGGTATTAACGGCTTGTTGATTGAAAGGATCGGCGCCAAGTCCCCAAACGCCTTCAGTAGGGTAGGCCACCACACCGCCGGAAATGACGTGTTGTGCGGCCAAATGAATTAAGGGATGGGCGAGATAGTTCACTCAGATTTCCGGCGCCGCCACTGTTCACGGCATATGCAGTCGAAGGCCGGCAAAAGTACCTCAGTTGAGCTTGAGCGACAAGTCCAGCGCTCGCTCCATAGGGATCGCCCGCGCGTAGCCGCTGCCCATATTGCCCACCAGTCCTTTCAGCTCCATGGTCAGCAGCGCGGCCATCAATTCACCAGCACCCAAACCGGTTCGCGCTACCAGGGTATCCAGGGAAACCGGGTCGTATCCCAATTCCGCCAGAATGCGTCCTTCATGTTCGTTTTCGACCAGCTCGCCAGCGACTTTCAGAGCTGCGCGGGTCGGGTCTTCCAACTCCTGCCATTTCATCGATAAAAAACCGCGCAATTCGTCGACTATATCCTGGGCAGTTTCCACCAGTTTGGCGCCGTCTTTGATAAGTGCGTGGCAGCCGCGGCTGAGAGGATTGTGGATGGAACCGGGGATGGCGAAGACTTCGCGGTTTTGTTGTAACGCGTAGCGGGCAGTGATCAGGGAGCCGCTTTTAACCGCCGCTTCGACCACCAATACCCCGAGACTCAAGCCACTGATAATGCGATTGCGCTGCGGGAAATTGGCCGGCAATGGCTGAACCCCAAGCGGAAATTCGGTAATCACCGCGCCGCCGTGTTCAACGATTTCCTGCGCGATCTGAAAATGCCGCTGTGGGTATATCTGATCTATGCCGGTGCCGAGCACCGCAATGGTCTTGCCATTGACGTTCAAAGTGCCCTGGTGCGCGGCTATATCGATTCCCAAGGCAAGTCCGCTGGTGATAGTGACACCGGCAGCGGCGAGCTCTTTGGCAAATTGAATGGCGTTGTCGCGCCCACCCGGAGTAGGGCTGCGACTGCCGACCACGGCAATTTGCGGCAGTGACAGAACCGCCGGATCTCCCCATACATAGAGCAGCGGCGGCGGTCGGCGGATTTCGCGCAGCAGCGGCGGATAGTGTTCACTATGGGTATCCAGCAGCTGAATATTGCGCTCTCTGAGCCAGGCCAGATCTGTGCGCACCTGGCGCATTACAGCGCTGTCTTCACCGCGTTCGCGGTATTCCATCAGGGTGTTGCAGGCGGCGGGGGAGAGAACTTTAGACAGAACGTCGATGGGGGCTTCCAAGGCGGTATTGAGAACGGGAAATTCGTCCAACAAACGCCAATAAGTGCCCGAACCTGTTTCGGGCAGGCGTTGCAGCAGCAAAATCTGTTCAATGGAAGTCAACATGACATTCATCCATGAAAATCTAACGAATGAGGTGAAAGCCTATCAGCTAGAAACTTGGCTGTCACGGTAAAGAAAAGCCCCATAAAAGGGGCTTTTACACGCAATAGTACGTAGGTGTTGTAAATAAGTGTTAGGGATTGCGCACCAGGTCTTTGATGGCCAGCGGACGATCCGCTTCTAGTACCAATCCCAAGCTCAATTTTTCGAAGGTGCGGAACACCATTACCAATCCCGCGCGCTCATCCGGCAGAGTCACAATGTCACCTTTGACGCGGTCTTTCACTTTACCACCGCGCTTATAGACTGCCAGCACATTGCCAACTTCCATACCTTCGCGGTCACCGCGGTTGATCACGACCACATCCATTTTACCGACCTGAGTTACACCGCCTTCCACAGCAATAATCTGTGCGTTGACTTCGGTTTTCGGTGCGGACGGGAAGAAAGTGGAATCGATGGTGCGGGATTCGTCGGCCAGCAGGCGGTCGCCCACGCGGACTTCTTCAGTAGTGCGCGTCATCAGCAGAGTGGCGATCTCGCCGTCCAGCGCACGCATTCTGCCAGAGCCTATATCAATCGCCTGAATGCCCAACAATTCGCCAGTTTCGGGGTCTACGTAGATATCGCCTTTGCGGTATACGCCGTAAACGGAAACGTCGTCATCGAACTGACCGCGGGCGTAGAGACGGTCGCCTTTGCCCAACACCAGACGTTGCGCCTCACCGGACACCACATGGGGAGCGCGATCCAATTCAGCCTGGGTAACGATGCGACTGCGAGACAGAAAGTTGTTGATTTTATTCAGCGGGATTGCCGGGATTGCCTGATCGGCGTCAATGACGCGAACTTCCGGCGACAATTTCACTACTCGGTTGGAGGTGTCGACCACAAGGCGGGGTTTGCCGTCGAAGTACACTAGGCGAATGACGTCGCCGGGGTAGATCAAGTGAGGGTTGGATATCTGCGGGTTGACGTGCCAGATCTCCGGCCACATCCAGGGATTGTTTAAGAAGGTAGAGGAAATGTCCCAGAGGGTATCGCCTTTCACTACCGTGTACTGCTCGGGGTAATTGGCCTTGATGTCCGGCTCTTGCGCTATTGCCTGGCCGAGCAACAAACATGCGCCCAGCAATCCCAAAATGCGTTTTTTCATATTCGGAGGTCCTGTACCATGCGGCCCTAGAGATGTTTAAGTTATTATAGTAGTCGAATGCTGCTGGGTTTAAAGCCGGAACCGGCAGAGGTCGCCTTTAACAACTGTTATTGGATTAATGTTAGCAGCGACATTTACCCGTTTACTAGAGAAGTTTGTCACAAAGGCCAATGGCACGTTTAACCATACTTGAATTCCCTGACCCACGTCTCCGTATCCACGCCAAACCTGTGGAGACGGTCGACGACCGCATACGTACATTGATCGACGACATGTTCGAGACCATGTACGACGCTCCTGGAGTTGGCCTTGCGGCTACGCAAGTCAACGTCCACGAACAAGTTGTGGTTATTGACGTGTCCGAAAATCACGACCAACCGCTGGTGTTCATCAACCCCAAAATCGAAGTGCTCGATGAGACACTGTTCGATTATGAAGAAGGCTGCTTGAGCGTTCCTGGCTTTTACGAAAAGGTCACGCGTCCACGCCACGTGCGCGTCACTGCCCTGGATCGCAATGGCGAACCCTTCACCATTGAGCCGGAAGGTCTGCTGGCCGTGTGCATCCAGCACGAATGCGACCACCTCAATGGCAAGCTGTTTGTCGACTACTTGTCCAACCTGAAGCGCCAGCGCATCCGCGCCAAGTTGGAAAAGCACCGTAAAGAAGCCTGATCCCTCCTTCCTATTTACAAGGCGGAATTCTCCCCCATGTCCAGCAGCAATGGGCTCAAGATCGTATTTGCCGGCACACCTGAATTTGCCGCGCACCACCTTCAGGCCCTTCTCAATAGCCATCATCAAGTTACCGCCGTCTACACCCAACCGGATCGCCCGGCGGGGCGGGGCAAGAAGCTGCAAGCCAGCCCGGTTAAGGAAATTGCCCTTAACGCCGGTTTGGAAGTGCAACAGCCGCTCACGTTGAAAGATCCGGAAGCCCAAGCCACTTTGGCCGCCTATAACGCAGATCTGATGGTGGTGGTCGCCTATGGATTGCTCTTGCCCGCGGCGGTGTTGGCTATACCCCGGTTGGGCTGTGTGAATGTCCACGCCTCCTTGTTGCCGCGCTGGCGCGGCGCGGCGCCGATTCAGCGTTCCATAGAAGCCGGTGACGCCGAGACCGGCATCACCATTATGCAGATGGAAATTGGCCTCGATACCGGCCCTATGTTGCTGACCCGCACCTGTCCGATCCTGCCGCAGGATACCGCGCAGGATCTGCACAACCGCTTGGTGGAATTGGGTCCACCCGCTTTGCTCGATGCGCTGGATCAATTGGCCGCAGGCAGTCTCGTGGCACAGCCGCAGGATGACTCGTCGGCAACCTATGCACACAAACTGACAAAAGAAGAAGCTTTGCTCGATTGGCGCAAGCCCGCCGAACAGCTCAATCGTCAAATTCGCGCATTTAACCCCTATCCGGTCGCCTTTACGCTGCTAAATGGCGAGAACTTGCGCATTTACGCTGCCGAGAGCCGCCAGCTGGCGAAATCAGCGGAGCCGGGCACCTTGGTTTCCGTTGATGGCGAGCTGGTAGTCGCTTGCGGCAACAACACCGCGCTGGCCTTGCAAATAGTGCAACTGCCGGGCAAAAAAGCCATGGCGGTCAAAGATCTTCTCAACGGCCTGGCAGGTAAGGTCCGCGCCGGCAGTGTGCTAGGCATATGACAGCCAATGTCCGCACCCTCGCTGCGCGGGTTCTCGCTGAGGTAATCAAAGGCGAACGCTCCCTCGCAGCGCTGCCATCGACACCTAATTTAACCGCGCAAGATCGAGCCCTGCTGCAGGAGCTGTGTTTCGGCGTATGCCGGTATTTCTTCGAACTGCAATCGATCGTGCGACAACTTCTGCCAAAGCCTCTGAAAAGCAAAGATTCAGACGTTTTGGCGCTGCTCTATCTCGGCTTATATCAGCTGCGCCACACCCGCATCCCCGACCATGCCGCTATAGGCGCTACCGTGGAATCTGCGGTAGGACTAAAAAAGCCTTGGGCAAAGGGTCTGATCAATGGGGTTTTGCGAAATGCACAGCGCAAGCTTGATTCACTGACGCCGACGGATACGGAAGGCCAGTTCAATCACCCACTCTGGTTAATCGAGCTTTTACAAAAGTCCTGGGCGGACCAGTGGCAGACGATTCTCGTCAATAACGATCAGCGCCCGCCGTTTACCTTGCGCGTCAATAAGCGTCACAACACCCGCGATGAATACTTGGTCGCGCTGAAAGAAGCGGGAATTGATGCGACCGCCTGCGCTTTTGCTGCCGACGGCATCACTTTGAGCGAAGCCCGACCGGTGCAAGACCTTCCGGGTTTTCAGCAGGCCCGCGTCAGCGTGCAGGACGAAGCTGCGCAGCTGGCCCCGGATGTGCTGCAACTTGCGCCGGGTCAGCGGGTATTGGATGCCTGCGCCGCGCCCGGCGGCAAAACCTGTCATATCCTTGAAAGAGAAGCCGGTCTGGAAGAGGTGATAGCGCTGGATGTCGATGCGGAACGCCTGGCCCGCGTCCGCGACAATCTGCAGCGCCTGGGATTGAATGCCACTTTGAAGGCGGCGGATGCGGCGCAGTTGGACAGCTGGTGGGACGGCCGGCCATTCGACCGGATCCTGCTCGACGCCCCTTGTTCCGCCACTGGCGTTATCCGCCGGCACCCGGATATCAAGTTGCTGCGGCGCCCTGACGATATTGCTAAGCTGGCCGCCTTGCAGCGCAAGCTGCTCGGCGAACTCTGGCGCACCTTAAAACCGGGCGGCATTTTGGTTTACGCCACCTGTTCCGTGCTGCCGCAGGAAAATGAACACAATATCGCTGCATTTCTCGCCGATCACTCAGACGCCGAACATCTGGCGATCGAGGCGGAATGGGGGATTACACGGCCATTTGGGCGGCAATTGTTGCCCCAACATGGCGGCCACGACGGGTTTTATTATGCGGCGCTAAGGAAAACCCAAGCGCCTTGATTGCGTTTACGCCTTCGGTAAAGAGCTTGTCATCATGAAGATCATCATCCTCGGTGCCGGACAAGTCGGCGGGACGCTCGCCGTCAATCTCTCCAGCGAAGCCAACGACATCACGGTTGTGGATCGCAATGAAACCGCATTGCGCGAACTGCGCGACCGTATCGATATAGGGGCAGTTGCCGGCAATGCCTCGCACCCTTCAGTTTTGTTGCAGGCCGGTATCGAAGACGCGGACTTGTTGATCGCCGTCACGAACGATGACGAAACCAATATGGTGGCCTGCCAGATCGCCCACAGCCTGTTCAACACCCCCACCAAGATCGCCCGAATCCGCTCCCAGGAATACGCTTCCTACCCCGGCATGTTCGGCAAGGACGCGTTTGCCGTGGACGTTATCATCAGCCCGGAACAGATAGTTTCAGACTATATCTATCGGCTGGTGCAGCATCCGGACGCTTTGCAGGTGGTGGACTTTGCCGAAGGACGGGTGCAAATCGTTGCTGTAAGCGCTTACTACGGCGGCCCACTAGTGGGCCAGGAACTGCGCTTTATCCGCACCCATATGCCCAGCGTGGACACCCGAGTTGCTGCCATTTACCGGCGCAACCGTCCCATCACACCGCGCGGTACCACAGTGATTGAAGCGGATGACGAAGTATTTTTTATCGCTGCGCGGGAAGATATTCGCGCGGTGATGAGCGAGCTGCGCCGCCTGGACCGCCCCTATAAACGCATCATGATTGCGGGTGGCGGCAATATTGGTTTGAGCCTGGCGGCCAAATTGGAAGATCGCTATGCCGTCAAAATTATCGAAAACAACGAGCGACGTGCGGCCTATCTCGCCGAAAACCTGCGCCACACAATAGTTCTGCACGGTAACTCGTCCGACAAGGACCTGCTGCTGGAGGAAAACATTGAGGACACGGATGTGTTTCTCGCCGTAACCAACAGCGATGAAGCCAACATCATGTCGTCCATGCTGGCCAAACGCCTGGGGGCGCGCAAAGTGCTCACCCTGATCGGCAATCCCGCCTATGTGGATCTGGTTCAGGGAGGCGAGATCGATATCGCCATTTCGCCACAACAGGCGACTATCGGCAGCCTGCTCACGCACGTCCGTCGCGGCGACATCGTAAATGTTCACTCACTGCGCAGAGGAGCCGCAGAGGCAATCGAAGTGATTGCTCACGGGGATAGCAAGAGTTCGAAAGTGGTTGGACGGGCAGTGGAGGATATAGATCTGCCGGACGGCGCGACCATTGGCGCCATAGTGCGCGCCAAGAAAAACGATGCCGGTGAGGTGGAGGATTATCAGGTTCTGATCGCCCACGACGATACCCGCATAGAGTCCGGCGACCATGTAATCGTCTTCCTGGTCGACCGGCGCTACACCCGCGATATTGAGCGGCTCTTCCAGGTTGGCTTTACCTTCTTCTGATGCGCCCTGCGATTATCTGCAAGGTTCTGGGCGTTTTGCTGATGATGTTCAGCTTGACGCTCCTGCCGCCGATCGGCGTCGCTTTGTGGTATCAGGAGGGCAGTCATTGGACCTTTTTGTTCGCTTTCGCCATTACTCTGATCACGGGGCTTTCCGCCTGGTATCCGCTGCACGACATCCATAAGGAGCTGCGCGCGCGCGACGGCTTTTTGATCACGGTGCTGTTCTGGATCGTGCTCGCGGTATTCGGCGCCCTGCCATTTATGCTCTCCGACGCCACCCGGTTGTCACTGACAGACGCCTTTTTTGAATCCGTCTCTGGCTTGACCACCACTGGCGCGACGGTTTTATCCAACCTTGATGAGTTGCCGCGCTCCCTGTTGTATTACCGCCAGCAACTGCATTGGCTCGGCGGCATCGGCATCGCTGTAATTGCTGTGGCCATTCTGCCTATGCTCGGCGTCGGCGGTATGCAGGTGTACCGGGCGGAAACGCCGGGCCCTATGAAAGACTCCAAACTCACGCCGCGGGTCACCGGTACGGCCAAGGCACTGTTTCTGATTTACCTCTGCCTGACATTGGTTTGTGGTTTTGCTTATTGGGCGGGCGGAATGTCTGTCTTTGATGCAGTGGGTCACGCTTACGCCACAGTGTCCATCGGCGGCTTTTCCACCCACGACGCCAGTTTTGGCTATTACGACAATCCGACCATCCTGTTCATCGCCATGGTGTTCATGGTTTTGTCAGGCATCAACTTCGCGCTGCATTTTGTCGCCTGGCACGGACGCGGCTTGCGCCACTATCTGACCGATCCCGAATGCCGGTTTTATCTGCGCGTCCTGTTGGCCGGCAGTCTGGTAACCGCCGCTGCGCTTTATCTGACAGATACTTTGGGCCTCGCCGACAGTCTGGTGCACGGCAGCTTTGCCCTGGTTTCCACCCTGACCACTACCGGCTTTTCCTCCACCGAATACACGGTTTGGCCAAAGGCTTTGCTGGTCTTCATCTTTCTGACGGCGCTTATGGGCGCTTGCGCCGGATCGACCGGGGGGGGTCTGAAGGTGATTCGCGTATTGCTGATCATCAAACAGGGTTTGAGGGAAGTGCGCCGGCTGATCCACCCGAACGCCATCCAGCCGTTGAAGCTGGGGCAGCGCACTGTGTCGCAACGGGTCGTGGAGGCAGTTTGGGGATTTTTCGCGGTTTATTTGGCGCTTTACCTGCTGCTTTTATTGCTACTTCTGCACACAGGTCTGGATTTCTCTACTGCGTTTACGGCTGTCGGTGCCTGCTTGAACAATCTCGGCCCCGGCATGGGTGAAGTGGTCGTTCCCTACGCCGATATCAGCGCGTCGGCCAAATGGGTGCTGAGCGTTGCCATGCTGCTTGGGCGACTGGAAATTTTTACTCTGCTGATCCTTTTCACTCCTATGTTCTGGCAGCGTTGATCAGACGCCGCCGCTCCGCCTGTAACAGATAGTGTTTAACCTGAGGCAGCAGGACCTCCTTGCTCACGGGTTTGTAGAGAATGGCGTTGCCGCCGGCATCGTGACTGACATTGGCTTCTTCACCGCCGTGCCGCGCGGTCAGAAAAATGACTGGCAGCACATCCTCGGAATAGCTTTGCCGCAGTCTTTCGCAGACTTCAAAGCCGGACATGCGCGGCATCATCACATCGAGAATCACCAGGTCGACGCTGCGCTTTTCATCCAGTATGAGATGCAGCGCCTCCACGCCATTGCTCGCTTCGAGAATTTGATAATCGTGCAAACTGAGAATGCCGCTTAACACCATGCGGTTGACCGGGTCATCGTCGACGATCATCACGGTAAACCGATTGCCGTGGGACGGTGGAGATAATTCGTTGGCATAAGCGCATGGCCCCTGCGCGCTGAACTTTTCCAACGGCACTGGCGCTTCCTGATGTTCCGCCAGGGGCATAGTGAAAGTAAAACAGGTGCCGGATTCACCGTCGTTTGCCCCCCGCCAATGGCTTTCGAAGCTCAGCGTCCCACCGTGCAGCTCCACCAGATGTTTGGTAACCGCAAGACCGAGGCCAGCGCCGGACAATGCCTGCTCGCTTAAGGTTTTGCTGATGTGAGGGGTAAAGATCTTGTCGCGAATATCGGGTTTGATGCCGCAGCCGGTGTCGCGCACCTGGATCTTGAGCCAGCTCCCCTCCACCGTTGCACTTACGGTTACCGCGCCTTTGTCGGTGTATTTCACGGCGTTGCTGATCAGATTGGTGAGGATCTGTTTCAGATGGTTGCGATCAGCCATTACCCAGCCAGTTGCAGGATCGACTTCGTTCAGCAGGCGCACAGATTTGCCGTAGGCGAGGGGCCGGGACATTTGCATGACGGATTCGACCAGCGGGCGCAGTGCCAGGCGCTCAGAGTGCACTTCCAGTTTGCGTTCCGCGAAATTGCCGTAGTCGAGAATATCGTTGATCAGATTAGACAAGCGCTTGCCGTGGGCGACGATCAATTCAAGCCTTTGTCCTGCGTTGGGTGGGAGCCGCTCTTTGTCCTCGCGCAGGGTCGCCTCGGCCAGACCGATCATGCTGCTGATGGGCGAGCGCAGTTCGTGGGAGGTGTTGACCAGAAACGCGTCCTTGATCTTGTTGAGGCGCAACAGCTCGGCATTGAGAGCGCGTTGTTTGTCCAGCTCCAGATGCTTAAGAAACATGCGGATCAAAAACAACACCACCATTAGAGCCGCTAACAAGTAGACGACATAAGCACTGTAGCTGCGCCAGGGCGGCGGCAAAATGGTCACCGCCACTCGCGCTGTGTTGCTGTTCCAGTTGCCGTCCCGATCGGCGCTGCGCACATGGAAGACGTAGGAACCCGGGCTCAAATTGGTGTAAGTCGCGCTGTTAGTGCCCGCGGCTTCATGCCATTCCTCATCGAATCCTTCCAGCTTGTAGACATAGCGACTCTCGCGCGCCAGGCGGTAATTGAGCACCGCGAAGGAGAACGAAAACATGGCGTGATCGTGGCGCAGGGTGATGCCATTGCTATAGGTAATAGAGCGCGGCAGAGGGGAGTCCGGTTCACCTATGGCCACCGGCCGGTTGTACAGGCGGAAGTCGGTCAGCACCAAAGGAAAGTCATTGTCACCGCGCATAAAGGTGCGCGGATTAAATACGGAAAAGCCATCGGTGCCGCCGAAATAGAGTTGGCCTTTGCGATCCTTGAAGGTTGCGTGGCGATTGAAGGTATCGCCCACCAGTCCATGGGCGCGGTGGAAGGAGCGAATCTGCAGATTATTAGGGTTGATGCGCGCCACGCCGTTAGCCGTCCCCGCCCAGACAAATCCCAGATTGTCTTCGATAAAACTGGTCACCAAAGGGGCAAGGCTATCGGGCCAGTTCAAATGGGTGAAAGTCTCGTCTTCCGGGTTATAGATAACGGCGCCTACGTCCTGTGTGCCGATCCAGATACGTCCGACACTGTCCTCCATCAAAGCGCGAATGCGCACACTGTTGAGGGTTTTAGGATTGCCGGCCTCTTTGGTATAGCGGGTGAATTTGCGTGTGGCGCGGTCCATACGATTGAGGCCGTCCACTGTCGCCACCCAGAAACCACCGCGCCGGTCTTCCAGAATTGCCCAGACAAAATTGCTGGACAGGGAGTTGGAGTCACTTTGATCCAGGGTAAACGATTCGAATGAGTCCGTTTGCCGGTCATAACGGTTAAGGCCGCCGGTTTCTGTGGCGATCCAGAGGGTATTGTCGCTATCGAGCAAAATGTCCCATATGTAATCGCTATTGAGACTGCCCGGCTGATCCCGGTCGGCGGGGTAGTGAGTGAAGGTTTCGTTGATTCGATCGAATCTGTGCAGGCCGGCACCCCAGGTGCCGATCCAGATATCGCCGTTGTAATCCTCCGCAAGGCTCAATATGGCGTTGGCTTGTAATCCTTTATCACTTGTTGGATCGCGCATAAAGCGGCTGACGAAACGCTGACTCTCTACATCGAACAGATTGAGGCCGTTTTCCGTGCCGATCCACAAAAGGCCGTCGGCGGTCTGCATAAAATCCAGAACCGAACTGTGGCTCAGGCTGTTGGGATCGTCCTCGCGGTGGGTGTAATTGATGATTTCGCTGTGGCTGCGATCGTAGAAGTGAATGCCTTCGGGGAAGGTGGTGATCCAGAGGTTGTTCTCCCGGTCTTCGTAAATCGCCTGCACCTGATTGGACGCCAGGGTGTTGCGGTCGATTGGGCTGTGGCGGTAGTGCACAAAGCTGTCGGTGTCCGGCTGATAGCGCGCCAGGCCGCCCTGGTCGGTCGAGATCCACAGGGTGTCGGAACTGTCGAGATAGATATCCCAGATGGTATTGCTGCCGATGGCACCGGGGTTGGAGGAGTTTGCCAAATAGTTGGTGAAGGAGCGCTCGCCCTCATTGATGCGGCTGACACCGCCGCCATAGGTACCCACCCAGATCCTACCGAACTGATCTTCTTCGATGGTTTTCACCATGTTGCTCTGCAAGGCCGACGGGTCTTGCGGATTGCTGACATAACGGCGAACGATGAAGCCATCGGTGTTCAATAAAAATAAACCGTAGTCCCGCGTTCCCACCCAGATGCGGTTTTTGCTGTCGACGAAGGTGTCTTGCACAAAGGTCACCGCGGCGCTGCTGACCGCCAGCGGTATATTGGTAAAGGTGGTGCGATCGGCGGAGAAAATACTGATCCCACTGCCAGTGCCGACGATCAGGCGGTTTTGCTGATCCAACGCCAGAGATGTAGTGACGTTGTGGGGCAGGGTGGTGGGGTCGTCTAATACTGGGCGGAAGACATCAAAGCGATCCTCCTCCGCGACATAGCGACACAAGCCGCGATCTGTCGCCGCCCACATGATGCCCTGCTGATCCACCAGTAACGCGCGAACTATATTGGATGGCGGGCCACCCGGTTCCGGCGAGGGTTCATAGCGTTTGAAACTGACACCGTCAAAACGCACCAGCCCGTTCTCGCCACCAAACCACATAAAGCCGGTGTTGTCCTGCACTACGCTCATCAGCGCCGAGGCGTATTTTTTGATCGCGTCGGAATTTTCCATTACCCGCTGAATGCGCAGGTCCTGTGCTGCGAAAGCACCGCTGATTTCGGCAATAAAAACCAATCCGAGCAGCCAACGGGCGAATCTGTGATATCTACTTCCAGTATTCCCGGTTTCCATTTCGCCCCTTATTTATTGTTTTGAGGGTTGGAATTTATGGTGGGATGCTAGGTTAGTCGTAATGACCTTGTGCGTCGATATGCCTTTATCCAAATGGATAGCGTGTTAGGCATTTTGAATTCCGTCCCATAGATAGCATCCAAACGACCGCCCGTCGCCTCATACGCTTTGCTTCAGTCATTTTTATTATGGAACAGCGTACTAAGAACGTGAGATTTAGCACTTTCAGAAATAAAAATCGCGTTAGACGAGCTTTCCTATAACCAAACGGAAAAGCTCTGCACGAATTCGATCTTCTGCGAAATAACAACACTTGCCTACTGACAAACCTCGCTGCCGCTGCTTAGCAACTCGCTGATCTAGGCTTTCATTACAACAAGTTGTTAACGCGAACTCTGCTTATAACTAAGTTGCTATGAGCAGCGCGTTTTTATAGGGACCCGGAAGATTGCTCGTAGGGTCCAATCAGCAGGAGTGTGATTTCGATGTCCTGGATGTATTTCGCACGAGTAAGCCTGACCATAAGTTTTATGGTGATCTTGTGTGCGTGCGGGGGCGGCAGCGGGCCCAAACGCCCCGATAGCAAACCGCAATCGTCAAATGTCACAGCTCCCACACCCGCCATTGAGAATGTGGAACCTCATACTCCACCTGTAACCCAGCCCGCACCCGGCAAAATTCTATTGTCTGGCCGCATCACCTATGACCGCGTGCAGTTTGACGGGCGCACCTTTCGCGGTCTGGATTACAGCAAAACCCTGCCACTGCCAGCTCGCGGCGTCAGCGTCCAGCTATTGGACGGCAATAACGTGGTTCGCCACAGCAGTTTTACCGATGACGAGGGCAACTATTCCTTCAGCGTTGAGAGCGACGCAAACCTGCGTGTGCGCGTGGTCGCGGAATTGCTCGGCATCGAACGCGCGGCTTGGCATATTCAGGTGCGCGACAACACCGCTGGCAATGCCTTGTACGTGCTCGACGGCTCCCTCGCCAGCACTGGCGACTCGGATCAAACCCGCAATCTACACGCAGCTTCCGGTTGGGGCGGCGACGGTTACAACGCCGCCCGTAGCGCCGCGCCTTTTGCCATTCTCGATTCCATTTACGACGCCCTGCAGACCGTAGTCAGCGCCGATCCAGACGTAGTGCTACCGCCATTGACGATTTACTGGAGCGAGAAAAATATCGCCATCAGCGGCAGTTATTCCCAAGGTCACATAGGCACTTCGTTTTACACTTCCGACGGTCCGGCGATTTATTTGCTCGGCGCGGCTGACAATGACACCGATGAATATGACCGCGGTGTGGTGCAACACGAATTTGCCCACTACATCGAACACCAGCTGTCCCGCACTGAGACCCTCGGCGGCAGCCACAGCCTATCCGCTCAGCTGGACATGCGCGTCGCCTTTGGCGAGGCCTGGGGCAACGCGTTTGCCGGTATGGTGTCCGGCGATCCTATCTACCGGGATTCCATGGGGCAGAAACAGGCCCAGGTCTTTACCATCAATGTGGAAAACCGCGGCTACGGCCGACAGGGCTGGTTCAGCGAATCCAGTATTCAAACCCTGCTGTACGACCTGTTTGACGATGAGCAGGATGGCAGCGATATGCTCAGCCTTGGCTTCAAACCGATTTACGATGTGATCACCAGCGAACGCTACTTAAGCTTTGCGGGATTTGCCTCGGTCTTTGCGTTTAATGCCGAGCTGTTGCGTCAACGTCCGGAAATAACGTCGCAACTGACGCAGATGCTGCACTCTCTGAATATTTTCGGCACTGGCTGGTACGGCGAAGGGGAGACCAACGACGCAGGTTCAGCAATCACCTTACCTGTGTACCGGCAGATCAGCCTCGGCCAAACGGTTAACGTGTGCAGCAACAGTCAGACACAGGATTACAACGGCGTCGATGTACGGCGCTTTCTGCACATCACTCTGCCTGCCACCCGCTCTTACACCATCAGCGCCCATCGCAAAGGCGGAACCCTGCTGCGCACCAATCCGCAACTGCGCATTTTCCGCCAGGGCAATGAGGTGGGCTCCATTATGAATGGCACGCCCGACAGCGAAAACGCAACGCGCTGGCTGGAAGCGGGCGAATATATTTTTGAGGTTTATGAAGAGAGCAACGCCGACTGGAATCGCTCCAACGGCGGGCTTGCGTGTTTTGATATTAGAATCCAGTAAGGACAAGTCGCCTCCTGGCGAATTTCGTCCTTACTGTATCCCCTCCATAAAATCCAACATCGCTTGATGGCGAATGGTTTTGCGGTGATTGGCCCACAGTCGCGCAATTTGTTCCTGCCGGCACACTTTGCGATCCACCAGCACGCGGGTGCGCAATTCGCCAACGGGTTTTTCGGTCGGGCACTTGCTGTACACAAATTGATTGCTGATCATGTCGAGGAACGGCCCGGATTTGCTGGTCGGCATAATAAAAATCAATTGCAGACCCAAACTCTCGGTTAAATAACGAATCACTTCGCGCGAGCGCGTTTCATCCATTTTGGAAAACGCCTCGTCCACCATCACCATGCGCAAATGGGATTTGCCTTCGTTAAAACGAAAGGCCGAAGTTACCGCAGCGGCGCGAATAATATAGGCCGGTGTTTCCAACTGGCCACCGGAACCTGTGCCGTATTGGCTGAGTGCAATCGGCTCTTTGTCTTTCGGCTGTTTATAAATTTCGTAGCGGCGGTAATTGCGGTAATCGCTGATGCGCGCCAATTCGCGATGCGCCGTTTGTTGATCCTCATCCAACAACATCGCCAATAAACGATCGCGCGTGGCGGCGTGTTTTGGCGGTAGATCCAATTCAAACAGCGTTGCACCGTCACCCAAATTCGGTGAATTGATAATGGTTTTGAAAAATTGCCAGTACTCCTGATATTCCGGCACCCATTCCATCGCAAAATAAAACCGCTCCTGATCGCTACCGAAACAGTGATGGCACAGTTCGCGGTTGAGATCTTCCAGAATATTTTTGCCTTCGTTGATCGCCTGATAAATCGAGTGGCACAAATTGGTGACAAACGCGGTGTTGAAACTGTCTTTCAACTGGCGCAACTGGCGATGGCGTTCCACCAGAATATTGTTCTTCAAGCGGTTGTGCAGGGATTCGATCACGCCGGACAAATTGACCCAGTGGCGGAAAAATTCCAGCGAGTGCAACTCGCTGAAGGCAGTGTCATAAATCAGTTGATCCTGGGTCGCGGCCGTTTGATTGTGAACCTGGGTAATTTTAAACAGCTCGCGCTCCAGAGCATTCAAACGGTCGGTATGTTTTTGCACGTCGAGCGCATCGTCTTCGTGCTCGGTGCGCGCGCGCTCTTCCGCTTCGCGCAGAGCGGCATCCACGTCAAACCGTGGCAGAATTTCCTGCACCGCCAACACTGCGCGTTGAGCCTCGTCTTTTTCCTCTTCTAAACGCTCCTGCTGATCCGCCACTTGTTTGATGGCGGAATCGGTCTGTTTCTGCTGCTGCAACAAACCACCCAAGGATTGTTTATGCTGGTTGCTCTCCTGCTCCTTGGCGAAATATTCTGCGCGTTTGTCGGCGAGCTCCTGCTCGAGAAACTCCACATCTTTTAAATCCAATTTTTCCAGCGCTTGTTCCGATTCGTGCAATTGTCCCTGAATATGCAGCATATCCTGCAGCACTTGGTGCAGATGCACGGGTTTTACCCGCTGACAGATTTCCTGCAGACGCAGTGCTTGTTGGTAGGCTTGCTCGGCATCGCGCGCCTGTTCGGTCAAACGTTCCAATTCCAATTCCGTGGCTTTGAGCGCGCGCAAGCGGGCGGATTTACCGAATACCAATTCGCTGTCATCCAGGTCACAGCGCCACATGGCGTAATTGCCGGAGCCCATGCCGTCGGCAGTCAAACCGCGCGCGGTGGTTTTTAAAGTTTCCGCATCCGCCACTTGCACCACATTACCGTAGGAAACCTTGATGTAATCCGCCGCCGTGCTGTGACTGAACACCATTAACTCGACGATGGAATTATTGGGACAGTTCATGCGCTCGGCATCGCGTGCAGCTTTGCTGCCTTGAATTACGCGCGCTTTGTTATTTCGCTCGGCGCGCATATTGCGTACTATGCGAATCGCCTCCGCTTCCCACTCCGGTTCCACCATAATGCCGAAGCGCGCGCCGCCGAGATAACCTTCGATCGCCATCTGCCAGCGCGCATCGGCGACTTCCACATAATCACACAACACTTTTGGGTCGGCTGCGGGGCACTGTTCACGAATGGTTTTTACCGCCAATTCCACAAACGGCGGATATTTCACCTGCTGTGTCTGCAGTAATTTGATATGACGGGTTTTGTCTTTGACTTCCTGATTCAGTTTCTCGCGCAATTCATTGCGACGCGCGACCAGTGTGTAAATGGATTCACGCAAGCCCGGCTCATCGCTGGCAGAAAAAAAGTCCACCCAGCGGTTCTGCTGATTTTGCCAGGTAAAAATTTCGCCGATTTTTTGTTGCAAGCGGCTGGGATCGATCCAATCCTGGTTCAACAACTGACGCGCATCGAGCTCGCGCGCTTCCGTGTTTTGTGCAACCTGCCGGGTGAGCTGCACAAAATCCCGCTGATCCAACAACGTTATATCGGCACCGAGCGATGTTTTTTGCAATTGTTCGAGAAGATCAGCTGCCGCTTCCAGGTTGTTCTGCATCTGGTGCAATTGCGCCACCACCGGACGGGCAAAATCCGCCATTTTCTTTTGCAAGCGCGCAATTTCTTCGTTCAATAAATCTTTATCGCGCAGCGCTGCAATCCCCTGGCGACGCGCTTCCAGGGAGACAATGGCTGAGTGCAAAAGCTGGCGTTGTTGATCGATCTGGTCGATGCGATCCTGCAATTCCAGCACTTTTTGCTGCTGCCGTTTTTGTTCGTCTTTGTGTTTTAAATAAACCTGCTGCGATTGCCACAGGCGCGTGCAATTTAAGGTGTAAGAACTGAGCACGCGAGCGACCCAATGATCTTGATATTGCTGCGTGACTTCGCGTGCGTGTTCCAACAATTGCACGGATTCTTTGATCGCCGCCGCTTTGGCTTCCATATCGTGAATGGTGCGCATCAAATCGGAAACACTGCGAATGGCTTCGCCGAGATCGCGCGGTTCCAGAATTTCGCCGGCCACAAATTCGTGAATACTGCGCACCGGTTTATACGCCATAAAACCGGAAAATGTGCGCGCGGCGTGACGCGCTTCGCGGTCGGACACAGAATCCCGGCGGCCGCGCAAAGCGCCGTATAAACGGCGCAAATAGGCGCCTTTTTTGTCGTAGACCTCGATGGCACCCGAGCCGAATTCTTTTTTCAAAATCGCCGCAATACGATCGATCGGCACCAGATATTTGCCGCCGCTATCCTGGCGAATAAAGTGGCTGATATGCAGTTGTTCAAACGGAATAAGCAAAAAACTCAATTCATCCAAACGCGCCTGTTTGACTGTGCCGGATTTTTCCAAATGGCCACGCATGGCCATAACCGCGGTAAACGGCTCGCTGTCTTCGCCTTCGGTCGGACAAAAAACACCGGCGACATATCCGTCGTGAGTGCCGGTGCGCGCATAACTGCCGTCGTCACAACCGAGCAGATAAGAGGCGAGGGTGCGCACTTGTTTGCCACCGCGGCCTTTTTGTGTGGTTTCGTCCTGGCCGGGGTTAAAGGCAAATAAATTTTCGTGCGCCGCAGTCATCAACGCCTGAATTGCATCCGCCGCCGTGGTTTTTCCTGAACCGTTGCCGCCGGAAAATAAATTGACCGGGCCGAATTCCAATTCGATATTGGGAATATTGCCCCAGTTGATCAGGATCGCGCGTTTTAAAAACATCAGTTGTCACCTTCAAACTCGTTTTTCCCTGCAAACAGGGAGGACGCTGCGATTGCAGAAACCGTTTTATCGCCCGCAGATACTTCTTCCGCTGCCGTATCCAGCGGCCCAGCACCTTCCAACAGTGCATCGAGCGCTTCGTCCGTGACAAAACTGGTAATCGCCGGGCGAATACGCAACCAGCTTTCTGCGTTGTCCAGATCGTCTTCGCTCTGATAATGCACTAGGCGCAATTGCCGCATACGGCGCAACAGCGCGCGCCGCTCGGTCAAATTTTCCGGCAGGGAGCGTTTGAGCAGATTATTAAAAGCAATGCCGAGAGATTCGATGGATACCAGCACACAACCATTTTCGTCCACGCGGCCTTCGCGCAGCTGTTTGGCGTATTCAATGCGCAATACCAACACTAATGCGACTTCCATTTGGCTGAGACGCGCGCGCATACCGCCGTTAAACGGCTGTTGATCGTCGTCTTGAAGTCCAGGTACTTGCGCACCAGGCGGAAATACCCGCACATAACCAAAACGGCGATTGTGATCCAAACGCAGTGCGAGAATGGAGAGATAATCCTCCACCAGTTCTTCGCACTGCACAAAACGGTCGTAGAATTTCTGTTCCACAGCGCTTTCATCGCGGCAGAGCACGCCGTAATCCAAGAGGCGAATCAACAATTCGCTGAATTCATCCACCGACAGATGTTTATTTTTGAGTTGCTCGCTCAACCAATGTTTAAGCATGTTGCGTATCACCGTGTTTTTCGCGCAATTCGATTACGAAATCATCCGCCTGGGAAAAATAGCGATTGCTGAAAGGTTCTTTGTTGGAAAAGGTCACGTGGAATTCGTAGTCACTGCTGAGATTATTGATCGCGCCCAGCTCGATGATATGCGCAGCCGCCAATAATTCGCGCGCATCTTTGATCGGCAGATCGCGGCTGCTGACACGGCTGCCATCGGCCAGCACGCGGCGAATATAGTCCGTCAACGTCTGGTTGTTCAGCACAAAGGCCTGGTCGAGCAGAGCCTGAATCATCATTTCTTTTTGCGCTTCCGGATCGAGCGCCGCCCGCTCTTCCACATTGGTATTCACTTGTGCCGGCGCTTTGCGCTGAGTGAGTTTGACTTGCGCGGGATCTATAAGACCAACACTGACAGACGCCAGCTGACTGCCCATGCGTTCCAGTGCCTGCGCGCGCGCAGTATCGTCCACCGATGCCAAATAATCACACGCGCGCAAAGTGACATCGTCGCGATTGACAGAGATATAACTGAGCTGGCGAATAATAATGTCGGCGCGTTTGGTAAAACTCTGCAACGCCATACGCAGCGCGGGCAACATAATGTCCGAGGCATTGCGCATGCGCAGTTCGATCGTATCGAGGATGTACCAGAGCACCGATTTATTCGGCTCCACCAATTCCGGTGCCAGCGTGCGTACCCGTTGTTCTGCATCGCGCAGAAAATTTTTATCGCGGCGACGAATTTTCTGGATCACCTGTGCAATGCGGTCGCGGTGTTTTTCCACGCTGTCGGCCGACAGGCGAATCGACAAATCCGGCTGGAAGCGTTTTTCCATAAATTCAAAAAACTGGTCGGTCGCCTGCTGCACCAATAATTGCGATTCCACCTGTTTCACCAGATCGCGCTTGCGCTCTTCCAGCTCGCTGATCACATCGGTGAAGTCGGCAATGATGCGTTCGGAATATTCCAGCGCGTCCAATAAATCGTGCACCTCGCCGCGACTGGCAAATGCCTCGAGTGAATTGAGCGTGTTGCGGGTATTGCGATGGCGGGTGCGCACGCGGCGGCGGTCGATTTCTTCCAGCGGCAGAGAGAACAGGCGACCGGCGCGGGTGAGGGGATAACTGGTCTGCAGGGTAGCGGTGTCGACCTTGCGCTCGATCCAGCCGTGGTCGAGCAACAGCTTGAGAATCCAGTTGGCCTGCTCGCGGTTGCTTTTGAAGCGCTGTTCCACCTCGTCGCCGTCAGCCTCCAGCAGCGGCGCGCGCGCCAGAGCTTCTTCGAAGATGTCGATCACCTGCTCGCGCGTCAGCGACTGGCCGTATTCGGCAGCAGAGCCGTACAGGCGCTGGTGCAGCAGGCACAGGCATTCCACCACTTGCTCGCGGTACTTGGTGGTGAGCGGTTTGAAGAATTGGTGCCGCTGATCGTTGAAGAACATGAAGCTTGGCGTTGCTCAAAAGCCGGGGATTATAGCAAGGCTGCGAGGCCCGAACTGGATTGAGTTTAGGACGCGTATAAACGCCAGGGGAAACTTTCGCGAATCAGGATAACGGGCTTTTTGTCGCAGGTGATGCGATAGGTCCGGTATACCCAGTCGCCGCGCTCGGCGGGGCCGGATTCCACCCCCACGGTCATGATTTCCCGGTAGGTCTCGAGCCCGGATTCGCGCAGCAATACACCTATGCCGACGCTGCCTTCCACCAGGGATTGTTGCAGCCCCGGCTCGAACTCATCCAACCGCACCACAGAAAAGGCTTCCGCATACAAGGTGCCGCTCTGTTCACCGACCAGTTGCACGCGCCGGGCGAGAACGTCTTCGCCCGCTTCCAGGTTCAACCAGGGAATCGACTGCTCCGGGCGGACCACTTCCAGATATTCGGCGCGCACATCCACCGGCTCCCAGAAATAGGCTTCCAGCACTTTGGTGACAGTGCCATCGGTCACCAGCAGGGTGCGCAGCAGGGGAGGAAATTCCGCTAGTGGAATATAACGGCCATCGCGAGCGCGCACTTTGGCATCGCCGAGGTAACCATCACTGCGCAACGCGCGCCAATCGGTGGTTTCCTCGGGGATTTGATAAAAATGCTTCAGCATAAAGGGGCACTCGCCGCTTTTTGGCACAACATAAAAAATTCACGATTGCCATCACCGCCTTCGATCGCAGAATCAAAATAGGCAAGCAGACGAAACCCTGCCGTTTCTGCGCAATTCACCATCGTGTTGCGCACTTCATCATAAAGCTCAGGATTTTTGACAAGGCCGTTTTTACCGAGATTTTTCGCCCCAACTTCAAATTGCGGTTTCACCAAACTCAGCAAAAATCCGCTTTCACTCAAAAGAGAAGGAATATGCGGCAAAATCAGTGTTTGCGAAATAAACGACACATCCATCACCGCCCAGGAAAATCCCTGCGGGGCATAACTCAATAACAATTCCACAGGCATTTCCCGCGCATTAATGCCTTCGAGACAGACCACAGACGGATGATCGCGCAGTCTTTGCACTAATTGATCGTGGCCAACATCAATGCCGACGACTTTTTGTACTTCGTAATTCAGCAAACAATCGGTAAAACCGCCGGTGGATTGACCTATATCCACCACAGTGGTGCCGCGCAGAATGTCGGCAATGCTGGCAGAAAATAAGCCGCTTGAATCCAGATACTGCAGCGCGCGCTGCAGTTTTAACCCGGCGCGCGAGGCAAACCGCAGTTCATCGATTTCACCGGTGCGCAGAATGGTATCGGCGGGAATTTTTTGTGCGGGTTTGGTCAGGCTTGTCCATTGACCTTGGATTTTGGCTTCCACCACGCCCGCTTCAATCAATTTTTGCGCTTGCGTCCGGGAAGCGGCATAGCCCTGGTCCACCAGAATTTTATCCAGACGCTCCAACATGTGCCGCCCCAGCAATTAAATGGTGAGCACAGGAATATTGTCTATCAGACCGCGCAATCCATCGCTCCAATAGCGGCGCATTTCGGCAAATTCCTGATCGTCTTTTTCGATACGGCGGGCGCGGCTCAAATCAAAACTGTCTCTGTGATATACCAGCACATCCAAGGGCATATCGACAGTCAAATTACTTTTCATGGTGGAATCTATGGAGACGAGGGCGCACATCAGCGCGCGATCGATCGGCGTATGCGGCCTTATGATGCGGTCGAGAATCGGCTTGCCGTATTTTTCTTCGCCGATTTGCATAAACGGTGTTTCCACACTGGCTTCGACAAAATTTCCCTGCGGATAGATATGAAACAGGCGCGGCTCTTCACCGGCAATTTGTCCGCCGAGAATTAAATTGCAGCCGAAATCTATGCCCTGGTTGAAGGGGCGCGACTGCGCTTCCGAAATCAGATTGACCAGAATATTGCCGACGCGGCGCGCCGTATCGAACAAGGAGATATCGCTGTAAATGCCGTCGTGTTGCGTGCGCGAGCGGCTTAAGGTTTCGATCAAGGCCTGGGTGGTCGCCAGATTGCCCGAGCACAGGAGCACAATCGCATGGGTCGTACCATTGCCGAAACTGAAAAGCTTGCGGTAGGACGCGACTCGGTCGACACCGGCATTAGTGCGTGTGTCTCCGGCAAATACGAGCCCACTGTTTAATTTGATGGCCAGGCAATATGTCATACAGCTGCTTCAGGTTAGTGATAGAACGGCTGATTCGGCGTCAGTACCGGCTCCAGCGCACGGGTATCATCGCCAATCAACGCACAATAGTAGGTTTCCTGACCTTCGACTACGTCCGCCACGTAGATGGTGTTGTTTTCGTCAAAACTCTCCGGATCGTAAAATCCATCCTGAGATTGAAAGTAGGGCACGTACAGACCGCTTTTTAAACTATCCAATAACCATGCCGGTCCCGCTTCCTCTTTGATTACGCGGATCTGTTCGTTCAGATCGTAACGGCTGTACACCAAAAACAGCGAGGTTTTGCCGTCGCGCGCTTTGAGTTTGTAGCGCGGAGGATTGGTCAAAAAATAATATTCGACAATCCCGTGGGTTTTGAGCAGATTGTTGAAATATTCCGACAGTTTCGCATCGCTGAACAGTGACTTTTTATTATCAATCGCGCGAATTTTGATATACGAGGAAATATCGAGAAAATAGCGATTCTGCATTTCCTGAATTGCATGGGTCAGATGTTCAAACAAATTGTCATCTGACTTGCGAATGTAATAATTGATGATATTACTGTTGAAGGCTTTAATCGCTTCATCGGAACCTGCCTGGCCCGTCAGCAATATTTTTTTGATATTGGGGTTTTTCAAATTGCGGCAGAATTCCACGCCGTTCATTTCCGGCATGTCGTAATCCACAACTACCACGGATATTTCGTCGTAACGCCCTGTATCGGTGATTTTATTGATCGACAGATTTAAGGTGTTTTTGATGAACTGCTCGGAATCGCTGGCGTAACTGTAATCATTATTGGTAAAGGCATTCCAATTCACTTTATTAAGATTGTTGGAATGATTGAGGGCGCGAATAGGATCGTTGAAGGTAATGCAATTAAATCTGCTGGACATGGCCAATTCCACGGCCTGCAGGAAACTCTGACTGTCATCAATAAAAGCAACTGCGGTCGGGTAATAACACAGGGCGATTTCCGGTTTCACTTCGTGTACCTCATTTCATTACAGGCGTCCCTGCCCACACTTATTCCAATGACCGGTATTCCACAGCGACCGATTATTCCGCAGTGACCGGCTATTCCACCGTAACTGATTTAGCCAAATTACGCGGTTGATCGACGTCCGTACCGCGAATCACAGCCACATAATAAGACAACAGCTGCAGCGGAATGGTGTAGATAATCGGCGTCAACCATTCGTGACAGTGGGGCAGGTTAATCACTTTCAAATCCGGTGACGGCTCAAAGTGAGCATTTTCATCGGCAAACACATACAGCATACCGCCGCGCGCACGCACTTCTTCGATATTGGAAGTGAGCTTTTCCAGCAGATCATTATTGGGGGCGACCACAATGATGGGCATTTCGGAATCGATCAGCGCGAGCGGGCCGTGCTTCAGCTCGCCCGCAGCGTAGGCTTCGGCGTGAATATACGAAATTTCCTTGAGTTTGAGTGCGCCTTCCATCGCAATGGGATATTCCTCGCCGCGGCCCAAAAATAATGCGTGCTGCTTCTCAGAAAAATCTTCCGCCAGGGTCTCAATAACGGGGGCGAGTTTTAAGGTGTCTTCCAACAGACCCGGCAGACCCTTGAGGGCCTTGACCAATTCCTTCTGCTGTTCTGTGTCCAAACCGCGATTTTTGGCGAGCGCGAGCACCAACATCGCCAAACCGACCAATTGGGTGGTGAAAGCTTTGGTGGAGGCTACACCAATTTCGGTTCCGGCGCGGGTCATAAATGCCAGATCGGATTCGCGCACCAATGACGAACCGGCGACATTACAAATTGCCAGGCTGGTGACATAACCGAGCGTTTTGCCAAGGCGCAACGCCGCCAAAGTATCCGCCGTTTCACCGGATTGAGAGATGGTCACCAGCAAGCTATTGGGACGCACCACAGATTTGCGATAGCGGAATTCCGAGGCGATTTCCACGTTACAGGAAATACCGGCAATTTCTTCCATCCAATAGCGCGCCACCAAACCAGAGTGGTAACTGGTACCGCAGGCGATAATTTGCACATGCTCGATTTTGCGCAGCATGTCCGCCGCGCCATTACCGAAGGTTTCATCTAACACACTGGATTCACTCAAACGGCCTTCGAGGGTGTTGGCCACCGCCTGCGGCTGCTCAAAAATTTCCTTGAGCATGAAATGGCGGAAGGGGCCTTTGTCGCCGGCATCGTAGCTAGCGCTGCTCTCGTGAATTTCCCGCGTAACAGGTTGTCCATCGGTGTCGTAAATACGGACTTCCCTGCGGGTAATTTCCGCCACATCGCCTTCTTCGAGATAAATAAATCGGCGTGTGACCGGCAGCAGCGCAAGCGGGTCGGAGGCGACAAAGTTTTCGCCTATACCCAAACCGATCACCATAGGGCTTCCAGAGCGCGCCAGTACCAGTCGCTCCGGCTCATCTTTATCGAGAATCACCATGCCGTAAGCGCCATGAAGTTGCGCCACGGATTTTTGCACTGCTTGTAACAAGTTGTCAGAGCGGCGCAGTTCGTATTCGACGAGATGGGCGATCACTTCGGTATCGGTTTCGGACGTGAAAACAAATCCTTGCGCCTGCAATTGCGCGCGCAATTTCGCGTAGTTTTCGATGATGCCGTTATGTACCACCGCAATTCGGTCGTTGGAAATATGCGGGTGGGCGTTGCGTTCGCTCGGTTGACCGTGGGTCGCCCAGCGGGTGTGCGCAATGCCAGTTCCGCCTTGCAGCGGCTCACGCGCGACGGCGTCGGCCAGAATTTTCACTTTGCCCAGGCAGCGCACACGCTGGAGACGGCGCTCCTGGTCGAGAACCACCACACCTGCAGAGTCATAACCGCGATACTCTAGCCTGCGCAGCCCTTCCAAAAGAATTTCCACCACGTCACGTTGCGCGACTGCGCCAACAATTCCGCACATAAAATGAGTCTCCGCTAGATGAGAGGTACCGCAAAAGCCCGGAGCTTATGGAACGGGACCTTAACCTCCAATGAATTATTTTTTTGGTCTTTGCCAACCGTCCACATTGCGCTGGCGTTCGCGCGCCACCGCCAATTGGTTGGTTTTTACATTCAGGGTGATAGTGGAACCAGCCGCCACTGTTGCACCATCGGCAATTTCCACAGGTGCTACCAGAGCGGTGTTGGAGCCGACAAACACGTCGTTACCTATGCGGGTTTTATGTTTATTCACTCCGTCATAGTTGCACGTGATGGTACCAGCGCCGACATTGACGTTAGCGCCCAGCTCCGCGTCGCCGACATAGCTTAAGTGGTTGATCTTACTGCCTTCACCCACCACGGCTTTTTTGGTTTCGACGAAGTTGCCTACTTTAGCGCCTTTGGCGAATTGCGATCCAGGGCGAACACGCGCAAAGGGACCTATATGACACTCGGGGCCGATTTTCGCGTCATCAATCACGCTGTTGGCCTCGATCTCCACGTCGTCCCCGATTACCGCATCTTTGATCAAGCAGTTTGGCCCAATCCGGACGTTATTACCCAAAACAACTCGACCTTCGAACACGCAGTTGATGTCGACTATACAGTCGGCGCCGATCTGCAAGTCTCCACGGCAATCGAAACGCGCCGGATCCAACAGGGTGAGTCCCTGTTCCATGAGTTTTTGGGCTTGATGCTGTTGGAACAGGCGCTCCAATTCCGCCTGCTGCTGGCGATTATTCACGCCCTGGACTTCATATAAATGGCGGGTTTCCAGCGCCACCACATCCAGGCCAGCCGCTTTCGCCAGGGCAATGATATCGGTGAGATAGTATTCGCCCTGGGCGTTCTGGTTGCTCAGTTTGGGCAGGCAGTCGCGCAGAAACGCCGCATGCACGGAGATAAAACCGGTGTTGACCTCATTGATCGTCAACTGCTCGGGCGATGCATCTTTTTGCTCGACTATAGCGCTGATATTTCCCTGTTGGTCGCGCAGCACGCGGCCATAACCGGTCGGATCCGGCAGGCGTACGGTAAGCAATCCCAGAGCCTTGCGATTGGCGACGGAAGCCAGTTTTTCCAGAGTTTCCCGGCTGATCAGAGGGACATCGCCGTACAGAATCAGCACCACGGAATCATCGGCCAATTGGGGCAGTACCTGCATTACCGCATGACCGGTGCCAAGCTGCTGTTCCTGCGGCACAACGTTGACCTCGGCCAGGTTCAGACTTGCTTGCACCACGTCTGCACCATGCCCCAATACCAAGTGAATATTTGCCGGTGCCAAACTGCGGGTGGTTTCCAATACATGCTGCAAAAACGGTTTACCCGCCAACGGATGCATAACCTTCGGCAAGTTTGATTTCATGCGGGTGCCTTTGCCCGCAGCAAGAACGATGGCTTCCAACATGCAAATAGCTCGTTAAGAAATAAAGGGCCGTATTCTAGCCTTTCAGTCGAACAAAAGGGGGAGGGCCCCTATAAACGAAAAAGGCAGCCTAAGCTGCCTTTGGATGAATGGTGATAAGGATCTATTTGCCCATTTTTTTGCGGATCGCCTGCAGCGTACGCAACTGAGCAGCTGCTTCAGCCAATTGCACTGCGGCGCGGGAGTAATCCAAATCGCCGCTGGTATTGTGCAACGTCTGCATGGCCTGCTTTTTGGCTTCTAAAGCCGCAGCTTCATCCATATCAGCGGCACGTAGAGCCGTGTCGGCGAGAACCGTTACTGTGTGCGGTTGCACTTCGAGGAAGCCACCGGAAACGTAATAAATTTCCTCTTCCCCGTTTTGCTTTTTGATACGCACTGGCCCCGGATGCAGCGCCGTCAACAGAGGAGCGTGACCGTAACAAATACCCAGGTCACCCTCCACTCCAGCCGCTACCAAAAGCTCCACCAAGCCGGAAAAAATTTCCGTTTCCGCACTGACGATGTCGCAATGAATTGTCATTGCCATAACCCTTCCCCGTGATTGACCCGACTCGGGTTGTTACTTCAGTTTCGCGGCTTTTTCGATGGCCTCATCGATGGTGCCAACCATGTAGAACGCCTGCTCTGGCAGGTGATCGTAGTCACCGTTCAACAAGCCTTTGAAGCCCGCGATGGTGTCTTTCAGGGAAACGTATTTACCAGGTGCGCCAGTGAATACTTCCGCCACGTGGAACGGTTGTGACAAGAATCGTTCGATCTTACGCGCGCGGTATACAGTCAACTTGTCTTCTTCAGACAATTCGTCCATACCCAAGATCGCGATGATGTCTTTCAATTCTTTGTAGCGCTGCAATACGGACTGAACGCCGCGCGCCACTTCGTAGTGCTCTTGACCGATGATCAATGGATCGAGCTGGCGGGAAGTAGAGTCGAGCGGATCAATCGCTGGGTAAATACCTTTAGCAGCGATGTCACGGGACAATACAACGGTAGAGTCCAAGTGCGCGAAAGTGGTCGCCGGAGACGGGTCGGTCAAGTCGTCCGCAGGTACGTATACCGCTTGAATAGAGGTAATAGAACCGGTCTTAGTGGACGTAATGCGCTCTTGCAGCACACCCATTTCTTCCGCCAGCGTCGGCTGATAACCCACCGCCGAAGGCATACGACCCAACAGAGCGGATACTTCGGTACCGGCCAGGGTGTAACGGTAGATGTTGTCAATGAACAACAGAACGTCTTTACCTTCGTCACGGAATTTCTCCGCCATGGTCAAGCCGGTCAAAGCAACGCGCAGACGGTTACCCGGTGGCTCGTTCATCTGGCCGTACACCATCGCCACTTTGGATTTTTTGAATTCTTCGACGTTAACAACGCCAGCTTCCTGCATCTCGTGATAGAAGTCGTTACCTTCACGAGTACGCTCACCTACACCCGCGAACACGGATAAACCGGAGTGTTCGGTCGCGATGTTGTTGATCAGCTCCATCATGTTTACGGTTTTACCTACACCGGCACCACCGAACAGACCGACCTTACCACCCTTGGCGAAAGGACATACCAGGTCGATAACTTTAATACCGGTTTCCAGCAGTTCTTCAGAAGCCGCCAGTTCGTCGTAAGCTGGTGCTTTGCGGTGGATGGAAGCGCGCTCTTGCTCGCCGATCGGGCCTTTTTCGTCGATCGGATTGCCGAGTACGTCCATGATGCGACCCAGTGTTTCAACACCAACAGGTACAGATACTGGGTTGTTAGTGTTTTCCACTGCCAAACCACGACTGAGACCTTCAGAAGGACCCATTGCAATCGCGCGAACGATGCCATCGCCCAATTGCTGTTGCACTTCCAGGGTCAAATCCTTACCGGTCACTTTCAATGCATCGTAGACCTTGGGTACGGCATCACGCGGGAATTCCACGTCGATGACCGCGCCGATAATTTGCACGATACGTCCGCTACTCATTGGAGTTTCCTCTAACTTAATTCAAAAAAGGGTTCTGGACCGGCATCAAACTGCCGCAGCGCCGCCGACGATTTCCGACAGCTCTTGGGTAATCGCTGCCTGACGGGCTTTGTTATAAGCCAACTGCAATTCATCAATCAGGTTGCCGGCGTTATCTGTGGCGTTCTTCATCGCGATCATACGCGCGGCCTGTTCTGAGGCACCATTTTCCACCACTGCCTGATACACCTGAGACTCGATGTAACGCACTAACAACCCGTCCAAAAGTTCACGCGCGTCGGGCTCGTAAATGTAATCCCACTGATGCTGCAATTTTTTGTCGTCTTCCGGCGGAATCGGCAACAACTGCAGGGTGTAGGGTTTCTGCACCATGGTGTTGACGAATTCATTGCCAACCAAAAACAACTTGTCGATGCGGCCTGCCGCGAACGAATCCAGCATCACTTTTACGCTGCCGATCAGGTGATTCAGCGAAGGTTCTTCACCTATATCTCTCACCGAGGCAACGATATTGCCGCCGACGCTTTTGAAGAAAGCGATCGCCTTGGCGCCGATCAAACAAAATTCCACCTGTACACCAGAATCAACCCACGCCTTGCTTTCGGTGACAACACGCTTGAAGACGTTGATATTCAAGCCGCCGCACAAGCCGCGATCAGTCGAAACCACTATGTAGCCGACTCGCTTAACTTCACGCTCTTGCAGGTAGGTGTGCTTGTACTCCGGATTGGCGTTGGCGAGATGGCCGACCACTGCTCGAATGCGTTGGGAGTAGGGCTTGCCTTTCTGCATACGCTCCTGAGCACGACGCATTTTGCTCGCCGCCACCATTTCCATGGCGCTGGTGATTTTCTGCGTGTTTTTGATGCTTCGGATCTGGGTGCGTATCTCTTTTCCGCTTGCCATGCTTCACTCTCTGTCAGATCTTGGCCGCTTTGCAGCGGCCAGCACTCGATTACCAGGTTTGCGTCGCTTTGAAGCGGGTCAACGCAGTTTTGATGGTGTTTTCGATCTCACCGCTGTAGTCGCCAGTGGCCACTATGTCGTTCATGAATTGACCGTATTCGGTGCGCATGAACGACAACAGAGACGCTTCGAAAGAGCCGATTTTATCGACCGGGATATCTTTCAAATAACCTTCGTTGGCGGCGTACAACAGAACACCCATTTCCGCGATGGAAAGTGGCGCGTATTGTTTCTGCTTCATCAATTCGGTTACACGCTGACCATGCTCCAACTGAGACTTGGTCGCCTCATCCAGATCGGAAGCGAACTGGGAGAAGGCCGCCAATTCACGGTATTGCGCCAACGCGGTTCGGATACCACCGGACAGCTTTTTGATGATTTTGGTCTGCGCCGCACCACCTACACGAGATACCGAGATACCGGCGTTCATTGCCGGACGGATACCGGAGTTGAACAAGCTGGTTTCCAGGAAGATCTGGCCGTCGGTAATCGAAATCACGTTGGTCGGAACGAATGCGGATACGTCACCGGCTTGAGTTTCAATGATCGGCAGAGCGGTCAATGAACCGGTTTTGCCTTTCACTTCGCCTTTGGTGAAGTCTTCCACGTACTCGGCGTTAACGCGCGCAGCGCGCTCCAACAGACGAGAGTGCAGATAGAAAACGTCTCCGGGGTATGCTTCACGTCCGGGCGGACGGCGCAACAACAGAGAAATTTGACGATACGCCCAGGCCTGTTTGGTCAGGTCGTCATAAATGATGAGAGCATCCTGGCCGCGGTCGCGGAAGTATTCACCCATGGTGCAACCGGCGAACGGCGCGAGGAACTGCATAGCTGCAGGGTCAGACGCAGAAGCGGCAACGATAATGGTGTGCTCCAGTGCACCGTGCTCTTGCAGTTTACGTACTACCGCAGCGATAGAAGAAGCCTTCTGGCCAACCGCTACGTAGATACATTTAATACCAGTGCCTTTCTGGTTGATGATCGCATCAACGGCGATAGCCGTTTTACCCGTCTGGCGGTCACCGATGATCAATTCGCGCTGGCCGCGACCAATTGGCACCATTGCGTCGATGGCTTTCAAACCGATTTGCACCGGCTGATCAACGGATTTACGCGCAATTACACCGGGAGCGATTTTTTCGATCGCGTCGGTCGCTTTAGCGTTGATGGGACCTTTGCCATCGATTGGATTACCGAGGGCATCCACTACACGGCCCAGCAGCTCTGGACCGACGGGAACTTCGAGAATTCGACCTGTGCAGCGGCAGCTCTGGCCTTCGGCAACGGATTTGTAATCACCGAGTACTACTGCGCCGACTGAATCGCGCTCGAGGTTGAGCGCAATGCCGTACACATTGCCTTCGAATTCAATCATTTCGCCGTACATAACGTCGGCGAGACCGTGAATCCGGATAATACCGTCGGTGACAGATACTACAGTGCCTTCGTTCCGTGATTCGACGGAGACGTTCAGCTTTTCTATGCGTTGTTTGATGATTTCACTGATTTCTGAAGGATTCAGCTGTTGCATGCGCAATTCCTCAAACCTAATTCAATTAGGCGTTCATGGCTTCGGCCAGCTTCGCCAGGCGGCCCTTGACCGAACCATCGATTACGGTATCACCGGCACGGATTAACGCACCGCCCAACAAGCTCTGATCGATCGAACTGGACAGTTTTACGCGTCGTCCCAGTTTGTCGGCCAAGGCCCGGCTTAATTTGTCTAAGAGATCGTCTTTGATCGGATAAGCAGTTGTGATCGAGACATCCACAACTTTTTCATGCTCGGCCTTCAGGGCCTGGAAAAGGCTGCTGATCTCCGGTAACAACGAAAGGCGTTTATTGTCTGCCAATGTCGCAAGGAAGTTGGCGAACTTGGTGCCTTCGGTCTCACCAAGCAACTCTGTCAGCAAAGTGCTTTTTTCCGCAGCGGTTGCTGCGGGAGAAGACAAAAGGGCGTCGACCTTGTCGTTCTGGGTCAAGGCAGCTGCCAACGCCAAACTCGATGCCCACTGTTGCAGTTGACCTTCCGCTACCGCTACTTCAAAAGCCGCGCGCGCGTAAGGGCGAGCCAGAGTAATGTTTTCCGCCATATCAGCCTCTTGCTCAAAGTTCTGCTGCGAGCTTGTCGAGCATGTCGTTGTGCGCCGAAGGATCAATTGTTCGGGCGAGTACTTTTTCAGCACCTACCAAAGCCAATGTCGCTACTTGCGAACGCAGTTGTTCACGCGCCCGAGCAATCTCACGATCAAGCTCCGCTTGCGCTGAGGATTTGATTCGCTGCCCTTCCAACAGAGCTTGCTCTTTCGCTTCCTCGATAATCTGATTGGCACGCTTGTTAGCCTGATCAACAATTAAAGCTGCCTGTTCTTTGGCTTCTTTCAATTGTTGAGCGGCTTTCTGTTTGGCCAACTCAAGATCTTTACTGGCTTTGTCGGCGGCGTCCAAACCTTCGGCGATACGTTTTTCCCTGGCTTCCATCACAGACAGAAGCGCAGGCCAGACGTACTTCATGCAAAACAGCACGAACACCAAAAATGTAATGGACTGACCGATGAGCGTTGCGGTTATGTTCACACCACCACCTCTTGTGATTGTTCGTGGAAATTAAGGTGTTCCGAAATTAAACAGGAATACCAGGAGCAACCACGAAAATCAGATACATAGCGATACCAACGCCGATCATAGGAACCGCGTCGAGCAGCCCCGCCATCAAGAACATTTTTACTTGCAGGGCAGGACCTTGTTCTGGCTGACGAGCAGAACCTTCAAGCAGTTTTCCACCCAGCGCGCCAAAACCCAAAGCGGTGCCCAGTGCGCCCAGACCGATCAGAAGAGCTGCAGCCAAATAAACCAATGCTTGTGCCATTGTTGTTCTCCAAGTTGAGTAAAAGAAAAAGTTAAGGTGAAAAATCAGTGTTGCTCGTCAGGGACATCATGGGCCATTGCCATATACACAATGGTGAGAACCATGAATACAAACGCCTGAAGAGTAATAACCAGGATGTGGAACACGGCCCATGCCCATTGCAGTACGCCCGCAAACGCACCCAACAGCAAACCGGCACCAAACATCAGCGCAATCAAGATAAAAATCATTTCGCCCGCATACATGTTGCCGAACAGTCGCATGCCGAGAGAGATCGGCTTGGCCAGCAGCGAAACTACTTCAAGAATGAAGTTCACTGGAATCAGCAGGATGTTGACGTACCACTTGTCGGTGTGGAAAGGGTGCAAGGTGTACTCTTTGATGAACCCCAAGAAGCCTTTTTCACGAATGCTGAAGATGATCATCAGCAAAAATACCGTAAAAGCCATTCCGAGCGTGATGTTGGGGTCAGTCGTCGGTACCGCTTTGAAGAAGATATGGTCATCGCCAGAAACAATGGTCGCCGCCTGGGGAATCCAGTCAATCGGCACCAAGTCCATCAAGTTCATCAAAAACACCCAGGTAAAGATGGTCAGCGCCATAGGTGCGATAAGACGATTTTTGTGGTGGAAGATGTCTTTTACTGTGTTGTTGACGAAATCAACCACAAGCTCGACAAAACTCTGGAAGCCCTTCGGTGTGGATACTGTAGCGCGGCGGGCTGCTCGATAGAAAAAGAATGAAAACAGCAGACCGAGAACCACACTCCAGCCGAGTGAATCTATATGAAACGCCCAGAAGCCCATATCGGCAGCTTCTTGGGAACTGTGGGCGAAGGTCCAGGTATCTGCCGCCAGTACGGAGCCGTCATAACGCTCATAGCCGGCAGGCAATTTACCGAGAACCAAATTTTGAAGGTGGTGCTGAATATATTCGATCGAAGTTGGAGCTTCACTGGCCATTCGCAAACACTTCTCGTCTCAAGAACATGAATTCAGATTTATCGGTCGGTTACGCTCACAGTTTCGCAGACAGTGCGTTGGAAACCTTGGTCGTTACCACTACGTGCACCAACATCAGCACGCCGTAAGCAATAAAAACGGTAGGCGCATGCAATGGCTCAACAAACTTGAATGCCAATGCGAATCCTACCGCAGCTAACATTAATTTACCGGTTTGCCCCCTGATAAAAGCACCGAGAAACCATCGCGGCTCGCGATTGACAGCGAAAAGGAGAGCATAAAGGGTGAAGTAGGCACTAGGGATAATAAACACCAAACTGCCCACGACTATGGAAGAAATCCTGTCCTGGTCGATAAGCCATACAGCAAGCACAAGCAAACCCACAACCGCTAGTTCAACGGCCACAATTTGTATAAATGGCTTGATTGGCCTTTTCATCTGGCTCGGCAGCAACATTTCCGCCTCGGGATAAGTTGAGACCCCATGATCGGGACACGCCCGTTCGCGGAACTGCTCCACAGAATTGCCTGTTTGATGTACCGACAGCCAGATGTCCTGGATCGGTATTACCTTTGTTACACCCGCTTCGCCCGCTGTTTGTTTGTTATACCCCCGAGGGGGGCAGGGCGACGCGAATTATAGGTTTAAATATCGTTCAGGTTCAACAAGGGATTGAAACCAATACCTTTCTCTCGACGACGCGCAAGACTGTTCAAAAAATAATCAAATAATGCAAAGCGCGACTTTTGTATGAGTCAGTAAAGAGGACCACCAACTTTTATCCACGTCACAAAATCTAATGCTTGACCAGAGTTGTGTTGATTTTCGCGCCAACGAACCGTTTTTTTTTGAATCCTTACCGATATTCCTTTAGATGCACTCATATACTCAGCTAACCCTTGTCACAAAGGCGCGACCAAAAAAAGTTCCTAATAATCAAGGAGACGCGTCGAGTCTGACCTTGCGAAAGGGGTTCGAGCCGGACCAGTCATCCACAAAGATGCCGGACCGACATGTTTAGCAAGAAAGCAGTCATTCAGCGGTCATGGCCACGAAGGTGAGGTGTCTATACTGTTGAAGTAAATCGTCGACCTTGAATACTAATGCTTAAGCATTAGGTCTGATTTAGGAATGCGAAACATATTAATTATTTGATTACACACGAAGAATCAAGGGTAGTTAGAAATGAACCTTTTAAACAATACAATGAAGGCACTCAGCCTCGCTGTGTTTACTGTGTTGGTCACCGCATGCGGCAGCGGAACCTCCAAATCCAGTAATAAACAGTCTACTCCTCCTCCGGCTAACGAAAATCCCCAGAATGATTTGGCTCCGGTTGTATTGGACAGTGAGAACTATACGGAAGTGTCCAGTCAGGCTCTGAAATCATTGCTGTTGAACGAAGCTGGCTCCAACGCGTTAAATAAATCAGTTGTGATCACAACTGATCGCATTAACCCGTTTTCTCAGGATTCGGTAACCGGGATTGTGGTTACCATTAGTCCATTTCCTTGCAGTAACTCGGGTACGATTAAAGGCTCTTTCTCGCTCAACAACGCCGACGGCAGTCTGATTCTAGATCCTTCGCGTGATCTGATCGGAACCCTGAGCGCTGAATTCGCCGGTTGTAATCACGGTGGTTTCGGTCTCGATGGCAATGTCAGTGGCACATTGAACGGCAATATTTCGAAAAACAACTTCAAAACCAGTTTGAAGGTGCCTTCACTTGCGGTTGAACAACCCAACTTCCCAAGCTTTGTTTTCAATGGTGATTTTAGTTACGAAGCGTCCAGCGCCGACTACGTTTCTGTTCGTATCGATATAGAGTCACATCACTCCCTTTATTTTGCTGACGACGCTTACCAACAGTTTGATCTGACTATGAGCAAAGTGGTCAACAACTCCACTGGCGAATACTCCTATGAGATGACGAGCGAGTTCACGGATTCAAAATACCCGCAAGCCTATATCTCCTATCAAACGCTTGCTCCTTTGAAAGGGAAAGGTTTCTCCCTACCTACCGAAGGAGAATTGGCTATTTTTGGTGAAAATGGAACCGTCTACGTTTATCCGCAGGAAGAGGGTGCTTTGTTGCTCGAGCTGGATTTAGACGACGATGGCACTATCGATGACAGCTATACCACTACATGGCAAGACTTGGTATTGCGCCCTTTGCAGGCTCAGTAGAAACCAAAGTCCGCACTGTATGACACTATAATAAGGTCCTAATAGGACCTTTTTTATTTTGTGGCCTTGGAAATTCAATGAAAATCTCTCATTTATTGCTGCTTTCAGTACTTTTCGTTCTGGCTCCAGTTTCTACTGTTGCAGAGGAACAAAAGTATCTGCGCGGCTTAAACATCAGCGTTGGTTATTTTGATCAGCAATTCGTTGAATTAAATGATCAAGGTGAACCTCTGCTAGAAGAAACCGGCGCTATCACTTTTGTGGGTGGGGGATTTTATTGGCAGACCCGGTCCGGGCTTTTTGCGGAAATTTCTTATCGCGAATCATCCGATACTGTGGACTATAGCGGTTTGACGCAACAGGGCCGATTTGTGCAGACCAATACCGAGTTGTATCTCGAAGATACGACTTTTCTGTTCGGCCGCAATTTTGGTCAGACCTCGGCATTTATTGGAGTAGGGCGTTCGTTTCGCGAACGAAATATTCTCGGAACCGAAAACATTTCCGGCCTGTACGAAGAAATAGAACACACCAATGCGATGTTTGGTTTGCGGGCAAATTTATTTCCGCACAGACGCTTTCAGATTCGCTTAGAAGCGCGTGTCTGGACAGATATAGATTCGAGCTTTTACGTCTCTATGGACGGAAAGGCTGATCCGCTGACCTTTGAACCCGGAAAGTCTTTTGGACATCACACGTCAGCAGAATTTTTCTTTGATATTGGCAGGGACGGGGGTTTCACGATCAGTCTGATTCCAGCGTTCGAATACACTCATATGGATAAAAGCCGGGAATATCCGTTATACCTCAACGGCGCTCCGCTCTATTTGAATCAGCATCAACCGGAAATGGAGTGGGAAAGTTATTCGCTTACCGGAAAAATCGCCTGGTATTTTTGACCCCAACTCTGAAATGAGATGGGGTCATATGATGAAGGGTTTTATGACGTCTGATAGTTGAGATGGCTCAAAATGCCGTCCAACTCATCAAGATTGTTATATTTGAGGACCAATCGACCCGCACCTTTGGCACCGTGCTGAACCAGCACCGGCACGCCAATATGCTCTGACAGGCCCTCTTGCAGCCTTTCGATATCCGCGCTGACTTTTACGCTTTCTTTTTGTGCTTTTTGTTGCTCTGCCTGTGCATTGCGCACCAGGGCTTCTGCTTGTCTTACTGATAAACCTTTGGCAACGATCTGGCGCGCCAAAATCCGTTGTTGATCTTCACTCAGGCTGAGCAGGCAGCGTGCATGTCCCATTTCCAGGTCACCGCGCTCGAGCATGGTACGAACTTCGGGGCAGAGATTTAATAACCGCAGAATATTGGACACGGCAGTGCGGGATTTACCTACCGCATCGGCAACTTCCTGATGCGTCAGATTGAATTCATCCTGCAGACGTTTGAGCGCGACCGCTTCTTCAACGACGTTGAGATCTTCCCGCTGGATGTTTTCGATCAGCGCCATGGCGACCGCGGCTTCGTCCGGGACGTCGCGCACAATCGCGGGAATTTTTTCCAGACCAGCCAGTTGGCAAGCGCGCCAGCGTCTTTCACCAGCGATGATTTCGTAGCGATTGGTATCCAGAGGGCGAATAACGATGGGTTGCATCACACCCTGAGCTTTGATGGACTCCGCCAGTTCCTGCAGGGCGTCTTCGTGCATATCGCGACGCGGTTGATATTTTCCACGCTGCAGATATTCGACCGGTACTTCAATCAGCTGACCGTCCCGAGGACCTGCGTTGGCAATTACCATGGTTGCCGCAGTGGCTGCAGATGCGGATTCGGGAGCGGCTGGCGTCGCTTCTGTACGGGTGTTGGTTCCCAACAGCGCATCCAATCCGCGCCCTAAGCCTTTACGTTTCGATGTTTTATTCATTGGCGACTCAATTACCCTTGCAGAACCGCCGCATCGGCGATATCCGCATGTTCATGTTGTTCATTGCGCCGCAGGATCTCTCCAGCCAAGGCAAGATAGGCGAGGGCTCCCTTGGATTGACGGTCATATCCCAACACTGGCTTGCCAAAACTCGGCGCCTCCGCCAAACGGATATTGCGCGGGATACAGGTGCGGTAGACGCGGTCCCCAAAGTGTTCGGTCAATTGCGCCGATACCTCGCCGGTGAGGCTCATCCGCGGGTCGTACATGGTGCGCAATATACCTTCGATTTTCAAATTTGGATTGAGCGCCTGCTGAATGGTGTTGATCGTGCCCATCAATGCAGAAAGCCCTTCCAGTGCGTAGTACTCGCATTGCATCGGAATAATGACGCCTTCGCACGCGGCAAGCGCGTTAACGGTGAGCATGTTAAGGGAAGGCGGGCAGTCAATCAGAATGTAATCAAACTCGGTTGCAATGGAGTCGAGCGCACGCTTGAGACGTCGTTCTTTGCCGTCGACTTCCAGCAACTGAACCTCGGCAGCGGTCAAATCGCCGTTGGCGGGTAGTACGTGATATCCAGCATCGGGTGAAAACACCATCGCCTGCTGCGGCGCCAACTCATCCACCAGTACGTCGTAAACAGTGGCGATCTGGCTGTTTTTGTCGATCCCGCTGCCCATTGTGGCGTTGCCCTGTGGATCCATATCCACCATCAGCACGCGCTTTTTCGTTGCAGCCAGGGACGCGGCGAGGTTTACCGATGTGGTGGTCTTGCCGACTCCGCCTTTCTGATTGGTAATCGCGTAAATTTTCGCCACTCGTTTATTCTCGATATTGCTCAAGACTTGATTGCTCAAAGGCTGCCGGATTTGCCGTTGGGCTTGATCACTAACAGACACCGCTGCGCTTCCACGCCGGGCACCTTCAGGTTGTGGCAGCACTCTAGCGCATATTCGGGTTCAATTTCTTTTAATTCTTCGACGGGGATTTGTCCTTTCATTGCCCAAAAGCGGCCGTCAGCCTTCAACAGGTGGGCGCAGCAGCTGATCATATTGGGCAGAGAGGCAAAGGCGCGGCTGATGACCCCATCGAATCCTTCAGCGGGACGGAACTGCTCTGCGCGCAGATTTTCCACGGTTACGTTATCCAGACCAAGCTCTTGTTTTACCTGAAACAAAAAGCGGGTCTTTTTGCCAGCGCTGTCGAGCAGGGTAAACCGTTTATTGGGAAATTTGATCGCCAATGGAATTCCAGGCAGCCCGCCGCCGGTGCCGACATCGATAAAGGTCTCGCCCTGTAATACCGGCGCTATGCTGAGGCTGTCCAGCAAATGCAGCTTGACCATCGCCTCCGGTTCGCGGATCGCCGACAGGTTGAAAGCGTGATTCCATTTGTCGAACAGGCGCAGATAGCTCATCAGCTGATCAATTTGCCTGGTTTTCAAATCCAGTCCCAGCTCTTGCGCGCCAAGGACCAGCAACTGATGCTCCTCCGAAGAAATCACTACTGATTGACCACCGTTTTTTTCTGCAATAGACCGCGTTTTTTCAGAGTAATCAACAACAGGGAAATCGCCGCCGGGGTCACGCCGGGAATGCGTGAAGCGCGCGCCAAGGTATCCGGCCGCGCAGCGGTCAATTTTTGTTTCACTTCGTTGGACAGGCCGTCGACCACAGAATAATCAAAATCCGCCGGAATGCTGGTTTGTTCATTGGCGCGCAGACGCTCAATTTCTTCCTGTTGGCGATCGATATAGCCGGAGTACTTGGCGATGATTTCCACCTGTTCGGCAACTTCGGCATCACTGACACCTTCGCCTTTCAGCTGGCCGAGATCGTCATAGGTCAACTCAGGCCGCTTCAACAGTTCAAACAGGTTGTATTCGCGGGTAAGCGGCGTTGTCAGCTTGGGCGCCAAAACATCAGCTTCAGCGGAGCCTGCCTGGATCCAGGTGGTGCGCATACGCTGTTCTTCGCGGGCGACGGCTTCGCGTTTTTCACAAAAACGCTGCCAGCGCACGTCATCCACCAAGCCGAGTTCACGACCTTTCTCTGTCAGACGCATATCGGCGTTGTCTTCGCGCAACAGCAGACGATATTCCGCCCGACTGGTGAACATGCGATAGGGCTCGCGGGTTCCCATGGTGATCAGGTCGTCCGCCAGCACGCCTATATAGGCCTGATCGCGGGTCGGGCACCAGGGGTCTTTCTCCTGCACTTGCAGCGCGGCGTTGAGTCCCGCCAGCAGGCCTTGGGCAGCGGCTTCTTCGTAGCCGGTAGTGCCGTTGATCTGACCGGCAAAGAACAGGCCTTTGATGACTTTGGTTTCAAAGCTGTATTGCAAATCCTGGGGATCGAAAAAGTCGTATTCGATGGCGTAACCCGGACGCAGTATATGGGCGTTCTCAAAACCTTTGATGGAGTGCACCAAGTCCAGCTGCACATCGAATGGCAGGCTGGTGGAAATACCGTTGGGGTAGAGCTCGTTGGTGGTCAGTCCCTCAGGTTCGATAAAAATCTGATGGCTGTTTTTATCGGCAAAGCGGTGGACTTTATCTTCGATAGAGGGGCAGTAACGCGGACCGACACCTTCGATAACGCCGGAGTACATAGGCGAGCGGTCCAAGCCGCCGCGAATAATGTCGTGGGTGCGTTCATTGGTGTGGGTGACCCAGCAGCAGACTTGGCGCGGGTGGTCTTCCACTTTACCCAGGAAACTCATTACCGGGATTGGCGTATCACCCCATTGTTCTTCCAGTCCGGAGAAATCCACCGTGCGCGCATCGATGCGCGGCGGCGTGCCGGTTTTCAAACGTCCCACTTTTAACGGCAGTTCGCGCAAGCGCTGTGCTAATGCAATCGACGGAGGATCGCCGGCGCGACCGCCGGAGTAGTTCTGCAAACCTATGTGAATCTTGCCGGACAGAAAGGTACCGGTGGTTAACACCACAGCGCGGGCGTTAAAGCGCACACCCATCTGGGTCACAACGCCAGTAACTCGGTCCCCTTCAACGACTAGGTCGTCTGCCGCTTGCTGAAAAATCGTCAGATTGGGTTGGTTTTCCAGAATGTGGCGAATGGCCGCTTTATAGAGAATGCGGTCGGCTTGTGCACGTGTCGCTCGCACCGCAGGGCCTTTGCGGTTGTTCAGAATGCGAAATTGAATGCCGGCTTTATCTGTGGCGATCGCCATAGCACCACCCAGAGCGTCGATTTCTCTGACCAGGTGGCTCTTTCCTATTCCTCCGATGGCTGGATTACAGCTCATCTGCCCCAGTGTTTCGATGTTATGAGTCAACAAAAGGGTAGAGCAGCCCATACGAGCCGCTGCCAAGCACGCTTCCGTGCCCGCGTGCCCGCCGCCGATGACGATTACATCGAAGGATTTAGGGTAAATCATGGGGTCTTCACCGAGGAAAAGTTGCCAGTTTAATCGAAGGAGGGCGGCGATTATAGAGAATTTTCCTCGATCGATCAAAAAACGAACGATACACAAAACATAAAAAAGTACATAAGAATTTAAGAAAAGAATTTGAATATGAAGAAGAGAAGGTTTGAATCTGTTGTGGCTGTTATGCTCGCCTTCGGTTGTGCATAAGCGGAAAAATGCTTTTAGCCACAATGGTTTGAAGAATGGATAAACCTTGCAACAGAACTGTATTCAGGCAGGCAAAAAGGGTGTGGTGCCTGTGGTCAGAAAAACCCAGTTTGGCCATGTCTCGCCAAAAGCCCCTGTTTTCTGTGGACAAAAACAATTTTTGCTACCAGCTAACACTCAGTTTTTGTCTGAGTTATCCACGTTTGTGGTTAAGTCTGTGGGTTTCTTGTTGGCTTGCTTTGGGCTTTTATGGCCGGAAGCTTAGTTTTGTGGAAAAGTTTGTGGGCTTTTTGCACGTAAGTTTGGATAAGTCTGTGGAAAGGATTGGATAACTCTAAAACAGACTCTTGGCTAAGAGCCTGAAAGAGCTAGAAAAAGGAAGGAATGGGTGGGAGCAAGATTTATTTGCCGATGCAAAAACCGGAAAAGATACGTCCGAGCAAGTCGTCCGAAGAAAACGCGCCAGTGATTTCGCCGAGGGACTCCTGGGCGCGACGCAGATCTTCGGCGAGCAGCTCGCCTGCGGCGTACTGTTGCAGTTGGTCACGCCCGGCCAGCAAATAGTCGCGCGCGCGTTGCAAGGCATCCAGATGGCGGCGACGGGCGCTAAAGCCACCTTCCAGGGTTCCTTGGAACGACATTACCTGTTTCAGATGATCTTTCAGGTTTTGCAGTCCGGCGCCGGTTTTGGCGGAAATCAGCAAATAGGGGAGATCCAGTTCAGGTGGCTGGAATGGAGAGGTCAGTCGGTCGCTTTTGTTGAATACCAGGGTCAGCTTGTCCCGGTGAGGCGCTTGTAACAGTTGATTCCAGTGATGGTCGAGTTCCTGGTTTTGGCTGGCCGAGGCGTCGACTAACAGGAGGATGCGATCTGCGCTGGCGATTTCCTGCCAGGCGCGCTGGATACCGATTTGTTCGACGGCGTCATCGCTCTCGCGCAGTCCCGCGGTATCGAAGATATGCAGAGGCATGCCGTCGATTTGAATATGTTCTTTTAATACATCGCGAGTAGTGCCGGCGATATCAGTCACTATGGCGATATCCCGTTCGGCCAAAGCATTCAATAGGCTGGATTTACCGGCGTTTGGCCGACCGGCGATCACCACCTTCATACCATCGCGGATCACTACACCTTGGCGGGCGGTCAGGAAGATAGTGTCGAGGCGTTGTAAGAGTTCATCGAGGTCTGCGGCGATCTTACCGTCGCTGAGAAAATCCACTTCCTCTTCCGGAAAATCGATAGAGGCCTCCACGTACATGCGCAGGTGGATCAGATCTTCCACCAGCGCATGAATTTCCTTGGAAAACGCACCCTGGAGCGACTGCACAGCCTGTTTGGCGGCAGCGACGGAGGAGGCTTCGATCAGATCGGCGATGGCTTCGGCCTGAGTCAGATCAATTTTGTCGTTGAGAAAAGCGCGTTCGGTAAATTCACCGGGTTTGGCGAGTTGAGCACCGCACGCTAAAACCGCTTGCAGGATACAGTCGAGCACCACGGGACCGCCGTGACCCTGCAACTCCAGGACATCTTCGCCAGTGAAGGAATGCGGGTTGGGGAAAAACAGGGCTATGCCGTGATCGAGAATTTCGCCGTCGGCGGAGAAAAACGGCCCGTAGTGGGCGTAACGCGGTTGGGGGAGTTTGCCCAGCAGACGCCGGGCAATATCGGAAACTTTGGGTCCTGAGACCCGGACAATACCAACGCCACCGCGACCTGGTGCGGTGGCGACAGCGGCGATGGTGGTCCTAGTCATTTATCAATACGAGCGAGAAGTTAAGCGGACTTCTCGATATTTCTGGTGATGACATATTGCTGGGCAATAGACAGAGAGTTGTTCACCACCCAGTACAGCACCAGACCTGCCGGGAAGAACAGGAACAGGAAGGTGAACAGGATCGGCATCATTTGCATGATCTTGGCCTGGGTAGGATCCGGCGGTGTTGGGTTGAGCTTTTGTTGGATCCACATGGTCAGACCCATGATCAACGGCAGAACAAAATAAGGATCACGCACTGACAGATCCTGGATCCACAGAATGAATGGCGCCTGGCGCAATTCAACACTTTCCATCAAAACCCAATAGAGTGAAAGGAATACCGGCATTTGAATCAGGATCGGCAAACAGCCGCCGAATGGATTGACCTTTTCTTGCCGGTACAACTTCATCATTTCGGCGGAAAACTTCTGTCGGTCTTCACCGTACCGCTCTTTCAGCTCCAGCATTTTGGGCTGAATTTTGCGCATTTTCGCCATGGATCTGTAACTGGCGGCAGAGGGGTAGAAGAAGATGATTTTGATCAACAAGGTCAACAAAATAATCGACACACCCCAGTTGCCAACCACGCTGTGAATCGCATGGAGAATTTTGAAAAGAGGTTTGGCAATCCACCACAGGAAACTGTAATCCACCGTCAGGTCGAGGTAAGGAGAAATAGTCTCCAAGGTTTTGACATCTTTAGGACCTGCGTAAAAACCAGCGGCCACTTCACCAGTTGTACCTGGAGCGACGTTGAATGGCTGACCAGTGAACTGCAGGTAATACATGTCGGCATTTTTGCTTTTGAATAAGCGGAATTCGTTGAGAGTGTCTTGCGGCGGAACCCAGGCGCTCAAGAAATAATGCTGCACCATGGCGACCCAGCTGCCTTGTTTTTTGTGCGTCAAAGGCTCATCGGCGATATCGTCGAAGGTCAGCTTGAGATAGTTCTTATCCGTAGTACTGGTAGCCGCGCCGAGAAATGGCGCCATTTCAAATGAGGATCTGCGATTCGGATTGTAGCTGTCGCGTTTGATCTGACCGTACAGCGTTGCCTGCCAAGGGGCGGAACTGTTGTTTTGAATCAGATAACGCACGTCGATCAAATGGCTGCCTTTTTTAAAGGAAAAGCGTTTGACGATGGTGATATCCGGCGTTTGTTGATAAGTCAGATCGACGTCGATCTGCTCCTGGCCATTCAGGGAATACTGTTTTTGGCTGCTGCTGAAACGCGGACGCGACTCGGTAGTGTCCGTGCCGTTGGGTCCAACCAAGCCACTGCGTGCAACATAAGTGTGCGAGTCGGTTTGATTAAGCAATACCAGTGGATCGTCTGGAGTGTTCAATGCTTTCAAGAAGGTCGGCAATGCGACTTTGACTATGTCGCCGCCATTGGGATCGATCAACACATCCAACACGTCTGTGGTTACGCGAACCCAGCCTGCACTCGACTGAATAGGTGCATTCGGCGTTGGAATTTGATCGTCGGAAGACTGAACCGTCGAACTGCTGATATCTGGAACTTCGGATGTTTCCAATGGTGCAGTGCCGGTGGAAACAGTGGTCTGGTCAACCTTGGGTTGATGGCGTTCTTGAAACTCGCCCCAGCGAATCACCAGTAAAAAACAAATAAAAGCGATACCGGCAATTAAGGATGTGCGTAGCCAATCCATCTTCATTTATTAACCATCTTTTAATGTGTTGATTGTTCGGGTTTGGTGGGAATCGGGTCATAACCACCCTGGTGCCAGGGATGGCATTTACTCAAACGCCGTATTGCGAGCCAGAGGCCCTTTAAGGGTCCGTGATGATGGAGCGCATCTATGGCGTAGTGTGAGCAGGTGGGTTGGAAGCGACAGTGGTGACCCAGCCAGGGACTAAGCAAATACTGATAACACCGGATCGGTGCCACCAGCAATCGCACACTCAGCCGATTTATGGGGTGGGCGCATTTGCACGTTTGGAGATGCGTTTCCATAAACCGGTAAATAAAGAAGTCAGCTGCTCTCGGGGGACAATCTCGGCTCCGCGCCGGGCGAGAACTATAGCATCTATCGCGGGAAGATTGTGCTGCTCATTGCGAAAGGTCTCGCGCGCAATGCGTTTGATGCAATTGCGGTGATTGGCGCGGCGCACGTGTTTTTTCGGTATGACGAGTCCAATGCGAGCGATGCCTTGATCGTTCGGCCGGGCGAGAATCAGAAAATTGGGATGGGACGCTCGAATCGGTGCGTCAGCGAATACAGCAGAAAACAACGCCTGCTTTAAAAGACGTTGTTTCTTACGAAATTGAAAGCGCGGAGTAGAAGAGGTGCCGGCTTCGATTTGATCGGAGCCCTCGGGGCTCAGGGAGGAAACATTCAAAGCCGAAACACCACAGCAGAGCTGGAATTAAGCAACCAGTTGCTTACGACCTTTAGCGCGACGACGAGCCAAAACCTTACGACCGTTTTTGGTTGCCATGCGAGCGCGGAATCCGTGAGTACGCTTACGCTTCAAAATGCTGGGTTGGAATGTTCTTTTCATGACATCACTACCTGAGGGATATGCGGATTAGTTTGAGTCTTTGTCCTGGCAAACCCAGGCCGTTTAAGGACGCGGCATGATATAGAAAAAGCGGTTCGGGCGCAACGAGCATTTATTGTTCATGTCGATCCGGGGGTGGTTTCATACAACGCTTGGTTTATCTCACTTCTCCCAGGATCTGTACAGTTTTTGTTCAAGTTATCCACAGATTTTTCCACAGATCAACTTTATTCAGCTTTGGCCTGTTGAATTTTTCTTTGTCGTTGGAAATGGCGAAATTCGCGGCATAAGTTCCGCATAAGCAAATTTCGTACTTTGTAAGGCGGTCTACGCCGAAAGTTACACACAATTTTATTTCGCGTTGTCTGTGGATAACTTTGGCGGAAGTCGGTAGAATGGCCGTCCATTTCTGCCGCAGGTTGCTGGCTTCCCTGTCGGCTTAGCTTCGTGCTGTTTGCGAAGCGGCATCTTGAATATAACGACAAGATAACCGGAGTATTTCCTTTGCCTGATTCTCTATGGGAGCGCTGCCTTTTACGTTTGCAAGGCGAGTTGCCCGCACAGCAGTTCAATACGTGGATTAGGCCGTTGAAAGCCGATCATGACGGTAGCGGGTTGCGCCTGTTCGCGCCCAACCGTTTTGTGCTCGATTGGGTTAACGATAAATTCCTGCATCGGATTCGCGAGATTGTTGCGGAAACAGGCCAGGGTCCTGTTGAGTTGGGTGTTATGGCTCGTCAGGAAGCGGCCTTTTTACGTTCGACACCAGCCGCGGTTCCGACTCCGCCACCGGCTCCTGTGCATGCAACATCATCTTATGATTCTTACTCGACCGTCGATGCGACATTAATTGAGCGGCGTTCCAATTCATCGTCATTTTCTTCGATGAGTGATTTGGGCCTGGACGGCACGGCCGGGGCTTACCGCGATATGGTGGGTGATATACCGGCAGAAGAGCAGGACATTATGTTGTCCCGGCCGGTCAGCCCGAGTGATCTGAATGAACATGAGCCTTCCGGTCGCAGAATTGCGAAAGAAGATATCGAAGGCGGCCTCACCCATCGAAATTATTTGAATACGAGTTTTACCTTCGCCAACTTTGTTGAGGGTAAATCCAACCAGTTGGGTTTAGCCGCAGCGACTCAGGTGGCGGAAAATCCCGGCGGTGCCTACAACCCTCTATTTATCTATGGTGGTGTGGGATTGGGGAAAACCCACTTGATGCACGCAGTAGGGAACGCGTTAATTAATCGCCGACCCAACGCCAAAGTGGTTTATCTCCACTCCGAGCGTTTTGTCGCTGACATGGTAAAAGCACTGCAGCTCAACGCCATCAACGACTTTAAACGCTATTACCGTTCGGTCGATGCTCTGTTGATTGACGACATTCAATTCTTCGCCGGTAAAGAGCGTTCACAGGAAGAATTTTTCCACACGTTTAACGCGCTGCTGGAAGGTGGTCAGCAGATCATTCTGACTTGTGATCGCTATCCAAAAGAAATCAACGGTTTGGAAGAGCGCTTGAAGTCGCGTTTTGGTTGGGGGCTTACGGTTGCTATAGAGCCGCCGGAGCTGGAAACGCGCGTTGCTATATTAATGAAGAAAGCGCAGCAGGCGGCCATGGATCTGCCGAACGATGCGGCGTTTTTTATCGCTCAGCGAATTCGCTCCAACGTGCGTGAATTGGAAGGTGCGCTCAAGCGGGTAATCGCCAATGCGCATTTCACCGGGCGGCCAATTTCCATCGACTTGGTACGGGAAGCGCTTAAGGATTTGCTGGCGCTGCAGGATCGTTTGGTCAGCATCGACAATATTCAGCGAGTGGTCGCGGAATACTACAAAATCAAAGTTTCCGATCTCCACTCCAAAAGGCGCAGCCGTTCTGTGGCAAGGCCCCGCCAGGTCGCTATGCATTTGGCGAAAGAACTGACTAATCACAGCTTGCCGGAAATCGGCGATGCATTTGGAGGGCGTGACCATACAACCGTGTTGCACGCCTGCCGCAAGATCAAAGAACTTCTCGATTCAGATGCGGACATCCGCGAAGACGTTAAAAATCTTCTGCGTACCCTGACGACCTGATTTATCAGTTTTATAACTATCAATTTAAAGAGACTGCACAATGAAATTTTCCGTATCACGCGAAGCCTTGTTACGACCTTTGCAGCTGGTTGCTGGTGTGGTCGAAAAGCGCCAAACGCTACCCGCTCTGGCAAACGTCCTCGTGGTGCTGGAAGGTGAGAAGTTGTCCCTTACCGGTACCGACCTGGAAGTGGAAATCATCGGCCGAGTGACTTTGGAAAACCCAGGCGTCGACGGTGAAATTACGGTTCCAGCGAAAAAGTTTTTGGATATCTGCCGCAGCCTGCCGGAAGGTTCGATCATAGAGTTCCTCTACCAGGATCAGAAAGTCACGGTAAAAAGCGGGCGCAGCCGTTTCACTCTTTCTACTTTGCCTGCCAGTGAATTCCCGGCGATTGAACTGGGCGACAACGATCTGAGCTTCAGCTGCGAGCAGGCCGAGATCAAACGTCTTATTGATCGCACCAGTTTTGCTATGGCGCAACAGGACGTTCGTTATTACTTGAACGGTATGTTGTGGGAGTTGCATCAAGACTCATTGCGAGTGGTTGCCACTGACGGTCACCGCTTAGCGATGTGCACCCGCCCAGTGAATACTTCTTTGTCCGAGGAGTTGAAGCAAGCCATTCTGCCGCGCAAAGGTGTTATTGAATTGGCGCGTTTGCTGTGTGAGCCAGAGAAACCAGTAGAAATCATCATTGGCAACAGCCATGTAAGAGCGATCACTGAATCCTTTGTTTTCACCTCTAAACTGGTCGATGGCAAGTTCCCGGATTACGAGCGCGTATTGCCGCGTAATGGGGACAAGATCATGATCGGTAATCGGGAAGAATTGCGTCAGGCATTTACCCGAACCTCCATTCTCTCCAACGAAAAATATCGCGGTGTACGCTTTGTGCTGACCGAAGGATTGTTGACCATTACTGCCAATAACCCGGAGCAGGAAGAAGCGGAAGAGCAAGTTGTTGTGGATTACGCAGGTTCGCCGATTGAAGTTGGCTTCAACGTCAGTTATTTGCAGGATGTGGCAAATGTCATCTCTTCCGAGAATCTGCGTATTACTCTCGCTGACTCCAATAGCAGTGCCTTGATCGAAGAGCCTGATAATAGCGACTCTCTGTACGTCGTTATGCCGATGCGACTCTAAGGTAAGCGGATTTACTTTATGCCCATTACCCGCCTGGTAGTGGACGATTTCCGCAATTTGAAATCCGTTGAAGTGCGTCCAGGGAAGGACGTCAGCCTTATCGAAGGTGAAAACGGCTCGGGAAAAACTTCTCTTTTGGAAGCCATTCATACTCTCGGCTTGGGCCGTTCCTTCCGCACTCGTAAGTTCAAAAACCTGATCTCCTATCATCAACCGGCGTTCCACATCTATTGCGACTTTGCCCAACAGGGCATACCCCATCGTTTGGGTGTTACACGCGGTCGCGATGGCACCAGCCTGTTCAAGCTCGACGGCGAAGTCATTAATAGTGCTGCGGATTTGGCGGCGCTCTTACCCTGTCAGGTAATTGATAGCCACTCTTTTCAGTTGCTGGAAGGTGGACCATCCGAGAGAAGGGCATTTGTTGATTGGTTAGTGTTTCACGTGAAACCAAATTTCCGTCGGGTTTGGTCGGACTATGCGCGCTGCCTCAAGCAGCGGAATAGTCTCCTCCGATCTGATAGAATACAGCGCCCAGATTTCGCTATTTGGGACAATGCCTTAGCTAAGCTTGGTGGGGAAATCGATTCTTATCGGAGAGAAGTGGTTGAGGCTTTCGAATCCATCACTCGAAACTACCTTAAGGAATGCGACTTTATCGAGTCGGGCCATTTTGAAATGAGCTACCAGGCGGGTTGGGATACATCAAAGCCTTTGCTTGAGCAGCTCGATGCTCATTTTGAGCGTGACTTGGCTCTTGGCTACACCTCGCTGGGGCCCCACAAAAGTGATGTTCGTTTCACCTTTAATAAGAGACCCTTGGTAGAACTGTTTTCCCGGGGCCAGCAAAAGGCAGTGATTACGGCGTTCTACCTCGCTCAGCTAGAGGCGTTCTTGCAGAATAATCCGCGCGACTGTGTCCTTTTGATTGATGATTTGCCAGCAGAGTTGGATGAGCAGAATGTCCAGCGTCTGTGCAAATGGATCGGCAACTTGGAGCGCGTACAAAGTTTTATGACAGGGATCGATTTGTCCCTGATAAATCGTATTTGGCCCGCTCGTGTTTCCTCGGAAGAAGAGGGCGCGAGAAAATTGTTTCACGTGAAACACGGGCAGATTACTGAACAACCATGTCACCGGAGTATCCCATGACAGAGAACAAAGATTACGATTCGTCGAGTATTAAAGTGCTGAAAGGTTTGGACGCAGTGAGAAAGCGTCCAGGTATGTACATCGGCGATACGGATGACGGCACCGGCCTGCACCACATGGTGTTCGAGGTCGTGGATAACTCCATTGACGAAGCACTGGCAGGGCATTGCACCGAAATCAAAGTCACCATTCACCCAGATGAATCTGTATCCGTCAGCGACAATGGTCGCGGTATTCCGACTGAGATGCACGAAGAGGGCGTATCCGCAGCGGAAGTCATCATGACCGTTCTGCACGCCGGTGGTAAATTCGATGACAACACCTATAAAGTATCTGGTGGTCTCCATGGCGTGGGTGTGTCGGTTGTAAACGCGCTGTCTGAAACTCTGCGCTTAACCGTCCGCCGTAAGGGGCAGGTATTTGAGCAGGTTTATCACCACGGCGTACCAGAAAAACCGCTGGAAGTGATCGGTAAAACCGACGCCCAGGGGACCGAAATTCGCTTCAAACCGTCCCCAGAAACCTTTACCAATATCCAGTTCCATTACGAAATCCTGGCCAAACGCCTGCGTGAATTGTCGTTCCTTAACTCGGGCGTAAGGATCCTGCTGATGGATGAGCGCACGGGTAAGAAGGAAGTGTTCCAGTACGAAGGTGGCCTCAAAGCCTTCGTTGAATTCCTCAACGTAAATAAAACCACGCTCAACAAAGTCATGCATTTCACCGTCCAGCGTGAAGATGGCATTGGTGTAGAAGTCGCCATGCAGTGGAACGATGGTTTTCAGGAAAACATTTTTTGTTACACCAACAATATTCCCCAACGCGACGGTGGTACCCACTTGGCTGGCTTCCGTGCGGCATTAACCCGCGGTCTTAACAATTACATCGAAAAAGAAGGTCTGGCGAAGAAGGAAAAAGTCGCGACCACTGGCGATGATGCCCGCGAAGGTCTGACCGCCATCATTTCCGTAAAAGTGCCAGATCCGAAATTCTCCTCACAAACCAAAGACAAGCTGGTGTCTTCCGAAGTGAAGGCAGCGGTAGAGCAGGAGATGGGCAACAGCCTGAACGATTATTTGCTGGAAAACCCGCAAGACGCCCGCGCCATTGTCGGCAAGATGATCGATGCCGCGCGCGCTCGTGAAGCAGCGCGTAAAGCGCGGGAAATGACTCGCCGCAAAGGTGCGTTGGATATCGCTGGCTTACCCGGAAAATTGGCCGACTGCCAAGAAAAAGATCCCTCTCTCTCCGAACTCTACCTCGTGGAGGGTGATTCAGCGGGTGGATCGGCTAAACAGGGCCGCGACCGCAGAACCCAAGCTATTCTGCCTCTCAAAGGTAAAATTCTGAACGTCGAAAAAGCGCGTTTCGACAAGATGCTGTCGTCTGCAGAAGTGGGCACACTGATTACGGCGCTCGGTTGCGGTATTGGTAATTCCGAATTCAATATCGATAAGCTGCGTTACCACAGCATCATTATCATGACTGACGCTGACGTCGACGGATCGCACATTCGCACCCTGTTGTTGACCTTCTTCTTCCGTCAAATGCGCGAATTGGTGGAGCGTGGCCACGTCTATATCGCTCAGCCACCGCTCTACAAAATCAGCAAAGGTAAACAGGAACAGTACCTGAAAGACGACGAAGCCCTGACCCAATTCTTGACCAACGCGGCTCTGGAATCCTGCGCGTTGCACGTCAACGAAAATGCGCCACCGATTTCGGGCGAACAACTTGAAAGCTTGGTGCAAGAATTCCGCAAAGGCATGGCGATTATCGATAGACTTTCGCGCTTGTATCCAAAAGAAGTACTGGAAGAACTCATCTATCTGCCAACTGTAAGTAAGCAATCACTATCTTCCGTAGAAGAAATTTCTCCGTGGAATCAATTGTTGAGCGAACGTCTTAACAAGTTAAGCGAAACTTCGCGTACGCACCGCTATGCAGTGACTATCCACAACGATACTGAGCGCAATCTGTATCTGCCGGAATTGAAAGTTACCGCCCACGGTGTGCCGACAGTCGTTCGTATCAGCCCCGAGTTCGTCGAATCCCACGATTACCGCGCCCTGCGCAACCTGGGTGAAAAACTGGAAGGCTTACTCGAACCCAGTGCTTACGTTACCAAAGGTGAACGCAAACAGCCTGTGAGCAGCTTTAAAGAAGCTCTGGATTGGATCATGGCGGAGTCGAAAAAAGGCTATAACATCCAACGCTACAAAGGCCTCGGTGAAATGAACCCGGAACAACTCTGGGAAACCACCATGGATCCAGCCACTCGCCGTATGTTGAAAGTCACCATCGAAGATGCGATTGCGGCCGATCAAATCTTCACATGTTTGATGGGCGACCACGTGGAACCGCGTAGGGAATTTATTGAAACCAACGCACTTTATGTGGCGAATTTGGATGTGTAATTGAAATTAAATTTTTAATTGATTTGAATGGGCCGTTTATACGGCCCATTTTTTTGGATTGAATATTGTCGAACTATATTTTGAATCCAAAAAATGAATTCCCTTTAATTATCAATCCCAAAAGTCCGCAAAAACGCGTGCTGTTCACTACCTTTCTTGGATGGAAGCAGATTGCTGGAAAAACAATCTGCATTTTTCTGTGCGAACATCGGAAACTAAATTGATGTTTCCAAAATAATTTCACCTGTGCGTGTGTCCTTTATTGTTATTGTACTGACTTGTAGAGTTTCCTCCTTGTGATATAGCGGCACGATCAAAGGCAATTCGACACGACCGGTAACTCCAATCCATTCATATTTATCGTTTGAACTGGAATGAGGTTCGGCTTCGCGATAACCTGGATTTGCGATGTAGAAACGGTGGTCTCCGGCTCCGCGGATTAATACTTCCCAATCTCCGCTTTGGCGGGCGAAAACCTTGGGCGCATAGGCTTGAATCCGCTTGGATGAGAGTTTACGTGCACTCTGCAATTTGCCATCGACGAAATCGAAAGAAAGCGTCACTACAGCAACTTGTTTATTGGCCTGAGGTCGATCCATCGGCACTGGTTTAGAACTTGTGACAACTTTGGTTGGTCCATGGACACGGTTGTCAACGACCTGAGCATTGGCCATATTTGAGAAAAGCACAAATAAGCAAAAATAGAATAGATTTTTCATAATTTGATTTCCTTTCGTGGTGATCAAGGTGCGGGAGGAACGGAATAACTCCATTGTCCGGGAGCAAATACGCTCGGGTCATCGATGGATACGCCTAAGGCATCTTGATAAATTTTGCGCATTAAAAACCAATCAGCTGGACCCGATTCCCAAACCTCATTTTCAGTATTGCGCATGATTAAATTGGTAGTGATATTTCCTTGAGACCGCCACCATACGGATCCATCTCGGGAAGATGTCATAGATACACAGTTGCGCCAGGAAGCGTTGTTAGGGTCGGTTGTGCAACCATGTTGCGTGGCATAGAGGATTGGACGCACCTCTGAATAACTACTGTCACAGCAGTATTCATCGGGCAACCCAAATAATCCATGCCCCGTCTCGTGCACTATGGTTCTGTAGCTGTTTGGTTCTGCCGTTACACGACCACCGCCGCCACAGTCGCGCAGTTTGTTTCGGTGTATTAAGACAAGTTGGTCAGCAAATGCGGCGTCGGTGTTGACCTGAGAGGGCCACACCACGGTTGGGCAGCGAAAGTTTCCTTTTGTATCGGGTGGATTCTCGGTAACTGAACCTGTTGCGGTCATGTAATAATAATTGTAATAAAATAGCCCGTTGAAATACGCTTGATTCTGCCAATACGCATTTTCAATAACGTCCGCCATATCATCCACAAACGCTTGCCGATTTGCCAGAACCGACAAATCTCCGTAAGACGAATCCGGTACAAATACTATATTAAAAGCCTTATCCGGATTGCTTTGAGGAACGTATAGCTCGAAAACCGTGGCTCCCGACACTGGCTTATCTTTGTTGCTCACCGTGCGCGTAATTTCACAGCCCACGAGGAGATAAGCGCTGACAAAAAATAAAGGTATTAGAAAAATTAGGATTTTTCTTTGCATGGCCAATTCCTTCAGCTATTTAGCTATTAATGGATAGAAAAACTATTTCAGTTTTCCGCCATAATTTTTTAGGATCTGCTTTTTCTATGTCAGGGAGAATTACCTGGAAATATGTGAAAAATTCACAGGTATTAGTCCATTTTAGTAGCCTGTAATTTGGCACAAAAAAGAGGGTAATTTTTCACAGAATAATCTCTGGAAACGAGCAAAATCACCTGTAGGTTAAGAAAAAAGGTGAGGGCTATGCCAAAATGAAGCAGCGAATATTTGTGCAAATACCGGCATATCGAGACTCAGAGCTCGCATCCACCATTACGAGTCTTTTCGAGAATGCGGAAGACAAGGAAGCATTGGATGTCTGGATATGTTGGCAGCACGACGCATCTGAAGTTTTGCCAAAATCCATTACCGAGAATCCACAGGTCAATATTATTGATATTGATTGGCGGAAAAGTCGAGGTTGTGGCTGGGCTCGGCGAATTTTGCAACAACAATGGGATGGACAAGAATACTCTTTTCTAATCGATTCACATTTACGATTTGTCAAAGGTTGGGATAAATACCTCGTTCAGACGATGATACAGCTCAAAAGGCAAGGGCACAAAAAGCCGATAATTTCCACCTTACCTCCAGCTTATTATTCTCCGCAGAACTTTCCTCAGGATCGCGCCAACTTTCCTACAAAAATCTATCCTAGAAATCATGAGATGGGGATGTTGATCCGATTTTATGCAGAGTATTTACCTTTATTCCGCTGGCTGAAAGAGCCAGTGCCCGCCAGATTTCTCGGAATGTGCTTTGTTTTCGCGGACGGACGGTTCAATGAGGAGGTTCCGATAGACCCCGACATTTATTTTTTCGGTGACGATATTACGACTGCATTACGCGCACATTGTCATGGTTACGATTTTTTTCATCCGCAAAAATTGGTTGCCTGGCATCTTTATGATCGCGGCACTCGAGTGACACACTGGGATGATCATCAAGATTGGACGGAGTTGAATCAAGTCTCTTATGAGCGAGTGCGAGCGAGCCTTCTCGGACAAGAGCTTAGCGGTTTCCCGCGTGGAAAGAAACGAAGCTTCAATAGCTTTAAGCAGTTGGTTGGCTGGGACTTGGTGATATGAATCGAACTAGTTCTATTGACCGATTGCGGCAGAATCAAATCAACATTTTCGATCGAGTCTTGTCGCGGAATGAGTGCAATCGTCTCTTGCTGAGTTTTGATAATCGCCTTTGGGAAAGAAGCGCTGTTATGAGCATAAAAGATGGTAAGAAATTGGAATATGGTTATTCAAATTGCAGAACCAGCAATTCGCTGTTTTTTCCTCGGGACCAATTTAATGATGTGTTATTGGAGATTACAACGAGAGTTGTTTCTCGAGTAAAAGATCTCAATCCAAGCAATTGGGAGCCCTGGCAGGTTACTCGTTATTATCCAGGTCAATATTTTGAACCCCATTTAGACAGCCACTCAGGTGACCAAGATCCTGAAGGCCCACGAACTAAAACGATCCTGCTGTACTTGCAAGCCCCTCTGGAAGGGGGAGAGACATATTTTCGTGCGTTAAATTTATGGATCAAGCCGGTTCCTGGTCGATTAGTGGTTTGGGACAACCTATTGGCGACAGGAAATCCAAATTTCGCGATGATTCATTCTGGTGAACCGGTTGTTCGAGGAATCAAGGTGATTTTGCAAACTTGGCAGCGACAGAGCAATTTCAAACATTCAATGGAGGCATTATGAAAAAGCTAAACAATCCTGATGAAACTGTTAAACAGCAAGAGAAAGCAATAAAAGAAATCGTTAAGCGATATGGTGATACTATAGATCTGCGCAAATCACCGTATTTGATAGCAGAAATCATTCGAGAATACGCAACGTTATTTCCGAATGGCAATACTAATCAGAGCGAACCAGTACCTGGTAGCCATGGTACACCCCCTCCACCACCACCTTCACCTGACGGAATGCGGGATCCGCGAGATCAATATACGCAGATTAATGCTCAATTGGTGCAACTGACGAGAAAGATTTCTCAGATGGAGCAACAACTGAAACTTAAAGGCATGATGTAACTTGCTGTATTAATCCCGAGGCCATCAAATCCGGACTTGATGGCCTATCGCTGAATCCGGCTATTAAACCGGCTCCAACTTCGCATACTGCACCACCAGCCACTTTGTTCCTTCTGTTCCGAATTTCACCTGTACGCGGCAGGAGGGGCCTTGGCCTTCGAATTGCAAAATTGTGCCTTCACCAAAAACTGGATGGCGAACTTCCTGGCCGAGTCTAAAGGGCATATCCATGTCATTTTTTGCCGAGGGCATGGAGTGAAATGATGTTGGCCGTATCACAGTCGATTTCAGTCGCACCTCTTGAACAAGATGAGACGGAATCTCCCGCACAAAGCGGGAAATGGCGTTAAAGGTTTCACTACCGTAAAGACGCCGGCTTTCAGCGTAGGTAATAATTAATTTGGCCATTGCTCTGGTGATGCCGACGTAACACAGGCGGCGTTCTTCTTCGAGGCCTTCATTAGTGTCGGACGACATGCGGTGGGGAAATAGATTTTCTTCCATGCCCACCAGAAATACCACCGGAAATTCCAGGCCTTTGGCGCTGTGCAGGGTCATCATTTGCACGGCATCTTGGTATTCCTCTGCCTGTGCTTCACCTGCATCCAGTGCGGCATTGTCGAGGAAATTCGCCAGTGCTTCCTGCTCATTGTCGCTTTCAAAACTGCGGCACGCGTTGACCAGTTCCTGCAAGTTTTCCACGCGCGCTTCACCGCGTTCGCCTTTTTCATTTTTATGAAATTCGAGCAGACCGCTGTCGCGAATAACGGTGTCGACTTGTTCAGCCAGTGGAGAACCTGCAATGCGCTCTTCCAATGCATCCAATAAGCTGAGAAAACTCTGCAATGCATTTGCTGCGCGCGCGGTCAGCACCTGGTTGAGAATTAAAAGTTGAGCGGCGCGATGCAGGCTGCATCCTTGATCGCGCGCCGTTGTGCGAATGGTATCGACGGTTTTATTGCCAATGCCGCGTGTCGGAGTATTGATAACGCGCTCAAAAGCGGTGTCATCATTACGATTTACCAACAAACGCAAATAGGCGAGGGCGTTTTTAATTTCCAACCGATCGTAGAATCGTTGGCCACCGTAAACGCGGTAGGGAATTCCTTCGCGAATCAGCGCTTCTTCCAATACTCGCGACTGGGCGTTGGAGCGATACAAAATGGCGATATCCTGGCGTTTACAGCCTTTTGCTAACCAGCTCTCAATATTTTCCACCACGTAGCGCGCTTCATCTTGCTCGTTGAACGCGCAGTACAGATCAATCGGCTCGCCTTTTTCTCCAGAGGTCCATAATTCCTTGCCTAAACGGCCGCTGTTATTGGCGATCACCGCATTGGCGGCATCGAGAATAGTGCTGGTAGAACGATAATTTTGTTCCAGGCGAGTGGTGCCGACATTGAGAAAATCTTTGGAAAAAGACTGAATATTTTCAATGCGCGCACCGCGCCAACCGTAGATCGACTGATCGTCATCGCCCACAGCAGAGACAAAACTGTAGCTGCCCGCGAGCACGCGCAGCCATGCGTACTGCACGGCGTTGGTGTCCTGAAACTCATCGACCAGAATAAAAGGAAAACGGTGCTGATAATGCTGCAGCAAATCCGGATGGGTCAGCCAGAGTTCGTGAGAGCGCAATAATAATTCCGCAAAATCCACAACTCCTGCCTGCGCACATAAATCTTCGTACAGGGCGTAGACGCTCTTCATGGTTTTCATGAAAGGGTCGTGACTGTCGGCGATATGTTTCGGACGAATGCCTTCATCCTTTTGGCCGTTGATAAACCACTGAGCTTGGCGCGGCGGCCAGCGATTTTCGTCCAACTGCAGCGCCTGATAGGCGCGCTTGATCATGCGAAGCTGATCGTCGGAATCGAGAATCTGGAAATTCTGTGGCAACTTCGCCTGTTGCCAATGGGCCTTCAACAAGCGGTGCGCTATGCCGTGGAAGGTGCCTACCCATAAACTGCGGTAGGCCCCGGCCAGTGCGGGATGGTCGGCCAGCAGGTTATGCAGGCGCTCGCGCATCTCCTTGGCGGCCTTGTTGGTAAAGGTCACTGCCATGATCTGGTGCGGTGATACCCCCTCAACCTGAATCAACCAAGCGATACGGTGCACCAGAACCCGCGTCTTGCCACTACCGGCCCCCGCCAAAATCAACTGATTGCCCGGCGGCGCGCATACCGCCTGGCGCTGGGCATCATTCAAGGAGTCGAGCAGGTGGGAGACGTCATCTTTCATGGGTAAGGCCGATCATCGCAACGCAAAAACGGGGATGATAACTGATTATTTGTACAGGGAGGCTCCTGCGAATTAAAACTCCCAGTTAATCCCGCCGCTGATCTGGTATGCGCTGATGCCGTTATAGCCGCTCAGCACCTGTCCATTGAGAAAGGTAGACAGGCCGTTCGCCAAAGCGAAAGCGGTGGATATGTCCCATTGATAGAACAGACTATCAGGCGAATCAGCGCGCAGTTCGAAGTGACCGGAGCTGGATTCGACACCGATCAACTGGAAAGCGATAGGACTGTTGCTTAAGTTGGATTGGCTGACCAAGCTAAGTCTGATACTAGGAACCATCACTCCCCAGGAATAACTGAGCGTGTAAGAGGTATTCAGGCCAGCATTGGTATTGAGTTGTTCATGGCGCTGCTTTTCTGCTGCGACTAGCCAGCTCGCAGAGCCAGTTTCATTGAATGCGTCAATAGTGGTGTTAAGGTAATCCAGTCGCAGGAATGGTCGCAGTGCCCAGGCACCCAGCTGCAAGGACCAGTCGACTTGAGTACTGACATCTAGTTGCCTGCTGTTGTAATCGCTATCTGCCGCAGAAATTTCCAGCAGAGTGAAACGCCGTTGTGCCTGGGTGCTGCCCTGTGTATAGCCGGCCTGTATATCTACACTCCAGGCACCTTTGTACCAGCTCAAAAAGCTGGTCAAGCTGTAGATATCGGAGTCGAGTTTGCCTGCGTTGCCATCGTAGCTTACGTCATAAGATGTCCAGTCAAGAGCTGCGCCAATATTTACGTTACCGCTCAGGCGATATCCCAAACCAAGCATCAACCCGAAGGCGTCGTAGTTGTAGCCAGATTCGTTTTCGGTTATGTCGTGGTCGAAGTTTTCTATTTGGATTGTCGATAACAGCGTCCATGGAGACCCCAGGCTATCACCCGCTGCACCTCCAAGCGGCAGAATGGAGCCATTAATGCCGACGCTGATATTGCTGCCATTGCGCATCTGCGCAATGCTGCGATACAGCCGCGATGTTTTGTTACGAGAGTTTTCTGTTAATAAATCGCGCTGGATTAGCGTTTCATCAGGGGCAATTTCGCGCAGCAAAGAATTAAATTGAGCGGTTTCTGTTGTGGCTTCGAACAAAGCACCACAAGTATTTGTGAGAGATTCACGGGAAATGGCGAGAGTTGTCGTATTGAACGTTGTATCGGGATTGTTGGTCGGTTCCCCATCATTTTGTTGAGATGGAGTGCACAAATCATCCATTATTCGCGCGATAGCTTTATTCGTTTTTCCGACCGCAACAGACGAAAAATTACGCGGAATTTCGGGTTCCAAATCATCTGATACAACATTGATTGTTACAGTACCGAGAGAACCTATATATCCTGCATCATCATATAAATAGTAAGTAAATGAATCTGTGCCGATGAAATCGGATGGTGGGGTGTAATAAAACATTTGATCCACCAAACGAACGGCGCCGACGGTAGATGCTGCACTGAAAGCATAAATCGCGGCGCGTCCGTGAACGGTGCTCGGGGTATCATTTTGCAACACATCCAGGGCAATATCCTGGTTTCCCTGCGTCACAGTAAAGTTGTCCGGATTGGCGATAGCATCCGCATTTGCCTGTTGTGCCGCAGCTCCAAGGATTAATAGGGGAAATGAACGATAAACATCTTTCATCAAAACGCTCCTTTGTTCGAGAAATCACTGAATTGAGAATTGGATATGACTTCGTGTCACAAGACTGTTTTATGTACTTGGGAAATCGGGGCGGAATTGGGACATATATCTAGGTTGTCTGCAATAGCCAAAGCGTTGGAAGCTGCGGGCTATCGTGTGGTAGTTGCTCTGAAAGATTTATCGAGAGCTTATCACTTTTTTGCTGGTACGCGTGTACAGCTTCTTCAGGCGCCAGTGTGGTTGCCGCGAATCACCATGCAGCGTCCAGTCGCATGTTTACCTGACGCCCTGCTCTTAATGGGATACCTTGAACCTGAGCCTTTGGCCTGTTTGGTACAAGCGTGGCAGTCTCTCGCGACATTGGTTCGAGCGGACTTGATTATTTTTGATTATTCACCAACAGCAATGTTGGCCCTGCGAGAGTTAAGGATACCGAAGATTCTTGTCGGGACTGGATTTGCTGAACCAATTCCTGGACTGCCGACCGCAGATTGGCGTTTCAATCCTCTTGCAGATGGCCTGATTCTTCGGCAGGAAAGCCGGGTATTAGGTGTTGTAAACCAAATGTTAGAACAACATGGCTACTCACCCTTGTCCTGCTTTACCGAGATATTTAGCTGTGACCGAGTGTTGATTACGAATTTTCGAGAGCTGGATTTATATCCGAATCGACTCAATGCTCGCTACTGCATCGCGCCGGGTAGAGTGACATATCCACAAATCAAATTCAGGAGTAATGGCAGACCGCGTATTGTTGTATATCTAAAACCCTCTTACCCGTATTTGCCATGGTTATTGCAGGCTCTTGCAAATTGTAGGGCTCATATTTTTGTGGTGAGTCCAATGGGACCCGTTGCCCAGCTGCGGAATTTTGCTAGCTCCCGCTTCGAATTTACCACGGAAGTAGTGAATTTGCCTGAAATGCTGTCGCGAGCAGATCTATTTGTTAGTCATGGTGGTGCAGGTTCAGCATTAGAAAGTCTAGTTGCTGGCGTGCCTGTTTTGGTATTGCCAATTCAGGGAGAACAATTATTGACAGGTATGAGGATTCAATCTTTGGGAGTTGGTCACCTCATGGAGCGACCTACTAGTGAACAGGATTTAGAGATTGCAATTAATCAAATGCTAGAAAATCTTGAATTTCATCGACAGTCTATTGTTCGCTTATTGGCGAATTATTCAAAACCGTATGCAGCTTGCCACGAAGAAGTAGTAAAAGCTTGTTTTGAATTAATCAATTAACTGAAATGGAATTTAAAAAATAGTTTCCTGCGCCGGAAGCGAACGCACTTCGCTGGCTTTGTCGCCTTTGAAGCTCTTGGCATACACAGGCTCAAAATCCATATCTCCAACACGGATTTCACTGGCCAAAGCTCGCGCGGCGTAGGCGCCATCTTCAGCGTTGTGTTGCACGAACAGGTGGACGTAGTGTTGGCCTTCTTGATCTGCTCGGACGTGGATGGGCAGGGAGAGATTTTGTGAGTTGTCGATAGTGAAGTGCCACTCGTTTTTTGCATCGATCAACGTCAAACCTTCACTAGGTTCGACATTTATTTGTAACGAGCCTTTTGGTAATTGGCTGGCGAGTTCCAATTGCAACGTTTCTATGGCACCTAATGGGATTCTGTGAATAGCGGCAGATACCAAGTGTATCTCCGCGCCCGGTTTACCGGGTGATCGATAGTGAGGTCGTGTGGTTTGGGTTGAAGCGGTAGATTCTGAGGAAGTGGGGACGTGTTCCGATAAACGGGGGTTTACGGCTGATAACAGGTAAACACCGCATGCGGCAACGGTAATAAATGCCCGGACAAGCGCTCGTCGCATATTGGACTTCCTTATATGCTGGCTTTTGGTTGGTACCGACCGCAAACAACTCGCGATCCTTATTTAAAGAGTAGCAGCGGCTTCGGATAAGCCTTATGGTGTTTCCTTATAATGAAATGCGTAATTGCTCGAACGAGATTTAACGGTAGTAAATCAGCAAAACCACAACGAACCGGAAATTTTTAAAAAATCGCCCATAATTATTTTTTGGTTTTCAGCACGGACGAAAATCTGCGTAGAAAAACACAGCCATTCGGAAAAACGGTCGCGTTAGCGAATTTTATAGGGTTTTATAAAAACGAATGCATTCACGAGGGTTGATAATGCTAGAAGTCGTGTCAGATTTTTGTCCTTATTGCGGTGAAAAAATTGACTTGGTGGTGGATTGTTCGGAATTGGAACAGGAATACACCGAAGATTGCTCGGTATGTTGTCGCCCTATTGTTGTAACTGTGACCGTAATTGATGACGGTGCCGCAGTTTCTCTGCGCCGGGAAGATGAAACCTGAGGATGAAAAAATTTTTCACCCGCTATGGATTCACCCTGGTTTTCCAAATACTTCTGATCATGTTTTTGGTTCAGCTGGGCAATGAATCTACTGGGGGACGGTTGCATGTTTTTGGCATCCATCCCCGCGATCTCACCAGTTTACCGATGATTTTTACGGCGCCATTTATCCACGGGAGTTGGTTGCATCTGGCGAATAACGCGGTGGGATTTTTTGTTTTCAGCTGCTTGTGTCTGATCAGGGGCAAACGTTTTTTCTGGCAAGCGAGCTTGTTAATCATTATTCTAGGCGGGTTATGTGTGTGGGCATTTGCTCGCCCGGCGATCCACATAGGCGCCAGTGGCTGGATCTTCGGCCTGTGGAGCCTGACGATCACATTGGCGTTGTTTGAACGCAGTGTGGTGAATTTTCTGATCTCGCTTGTGGTGATCCTGCTCTATGGCGGGATGATCTTTGGAGTCCTCCCTACGGATCCTAGGGTTTCCTTTGAGGGGCATGCCTTTGGTGCACTGGCTGGAGTCATTGCTGCGGCAACCTTTGGCAGGCGCTACAAACGGCTGAGGTGGCGCTGACCCGACGAGCGGAACCATTTTTTTAGAGAAGCAACAAAATCTGGCCGCTGTTTTGCATGGGGGATGGCGTCGAAATCAACATTATTCTTTGCCTCCAAATGCCGGGTTTTTTTACATTAACTAATTGAAACTATTGGAAATTTTTTTTCGTAAAAACATTCTCAAGCGGGTTGCAATCGGGCTTTCGATTCGCTTATCGTTAACGCCGCTGGCTAAACGGAGCCATGTGGCTCAATCACGGATAGGGACACAAAATTAATTTTCTGCATGTATTAGCAGATTGTGTTGCAACTCCTATCTCGTCCGCCCAGCGCAGTTACAACACAATCGATTTTTAAGGAGAACATCAAATGGCCATTTATATCGAATACGAAGGAATTCCTGGAAACGTGACCGCAGAAGGTTTTGCTAACCACATTTCTGCTCACTCCATCCAGTTTGGTGTAGGTCGTGGTATTACCATGGAGGCAGGTCATATGGCCAACCGTGAAGCTACCCGTCCTAGCCTGAGCGAAATCACTTTCACCAAAAATGCGGACATTTCCTCCTCTCCGCTGTTCAAAGAATCCGTAACTGGTTCTGCTGGTAAATTGGTAAAAATCAAACTCGTTCAAACCGGTGCAGACAAAGTTGTTCAATTCATGGACTACGAACTGCACGATTGTTTGGTGAGCGGTTATTCAATCTCTGCTAGTGGTGAGTCCGACCCTATCGAAAGCATCACTTTGAGCTACTCCAAAATTCTGGTCAACTATCACGACTACGATAAAGCGAATGCTGGTAAGAGCCCGCAACGCGTTGGTTACGATTTGACAACTGCTAAGCCGCTGTAATTTCTGTAGTTGGTAAATCTCAGTAGTACGAAAATAGCCTGTCCGCGATACGCGTGCGGGCTATTTTTCTTCCGGCTAGAGGCTGGGAGAATGTTCACCCGCTGTTCTAAATGAACTCGCAAGGACGTCCTGGGTAAGTCTCTTCGCGCTCAGATCTCAGACAGGGTTATTGTTGTATGCCGCAAATCACTCAAGAACATCGTCTGATATCCATCACGGATTTCTCTCTCGGTAAAGATACTTTTGTAATCACGTCACTAAGTGGCATCGAGTATATTTCCGGATTGTTTGAATTCGAGCTGGAGCTCTATTCGGATAACCACCAGATTCCGCCAGATAAAATTGTTGGCAAGTCTGCGACCGTTACCATTCAAAACGATCACAAGCGTTGCTTTAACGGTTATATCTCCTCATTCACGTTTGGTGAAATCGGACCACATAATTATCGTCGTTATCGCATGACGATGGTCCCTTGGCTGTGGTTTCTCACCAAAACGCAAAACTGCCGTATTTTCCAGGAAAAAAATACCAAGCAAATTGTCAGCGAAGTTTTTTCCAGTCTTGGTTTTAGCGACTTTGAATTCAAAGCGGCCGGTGGAAAAACGCGCGAATATTGCGTGCAATACCACGAAACAGACTTTAATTTTGTCTCGCGCCTTCTCGAAGAAGAGGGTATTGCCTACTACTTCCAGCACTCGCAGGGCAAGCATAAGTTGATTCTGGTTGACCAGCTCAACGCTTACGAAGAAGTGGCGGAAACCAATCTCGAATATTCAAAGGGCAATATGCCCAATACTCAGATTCACCGCTGGGAGCATTCACATAAATTCCGAAAGGGACAGTGGACGCTCAATGATTACAACTTCAAAGAGCCCAAAAAGGATCTGAAGTCCACCATCAAAACCAACAGCACTTTCGCTAACAACGGCAAATTCGAGCATTACGAGTACGCGAGCCTTTACGATTTTCCATCCGGAAATGATCTGGTGAAAATCCGCCTGGAGGCAGAGGAAACCTTCCGCAACGTGGTGGAAGGCGCAAGCGATTGTTCGACCTTTTATGCCGGCGGCAAATTTAAACTCGCTAAACACGATACGGCGGCAGAACGCGATAATTATGTTTTGGTAACAGTGCGCCATTTTGTCAGCGATGCGAGTTTCTTTTCTGGTCAGGAAGGGCAGCCGGAATATCACAACGAGTTTGTTTGTATTCCGGCAAATATTCAATTTCGGCCGCAATTGATCCACCAAAAACCCGTGATGCGAGGCCCCCAATCAGCAATAGTCGTAGGGCCTGCAGGCGAAGAAATCTATATCGACGAACACTGCCGTATCAAAGTCCAGTTTTACTGGGACCGTGATGGCAAAAATGATGAAAATAGCACTTGTTTTATTCGCGTAGTGCAGAGCTGGGCGGGTAATCAATGGGGCTCTTCATTTATCCCGCGCATTGGTCATGAAGTCATTGTCAATTTCCTGGATGGCGATCCGGACCGACCCTTGGTGACGGGCTCTGTTTACAATGCCTGGAATAAACCCGTTTACACTTCCAAAACTCAGAGCGGTATCAAAAGCCGTTCGACCAAAGGTGGAAACGCGCAAAATTTCAACGAGTTCCGCTTTGAGGATAAAAAAGGCAGTGAACAAATTTATCTCCACGCCGAAAAAGACTTCGATACGCACGTGGAGAATGATCAAAGCCTTACGGTGGAGCACGACCGTACAAAAATCGTTAAAAACGATGAAACGTCCAATATTGAGCACGATCGTAAAAAGAGAGTAGGTAACAACCAAGATGAAACGATCGGCAACAATAAGAGGATATCCGTGGGCAAGGACCACTCGGAAACCATCGGAGACAATATGACGATTACCATCGGAAAGAATCTGATGGAAAGCGTGCAGGTCAATTACACCGAGTCGGTTGACGGAAACAAAAAATCGACTATTGGAAAAGATCTAACCGAAAACATTAAAGCTAACCATACAGAATCGGTCACCAAAAACTATACGCTCAAAGCACAGAAGATACAGATAACGGCGCAAGACGAAATCAGTATAAAGGTGGGATCTGCAAGCATTCTTATGAAAAAGAATGGCGACATTACGGTCCAGGGCAAGAAGATCAATGTCAAAGGTTCTGGCGACGTTATTATCAAAGGCAGCAATATCAAGGAGAACTGATATGTCAGTGATCACCTCGTTTAAACAGCCGACAGATCAACAACAGGTCTCCAGTGGGCCCGTGGTTGGTCAGATCGTAGCCTTTGATTCATCTGGCCAGGCTTTGGTGGATTATCCGGGGTTGGCAGATGGCCCATGCGTTGCGAGATCAACATTGCCGGATCACCGCGCTGTTGTAGGTGTGCCTTTACCCGTTCCTGTGTTGCTGATGTTTGAGAACAATCAGCCAAGTAAGCCCATCATTATCGGGCTTATCAATAGCACGCCATTTCCAATGGACAAGGTTCCCCAAAACATTGCGGCCGAAAAAGGCCGCGATGTTTATATCGATGGGAAGAAAATGGTTTTTACGGCTAAGGATGAAATACTTTTGAAATGCGGCAAAAGCTCAATACTTCTACGCCGCGATGGTAAAGTCGTTATCAAAGGTGAAAACCTGATCAGTCGCTCATCCATGTCTAACAAAATCAAAGGCAGCAGCGTTAGCATAAACTGACGTGCAGCACACCAATAACTGTCAGTCGTTTATAAAGATGAGCGTGTATTTGGAGAGATTGTTATGGGTGTAACGGTTGGCGTTAATCAATTATCCGTTGTCCACGGAGGAAGCAATGGGATCACTCCATGCTTTCCGGATGTGTGCAAAACCCCAACGCCTGGCGGCCCTGTACCTATACCTTATCCCAACGTTGCAATGTCATCGGACACCGCAAAAGGCACTAAGAAAGTAAAGTGTGACGGTAAACCAGTGTGCGTGAAAGATTCAAATTTCAGTACCAGCACCGGCGATGAACCGGGCGTTGCAAAAGGCATTATTTCCAATAAAACGAAAGGGAAGGCTGAATTTGTCAATTTTTCCTTTGATACAAAATTCGAAGGAAAAAACGTCCCGCGCGCGTTTGACTTGATGTTGCACAACGACAAAAACACACCGCCTTTTCCTGTTATCCAGATTCCGATCATATCCATTCCGGTGCTTGAAGACGTGAAATGCTTGGTCTGCGGTGAAAAAGCTTAATTCACTGACCTTCACATTTAGAGCAGGAGTTCAATAAAAATGTCGACTTTCCAATATCTACCACTGTCGGTAAAAAATGCGAGTATTACGCTCGAAGATATATTGGAGGCATTAAGGTCTGCGCCTTCCTGGGAATACAAAGCACTGTATTTTGATCGTATCGCGAGTTTATACCGGCAACTTGGAGTTGGCGAGCTGTTACTTACAGACGATGAAACCCATCTCCATCGACAGTTACAGCTCGGTATCCAGGCATACACAGAATTCCTGCAAAATGCCAAACCTTCTGAAATAGCGATATCCAAGATATCAGTGTTTTTTGATGCGATTTGCCTTGGTGATATCACGGCGATGAGCACTTTGGCACAGCTTGCGCCTCGGCAACAAAACCCCCGCAAAGAATATGAAGAAGACTTCCTATATATGCGAATCCTGATGGATGTCTTTGCGCTGAAAAAGACACCGGACGAGGTAAGTTCATTAATAAAAGAATTTGAATCATTTCATGTGGAAAATCCGGATCAGCGATTTAGTTTGCTTGTCGCGCTCCTCGATAAGGATAATGACGCATTTTTCGATGCCTTGGAGATACTGGTAGATGAGCACATTAAACGTTATGCGGATGGTGGCGATTTGTATAAAGGCACTCGGGATGAAGCCTCGATTCTCGTGAACATGTCAACAGAAGTTGTAGCCTTGCTAAAACTGGCGAAACAACAAGGTTTAGCCATTTCCGGGGAATATAAATTGGCACCGAGCACGGCTATGGCGGATTGCGCACTGCCAGACCCGGCGCCTCGTAGCTGGTTAGGCTACCAATCATCTCACCGCTCCTTCCAGCGTATATAGACCGAGTTCGTGATGGCATCCCAAATGGAGGTTTTTAACACAGGCTTGGTCACCAGCGTGGGTTTAGATCTTGCGCACAGCGCTGCGTCGGTAAGAGCAGGCTTGAATCGATTTCAGGCTTTGGAAGACACCAGCGTTTTTGATGATGATTGGGAAGCGCCAATAACGGGGGCGCCTGTAAGTTTGCTAACGAAGGGTTACACGCAACAAGCTCGCTGGTTGCGTTTGGCTGAAAAAGCCATAAAAGACTTGTTGAGTCCACCGGGATCAAAAGAGCGTTTAATCGCTGAGTCATCACCTCTCATGGTGATTTGGGCATTACCCAACACGAGTCTATTTCGTTGGCCAGACGAGCAAGTGCCCGAGTTGCTCAATCAGTTTTTATTGGCACCATTGAGTCGCCGTATTGGCATACCTCTTGTAACGCCTTCGAATGGCTGGATATGTGAGGGTTGCAGTGGTGGGCCCCGTGCGCTGCGCGCAATAGCGCGTTCAATAAATGCTGAGGATCTCCCCTACGTTCTGTGTATAGGCGTTGATTCATTGCTGGAGCCCCTGTGCTTGCAGGATCTGGCTGAGCAGGATCGATTAAAAACACCGGAGCAGCCAACTGGGCTTATTCCGGGCGAGGCGGCCGCAGCCGTATTGTTGAAAGCTTCCACAAATGGTAGTCGCCTCAAGATATATGGGGCTTTACATAAAAGCCTGACATTGGATCGTGAACCCGAAAATTGGCGTTCTTTGAGCGCATACAAAATTGGGCGAGAACTGGGTGCGTTGATACTTGAGGCACTATCGGCGCTTGGTGAAAGAATATTTGTAGGGGATATCTATTTGGACCTCAACGGCGAGGAATGGCGTGCTGTTACCTGGTCGGCGGCTCTTGTAATACTTAAGGGAAGTAAAAAAATCGATCTGGATTCTTGCGAATACCGCATACCGGCAACCAGTATTGGCGATGTGGGGGCGGCTAGCAGTTTGGTGGCTATTGGTTTGACAGCAGAAAGTGTTCGACGTCGTTATGCCTGCGCCAATTTCTCTCTAATTTGCTCGGTATCAGATCAGGCTGATATTGGTGTAGTACTGGTTGGTATTTAAAGGAGAAGCTTGTGGCGAAGGTGGAGAAACATATCTTTGAGGAAAACGCTAAAGGACATCATCCGGAAAAGGGCACCGAAGGGGGAGCCTGCTTAACGGGTCACATGGCCAGGCACGCCAACTTCAGGGGCAAGTGCAGTTGTAACTACCGATATCAAGCTCTTGAGCAAGCAAAAAGTCACAGCAAAATAAAGGAACGTCTACATTCTTACAATAAAAAGCTAATGGGACTTCACATTGAGTACGTTAATGGAATTCCCACACTGGGTGAATGGAAAGAGAGCGGTATTTTTTTTCCCCAGAAGTATTCGACCAAAATCCCTGTGCCTCAACTTGGCGATTGGGACGTCGGTGGACCCAAAAGGGAAATAAAGCGAGATTCGTTGACTACAAAAGCATCTCTCAACAATACCAACACGCAGACTATAAAAATCGGACACAACTTTACCCAAGAAACCTGGCCTTACTGGAATAATGCACATCATTTGATTCCCAAAGGTACGTTTGCTTCATTGATAGTAGACGAAGAGCATGGTCCACTTTTGGAGAAAGGCTTGCTTAAGGCAAAATATAACATAAACCATAAAATCAATATGTTGCTTTTGCCGCAGGACAAAGAAGTTGCAAAAATTCTGGATATGCCACGTCATATTCAGTTTAAGGTGGGAGATGATTCTGAGATCGTCGCAAGCGCCTTTAACCATCCGGTGTACAATGCAATGGTTAAAGATGATCTTAAAAAAATTATTAAGGAGTATGCCGAGATAGTAAAAGAAAAGAAATGTGAAGCCGCCGATTTCGAACTAGATAAGACAAAACTCGAACAGCTTTCCGCTGATCTGTTAAATTTAGCATTAAGCTGGAGTGATGGCATGTCGCTGGACAGTCACGCGAAGAATTTTAGAAAGAGAAACAAGCTATGAGTTACTACAGGATTAACGTATACCAACGAGAAGATCCAGATTACTGTTTTATTGATCAGTCACCGAAAGAGATCGGTTTATTATCTGCATACATTACTGGGGGCAAACCAGCGGCACCGGAATACCCTGAAAATGTAGTTGCAAAAATGGATTCCTCTGGAGGCATAGTGCTGTCTGATTTTATAGGGAATTCAGAGTTAAGCCTTATCTGCAGTGGAAGAGCAAAATCCGTGATCGAAAAAATGTGCGGGGAGACTTGCGAATATTTGCCTCTTTCCATTGAAAATCACAGAGGAAGAATTGCTTCATCGGATTATTTTTATATTAACCCATTGGGTATCTACGACTGTCTTCATCAATCTTTGTCCGATATAAGGAAGACCGACGATGGAAAAGTGATAAAAGTTTATAAATTTGTTTTGGATAAAAAACTACTAAAAGATGTTCCTCCGCTTTTTCGTGTGAAAGAAGATAAAAGATGTTATTTTGCCAGTGAGCCTTTGATTGATGCGCTTGATAAGGCAATTCCAGATCTGACGAATCTTTTATTACATTCTATTGAGGTTTCTGAATAAGAGCATTGTGTTCTTAGCTTTATGGTGACTCTCCATATTGGAGCGTCACTGATGTGGACAAATTTGTCCTCGATGTTGGCAAGATGAAAGATGTACCGCCCCTTTTCCGAGCGGTAAGAAACGATAAAAGATATTTCGCGTCCGAAATTCTGATTGAAGCACTGAAAACGGAGATCCCAATGCTCTTTATGCCAACAGATCTGGAGGTGGGGAAATTCTTGACGAGATACCTAATTGACTAATCTTGTGCTAGAACCTAGCGAAGTGGCAGAGTGAACTGAGACAGTGATCTGGAACTTATAGAGGCGACACTAGAGTGGATTACTACCGTATAGATGTATACGACCGACAAGAGCCAGGTTTTTGTTTTATCGATCGTCCGCCGGAAGAAATACATTTGTTGTCTTCCTACATTGCTTCGGGTGAAGCTGCTGCAGAAGAATATCCAGAAAATGTAATTGCGAAAATGGACCCAAATGAAGGTGGGATTGTGCTGTCCGATTTTATCGCGAATTCTGAACTTTGTTTGATATGTAGTGAAAGAGTTAAGTTGGTGATAGAGAAGCTATGCGGTGACTCATGCGAATACTTGCCGGTTTCCATCGAAAATCATAAGGGCCGTATAGCCTCTTCTGAGTATTTCTATATCAATCCCCTGGGGCTACATGATGTTCTTAACCAATCTCTGTCGGAAATTGACCGAACAGATGATGGTGATGTTATCGACGTGGAAAAATTTGTCCTTGATACTACCAAGATGAAAGATGTACCACCGCTTTTCCGAGTGGTAGAAAAAGATAGTGAGTATTTCGCATCCGAAGTTCTGATTGACGCATTAAAAAAGGAGATTCCAGATTTAACGAATTTGAATCTGGAACCGATAGAGGTGGCATGAGCGTGAGCCTTATTTGCAACGCAGAGTAAAGTCTGTGATCGAATATGCAGTACTATCGAATTAATGTATATCGCCGCGAAGATCCTGACTACTGCTTTATCGAGCAGGCACCGGAGGAAATTCTTTATCTTTCGGCATCGATTCAAGACGGTGAACCCGCTCTATCGGAATACCCAGATAGCGTTGTTGCCAAGATGGACCCTGCAAAAAAAGGCATATTTTTATCTGATTTTATTAGCAATAATGAATTGAGTCTGATTTGCAGCGGCAGGGTGAAGTCAATTATAGAGAAACTGTGTGGTGATACTTGTGAGTATCTGCCAGTTTCTATCGAAAATCACAAGGGACGAATTGCATCAACAGATTACTTTTATATTAACCCTCTAGGCCACTATGATTGTCTGCACCAATCCCAATCAAAAATCGTAAGAGAGGATGGTCAGGTCATTAGAGTTGACCTATTTGTGTTGGATAAGAAAAAAATTGAGGGGCTGCCACCGCTTTTTCGTGTGCCAGAAAATCCCAGCCGATACTTCACATCTCAAGCGTTGGTCGATGCATTGCAGAAAGAAATTCCAGATTTGACTAATTTTAATCTGGAACCTATTGACGTTGCGGATTAACAGCAGAGTTAACGGTAGTTAAAAAATATGTGGAACGATAATGGCTGCCCCTAAAGTTGATAATCGGACCGCATTGGAATATCAGCTTTTATTTGCCAATGACGAAAATTTTCGTCCGTTGGTGACGCCTGTTATTAAAGCGACGTTCGACATATTGCCGCACGGTGAGTTGAAATTTGCACAAAAGCAGATTCCGGTCAACTTTGCGCCGGTTCATTATGGCGATCCCAAAAATTCAAGTTATCGCTATGAGCCAGAGACCGCGTTTACCAAGGTAACCACGGATGTGGTTGTGATTGGCGACGCGGTTGCATCCGCAGGACCGGTGCGCCATTTGCTGGTTGATATCCAGGTGGGCACATTACGCCGGCAGCTGGGTGTAATCGGGGACCGTAGATGGTTGCCGCACAACGGACGCCTGATGATGTCCGATCCGCAACCGTTTGAAAGAATGCCTCTTATTTACGAACGCGCGTTCGGCGGGTGGGATCGAAGACCGAAGAATAAAGAGCAACATGGTTTTGAGCCACGCAATCCGGTTGGGCGCGGCTTTTATGTCACCGGGATAACGGATCCCGATATACCCCTGTGGCTGCCGAATATCGAAGATCCGCGAAACCTGATTCAACATATTGCGGACAGACCTGAGCCTGTTGGCTGCGGTTTTACCCTGCCGCATTGGCAGCCGAGGGCTCGGTTGGCTGGCACATACGATAGTGCGTGGGAAGAGCAGCGAAGTCCGTTATTGCCGGTGGATTTTGACCGTCGTTTTTTCAACGCCGCAACACAATCCCTGATTGCGCCGGAATATCTGCGTGGTGACGAGTTGGTGCGTATTCGCAATATGACGCCGACCGAACTTTCTTTTCATTTACCCAATATGGCGACACCTGTTTGTGAGTTTCGTCTGCGCAATTGGCAAACGGAATATTTAACAACGCGTTTGGATACAATCATTATTGATGTTGCCAAAATGCAGGTGCAAATGATCTGGCGTAATTACTTAGTGCTGGATATTGGCCCGTTGGATGTACAAACTCTCAATATTCACTACGGCTGATGTTTAAACGGACTGGCTGCATGTTTAGCTGGAAAATGTATGGCCCTGAATGACAAATTATTTCACCGCGAGTTATACGTTGAGCATCTCGAAGAAGGTGCTTTTCAGTATGCGACCCGCATTGCCTGGCTGACGGATGAAGAAGTTGGCTGGCAGGATCTGGAGCGCCTGGAATATGCTATTGAAGCGCATCTGGATGGTCTGGTGGTGGGTGGTGAAGAGGCATTGAACGTTTGCCTGGAAATGCTGCCGGATGCGGAATTCGACCTGCTCTTTATAATTGCGCTGCTATTTTGCCGCTTGCGCTCGAGTTCGGGTCTTGCTGCGTTATGGCAGAATTTCGATTTTGACGATGAGCAAAAAGTCCGAGCGGTTAGTGACGCATTTTTATGGGAATGTCCAACCAAGTGGCGTCTGCACATCAGCAAAGTCTTTGAAAGCGGAAAAATCGGGCTTTTTCCTGTGTTGGCTCCCATTTTGGCGCGCTTGCAAATTTCCGTTGGGCCTGCGTATCTGCGAGGATTACGCCAAATTAAGGCCAATTTTCTTCCCGCAATGCTTGCTCCATTACCCCTATTGCCTGATGCAATGGAGGTTCTTCCTGGTCTGCAACAGTTGATCGGCGATCCAGATCATTATATTGCCGGTGCAGCAATACTGGCCTCACTGCGTTTAGGCCAGCGCAGTGTATTAGCGCGCTGCCGCGCTGAACCACAGTTTTTTCCTTTGCATCTGGTTGTCGCGGGAGAGTTGGACGAGGCTCGCCGGATTTTGGTGGTAGCGGAAACAGGAAATGCCAATGCAGATTGTTTATTCGCATTGGGGTTGTGGGGTAATCCGGGAGCAGTGCCAGTTTTGTTGCGCTATTTGCCTCATGAGACATACGGAGCTGCAGCTGCACAGGCGTTGCATCTGATAACCGGTGCGCCACTTTTCGAAACTGTCCGGGATCCTGGACAAGTGACAGAAGACGAATTATTTGAGCACGAACTGGAGGATTTTCGGCAGGGGCGTTTACCAGCGATGTTCGCCGGCGATGAAATTGAAAAACTGAGTCAGGATCCCGCTCGTTGGCAGGAATGGCTTACCAATAATGCCGCTCATTTTCAGGCTGGTCAGCGTTATCGTTTGGGCGAACCTGCGACTCCCGCTGTTATGGTGCAACAGCTGATTGATAACCGAACACCTAACCATATTCGCCAATGGGTCTATCTCGAATTGGTATTGCGCTACGGACTCGGCATCCATTTTGATCCTCACGATCAAGTGGCGCGCCAGCGGCAAAGTCTGCAAGCGATTTATCAATGGTTGAATAGCTCGGGTGCGTCACACCATTGACCCGCTCCACAGCGTTTCCAAATGTTGCGCGCTACATCGGTGATGATCTAATAAAACCTTTGTTTCATGCCAATCTGTTCTAGATGTCAATCAACCTGTCGTCGAATTTCGGAGCCATGAATCGACTAGCCCTTGAATTCCATAAACTCAAGAGGAACCACCATGACTCCTAAAAACACCATCTGCCTCTGGTACGACGGAGATGCCCTGGAAGCCGCGACTTTCTACTCCAAAACTTTTCCAGATAGTTCGCTTGGCAAGATCTACCGTGCGCCAGGGGATTATCCGGCGGGTAAGCAAGGCGATATTTTGATGGTGGAATTTACAGTGGCGGGAGTGCCATGTATCGGATTGAATGGTGGACCGGGCGTTGCGCATAGCCAGGCTTTTTCATTTCAGATCGCGACGGATGATCAGACCGAGACGGATCGGTTGTGGGACGCAGTGGTAAACAATGGCGGTCAGGAGGTGGCGTGTGGATGGTGTAAAGATAAATGGGGCATTTCCTGGCAGATCACGCCGCGCGCGCTGCTTGAGGGAATTTCGGATCCAGATCCCGCGGCAGCTAAACGTGTTTTTGAGACGATGATGGATATGGTGAAAATCGATATTGCGGCAATTGATGCAGCTAGACGTGGTTAAATCGTTTTCATAAAAAGCCCGCAGATTAGCGGGCTTTCATTTTGAGTCAGAAATATTTGTTTAGTCAGAAATATTGTCTAAACGGCTCTGCCGGCAATCCTTCACTATCTTTTAAATTCGCTTCTTCCGGATTATCACTCCAGGCGTAGCGCACGGCGGTGGGTTTTGTTGTGTTCGCCAGCGGCAGTATGACGCTGTTGCCTTTGATTGTTCCGGTGACGGCTTTGAATTGGCCGGATGAATCGGCAATTTCAAAACCTTTTACCACACCGTGTCCATCTCTCACGCTGAGCGATTTTGCGGTTTTGAATTTTACGATCAGTTGATCTTTTTTGATCGAGGCAGATTGCACAATGGGGCCGCGAAAATGCACTTTGTTTTTGCCGTAGGTTTGATTGAGCGCTATACGCGCAAGCCGCTCACCGACAGTTTTTTTGTCGCGCGGGTGAATATCTTTGGGGTTGCCGATATCAATGGTAATTGCTTGACCGGTATGTTTTACCGCCAGAGTTGCCGTTTGCGCTTCGCGTAAAAATGGCCATTTTTCCGAGCCGGAAACAAAGTTTGCCAATTGCACCCAATAAAACGGCATGTTTGGATTGGTCCAGCTGTTGCGCCAATCTTTGATCAAACCGGCAAATTGGCTGCGATAATTTTCCGCATCTTCTTCCGAATAGGCATTGGATTCACCCTGATACCACAAGATACCTTTGACCGGAATTTGGAACAGTGGGTGAATCATTTTGTTGTACAACGCAGTGCCAGTATTGTGGAAATTATCCGAGAGTATGACCGTCACGCGGTCCGCTTTGATTTTCCATTCACCTGCCAGGGAATAACGTTTGCCATTTGCAGTTTGCACATAGAGCAGATCGTCAGAGGAATAAATTCCACCACCACCTTGATAATCTTCCACCCGCACAGCAATTTGGTTTTTGCCGGGTTTTAAGAATTTTGCCGGGACTTTGTAGGTGCGGATAAGATCGTGCGCCGAGGTTTCACCCACTTTATGGCCATTAATCCAGGTGATATCGGCGTCATCAATGCGGCCGAGGCCAAGAGTGATATCGTTTTTGGCTTCTTCCGCAGTCAATTCGAAGGTTTTGCGATACCACATAAAACCATCAACGCCGGGGTAACTCTGTTGCTCCCATAGGCTGGGAGCGTGAATGGTCAGCCAATCACGTTCATCAAGTGCTGTCGCGCTCCAATCGGCATTGGGGCCGTCAACTTTCGTGACCAAAGAGCCGGGCCAGCGCTGCAACAGCTGGCGAACTTCTGCAACTTTTTGTTCACCGGCTGTGACCATCTCCTGCAAGGTGTCTTGCGCTTGTTGGGAGGAAATGCCGAGGTTTTGTGCACTCATCCAACCTTCTATTCGGCTGCCTCCCCAAGTGGAGTTGATCAAGCCTACAGGCACGCCGATTTCGCTGTGAATAATTTTGGCGAAATACCAACCGACGGCGGTAAAGTCGCCGAGATTTTCAGTTGTCGCAGGCAGCCATTGTCCGCCTGCCAGGGTATCGGACGGTGTAACTGCCCAACTGCGCGGTATTTTAAAATGGCGAATATTCAATTCATTGGTATTGGCAATTTCCGCATCTGCGCCGTCGCTATCGCGCACGACCCATTCCATATTGGATTGGCCGGACGCAACCCAGACATCACCGATCACAATGTCATTGACGGTGCGGGCAAACTCGCCGGAAGTAATGCGCAATTGCACTGGCTCTGCACTTGCTTTGCGCGCTTTGAAGCTGGTTTTCCAATTGCCATCAGCGTCGCTTTCCACCGTTTTTTGGTCATTGGCAAATGTTACGGTTACAGTTTGATTCGGCGGTGCTTTACCCCAGATTGGAATGGGTTGTTCGCGCTGCAAAACCGCGCCGTCCAATAAAAGGGGAGGTAATTCGATATTTGCCAGCGCGCTGCTGGCAAATGTCATGGACAGAAAAAAAGTTATGGATGACGCAAATGTTGCGGGCAAAAGAAATTTCATAACGATGGTCCTGGCATTATTTTTATAAAAAATGACGTCGTTTTGTGATCAGGCCGTGATCAATACTTTCCATCCCCACACTGTCGCAAATGACAGGATCAGGCTGTATCCAATAATAGTCGATACCAAGCGAGGAGCGAGTTGATACATCAGCGCCAACGCGCTGGTGGAAATCATTGCCGGCATAGCGGCTTCCAATAATATGGCGTGGGCGATTAGCGGATCCAGCTTGATTGGTAGCAACAAAATCAGCGCAATAAAAGGCTTGATCAGCAAAATAAAAATAATGGCAAACACAATCGGCTTGTATTCGGTTTTTTCGATACGAAGTCGCCATTGCAAACCTACCGCTACCATTACCACCGGAACCAGCGTATCGGCGATTCGATGCAATACGTCATCGACGAATTTGGCAATTGGCACATCGAAAAAATTCAGTAAAAAACCGAGCACAATGGCACTGAACGGCGGGAAACGCAGGATTTTTCGCCACAGAGGTTCCGTGGCGATATTGGCTTCAGGCGCATAGCGACTGGCAATGGCAATGCCCAGCGTATTAAGCGCAAGGAAGGTGCCGAGCTGATCGTAAAGAATGGCGTAGGGCAGGGCGTCTTTGCCCAAGTGAGCCTCAATCAACGGATAGCCGATAAAACCGGTATTGCCCAACACGGTCACTAGCAAAAGCCCACCGGTGACGGTTGCCGACCAGCGGAAAAATCGTGCAATCAGCCAGACGATTCCCAAACTCAAGCCCATCATAAGCCAAGCAAAAATCACCGGCGCCAGTACATGAGGGTCGAGGGGAATTTTCGGGATTTGCACCAGAATCAGTGCAGGAAGCGCGACATAAATAACGTAGAGATTCAAAGTCTGGGCGGATGAATCGGGAAATTGTCGAACATTTTGTAACAATTTGCCGATGGCAAGACACAAAAGGGCAAGTAAAAGATTGGACATGAAACAACTCGAAACAGACGGCAGAGCCGCAGAGGTAATGGCTTAGACTATAGGCCATTCCCCCAACGGTGTGGAGATTTTGACGCATGAGAATTGCGACTTACAACGTAAATGGCATTAACGCGCGCTTACCGGTGCTGTTGCGCTGGCTGGAGGAAACCCAGCCAGACGTAGTGTGTTTGCAAGAATTAAAAGCGCCGCAGGAAAAATTTCCGGAACAGGCGATTCGCAACGCAGGTTACCAGCCATTGTGGCACGGTCAGAAAAGTTGGAATGGTGTGGCCATCTTGTCCAGGCGTGGCGAACCAGTGGAAGTTCGCCGGGCGCTGCCCGGAGATCCTGAAGACACTCACAGTCGTTATATCGAAGCGGCTGTTAATGGCGTTCTGGTAGGGTGTCTTTATTTGCCCAATGGTAATCCGGCGCCTGGCCCCAAACTCGACTACAAGCTGAATTGGTTTGCACGTTTGTTGACTCATGCAGCCGAGCTGATCGACTCCGGCGCCCCGGCGGTATTGGCCGGCGATTACAACGTTATACCGACGGAGCTGGATGTTTATAAGCCAGAATCCTGGGTGGACGACGCCCTGTTTTTGCCGGAGGTTCGCGCCGCTTATCAGCAATTGTTGGAGCAAGGTTGGACGGATTCGCTACGGCAGCTTTATCCGGACGAGAAGATTTATACCTTCTGGGATTATTTCCGTAACGCATTTGCGCGCAACGCGGGTTTGCGCATTGACCATCTATTACTGAGCCCCAGCTTGCGGGATTCTCTGGTTGCGGCCGGTGTCGACAAACATGTGCGCGGTTGGGAAAAATCCAGTGATCATGCGCCTGTATGGATTGAGCTGCGTTCACCTTGATAAATTGCAAATTTATAACCTGTGAAATTTTCAGCGGGTTATGAATTGGCTATGTCACAGTTAGCTATTGCAGCTGAATTGATCTATTCCACTAAGTTAGTGAGCAGAACCAAACCGCGTAACGCGCGCCAGCCGCATATTACAAATACGCATAAGAAATTTGCAAATCTAACCTTTCTTTATGGTGCGCTGGTCTATACTTTTTCGGTACTCGCCGTTTTGGTGGTCATTGCCCGGCGATAATTGCATGGGAGCAGCAACCCGTTTATTCGCAATTACACCAGCAGCGACTGAGTGCGAGGATGAAACAAGAGATGAAGTCGATGAAGCAAAAAATCATTCTTCCCGCAGACTTGTTGATAAGCCAGCTTGAAGATGCTTTGGAAGAGCGCCAAAACCCCGATCGTCGCAAGGTGCAAGCAGGATTGCCTGAAGGTATTGAGCAGGATCGTCGTAAAGGTGACCGCAGAGCTAAGAAAAAATCCTGATTACCGTGCCTATTATCTTATTTATCCATCTCAAGTGAGACCGCCGTGGTATATAACTTGACCGCGGCGGAAGCTTCCATTCAATAAATCCCCGCTTAATTCCCTGATTGTTTAGCCATAGTTTTTGCTTAGTCCTAATTATTTACTTTGTGCAACACAACATCTGCGCTGCCAACCAGCAAATGTATTAAGGGCGCTTCCGGTTCGTAGATCATTTCAAAATCCGCTTCGGTGTTGCAGGAACCGTGTTCATTGAAAAGGAAAATCAAATGCCGGTCCTCGAAGGGTTCGTATTTGCATTTGCGAGTGCTGCGAGGTTTCAACGCGCGTTCGATAAAAATTTCGCAATTCTCGTTATCCAGCAAATTCACCCCGGTTACATCGCCGTTGGTCTTATTTTCCCACACGCCGAGCATGGCATTATCCGAATGGGCCAATACCGCAGTAAAAGCCAAACTCGCAGACAGGATTATTTTTCTTAACCACATATCACGTTAACCCGGTTATCAAAGGCTTTTATCTTAACGGCGCTTTCAGAACGGCGCTCTTGAGAAAGGAAAAAAGTCACTCATTGTGAATTGCATCACATTGCGCGGGAAGCCTAACCTTTGGTGTTTCCTGACTTTATGTGATCTAAGCCGCGAATTTCAGTCCCGTCTAACAAAACTAATACATTTGTGTGATGCATTTTTTTTTCCTTTTTCTGACACTTATTTAAAATTTCCATCGCAATTAAAGGGGCAAGGTTTTATCCACCCATAACAACAATTGCACTCCTCGGGTTTGTTCTTTTTGTTTCCAACATGGCGATTGCATCGTGCGGAAGGGGTATGCCGCAGGGTGTCTTTTGGTGTGGAGCGCAGCGAGTTGTTATTGACCGCTGTAACCCAGGGTGCAGCAAATCTAACACTTTATGGAGAGTGTTCCTCATGTCTTTCAATGTGTTGCGCGGCGCTGCGAGCAAATCTCTGCGGCTGTTGACACTGTCTTTGATGATGACCGGTCTATCGGCGTGCGGAGGTGGGCTGTTTGTTACTCACGGTCCTGACGAAAATGAATTGTCCAGCTCATCAAGCAGTTCAAGCTCATCGTCTTCCAGTTCCAGCAGCTCTTCTTCGAGTTCTTCCAGCTCGTCAAGCAGCTCATCGTCTTCTTCCTCTAGCAGTTCATCCAGCGGTGGGCCTTTAGCTCTGCCCGTGACTGTGGAGTCGGAAGAATTTGTTCGCTTCAACGACACCACGCCTGAGCAACTGGGTAATTGCGAGAGCACCAGCGCGGTGGATCTGGTGGTCGCTCAGCTGAACGGCAATGGCACTTGTGACGTGGCCTTTACCGAAGCTGGCGAGTGGTTGGAGTACGACATCAACCTCGCCGATGCCGGCAACCAAAACCTCTACCTAGCTGTTGGCGCCGCCGAAGACGGCAAGTCCATCAGCGTATCCGTGAATGGTTCTGAGGTGGGTTCAATCGAAGTGCCGAATATAGGCGCGGAATCTTTCACCGAAGTGAAACTCGCTCCGGTCGCCTTTAACTCCGGCGTCTCAACGGTGCGCGTGGACTTCACCACCGGCGGCGTTCATTTCGATTATTTCCGTATTGGCGACGCCGAGGCGGTGGAAACTGAGAATCCGGAAGGCGTTATCCACGCTATCCGCGCCGGTAGCCGTGCCTACGAAGGCGAAGAGGTCGTCTTCCAATCCGACCTGCCATTCGTCACTGGCGGTAATGTCGCCGGTGTAGCCGTTACGGTAACTGGCACTGAAGACAGCGGCCTCTACCAAGGTACTCGCTGGGGTAACTTCACCTATGAATTGCCGGTCGAAAATGGCGTTTATGACGTAACGCTGAAAATGGCCGAGCTCTTCTTTACCGTGGAAGGTGCGCGTGTATTTGATGTCACCATCGAAGGTAAAGCCGCTGCATCTGACCTGGATATTTTCTCCCTGGTTGGTGCCAATGCTGCTTTCGACTTGAGCGTTCCTGCGGTTGAAGTCACCGATGGAGGTCTGACCATCGAATTCTCTGCTTCTGTGGATGCGGCGACTGTTTCTGCTGTGTTGGTGGAAACTGCGGATACATCATCCAGCAGCTCAAGCTCTTCTTCCAGTTCGTCAAGCTCTTCAAGTTCATCTAGCAGCAGCTCCAGCTCGTCTTCGAGCAGCGCATCCAGCAGCTCTAGTTCATCGAGCTCCTCTTCATCCAGCTCTTCAAGCTCCAGCTCATCCAGCAGCTCCAGCGGTGGTCTGGACAGCGATGACGACGGCGTGCCCGATGACGAAGACGCTTTCCCGAACGACCCGACCGAATCTCGCGACAGCGACGGTGACGGGGTAGGCGACAACTCCGACATCTGCGCCAACACACCAGCCGGTGCTGCTGTTAACGAACAAGGTTGCTCTGCCGGTCAGCTGGATAGCGATGACGATGGCGTTAACGATGAAGCCGACCAGTGCCCTGGCACGCCTCTCACAGAAACGGCCAACGCTCAAGGTTGCTCACCCAGCCAGTTGGATACTGACGGTGACGGCGTCAACGACGCGGAAGACGCATTCCCGCTCGACCCGAACGAAAGCAAAGATTCTGACGGCGACGGCGTCGGCGACAATGCAGACCGCTTCCCGAATGATCCGAACGAAAGTGCTGACAGCGATAACGACGGTGTAGGCAACAACGCTGACCTGTGCCCGAACACTCCTGCAGGTGCGACGGTTAATGCGTCTGGTTGTGCTGCAACTCAGTTGGACAGCGATAACGACGGCGTAAATGATGCAGTTGATCAGTGCCCCAACACCCCCGCAGGTGCAACTGTGAATGCCTCGGGTTGTGCGGCAAGCCAGCTGGATAGCGACAACGATGGCGTCAATGACGCAGTTGACCAGTGTCCTAACACCCCAGCCGGCTCTGCGGTTAACGCGGCAGGTTGTGCCGCATCGCAATTGGATAGCGATGGTGACGGTGTCAGCGACGCCGCCGATATGTGTCCGAATACCCCAGCTGGTGCACCTGTAAATGCTGTAGGTTGTGCTCCGGTGCAGTTGGATAGCGATAACGACGGTGTAAATGACGCAGTTGATCAGTGCCCCAACACCCCCGCAGGTGCAACGGTGAATGCGAATGGTTGCGCTGCAACTCAATTGGATAGCGACAACGATGGCGTCAACGATGCTGCTGACCAGTGTCCGAACACCCCAGCGGGTCAATCCGTTAACAACAACGGTTGCTCAAGCTCACAACTGGATGAAGACGGCGACGGCGTAAGTGACGCAGTTGACCAGTGCCCAGGCACTCCAGCTGGTGAAACAGCCAATGCTGACGGTTGCTCTGCCAGTCAGTTGACGGGTGATGCGGAAGCTGGTGCTGCCCTCTATACCACCAACGGTTGTGCGGTTTGCCACGGCGCGAACGGTATTGGCGGCGCCTTCAAAGCGATTGCCGGCCTGAACGAAGCCAGCTTCAGAACTGCCATCGACAGCCAAGCCCTGATGGCCAACTTCAAAACTTTGACTGACCAACAGGTCCGCGATATAGGCGCTTACCTGGAAAGCCTGCCGGTTCCGCAGCCTGAAGGCGATCCTGTCAACGGTGCGGCGCTGTATAACGCCAAAAATTGCTCGCTTTGCCACGGTGCAAATGGTGTCGGCACTGGGCTGGCCAAGGCGATCGCCGGCCTCAACGAAGATGCTGTAAGAACCGCCATCGCGAGTGTGCCCTTGATGGCGAACATTACCGTGACCGAGCAAGACATTTTGGATCTCGGCGCATATTTGGCCAGCCTGCCGGTCGCTGCGCCCGGCGGTAATGCTGCCAATGGTCAAACGTTGTATAGCGCGAAGAGTTGCGCTCTGTGCCATGGTGCTGACCGTCAAGGAGGAGCGGGTCCTGCACTGACTGCATCTTCACTGGCACCCAGATACAACCTGGAAGATTTGGCCAGTAAAGTGAAGACCATGAGCATCTACCTGCCAACGGCAGCGACCTCTGACGCGGAAGCCTTGGATATTGCAACGTTCCTGCTGCAGTAATCAGGAATCTTGCAGAGCAAAAGCGGCCTTCGGGCCGCTTTTTTTATGCCTGCTGAATAGCCCTGGCTCGCTTGAAGCGCTCGCCCAAGCTCGGACATTGGAGCAATTTCGAGTCAGTGAGAATTGACGTGAGAGAGATAAGCAAGGAGAGGATGCGGTTGGTATCGGCAGGTGAGGGCGATTCAAAAGCCCTCACCCCAACCCTCTCCCTGAGGGCGAGGGGGTACCGGGCAATGCTTGGGGAGCTCGTGAGCGGTCCTGCAGGCCAGACGCTCCTTCATCCTGATAACGCGTCACCCACGTATAAACCGTTTTGCGGCTTATGTCATAAACACGGGCTAATTCACTGATGCTGCTTTCTTGTCGCAGCCAATCCGCGATCAATGGCATCTTCAAATCCATCACACAAGTCTCTTTCCCGGGCATAAGCAAGTCCTCCTCGCTCATACCATAACGTGTGTAACCCATGTTCCCGGTTTGTTTTGTTACCTATGTTGCCGGTTTGCACAATATAAACTCCCTCTCCCACCGGGAGAGGGTTGGGGTGAGGGATATAAGCTCCCTCTCCCACTGGGAGAGGGTAGGTGAGGGGCATCTTAAAAATGCGACGAAATCGATTTACTCCCCCTGCAGCGTCACCACCAATCTCCGACTGCCGCCATGATTGCGGTGTTCGCACAAATAAATTCCCTGCCAAGTGCCTAGATTCAACCGGCCGTTTTTAATCGGCAGGCTGACACTACTTCCAAGAATGCTGGATTTAAGATGCGCGGGCAGGTCGTCGCTGCCTTCGTCGTTGTGGCGATAGTAGGGCTGGTCCTCGGGCACGGCGCGATTGAAATAGCTTTCAAAATCCTGCCGCACCGTCGGGTCGGCGTTTTCGTTGACGGTGAGAGAGGCGGAGGTGTGCTGAATAAAGACATGCAGCAGCCCAACCGACACCTGCCGCAATTCCGGCAACTCGGCCAGCACGTCCTGGGTAATCAAATGAAAACCGCGCGGGCGGGCTTTGAGTTGGATTTCTTTCTGCAACCACATGAAATATTTCTCCGGTGTTAGGGTTGAATCCCTGCGCTACTGGCCGGGTGCTTTGCTCGAATTCGCGGCATGATAACAAATAGGCCAATACGAGAAGCGCACAAGCTGTTGGCGAGTCGAACTCCTATTCAATTTGCTAGCCTCACCCACGATGCACCTATAGCGCCAATTTGGCGTTGGCATTCGAAAAGCCAAAAAAATTCTCATTGTCATCGTCTGCGCTTCGCCGGTGTTCGAGCACTTGTCTGTGTTGCTACTCGCAAAAATAAATAAATGGCATCTAATATCGCGCATAAAGATAACGCGTTCTTTACGCAGAAATTTTCTCGGCAAAAATGGCCAAGAAGTTTTGCGTTATTGATCGATGTTCGGCAGCGAACGCAAATTTTCGCCAAGCACAGCCACAGTGTGAGGCCCCCATTCATTTGTGCTAACGGGTTAGAGCCCAAGGAGCTTTTATGTCTGAATTCTCGCTAAAAAACTTTTGCCGGCAGCCGCGCTTGCAGCCGCCACTTTGCTCAGCGGCTTAGGTAGCCAAATTGCCCTAGCTGCGGCGCCATTCGCACAAACATCCGCTCCGGGGTTTTATCGTTTAATGGTCGGCGAATTTGAAGTGACGGCGATCAATGATGGGACGGTCGACTTCCCGGTCGACCAAATGCTGAATCAGCCTGAACATAAAACCCATGCCGTCCTGGCGCATTCATTTTTAGAAGCACCGGTGGAAACATCGATAAACGCTTTCGTAATCAACACGGGTGATAAATTGATTCTGATCGATGCCGGTGCTGGCGTATTTATGGGGCCGACCTTGGGTAAGCTGGTTGCCAATTTGCAGGCATCCGGTTACGAACCTGAGCAAATCGATGATATTTACATCACCCATGTGCATCCGGATCACATTGGCGGTTTGGTGAGTGAAAACACGCTGGTTTTTCCCAATGCGGTAATTCATGTAGATAAAAAAGACGCGGATTTCTGGTTGAACGAAGACAACCTAAATAACGCGCCGGATAAAACGCCATTCTTAGCGGCTATAGCCATGTTGACGCCTTACCAAGCCGCAGGAAAACTCGCGCCGTTTAATCAAAAAACCCCATTGGCTCCCGGAATCAAAGCCATTTCAGCGTCCGGGCACACCGTTGGTCACACGGTTTATGAGGTGGAAAGCCAGGGACAAAAACTGTGGTTGATTGGCGACTTGGTCCACGTAGCCGCAGTGCAGTTGGAACACCCGAAAGTAACCACCGTGCTCGATACCGACCAGAAAAAAGCTGCAGCTGAGCGCGAGAAAATCTTTAAACAGGCCGCAAAGGAGAAAGTTCTTGTTGCCGCAGCCCACATTCAATTTCCCGGTCTGGGCCACCTGCGTAAGAAAGTGCGTAAGAAAGGACATTCCTACGAGTGGGTGCCGGTGAATTTTACGCAACTGAATTGATATCCAGGTGTAATTAATTTTGTTGTAAAAGCAGGGTGGCCGAAGTGCCACTACTGCCTTTTATATAGAATGCGCGCAAACATGGCCGAAGGATCGCGCAACCTAAAAATCCTGCGAACACGTAGGAAAAAATCAGCGGTGCATTTTCTATGCGCTGTGTTTCAAGAAGATTGGGGGGCAAAGCCAAAAATCTGTAGGCGTAAATAAAGACGACGAAATTTGCGATGAAGCTCGCCGTCGTTAATAGAAACATGGAACCAGCTTGTTTCATTTGATCTCCCCACCCACTTCTTTGCCCCCAAAAAATTACAGCACCACCATAACCTAACAAACTCTACTTGACACTCACCCAAAGCCAGCGGACCATTCTCTGCATCATTGGCGATGAACTGAAAAAGTGAAGCTCAAACAACTAGCATCCATCAACGCAGGCTATCCATTCCGGGGCAAAATCCCCGAAGTGGCGGGCTCGTCTGTGGTTGTGGTGCAGATGAAGGACGCTTCTCCAGCTGACGGTATTCGCTGGTCGAGCTGCCTGGAAACCAGGCTGACAGGAAAGCGCCAACCGGATTACCTGAGCCCCGGCGATATCTTGGTGGCCGCCCGCGGCAACCATAACTACGCTGTATCTGTAGACCATACGTTGGTGACCACTGGCAAACAAGCTGTTGCGGCGCCGCATTTTTTTGTGATCAGCCTGAAGACAAAAGACGTGCTGCCGGAATTTATGGTGTGGTTGTTCAATCAAGGGCCGGTACAGCGCTACTTTGAGCAAAACGCCGAAGGCACCTTAACCAAAAGCATTCGCCGCAGTGTGCTGGAAGACGCTCCGGTGGTTATTCCGCCGCTTGCCAAACAGCGGGCGATTTTAGGTATGGCCAAAACCCTGGCGGAAGAACAAAAGCTGGTGCAAACACTGATTAGCAACGGCGAGCGCATGATGGCAACGATTGCCAAAGACTTGTTTAATTCGGTGTAGCCGCGACCATATCGAGCAAATGTTTGGAATGGTCACCATACAAAATCGAATATTGAAATTCGCCGCAAAAAAGCTGGGCGATCAAAATGAATCAGGAAGTAAATTGAATGAGTGCAAACGAAAAAATTAATCTGGAAAAAAAGGTCCTGACTACGGCCGACAAAATCAGCCAGGACAGCGTAAATAAAGCATTGTGGGCCGCCTGCGATACCTTTCGCGGCACCATCAGCGCGGATACCTATAAAGATTTCATCCTCACCATGCTGTTTCTGAAATACATCTCAGATGTATGGCAGGACCATTACGACAGTTACCAAGCGCAATACGGTGATGAACCGGAATTGATCGAAGAAATGATGAAAAACGAGCGCTTTGTGCTGCCCAAAGAAGCCAGTTTTTACGCTTTATACGAACGCCGTCACGAGCCCGGCAACGGCGAGCGCATCGATCAAGCGCTGCACGCCATTGAAGAAGCCAACGGCACCAAACTCAAGGATGCCGGCAAAAGCGTGTTCCAGGATATTTCCTTCAACACCGATCGCCTGGGCGAAGAAAAACAAAAAAACACCATACTGCGCCACCTACTGGAAGATTTCGCCAAACCGGAACTCAATCTCCGGCCCAGCCGCGTGGGCAATCTGGATGTGATTGGCAACGCCTACGAGTACCTGATCAAAAATTTCGCCGCCAGCGGCGGTCAGAAAGCCGGTGAGTTCTACACCCCGCCCGAAGTTTCCGACCTGATTGCCGAACTGCTCGACCCGCAACCGGGCGACACCATCTGCGACCCGGCCTGCGGTTCCGGCTCTTTGTTGATGAAGTGCGGCCGCAAAATTGTGGCCAACCACGGCAGCAAGCATTACGCCCTCTACGGCCAGGAAGCGATCGGCTCCACCTGGTCGCTGGCCAAAATGAATATGTTTCTGCACGGCGAGGACAACCACAAAATCGAATGGGGCGACACCATCCGCAACCCCAAATTGCTGGATAAAAACGGCAACCTGATGCTGTTCGACATAGTCACCGCCAACCCGCCATTCAGCTTGGACAAATGGGGGTATGAAGACGCGGAACACGATAAATTCGGCCGCTTCCGCCGCGGCCTGCCGCCCAAAACCAAAGGCGACTACGCCTTTATCCTGCATATGATCGAAACTCTAAAGCCCAAAACCGGCAGGATGGGCGTAGTAGTGCCCCACGGCGTACTCTTTCGCGGCTCCAGCGAAGGCAAAATCCGTCAGCAACTGATCGAAGAAAACCTGCTCGATGCCGTAATCGGCCTGCCGGAAAAACTGTTCTACGGCACCGGCATTCCGGCGGCGATTCTGATTTTTAAGAAAAACAAAAGCGACGACAGCGTGATGTTTATCGACGCCAGCCGCGACTTTAAAGCCGGAAAAAACCAGAACCTGCTCAGCGACGACAATATCCGCAAGATTGTGGAAACCTACTTCGCCGGCAACGACGTGGACAAATACGCCTACGTCGCCAGCCTCGATGAAATCAAAGAGAACGACTACAACCTGAACATTCCGCGCTACGTCGATACCTTTGAGGAAGAGGAAGAAATTGATCTGCTGGCTGTGCGTGCTGAGCGGGAGAAATTAAAAGCGCAACTGACCGAGCTGGAAACCGAAATGGCCAAGTACCTGGAGGAGTTGGGTTATGAAACCATTCGCTAAGCTCGATGCCCTTAAAGCCAAGCTGGACGAATACCGTCCGCTGGACAAGGCCGTTACCGCCAGCCTGCACGAAGAACTGGTGCTGCAATGGACGTACCACAGCAACGCGATTGAAGGTAATACCCTCACGCTGAAAGAAACCAAGGTGGCGCTGGAAGGCATCACCATTGGCGGCAAAACCCTGCGCGAACATTTTGAAGCCATCAACCACCGCGATGCCATCCTGATGGTGGAAGAACTGGTTGAAAAGCAGCAGCCACTGGATGAATGGACCATTAAAAACCTGCACCAGCTGGTACTGAAAAATATCGACGCAGACAACGCCGGACGCTACCGCCAAGTGAATGTACTGATTTCCGGTGCCGAACATCGCCCGCCTAGCGCCCTGCAAGTGCCAGAGCTTATGGCGGCCTTCAGCCAATGGTGCAGCAACGAGGCACAGCAACTACACCCAGTTGAACGGGCGGCACGGATACATGGCGAATTTGTAAAAATACACCCCTTTGTCGACGGCAATGGCCGCACCTCGCGTTTGCTGATGAATCTGGAACTGATGAAAGCCGGTTTTCCCGCCACCGTGATTGAAGTGGCCCAACGACTGGATTACTACCAGGCGTTGGACAAAGCCCATTGCAGCGGTGACTACAGCGACTTTATCAATTTGGTGGCCAGAGCTGTGGAGAAAAGCTTTGCCACTTATTGGTGGGCGCTGGGTGTAGAGGCTGACGTTGCCAAGTATCTGGAGGAGTTGGGATATGGTGCCTAATTCATGGATGTCGTGCCACCTTGGCGATTTTATGGAGTTCAAGAATGGGCTTAATGCTGATAAGAGCCAATATGGGTACGGGCTAAAATTCGTTAATGTTATGGATGTTTTTGGTAACGATATCCTTACTGAAGATAAGATTATAGGGCGGGTTAATGTCGCTGAAAGTCAGTTAGAAAGTAACTTGCTTAAGTTTGGAGACGTGTTATTTAATCGCACCTCCGAGACATTTGATGAAATAGCCATGTCAGCAGTTTATCTAGACGATAAACCTGCTGTTTTTGGTGGCTTTGTAATTCGCGCTAGGCCAAGCAATGGAATCCTCTCTCCTGCGTATTCTGTGTATTTATTTCAATCATCCAAGTTTAGAAATCAAGTAATAAAACTTGGACAGGGAGCTGTTCGAGCTAATATAGGGCAAAAAGATTTAGCAAAAGTTAAGGTTTCGCTCCCACCATTACCCGAACAAAAAAAAATCGCCCAAATCCTCTCCACCTGGGATAAGGCCATCACCGTCACCGAAAAACTGCTCGCCAACAGCCAGCAGCAGAAAAAAGCCTTGATGCAGCAGTTGCTTACTGGGAAGAAGCGGTTGTTGGATAAGAATGGGGTTAGGTTTGGGGGGGAGTGGAAGAAGGTAAGACTAGGTTCTGTGGCCGATATGAATAGCGGTGGTACACCAAAATCCAATATCGAAGAATATTACGGAGGAAATATTCCCTGGGTATCTATTGCTGATATGACCAAGCAAGGAAAATGGATTTCCTCAACTGAAAAGTATCTCACCAAACTTGGCTTGGAGAATTCATCAGCACGTATCTATCCAAAGAATAGTGTTCTTTATGCGATGTACGCATCAATTGGAGAATGCAGCATAGCTCAAGTGCCATTGAGTTCTTCGCAAGCAATCTTAGGAATTAGACCTAAATCAGATCTTAACTTTGAATTTTTGTATTTCTTCTTAACTTCCTTGAAGGAAAAAATAAAACTTCAAGGCCAGCAGGGAACTCAATCAAATCTAAATGCGGCGATGGTTAAAGACTTCGCTCTGTATCTTCCCTCTATGGAGGAACAACAAAAAATCGCCGCTGTACTTTCCACCGCTGATCAGGAAGTCTCTGCTTTGCAACAAAAGCTCGATGCCTTAAAGCAAGAGAAAAAGGCCCTAATGCAGCAGCTATTAACAGGAAAACGAAGGGTAAAAGTCGACAACTAAGGAGGCCATCATGTCGGTTCGGATATATTTGCGGCGACGAGACGAGGGATATAGAGGCTCGGTTTATGACACAAGTCACACCCGCTAAAAACAAGGAACTTTCAGGCGTATGGCCTGCCTTTGTGCATCCCCAACGCCATTGCATTCAGTTGGTTGTTGGCTATACTTACAGAACGACTCACCCCTTGCAGGGCCATTCAGTTGGTTGCTGCTTGGGGCGGAAAAACCGCCTTTTGGGCGGTTTTTTCATTTCTAGGCCAGGGAAAGTGCTTTGAAAACAATCGTTTATATCGATGGTTATAACCTTTTCTACGGGTGTCTTAAGCACTCCAAGGATAAGTGGCTGGACCTGTACAAGCTGTTTTTCCAACGCATCCTGCATGCACAAAGCCCCTCCTGCCAGCCAGTTTCTCTCAAGTTCTTTACTGCGGATATTCGGGCAAAAATTGCCAGTAATGGCCAAGCCGCTCAGCACGCCCAGCAGGCGTACCATCGAGCATTGATGCAGCTTTACCCGGACTACGTTCGCATCATCAAAGGCTACTACGCGCTCGAGAAGGCTTGTTTGCCCATATACCAGCAACCACCGAATAAAACGGCTAGGGTTGATGTATGGAAACTGGAAGAAAAGCAGACTGATGTGAATATAGCGCTGGAAGCTTACCGTGACACGGCAAAGGGACTCGTCCAACAGTTGGTATTTGTATCCAACGATACCGATTTGGCACCTGCGCTTGCCGCCATTCGTGAGGATTTTGCCGATCAGGTAAAAATTGGCGTTGTGCTACCCATACGTAAAAGCACTCATGGACGGCCCGGCAATGAACAGCTAAGCCAATATGCCGACTGGACCCGGCGATATATCACGGATGAAGAATTGGCAGACTGCCAACTCCCAGCAAAGATCTCGACTCAGAAAAAGCCAATCATTAAACCTGAATATTGGTAATGGGCGGAATCCAATAGTGTATGACGAGGGAGACTGGAACCAGGTGCAACTTGTAAAGATTACTTACAAGTTCAATCAAATCCGAGAGGGCAGTTGTTCGGTTTGACCGAACAACTGCCCTCTCGGATTAAAGAAAAAGGAGAATATATGAATCGCCACTTCCAAGATGCTCTCCTGAATGCGTCGCGGACATTCCGTAGTTAGCAGGAGGTTCAAAAATGAATGAATTTACTCCAGCTTCACTGCTTGAGCAGCTGCGTCAGTTAGACGAATGTCCACGCATTGAGGCTAAGCGTGGTAGTGAAATTGGCAGTTCAGTAATGCAAACGGTCTGCGCGCTTGCTAATGAGCCTGGGCTTGGCGGCGGCTACCTTCTATTGGGTGTAAGCGAAGCCGAAGCTGATGCGCCACATCCAAAATTCTATGTGTCTGGAATTGATAACACGGAAAAGCTGCTAAGCGAGCTGCAACTCAACTGCCGGGAACAGTTTGAGCAGGCTGTTCCAATAGAAGCGAAAGCGGTAGAGCTGGAAGGCAAATCCGTAATTTCGGTGTTTGTACCTGAATTGGATCCTGTGGCAAAGCCCTGCACTTTTAAAGGCAAGTTTGACAGCAAGAATAAGCGCAAGACGGGTGTATGGCGACGCGGCCTGAATGGTGATTATGAATGTACTCAGGCAGATATAGAACCGCTACTGTTGGCAAAGACAGGCACCGGTTTTGAACAGGTCGTACTTGCCGAGGCGGAGTGGGATGATCTGGATCCTGCAGCGATTGAGCTCTATCGGAACCTGCGCACAAAAGTCCGCCCCAATGCTGAAGAGCTGAATGTCAGTGATCCCGAAATGCTTCGAGCGCTGAATCTCGTTAAAAAAAGGGGAGAGCAGTGGGTTCCTAATGTGGCTGGATTGCTGTTAATGGGAAAGCCATTGTCGTTACGTCGGCTATTACCTGCTATGCGAGTTGATTATGTGCGTATCGCGGGAACCCAATGGATAGAAGACCCTGAGCAACGTTTTGTCACTACGCTCGATTTGCGAGAACCATTGTTGCGTCTGATTCCAAAACTGGAAAGTGCCATTATTGACGATCTGCCTAAGCATTTTCGTTTGAAAGAAGGTGATTTGCAGCGTTCAGATGAGCCGTTATTACCCTATAAGGTGGTTCGTGAAGCGGTGGTTAATGCGGTAATGCATCGCGACTATTACGTGAACCAACCCATTATGGTTGTGCGTTATAGCAATAGGATTGAAATTCGCAATGCAGGTTACTCGCTGAAACCGGAAGCCATACTGGGTGAAATGGGATCAAAATTGCGTAATCCCGTTCTGGCATCTGTCCTGTATGACCTGAATTTTGCTGAAACCAAAGGCTCCGGTATTCGCACCATGCGACGTTTGCTCACCGAAGCCGGTCTTGCGGTTCCGGTGTTTTCCAGCAATGTTCAGGCTAATGAGTTCCACGCCATTTACCTGCTGCACCAATTGCTCGGTGAGGAGCAGTTGCACTGGCTTAAACAGTTTTCTCACCTTCAACTATCAGATAACGAAGCACGAGCGTTGATTCTCGCCAAGGAAACAGGTGCGGTCGATAACGCTGGATTACGTGCAATTACGGGATTGGATACCTTGGCAGCCAGCCAGGTACTTAAACGCCTGCACCATCAGTGCCGTTTATTGAAGCAAGGCGGTGCGGGGCCTGCGACCTACTACCGTTTGGTTGATCAAACAGATTTCCAAGAGTTGCCCCTGTTCTCGAATATCTCAAATACGGGTGACCTCAGCTCAAATACGGGTGACCTCCGCTCAAATACGGGTGACCTCAGCTCAAATACGGGTGACCTCGACCCAGATGCGGTAGAACTGCCAACCGATTTGCAGAAGCACCTTGCAGAACTTACCCCCAAAGCTCGCAGAGATAAGTTATGGCCATTGATCGTTTGGCTATGTGCACTTCGTCCCTATAAGGCCGAACAATTGGCTGTTTTGCTAGCTGGGCGGCAGGTTAAAACGTTGAAAAGTATGCACCTTAACCCCCTGCGAGCACAGGAAGAGTTGATTGGTTATACCCACCCAGAGGTGGCCAATCATCCGGAACAGGCCTACAAAGCGACACCCAAAGGCTTGAACTGGCTGAAGCAGCAAGGGATTAGAGTCGATGAGTGAAGCCTACAGCGCAACATGGCCTGCTTTGGTCAAGAGATTGGCCAAAATGCAACCATCCGGAAATCCCGGATAGTTCGATACACAATGCATACTGAAAGAGAACAAGGCGAGCGGGATATCGCCGCCTTGTTGAATTGGCAGAAAGCGGAATAACAAGGACAAAGCGTGACTTACTCCATCCCCAAATTCCAAGAAGAATACAGTGCAAAACTTCCCGCCCTGGCCTTGCTGACGAACCTGGGCTGGTCGTTTCTTTTGCCGGAGCAGGCATTGGCGGCGCGTGACGGCAAAGCGGATCAGGTGGTGTTGCGCCAATTGCTTCGTGCAGAGTTGCAAAAACGCACTTTTGTTTTTGCGGGCAAACAATATCCGCTATCGGAAAAATCCATCGACAATTTGATCCACGAGGTGTGCAGTCCCGCGTTAAACGAAGGCTTGTTGATTGCCAATGAGCGCATGTACAACCATTTGTTGTACGGCATTTCCGTTACTGAATTTGTGGATGGTAAAAAAGCCAACCCGACGATTGCGCTGATTGATTGGCAAAACCCTGCGAATAACAGTTTTGTGTTTACCGAGGAATTTGCCATTACCCGCTCGGGCGGTATTGAAAACCGGCGCCCGGACATTGTGTGTTTCGTCAACGGCATTCCCTTGGTGGTGATTGAAGCCAAGCGCCCAGATGGCAATGCCAAAAAGGGGCCGACGATTGACGAAGGTATTTCCCAAAGTCTGCGCAATCAGCGCCACGATGAAATTCCCTTGTTGTTTGTTTACAGCCAATTGTTGCTATCGATTAACGGATATGAAGGCCGTTATGGCACCTGCGGAACACCCCTGAAATTCTGGGCCGCGTGGCGTGAGGAAGATATTTCCGATGCGGAAATGTTTGCCATCAAAAATAAAAAATTGTCGGATATTCAACTTAAAAATTTGTTTGGCCATCGCCCCGCAAAAGACCTGGATTGGTACCGCAATTTGACTGCCGCGGAATTAGCGGTTACTGGGCAGGATCGCCTGTTGATCAGCCTGATAAGCCCGCAGCGTTTGTTGGAGATGACTCGTTATTTCACGCTGTTTGATAAAAAGGCCGGCAAAATTGTTGCCCGCTACCAACAAGTATTTGGCATTAAACGGCTGATCGAGCGCATCAATATCCGCCGCCCGGACGGTGGCCGTGAAGGTGGTGTGATTTGGCACACTACGGGTTCCGGCAAGTCTTTCACCATGGTGTTTTTAAGCAAAGCGCTGATTCTGCACGACAGCCTTAAGCAGTGCCGCATTGTGGTGGTAACGGACCGGGTGGACTTGGAAAACCAATTGAGCAAAACCTTTGCATCTGGCGGTGAACTGGCCGGAAAAAAAGACAAAGATGCCGCTATGGCGACTTCCGGCAAACGTTTGGCGGAGCAGATTGGCAAAGGCACCGAGCGGATTATTTTTTCACTGATCCAGAAATTTAATACCGCCACCAAATTGCCAGAGTGCGTAAACGCCAGCCCCGACATTATTGTGCTGATTGATGAGGGCCACCGCAGCCAGGGTGGTGAAAACCATATCCGCATGAAGCAGGCGTTGCCGAACGCCGCGTTTGTGGCATTTACCGGCACTCCACTTTTAAAGGACGACAAAACCACCAATAAATTTGGCCCCATTGTGCATGCCTATACCATGCAGCGCGCGGTGGAGGACCAAACCGTTACACCTTTGTTATACGAAGAGCGAATTCCGGATCTGGATGTCAACGAACGCGCAATCGACAGCTGGTTTGAACGTATTACCGAAGGTCTTTCCGACGAGCAGAAAACCGACTTGAAGCGCAAGTTTGCTAAAAAAGGGCAGGTGTACAGTGCGGATGACCGGATTCGATTAATTGCTTTGGATATTGCCAATCACTTCGTTAAAAACATTAACGACGGTTTAAAAGGCCAATTGGCCTGCGACAGCAAAGCCTCCGCGATCAAATACAAAAAATACCTGGATGAAACCGGCTTGTTGGAATCCGCCGTGGTGATGAGTCCACCGGATACCCGCGAAGGCAATACCGAGGTGGATGAAGCCTCCATGCCAGAGGTGGCCAAGTGGTGGAAGGAAAACGTCGGCAGCCAGGACGAGCAGACCTACACCAAAAATATTATCGACCGTTTTGAGAAAGACGACGCTTTAAAAATTTTAATCGTAGTGGATAAGCTGCTCACCGGTTTTGACGAGCCCAAAAATGCTGTTTTGTATATTGATAAGCCGCTAAAAGAACACAACCTGATTCAAGCAATTGCGCGGGTAAACCGTCTGCACCCGGACAAAAAATTTGGTTTGCTGATCGACTATCGCGGCATTTTGGCGGAGCTGGATACCACCGTTCAGAAATATCAGGACCTCGCCTCCCGCACTCAAGGGGGGTACGACATCAATGATATTGCTGGCCTTTATAGCCAGATGAGCACCGAATACAAGCGCCTACCTCAGCTGTATAAACAGTTGTGGGCTATTTTCGATGGCGTTAAAAATAAAAATGATATTGAGCAATTGCGTCAGGTTTTGGTGCCAAAAATCGAGGAGCGCGACGGCGAACTGGTGGATGTGCATCTGAAAATCCGCGAGGACTTTTACGAAGCGCTGACCGAATTTGCCAGTTGTTTAAAAGTGGCATTGCAATCGGCCACTTTTTTTGAAGACAAAAGTTTTACCGAGCAGGATCGCCGCCAGTACAAGGAAACGGTCAAACAGCTCTCCAGCTTGCGCCAGCGGGTGCAACAGGATGCCGGGGAAAAAGTCGACTACGACGAATACGCCGCCCAGGTCAAAAAATTGCTTGATAAGCATGTGGTTGGTGTAGGCATAAAAGAACCTGACGGTGTGTACGAAGTCGGCAAAATGGGCCAAAAACGGCCGGAAGAGTGGAGCGAGGAAAAAACCCGCAACGAAACCGACATTATCAAAACCCGCGTTACCCGCATGATTGAGCAGGACCTGCAAGATGATCCTTATGCACAGGAAGCTTTCTCGAAGTTGCTGCGCCAGGCCATTGAAGAAGCGGAAAAACTGTTCGATCACCCACTCAAACAATACATGCTATTCCGCGAGTTTGAGGAGCAAGTCCAGCAAAGGCGGTTAGGCGATATTCCGGATGCATTTGCGGGCAACCGTCATGCACAGGCTTATTTCGGTGTATTAAAGAAAATATTGCCCGAAGCCTTGGCGGTGATGGATCCACAAGTACAAGACAAATGGGTAAAAGTGGCCTTTGAAATCGATCGGGTGGTAGATACCTCCATCGCGGAAAACTCCATCAACCCGCAAAATATCGAAGCTGATATCCGCAAAAAATTGCTGCCGCGCATATTCCAGGAATGCAAAGCCATTGGTGGCGGTATGGATCAGGCGAAAAAAATTGTGGAGATGGTGGTGCAAATCGTTCGTGTTGGTTTGGGCGGTAATTAAGTCCGATGAATGTTCTGATCAAACCCAAGAATCAGATATTGAGTTTTCGTTACGGCGACGAACTTATCACCTTTGAGCGCGTGAGGCGTCCGCACAACCAGCGCAAGGTATTAATTAAAGTGCATCCGGATTGCCGAGTGGTTGCATTGGCTCCCGAAGAAACCGACAACGAAACCGTTTTATCTGCTGTTAAAAAGCGCAGCCGCTGGATCTACGAACAATTGCGGGATTTCCGTAAGCAGCTGGAGTTTGTTACACCGCGCCAGTACATCAGCGGTGAGAGCCATTATTACCTGGGCAAGCAGTATGTATTGAAAGTGATTGAGGACCCGGAGCAGGTGCAGGGCGTAAAGCTGCTGCGCGGCCAGTTGGAAGTATGGGTGCGAGCCAAAAGTGCGGAGAAGGTAAAAGAGTTATTGGCAGATTGGTACAAGGCCCGCGCCAAGGAGGTGTTTGCTAAACGTCTGGACGCCTTGTTGGAGCGAACGCTATGGGTAGCCAATAGGCCGAGCCTGCGCATTCTGACCATGCAAACCCAATGGGGCAGTTGCTCACCCAATGGCCGAATTACCTTGAACCCCCACTTGGTCAAAGCGCCGCGCGAATGCATCGACTATGTGATTTTGCACGAGCTTTGCCATATCGCCGAGCACAACCATAGTGAGCGTTTCTACCGCCTGATGAATCAGGTGATGCCGAACTGGGAAAAAATTAAGGAGCGGTTGGATGGGATGGCTTCGGTGATTACTAATACGGATTGCGTTTAAAACCCGGCGCCGCTAAAACCCCAAACCTCCCATGGAGCACTAATACCCCTGATACCGCCTCTCCCCACCCTGCGGATCCACTTTCTTAAAGCGTTTGTACTCCCACTGATACTGTTCAGGCGCTTCCATCACTAGGCGTTCGACGCCGAGGTTGAGTGCGGTGAGGGAGGTGTTTTGGTCGTCGCTGTAAATCTCGGCTGGTGCTTCGCGGTAGATCAGGTCGAAGCCGTCTTCGACGCGTTTGGCGAAGGCGAATACGGCGGTGCAGCCGGTGCGTTGGATCAGTTTGTGGACCAGGGTCATGGTGAAGGCGGAGTGGCCGAAGAAGGGGGCGAAGCCGCCGCTGCTGTCTTCGTTGGGGTTCTGGTCGGGCAGGATGCCGCAGATGCCGTTGCTTTTCAGATTCTTTAAAAGGGCGGCGACGCCTTTGGCGTTAGTGGGTACCAGATGCGCGCCGGATTTCTCCCGGCCGCTGCGGATCACTTCGTCGAGGCCGGCCAATTTGGGCGGCTGATAGAGGTTGGTGACCGTACCCAAGCTCGCCAGATGCAGGCCGAGCACCTCCCAGTTGCCGAGGTGGGGAGCCAAAATAAGTAAGCCTTTACTTTCATCCAGTGCCTTGCGTGCTAATTCTTCTCCTTCGATACGGCGTATGTAGTGCTGCACCGGAACCTGGTTGTTGTTCCAGATCACGCAGACTTCGGTGGCGACCTTGCCGGTTTCCTTCAGGCTCTGTTTGACCATGCGCTCGCGTTCGCTTTCGCTCAGATGGGGCAGGCAGAGGGCGAGGTTTTCCCGGGTGATTTTGGCCTCGCGGTTGTTGCTGGCGTAGGCGACCCAACCCATAAAAGAACCCAGGCGGCGCGCGGATTTAAGAGACAGTCGCCCCACTAATCGCATAGCAGTAACGGCTAAAGTGGATTTCGACAGCACCATGAATTTCAACCTTGTTATTTTGTGGCGGGCGCATTTTGCCAAAGTTCGCCGCTGTTCTCAGCGTAAATCCTTAAAACTGTTTGAAAAATGGCTGTTGCGCCGCGGTTGTTACCATGGCCGAAGGACAGGCCAATCGCTATAATTGCGACCCTTCGTCCACTATTGGCGAGCAATTTGCTCCGCATTGGGAAATTCCAGCCGTGACTTCCTCAGACCAACATCACGCAGACAACACTCGCAAGACAAATGATCAATCGACCGGCGCACCGGTGGATGTCAGCACCTTCCAGGGCCTGATTCTGGCGCTTCAGCAATTCTGGGCTGAACAAGGTTGCGTCATTCTGCAGCCGCTGGACATGGAAGTCGGTGCCGGGACATTCCATCCAGCCACCTTCCTGCGCGCCATAGGGCCGGAAACCTGGAACACGGCTTACGTGCAGCCCAGCCGCCGCCCGACCGATGGCCGCTACGGTGAAAACCCCAACCGCTTGCAGCACTACTATCAATTCCAGGTGCTGCTCAAGCCGTCGCCGGACAATATTCAAGAGCTGTATCTGCAGTCTCTGCAGCGTCTCGGCATAGACACCCGCATTCACGACATCCGCTTCGTGGAAGACAACTGGGAGTCGCCGACCCTTGGCGCCTGGGGTCTTGGTTGGGAAGTATGGCTCAACGGTATGGAAGTTACCCAGTTCACCTATTTCCAACAGGTCGGTGGTCTGGAGTGTTATCCCGTTTCTGGCGAGATCACCTACGGCTTGGAACGTATCGCCATGTACCTGCAGAACAAGGATTCCATCTACGACCTGGTGTGGACCCGCAATCCCCAGGGCGATGTGGTGACCTACGGCGATGTGTTCCATCAGAACGAAGTGGAAATGAGCCACTTCAATTTCAGCCACGCCAATGTGGAATTTTTATTTAAAACCTTCGACGAATGTGAAGCGGCCAGCCAGCGCCTGATCGAAGCCAGACTGCCGCTGCCCGCCTATGAAATGGTGATGAAGGCTTCCCACGCATTCAATTTGCTCGACGCCCGCTCCGCAATTTCCGTTACCGAGCGGCAGCGTTACATCTTGCGCGTGCGCACCCTGGCGCGCGCCTGTGCCCAAGCCTATTTCGATAAGCGTCTGGAGTTGGGCTTCCCCTTGGCCCCGCCTGAGCTGCGCGAAGAAGTCATCAACAAAGCCAAGGCCGCCGCTGGAGATAGAGCATGAGCGAGAACATCCATAACTTTTTGGTGGAATTGGGCACTGAAGAATTGCCACCCAAATCGCTGCTCACCTTGAGCACGGAGTTCCGCAATCAACTGGAAGCCAGCCTGAAAAATCTTGGCGTGGCGTTTAACTCGGTTTCGCCCTTTGCGTCACCGCGCCGATTGGCGGTGCTGATCGAAGGCCTGCCTGCAACTACACCCGTTAAAAGCGTGACCGTTTGGGGGCCACCGGCCAATGTCGCCTTTGCCGACGGCAAACCCACCAAAGCAGCGGAAGCTTTTGCTGCGAAGAACGGCATCAGCGTGGCCGAACTCACCACCGCCAGCGATGGCAAGGTGGAAAAACTCAAGTGCGACGTCAAAACCGGCGGCGAGTCGCTGACACAATTGTTGCCCGGTTTGGTCGACCACGCCCTCGCGCAATTGCCGATTGCCAAGCGCATGCGCTGGGGTTCCAAGCGCGACGAATTTGTCCGTCCGGTGAAGTGGTTGGTGATGCTGTTCGACGAGCAGGTCATTCCTTGCACTATTCTCGGCGTCACCTCCGGCAACCAAACCCGCGGCCATCGTTTCCACTGCAACCGCACGCTCACCATCCCTTCTGCCACTGCTTACAAAAAACTATTGCTGGAAGAGGGCAAGGTGATTGCCGACTTCAACGAGCGCCGTGACAACGTGCGCAAACAAGTGATCGCTACTGGCGAGAAACTCGGCGGTCAGGCGGTGATCGATCCCGATTTGTTGGATGAAGTGACCGCGCTGGTGGAATGGCCAGTGGCGCTGGCGGGTCGATTTGAAGAGCGTTTCCTGGCCGTGCCTGCAGAAGCGCTGATCTCGTCCATGAAGGAGCACCAAAAATATTTCCACGTGGTGGATAAAAAAGGCGCGCTGCTGCCGCATTTCATCACCCTCGCCAATATCGAAAGTGCCGACCCGGCGCAGGTGATCGCCGGTAACGAAAAAGTGATTCGCCCGCGCCTGTCCGACGCGGCTTTCTTCTTCGAGACCGACAAAAAACAAGCGCTGACCGACCACCGGGAAAAACTGCGCAACGTGGTATTCCAGGCGCAGTTGGGCACTCTGTTCGACAAGACCGAGCGCATTGCGGTGTTGGCTGGCTTTATCGCCCGCAAACTCGGCGCCGACGACCGCTGGGCCGAGCGCGCCGGGCGTTTGAGTAAGGCGGACTTGGCCACTGCTATGGTGTACGAATTCGCCGATATGCAGGGCATCGCAGGCTTTTATTACGGCCAGGATGATGGCGAAGAGAAAGAAGTTTATTGGGCGTTGAAAGAGCAGTATCTGCCCAAGTTTGCCGGTGACGAACTGCCGTCCACCACCACCGGCGCCATAGTGGCGCTCGCCGACCGTATCGATACCCTGGCGGGTATTTTCGGCCTGGGCCAGGTGCCCACCGGTTCCAAAGACCCCTTCGGCTTGCGCCGTGCGTCTGTAGCGGTGCTGCGCATTCTGGTGGAAAAAGGTTACGACCTGGATCTGCGCGATCTGCTGGAAGAAGCGGTGGAACTGTACCCGTCGCTGCCGCAGGGCAAAAAGTGCATCGACGTCGCGCTGAACTATATGCTCGAGCGCTTCCGCGCCTGGTATGAAGAGCAGAATATCCCCGCAGTGGTGTATCAGGCGGTTGCCGCCAAAGGCATCAACAATCCGCTGGATATCGACAACCGCGTGCAGGCGGTGGCGGCTTTCTACCAGCTGCCGGAAGCCGAAGCGCTCGCTGCCGCCAACAAGCGCGTGTCCAATATTCTGGCCAAACAGCCGGTGACCGACACCACGGTCAACGACGCCTTGTTGCAGGAGCCCGCCGAGCGTGACTTGGCGCAACAGGTCGCCGCTGCCAAGCAGAAAGTCGAGCCACTGTTCGCCAAGCGCCAGTACAAAGAAGCACTGGCAGAACTCGCCAGCCTGCGCGCCGCTGTCGACCTATTCTTCGACAAGGTCATGGTAATGGCGGAAGACCCGCAACTGCGGGCCAACCGTTTGGCGCTGTTGGCCGGTTTGCGCAGCCTGTTCTGGGAAGTGGCTGATATCTCGCAACTTGCGGTGAGTCAATGAATTTATGGGTGGTGCTGGACAGGGATGGAGTTATCAATGATCCAAAGGACGGCTGCATAAAATCCGTTGCGGAATGGGAGCCACTGCCCGGCAGTCTGGCTGCCATAGCGTCGCTGACCAAAGCCGGATTCAAAGTGGTTGTCGCCACCAACCAGGCAGGTCTTGCCAAAGGCCTGGTAAGCGTCGACGAGCTGGAGAAGATTCACCAAAGACTCTGCTCCGACGTCGAGCGTTTGGGCGGCCGTATTTATGGAGTGTTTTACTGTCCGCACGACGCCGATGCCGGTTGCGATTGCCGCAAACCGCGCACCGGCATGCTCGACGCCATCGAAATGCAGCTCGGCGCGGATTTGACCGGCGCACCTATGGTGGGCGACAGCCTGAAGGATATACAGGCAGCCCGCGCCAAGGGCTGTCAGCCGGTGCTGGTGCGCACCGGCAAAGGCACCCAGACAGAAACCACAACACTGCTGTGGCCCCGCTACGGCGTTAATACTCTGATCTTTGACGATTTGGCCGCGTTTGCCGAATCCCATATCCGAAACCGCTAACACATGCTGACACTGCGTTCCGCGATATTCGCGTTTGGTTACATCTTCTCCGGGTTCTGCTACGGCCTGCTGTCGTTATTTATCTGGGTTCTGCCGCCTATGGCGCGCCACCGCATTTTGATTTCCTGGTGCTGGCTGACGGTCGTCTGGCTGCGCCTGACCTGCGGGGTGCGTTATGAAATCCGCGGTCTGGAACATATCCGCAACCTCAACGGCCCCAAGGTCGTGCTCTCCAAACACCAGAGCACCTGGGAAACGCTCGCCCTGCAATACCTGTGCTTCCCGGCCTCTACCATCCTCAAGCGTGAGCTGCTCGATATCCCGTTTTTCGGCTGGGGTTTGCGCTGCCTACAGCCGATCGGCATCGATCGGGAAAACCCGCGCGACGCCCTGCGCCAAGTGAAAATCCAAGGTGTGCAACGCCTGCGCGCCGGCTTGAACCTGCTGCTGTTTCCCGAAGGTACCCGCGTAGCGCCCGGCACTCGCGGCAAATACGCCCGCAGCGGCCCGGAAATCGCCATAGAATCCGGCGCGCCTATAGTCCCCGTCGCCGTCAACGCCGGCCACTGCTGGCCACCCAAAAGCTGGATGCGCTATCCCGGTGTGATCACAGTCGTTTTCGGCGAACCTATAGATCCGGCAGGTCGCACCAGTAAAGAACTGATCACTCAGGTGGAAAACTGGATTGAGGGAGAGCTGGAGCGGTTGGAAGGTACCCCCGCGAAAGCGGCTTTGCCGCAGGAAAATCTCGGTTAACCAGAAATATTCATAGGAACAGAAAAAAGCCGCTGACGACCTCAGCGGCTTTTTTGTTTATGGCCTGGGGACTCACTTCACATTCAGATATTGCCCTCGGGGGAATTAAAGGGGGCACACTCCGACATTGGTGCAATTCCAGAGATTTAGATAGGCATATTTTCCCCGAAGGGCCGGAAACAAAAATGCCCGATGGGTTACATCGGGCATTCGCGGTAAATCAGAGGCAACGGAGCTTATTTCTTCAAAAACCCATTCACATCCAACCAGTGCAAAAACGCATCAAACCACTTGTTGCTGGTGCGATCTGGATTGCCTAAGCCAAAGCCGTGGCCGCCGTTCTGATACAGGTGAAATTCCACCGGGATCTTGGCGTCGTACCAGGATTTGATCACCCCAAACTGGCCGTGGAACAGGAAGTCGTCTGTGGCGATGGCGAAGAACATGGGCGGGGCGTTTTTGGGGACGTCGACGGCCTCCATGCTGCCGTAGATGGGTGCGATAAACGCGAGCTCTGCTTTTTTGGATTTCAACGCAGCTTCCATGGTCAGACGGGCGCCGGCGGAAAAGCCCATCATGCCGAGCTTCTTCATATCCACATTCCATTCTTTGGAGCGCTTCTGGATCAGCGCATAAGCGGCTTCCACGTCGGTGAGCGGGTTGGTGAGGTCCCACTGCGGACGCTTATGCGGCTCGCCAGTTTGTTGCGCTATTTTTTCCGCATCGGCAAACAGCTGCTTCATTTGCTCATCAAACGCTTCCAGAGTGCCGGCGGTCGGTCGCAGGCGGTATTTGAGGACAAACGCGTTGATGCCCTGGGCGGCGAGTGCTTCCGCCACTTCCCAGCCTTCATTGCCCATGGACAGCCACATAAAGCCGCCGCCCGGAGCCACGATCACGCTGGTGCCGTTGGCTTTTTTCGGATCGGCGAGAAAGGGAGTGAGAGTCGCTGTGGAGACATTGCGCACCATAGGGTCGCCCCACTGGCGGAACCAGGATTCCTTCTCCGGTTGATCTTTAACGCCCCCGGTACCCAGCGGAATAGCCTTGGGTTCTGCTGGAGCTTCCATTGGGTACATTTTGCCGTCCTGGGCAAAAACGGCGGCACTGAGGGTGCACATTGAGCCGAGAATCAGTGCCTTAAAGAAAGCGGTGACGTGTTGCTGCATGAAGTTTCTCCAGATTCAGCTAAAGGGAGATCAGACGTTAGGAATGTCTATAAGGAATTACAGGTATCGAGATGAGCATTCGTTTTTCTTGTGATCACTCATCAAGTCGTCGCAGTTGCATCAGGGAGAGAGCGTCCGCAGACGGTTTAAGTTATATCATATTATGAATATCAAGCAAGGAAGGTCCTCCAGAGTTAAAAATTAGCGCGCTCTGGAGGAATAGCAAATTCGAAGGGGGATCAGCGTTTCTCGTAGTAATAGTGTTCGCTGATTTTGTGATATTCGCTGACGTCTTCGAGAAATTCCCTATACGACTTCCACACGCGCGCAAAGGTTGGATCTTTCGCTGCGGTTTCGTCGTAAATTTCCCAGGCAATTTTTTTCAGCGTTTGCAAAACATCATCCGGGAAAGGGCGTACATCCACTTTGTGATGTTCAATCAGTTCCTTCAAAGCGGTGTTATTGCGCGCGGTATATTCGTCGTGCATATCCTGATTAATCGCTCTGGCCGCAGCGGTAATCATGGCCTGCAAATCCTCCGGCAGAGAGTCGTACAGTTTTTTATTAATAATAAATTCCAAACCAGGGCCAGGTTCCTGCCAGCCGGGGTAGTAATAATATTTGGCGATCTGCTGAAATCCGAAAGCGCGATCGTTGTAAGGACTCACCCATTCGGTAGCATCAATAACGCCGGATTGCAGCGCGGTATAAAGCTCACCGCCCGGAATATTTACCGCCGTACCACCGGCGCGGCTAAATACTTCTCCAGCGTAACCGGGAATGCGCATTTTCAGCCCTTTAAAATCGGCGAGGGATTTGATTTCCCGGTTAAACCAGCCGCCCATCTGCACGCCGGTATTGCCACCGGCGAACGGCACCAAGTTGAAGGGTGCGTAAACTTCGCGCCACAACTCCAAACCGCCGCCGTAATGAATCCAGCTGTTGAATTCGGTCGCGTTCATGCCGAAGGGCACTGAAGCAAAAAAGGAAGAGGCGGGGATTTTGCCTTTCCAGTAATAGGCGGCGCCGTGACCCATCTCCACACTGCCGCTGGACACCGCATCAAAAACGCCCATGGCCGGAACAATCTCATTGGCCCCGTAAACCGTAATCTGAATCCGCCCGTTGCTCATCTTGCGCAGCAGCTCGGCGAAATTCTCCGGCGCAAGGCCAATCCCCGGAAAGCGCTTGGGCCAGGTGGTCACCATGCGCCAGCGGTAAACCTCGCTGGTGTGATTGCCGTTGTCCACGGTGGTGGACATAACCTTTGGACTGCGAATCACCAGCGCCGCAAACAGCACAACACACAACACCAGCGAAGCCAACAAAGCCGCCGGCAACCACCAGGGGGTGTAACGATAGTTCATAAGATCCGTCCTGCGGTAGAAAAGCTAGGTGCGTAAGATACGCTGATGGCGGGAGTAATTAAAGCTGAGGGTCCAATTAGCGCGAGCGTAAATTTACCATGCATAGCGAGATTAAGTGCTTATCTGTGAAATATGTCGCTTCTAAAAATCGCCGCTATTGTTGTTTAACATCCGTAATTCCCTTTTTAAGGAAGAGGTATCAATGCAAGCTTTTGCAAAGTCGTCGAATTGTTTTCTGTAAAGACTAGTAAAGAAACTTGATCTGTTTTTGTTCGTAATGGAATAAACAGGGATTTCCGGTATTGCATTCGAAAAAGCTAATGCTCTATTTTCTGCAGAAATAAAGCCAGCATTTGCGTTAAAAATTTTATTGTTATTCTTGCAATGAGTCTCACTCATTAGAATGGCAAAATAAACAATCCAACTTAAATGTACCTATACCTACCATTCCTCTTCACCAGAAACGGAATTTTCTCCTGTGCAATAATTTCCCCTTTTCTATTGACGACATAAAAACTGATATGTTTTGGAATATCATCCGACCGACATTCGGCGGACCAGTCGAAGGTCATGCGGATGGGATTTTCTTTATCGAGTTCGTAGGAGGAACAAATAACGCCGGATTCTGATTTTACTTTCAGGTCACGATTGGGTTTTAAAAACAAGCCGTTGGTTTTGACAGAAACCTGCAGGCTTGGCTGATAGCCGTCACCCACCTGAATTTTTAATTCATAATCCGCGCGATTGATCTGGTAGACGGTAGGCATTTTGGAATTGCCGTAGAGCTTCTCCAGATTCAGTTTGCTGACAGCAACTACTTGAGCGCCGGGTGTTTTTTCCAGAGAGAGGTAGTAATAGTTGGTGCTTGTTGCAACACAACCTACAAAACCCATAGTTGCAAGCAGTGGAAACAGTTTTTTTGTCCAGGAAGTCATAGTGTCAACAAACGGTTTGCCAGCCATGATAAACGTGCAAATCTCCAGTGGGGGTGGTAGAGGGGGGATTTTAGAATATTTAAAGGATTTGTTGGCCTCTCTATTTTTGGCCGATGAATCAACTGGAGCCTTCCGACGACAGATCTAAAGCTTTCAACAGAGTCCATATCAGTCTGAAAGTGTGATCTGTTACGCGATTGAAGAGCGCAGCGGACAGCCTTTGAGTAAACCGGTAATATTCACACCCCATGCTGGCCGCAGGGACAGGATCAAAAAGCGCTGCGGCAGAATCCGATGAATACATGTACTTATAAGGGCCGGTCGTTGTCCGGTTCGACAGGTATATCTCCATGCTCCAATCCAGATGTTTGTACCAAGGCTGGTACCGGTCTTGGCTCCGCCGCCTGACGGCGTTGCTATTTGCTCCTTTTGCCCTTTGGTGTCTGGCCGCTGCTGCTGAATCCGAGGGAATTGATACGGCCGACTCCCGTTATCAGGCGTTCGTCGAGCAGTTCTTTCCCCCATATCTGCAAAAACATCCCCAGCCTTCTTTTGAGGATGTCGCGGCTTTGGCTACAGCAGTGACAGAGGCTGATGCCGTAAACGCTTTGGCGTTGGTGCGGGGCAATCTGGCATTGCTGCTTAGGAATGGCACTAAGAGGGAAACTGTTCCGTTGCTGGAGCGACTTTTCGATCTCAACGACGGCCCCACTCTGCAAGTGATTGCGGAGGGTTTGAAAAACGCCGGCGATCCGGTCGCCCTGTCGCGTTATTACTTCCTGCTCGCCAAATATCATGAACGACGCGGCAACTGGCGCGCTGTCAAAACCGCGTTGGGCACGGTTAATCCACGGCTTCTGAGCGCCGCCGACGCCCATTACTACCAGCTGTTAGGCGGCTATGTCGCCCAGGGACTCAAGGATCACCGCGGCGCGATCAAACATTACAAAACCATTCCGGAAGGGTCGCCGTATTTTGCCCATGCGCGCTTGAATGAAGGAACAGCATTGTTGCGCCAGGGGTGGTGGACGGAAGCGCATATGGAATTCGAAAAGGCCATTCGCGCAACCACGGATGCGGAATTTCGCAATCGCACCTTGACTGTGCTCGGCTACTCGCAGTTGAACTACGAATTTTATAAAGACGCGCGCAACAGTTTTCGCAAAGTGGCCCTGGACAGCGCATCGACTAATAAAGCTTTAATGGGAATTGGCTTGGCGGCGGCCTATCAAAGTGATTTCACCGGCGCCGCTAATGCCTTTGCTCTGCTGACGGAAAAATCCCCTGCAGATCTGAGCGTGGATGAAGCATTTTTATTATTACCACTCGCCTGGGCGGAGCTGGGTGATGAGGATGCGGCGTCCGTTGCCTATCAAGTCGCCATTCGTCATTACGAAAATAAAATGCAGAACCTCAAAAAACTGCAAAGCCAGCTCGCCGATAAAAACTATGACGACTTGCTGACGGCGGTTAATGAATTGGATCAAAGGGCAGCGGAGATTTATGGTTCCCTCGACGGCGTGCCGGCATTTTTGCTGGCGAATTATCAAAACCTGCTGCTTATGCGCGGGCACAGTTCCGCGCTGGGATTAGCGCAGCTGTTTGCCAATGTTTACGCGGACTATAAAAATCTGCTGCAACGCGTGGTGGAACAAAAAATCGAGCGGCGCTGGGAAATACTCAACCACTATTTGAGTCAGGCGAAATTTGGTGTGGCACAGCTTTATGACAAATAAAACAGTATTGCTGGCTGCATTTATATCCGGCGCGCTGAGCGCGTGTGCGAATCAGCCGCAGCAAACAGGCACGCTGGAGGATTTGGATAAACCCACCATCAGCTCCGAAAAATCGGAGATCGCCGCGCGCAACAAAGAGCAGATCAAGCGCGCCTACTACGAATACATCGAAGATGCGCCGGATCACGACAAACTTCGTATTGGCGCGGTAACGCGGATTGCAGAGTTGGAGCTGGAATTGGATGACCAGCTGAAAGCCGACAAAACCCCAATATCCGATTTGGATGATCCGGAATACGATCGCCGCGTGCGCAGCACCATCGCCTTATTGACTGATACGCTGACCAAATTCCCCAACGCACCGGGCAATGACCATCTGCTGTATCAACTGGCCAAAGCTCATGATCAGTTGGGCGAGACCGACGAAGCCATTGCGGCTTTGGAACAGTTGGTCAACCGCTATTCCACCACCGTCTATTTCGTCGAATCCAAATTCCGTATTGCCGAAAACGCCTTTGTCAAAAGCCATTATCTGGACGCGGAAATTGCCTACACCGATGTGATCGACGCGCACAATCCGGGTATTTTTGGCGAGCGGGCACTGTTCAAACGCGGTTGGGCACGCTTCAAACAGGAATTGTACGAGGATGCGTTGGATGACTTTTACGCGGCGGCGCGGCGCTACGGTTTCCGTCCTAATCAAAAGCTGGAAAAATCCGACCAGGAACTGTTCGACGAATATTTTCGTGCGATTGGCTTAGCGTTTATTTATTTAGGTGGCGAATCTGCGCTGGAATCCTATTTTGCGCGCAATCCATCGAACGATTTTATTTTTGAAAGTTATAAAACAGTCGCTCAGTTATATTTGACTCAAAATCAGTACTCAGACGCTGCCGCCACCTATGCAGGATTTGTTAAAAACAATCCTTATCACGCCCAGGTGGTAGAGGCGGATCTGGCAGTGGTGCGCATCTGGAAAGATGCCAAATTCTCCGATCAATACCGCCAGGCATTTGCCAGCTTTTATTCACGCTACGAACCCAATTCGGCATTTTGGCGTGATTCGCGCACCAAAGCCGACGAAAATGCAAAAAAATTGGCTACAGCGGCGATACGGGAAAATATTGTTTTGTTGGCGGCCTACGAACATTCGCGCTATCGCCAAAACAAAAGAAATGAACATTTAGAATCTGCCAAGATCTGGTACGAGCGCTATTTAAAGGATTATTCCAGCTACGCGCGCCAGGACAAAATCTATCAACTCTATGCTGAGCTACTCGGCCAAAGCGGCGCTAAGCGCGAAGCATTGCGTTACCACGAACTTGCAGCCTTTGATGGCAATATCATTCTGGATAAAGAATCGGCCTATGCGGCTGTTTTCCTGACCGATCAACTGCAGCGCGAAGCCGATGCCAGCGCCAGCCGCGCGTTGCTCGACAAACATCTGCAATATGCCGAACTCTACGCACAGCTTTATCCTACGGATAAACAAGCGGCCACCATCGTGCAAAACGCAGTGCAGCTCGCCTTCAAGAAAGGCCTACGCGAGCAGGTGATTGCACTGGCGAATATCCTGCCGGATTCCGCACCGGGACCTGTACGGGAAGAAGTGAATATTCTCAAAGGTCAGGCTTATTTCGATTTAAAAAATTACGAAGATGCGGAAAGTGTCTACCGGGATTTATTGGTGAGCCCATCGCTGCCAGCGAAAAGCCGACAGGATTTGGAAAACAAGCTCGCACTGAGTATTTATCGCCAAGCCGAAGCGGCAAAAAATGCGCAGCAGCCGGATTTGGCGACGCAAAGATTTTTGCGCATCGCCAAGGAAACACCTAAATCCGAACTGGCACCTGTCGCAGTCTACGATGCCATTGCGATTTTTATGGACACCGCGCAGTGGGAGCAGGCAATTCAATATTTGAATATTTTCAAGCGCGACTATCCAAACCATATATTGCAGAGCGAAGTCACCAAAAAACTATCGGTCGCTTATTTAAATGCCGACCGCGGGCTGGATGCTGCGCGCGAGTTTGAGAAATTGTCGGATTTCAACACCAATGAAAGCGAAAAAATGGCTGCCTTGTGGCAGGCGGCGGAATTGTACCGGCAAAAATCCGATTACTCCTCGGCCATTCGCGCCTATAGAGACTATGCACACGCTTACAAACAGCCCTATGCGCAAAATATGGAAGCCATGGGGCATTTGGCTGTGCTGTACGGCAAGATTGCCGATCAGGAGCGACGCCAATTCTGGTTACGTGCAATCGTAACTGCCGATGCCAAGGCGCCCAAATCGGAAAAAACCGAACGCACACAATATCTCGCCGCCAATGCTGCATTTGACTTGGCGGAACTGCGCCGGCTTGATTTTGATCGCGTGCGTCTGGCGCACCCGCTGCAGAAGTCGCTGCAGGATAAAAAGACCGCTATGCAGGATGCGGTGAAACTTTACGGACAGGCGGCAACCTATGGGCACAGCGAGTTTGTTACGCGGTCGACACTGGCAATCGGCGATATTTATCGCGCGTTCTCCAAGGCTTTGCTGGAATCTGAGCGCCCGCGCAATTTAACTGCCGACGAATTGGAACAATACAATATTCTGTTGGAAGACCAGGCGTTTCCTTTTGAAGACAAAGCCATCGAGTTTTACGAAACCAATGTCAGCCGTATTGCCCAAGGTACTTATGATCAGGCAGTTGAAACCAGCTTGCGTTATTTAAAAGATTTATTTCCGGCGCGCTATGGTCGACCTGCCAAAGTGGAAACCTTTGTTGCGCAACTCGATCCCTAGGATAGAAAAATGTTAGTCAAAACGTTTTGGAAAATAGGTTGCCTGACTCTGTGTTTATTACTGACGAGTTGTGCGACCAAACAACAAGTCGGGGCGCCTGTGGCAACCTCCGCCAGTATCACTTCACTGTTGCCTGTGCACGCAGAAATTTATCGCGACGCTTTATCCAAGTTGCAAAACCAGCAGCCAAAGGAGGCGGAAAAACTCTTGAAGGGTTTGCTGCGCCAGCGCACGGATGTACCGGAGTTATGGCTGAATCTTGCCTATAGCCAATATCAGCAAAATAAATGGAGTGAAGCGGAAAAAACCATCCAGAAGGTTTTAATTGCCTTTCCCAAAATTCCGCAAGCCCATAATCTCGCCGGTATTCTTGCGGTGGAGCAGGGGAAATTTAAAGCGGCGGAAAAACATTACGCCGACGCGTTGCAGTTGAATGCTGCATACAGTAATGCACTCTATAACATGGCGTTGCTGCAGGATATTTATCTGCAAAACGTGGCATCTGCGGTTCAATACTACAACCGTTATTTGGAGACGGCGCAAGACGATGAGGCGACCAAAGCCTGGGTGGAAAACCTGTCGCGCAGTCTGGGAGGGGCACAATGAAATCGTTAGTTGTATTAGCGCTGGGAATTGGTTTTCTGAGTACGACCGCAATCGCGCAAACCAACGACCGCATACAGCTGGAAACCATCGAAATCAGGGCGAACACGGAACTGCCGAAATACCTTTATGTGGTGCCTTGGCAGGATCGGAAAAGCACACGCAGAATCGAGCAAAGAGTGGTGCTGCACAATTTGTACGGCGATTTATTTGATCCGGTATTGCCGGCTTATATTCCGGAAGAAAAATTCGAAATGAATTCGGAGCGCGAAAAAAAATAAACCCGACTGTTACCAGTCGGGTTTTTTCGATCCTATGAAAAACGCTTATTGGATCTGATAGGTAAAACTGCCGTCTTCCGTACATCCCACATGAACGGCTTTGATTTCTTCGCCATTAGCCATGCGGCTCAAGCATTCAGAGGCCAGTTCCGGCAGCATGCTGCGGGTGAGAATATTCTCGATATTCCGCGCACCAGTATCCACTTCCTGACTGCGCGCAACAATATGTAATAACACGTCTTCGTCGTAAGTGAATTTCGCGTTGTAGCTCTGGCGCACGCGTTTTTCGATACGACGCATATTGATTTCGCAGATTTTCATCAAATCTTCGTCGTTCAACGGATAGTACGGAATAACCGTGGTGCGACCGAGGAACGCCGGTTTAAAGTAGCGCAACAATTGTGGACGGAAATTATCGAGCAGGGTTTCCGGATCAGGACGCTCTTCCGCTGCGGCGCACATGGCGCGAATATGCTCTTCGCCCGCGTTTGACGTCATGATGATAACCGTATTGCGGAAATCGATATCGCGGCCTTCACCGTCTTTGATGGTGCCCTTATCGAACAGGTTGTAGAAAATATCCTGCACGCCGGGATGCGCCTTTTCCATTTCGTCGAGCAATATCACGCTGTAAGGTTTGCGACGCACAGCTTCGGTCAATACACCACCTTCACCGTAACCGACATAACCCGGAGGTGAACCGAGCAGCATGGAAACCTTATGCTCCTCTTTGAATTCCGACATATTGATCACGGTGATATTTTGCTCGCCGCCGTAGAGCAGGTCGGCAAGCGCCAGCGCGGTCTCGGTTTTGCCCACGCCGCTCGATCCCACCATAAAAAATACGCCGATAGGTTTGCGCGGATCGGTGAGACCTGCGCGCGAAGTGCGAATGGCTTGTGCGATGGCTTCCAGCGCGTGGGGCTGGCCTATAACACGTTCACCCAAAAGGTTACCTAAATTCAGCACTTGCTGAATTTCATTGGTCACCATTTTGCCGACCGGAATTCCAGTCCAGTTGGCAACGACTTCCGCAATTGCCTGGCTGTCGACATTGATTTGAATCATGGGCTCTTCGCCCTGAATGTCTTCGAGTTTGGCAATCAATTCATGCAATTGCGATTTGATGGCCTGCAGTTCTTCCGACGTTAACGCTTGTTTGCCCTGATTTTCCGGTGCGTCGACCGGACGGCGCGACAATTGAAAATCGTCTTCGATTTTGTCTTGCAGCTCGTGAATTTGCGCAACAACCTCTTTTTCTCTCTCCCATTGGGTTTCTTGTCGTTGCAGCTTTTCCTGCAGTTCCTCGCGCTCTTTTTTCAATTGTGCGATGGTTTCTTCGCAATTGCCCAAAGTGGCATTTTCGCGTTCGAGGGAGTGAATATTGGTTTCGCACTGAGTGATGCGACGGCGCGTGTCTTCAATTGCCGCAGGTGTTGCACTTTGGCTCAGGGCAACGCGCGCGCAGGCAGTATCCAGCAGACTGACGGATTTATCCGGCAATTGACGTGCAGTGATATAGCGGCTGGAAAGGCGCACGGAATCCACAATGGCTTCGTCGAGAATGCGAACTTTGTGATGGTTCTGCAGCATCACCGAAATTGCGCGCATCATATCAATGGCTTTGCTTTCGCTCGGCTCTTCGATTTTGACGACTTGGAAACGGCGGGTGAGGGCGGGATCGCGCTCAAAATATTTTTTGTATTCAGCCCAAGTAGTCGCAGCGATAGTGCGCAATTCACCGCGTGCGAGCGCAGGTTTCAGCAGATTGGCCGCATCGCCTTGGCCTTCTTTGCCGCCTGCACCGATCAGCGTGTGGGCTTCGTCGATAAACATGATGATTGGCACTGGCGAGGCTTTGACTTCCGCAATAACGGATTTCAGCCGGTTTTCAAATTCCCCTTTGACGCTCGCGCCTGCTTGCAGCAGGCCGAGATCCAGGCTGCGCACCACAACACCTTTTAGCGGATCTGGCACGTCGCCAGCGGCGATACGCATGGCAAAACCTTCCACCACTGCGGTTTTACCCACGCCCGCTTCACCGGTGAGAATGGGGTTGTTCTGGCGGCGGCGAATCAGGATATCGATGATCTGGCGAATTTCTTCATCGCGTCCTAAAACTGCGTCGATTTTTCCCTGCTTGGCGGCTTCAGTGAGGTTGACGGTAAATTTATCCAGCGCTGGCGTCTTGCTCGGCGCGGCCACTGTATTTGGATCATCGACCGGAGCGAAATCATCCATCAATGAATTGGCGGATTCACCTGTTGTGCCGACAATTCCGCGAATAACCGGACGCAGAGATTCCGGCGCGATTTTGCGCAATTCCTCGACGTTGATTTGACGGCGCAGATTTTCATCCAACAGCAATGCACCTAGTACATGTGCAGAAGTCGCCACACTGTGGCCGAATTCCACAGATGCCAACAACCAGGCATTTTTTGCAAGATCGACGATATTGGGGGATAGGGCGGGAGCGCGGGTATTGCCGGCGCGGATGCGATCCAACTCGCTGTTCAATTGCTGCAGCAGTCGGCCGCTGTTGATTTCGTATTTTTTCAAAATCGCGGAAATGTCGTTGTCACTGGTTTCCAGAAGTTTGATAAGCCAGTGTTCGATTTCCACGTTGTAATGGGTGCGCGACAGACACAGGCCTGCGGCGCCTTCGAGGGCGGCGCGGGTGGGATCGTTCAATTTGCCCACGAGAGCCTTCAGGTCGATGCTGATCATAGGATTTCCTTTTCTGCTGTTGGTCTTGAGTGTTAAAGAATGGTTTGCTCGGTGCAAACCGATTTCCATATTTCTATGTTTTCGTTTTACCGGTTAACTACTGCCGTTTAATTCAGGCGCGCAGATGAAACTCGGATGTCCAGGGTTTCGTCGTTTTCTCCTTCGGAGGTGTCGCTGGCCAACCAAGTGTCCCAACCGATCGTCGGCGGTGCTGCTTGGCGCAGTTGAATACGGTTGGGTATGTGCTGGCGCGCAACCCGCAATACGTATTCCGCATCGAGTTCTGAGCCCGTGTACATCTTAACGATCTCATTCAAACGCCGCAGTGTGGTAGTACCGGGTGCGAAACGCTGGAATTGCTCGGCATTGAGAGGCCCAATATGCACCCGTATTTTGCCCTGAGCGAACCAGCCTTTACTACCCAAAATTGCCGAACGGCCCAGGCAGGCGTTTTGTCCCAGGGGATTGCCCGGATAGGGCAGGCGTGAACGCACGTCATCGATCAAATCGTGCCATTCGCCAATAAATTCCTCAATTTCCACCGGCACGTCGAAGTAATAGGTCAGCAGCTGGCGCAGGCCGCTGACGGGCCGGGTGCGTTGACTGAGCAGGCCGGCAAAAAACACCAGGGTTTCATGATGGATATTGAGCTGGTCCAGCAAATGATCGGTGCCCAGTCCCAACAACGACAAAATGGCGTGGGTGTGCGCGTCCAAACGCTCGCGCCGCTGTTGCAGCAGTTGATGGCGCTCGTAGGCGACCGGCAGGCGGTACTTCACCCCGGCCTGGTAAAACAGCGACACAATTCGATGATTGAACAGGTCGAGAAAATCCCGCAGGGATTCATCGCGCAGCTTCAGGCGCTGAAACAGAATTTCGGTGTAATGGAAGGGCAGAACACCGGTTGAGCCGGTCAAGCCCATAAAGCTTATGGTGACATGCCAGCGCGATCCGCTGTTATCCACCGGTTGGCGTTCGATGCGAATAATCTCGCTGCCGGGGAAACCCAGGGATAAATGGGTGGAAAAGCGCAATACTTCAGTGGCCGGAGGCGTAAATTGTCCGACTGGCCGATCGTTCATCGGCACTGCAGCGGGGCTGCGATTGTGCAGAATGGCCGAACGTTCGAGCAGGCGCACCGCCTGGAAAAATGGCACCAGTTCGGGCGACTGCAGCAACAATTCGACTACAGCAGAACTTTTTCGCCGGATCGCGGTGGACATTTCTTCAGGTATCCTTCTTTTCCTTTGGCGCGCACCAGGGTGCGGGTAAATGAATTAATCGGGCAATAAAGGGCAAAAAAGTGCTCGAGCACGGTGGCGAATAAGAAGCTGCTGCTGCCCGTCAACAGGTTTTCGTCCAGTTCAATTTCAACTTCCAGCCCGCGGCAAATGGTGGCGCGGCCGTCGATATTCAGCGGCGCGCTGATGGGTTTTGCCTGTACCGATTGTACGGATTCGATCACGCCGCGCGTTACGGAAGTTTCCTTGAAATCGTATAAACGCAAAATTTCCTTAAAGGCTTCCGTGGAATTGCCCTGACCACTGATCGACAAAAGATTCAAATTCAGATGCGAGATCAGACGCCAGCGCGCACGATTTTTCAGCGGCGGGCGAATGGTACTGGTCGGTTGCGTCAGACAGCGAATGCGGCTGCACGGCGGTGCGCCGTTGACGCACTGCAGGCGCGGGTGGTCGAGGGTAAAAGGCAATTTGTTCGGCAGATCCCGATTGCTGCAGATCGTGCTGATCACCAGTGTGCGATCAAACGGTAAATTGGGATTGAAATTGAGATCCACCAGAGACAGGTACATATCAGTACCTTCATCCCTTTCGTAAATTCCCATTTTGGCCGGCCGGCGTTGGCAGTACCAATAAGCGCGGCGATTATTGTTTTGCTCTTTGTGGGTCAAACCGTAAAACGGCAGATATTCGCTGCTTTCACCGGATGAAGTCGTTGCAACAACTTTCTCTACCGAATACACCTCGTAGCCGACAGGGCGGCGCGCGTCCGGAATAATTTGATATTCCATCTGCGTTTGATCAATTTTGATCGGATCAACCTTGTGGTGAAACAGGTTAACCATGGGCGTGCAGCCGAGCGCGAAAGAATCGGCGGACACGTTGTGTTCAAGTTCGATATCCGCCGCGTTGAAATAAAAATAAAAATCCAGGCGGTTGTGCGCATCGGCCGGAATACGGCCTTGTAAATCTATATCGATAAACATGAATTTTTCGGGGAAAACGAAAAATTCAGTCAGTAGGCGATAACCGATGGCGGAATTGGGCGGATAAGGCAGCAGTCCTTCTTCCGGGTTGAATCCCACCGCTTTGATTACGTGGCTTCCCAGGCGAATGGGATTGGTGTCACCTTCCGAGGCCGCGACAAAAACGTCCAGGCAACCGCTCAACAACAGTTGATACAAAGGGTAGGTGTAAAGCGGCTGACCTTTGAGAAATAAACGCAGTTTTTGCGGCGCAACTTCCTGCAGCGAGATGGCCTCGTTAAAGGTCTGCAAGGAAATTTTCAGTACGCTGGCAGCGCCGCGAACCTGCGCGGTACCAGGTGTTGCAAAAGGTCGGCCGATCAAGCTGGCGGTGGTGATTTTTACCGGCCAGAGATCGACATCGTAAATCGTAGTAAAGCGGCAATTTTCGCCCTGGAATTGTTCGGTCTCTACCAGCGTTTCCCGCGCGATACGAAAATGGCTGTCCAATTGATCTTCGTCCGGCACAAATTGCACGATCGACATGGAGGGAATAGGGCGTTGATAGTGCGGGAACATCACCCCCAGAATCGCATCGCTCAATTCCGGAAAATCGTCGTCCAGTTTGTGCTGAATGCGCGCATTCAAATAGGCAAAACTTTCGATCAGACGCGATGCGTGCGGGTCTTCGATAGTGTCGGTATGAATGCCCAACCGCCCGGCAATTTTCGGGTGTTCTTTGGCAAACTCCGCTCCCATTTGGCGAATAAAGGCGAGTTCTTTTTCGTAATACGGAAGTAATTCGTCAGCCATGTTTCGATTCTTCTACAGTGACGGCACGTAATACAGGTTCCAACACCGAATCAAAAACCACAATTTCAGGGGCTGGATCGGCGTACATGACCGCGTCTATACGAAAACGCAAAGTGCGATCGGATTTTTCGTCGTTATCGAGGTATCGCACAGACACGCTTTTAAAGCGCGGCTCAAAAGTGCGAATGATATTTTCAATGCTGCGAGTAAATTCCCGCCGGCGGGTCACATCCAACATATTGACGGTTGCCAGATCGGGCAAGCCGTAATTCATCAAACTGTTTTCCACCTCTTTTAAATTTTCCGGCGGAGACACAATGCGGAAGCGGCTGTTGAGCAGATTTTCCAAATCGCGCCGGACGCTGTTGCGCAAATCCTTCAATTTGCGCTGGCGGGTTTTTTCCGAATCGACAGAAATATCCGGCTCGTCGTCGAATAATCGGTCGAGAATCGATTCGCGTAAATTGCGGTCTTTTTCCGCTGGCGACATCAGTTGCCTCCTCCGGCTTGAATCAATTCCGTAACCAGCTCCAACTCGGAAACCATTTGATCGGCCTGGTAATGCGGCACCAAATGAATCACGCAAGTGTAATAGCCAGGTTTTGATGGATGCTCGCTGACTTTGACCGAAGCTTCCCGCAGTGGATAGCGCGCCTGGGTTTCCCAATCCAGATCTTCACGTCCGGTGGTGTACTGGAACAACCAGTCGCGCAGAAAATTTTCACACTCCTGCGCGGTGATAAAGGAGCCGATTTTGTCGCGGATCATCACCTTAATGTAATGCGCTACGCGTGAGGCGCACAAAACGTGCTGCAACATGCCCGCGAGTTTGGCGTTGATTTCCTGGTCTTTGCTGGTACCGCGGCGCACTTGATGAATCGACGGGTTGCTGTAGAAGGCAACATAAGGCGTTGCATAACACTGGCACAATGGCACAAAACCGAGCGTGCTGATGTCCCGTTCAATGGAGTCGGTGATGACTACGTCGGTAACGGGCTTGTAAGCCAAACCATCGGCGTCGGTGGAAAATGTATCGCACGGCAAATTCGTGACAATGCCGCCGCCGAGTTGATCGCGCGGCACACCGCGAATATGGCCAAACCAGCCAACGCTGGCAAATTCGCGAATCAAAATACCCGCAAATGCGTAACAGGCATTGCCCCACAAATAATGTTGCTGACTGTTTTTGCCGAGCTTTTCGTAAAAAAACAGGCCTTTGTAACTGCCGGGGGTGGTGCGGTAAGGACGCCGCATCAAAGTGCGCGGCAAGGTCAGGCCGATAAAACGCGTATCTGGTTTATTGCGCAGACTGCGCCAGCGGACATATTCGGTTTGGGCAAAAACCGCCTGTAAATTCAGCGGCAGGCGCAGATCGGCAAACTGGTCCAGGCCAAAAAGCTCCGGCGCAGCGCCAGCGATAAACGGTGAAAATGACGCTGCCGCGATTTCCGCCAAGCCTTCCAGGGTTGCTATGTCATCGTAAGGATGACCTTCCGAAGGTTTGTGCTGAATTTCGTAATCGCCGATCAGTACGCCGTAAGGTTCACCTCCCGGGGTGCCGTACTCTTCGCTGTAGATCTTGTGGAACAGCTGGCTCTGGTCGAACTCTATCGCCCGGCTGATATCCCGCACGATTTCAGCCCAACTGATATCCAATACCTTCAGTTTTGCGTTTTTGACGCTTTCCATCTGCACCGCCAAATACCAAAGCCCGCGCCAGCTCGCTTCCAGGGTTTGCAGACGGGGATGATGGATGATGGCGTTGAGTTGATCGTTGATCTTGTGGTCCAACTCGGAAATCGCGTGCTCAATTAAATTGCGCGCCTGTTCGGCGGTTGCAGGAAATGGCGCATCCGAACAATGATCAAACCAAAATGTCAGCGCCCGACGGGCGTCAGGTTCGGCGAGAAACTCGTCCAGGGTTGTGACGTGGGCTGGTCGGTAAAGTATGTCATCCAGCGATATAGAAGGCGGATGGTCCAGGCCTATGCCACTTTGTTGACCGGGCGGATCTAAGGAGGCAGGCACGAGGGAGTCCTTGTGAAGAAATGAACGGGGGCATTGCCCCCGCACTTTTTATTAGATGATTAGCCTGACTTAGGAATATTGGCCACCAAACGCAGAGACGCGGTGAGCTCTTCCATCTGCAGCCATGGACGCATCCAGGCAACGGCGCTGTATACGCCTGGTTGACCGGGCACTTCCTTAACCTCAATTTTGGCTTCCGCGAGCGGATAGCGCGCTTTCATTTCGGCGCTGGCGCCCGGAGTTGAGTTGACGTAGCGATTGATCCACTCGTTCAACCAGCGCTGCGCGTCTTCCGCTTCCATAAATGACCCGATCTTGTCGCGAGCCATGACTTTGAGGAAGTGCGCAATTCGTGAAGTCGCCATGATGTAAGGCAAGCGAGCGGAAATGGCCGCGTTGGCAGTGGCATCCGGAGTGGCGAATTTTTTCGGACGCTGAGTAGTTTGCGCGCCGAAAAATACTGCGTAGTCGGTGTTTTTGTAGTGGCTGAGTGGCAGGAAGCCCAATTTGCTCAATTCGGCTTCGCGGCGATCGGTAATGCCGATTTCAGTCGGGCATTTCTGATCCATATCGCCATCGTCACTGATGAAGGTGTGAGTGGGCAGACCTTCTACTTTACCGCCGCCTTCTGCGCCGCGGATCGACGTACACCAGCCGTATTCGGCGAAGGCGCGGGTCAGGGTGGAGCCCATTGCGTAAGCGGCATTCATCCAGCAGTAGTCATCGTGCTCGGCAGCGCGTGCGCGGCCGTCTTCACCGGGTTCGATCTCTTCGTAATCGAAAGCGTCGATGACTTTGGTGTTTTTACCGTAAGGCGCGCGCGCAAGGACTCGCGGCATGGTGAGAACAACAAAACGGGAATCTTCGGAATCGCGGAAAGAACGCCATGGAATGTATTCCGCGGAATCGAAGATTTTTTCCAGATCGCGCGGTCTGGAAAGTTCAGTAAAACTGTCGAAACCGAACATCTTCGGTGACGCAGCCGAAATAAACGGACAGAAACCTGCGGCGGCAACGTTTGACATTTTGCTCAGCAGAGAGACGTCTTCCGGGTGAGAAGAAAATTCGAAATCGCCGATCAGTGCACCGTAAGGCTCACCGCCCGCTGTGCCGAATTCGCTTTCGTAAATTTTCTTGAAAATCTGGCTCTGGTCGAATTCAACCGCCTTTTCCAGATCGCGTGCCAATTCTTTTTTGCTGATATTAAGAACGCGAATTTTCAGATCGCTGCCGGTCTCGGATTGAGAGACGAGATGGTGCAGGCCGCGCCATGAACCTTCCAGCTGCTTGAATTTATCCGCGTGCATGATTTCCGCCAGCTGACGCGACATGGCTTGATCAATAGCGGTGATCGCCGCATTGATGGTAACGGAAAGATTGCGGTCCCATTTCACAGTGCCTTTCAGGGCTTCTGCAGTCAGGGTTTTCAGCAGATCTTGCGCTTCATCGCGCGGAGTTTGTTTGGTGGCTGCAATTGCTTGTTCGAGAAAACTGACCTCGGTGGCTTCGGCAGCACTTTGGGTGGCCAGTTCAGTTTCTTGATTCGCCATCTTACTTATCCTCTCCATTGGCGGCGTCTACACCGAGTTCGCTGGAAAGCGAATTCAACGCCTCAGTATTCTTCAGAACATCTTCGAGAATTTTTTCGAGATCTTCAGAACGGTCTGCTTTGGTTAACAGGTCACGCAATTTATTGCGGGTTTCCAGCAGTTTTTTCAGGGGTTCAACTTGCTCGACGATTCGATGTGGTTCGAAATCCTCGATGCTGTTGAATTGCAGATTGACCGACAACTGCGAGCCGTCATTTTGCAAGGTGTTGTCGACCTTCAAATTGAGCTGCGGATTAATTTTACTCATCAGATCGTTGAAGCTTTCGCTGTCGATCTGGGCAAATTTGCGATCTTTGAGCGCTTTTTTACTATCCGTGTTATCACCGGAGTAATCGCCCATCACGCCCATCACAAAAGGAATTTCCTTTTTCTCTTGAGCGCCGTTGGCTTCGACTTCGTACGTGATGTGTACGCGGGGTTTTCTCACACGCTTCAGTTTGTCATGAATGCTTTCGGCCATTTTCCTAACCTCAATTTAAAGGTGAATTTATTCTTCCGTTTTTACTCCGGTGAGCTTGCTGTACTGTTCGAGCGCGCTCTTGTCTGAGATCAATTCACGCATTAACTCGAATAGTGGCATATTGCCCCATTTTACCGCTTTCTCTAACACATAAGAAATTGGCGAGTGAGGCTCCCGCTTGCGAAAAAATTCTGCGATTTCAAGCAGTTGCTTAAATGCTTGTTCGCGGGTTTCAAGCGGCCCGGCTGCTTTGTTGGCAGCGGCCGGTGCAGCGGATGGTGCTCCGTCATCCGTGGCGATCGATTCAGCGGTAGCTGCTGCATCTACCACTGGAAATTTGTCCTGTCCCAAGTGTTCAACAACACTCAAACATTCTTCTAATGTCGAAATAACAAGGCTGGTCGGCGGCGCGTCATAGGTGCCGCAATATTCGTCGAGACGGCGACTGATGGATCGGTAAAGCGCGATACATTCGATCAAATCATCGCGCAAATCGGTCATGTACTTGTCGGACGTTTCGCGTACGGCTTTTTCTATATCCTCATAGGTAAAGCCGAGTTTTTTGAATTCTTTTTCGCGGTTGTCGTCGCTCTGTATGCGCTGAGATGCCAATGCCTTTTGGCATTGCCAATAGGCAAATGGACCTACCGAGTTGCCCTGGGTAATGCGCGCTGTGCGGATAGCAGGGATCAGTACGCCTTCGTGTCCGGTGCCATTGAGGCCGGTGATCGGGGCAACTTTGGTTTCCAGACCGTCTTCATCGGGAACAGGATATAACTGTTCCCAGTGACGTTCCAGAAGGCCATCCAGAAGTTTGAAGCCATCGCGCAGACCGCCAAAACCGTGACGACGTAATAACGCCTCCGCATACCAACAAGCGACTTCGAGATCCTTGCTTTCCTGCAACAGGATCTTGGGAGCTAAATCCAAAACTTTGCGCCAGTCGTCGTCCGGGCTGCCAAGGTCGGCACCTGCGGCGTTCTTGCGCTCGATTTCCCGCGCGGAATTACGCGCAGTTTTGACTTGTTGATAAAGAGAGGTAGGGGAGGAGTTGAGGCGGCAATCCGTTCCTGTGGGCAGATCGTCTGATATTGGCGCGAGTAAGGCCTCCAAATCAATCAATGTCAACGATGCCATAACGTTTTCCTTTGATACTTACTTTATCGCGTGCGCTCGACGAATCCTTCTGCGGAGTCGCGGGCCGGTGTTCTTCCTAACAGACAACCCGGCAAATGCGCCAGTCTAGAGTACATCGGGCTGTCTGAAAAGTGCTCAACGCAAAATGCCGCAGACGCTCTGAGTGGTAAGTCCATCCGAGCTTTCATCCGGCAGTCGATGGATAATATACTACCCAGCTTATTTGAGGTACTCGCGCGGCAAATAGCATTAGCTTTCTGCCATCTCATCAGATAGGAACCACATCGATCGTTACACAATAATTAACCGTCGGGCGCTCGGTTCAGGAAGATTCGAATGACGTTGCAGCTCACCATCATCAAGTTCCCGCCAGGTATAACCCTCGCGGATGACCGCAAAACTTTTGGTCCTCAGGGCGGACTGATTGGCCGGGGCGTGGACAACGATTGGGTGTTGTCCGATCCAGAACGATTTCTCTCCTCCAAACACTGCCAGATCAGCAAGGAAGGCGGACAGTATTACCTGACGGATTTGAGTACCAATGGAACCTTCCTGAATGGTGCGGCGGAACCACTCGGTAGAGGTTCGCGTGTAGCTCTCAACGACGGCGACTGTTTTGACGTGGGAGACTATCGCTTCAAGGTAGCGCTTGAAACACAGGAAGACGCTTTTGCCGCGCATACATTTACGTCTACCTCGATTTCGCCGTTTGCCAATGTCAAAAGTAATCCCACCGCATTCGCGCAAAACGACCTTCCACAAAATGATTTTGCGCAAAACGGAATAAGCTCTCCGGAATCCATGTTCATGAGCAGCAGCTATGAAGGCCTGGTCAAGGACATAGTTCCGGATTCCATGAAAATCACCGACCCGCTGGTGGCATTGAGTCAGGCAGCGCAGGCCTTTGACAGTGGTAAACCCGCGGCGCAAAGCGATTCCTTTGGTGTAACGCCTTACGATGTGGATCCTTTTGCCGTTAATCCCTTTGTCCAATCGGGCAGCCAAGGGGACTCGGGAGATTTGCTGAGAGAAGCGGTAGCCTGGCCGGAGGTCAAACAAGAGCAGTCGATATTGCCGGAAGATTGGGCCGACGACATCAGTCTGATCGGTGTAGGCAAGAAAAAAAGCTCGTCCTTCGCCATGCGGGATGAAGACGCCTTGATCAAGGAAGCTACCGACGCTTTTAACGTGAAAGCCCGTCCAGAGCCGCCTTTCTCCAAGCCGGTCGCCAAAGAAAATCCGCAAACTCCCAAAGCGACACCGTCCCCCGGTGGAAGCGCGCGGCCGCGACCGCAACCTGAAGCGACAAATGTCAGCAGCTCTGGCAGCATGGATCGCACTTTATTGGAAGCCCTGGGACTGGGCGACGCCAACTTAAGCGATGAACAAATTCGTGAGATCCATCACACCATCGGTCTTATGATGCGCGAAACCCTCGATGGCCTTATGCAGGTGTTGCGCTCTCGCACCAGTATCAAGAATGAGTTCCGCATCAACATCACCACGATCCAGCCGGTAGAAAATAACCCGATCAAATTTTCGGTCAGTGTCGATGAAATACTCGACATCATGTTCCTGCGCCGGACGCGCGCTTATAAAGCGCCGCTCGATGCTATAGAGGAAAGTTTTCACTCCATTGCCGATCACCAATTGGCGGTAATCGCCGGAATCCGGTCGGCATTTCGCTCAGTGTTGGCGCGTTTTGACCCTGAACGTCTCGAAGAAGAATTTAAGCAAACCGGCAAAGGCGGTTTATTGCCGGGCGTGCTGAAAGGCAAATTGTGGAACGCCTACCAGGATCACTATCAGCGAATGGTCAACGATATGGAGCGATCGTTCCAGGATTTATTCGGTGACGAATTCGTGCAGGCTTATGAAGATCAAATGCGCAAGCTGGCAAATGCACGCAAACGCGATTTGTAAAACTGTCTGGAGGTAATGAATAGTGCGGTCGATTTATCGGGTATTGACGCTGGTTCTGGTGGCATTGTGTCTGGCGAGTTGTACCAAGGTTAACAGCGGCGTAGTGGGCATGTTCAATTTGGACACGGATCTGAAACTGGTGCTCATTGCCGGCAAAGATATCAATCCAGATGAAAAACATTCACCGTCGCCATTGTTTATCCGATTTTATGAATTGACGTCGGATCAGGCGTTTAACAAAGCGGATTTTCTTGAGCTTTATGAAAAGGATGAAAAGCTGCTCGGCAAGGATTTGATCGCCAGACGTGAACTGAATCGCCTGGTGCCGAGTGAGATTCAGGAGGAAACTTTTGTTTTGGATCCCAAAACCCGGTATGTAGCGCTCTTTGCAGAGTTTTACGAATACCAGAATTCGAAATACAAATTGGTGTTTCCGGTTACTTCTGCCAACGTGATCAAAAACACAGTGCGCGTTGAAGTGACAGGCAACCAGATGCTGTTAAAGAGCGCCCGCTAATGTGATCGCGGGCAAGGACGACCCCCAAAGCACGGAAAATTTATGTCTTTAGAATCCAAAGTTGTCTGGTCCGAGGGGATGTTTCTCAATCCCCAGCATTTTCAGCAACAGGACCGTTATTTCGAATATTACGTAAACGGGCGCTGCAGTGCTCTGGCACCCTATGGATGGGGTTTCAAGGAATTTGAACTGGATCAGCAATTGCTGAACCTCGGCAAGATTTCAGTGCAACGGGCGAGCGGCGTATTTCCGGACGGCACACCCTTCAATTTCCCTGATAACGACGATCCACCACCGGTTATCGAAATTCCTGAGACCACCAAAAACGCCATGGTCTATCTGGCGGTCCCTGTGCGCCGACCAGGTGCAGTGGATGTTCTGCCACAGGACAGTAAACAGGGCTTGGCCCGTTATTACGCCCAGGACAAGCTGGTTCGCGATGTCACGGTCGAGGGCGGTGACAGCCAGAAATTGCAGATCGGCAAACTGCGTCTGCGTCTGATGTTGGAAACCCAGGATTTGAGCGGGTTTGCCTACCTGCCGTTGTTGCGGATCAATGAAGTTCGCCAGGAAAAGGACATCAGCATAGACGAGCGCTGTATCCCCACCGTATTGGACTGCAAGGCAACGCTGAATTTGTCGACCTTTCTGGCCGAACTGCACGGTTTGTTGCGGCACCGGGCAGAGGCCATTGCTGGCCGCTTGGGCGATGCCCGCCGCGGTGGCAGCGCGGAAATTGCCGATTATGTGCTGTTGCAGGTGATCAACCGGGTAGAGCCGCTGGTGGCCCATATGGGGCGCATCGACGGATTGCACCCGCTGCCGCTGTTTGAGTTTCTGGTGCAGTTGATTGGCGAACTCTCCACCTTTGTAACACCCAACCGCCGCCCGCCGCAGGATCTGCCGGTGTATTTGCATGCGGATCTTGAGCAGACCTTCACGCCGCTGATGCAGACCCTGCGCAAGTATCTCTCCATGGTTTACGAACAAACCGCTATCGCCATGGAGCTGGCCGAGAAGCGCTACGGGGTGCGGGTGGCGGCGATTACTGACCGGTCGCTGTTGTCCAGTGCGGCCTTCGTACTCGCAGTGCGCGCCGATGTCAGCGATGAAGTGATTCGCACGCGCTTCCCGGCGCAGATCAAAATCGGTCCGGTGGAGCGCATTCGCCAGCTGGTCAATGCGGCGCTGCCGGGTATTGAACTAAAGCCGCTGCCGGTGGCACCGCGGCAGATTCCTTTCCGCACTGGCTACACCTATTTCGAATTGGATCAGCACAGCCAGTTCTGGAAAGAAATGAGCACTTCCGGTGGTTTCGCCATGCATGTGGGCGGCGATTTCCCCGGCTTGGAGATGGAATTCTGGGCTATACGCCGTTGACGCTTGAGGTATTCCCATGACGGATGACAATGACCGCACGGTTTTTAAACCAACTCCAGGTGGAGACCGCTCGTCCATGCGGCCTTCGCCCGGTCGACGTCCGACCACAGAGGTTGGCCGAACCCGCCCTGCCGCAGCAGCGGCTCAGCCCGAGCCAGCGCCGGCCTACAGCCCTCCGGTAGGTGGCCGCAGTGGCTATGAGCAGGTCAAATTCAACACCTCGCTCGGCCTGAATCCCCTGGTCAATGCTGCCTCTACCCTGATCGCAGTATTCGAAAAAACCCGTCATACCACGCGCCACTCCGATGTCGGCGGTCTGCACAAGCGCCTGGTGCATGAGATTCGCAATTTTGAGCAGAAGGCCAAGGATCTCGGCATAAAACCGGAGATCATTCTGGCGGCGCGCTACCTCATGTGTTCCGTTCTTGATGAAGCGGTTCTGCACACGCCTTGGGGTGACGAAAGCGCCTGGGGGCAACACACCTTGTTGAGCATCTTCCACAGCGAGCGCTCCGGTGGGGAAAAATGCTTTGCCATTCTCGACCTGATGCTGCGCAGCCCGGCGGAAAATCTCTACATGCTGGAGCTGTTCTATATCTGCCTGAGCCTGGGTTTTGAAGGCAAATATCGCCTGATCAGTCGCGGTCGCGACCAGCTAGATGCGCTGCGCGACAACCTCTATCGCACCATCCGCAACCAGCGCGGCGATTTTGAACGCTCACTGTCGCCGCACTGGCAGGGGCTCGGGCGAGTGCGCAAAACGCTCTATCACGACATTCCCATTTGGGTAGCGGCCAGCGTGTTTGCTGTATTGGTGGTGATCGGATACGCCGGGTTTGCCTATTGGATGCGCGCCGCGTCCGAACCTGTGGTGAACAAGCTTGATGCCATCATCACCGCGCCCGCAACGCGTCATTGATTAACGGTGGCCCATATCAGAGATGATGACGGAGTGCGCCCGGATGGCGCGTCCCCAAACGGATAAACAATCGACATGCAGAAACTCAAAAACTTCTTCACCCATCCGGTGACCATATCGCTGATTGGCTTGATCGCGCTTTCCCTGCTGATTTGGTTCGTCGGGCCGCAAATCAAATTCGGCGAGGAAAACAAAGCCCCCTTGGCCAGCGTCACTGCGCGCCTGATCTGCATCATGGTGCTGTTGGTGCTGTGGGGCCTGAACAATCTCTGGATTCAAACCCGCAACCGCAAAACCAACAACCAATTAGTCGCCGGTCTGCAGGAGAGCCAGGAAAATTTGCGACAGGGCGGGCACACGGATCAGACCGCCGAAGAACTGTTCCAGATCAATGAGCGTTTCAACCAGGCGCTCGATACTCTGCGGCGCTACAAATTCAAAGGCGCTACCGGCAATAAAGCGTTATACGAGTTGCCCTGGTACATCATCGTCGGCCCTCCGGGTTCTGGTAAAACCACGGCGCTGATCAATTCCGGGCTGGAATTCCCCCTAGCCGATACCTTCGGGCGCGGCTCCCTGCAAGGGGTCGGCGGTACGCGCAACTGCGACTGGTGGTTTACCAATGAGGCGGTCTTGATCGACACCGCCGGCCGCTACACCACTCAGGACAGCCATAAAGCCGTCGACGCCAGTGCTTGGGAAGGTTTCCTGGAACTGCTGAAACGCAATCGCCGCCGCCGGCCGATCAACGGCGCCATAGTCGCCATCAGCATGCAAGACCTGTTGATGATGACGGAAGACGAGCGCGCCCAGCAGGCCAAAACCATCCGCACGCGTCTGGATGAGTTGATGGACAAGTTGCAGATTCGCTTCCCGGTGTATCTGATGTTCACCAAGGCGGACCTGGTCAGCGGCTTCAGCGAGTTTTTCGAAGATTTCAGCCGCGAAGAGCGCGAGCAGGTATGGGGTATCTCCTTGCCGGACTCACCGCAGACCGACAGTCCTCCGGACTTTGATCTGCTGCGCAATGAATTGACCAATCTCACCAGCAACCTGTATTCGCGGGTGCTGTGGCGCATGCATCAGGAGCGCGACAGCAAGCGGCGCGCCGCCATCCAGGGCTTCCCGCAGCAGTTCGAAAACCTGCGCGGTATAGCCGAACAGTTTGTCCGCCAGACGTTCGCGTTCAACCGTTTTAAATTCCAGCCCTATCTACGCGGTGTTTATTTCACCTCCGGCACCCAGGACGGCACGCCCATCGATCGCTTGATGGCGTCGGTGGCGGCGAACTTCGGTTTCGCCCGGGAGGTCGCCCAGTTGCCCCATCAACAGGGCAAAAGCTTTTTCCTTGGCAAGCTGTTCCGCGAAGTCATTTTTCCGGAGGCGGAGCTGGTGGGGTCGAACGTGTCCTACGAGCGCACTGTGCGCTGGTTGAAGCGCGGCGCCTACGCCTTGATGGCATTGGTTGCCATAGGCCTGGGGGTGGTGTGGTCCGGTAGTGTCATGCGCCATCGCGGTTTTATGGAAGAGGTCAATGCACATGTTGAGGAATACGAATTGGCGGCGGACAAGATCGCGCCGCAAGGTCGCGATATTCGCCAGGTGTTGCCCGCTCTCAATGCCTTGGAGCGCGCCTCCAAGGTTTACGATCAACAGGACCATCCCTGGCTGACCAGTCTCGGCCTCTATGACGTGCGCGTGGATTCCCGGGCGGACGACGCCTACCGGCACGAGTTGGTGCACACCTTTTTGCCGCGCCTGCTGACCATTATGGAAGGCGAGCTGGAGAAGGGCTACGACGGCACCGATCTGTACGACACCTTCCGCATTTATATGATGTTTCAGAAAACCGATCGCATGGAGCGCGAGCGCGTGCGCGACTGGTTTGTGAAGCATTGGGAGACCTCCCTGCTCGGCGAAGGCACGCGGCGGAAAGAGCTGGAATTCCATCTCGACCATCTGCTTGCCGAGGTGCCGCCGCCGAGCACGCTCAACGCCCGCTTGGTGAAAGACACGCGCGAACTGATCCTGCGCGAACCGGTGGCGCAACGCGTCTACTCGCGAGTGCGCAGCAATCCCGTCTACAACCGCAAGGTCGACCTGCTCGCTGCATTCGGCGCGCCCGTGCGCACCTCCTACAAAATCGACAGTAATGTGCAACGCGCGCTCTTTATTCCGGTGATGTTCACCAAAGAGGGTTACGACAGCATCGACCTGTCGCCGCGCTCGCCTCTGGTCGCCGATATAGTCAACGAGCGCTGGGTGCTGACCGATGACGAAAACGCCAAGATCGACTTTATCCAGGAAGACCTCGATGACGTCAGCAAACAGGTGGAGGAGCTCTACCTCAGCGAATACATCCAGGTGTGGGATGAGGTTTACAAACGCCTGGCAGTGACCGAATTCCGCAACCTGCGCCACGCCGAAGAAGTGTTGGCCAATCTGGTCGACCCGGTTTATTCACCGCTGATTTCCATTCTGCAGATAGGCCAGCGCAATACGCAGTTGCGCCCGTCGCAGGAAGAGGTGGAGGACCTCGCGGGTAAAAATCCGAAGAAAGGTGGCAAGGTGGCGCAATTGGCCACATCTGCCCTGATCAGCCAGTACGAAGGCACCAAGGTCGACAAGCACTTCCGCGATCTCAATGCCCTGGTGGCCGAAGGTCGCGGCGATGTTGCGCCGATCATGACCATTCGCAACAAGCTGCAGGGGTTGAAGGATTTCATGACGGATATCGCCATGGCCCCCGAGCCCGGTCAGCAGGCGTTCAATCTGGCGCGCGCGCGCTTCGATACCAACGCTGGTAATGCGATCACCGATGTGAAGGCTTACTCTCAGTCAATGCCAGAGCCGGTGCGGCAATGGTTGTCCACCTTGACCGATCAAAGCTGGCGAGTGTTGCTCGACTCGGCGCGCGGTTATGTGGATAACGAGTGGCGCGCGACGGTTCACCGCCCTTACAGTCAGCGTCTGCAGGGCCGCTATCCGCTGAATCGCAGTGCCACCGACGAGATGGCGCTGTACGACTTTTCCGAGTTTTTCAAACCCGGCGGCACCATCGACAAATTCTTCACCGAATACATGGCACCGTTTGTGAGCACACGCGGCGGCCTGCGCAATCGCGTGGTGGATAACTACACCCTCGGCTTTTCCGAAGAGGTGTTGCGCCAGATCGACAACGCTCGCGGTATCAAAGACATCTTCTATCGCGAAAGCCCGGACAGCATCTCCGTCACAATGGAGTTGCGACCGCGCGCCATGGAGGAGAGGGACGCCCGCTTTACCTTGGATGTTGGCGACGAGCGCCTTACCTACAATCACGGGCCAAAGTTCTGGAAGACTGTGCGCTGGCAGGCTAACCAGGACAATATGCGGGTGCGCATGGTGTTTGAGGATCTGCAGGGCAGCCAGTACGAACGCTCCTTCCAGGGCGGTTGGGCCTGGTTCCGTTTGCTCGACGCGTCTTACGTGGAAAAAACCAGCCAGTCGAATATTTATCTGGTGACCTTTTCCGCAGGTGATGAGCGCGGCACGCAGCGCGACGCCCACAAGATCACTTACGAAGTCAAAACCAAAAGCGCCGACAGTCCGCTGCGCCGAGATGTACTCAACGCCTTCCGCGTACCGGAATCCATCGTGCGATGAGGCTCATCGCGCTTAAGCTACAGGAGAGAGCACCATGAAGGGAAACGAGGACCGCACTATGAAGGGTGCCGCGTCATGAGTTCTGCTGTTATGAATCCGCACAACCCGCCGACCGGCCTGTTTGGCAAGTTGCCTGCGCACGGAGACTTTATCCACCGCAACCTGCCGACCAAGGTCATCAACGAATGGGACAGCTGGCTGCAGACGTTTATTGGCAGCACCCAGGAGCGTCTGGGCAATGCCTGGCTGGAAATCTATCTCACCAGCCCGATCTGGCGTTTTTGTCTGTCACCCGGTGCGCTCGACAGCAACGCCTGGGCCGGTATCTGGCTGCCAAGTGTCGATCGCGTCGGACGTTACTTTCCCTTTTCCATACTGCGCCGCCTGCCGGAGCGCACTTCTCTAACCAGTTTCCTGTTGCATCAAAGCGCTTGGTTTGAAGCGGTTGAGCATTTGGCATTGCGCGCGCTCGACGGCCTGCTGCCAGTTGACCGACTGCTGGAAGACCTCAACCAATTGAAACTCGGCGGTGGCGACGGTTACCTCTACCAGGCGCCGCCGCGGCCGGATGCTGGAGTGGTGGTGGATCTGGATTTTGATAATCCGTCTGTCGAACCCGCCATGCCGCATCTGCTCGACGCCTTTGTGGCGAGCACCTTTTCTAGCTTCAGCATCTGGAGCACTTCCGGGTCTGAGCGGGTGGAGCCTTGTGTTTTTGTCAGCCCCGGAATGCCGCCGGCATCTGGGGGAGCCGCCATGCTCGATGGCCTGTGGGAAAACTGGGAATGGTCAGTCCCGGTGCGCCCGCTGCGTGCTGAAGCGTGAATCGGAGTTCTAGATGAGCAACGCAGAAGATACTGACCGAACCTTCCGCCGCCCGATCGAATGGCGCAGCGGCACTCGCACAGATGTTGGCGCGGTGCGCTCGGTCAATGAGGATGCGCTTATAGCTCTTCCGCAGGCGGGTTTGTGGGCCGTCGCCGACGGTATGGGCGGCCATGAAGTGGGCGATGTGGCGAGCCGCATGATTATCGAGTCGCTCAGTCAGCTGGAGCCATTCGAACGCCTCAGCGATTTTGTTGATCAGGTGGAAGAGACAGTGCTGGACGTCAACCGCCAGATCCTCGATTACGCCGACGTGATGTTGGATAACGCCACTATGGGGAGCACCCTGGTCGCCCTGCTGATCCGCGGGCGGGTGGGCGTTTGTCTGTGGGCGGGCGACTCGCGCTTATACCGCCTGCGCAACCACCAGCTGACACAGCTCTCGCGCGATCACAGCCATGTGCAGGAATTGGTGGAGATGGGAGTTATTACTCCAGAAGAGGCCATCAATCATCCCCATTCCAATGTGATCACCCGAGCCGTGGGGGTTGAGGAAGACGCATTCGTCGATATCACGGTGTTCAACACGCAGATCGGCGACACCTTTTTGTTATGCAGTGACGGACTCTACAACACCGTCAACGACAACGAGATTGCGAGTGTGTTGAATAAACGGGACACTCAACAAATGGCAGAGGAACTGGTGAGCATATCGCTCGCCCGCGGTGCGCCGGATAATGTCTCGGTGGTAGTCGTAAAAGGCGAGCCTGGAAAATTCAGTTAATTTCACTTTGATGGTCGCCGATGAGTAACTCTGACGATAATGACAAAACCCGTATACAGCTGACGCGGGTAAAGCGGCCGTCGACCCCGGCAACGCCAACTCCGGCATCACCGGCGACGCCACCAGCTTCGTCAACAGCACGGCCTCCTTCTGCAGCGCCTACTTCTGCGTCAACGGCAACGCCGGCTAGAGCGCAGCCTGGAGCTGCCGCTTCGGCAGCTCCTGATGCCACCAGAATCGCCACGCGAATTAAACAACCGGTGCGACCAGCTGCGCCTGCGAGCCAATCAACTGTGGTTGCGCCGCCGAAAAAACCCGCTGCACCCAATGCCGCCAGACCCATGGCGAAGCCGCAAGTCGCTGATAAAACCCAGGCGTCTAAAACACAGATGTCAAAAACGCAGACCTCCGCGCGCAATGTGGAGCCGGTTCGCCGCAGTGCCGATCCCACTATATCGCTGCCGCCACCGAGCAAAGGTCCGCGCACCGGTGCTGCCAAGCCCAAGGAAATTCTGAAAAACCGCTTTGTGTTGGAACAGGTGGTCGGTGCTGGTGGCATGGGGGTGGTGTACAAGGCCAAGGACCTGCTCAAAGTGGAGGCCAAGGACCGGGATCCCTACGTCGCCATCAAGGTTTTAGGCGAGGAATTCAAATCCCATCCCGAGGCGTTTATCGCCCTGCAGCGGGAATCGCGCAAAACTCAGCGCATCGCCCACCCCAATATCGTAAACGTTCACGATTTCGATAAAGACGGCGACACGGTCTTTATGACCATGGAATACCTGCACGGTACGCCGCTGGACAAACTGATCAAAAAATACAGCTCGACGGGGTTGGCGTTTGAGGATGCGTGGCAAATTCTCGAAGGCATTTGCGCGGCTTTGAGTTACGCACACGGGCAAAAAATTATTCACTCCGACCTCAAGCCCGGCAACATTTTTGTCACTAATGACAATGTCGCCAAGGTGTTCGATTTTGGTATCGCGCGGGCGGTAGCGCAGGCAGAAGTGGGCGGCGTCTCCACCGACGACCGCACGATTTTTGATGCCGGTAATCTGGGAGCACTGACGCCTGCCTACGCCAGTCTGGAAATGCTCAACGGCGAAACGCCGGATGTGCGCGACGATATTTACGCGCTGGGCTGCATTACCTACGAATTGCTGACGGGGGCGCATCCATTCGGGCGAAAAAATGCCGAAGAAGCGCAGAAGGAAGGGCTGAAACCCGCGCGCATCGAGAGCATCAGTAAACATCAGTGGCGCGTGATCGAGCGCTCCCTGGCATTCGAGCGGGAAAATCGCATTGGCTCGGTGCAGGAGTTTTGGAGTGAACTCAATAAAAAAGCCAGCACCTCTGTAGTGGCTATCACGGCGATGGTTTTGTTGTTTCTCGCAGTGTTGGCGGGCGGCTTTATTTATCTGAATCGTGAACAGGCGCCGCAACAGCCACAGCTCACTGCAGATGATTTCCGCAGTGAAATTGAATACGAAATTCGCTTGGAATTGTTGCAGAAAACCATCTCCGATCTTCTCGCGGCCAATACATTTGATGCGCGCTGGGAAAATCTGCTTTGGGAAGAAATGCAGAATTTGCGCCAGCTGCTGAAAGAAAATCATCCGCAGTATGTGGATTATCGGCAACAGGCCTATGGGCTTTATCTCGCGCGAATTAACGCATTGATCGAGCAACAGGAATATGAAAATGCGCTCGGCGTTATTGAACGGGCGCATCGTTATGCGGGAGCCAAAAATGAGCTGGACGCGCTGGCGCTTAGTGTCAAGGAACAACTGGCTGAACTGGAGCGCCTGCGGGAAGAACAGGCAGAGCAGGAGCGCCTGGCACGCCTGAAACAGCAGCAAGAGCGCCAACAACAGGCGGAAATTCGCACCCAGCAAATGCAGGAGGCACAGCGGCGCGAGGAATATGCGGTTGCCCTGGCCACCGTGAAAAATCAGCTGCGCTGCACACAAATTATCGACATGAGCGATTTTTCCGTTGCGGTAAAAAAACTGCGTTCACTGGATATGACGCAGTACAAAAAAGCGGAAGGCCAAATCGTTACCGACTTGGCTGCGTGCTTGCAAAAAATCGCTAACACTTTCCCGGATCGTGGCGCGACCCTGAAAAAGGCCGCGTTGGAGCTGTTTCCCAAAAACGCCAAGCTCACCGCGGTGCGGGTGGAAATGCGTGACCCCTGTAACGAATCCCTGGCGGGCCTGGGCGCGCGCGGTCGCCGCAGCATCTGTCAGGATTCTGTGCGCAGTGGTGGTAAAACGCCAGAAACAGTGGTGATCCCAGCAAAAGACGGCATGCCGGTATTCGCTATAGGACGCTACGAGGTAACCGTCGAGGAATTTAACCTGTTCTGCAAAGAGACCAAGCGCTGTCGCGAGGTTGTCGGGGCCAACGGTTCTCTGCCGGTTACGGGTGTGCCGCTGCAAATGGTGCAGGAATATGTGCGTTGGTTGAGTCAGGAAACGGGCAAAACCTATCGTTTGCCAACCTTGGCGGAGTGGCGCGTCGCCGCCTACGCCGACGGGCGCAGCCTGGACGCCAACCGCAACTGCCGCTTAAATGCGCGCGGCATTCAGAAGGGCGGATCGTTGCTGAATGCGGAAATCGGCCAGCAAAACAGTTGGGGATTGGTCAACCACGTGGGCAATGCCCAGGAATGGGTTCTGGGGCCCGGTGGGCAATGGCTTGCGGTGGGCGGCTCATACGCCACTGATATGGAGTCCTGTACCTTGAGTTCGCAGCGCGTTAGCGACGGCAGCGCCGACGCTGAAACAGGATTCCGCGTAGTGCGAGAGCTCGCACGCAAGTAAAAAGAGATTTTGGGTTATGTCAGAAATCAATTATTCGGACCTCATGCGGCAGATCGTCGCCGACTATTTGGACCACCGCATGAGCCGTGTAGAATACGTCGCGCAACGCCGCAGCCTGCTTGATCACATTGATCGTGAATTCAATGGAGCTGACCCCTCATTCAGCGGTCCCGAATCCGATACAGTTGTTCCCATTCCAAATGGCGACTCCTCCCCGGATGACACAGGCTCATCACTCGATATCACATTAGTGCCCAACAAGCCCTAATTGGGTAAATGCTTGACCAAACCTATAAGTGCTTTGAATCAAAGGTAGAGTTATGGATTTAATTGAATTTTTTCAATCTGGTGGGTTTTTTATGTATCCCATCCTGGTGGTGTTTGTGCTGGGATTGGTAATCGCGATCGAGCGCTTCGCGGTGATTACGGCCACGCAAAATAAAACCAACCGTATTTGGAAACAGTTAACGCCCATGTTGAAGGCCAACGACCTGCCGCGGGCGGAGAACCTGTTAAAAAGCCAGAGCACACCGCTGGCGCGAGTTCTGCAATACGGCTTGGCCAAACTGCGCAGTAATGCCAGCCGCGAAGCCGTGGAAGCGGCGATGGAAGAGGGCATTATGGAAGTGATGCCGGAGCTGGAACAACGCACTCACTATTTAGCGACATTGGCCAACATCGCCACCCTGATAGGTCTGTTGGGTACCATTATCGGTTTGATCCAGGCATTTACTGCCGTTGCCTCAGCCAATCCGGCGGAAAAAGCCGATTTATTGTCCGCCAGTATTTCGGTTGCGATGAACACCACGGCATTTGGTTTGACTGCCGCAATTCCGATGATTTTGATCCACTCTTTTCTCGCCACCAAAACCACCCGCCTGGTGGATAACATCGAAATGGCCACAGTGAAGTGTCTCAATCTGATCGTCGAAGACTGACTGCGCTCCTATGAAATTCAAACGCAGCAAAGTTCTGCACGAAACGGTTGAGCTCAATATCACCGCCTTTTTGAATTTGATGGTGATCCTGGTGCCGTTTCTTTTGATTACGGCGGTATTTTCCCGTCTCACCGTATTAGAGCTGACTTTGCCCGGCCTCGATGCCGCTGGCGGCGAAGAGCAGAAAATCGACCTGGAATTACAGCTATTGATTTATCCCGATGCGCTGGAAATTCGCGACGCTAATGTCGGCCGTGTTCGTTATTTTGACACCAGCGAAAAAACCGATTGGTCCGCCATAGTCGACGTGCTCGTGGAAATTAAACGCCGCTATCCGGAAGAAACCGCCATTTCCTTGCTACTCGATTCTGCGGTTCCTTATAAAAGATTGATCGAAGTAATGGACCGCGTGCGCAGCGCTGAAATCGTCAACGTAGGAACACTGGAAGAAGTGGAACTATTTCCGGCGATTTCCATTGGCGAAGCGCCTGCGCGAGCAGCAGCAGATGAGAACACTATTTCTCTCGACGCTTTGCCGGTCAAAGAAAATGAAGGAGGTGTGCAGTGAAATCACCTTCCCGTCGCGCACGCCGTATGGCGCGCCATCACCGTTTTGCCAAGGGTGCGCCGCTGAATCTTGTCTCCCTGATGGACATTTTCACCATTCTGGTTTTTTTCCTGCTGGTGAACTCCTCCAGTGCGCCGCAGTTGCCCAGTCAAAAAGATTTGGCGTTGCCGCGTTCAACCGCGACTAAAGTGCCGCGCGAAACCTTAGTGTTAAGTATCACACCCAATAGCGTTTTGCTGCAGGGTAGGGAAATTGCCAAAGTTCAGGATTTATTGGTCGCCGAAGGTGAAGTATTTGAACCTCTGAAACAAGCGTTGGAACAGCAAAAATCCAACCGACAATTGCAGAAAATCAGCGATGCTTCGGAAGGCGAGGCGATCACCATTATGGGGGACGAAAATATTTCCTACGCGTTGTTGCATAAAATTTTAGCGACCTGCCAACAAGCCAATTACACCGAAATTGCTTTTGCAGCGCATCAGCTGGCAAAACCCAAGGGCTGAGGTCATTTTGATGTTTACATTATTTCGATGCGTTGAGAGATAAATCCGCACATGGCATTGGCTAACTACGAATTACTCGCGGTGCAGTGGCAGCCCAATCAAAAGCAGGATCGTGCTTTTGTTGTGTCCGCTATTGTTGCGGTGGTGGTCGCGGTCATTATCGGAATTTATATATCGAGCATCGATGTACCGGAAAAACCTCTGCGTGAACGCATCGACGTGCCTGAGCGGGTTGCAAAATTTATTAGCAAACAGGAACCGAAACCTGTGGTGGTGGAACCGCCCAAGGTAAAACCTCTGGAACCGCCAAAACCGGTGGAGAAACCCAAACCAGAGGAAAAGCCGGTTGAACCGCCTCCTGTTCGCGTGGAGCGCGAGCGCCCAGTAACGCGTGAACCGCTTACAGAAGCGCAGGAAAAAGCGCGCGAAGTTGCCTCCCAAAGCGGTCTGTTGGCGCATGTAAGTCAATTGAATGATTTGATCGATACGTCCGATGTCGGTGCACAGCTGCGTACCAATATTCGCGAAACCACGGGCAGTGGGGCGCAAACAGCAGCGGGCCACGATGTCAGCGTCTTTACGAGCAATGCTGCGCAGGGTAGCGGCGGGGTGGATGGCGCTCGCTATGCTGCACAAGCCGGCACCTCGCAGCTCAGTGTTGCGGAGCTGACTGCTGCACAACAAACCGTTGCGGCAAGCGAGGAGGCTCTAACCCGGGATCCCAACAAAACGCCTGAGACCACGCAAGCGGCTAAGTCGCGCGTGCGTTCGGAGGAAGAAGTCATCCTGGTATTTGATCGTCACAAAGGTCAGCTGCAAAGTCTCTACAACCGCGCGCGGCGCAACAATCCTGCGCTGAAAGGCAAATTGGTCCTGGCCGTCACCATCAAACCGGATGGCTCAGTCAGCAAAATCGATGTTGTCAGCAGCGAGCTGAATGATCAGAGTCTGGTTGACAGCCTGCTGGCGCGAATCCGCAATTTTCAGTTCGGCGCGCGTGACGTCGAGACCATTACGGTCAGCTATCCAATCGAATTTTTGCCGCACTGATCGTTTTTTCTGATTTATCTCATCTTCCGCTTCGCTTTTCTGTAGGTGTATTTTGCGTAGAATCGCATGTGCCCTACAGAAAGGATCATCGCGCGCATGAAAATAAAATTATTGAATGTGTTATGTCTCGCCTCTCTTATAAGTTTGCCGGCAGTGGCGGCTATTGTGGAAATGCCGGATACGGAGGATGAGCCAGAAGCGGAACGCAAACCCATGTTGGAAAGTCCGGATGCGCCAGAAGAAAAGCCGGACTTTATGGCAGGACCTCACCTTAATATCAGGGAAATTCGCATTCAAGGCGTCGAAGAATATCCGGATTTTGGTGTTACCCTCGAAACGCTGAATAAACGAATAGAGACGATTCGTTTTGTTTCGGACGATCAGGTTGAATGGATAGCAGAAAAAGAGCTAACACCTGAATTGATTGTGCGGCCAAGCGAGGAGCGCAAAAACCAGGGCATTACGGTCGGCATGATTCTTATTGTTGCTGACACAGTAACGCGCTATTACCGCGAACGCGGCTTTATTCTGGCCAAAGCCTATGTCCCACAGCAGCGGGTACAAGACGGAGTTGTAGTCTTGACGTTATTGCCTGGAAATCTGGGCGAGATTGAACTGTTGAATAGCAAAAAATACCGCGCAAAAACCGTGGAAGCGATTTTTGCGCCTATTGTCGATAAACCGGTAACGGCAAAAAATATCGAGCAACATCTCTATCTGGTTAATGAACTGCCCGGACTTTCTGTGCAGGGATATTTTGAGCCCGGCAGCGAAGTAGGCGATACACGTCTTAATATCAATGTATTGCAGGAAGAATCCTTCGCGGGCCATGCACGAATTGATAATCACGGTTCCGAAAGCACGGGTGAATATCGTTTATACACCGATGGTTATTGGTACAACCCCGGTGGTTTTGGTGATCAGTTACATATCGGCATTCTAGGCACCTTCGAACCATCCAACTCTTTATACGGATCACTTCATTACGGTTTACCACTTTTTTCACCGCGCACACGCCTGACCATTGGTGGCTCGACCAATGACTTTGTGTCGGATTCGCTTTCCGGAATAACTTTGACCGGACGCTCAGTAATTTATGACGCATCGCTGCGCCATATTTTTAATCGCAGCCGTTTAAAAAGTCTGGCAGGGGAGTTGCGTCTGTCGGAGGTGGCATCGGACATCAAAGATAAAGAAGGGCTGTTGCCGCTCGAAGAAGACGAGCTGGACGATACTGTACGCAATCTGGATGTGGTTTTGAGTTTTGACGGATTGCTGGAGCGCTGGCGTGCGTTGCACCAGGGCGATATACAGTTAACCTACGGTGGTTTTGTCAAAGGCCGGGGCATCTATCAGGACAAAAATCCGCTTTCAGTTTCCTTTAATTATTGGCTGATCAAATATGTCAAAACACCATTTGTGAATGCGAACAGTCGTATTCAGTTGCGTTTTGCCGGGCAATATACGGAAACATCTCTGCCGAGCACCAGCCAGTTTACTTTGACTGGACCGAATAAATTGCGCGCCTTTCATGTCAACCAAAGCATCGCCGATCGTGGTGCATATTTAGCGGCAGATTGGATTTTTGAAATTCCTGGCCAAGGCCGTTTGGCCAAAACCCTTCAACCCTATATTTTTTGGGAAATGGGCTATGGCGATACCAAAGATGCCGGCCATCTCGCTGCGCGCCAAACAGTCTTTGATACGCCGGAGCAACCGGGATCATGGGCTCTTATGTCGGATGTAGGATTGGGTTTGCGTTTCAACGTCGGCAAAAGTATCCGTGCCAATGTGCATTACGCTTACGCAACCTCGTATGAGGCGGATTTTGGTCCTTATCCACGGGAAAACCTGCGCGCTCTGGAAGATCGCGACAAGGTGTATTTTGATTTGTTGTATAGCTTTTAAATAAAGCTATTTTGTAGCCTCAAAAATACCGAGCTCCGCCCAAATTGCATCAACTTTTTGTTTAACGTCGGAACTCATGGTAATAGGGCGTCCCCATTCGCGCTGGGTTTCCCCCGGCCATTTATGCGTAGCATCCAAACCCATTTTGGAGCCGAGTCCGGCAACCGGTGAGGCAAAATCCAAATAATCAATGGGCGTATTTTCAACAAGCACCGTATCCCGTGCCGGATCCATCCGCGTGGTAATCGCCCAGATCACATCGCGCCAGTCACGCGCGTTGATATCGTCGTCGGTCACTACCACAAATTTGGTATACATAAATTGCCGCAGGAACGACCAGACGCCAAACATGACGCGTTTGGCATGACCGGGATATTGTTTTTTCATGGTGACCACGGCCATGCGATAGGAACAACCTTCCGGTGGTAAATAAAAATCGACGATTTCCGGAAATTGTTTTTTTAGAATCGGCACAAACACTTCGTTGAGCGCGACACCCAATACCGCCGGTTCATCCGGTGGACGACCGGTATAAGTGCTGTGATAAATCGGATTGCGACGGTGGGTCAAAGTGGTGACGGTAAATACCGGGAATTTTTCCACTTCGTTGTAGTAACCCGTGTGATCACCATAAGGACCTTCGTCGGCCATTTCGCCCGGTTCAATATAACCTTCCAAAATAAACTCGGCTGACGCAGGCACTTGCAGATTATTGCTGATACTGCAGCTGACTTCAGTTTTGGCGCCGCGCAATAAACCGGCGAATGCGTATTCGCTGAGTGTATCCGGCACCGGGGTTACAGCGCCGAGAATAGTTGCGGGATCAGCGCCTAGCGCCACCGAAACCGGAAAGCGCTCGCCGGGATGTTCTTGCTGCCATTCGCGGAAATCCAGAGCACCGCCTCGGTGACTCAGCCAACGCATGATCAGTTTGTTTTTGCCCAACAGCTGCATGCGATAAATACCGAGGTTTTGCCGTTCCTTGTGCGGCCCGCGGGTAATCACCAGCGGCCAAGTGATCAATGGCGCAGCGTCGCCCGGCCAGCAGGTCTGAATCGGCAATTTTGTGAGATCGACTTCCTCATCGCGATACACAATTTCCTGGCAAACAGGCCGCGACACCACCTTGGGCGACATATTGAGAACCTGTTTAAAAATCGGCAATTTTTCCCAGGCGTCGCGCATGCCTTTAGGTGGTTCGGGCTCTTTGAGAAATGCCAGCAGCTCGCCCACTTCTTTTAATGCAGCAACAGATTCCTGCCCCATGCCGAGAGCGACGCGCTCAGGTGTGCCAAATAAATTGCCGAGCACCGGGATGGAATAGCCTGTTGGATTTTCAAATAAAAGCGCTGGGCCAGATGCGCGCAAGGTACGGTCGCAAATTTCCGTCATTTCCAGATGGGGAGATACTGGCTGAGAAATGCGTTTGAGTTGGCCGCGCTGTTCGAGGAGTTGAATAAAATCGCGCAGATCTTTCATGGGATGAGATGGGATCTGGCAGAGAGAATCTCTGCATGGGGAAATGCCGCAGCCGATTTGGCTGCGGCGCGAGCATTTATTTGCCTTTCATCGACAGGAAGAATTCATCGTTGGTTTTGAAATTCTTCAATTTATCGACGAGGAATTCGGTCGCTGCAACATCTTCCATATCGTTGAGCAATTTGCGCAGAATCCATACGCGCGCCAATTCGGATTCGCCCATCAACAAATCTTCGCGCCGAGTACCGGAACGGCGGATATTGATAGCAGGATAAATACGTTTTTCGGAAATCTTGCGGTCCAGGTGCAACTCCATGTTGCCGGTTCCCTTAAACTCTTCGTAAATCACTTCATCCATTTTGGAACCTGTATCGATCAGCGCAGTTGCCACGATGGACAAGCTACCGCCTTCTTCGATATTACGCGCGGCACCGAAGAAGCGTTTAGGTCTTTCGAGTGCGTGTGCATCGACACCACCGGTCAATACTTTTCCGGATGATGGAATAACGGTGTTGTAAGCGCGGGCGAGACGAGTGATGGAGTCGAGCAAAATCACTACGTCTTTTTTATGTTCCACCAAACGCTTAGCACGTTCGATTACCATATCGGCAACCTGTACGTGACGAGAAGGCGGTTCGTCGAAGGTGGACGCAACCACTTCACCGCGCACGGAACGTTGCATTTCCGTTACTTCTTCCGGGCGTTCGTCGATCAATAAAACGATGAGATAGGTTTCCGGATTGTTGCGCGCAATCGCTTGCGCGATGTGCTGCATCATGATGGTTTTACCGGCTTTTGGCGGCGCAACGATCAAACCGCGCTGGCCTTTACCGATGGGCGAAATCAGGTCGATGATTCGGCCTGTCAGGTCTTCGGTAGAACCGTTACCGGTTTCGAGAACCATGCGCTCTTGTGGGAACAGCGGCGTTAAGTTTTCGAAGAGAATTTTGTTGCGTGAATTTTCCGGCTTATCGAAATTGATTTCGTTGACTTTCAACAGTGCGAAATAACGCTCGCCTTCTTTTGGCGGGCGGATTTTGCCGCTGATATAGTCGCCAGTGCGCAAGTTGAAGCGACGAATCTGGCTGGGTGATACATAGATATCATCCGGTCCTGCCAAGTAAGAGGAACCGGCGGAACGCAGGAATCCAAAACCGTCTTGCAGTATTTCGAGAACCCCATCACCGTAGATGTCTTCACCACTTTTGGCGTGGCGCTTAAGCAGGTTGAAAATAACGTCCTGTTTGCGTGAGCGCGCCAGGCTCTCCAGTCCCATGGCAGTTGCCATGTCGATCAGTTCTTCGATGGGTTTGGTTTTAAGATCGGTAAGATTCATGTGCGTATTGTGTAAGTGGTTGATTGCAGATTAGCCAGCCAGAGAGAAAGCCGAGCTTGTAGATTTGTTATAAAAATTTTTTGGAAAAGTGATTCAGGAGAATCGCGCTTCAATTTTTTGCTAGACGTTATGAATAGTCATAGGAAATAAATCGAGGAAATTCAAATGGAGCACTGAACAAGGTTTGACTATGGCATTCGCCCATCGAACTAGCAGAAATCCAAGGAGGTGATTGCCGATGGGAGGGATGTGCGAATGATTTGGTCGGCTAGCTGGCTGAGTATAGTCACAATCTCTGCCGAGTGCAAAGCCAGTCGGAACTCTATTGCGGGCTTTTTACGGCCCGCAAGAGCTAACATTTAAAACCTATTAAAGAGAGGAGTCAATAAAGGCGGTGAGTTGTGTACGTGACAATGCACCGACTTTAGTGCTTTCCGCTTTACCCTGCTTAAACAAAATCAAGGTCGGGATGCCGCGCACGTTGTAAGTGGACGGAGCGTTGCGGTTGACGTCCACGTCGACTTTGACGATTTTGAGTTTGCCTTCGTAGACACCGCTCATCTCTTCCAAAACCGGCGCGATCATTTTGCAGGGACCGCACCAGGGTGCCCAGAAATCCACCAGCACGGGCAGGTCTGATTTCAGTACCTCCTGCTCAAAGGTCTCGTCGGTAACGTTTACGATTTTACTCATGATGTGATCTCCAGGACGGTACAGCGCAAACGCGCGATTTTAAGGTGAGAACCCCTACTGAACAAGTCTTATTCCGCTGGGCAAGTTTATCCGCTGGCCCAGTGCCGTCTAGGGTTCGGCACTGGCTCAGCGACATAGTTCTGCGCGGGTTAATTCGACCCCGACGGAATTGATACCAATGCAGGCCATGTGGGGTTGGACGGGCTCGGCGCGGTGAAGTGCCGCAAGAGTTCCAACTGGGCTGATTGATGCTCGGGTGAAAAGGACTGTACATAAACACCCTCAGGTAGAAGCTCCCAGCGTTGCCGTCCATCATTCAAATAGAGTTCCAACTCGTTGAGAACGCGAGCGGCCAAGTCGGGCTGTTCAATCGGGAAGCACACTTCCACCCGGCGGTTGAGGTTGCGTTCCATCAGGTCGGCACTGGCGCAATACACCTTGGGTTCACTGTTGGCGAAGTAGTAAACGCGTGAGTGCTCCAAAAAGCGGCCGACAATGGAAAAGACCCGGATGTTTTCCGATATGCCAGGGATGCCGGGTTTGAGGGCGCACATGCCGCGGATAATCAAATCGATCTTAACGCCGGCCTGCGAGGCTTTGTAAAGCGCTTGAATAATCTTGGATTCGGCCAGTCCATTACATTTCAAAATGATGCGCGCGTCTTTGCCTTCCTGTTTGGCTTTGGCCTCGTTATCGATCATGCGCAGCAGTTGGCGCTTCAAGGTAAAGGGCGCGTGATAGAGCTTGTTCATCTTCTCGGTTTTGCCCATACCCGTGAGCTGCTGGAAGATGCGGTGCACGTCTTCGCAGATCGCAGGTTCCGCCGACAGCAGCGAATAATCCGTATAAAGGTGCGCGTTGCTGCTGTGATAGTTGCCGGTTCCCAGGTGGCAATAGCGTTTGAACTGGCCGTTTTCCCGGCGCACGATCAGAATCATTTTCGCGTGGGTTTTGTAACCCACCACGCCATAGACCACCACGGCTCCCGCCTCTTGCAGACGGCTGGCGAGTTCGAGGTTTTTCTCTTCATCAAAACGCGCGCGCAGTTCGACCACTACAGTGACTTCCTTACCGTTGCGCGCCGCATCCAACAAGGCGTCGACCACCGGCGATTCATGGCCGGTGCGATAGAGCGTCTGTTTGATTGCGACTACATCCGGGTCCTTCGCGGCTTGACGCAACAGCTGGATCACCGGAGTAAAGGATTCGAACGGGTGGAGCAGCAGATAGTCCCGTTTGGAAATGGCTTCAAAAATATTGTCTTTACGGCTGAAGCCTTTGGGCAGGCTCGGTGTAAACGGCGGGTAGAGCAAATCGGGCCGCCCCACCATGGAGGGCAGGCGCATCAGCCGCTTCAGGTTTACCGGTCCGTTAACGCGGTAAAGATCGTCCTCTTTCAAACCGATCTCGTTCAGCAAAAAGTCGGTCAGTTCTTTCGGACAGTTGTCCGCCACTTCCAGGCGCACGGCGTTGCCGAACCGACGGGAGTGCAATTCGCCGCGCAGGGTGCGCGCCAAGTCGGCGATACCTTCGATATCCACGTCCAGGTCGGCGTTGCGGGTGATGCGGAATTGGTAGCAGCCCTTGATGGTCATGCCCGGGAAAAGTTTGTCGGCATGGGCGTGGATCATCGATGACAAAAACACGAAGTCGTTGGCCTTGCCGCTGATATGTTCGGGCACAGCGATGATGCGCGGCAGTGAACGCGGCGCCGGCACTATGGCGAGGCCCAGGTCGCGGCCGAAGGCGTCTTTGCCTTCCAGCGCCACTATAAAGTTCAAGCTTTTATTCACTAGGCGCGGGAAGGGGTGCGCCGAGTCGAGTCCGATTGGACTGATTACGGGCAGCACTTCCTGCATCATGTAATCCTCGATCCAGGCAGCGTGCGCGGCGGTCCACTGGCTGCGGCGTAAAAACTGGATGCCTTCATGCGCGAGAGCTGGGATCAGGGTATCGTTCAGGATTTCGTATTGCAGGCGGACGGTTTCGTGGCAGATTTCGCTGATCAGCTTTAAACAATCGCGGGTTTGCAAGCCGTCTGGCCCGGTCACTTCCCGTTCAAAACGAATACTTTGAATCAGGCCGGCGACGCGGATTTCGAAAAATTCGTCGAGGTTGGAGCTGAAGATCACCAGAAATTTTAAACGCTCCAGCAACGGATGGGTCTCATCCATCGCCTGCGCCAAAACCCGCTGATTGAAATAAAGGTGGCTGAGTTCGCGGTTGATGAAATAGTTGGGGTTGTCCAGGTTCAGGTCACTGGAGTCGTTTTTGATTTCCTGTAGATCGGACATAGCGAGCGTGTGCTAAACCTCGAAAAAATGCACCAACAAAGCGAAAACAATCGTATGACAATTGCGCGCGGCCTGTTATCACAACTATAACCCACCCCCCGCAGGTTTGCGCCTGTTGGCGGAGGAATACGAGGTTTTGCTATTCCTCCGCCTCGGCAAAGGCGGCAAGTATATCGTTAAGAAAGCGCAGACCGAGGGCTGTGGGCTGTAAACGCGCTGGATCACCGGTTAATAAACCTTTGGCGATCAGCGCAGGCAGATGGGGAGCGAGGGCGCTGTCCGAAAGTTGGGTGCGCTCGGCAAAAAAACTGCGCGGAACGCCGTCTACCAAGCGCAGCGCATTCATCATAAATTCCAGCGGTTGCTGCTCAAGGGGCACAGGTTCCGAGCCGGCGGTAAAGGGTTTTTCCGCATGCAGATAATCCGCCGGTTTGCGGGTTTTGCGATAGCGGATGATTTGCTCCTCGGGATAAGAAATTTTGCCGTGCGCGCCAGCGCCGATTCCCAAATAGTCGCCAAACTGCCAGTAATTCAGGTTGTGCAGCGATTGTCGCCCCGGGTGCGCATAGGCGGAGACTTCGTATTGGCGAAATCCCGCCTGCGCCAATAATTCCTGTCCGGCATCCTGAATATCGGCCAGAATTTCATCCTCTGGCAGCGCTGGCGGGCGGCTGTAGAAAACCGTATTGGGTTCGATGGTGAGTTGATACCAGGAAATATGTTCCGGTTGTTGCTCTATGGCGCGCGTCAGATCGGACACTGCATCCTGTACCGATTGCCCCGGCAGGCCGTGCATCAAATCCAGGTTGATATTGGTAAAACCCGCCTTGCGGGCTTTTTCTATAGCGAGAACGGCTTCGCCGCTGTTGTGAATGCGCCCAAGCGCTTGCAGATGCTCGTTCTTGAAGCTTTGAATACCGAAGGAAATGCGATTGACGCCCGCAGCTTTATAGCCGGCGAGGTTGTGATATTCGGCTGTGCCCGGATTGGTCTCCAGGGTAATTTCCGCCTGCTCGGCAAATCCTATGTTTTTGTCCGCCGCATCCAGAATGCGCGCAATGCTTGACCCGCTAAACAAGCTGGGTGTGCCGCCGCCGAAAAAAACCGATTGCAAGCGGCGTCCTTGCACCATCGGCAGATCTTGTTGCAGATCAGCAACAAGCGCATCCACATACATGTCTTCCGGAATTTGCGCCGCTTCGTGCGAATTGAAATCGCAGTAGGGGCATTTACGCACGCACCAGGGAATGTGTACGTACAGGCTGAGGGGCGGGAGAATCATGAATCAGCGACGTGAAAATGGGCGAGCGCTTGCAGCAGTGCGCGCATCGCCACCGCGCGATGGCTGATCTGGTTTTTCACCGCGCTGTCGAGTTCGGCCGCCGAACACTGGTGCGTTGGAACGTAAAACAGCGGGTCGTAACCGAAACCGCCGGTTCCTTTGGGTTCGCGCAAAATAAAACCTTCCCAGCTGCCCTGACAAATCAACGGTGTTGGATCTTCCGTGTGGCGCATCAGCACCAATACACATTGGTAACGCGCACTGCGTTTTTTATCCGGCACATTCGCCAGTTCTGCCAATAATTTTTGATTGTTGGCTTCATCACTCGCATTGGCTCCGGCAAACCGCGCGCTGTAAATGCCGGGCGCGCCCTGCAGTGCGTCGACTTCGATTCCGGAATCGTCCGCCAGTGCGGGAAGACCGGTCTGGCGGCACACATGGCGCGCTTTCAGCAGCGCGTTTTCGACAAAGGTCAGGCCGGTTTCTTCAGCGGAATCCAGAGAAAAATCCGATTGCGCCAATACATCAAAATCGCGATTGGCAAGCAGATCGCGAAATTCCTTGAGTTTGCCGCGATTGCCGCTGGCGAGAACAAGTTTTTTCATCAGCGCTCCGTATACAACTTGCGCGAAAGGCGGAATTTCAGCGGTTCGGTTTTACCTTCGGGCACTATGTTTATGTCGAGATGGAAAACCTCTTCGTTGGTGTGGCGCAGCGCGCCTATGTAATAAACCGCACCCGGCTCTTCGATGGTTTTGAAATCGATGGTTTTTAATTGCTGCATTAAATTTTTTGCCGTACCAGTGACTTTGGCCGGAACCGATTGACTGTCAGAATTGCGTTGCACGGCGATATTGATCAGCGTCTGGTCTTTGGCGCGCACCAGATTGTGAACAGCGGCTATATCGGCGGGAATAAACAGGCTGTTAAAGGTACTGTAATGAACCGTGAATTCGCCAAAATCCTTGCTGCTTTCCACATCATCTGCCTGGGCGATGCTCAATCCCAAACTGCAGCAGATGATCAGCACAAATTGTTTAATCAGTCGCATTATTTTCTCACTCGAAAAATTCCAGTTTCCGCAAATAAATTGGGATGCCATTGACTCAACCCTTTGCCGAGGGACTTTTCCGTCACCATGGCTTTATCCACGACCTTCAGATTCATCTCGCGACACAAAATTTCAAAATCGCGAAAGGTACAAAAGTGGATATTGGGGGTGTCGTACCACTGGTAAGGCAACAAATCCGAAACTGGCATGCGGCCTTTAAATAACAACTGCAGGCGCGCGCGCCAATGACCGAAGTTAGGAATGGTGACAATGCACTCCCGGCCGATACGGGTCATTTCCGCCAACATATTTTTGGGGCGGCGCATGGTCTGCAGCGTTTGCGACATGACCACTGTGTCAAAACTGTCATCGTCGAAATTGGACAAACCTTCATCCAGGTTTTGCTCTATGACGTTTACACCTTTTTCCACGCAAGCCTGAATGCCTTCCGCACTTATTTCCAAGCCGTAACCGTGCACGTTTTTGTTGTCCGCCAAATAGCGCAGCAGAGTGCCGTCCCCGCAGCCGAGATCGAGCACGCGGCTGTTGGGTTGAATCCATTGATCGATAATTCGTTGGTCGATACGCATCAGATTTTGATCCCCTGCATATATGCAGCGAACAGTTGCTCGTAGCGCGGCTGATTGGGTACAAGAAACGCGTCGTGGCCGAAAGGTGATTCCACTTCCGCATACACCACGTCTTTTTCCGCACGGGTCAGCGCGTTGACGATTTCGCGGGAACGCTCGGGCGCAAACCGCCAATCCGAGGTAAACGAAATCACCAGAAATTTACATTTGGCGTTGCGGAAAGCGGCCACTGGGTCGTGGTTGTATTCACGCGCGAGATCGAAATAATCCAGCGCGCGCGTCATCAAAATATAGGTGTTTGCATCGAAGGTTTTGGAAAAGGTATTTCCCTGGTGACGCAAGTAGGTTTCGATCTGAAATTCCACCGGCTCTTCGCTGCCCTGCTCAAACGAACCCGAGCGCAATTCGCGACCGAATTTTTTGCCCATGCCATCGTCGGACAAATAGGTAATGTGGCCGATCATGCGCGCGACTGACAAACCGCGCGTCGGCTGTGTGCCTTTTTTCAGGTAATGTCCGCCGGCAAAATCCGGGTCGGAAAAAATCGCCTGCCGCGCCGTTTCATTAAACGCGATATTTTGCGCGGACAATTTCATGGCCGAGGCGATCACCACGCAGTGGCGCAGGCAATCCGGATATTCCAGCGACCAGCGCATCGCCTGCATGCCGCCGAGACTGCCTCCGACCACCGCCGCCCATTGATCAATACCCAGGCGTTGCATCAAACGATGTTGCGCCGCCACCCAATCGCGCACGCGCAAAGTGGGAAAATCCGCGCCCCAGGGTTCGCCGGTTTCCGGATTGATGCTCACCGGGCCGGTAGAGCCGTGACAGCCGCCGAGATTGTTGAGGGCGACCACAAAAAAACGATTGGTGTCGATAGGTTTGCCTGGGCCTATGTAGTGATCCCACCAGCCGGGTTTGCGATCTTCTGGCGTGTGGTAACCAGCGGCGTGGTGATGGCCCGACAAGGCATGACACACGAGCACAGCGTTGCTGCGCGTTTCATTTAAGGTGCCGTAGGTTTCGACCATCAGGTCGTATTGCGGCAGAACACGGCCGTTCGCCAGCTGCAGCGGGGTGTCGAAATGAAAAGCCTGCGGCTTGACCAAGCCGACGGAATTTGGAGGAAAGGCGTTTGCCATAAAACCTATTGTTCTTGTGTGATTTGCGGCCTCAGCCGGTGTAGCCGATCAGATATCCAAAGGGCACGCGCAAATTGTTGCCAATTCCGATCACCACCATGCGCAGGACCACCAGGAAAATGCCGACAAAAAATAGAGAAAAATCCAGACCGCCAACTGGAGGCACAAACCGTCGCACCGGCGCCAGCAGTGGTTCCAGCAGTTGATGAACCAGCACTATGGCCGGGTGCCGGCTATAGGGAGCCAGGAAACTCGTGATAAACAAAATAAAACCGGCAAACAAATAAATAGTGATGATGTTTAGACTGAGCGAAATCAGCGCCCAGACGAGCATCAAATGCGGGCCGACGATCGGGCCGCCTTGCGCCACCAAAATCAAAATCTGCATCACCAGCCAGTGCACCAATATGGCGAGTACCAGAGACGCAAAATCAATCCCCCAGAAACCGGGAATAATTCGCCGCAGTGGTATCAGCACCGGATTGGTGAGTTTGACCAGCACTTGGGATATGGGGTTGTAAAAATCCGCCCGCGCGGTCTGGAGCAAAAATCGCAGCAGAATGATGCACAGGTAAAGTGAGCCGAACAGGTTAATCAAAAAGGTCAGTATCTGTTGCAGTGTTTGCATAAATAAATCCGTGATGAGCGATCTCAACCCGCTCTGACGCTAATGTGTTACCGGAAATAAATTTGTTTTTGGCTCATCGACCGAGCTGCTCTGCCAATTCGCGCGAGCGGTTGGCGCAAGCCTGCATGGCGATGTCGACCGCTTGGCGGAATTTATGTTGCTCGAACGCGGCAATTGCCCGCTCGGTAGTGCCGCCGGGCGATGTCACACGGCGGCGCAACTCCGCCAGATCGACGTCGCTGGTTTGCGCCAGACGCGCTGCGCCAGCGGCGGTCTGTATAGCCAGTTGACGTGCGGTGGCCGGGTCGAGCCCCTGTTGTACCGCCGACGCCACCATGGCTTCGAGGAACAGGAAAAAATACGCCGGTCCGCTGCCGGAAACCGCCGTTACAGTATCGATCAAGCCTTCATCGTCCACCCACGCCACTGTACCCACAGCGCCGAGAATGGCTTCGGCGATTTGGCGTTCTTCAGCAGTGATACCCGCAGCCGCATATAAACCGCTTGCGCCCATCTGCACCAGCGCCGGTGTATTGGGCATGCAGCGCACTATATGACGACTTGCGCCGAGCCAGTTCGCCAAGCTGGCGCAGGTGATACCGGCGGCGACGGAAATAATCAAGGCGTTGGGCGGCAGCTCATCACGCAAGGACAGACAGACTTCCTTCATAACCTGCGGTTTTACCGACAGCACAACCACGTCGGCACCCTTCACGGCAGCGCCGTTGTTTTGCTCTACCCGAATGCCGAAATCTTTATGTAGGGCATCGAGGGTCTCGGGTCGACGAGCGCTGGCGCACAGGTTGCCGGGAGCGTATCCCTGCAGGACCAGTCCGCCGATGATGCTGCGCGCCATATTGCCGCCGCCTACGAAGGTGATGTTCAGTCTGTTCAAAGGTGTTCCTCAGTTAGCGGAATGACTTGTTTCAAAAGCGCCATTATACCTGCAGGACCTGGCAACTTCCGGTCATGCGCGCTCAGGTGCGCTCGCCGAAGATGGCGGTGCCGACACGCACGAGGGTCGAACCTGCTGCTATAGCATCGGTGAGATCGCCCGACATACCCATGGATAAAGTATCCAACGGCAGGCCGTCGCGCCGCAGGGCGTGAGCCAACTGCGCCAGATCTTTGAATGGTTGGGCGCCCGAGCCTTCTTTCGGTATGGTCATCAAGCCGCGCAGCCGCAGCCGCGGCAGCCGGCGAATGGCCTCTCCCAGCACGGCGGTTTCGGTGGGTAGGCAACCGGACTTTGCCTCGTCGCCGTCGATATTCACCTGGATACACACCTGTAAAGGTGGCAGATGTTCCGGCCGTTGCTGGTTGAGGCGTTCGGCAATTTTCAGCCGGTCGACGGTGTGCACCCAGGCGAAGTTTTCCGCGATCATGCGGCTTTTATTACTTTGGATGGGACCAATGAAGTGCCAGGTGATGTCCAGGTCGGCCAATTGCGCGATTTTTTCCGCGGCTTCCTGGGCGTAGTTTTCGCCGAAATCCCGCTGGCCTGCCTCAAAGGCTTCGCGGATGGCGCTCGCCGGTTTGGTTTTGCTGACGGCCAGAAGTGTGATGTCGCTCGGATTTCGCCCAGCCTCACTGGCGCTCTGTTGAATCAGGCGTCTGACTTGGGTTAGGTTGTCGGCAATCTTCGGCATATACTTAAACCACTTGTTGTGGCGATACTCGAATCGTTCTAAAAAATGGGATATTCCCGCGCTTGGCTGACACCCCGCGCTCCTAAACTCTAATAAGCAGGTTTGTTGACTATGGATATTACTGAGCTTCTCGCGTTTTCGGCGAAACAAGGTGCATCCGACCTTCACCTTTCGGCGGGGCTGCCACCGATGATTCGCGTGGATGGCGATGTGCGGCGCATCAACTTGCCGCCGATGGAGCACAAACAGGTGCACAGTCTGATCTACGAGATCATGAATGACAAGCAACGCAAGGACTATGAAGAGTTTCTGGAAACCGACTTTTCGTTTGAAGTTCCAGGGGTTGCGCGTTTCCGGGTAAACGCCTTCAACCACAACCGTGGTGCCGGCGCTGTATTCCGGACCATTCCGTCCAAAGTGCTCACCATGGAAGAACTCGGCATGGGCCAGGTGTTCCGCGATATCTGCTCTGTGCCTCGCGGTCTGGTACTGGTGACCGGTCCTACAGGTTCCGGTAAATCAACCACCCTCGCCGCCATGGTGGACTACCTCAACGAAAACAAATACCACCACATTCTCACCATCGAAGACCCGATCGAATTCGTGCACGAAAGTAAGAAGTGTTTGGTGAACCAGCGGGAAGTGCACCGCGATACTCACGGGTTTGCGGAAGCCTTGCGTTCAGCGCTGCGGGAAGACCCGGACATCATCCTGGTGGGTGAGACTGGAAACCATTCGCCTTGCCCTGACGGCGGCGGAAACCGGTCACTTGGTATTCGGTACCCTGCACACCACCTCAGCGGCCAAAACCATTGACCGGGTGGTCGACGTATTTCCTGCAGCGGAAAAAGCCATGGTGCGGTCGATGTTGTCGGAGTCGCTGCAAGCGGTTGTGTCTCAGACCCTGCTCAAACGCGTTGGCGGTGGTCGAGTGGCGGCCCACGAAATCATGCGCGGTACGCCGGCGATTCGTAACCTGATCCGCGAAGACAAAGTTGCCCAGATGTACTCGGCGATTCAGACCGGTGCCGCCCTGGGTATGCAGACCATGGACCAGTGTCTGGCCGATCTGGTCGAGCGCCGCATCATTACCCGCGACGTTGCGCGGGAAAAAGCCAAGATGCCGGAAAACTTCTAGACCGGCATCACTGGCGAGCTACGATTAATAAATACCCAACTACGATAATAAATACACAACGACGGTTTGCTGTGACCGTGTGAGGAATCCGCTATGGATATTGATCGTCTTCTCTCCCTGATGGTGGAGAAATCCGCCTCTGACCTTTTTATTACGGCGGGCATTCCGCCTTCGATCAAACTTCACGGCCGCATAGTGCCCGTTACCACCACGCCGCTTTCGCCGGAAAAAGCGCGCGAGACGGTGTTGAGCACCATGAATGAAAAACAGCGTAATGAGTTCGTCGAAAAGAAAGAACTCAACTACGCCATCAGTGTGCGCGGGGTGGGGCGTTTCCGTGCCAGCGCATTTTTCCAGCGCAACCTCGCCGGCATGGTGCTGCGCCGCATTGAAACCAATATTCCGAAAATCGACGACCTCGGCCTGCCGGAAATCATCAAAGAGCTGGCGATGGTCAAACGCGGTCTGATCATCTTCGTCGGTGCAACCGGTACCGGTAAGTCCACCTCATTGGCGGCGATGATCGGCCACCGCAACCGCCACTCCAAAGGCCACATTATTTCCATCGAAGACCCGATCGAATTTATCCACCAGCACCAGGGGTGCGTGATCACTCAGCGGGAAGTGGGCATAGATACCGAATCCTTCGAAGTGGCTTTGAAAAACACCCTGCGACAAGCCCCAGACGTGATTTTGATCGGTGAGGTGCGCTCGCGCGAAACCATGGACTACGCCATCGCCTTCGCGGAAACCGGTCACTTGTGTTTGTGTACCCTGCACGCCAACAACGCCAACCAGGCGCTCGACCGGATCATCCACTTCTTCCCGGCGGATCGCCATTCGCAGTTGTGGATGGACCTGTCCCTCAACCTAAAAGCGATTGTCGCGCAGCAGTTGATTCCCACTCCCGATGGCAACGGCCGTCGCGCGTGTCTTGAAGTGTTGTTGAACACACCGTTGGCGGCGGACTTGATCCGTAAAGGTCAGGTGCACGAGCTCAAAGAGCTGATGAAAAAATCCACCGAGCTCGGCATGCAGACCTTCGACCAGGCGCTCTACGATCTGTACGACGCCGGTGAAATCACCTACGAAGATGCGCTGGCCCACGCGGACTCACCGAACGACCTGCGCCTGATGATCAAACTGAAATCGGAGACCGACGCGGACTACCTCAACAATGCCGCGAAGGAACTCAGTATTCAGGAAGACGACAACCGCTCACGCCGGTTCTAGTTTGTCGTTCTTGGGTTATTGTGGGCGCCTTGTCGGCGCCCCTATAATCCGCCAACCCTTCTCGGGGGAGTAATCTGCCCGGCAGCTTTCGCCAGTTGCCCGGTGCTTTTGTCAACAAACTTGTCCCTCATGGACATGGCAAAAGCGTCCCGCCTTATTAGCGGATTGATGAGACCTGAGATACCACTGCTGCCCTAGGCGGGACGGCGGTTGTATCTCTGTGTGTTCATCCCGCCTCGGATCGACTTCTATGGAATCCTTTATCAGTTCGACACTTGCTGTCGCCGTTGCTGAAATTGGCGATAAGACTCAACTCTTGGCTTTATTCCTCGCTGCGCGTTACGGCCGCCCATTCGTGATCAGCTTGGGCGTTTTGGTGGCGACAGTCGTCAATCACGCGCTTTCGGCGTGGGTGGGACTGGCGCTGGCGAAGGTAATTCCGCCGCACTGGATTCCCTGGCTGATTGCCGGAAGTTTTCTGGCGATTGCGATCTGGTTATTGGTGCCGGATAAAGATGACGATGATATGGGGCGCTGGGCGGGTTACGGCCCTTTTGTTGCCACCCTGGTGTTATTTTTCCTGGCCGAAATCGGTGATAAAACCCAGATCGCGACCGTGGTGCTGGCCGCCAAATACAGCGTGGATTTTGCGTCGTCGTTTGCCGTGATTGCCGGGACTACTTTGGGAATGCTGCTGGCGAATGTGCCGGTGATTTTTGCCGGTAAGTGGTTGATGGACCGCATGCCCCTCGGGCTTGCGCGCAAGGCGGCATTTGTCATTTTCGTGCTGCTGGCAGTGGTGACCGTGATTGGTATGCGCAACGGCACTGCAATCGCTATTGGCAGCTAAACCAGCTCTCCAGCAACAGCCGCGCGGCTATGGAATCCACGGGCGCGCGGCCGTAATTACCTTTGTGGCCGCGCTCGCGCGCCTCTTCCTTGGCCAGGCGCGATGTTAGGCGCTCATCGAACATTTCCACCGCAAGTCCAAAGCGCCCCTTCAAGCGATTGCCGAATTTGCGCGCTCGCTGGCTGAGTTCACTTTCCGTGTCATCCATATTCAAAGGCAGGCCGACCAACAACAGCTGGGGCTGCCACTCTTTGATCAGCCGAGCGATCTGTTCCCAGTCTGGAACGCCGTCGCGTGCGGGCAGGGGAGGCAGTTCTTTGGCTGTCCCAGTCAGGCTCTGGCCGTAGGCGACACCGATATTTTTCAGGCCGTAATCAAAGGCCAGGACTGTCTGAATGTTCAAGTGAGGGGCTCAAGATAATCCGTAAGCGCCGATTCAGGGAATCGGCGGGGTGCAGAAGGCTGGTTATGCATGGCCTGCTTGGGCGGACATCAGGTTCATGTCGATACCCAAGCGCAAAGCGGCCGCATGCCAGCGCTGTTCAAGGGGGGTGCGGAACAGAATGTCGGTATCCGCGGGTACCGTCAGCCAGCTGTTTTCTTTGATTTCCTGCTCCAGTTGTCCCGCTCCCCAGCCAGAGTAACCGAGGACAAACAGGGCGTTTTCCGGACCCTGGCCAGTGGCGAGGGCGGCGATAATGTCCTTGGATGCGGTCAGGGAGATTTCCGGCGTGATTTGAATGGTCGACTGCCAGATGCCGCCGGTTGGGTGAAGAATAAATCCGCGCTGGGTGTGGACCGGGCCGCCGGCCAGAATAGGCGCGCGGCCGTATTTTTCGTCGTAACTCAGCGACATCTGCTCGAAGATATCGCTCATATGCAGATCCATCGCCCGATTGACCACCAGGCCCATGGCCCCCTCGGGGCTGTGTTCACAGATGTAAGTGATGGAATTGGCGAACAGGGGATCGTGCAACCCGGGCATGGCAATCAGAAAGTGATTGCTGAGGTTGTCGCCGGAAGAATTGTGCAAGAAAGGTTTTGTAGCCATAACTCAAGTATGCGGTGAATTACCTGGAAAACAAGCAGTTCAATCGCTAAACGGAAACTAGACAGCAAAATTTAGTCACTGGCGCCAGTTTTCAAGCCCGTGATTTCAAAACGCCAGGTACGGATGATATCAAGTTGATCGGCCGTTTGGCGGATTTCTGGAGGGAAAGGTTCAAACGGTCCGGCCAAACGGATGATTTGCAGTGCTGCCTGGTCGAGAATCGGGTGACCGGAGGGTTTTAGTATCTCCACTTTGTCGACTGTGCCGTCGGCATTGATGATGACGGACATGCGCAAGCTGCCGAAGATCTGATTCTCCAGAGCCGCTCGGGGGAAGTTCTCATTACCCATCAACTCCACTTTCTGCGTCCAGCGATTGAGGTACTCGGCGTCGACGGACGAACGTGTCGCTACCGATGTCATATGGCGAATACGCGGACGGCGGGCGAATTCCTGCTGCAGGCGGTCGAGTTTGGCGCGCAGGCTGGCGATTTCGGGGTTGAGCAGCGGCGTGTCTTCCAGCTGCGCCTCGCGAAATTCCTGGGTCTCCGCCGCTTCGGCATCCAAAGGTTGGGTGATTTTGAAATCACTCGATTCGGTGGTCAGAAATTCCTGCTGGCGCACCGTCGCCACCATGCTGCGCTGCTGCGGCACTGGCACGATCGGGTTGATATTAGGGGAGACGACTTCCGAGGTTTCGCGCGTGGTCAGCTCTTTGGTATCGGCGATGGTACCGCTCGCTTCCTGGTTGAACTGCGCCAGATAGTCCGCCTTTTCCGGTTCCTTGACGGACTGGTGAGTTGCCAGCGTGATATTGAGCGTAGGTGCGGGCTTAGGATTGCGGTCAATGGTGAAGGTCACGCCCAAAATGAGAATGGCATGCACCGCAACAGCCAGAAAGACTGTGAAACTCAAGCGTTCGCTGCTGCTGGTTTTGTCGAGGCTCATGCTAATTTCTGCTGGTTTTTATAATGATTTTGCACGTGAACCGGGCTTTCAGGCGCCCGGTCACCAACTCCTGTTAACGATCACAAGCCAAGTTTCTTTTCGATGGCGAGGATCAGGCGTTCGCCGATATTGGTATCGAAGGCTTTGTCGATCTCCCGCGCACAGGTTGGACTGGTGACGTTGATTTCCGTCAGATAGTCGCCGATAACGTCGAGGCCGACAAACAGCAAGCCTTTTTCTTTCAAGGTTGGCGCGACTTGTTCCACGATCCAGCGATCGCGTTCGGACAATGGTTGTGCCACGCCTCGTCCGCCGGCGGCTAGGTTACCACGGGTTTCGCCGTTGGCGGGAATTCGTGCCAAACAATAGGGAACCGCTTCACCGTCGACTACCAGAATTCGCTTGTCACCCTCGGTAATGGCCGGGATAAACCGCTGCGCCATAATGAACTCGGTACCGAAGCCAGTCAGGGTTTCCAGAATCACCGTCACATTTGGGTCATCAGGGCGGCAACGGAAGATGCGGCTGCCGCCCATGCCATCCAAAGGTTTAAAGATGACATCTTGATGCTCGCGGTGAAATTCCTTCAACAGTTTGGGATCGCGTGCAACTAACACCGGTGGACAGCATTGCGGAAACCGGGTGGCGAACACCTTTTCATTGCAGTCGCGCAAACTTTGCGGCTTGTTAACCACCAAACAGCCTTCGCGTTCCGCTTGTTCCAAAATATAGGTGGTATACACGAACTGGTTGTCGAATGGAGGATCTTTGCGCATCAAAATGGTGCGCATCTTGGCCAATTCGAGCGTCTGGGGCTCTGCCAAAGTGAACCACTTGCTCGAATCGCGAAAAACCTCCAGGCGCCGCAGGCTTCCCATGGCTTTTCCCTGCAGCAGGTAAAGGTCCTTTTGCTCGGCGTAAAACAATTGCCAGCCGCGGTCTTGTGCCGCCCATAGGAGCGCGAGGGTGGTGTCTTTGTAAAAATGAATTCGGTCTATTGGATCCATGACCACTAACAGATTTTTTACCGGGGTCGGCTGAGGACTAACTGCGTCATTCATGGCGTCGGGATTCCGTGGGAGCTGGGGGAAAGGCAAGGGGTTTGCTTAACAGAGCAAAACTGCGTCGCAAGTCTAATCTAGAAAAAATTGCGTCGCGCTTGGAGTGGCGATTTAGGCAACTATGGACGATTATAAAAGGACTTGTGAGCAGCGAAAAAGCGGAATTATGCTCCGCAGTTTTAGTCCTCGGAATACTTATTCCGTTCCGGGGGCGTTTATGGATTAAACTCACGAACTATGTTAAAAGTGGCCGCAGTCGAGACCAGGGAGGTTGGTGGCAAAAACTTTTTTATAAAACAATCGAGTAGGGTCTAGCTATGGACGTGAATCTTGAACACCTCAAAGTGATGGTGATTGACGACAGTAAAACCATACGTCGCACCGCCGAAACCTTACTGCAGAAGGTGGGATGTACTGTGGTGACCGCCACCGACGGGTTCGATGCTCTGGCGAAAATAGCCGATACCCGCCCTGACATCATCTTCGTCGATATCATGATGCCCCGTCTCGATGGCTATCAAACCTGCGCATTAATCAAAAATAACAGCGAATTCAAATCCACCCCGGTCATCATGCTGTCCAGTAAAGATGGCCTGTTTGATAAAGCCAAAGGGCGCATCGTTGGCTCAGATCAGTACCTCACCAAACCTTTCAGCAAAGGTGAGTTGCTCGGCGCCATCGAAGCGCACGTAAAAGTGGCGCGAGCGTCCTAAGCTGGCGCGAATTTTCTCAACATAATGAATTTTGAGAGCGTTTCTTAGAGGTTCTGGGGAGCTATGGCAAGAGTATTGATTGTGGACGATTCTCCGACCGAAACCCACAAGCTGACGAGCATGTTGGAGAAGCATGGACATACAGTGTCCAGTGCCGCCAATGGTGAGGAAGGCGTGGAGAAAGCGCGACGGGAATTGCCGGATATCGTATTAATGGATGTAGTTATGCCGGGCTTGAATGGGTTTCAGGCCACTCGGCAATTGAGCCGTGCTCAGGAAACGTCGTCCATTCCGGTCATCATAGTCACCACGAAAGACCAGGAAACGGATCGCGTCTGGGGGATGCGCCAAGGGGCGAAACATTATTTGACCAAACCCGTTAACGAAGCGGAGCTGATCAAAGCCATCAATCAATTGTGTCGATAAGCGCAGGGATATATGTCACAAGAAGCTGCCTTTCAGGCGCTCGTTGAACTTGCCGAACTCAGTAAAAAACACGCCAAGGCCCTGCCAGCCCAAGTTAATGCTTCTCCGCGGTGGAGCGGTATTGGCTTCTCGTTGTTGAACCAACGGTTCGTCGTACCGCTGGGGCAGATTGCCGAGATGCTGGAGGTGCCGCCGTCGACGCGTTTGCCTGGTGTGCAGCCTTGGGTCGTAGGGTTGGCAAATGTGCGCGGTCGCCTTTTGCCTTTATTTGATATGGCACAGTTTTTTGGCGGTGTGACCAGCACGCAGCGCAAACAACACCGGGTTTTGGTGGTAGACAGCAATAACTATTACAGCGGACTGATCGTCGACCAAGCCTACGGGATGCAGCACTTCACTTCCGAGCGATACAGCGAACAAGCAACCGATATTCCAGATGCCGTCCAGTCTATTGTCCAAGGTGCCTACACCGATGCGGTCGGCAATTCTTGGGCAGTCATGAATATTCCGTCGCTGCTGCAGGATCCTCGTTTCGCAAACGCAGCGCTCAGTTAGATGCAGTTTAAGGTTTATGAGCCCTACGGCTCGACAGACAGTTTTTTTTCGGTGCGCACGAGTTGCATATGTGCACGCCGGATGATTGATTCACTCGGGAGCGTCCTATGAAAACTCGATCAGGTGGCCTTTTTTCGCGGGTCAAAGAAAACCCGGTACTGGCGGTATTGATCTTACTTTTGCTCGGCTGCGTCGTGGTGATGGGCTTTATCGTCGCCCAGCTGCTGGCTTATTCAGACAAAGACCAGCATTTACGCGAATTAGTGGCGGAGTTGCGGGCGTCGTCCTATCAGCTGACCTCTCTTTCCCGGGACGCCACTGCGGGTAACAAACAGGCTTTCGAAAGGCTGTCACGCCTGGTTTCGCGAATGGATAACACGTGGAACCAATTCAAAGGCGGCGACGCGCCGACCAAAACTGCTCTCAACAAAGAAATGACCTCCTACGAAGGTGTGTGGAGCCGGGTGCGGGAAAACTCCCAGGTGATTACGGAAAACGAAGCTGCGATCATCCTGATGCACGATGTGGCAACTACCTTGAACGAAGCGCTTCCCCAGCTGCAGGCGGAGCACGACAACATCGTGGAAATCCTGCTGGAAAACCGCGCTCCCGCAGAGCAGGTTTCCATGGCGCAGCGCCAATCCTGGTTTGCTGAGCGTATCGGTCGTAACGTCGACAAAATGCTGCGCGGCGGTCTGGATGCGGATAAAGCCGCAGACGAGTTCAATATCGACGCCAACCGCTTCGGCAAGGTATTGGAAGCCATGAAGAAAGGTGATCCCACCATGGGGATTACCAAAGTAGCGGATCCAGATGCAGTGGAAAGCCTGCAGCGCATTACCGAATTGTTTGCCTTCGTTAGCGGTTCGGTGCGCGACATCTTTGAAAAATCGCCCGCCCTGTTCAGTGCTCGCCAAGCGACCAACTCCATTCTTGACGGCACGCCCCTTTTGCTCGAGCGGCTCGGCGAGTTGAATGAACGCATCGACGCGCTGCCCAATACCCGTCGTGCCAATAACACTACGCTGCTGATCGCCGGTGGTCTCGCCTTGATCATCCTGATCATGATTGGCTGGCAGTTGAACGTCGCCACCAACCGCCGCTTGAAAGCGACGGCAGAAACCAACGAACGCAACCAGAACGCGATTTTGCGTCTGCTCGACGAGCTGGCCGACCTGGCGGATGGTGACCTGACCACCACCGCGACTGTAACCGAGGATTTCACCGGGGCGATCGCCGACTCCATCAACTACACCATTGACCAGTTGCGGGTTCTGGTATCGCGCATTAACGAAACATCAGCGAAAGTGGCCGCAGCCGCTTTGGAAACGCAGCAAACCGCACTGCATCTGGCCGAAGCCTCTGAGCACCAAGCCCAAGAAATTGCCGGGGCTTCTGCGGCGGTGAACGAAATGGCGGTCACCATCGACCAGGTTTCTGCCAACGCGGCTGAGTCTGCCGGGGTAGCGGAGCGCTCGGTATCCATCGCCAACAACGGCGCCAAGGTGGTACAGAACACTATCCACGGCATGGATACCATTCGTGAACAGATTCAAGAGACCTCCAAGCGGATCAAGCGTCTGGGTGAATCGTCACAAGAGATCGGCGATATCGTGAGCTTGATTAACGACATCGCAGATCAGACCAACATCCTCGCTTTGAACGCGGCGATCCAGGCATCTATGGCCGGTGATGCGGGCCGCGGTTTTGCGGTGGTAGCGGACGAGGTTCAGCGTCTTGCAGAACGTTCAGCAACAGCGACCAAGCAGATCGAGGCGCTGGTAAAAACCATTCAGAACGACACCAACGAAGCGGTTATCTCCATGGAGCAGACCACCGCAGAAGTGGTGCGCGGTGCACGCCTGGCGCAGGACGCCGGTGTGGCTTTGGAAGAAATCGAAACCGTATCCGCCAACCTGGCGGAATTGATTCAGAACATCTCCAACGCAGCGCGCCAGCAGGCGGCATCTGCGGGCCATATCTCCAATACCATGAATGTGATTCAAGAGATCACTTCACAGACATCCGCCGGTACCAGCGCCACTGCAGCAGCGATCGGAAACCTGGCCAATATGGCGATCAAGCTGCGTGAGTCGGTTGCGGGCTTCAAACTGCCGGAAGAAATGGCCGCGGTTGAACCGGAATTGAGTGCTGATGACTTTGCGGTGGTGCCTTCGGCCGGCCGCTCGCGTTTTGCTCGTGATACTGAAGAAGCATTGGCTCTGGACGGAGATGATGCGGAGGCTGCACCCAAAACCAGCCGTGCCAGAGGGTGATGCCCCGGGTATAACCTATGGTTTGGTCCCTACAATCCGTTCCTGCGTTATCTGACGCGCAATTTGCTTTGTGGAGCAAGCTGCTGGAGGAACGTGCGGGCATTTATCTAGGCGAGCAGAAGAAGGTTTTCCTGCAGACGCAAGTTGCGATGCGTATGCGCGAGCTGGGCTACAGTGATTATGGCGAGTACTACCAGCGCGTGGTGGACGGCGTCGCAGGGATGGTGGAGTGGAGCTTGTTGGTGGATCGTCTGGTGGTTAATGAAACCAGTTTTTTCCGCCATCGCCCCTCGATCGATTTTGTCGGACGGCATGTCGCCGCCCACTTGCAGCGGGTCAAAGCCGGTGACGGCAGCAGCGCTGCTTTTGATTTGTGGAGTATCGGTTGTTCATCCGGCGAGGAACCTTACTCTCTCGCCATGGTGATGAGCGATGCCTACCAGAACGCAGGTTTAGAGCCGCGTTATGCGATTACAGGGACTGATATCAGCCGGGCGGCTTTGGGCGTAGCCCGCGCCGGTATCTACGGAGCGCGCAAGGTGCAGATGGTGGACGACAATTATCGCCAGAGATATTTCCTGCAGGTGGCGGATAACCAGTATCAGATCTCGTCCCTGCTCCGGGACCGCATCTGTTTCACCCATGGCAACGTGCTGAATATCAACGAAATGCCAGTCATCCAGGTAGACGCCATTTTTTGTCAAAACCTGCTGGTGTATTTCCGCCGCTGGCTGCGCGAGCAAATACTCAATGCGTTTGTGGCGCGCCTGAAACCCGGCGGTATTTTGGTTATTGGTCTTGGGGAAGTGGTGGATTGGACCCACCCCGACATGAAGCGAGTCGCGGCGGATGGCGTGCAGGCGTACATCCACACTTAACCGAGGCGGCGTTTGGGGTATGCCCGGCGCGTTTGGTCGTATCAGTCGTATAAATAGATAGCCGTAGCTGATGTGCCGGCTACGTACATAAATAGAACAGGACTCCGCAATGGGAGATAAACGTAACTACGCCGCCCTCGATTGGGTGATTGGCGAAATCGGCGAAACCCTCAAGGACGCGCGACAGTCTTTGGAGGCCTACGTTGAGGACCCTCGCGATACGGCGCGGATACGTTTCTGCCTGACTCACATTCACCAAGTGCACGGCTCGCTGCAAATGGTGCAATTCCACGGGGCTTCACTCTTCGCAGAAGAGATGGAAGCCTTAGCCGAAGCGTTGATGCACGGCCAGGTCACCAATGAAAAAGAAGCTCAGGAAGCGCTGATGCGCTCCCTGTTGCAGTTACCTCTGTATCTTGATCAAGTCAAAGTCCACCACGACGACCACCCCAGCGTGGTACTACCTCTGCTCAACGATTTGCGCGCGGTGCGCAAGCAGAGCTATTTGAGTGAGACCAATCTGTTCAGTCCGGATCTGTCCAGCCTCGCCGAGATTCGCGGTGAGCGCCATCCGATCCTGCAGGACAAAGCCAAACTGCGCGAAGTCTTCAAAAAGCTGCGCGAAATGTATCAATACGCCGCCGCCAGCGTACTGCGCGGGGTGAAGATCGACGAAAACCTCACCTATCTCGACAAGGTGCTGGTGCGTGCCGAAGGCGTCAGCCGCGGCACGGCTGCCCATCCTTTGTGGCAGGCAGCAGCTGCACTTTTGGAAGCGCTGGTGCGCGACGATGTGGAATTGAGTATTGCGGTGCGCGGACTGCTGCGTCAGCTCGCGCGTGAATTGCGCGTGCTGGAGGAACACGGCGTCGCTGCGCTGGATGCGCCGCCGAAGGAAGGCCTGCTGCGCAACCTGTTGTACTACGTCGCCCAGGCGGAAGACGGCGGCTCGCGGGTCGCTGAGGTCAAACAGCGCTACGGTCTGGACGGCGCCTTGCTCGGCGGAACCTCCACCCGCGCGCAAATGCGCAAAGGTCTTATTTCTCCCCCCGAACCCGACGCCATCCGTGCTGTGGTGGTGGCCCTGCAGGATGAACTCAACACCTGCAAACACCTGTTGGACTTGGCTCTGTCCGGCCAGGGCGGTTTGAGCGACCTGGAAGAAATGCTGCCGATCATCAAACGCATTGGCGATACCCTGGCGGTGCTCGGTATTGGCGAAATGCGCAAGCAGTGCATGCAGCAGTACGACGCATTGGCGCGTATCCGCAGTGCGGGCAAATTCGGCGACAGCGAGCTGATTGATATCGCCAACGGCCTTGCCACCCTGGAAAACCGTTTGGAAGCCATCGCCAAAGGCGCGGGCAAAACGACCGATTACGCCAACCTCGACGAGCGCGAGGTGGAAATCGACGCGGCCAAACACGCGGTGTTGGTGGAATGCCGCGCGGGCATGGAGACGGTCAAGGAAACCATCGTCGAAGCCATGTCCAATCAATGGAACACCAGCAACTTGCCGCGCGCGGTGGAGACGCTTCACCACGTCCAGGGCGGTCTGCTGATGGTACCGCTGCCGCGCCCGGCGGCGATTGCCGAAGCCTGCAGTGTTTATATCCGCGATCAGCTGTCCCACCGCCCAGCACTGCCGGGCCGGGAGCTTCAAGCGCTGGCAGAAGCCATCGCCAGTATCGACTATTTCCTCGAGCGCCTGATCGGCGGTCACGGCGACGATCTGGATATGTATCTGGATTTGGCCGAAGAGGCGCTCGCCCAGTTGGGTCATTCCGTCAACGGTAAACCACTGCTGGAACCGACTGCGACAGTGGCGCGCGAACCGGCTCCTGCACCAGAGGTCGCGCCCACCCCTGTGGCGGCTCCAGCAGAAGAAAGCATTGTCGAAGACCAAGCGGAAGAGGAGCCAGCCGCTGCGGTGGCGCCGCCGCTGGTTGCCGAAGGTTTGGTAACGGCGGAAGAGCTTGAAGAAGACAACGAAAGTGATATCGATGATGAGATCATCGATATCTTTATCGAAGAGGCGGCTGACGTTCTGGCCACGTTGGAAGAGTACGTACCGCGCTGGGCCGACAATCTCGGCGACGAAGACGCCATGGTCACAGTGCGGCGCGCCTTTCACACGCTCAAAGGCAGCGGTCGTATGGTGGATGCCCAGGACATAGGTGAACTCGCCTGGGCAGTGGAAAACATGCTCAACCGAGTACTGGATCGTACCGTCCCGGCTCAACCCGCTCATATTCATTTGATTGAGCGCGTTTTGAAGGTTGTGCCGGCATTGATCGACGCCTTCAAAAACCGCCGTCCGCACCCGGACCCGGTTCGCTGTCAGCAGTACATCGATTGGGCGCAAGAGATGGCTCAGGGCCGCTTCCCTGCAGCTTTGGATTCCTCCAGCCAGTACCAGGATTTCACTCCGGAAGCTCCAACCGTCGAGCCCGAGCCGGAACAGGAAGCGGTGCTTCAAGAAGAAAACGAAGACCAGGTTTTGTGGGAGATCTTTGCGTCCGAAGCGACCACTCACTTGGCGGTGGTGGACGAATATATTGCGGATATGATCACTGCTGCGCCTTTGTACACGCCGCCGACCGATCAACTGCAACGCGCTTTGCACACCCTGAAAGGCAGCGCTCATATGGCGGGTGTGGCTCCGGTTGCGGCCATAATGGCGCCGCTGGAAAACTTCATCAAAGAATTGCGCAGCTACCAGATCCGTATCGACGACGACATTTTGCAGTTGTTGCAGGATGCGGCGGCTTATACCCGCGAAGGTCTGGAATGCATCTACGGCCACCGCCCGGTGGTGTTGCCGAAGCAAGAACAATTTGTCGCCCGGGTGCAGGAGCTTTATGAGCTGCACTTGGCGCCGTTGATCCACCTGAAAGAGAGCAGCGGAGGGGAAAACAAAACCGTCGACCCGCGCATGCTCGCCATTTTTATGGCCGAGGAAATGCGCCTGTTGTTGGACGCCGATCTGCTGCTGGCGCGCTGGCGCAATGAGCCAGAGGCTATCAACAATGAATTGCCGCCGCTGCTGAATGAATTGCGCACCCTGAGCGAAGGTGCGCGGCAGGCGAATCTGCCAGCTGTCAGTCTGCTTGCTGAACAGCTCCAGGCTGCACATCAGGCGGTGCTCGATGGACGTTTGCCGCGTGACGACAACTTCTTCGATGTCACCATTGCCGCGCATGAAAAACTGCTCGATATGGTGGACCAGATCGCCGCTGGCCAGACGATCCAGCCATTGTCCGCCGAACTGCAGAGCCGTTTGGATGCGTTAGCCGCACCTGCTGAACTTGCCGAAGCAGAAGAGACCGTCGCTGAAGAGTTGACTCCCGCGGCGGAAATAACGGCTGGCGAAACCACGCCGGAAGAACCCTGGCTGGCACAGGAAACCCTGTTGACCGACACCCTCGCCGAACAGCCTGAAGTGCTGGCAGAAGCAGACGTGCCAGCGGATGAAGCTCAGGTCGAAGAGGAATCTCAGGCGGAAGAGCAAGAATCAGCGGAAGCCGGCTGGATCGGCGAAGAGCTGCCGAGCTCCGAGCTGCTGTTCGATAACCAATTTGCTGCTACCGACGAAATTGCAACAGACGCCGATGTTGCGGCAGTGGAAGAAACCCTGCTGGAAGAAAACACGCCGCTGGATGAAGAAGAGCTGATCTACTTCTCTGAAGAAAGCAGTGAAGGTGAGCTCACTGCTGGCGACTTCCTGATTGCGGATGAAGAATCCGCGGATGCTGGCGAGTTTGATGGCCTGTCCTTTGATGCTGAAGCAACCGAGGAGGAATTGGTCAGTGCGGATGCACCTCTATTAGAGGAGGAGCAAGCATTCGCCGCTAATGATCATTGGTCAGCCAGTGAAGGGTTGGTTGCAGAAGCCAATTTGGCTGACGATTCTGCACAAATTGCAATTTTAACCAACGAAATCCCCGACGATTCCAATCTGTCGGCGGAAGATTTCGTGATGGACGAAGAAGAGTTCTTGTTGGCGGAGCAGGAGATCTCTGCCGAGCAGCCGCTTTTTGCTGGAGAAGAGCAGACGCCGTCTGATCTCTATGTGCCGGTGGAAGACGATGCATTTGCAGACGAACCGGCGGAGGAGCAGGATCTTCAGTCAGTCGAAGAAGACGCTGTCGTTTTGCAAGAGGAAGAGCCAGTCGTTCTGGAGGATGTGGTAGAGCCAGAGCTGATCGCAGAAGCGCAGGCAGATGCGGAGCAACAGGTGGACGAACCTGCTGCCGAAGAAGTTTTTGAACCGGTTGAATCTCTACAGGTGCTGCAAACCGCAGCAGATGTGGAACCACCGCCGGTGACTGTGGTGCAGCCAGCGGCATTTGCCCCAAGTACACTGGATACCGCTTATATCGACGAAGCGGACTTCGATCCGGATATTCTGGAAATCTTCCTCGACGAAGCTTTTGAGCTGATCGAGGAGATGGACGAAGCGATCCACGATTGGGAATCCAATTGGGATAACCGCGACGCTCCGGACACTATGAAGCGTGCGCTGCACACCCTGAAGGGTGGTGCGCGCTTGGCAGGCCTGAAAAACTTGGGCGAGCTCGCGCACGACTATGAATCCTTCTTGATTGTCTCAAGCGACCCATCGAGCGATCCCACCTATTTCCAAAAATTGTTGGCCTATCAAGATCAAGTGCTCAACGGCGTGCGCGCTGTAAAAGCGCGGCTTGATGGTGAGCCGCCACCGGAGCCGATCAAGACCTCTGCCGCCGTGCCGCCGCCAGTCAAAGCACCTGTAGCAGCAGAACCAGTTGCGCCGTCCGCTGCCGTGGAAGCAGCACCAGTCACGGAGGAAGTGCCCAGCGCGCCTGTTGCTAAGGCGGTCAGCCCGGTGGATGAGGGCGACGACCTGGATGACCACTTTATGGCCCCGGCGCCGCGCGGACCAGCCATGCCGCAAACGACCAAACGCCAGGGTTCGCAGGAGATGATCAAGGTCTCCGCGGACCTGCTGGAAGAATTGGTCAACCTCGCAGGCGAAACCTCTATCAGCCGCGGCCGCCTGGAACAGCAGATCAGCGATTTGAGCGGTGCGGTGGACGAAGTGGATGGCACCTTGCGCCGTTTGCACGAACAATTGCGCCGTCTCGATATCGAAACCGAAGCCCAGGTTCTATTCCGCCAGGAAAAAATGGCGAGCCACGAAGGTTTCGACCCGCTGGAGATGGACCGCTACTCCCAGTTGCAGCAGTTGACCCGCTCGCTGATGGAGTCGGCGTCCGACTTGGTGGACTTGAAAGCGACTCTGAGCGAAAAGATCCGCGATGCCGAAACCCTGCTGTTGCAGCAGTCGCGCATCAACTCTGCGTTGCAGGAAGGTCTGATGCGCTCGCGCATGGTGCCTTTCTCCCGCCTTGTACCGCGCCTGCGCCGTATAGTTCGGCAGGTGTCCGGTGAGCTCGGCAAACACGTCAATTTCGAGCTGGATAACGTCGAAGGTGAAATGGATCGCTCGGTACTCGAGCGTATGGTCGCGCCTTTGGAGCATATGCTGCGCAACGCGGTCGACCACGGTATCGAAACGCCGACCGACCGCATAGCGGCAGGCAAACCCGAAACAGGTCGTATTCTGCTCAGCCTCGCCCGCGAGGGTGGCGATATTCTGTTGCGTCTGGCGGACGACGGTCGCGGTATCAACTTGGCGCGAGTGCGCGCCAAGGCGATTGAACGCGGCCTGATGACTGCGGATGCCAATCTCAGCGATCACGAAGTCATGCAGTTTATTCTGCAGGCGGGCTTCAGTACGGCGGAAAACGTCACCCATATTTCCGGCCGTGGCGTCGGTATGGACGTGGTAGCGGCGGAGATCAAGCAGCTCGGCGGCACCATCGTCATAGACTCCAAGATGGGCGTCGGCACCCAGTTCACTGTGCGCCTGCCGTTCACCGTATCGGTCAACCGCGCGTTGATGGTACAGCTGGGCAATGAGACCTACGCCATTCCTCTCAACACCATCGAAGGTATCGTACGGGTCAGCCCGTTCGAGCTCGAACACTATTACAGCCATCCCGAAGCGCGCTTCGAGTACGCCGGGGAGAATTATCAGGTGCGTTATCTGGCTACCATGCTGGATCGCGACCATTTGCCGAATCTGGAAGGCCAGGTCTTACCTCTGCCTGTCATATTGGTGCGCACGGCGCAGCACACTATGGCGCTGCAAGTGGATGGTCTGCAGGGCAGCCGCGAAATTGTGGTGAAAAGCCTGGGCCCGCAGTTCGCCGCTGTGCAAGGTTTGTCCGGGGCTACCGTGATGGGCGACGGTTCTGTGGTGGTGATTCTCGATCCGCACGCCCTGGTGCGGCGCGAAGTCGCGCTCAGCAGTTTGCCTGCTCCGGCAAAACCCCAGGCTTATTTGCCGCAGACCGAACCGTCGCAGCGAACCATTATGGTAGTGGACGACTCGGTGACTGTGCGCAAGGTGATGACCCGCTTCCTCGAACGCGAAGGCTTCAACGTCATTACGGCGAAAGATGGTGTGGATGCACTGCAGGTGCTGCAGGAAGAAATCCCGGACTTGATGCTGCTCGATATCGAGATGCCGCGTATGGACGGTTTCGAGGTGGCGAAGAACGTGCGCTCAACCAGCCGTTTGCGCCATTTGCCGATCATCATGATTACTTCACGCACTGGCGACAAACACCGGCAGCACGCGCTCAATATCGGGGTTAACGAATATCTCGGCAAACCTTATCAGGAAGAAGTGCTGCTCAAGACCATGGAATCGCTTCTCAACAAGCAGCCTAAGAAGGCGTGACCTACAAGCGTCCGGGTCGCCGGTTGATATGAGAAGCGCGTGATGATGAACAACGGTCTGGCGATAGGAGTGATCGCAGCCTCGATCAAGCAAGTGAGCGAGCTGGGCCGTTTGGTAAAAGGTGCGGGCTATAACGTGGCCGCTTCGGTGGAGATCAAACCCGGTTTAACCACGCCTCTGCCGCAGGTGGATGTCTGGGTTGCCAACCTGGATCTGCACGATCCGAGTGTGCGCAGCGTGATGGACTATCTCGATCTCGATGGTCCGCCGGTCATATATGAAGACGATCTGCAGATCGTTCCCCCGCCGACTAAAGCGGTGGATGAAAAGCCGTTGTTGCCCGCGGAAATCCGCCAGCAGAAAGAGCGGCGCCTAGCGTTGAAGCTGCGCCAGTTGGTGCGCGATTCGGCCGCAGAGACTCGCCGTCGCGCCAAAAAGGTCTGGGTGTTGGCCGCCTCAACGGGCGGACCGGAAGCCGTAGCGGAATTTCTCGCCGGTTTGCCGGATGAACTGGAAGGCGTGGCGTTGCTGTATGTTCAGCACATCGAACACCAGGCGATGAGCAACCTGCAAAAGGTCGTGACCCGCCACTGCGGTTGGGCTGTGGAAACCACGGAAGAAGCGCGGGTGATTCGCGAAAACACCGTGTATCTCATATCCCCGCAGCATCAAGTCGAATTATTGGAGGGCGGCGTTTTATCGCCTCTGCAGGAGCCTTGGGGTGGTCGCTATAGACCATCGATCGATCAGGTGATCGCCAAAGTCGCCAGGGTGTATCGCGAGCGCGGCGGGGTCATTGTGTTTACCGGAATGGGGGACGACGGCGCCAACAGCTGCACCATGATGCACCACCGCGGCGGGCAAGTGTGGATCCAAGAAGCCGCTTCCTGCACCATCGATTCCATGCCGGTAAGCGTGGCAAAAAAAGGTTGTGCCCAATTCAGTGCTACGCCGGCTGAGCTGGCGCGGCGGTTCGTCAAATTGCACCAAGAGGGATTGCGACCCCAGCAGTCGTAACGAGAGAGATGTTTTATGAGTGATCTGGAAAATCTGCCGTCCGACCCGGTGGAATGCATGATGATTCCCATTAAGGCGCAGACTTTATTGGTGCCGGTGGTCTCGGTAGCGGAAATGGCACTGGTGGCGCCGATTTTCCCGGATAACAGTGGACCTGACTGGTTTCTCGGTTATTACAGCTGGCGCAATGGCCGTGTGCCCTTGTTGAGTTTTGAAAAACTCAACGGAGAGTCCGTGGCGGGCATCAACCCGAACGGGCGAATTGCGGTGTTCAACTCTACCGGCGTTGATGATGAAGTGCCGTTTATCGCCATTCCGACTCAGGGGATTCCGCGCAATATCACGGTTTCCAAAGAAGATATTCTCGGCTACAACACTGCCACCCACGTTTACGAATTGATGCATGTACGTGTGGGAGTGGAAGAACTGGTGATACCCGATATTACAGGTCTGCAAAAAGCATATTGCACCTATAAAAATACGCGCAGGTTGTAAGGCATAAGCCGCTTGTAGGGAAAATAAAAGGATCTTCGGGCATTTGCCCCTTCTGGATTTGAATTTTTATGAGGTTTTTCTCCCGCTACTGGTCGCTTTTTCCTCTGGTCAGTATCCCTTTTCTGTACCTGCCAGCGTTGCACAATCTGTGGCAGCGCTGGATGACGGAAACCGAATTTAGTCACGGATTTTTAATTCCGCTGATCAGCCTTTACATCATCTACGAACGCCGCCAGGACATCCGCACCAGTGCGGCCAACGGCAGCGTCTGGGGCGTGTGGATGATCGCATTTGCGGTGGTGTTGCTGCTGTTGGGAGAAATCAGCGCGCTATTTGCTGCGAAACAAATTTCTTTTGTGGTTCTGCTTTTGGGATTGGCTTATGCCTATCTTGGAAAAGGAGCGGGGCGCTTATTGCTGGCGCCAATTTTGATTTTATTGTTTGCCATTCCGGTTCCCTATTTTATCGAGGCCATTTTGACAGCGCGTCTGCAATTGCTGTCGTCGGAACTGGGGGTGATGTTTATCCGCTGGATGGGCATACCCGTTTTTCTCAGCGGTAATATCATCGACCTCGGCAATGTGCAATTACAGGTAGTGGAAGCGTGCAGCGGTTTGCGTTTTTTATACCCGCTGATGAGCATAGGTTTTATCCTCGCATATTTTTATCAGGCGCATTTTGTTAAGCGTCTGCTGATTTTCGCCTCCACCATTCCCATCACTATTTTGATGAACAGCTTGCGCATTGCGCTCACTGCAGTGCTGGTCGAGAAATACGGCCAAGTCGTGGTAGAAGGGTTGGTTCACGATGCGGAAGGTTGGCTCACCTTTGGCGGCTGTTTATTGCTATTACTTGCGGAAGTGTTTCTCCTGGAACGGTTGACGTCACGCCGACCTTTGCTCGAATGCGTCGGCATTGACAGTCCAAAAGTCGGCGCCGCAGTGGGGGTGGTAAATCTGCACACCCGGCCAGCGTATTGCGCGCTGATATTGCTGATTTTTTCTGGTTCTGCGTTGTACGTGTTGAGCAATATTCAGCGCACAAACGTGCCGGAAACCAATCTTGCGTTATTCCCCCATCAATTGGGAATGTGGCGCGGCCAAATGTCGATTATAGATGCTGATATCGAAAGGAAATTATCTTTCAGTGATTATTTAATGATGAATTTTCATCACCCGGACCGGATGGAGCCGATTAATTTGTATATTGCGTTTTACGCCAACCAACGCAATGGTGAATCGCCCCATTCGCCGCGAGTATGCATTCCCGGAGGTGGCTGGGAAATGGAAAACTTTGAGCGCACTTATCTAAATGGAATGCCGGTAAACCGGACTCTTATTACTCGCGAAGGACAGAAGCAATTGGTGTACTACTGGTTCGCTGAGCGCGGGATGATAGTCGCCAACGAATATTATAAAAAATGGTTGCTGCTGAAAGATTTTTTGAGCACGGGGCGTAGTGACGGATCTTTGATCCGTGTGACGATTCCCGTGGTAGACGCCAACAACTTGGCGCAGTCAGAACAAATCATTACAGAATTTATTGCCTCGGCACATCCCGTGATTCTCCAATATCTCCCGGATTCTTCTTTTAAATAGGTATTTATGGTGTCTTATTTCCGCCTAGCCCCCGTCGTTTTGCTTGCCGCTGTCATGGCGGGAACAGCATGTAAAAATAAAAACACCGCACAGGATTATCTCGAAAATGCGGATCGATTCTACCAGCAGCAAGAATTGGATAAAGCGCGCGTCGAATATCGCAATGCATTGGCTCTGGATCCCAATAGTGCGCAAGCCCATTATGGTCTTGCCAAGATTGCGCGGGAGAAGCAGGATCAGGCGGCGCTGCTTTTTCATATTGCCAAAGCGGCACAGCTCGACCCGCAAAACGCGGATTACCTATTTGAACACGGTGAGCTGGCGATTCTCACCGGCGACTTACAGGTAGCGCGCAGTGCCGAGAAAAAACTGCGCGAACTGAGTCCGGGCAGTGCACACAGCGCGCAGCTTTCTATTGCCTTGGCCATTGCGGAAGAGCGCTGGGTGGATGCGGATCAGATAGTGGATGAAAGTTTGAAGTCCTATCCTGAAAGCGCCGAATTGTGGGGGCTTGCCGCAGTAAGCGCTAAAAAACAACACCGTTGGGAACGCGCGCTGTCTGCGTTGGATCGCGCTATTCAGTTGGCGAAGGACCCATTGCAATATCGATTGCTGCGCACTGAAGTCAACCAAGAGCGCGGCGATGTTGAATCGACCATTACCGATTTGACCGCACTGATTGAACAGGTGCGCTATCCGGAACCGCAAATTTTGCAATTAACAAAATTGATTTTTGAGCGGGACGGACAAGCGCCAGCAGTGGAAACTCTGGTTTCCTATATAAAACGCTTCCCCGAAGCCTATGCTTTGCAGACGCTGCATGTCGATCTGGTGAAAAACCAGGATTTGCAAAAAGCGGGGGAGTTGCTTGATCGCTATATCCAATCGGCAACCAATCCAACTGGGCTGCTTTTTTACCGCGTATATGCGGCTTTGGCTAATAATAATCTCCAGTTGGCGCGGCAGGATTTGCTCACCATTGAAAAACGCGCGGAAAATGATGAAAAAGCCCTTTATGAAGCGCGTGCATTGCTCGCTGAGCTTGCATGGTTGACGCAGGATTGGAACAGCGCCGAGTCTTATGTGGATCAGGTCCTCAGTGTTAACAGCAGCCACCAATCCGCCTTGTTGCTTAAGGCCAAATTATTGATGCAACAAAATCAGACGGAAAAAGCGGTGGCACACCTTAATAAGTTATTGAGCTTAAACCGCAATTCCGTCGAAGCCCTGGCAATGTTGGCCGCGCACAATCAACGGCAGGGAAAGAGTGGCGTAGCCCATGATTATTATCAGAAGGTTTTGCAGCTGGACCCCAAACATTATGACGCTATGAAATATTTAATTGCCGAGAGCTTCAGCAAGGGCCATTACGCCAATACGGATGCGCAATTGAGCAAGGCCCTGCAAGCATACCCCAATGATATTTCCTTGATGAGCATGCAATTGCAGCTGGCGGCATTGCGCAAAAATTACGGTGACGCCAATAAAATTCTCGAACAATTGCAGAAGTTGAATGCGGACTCGGCCGATATTGCCTATTTCCGTGGTTTTATTAAACAGCAACAGGGCAACCACAAAGCCGCTATGCAGGATTTTGCCGCAGCAGTCAGTGCGCGCGGAGGTTTTGACAAGGCGTTGCAGGCAATGGTGACAAGCGCTCAGCAAATACGTGATAGTGCATCATTAAAGCAATTTTTGCACAAGCATATTGTGCAATATCCTGCCGATTTAAGTGCACTTCTGTTGCATACACGTCTTGCGGATGCGAAAGAGTTGCCGCAGGCAAAAGAGAAAGTGGAGGCCGCTCTGCAGCAATATCCGGATTGGGGGGAGGGCGCGGTTTTATTAGCGGAGTTGCAACGCAATGCCGGTGATGAAAAAGCGGCGCTCGAATTGCTTCAGACGCAGTATCAACGAAGTCCCAGTGCTGGAGTGGGGATTGCCTATGCCCGTTTTCTGCAACAATCCGGGACTCCGGCAGAAATTGCGGCACTTTATGAAAATCTTTTAGCGAACTATTCCGATAATGATGTAGTGCGTAATAACTACGCGTCATTTCTGCTAGCTTCTGAAGCAGCAACAGATTGGCGCAAAGCGTTGCAATTGACCGAAGGATTCGCCAACTCAGAAAATCCGGCGCTGTTGGATACCTATGCCCAGGCAGCTTTGAAAAATCAGAATATCGAGCGCGCCATATTTACCTTTCAGAAAGCGCTATCTATTGCTGATATTCCGGACATTCAATTGCATTACGTCGAGGCACTTAAAATGGACGGAAAAAGAAAAGCGGCTCTGGATATTCTGGATAAGTTGCAAAAGCAGGCGGAAGCCTCAGGCAACAGCAGTTTATTGGAGAAAGTGATAGGGTTGAAAAATTCATTGTAGAGTTCTGACCTGATGGCTCTGTCTATTCAGAAATCAGCTAATGCTGATCCCAGCAAACGCCCCGATGTGTCTTATCGGACATTTTGTTTCTGTGAGGCCCTGAGCCAAATCCGAGATTTATGTATGAGATGAACTGGTGATGGACAAATCACGCGCAATAAAAAAGGCCCCGAAGGGCCTTTTTTATTTCTTTAATTTCAAGCCAATGCAGGGACTGCATTAATTTCTTCTGTGGTTGCTTGCTTACGCTTGCGCCACTGTTGCAAGCCGAACAAGCATGCCATGCCGATCAACATAAATTGCAACGGAGCCGGCAGAGGAACTTCTGATGGTGGCACAAATGTATAGTTGTGGATCTGACGATTTTGGATCAGCGATTTTACGGCGATAGAACCGTCAGCTGTGCCCAGATTCACCAAATCTGCGCCTATAGCCAGCAAAGAACCGCGGAAAGTATCCAGGCCTTGCAGGTTCAGATAGGTCGCATCGTAGAAGTTCCAAAGGATATTGCTGGCGCCCAGGTTGAAAGCATCGGCGTTAGCGGCAAAACCGCTGGTGAAATTAATTCCGCCAGGAGCGGTGAAGTCATAAGCCAATTGGCCCGCGCCGCCAACCAGGTGAGCGGTGGAAACGTTGATGATGACGGTTTCAGCGGAACCGGCATTCAACTCCAGACGAGCGTTTTGACGGAAAACATCAGCCGCGTTCACGGAAAACACAGCCACGCTGTCGGAACCGGAATAGTTCAAAGATACAACGTTGGGACTCGCAACAACACTGCCGTTGGCAGTCAGGTTGCTGTAGCGTTCAGAGGTATCGTAGAGCTCGCTGATGATGTTGTCGCGTTGATTTTGCAGGTCGCTCTGGTTGCCCTTGAGCAGTTTACCGCCGCCGTTGAAATTAAAGCCGGTGCCGCTCACATTACCACCGGTGACCACATTGCCTGCCTGTACATTGAACCAGCTGTTGTTGCCGGTGATATTGCCGACAACCGTCAGCGAATCCAAAGTGGGGCTTTTGGTTAGATCCAGACCGAGGTCAAGAGAATTTTTGGCGATGACGTTGCCGCCGACGAAAATCTTACCGCCGACAGAAGAGGATTGGTGCGTGTAATCCTCCGCAACGATCAGGTTGTACTCACTTAAGGGTAAAGCAAAAGCCCCTAAGCTTAATAAGCTGGTTGAGGCCGCGAATAAGGCCCTGGCAATCAATCGTTTCATATAGTCTCCGTCTTGTTGAAGTGTCCGCTATAGCCAAGGTTGGCTCTCATTGCGAAGCAGCGTGACACTTAGCACGTCTCGTGCCGTTTTGTGCCGGTTGGACCAGGGGCTTCCTATATGATTGATTTGCAAACAAAAAAATTAGACAAATGTCGCCGAAAATCTGCTGATGACAGAAAAAATGACACGGGTGTAAGAAAATTCGGCAGTGTTGCGTAGGGACTCGCTGAGAATCCCTATTAAGCTGGATTTGACGACGGTTCAATTCGGTGAAGCACCCCTGTTTTATCCAAGCGGTAGTGCGCAAAGTCCTCTGCCAGAAACAGATTACCTTGATAGTTCGCGGAGGCCTCCTGGTGCACATCCATAATGGACGGTGATTTGGTTGCATCTCGCTGATAACGCGGGCTGAAATGGGTGAGGACGAGGTTGGGAATAGCGGCATTATTGGCAAAGGAGGCGACTCTGGCGGCAGAGCTATGTCCCCAAAGCTCGCCGGATTTCCGTGCTACCTCCTCGGTATAGGTCGCCTCGTGAACCAGCACGTGACATCCAGCGCTGACGTTTGCCAACAATTCCGGCGTGTCATTGTCTCCACACACTACGATTTTTCGCGGTTCATAATCGAACAGTAAATACTCTTCTGCGCGGAGCCACTTTCCGTTTAACTCGACATCCACACCTTTTTTGATTTCTCCCCAGAGCGGACCGCGGGCAATGCCATGCGCCTGCAATTTTTCCTGATTTAGACGCGACTCCTGGCGCACCTCGGTAAAGCTGTAGGCATAAGACGGAACTCGATGAGATAAGGCCACAGAGCTGACGACATAATTGCCGATCGACTGTTCCGCTAAAGATTCTGCAGCGAGAAATTGCAATTCAAAAGGCAGATGCAAGGATGTGTGCAGCATAGTGCTGTTGAGCCATTCCTGAATTCCTGCGGGAGCCACAATTACCAGCGGCTCCTCGCGTCCACTCATGCCAGCACTGGCTAAAACTCCGGGCAGACCATAACAATGATCACCGTGAATATGGGTGATAAAAATGGCGCCGAGGCTGCGCAAAGATAAGGGCGTGCGCAAAATCTGATGCTGCGTTGCCTCGCCGCAGTCGACCAAATACCAGCTCCGGCCGGACGTTTCCAGCAATGCGAAACCTGTTACGTTGCGGAACTTGGTTGGTGTACCAGCGGATGTGCCCAAAAAAATAAATTCCATAACGGACTCGTTGCAGAAATGACTTGTGGAAATGTACTGCAATATGGGTCGATAATCACGCGGTACACAACATCCTAATCGCCCAACCCAGCAAACCTGACTAGCGGAGACACATTTATGAAAGGAAGTTGTTTATGCGGCACCGTAACCTACGAAATCGACCCGCCTTTTAAAATTTTCCAGTACTGCCACTGCCAACGCTGCCGAAAATTTACCGGCTCCGCCCACGCCTCCAATATATTCGTTCCGCCGGAAAGATTTCGTTGGTTGAGCGGTGAAGAAAAAGTAGGGCGCTTTGAAATTCCCGAGGCAAAATATTTTTCTACCTGCTTTTGCAAAAATTGTGGCTCGTCTCTGCCATGGCATGTCAAAGGCGGAAAAAATGTGGTGATACCCGCAGGTACATTAGACGACGATCCAGAAATCAGGCCACAGCAAAATATCTTCTGGGACTCCCGCGCCTGCTGGTATGTGGAATCACATGAACTGCCGAAATATAGTGAGTTGCCACCTAAAAAACACTAGTCGTAATAGCATGGGGACGCGCTCGTAGTGTCCTTAAGTCAAACGATGACGCTACGAGTGGGATGGTCTTAATTTATTTGATATGCAGTTTTAACCAGTGGTGAATATCTTCAACCACCTGTTCCGCTTTTGAAATTCCATCTGTGTTTATTAGGCCGTGATCCAAATCGGGGTAAACCACAAAGTCGAGATTGCTTTTTCCCGAAGCTTTAAGGTTTTCCACCATGGCAGTAGCATTTTCCGCTGATACAGATTTATCCTGGCCTGCTTGAATAATAAGAGTGGGGATGCGAATTGAGGTCAAGGTATTTTGCATATCGTAAGTCAACATATTGCGCCACCATTTATAACCGTGATTGCTGACCTCCAACTCAAAAAAATCTCCCATAACAATTTGCTTGGCAAATTCGCTGAAGCCGGCGATTTCTTCCTCTAGAATATCCTCCGGCGTGGTCAAACGGATATTGTGAAGTACATCATCCAGAAAATAGCGGCCGCCGGCATTGATCAGAACTGCAGCGTCTATTAAATCGGATTCTGCTGCAATCATTGCAGCTATTTGAGCGCCCTCGCTGCCTCCAAGGGCTATCACTTTTTGGTAAGCATATTTTTGCTGGACTGAATTAAGCGCCTTTTTCAGATCCGTAACTCTTTGTTCGGGATTATCGTGCTGAATATATTCTTGGGGGCAACCTGATCGCGCTGCGTCAAAAGAAGGCGGTAAATCTGCAGTGATGCCACGTTTCTCAACCAATAGTACATCTGCAGAAGGCCAGAGCTTTTCGATATGGTCTTGCAAAAATCTATCGTGCAAAACACTGTTGCAGTCGGAACCTTGTAAATAAAGCAAAAGTGTTTTGGCAGAATCAAATTTCATATAAAAGTCAATTGTAGAGCCGTCGCTTCTTGAAAGAGCGACTCTTTCTGGCAATGTTGAAGTTGTGCTGATGATGGAGCAAGAAAAAATGAAGGGGATACAGATAAGCAGGAAAGATTTCATTTGTAGTTATTCGTGTTTGTCGAATGGTTATGGATTTGTGTTTGGCTGTAGAGTCCGCGCCGTCCTTTCGAGTCTAAGGCAGTAGCGGAGCTGGTAGATTGATCCAAAAGCAACAAAAAAGTTGCATTTCCGCAGTTATAATGTGAAAAGCAATTTATATATTGCTTTACTGTAGTGACAACCTTGAAAGCAATCTATATGTTGCTTTTTGGTTGGTTGGCAACTAATATGTTGCTTACAAATTGAAATGCAACATATATGTTTCCCAATGAAATCTCTTTTGCAACAGATAAAAGCGCGGCGTTTGGCCTTGAAGTTTAAGCAAAGTGATATGCCGTCCCGCATAGGCATCTCCCGCCAGCAGTACCAACTTTTGGAGTCGAAGGGAAACCCAAGGCTTGACACGCTCGAACTGATCGCCAAGGGGCTTAATAGCGAAATTCTCTTGATACCAAACGAAAAACTCGACACTGTCATAGCGATCCTTAGCGAGAAATCCGAAGAGAGCGAACAGCCTAATGAAAGCAAAAAACCTGTATCTGACGATCCATGGGATGGGTTATTAGGAGATGATCCATGAGTCAGGGAAGAGAAAATGAAGTTAACGTACTCAAACTTACGTTACATGGAAAGCTAATAGGTTACTTGACGGGATACCTTAATGGCAGAAATATACTGAGTTTTGCTCGTGAATATCGACAGGACTCGTTGCGACCAACATTGAGTTTAATCACCCATCCAAAATTTCCTCGCTCAGTTAAGTTCATGGCTGAACCACTGGTGCGTTCACAACGACTCCATCCAATACTATCGAATTTAATGCCAGAAGGATCTTTAAGAGAGTATATCGCTCACAGCTTGAAAGTTCATGTGGATAACGAGTTTCATATTTTTTCATATCTCGGCCGAGATTTACCTGGCGCATTAATGGCAGAACCTATGGACCCGGAAGAGGTTCCGAGAGCAGCGTTAAATATCAATGCTGAGGTAAACCCGGTAAAATTCGGAAAAAAAATCCTAAAAGGCGGAGAAAAAAATAGATTTTCTCTTGCCGGTGTCCAAATGAAGTTCTCCATGAACAAAAAGGATGGGCGATATAATCTGCCCGCGGAAGGTGAGTTGGGCGACTGGATTGTGAAAACGCCGTCTACACAGCATAAAGATGTTCCGCTCAATGAATACAGCTCTATGTCACTTGCTGCGATGGTTGGTGTTAATATTCCGGATATCAAACTTGTTGCTCTGGACAAGCTTGTTAATTTACCGCCAATCAATCTTCCGCAAGAAAATTTAGCGTTTGCAATTAAACGTTTTGATAGAGAAGAAGGCAAACGGATTCATATGGAGGATTTTGCACAGGTTTTTGTTAAATATCCGCACGAAAAATATAATACAGCCAACTATGAGCAAATCGCTCGTGTTCTTTACTTATTTTCTGGTGATGGTTTGGCTGATGCGCAACAGCTTGCTAGACGGCTACTTGTGAACGTTCTACTCGCCAATGGTGATGCACATTTGAAAAACTGGAGCCTTATTTATATGGACAAAATAACTCCGCGGCTTTCACCTTCTTACGACATAGTAACCACCGGTGTTTACGTGGAAAATGAACGACAGTTTGCCCTCAATCTTGGTAAAACCAAGGATTGGTATCAAGTATCTCTACAGCATTTTCAATATTGGTCCGAACATTCTGATATTCCGTGGCGAGCCATCAGATGGCATCTGAACGATGTGATGGAAAAAGCCAGAACTTTATGGCCGGAAGCTTTAAAAAACCTGCCGATGAATGAAAACCACAAGCAGTGGCTTCGCAATCATTGGAAACGGTTGAATCTGGATTTTCGAATAGCATGAACCTCAACAAAGTAATAAATTCTGAATTTCAGACTTCGTGAGTTGAGAACACTGTCGCCCTGTTTGGCAAATTTCGCTGGGGTACCTATAAAACAATAGAAACTATTTAATTTTCTATTTCTGAAACACGTGTACCCTTTCCATAAATGCTGCTATATCCTGCGGAATTCTGCCTTTGGCCATTTCCAGCTCTTTAGTATTGCGGGCGGAGATCGAGGATAGAAATGCGAAAGTCAAAAAATATCGATCATGAAACTCAAGGGCATAATATCTAGCGCCTTGACCTGTATCTCTACTATCCTCTGACCACGTGAATGCGGGTGCTCCGTTGACGGAGATTTCGGAGAAGTCGTTAGGTATTGATTTTATCCAACTGCCGAGTTCATCATCCGACCGATTTGGGCGCTTGCGTCGGAAATTAGTATTTAGTCCATTTTCTCCGTTATAGAATTCTTCATATAGAGAAGCGATAAAAGATTTTAGGCTAGTTAATTCAGGTTTCAAGGCGATATCGATTCTTAAATTTAGATCAGCCCTGCCTTTCATCTTGTAGTCCCACATAGCACCATCGAGCATAACCGATTCTCGCCAATGCCATAACTGAAATTTATGCTCTTCCGTTGTATCAAACGTTATTGTTCTTGGAGATTCGTTTGGATAGCGAATTCCGAAATTCATCAAGTTGGACATATTGCTAGGCATCTCATATGTAACCGTTATGCCTGGCTTTATATGCAGGATTTTAGGAATGGTCTGGTTGAAGTCCGGCCCCTGTAGGGAAGCCGGTTTGCAACCGAAAAGAGTGCTAATCAATGACATAAGTAAAAAGACCAGAATTCTAGGTGACAATAGTGGCTGAGGTTTCACGAGTTGGCCAGCCTTTTCATATACTTTTCCACCCTTGAAGCAGACTTAGTGTCGCCCGCCAGTGTCAGAAAGTGATGATAAGCCTCAAGGCTGATAAAGGGGAGTGTATGAGGACTTTCAACGACACTGGCGGTTTCGTTGCCTTTGACCTTTTTCCAGAATTGCAAGGTACGTTTTATGGTTGCCGGGTACAGGTCATTTCTTCCTGCCAAATGAGGAACAAGGTCAAAAGGATTATCCTTGTCTGGAGCGTTTTTGCGAATTCCAACTTGACCTAAAAGCTTTTCAGTTTCCTTCTTGTTATTACCCCCCGCATGGAATACAACGGAGTTTTTATCCAAGGATTGACCGGGGTACTTTTTAATATGATGGGCGACCGCTTGTTTAAAGATAATTCCACCTTGGCTGTGCACTACCCATTTCACTGGTTGACCTTTTCTTTGGATATCGGCCAGAATCTCTGCAAGATGTTTGGCATTTTCAGTGGTAAAACCCAAGTTGTCCCTGACTGACTCGAAAAAGTCAGGTAATGCGGATTCGCTGGGATTGTGGAAGAGAGTGTAGCCTTTGATCTCATCTTGAGGGTAGGCGTGCTCAGCATGAATCCCCATTAACCAGGACGCCTTTCGCAAGTCATTGAGCATACCGTTAACTGCAGCGATCTTTGTTTTGACCTCAAGCACAGGATCTTCCAATACCCAGGTATTAGGTAGCGTAGCTACCGTATTAAGATCAACACCGGAATGGAAATTCGTAACATCGAGTTTTTTGACATGGTAAAGGCAAGCTCTCTCATCCTTTGAATTATCTTTTACACCAAACAGTGTGTCATTAAGACAGATTTCCGAAATAACCACTGCCTCAGAAGTAACTCGATATTTAATTAAAAATCTAAAAGCATTAGCATCCGCGTGCTTTGCTTTAAAAAACGCGGGACGTTGTTTATTGACGGCTCCATCTAGGGGTAAGGGAATGCTGGCGAGTTCTTCAATACTTTTACACACCTGCATCTGATCATAGCCATTGAGATTGGTAACGTATTGAAGGGGGTCAGGCTCGATATAAATTTTGCGGCCGGACTTTTTATTAAGCCAATGGCGTCTGTTGGGAAGTTGATATCGAACGGCGGTGCCAATTTTATCTTCGTGCAGAATCCTATCTGGTATGTTCACAAACGTAACTCCTTTACGGATGTGGTGGGGTCCAAGTGCTAAAAGATTAATTTATTTTTCTTGTTATTGAGGATTGGATTTTTTGTGATTAATTTCGCAAAAATAAATTGCTATGGCGCGAGAAGCTTCTGTTGGCCAGTGTTAGGGGGGTGGAAGAGTGGGCAGGCTTGCTGCACCCAACCCTCTCCCAGGGTATCCATCTGATTAGGACAAATTCCTTGACCCTCCCTTTTTTGGGGGTTCGAATCCAGTAATGGACATAGGGTTTATAGTTATTGCGTACTACACCGGCATGGTCTAAGCGGTTCTAATAGTTTCATGGTTAATAGTTAGCCGGTTCTTATATATAGATAAAATCAAAACTCGAAGTCGATAATATTTTGTTATAACAGGCAATTACCACTTAGATGCCCTATTTAAAGGCATGGTTAATATGATGATTTGGCTAGCGGATTTGCCGTTATGTGCTAGGGTGAAAAAGGTTTATAACTATTCCTCTACGCATTTAGGAACGGATATGTCAAGTGCGACCACCATCGATGATCTGCGGAAAGAGCGCGCAAGACGAGCGGATAAAATCTTTCTCTGTGTTATTGCACTCGAATTCCTCTACGCCTTAGCGCTTGCCCCTTGGTACGGGACCTGGAATGAGGTAATAACGGTCGGTGTACCTCTAGTGATCTTCAGTTTTGCCAGTTACTTCCTCTATCCCGCAACCCGTCTGTCCTCGATCTTGTTGATCTCCTTTGGGATGGTGTTTGTGATGCTGCACATTCACCAGGCGCGGGGGCTGATCGAAATGCACTTTGGGGTATTTGTGCTGATTGCCTTTATCGCGATTTATCGCGATTGGTTGCCTCTGATAGTTGCGGCGGTTCTCATTGCGGCACATCATTTGCTGTTTTGCTATTTACAGCATCACGGCGCTGGTGTTTGGTTGTTTCGCGATATGGAAGATCACTGGCTCAGAGTATTTATGCACGCGGGCTATGTGATTGGCGAAACCGTCTTCTTTTTAATCTTCACTCACGCGGCTCGTAAGGATGTGGCGGTAGGTGACGTGCTTACGGTCACCACGCAAAAAATGATGGAAAAGGAGAATGTCATCGATTTTCGGATACAGGTGGATGACAGTATCAGCGGCTTGAAACACTTCGCCAATCTTATCCAGGGCCTCAAATTGTTTTTGAGCGATGTGCAGCAAGTATCCAATAAACTGGCGGCGTCCGCTGGTGAACTCGACGAAAAACGCGAATATTTGCGTCTGCGCAGTGAATCCATGCAGAGCGATATCCACCATTTGGTGAACGCGGTGGAAACCCTGTCAAATGCTGTCCACGATATAGCTTCCAGTGCGGAATCCGCCGCTCAGGCGGTAAATGATGCCTATAGCGACGAAGCCTCTCTGCGCGGTGTAGTGCAGGCAAGTCAGGAAATTAATTCGCAACTCGAGCAGGCGTCCGAGCGCATGCGCAATCTCAACAACGCCTGCCATACCATCGACAGCGTTGTGGCGGTAATTACCAGTATCGCAGAGCAGACGAACCTGCTGGCTCTTAATGCCGCCATTGAGGCTGCACGCGCTGGTGACGATGGGCGAGGATTCGCGGTGGTAGCCGATGAAGTGCGCGCACTCGCCGGTCGCACTCGCGAGTCCACCGATGAAATTGTTTCCTTGATCAAGGCACTGCAGGACGATTCGGAAAAAACCCTCAGCATGCTCGAATCCTGCCGTCGTATTTCCACGGAAACCGAACAGCGCGGCCTCGCTGTCACTCTGTCCCTCGACAAGCTCAAAACCAATTTAAGCAGCATCGCCCAGCTGAACCAGTCCATTGCTTTCGCCACCCAAGAGCAGGACCAAGTCAGCAAACGCATGACCCAAAACGCCCATCAAGTGCGCGAAGAAAATGCGGTGGTGCGCCAGGAAGTACAAACCCTAAGCGCTATTTCCGAAGAATTAATCATCCAACAAAGACGCTTGTGCGAGCGTATGCATAATTTGATATTGGATGCGGAAGTGCCTGCGAATTATCAAGGTAGGTCGGAAAAGGGATAGAATGCCTCAATGTTGCACTAGCAAGTGTTGTGAATGCGATCAGCTGCCGACCTAACCATCCAAGTCTTGATCGGGCTTTCATAAACGAGTAGAAAGCAGTATCTTGACGCGCTTTGATATGCCAACGTGCGCTTCCCACTCCCTCCATTATCTCCTATGATTCTTGTGCCAATGCTTTTGCGCTTGCTTAAAGTTGGGTTTAAACGATTACATTGCTGTTAACAATGAGTGAAATACGATTGTGTAGCCGGCTAATGAAGGCCGAATTTCTCAATGCTGGGTAGAATTGCGGGCGATGTCGTAATCGCGGGCGCAGCTGCAGCGACCTCAATTGGAGCAAATAAATACGCCAAAAAGCATGGCGGTGAATGGTACGACAAAATTATGAGCGCAATAGGGGTTATATGAACCTCTCTATTTTACTCGCCATTCCGGCAGTTTTAGCATTTTTTACATGTATTTTATTCGTGCTGTTCGGCCAGATCACTGTTCGAAAATTGAGGAAAAATCCGGAAACCAAAGACGCATTGGGAGCAGAATTTTTTAGCGGGTGGGATATTATCAACGTTGCACAGGCTGTTGCGTTTCCTAAATCTTGGAGCGATAAATTAGAGAAAGGGAGTCTAGCTTTTCTCTATGCAAATGCCAGTTTAATCCGTGCGCATACTACGAAATTTGATCGATGTTTGGGTGCTTTATTTTATTGGGTGTTTGCGATATCTGGCTCCTCTTTGATTTTCTTGGTGTTGGCCGACGCGCTCGGTTTTTCTGAATAAAAAACGAATGGACGTTTGTGGAGTATTTTGCCCGTTGTAGTAGTCAATCCAGACACTGGTGTCCACTAAGATCATTTATCCCTTCTCATCTCTTCCAGCGCAATTTACCCCGGAGTGCGCGGATACTTTCTTGTTTGCGTTGTTTGATCAAGGCGCGCAAGCCTGCTTCGACTGCTTCTTTTTTAGTTTTCAAGCCGGATGCTTTAAGAGCCTCATCCATCAATTGGCCGTCTATCACAATGTTGGTTCTCATATAACCCACCCAAACCGATGTGTATAAATGTGTGCATGTATACACATGCTGGTCGGGTTGGCTCTATTGGGCAACTCTTACTCCTTCTCCTTATGAATCCTCTCCTGCAACTCCCCCACCTGCCTCTCCAACTCCTCCAACTTTAACCGCGTCCGCTGCAGCACAGCCTGCTGAGCATCAAACTCTTCTCTCGTAACCAGATTGAGTTTGCGCAGGACTGATTCGAGCAGGGCGCGGAGTTGGGTGGGGGAAAGGTCTTCGGGTTGGCGGCCTTGGAGGCCTTGGCGCAGTTCGTGCAAAAACTCCTGAACTCGCTGCTTGGGAAAGTCGAAAATCATAAAACCTCCGGCGCAATGGCGCTGTATTGGTGCATAGCAAAAATTCTATGCATCTTTTTGGGGCGTATTTTGCCCCGTGGTTGGCAAAATTGCTGGCTTTTGTCGGCAAAGCTTTGATTTTCCGGGCGTTTCAATACTCGGAAATATTCATGTCACATCACCAGTCTTTATCGCTCGAACCTGTCCAGACGCGCCACTGGTTTGCCCAGTTGGATCTGCACCTGGAGCGGCGTGGGGCGAAATCCGTTTTGAGCCACGTTCGCCATCAAGGGCCTTTGCGGGTCCAGAGGCCGTTTTATCCCGAGGAAAACGGCTGCTGTCATGTGTACTTGCTGCACCCGCCGGGCGGCATGGTTCTGGGCGATTTGCTGCAAATTAACATAGCCGCCGCACCCGGTGCGACCGGGCTGATCACCACCCCCTCGGCGGGCAAGATTTATCGCGCCCAGGGCTTCCAGGAGGTGCAGCGTCAGCAGGTGCACATAAGTAGTGCATCTGGATCGTGTATTGAGTGGCTGCCGCAGGAAACCATCGTCTTCAACGGCGCTAACGGTCGACTGCGCACCCGCCTGGAACTTGAGGGCGACGCGCGGGCGTGTGTGTGGGATGTGGTCTGTCTCGGCAGGCCCGCGTCTGATGAGGTTTTTTCCGAAGGCCGGTGTGAACAGATTCTGGAAATCTACCGGGACAATCGCCCGCTGCTGATCGAGCGCAATCGCTTTGATGGCGGCGACGAGCGTATGCAGGCGCGCTGGGGTCTGCACAATGCTCCGGTGGCTGGCACATTTCTCGCTACGCTCAAGCCCACTCGCGACCGGGTGGACGCCTTAGTGGAAGCGCTGGAAGCCCTCGCACCGGCACCGGATCACCAATGGGGTCTGACGCAAAAAGGCGAGCTGTTTATCGTGCGTTATCTCGGCCAGTCCACGCGTTTGTGTCGCGCCGGATTTGAATATGTGTGGCGCGAGTTGCGGATGGATTTAACCGGCGCGCAGGCAGTCGCGCCGCGCATTTGGAATACATAAATCCGATCACCGCACTTGAGCGGAAGAGTTTCAGCCGCCCTTTCCGGGACCCTCACCGACAGGGAGGTCGGTGAGGGAGCCTACATGGACGTACTCGTGGGCGATCCCGGGAAGGGCGGGTGGAGCTCTGAAGCGGTGGTGATCGCTGGCACGCAGCCCTGACAAATCAGAAAGACACTTCAAATTACTGGGGGTAAAACCGTGGAGCTAACTCCAAGGGAAAAAGACAAATTGCTGATATTTACCGCCGCCTTGCTGGCAGAACGTCGCAAAGCGCGTGGGCTCAAGTTGAATTATCCCGAGGCGGTGGCGCTGATCAGCGCGGCGATTATGGAAGGCGCACGGGACGGCAAAACAGTGGCGCAACTGATGAGCGAAGGCCGCACCATCCTCACCCGCGAGGACGTCATGGAAGGCGTCGCCGAGCTGATCCCCGAAGTGCAAGTCGAAGCCACCTTTCCCGATGGCACCAAGCTGGTGACCGTCCACGATCCGATCGTTTAAAGGACCGCTCCATGATTCCCGGCGAATATCAAATCCAACCCGGCAGCATCGACCTCAACGTCGGCCGCGCCACCAAAAAACTGCTGGTCGCCAACACCGGCGACCGCCCCATCCAAGTCGGCTCCCACTACCACTTCTACGAAACCAATCCCGCCCTGCGTTTTGACCGAGAAGCCGCGCGCGGCTTTCGCCTGAATATCGCCGCCGGCACCGCCGTGCGTTTTGAGCCCGGCCAGGAGCGCGAGGTGGAATTGGTGGAATTAGCCGGTTTTCGACGCGTATACGGCCTGCGCGGCGCGATTATGGGGGATTTGTAATGAGCAGAATCGATCGTCGCGCCTATGCGGATATGTTCGGCCCAACCGTGGGCGACCGGGTGCGCCTGGGGGATACGGAATTGTGGATCGAAGTGGAAAAAGACCACACGATCTACGGCGAAGAAGTGAAATTCGGCGGCGGCAAAGTAATCCGCGACGGCATGGGGCAGGGGCAGGAATCCTGTTCGGTCACGCCGGATACAGTGATTACCAACGCCTTGATTATTGATTACTGGGGCATCGTCAAAGCCGACGTCGCCATCAAAAACGGCCGCATCAGCGCCATTGGCAAAGCGGGCAACCCGGATATTCAACCGGGCGTGAACATTATTATTGGCGCTGGCACGGAAGTGATCGCCGGGGAAGGGCAGATCCTCACTGCGGGCGGCATCGATTCACATATTCACTTTATCTGCCCGCAACAGATTGAAGAGGCCTTGATGAGCGGCGTGACCACCATGATCGGTGGCGGCACCGGTCCTGCGACTGGTACCAACGCCACGACCTGTACGCCCGGCACTTGGCACCTCGCCCGCATGCTGCAAGCGGTGGAAGCCTTCCCGATGAATATCGGCCTGTTGGGCAAGGGCAACGTCAGCGTGCCGCAGCCCATTGAAGAACAACTGCTTGCCGGCGCCATGGGCCTGAAGCTGCATGAAGACTGGGGTACCACGCCTGCCGCGATCGACAACTGCCTGTCGGTGGCGGAAGAGTACGACGTGCAGGTGGCCATTCACACGGACACACTCAACGAATCCGGCTTTGTGGAAGACACCATTGCCGCATTTAAAGGCCGCACCATTCACACTTATCACACCGAAGGCGCAGGCGGCGGTCACGCGCCGGACATCATCAAAGCCTGCGGCCTGCCCAACGTGTTGCCATCCTCTACCAACCCCACGCGGCCTTACACCATCAACACGGTGGACGAGCACCTGGACATGTTGATGGTCTGCCACCACCTGGATCCGAATATTCCGGAAGACGTGGCTTTTGCCGATTCACGTATTCGTAAAGAAACCATTGCTGCCGAAGATATTCTTCATGACCTCGGTGCGTTTTCGCTGATTTCGTCGGACTCGCAAGCCATGGGGCGAGTGGGCGAAGTGATCTGTCGCACCTGGCAAACCGCGCACAAAATGAAAGTGCAGCGCGGTGTATTAAGTGGCGATGGCAGTCCTGCGGATAATTTCCGCGTTAAACGTTATATCGCCAAATACACCATCAACCCCGCGATTGCTCACGGCATTGCGCACGAAGTCGGTTCCATTGAAGTAGGCAAATTGGCGGATCTGGTTTTATGGCGACCGGCATTTTTCGGCGTTAAACCTTCATTGATTATTAAAGGCGGCGGTATTGCCGCAGCGCCCATGGGCGATCCCAACGCATCCATTCCCACACCGCAACCTGTGCATTACCGGACCATGTTCGGCGCATACGGTCGCATGTGCAAAGCGACTTCCGTGAGTTTTGTCAGTCAGGCGGCGTTGGAAGCGGGCATTGCCGCGAGTTTGCGTTTGGAACGCCGTTTGGTCGGTGTAAAAGGCTGCCGCACCGCCACCAAAGACAAAATGATCCTCAACGATTATCAACCCCATATGGAAGTGGATGCGCAAACCTATGAAGTCCGGGCGGACGGTGTGCTCCTGACCTGCGAGCCAGCCAAAGAATTGCCATTGGCTCAGCGCTACTTTTTATTTTGATAGCGGAATTCAAATTATTTGATTGTGGAATTGCAAATGCTGGAAGTTTTTGAAATTGCCAAAAAGCTATCGCAAGACGCCACTATGCAAGTGGTGCTCACTTTCGATGAGCGGCAAAAAAGTCGTTACAAAACGGCAACCGCGTGCGGCAAAGAATTGGGTTGGTTTATTGAGCGTGGCACAGTTTTGCAGGACGGTGATGTTCTGCAATGTAAAACCGGTGAGTTGATTAAAGTGATTGCCGCTGCGGAAGAAGTCAGCGAAGTGCGCAGCCAAAATCAATTATTGCTGACGCGTGCGGCTTATCACTTGGGTAATCGCCACGTACCATTGCAAATTGGCCCGGGATTTTTGCGCTATCTGCGCGATCACGTATTGGACGATATGGTGCGCGGTTTGGATTTGGAAGTGCATTACGAGGAACAGCCATTTCAACCGGAAAATGGTGCCTATCACGGCCAGCATCAACACTCCATGTTATTGCTGCACAACCATCACCATTAATTCATGAACGCAGCGCTGCTCCACCTAATGCATTTAGTCAGCCCCGCGTTACCGGTGGGGGCTTATGCCTATTCGCAAGGATTGGAATACGCGGTGGACAGCGGCTGGCTGAACAATGAAGCCGCGATGGAAAACTGGCTGCGCGGTGTTATGGCCTTTGGTTTTGGCCAGTTGGATGCGCCGGTGTTATTGCGCTGCATGAATGCGTTGCGCGAAAACGATTGGGCGACCGCGAATGATTGGAACCAATTTTTACTCGCCTGTCGTGAAACGCAGGAATTGATGTTGGAAGACACACAGCTCGGTGTGGCTTTGCAGCGCTTGATGCGCTCGCTGGAAATTCCGGGCGTAGAAAATTTTAGTGGCGATGTGAGTTTTGCCAGTCAATTTGCGCTGGCGTGCCACCACTGGAAAATTCCTGCTGCAGATGCGGTGCAGGGATTTATCTGGGCCTGGCTGGAAAACCAAATCGCCGCCGCCACCAAACTAGTCCCGCTCGGCCAAACCCAAGCGCAAAAACTATTGGTGTGTTTGATGAAGGATATTCCGCCAATCGCAGAAAAAGCCCTGCAATTGCCGGATGAAGACATTGGCTGGAGTTTGCTGGGTGTTGTGATGGCATCGGCGAAACACGAGCGGCAGTATTCGAGGTTGTTTAGATCCTGACCCCGGCTAAACAAAAAAACCAAACTCATTATTCAAAAAACAGAGAACCGTTCATGAAAAAACCTGCACTGCGCCTTGGTATTGGTGGACCTGTGGGGTCCGGTAAAACGGCGCTGATGAAAACGCTGTGTGGCGAGTTGCGCGATAAATACAACATCGCGGCGATCACCAACGATATTTACACCCGCGAAGACGCGGAATTTTTGTTGCGGCATGAGGCGCTGGATCCGGATCGTATTATCGGTGTGGAAACCGGCGGCTGTCCGCACACGGCGATTCGCGAAGATGCCTCTATGAATTTATCGGCGGTCGCGGAATTGCAGAACCGCTTTCCCGATCTCGATGTGATTTTGATTGAAAGCGGCGGTGATAATCTGGCGGCGACTTTCAGCCCGGAATTATCCGATCTTACTCTTTATGTGATCGACGTTTCCGCCGGCGACAAAATTCCCCGCAAAGGCGGCCCCGGCATTACCAAATCCGATCTGTTGATCATCAACAAAATTGATATCGCCCCATACGTCGGCGCGGATCTTTCGGTGATGGACAGAGACGCGCGCAAAATGCGCGGTGAAAAGCCGTTTATTTTTTCCAATTTGAAAGATGGCACAGGCGTGGCGGACATCGTCGCGTTTATCGAAAAACAGGGCATGCTCACGCCGAAAACCAACACTTAAATGAGAGAAACACCAATGAAAAAACTTATCGCATTTGCCCTCGTCATGTTTCCCGCTGTGGCGCTTGCGCACCCCGGGCATCATCACGTTGACTGGCTGGACGGTTTTCTCCATCCGTTGACGGGTTTGGACCATTTGTTGGCATTGGTCGCCACTGGCCTGTGGTTGGCGCAAACTCAGACGCGCCATAAAGTGGGGTTTATCGGAGCCTTTATCGCAATCCTGGCTGTATCCATTGCGCTCGGCACGCAATTTTCTCATCTCACCATGGAAGCTGGTATTACTGCTACTTTGGTAGTGCTGGGTGGCTTGATCGCCTGCGCAGTAAAAGGCTCGATGATTTTGCGAACTGTAGTGGTTGCCTTAACCGCGATTATTCACGGTTTTGTGCACGGCACGGAATTGCCCGCTGAAGCGGCTATGCCTTTTGCGGCTGGACTATTGGCAAGCAGTGCGATGGTTGTTGTGCTCGCCTCCTGGCTCGGCCACTACAGCCAAAAATTCGCCAAGGGTGTTGTCGCGCAGGTTTTAGGTGCGCTATTAGTTCTTTTTGGTATTACTACCGCCTTCTAATTACTCGTGCGCCCCACAAAAATGCGGGGCGCATATTCTTCCGCGTTTTAAAGCTCTCTTTTCGTCTCCAATTATTGTTTCCAATCCCTCTAATCTGCACTTAATTCCTCAAAAAACTCGATTGTGCACCATTGTGGGTGCAGAGGACGTTTTTGGTGCCCTGATTTGCGCCATTAATGGACAGCTCTAATTTGGTGCTTTTGCAATGCAGCTGCAGGGGATCCCCGGCCGCATAAAAAATTTCTTTATTTACAATAAGTTGCTTGTATACAAGGTGCCAAAAACGCAACAAGCGCCAACATTGGCACCATTTCTGCTCTTCCTGCCAAGCCGTTTTTCGGAAAAAAGCAATACGAATTTATGCGTATCGAAATACGGCAAATGAATTCCGTTAATTCGAAATCCAGCAGGCCGAAATTATTCGTATCGATAGCTGCTTTGGTTTTGTCGATTAACGCCACCCAAAAATTTTTTCACAACATCTTAAAAAAGCGCTACAAAAGTCGAAGGAGACTATCATGAGTTCCACACTTAAGAAGCTGGTGAAAAAAACCAGTTTGGCCATTGGGGTTGCTGCTTTAGCAACTGGGGCGGCAGTATCTCACGCTGCAGATACCATTAAAGTCGGTGTATTGCACTCACTTTCCGGCACCATGGCGATCAGCGAAACGACGTTGAAAGACACCGTTTTGATGATGATCGAAGAGCAAAATAAAGCTGGTGGTGTATTGGGCAAAAAATTGGAACCAGTCGTGGTAGACCCTGCATCCAACTGGCCATTATTCGCTGAAAAAACCAAACAATTGCTGTCCAAAGATAAAGTCTCCGTTATTTTTGGTTGCTGGACTTCCGTATCACGCAAATCTGTATTGCCTGTTATCGAAGAATTAAATGGTCTGCTGTTCTATCCGGTGCAGTACGAAGGTGAAGAGTCTTCCAAAAACGTTTTCTACACCGGTGCGGCGCCAAACCAGCAAGCTATCCCAGCAGTTGATTATTTGATGTCTGCTGAAGGTGTAAAACGTTGGGTTCTCGAAGGTACTGACTACGTTTATCCGCGTACCACCAACAAAATTCTGGAAGCCTACCTGATCAGCAAAGGCGTGAAAAAAGAAGATATTTCCATCAACTACACCCCATTCGGTCACTCTGACTGGCAAACCCGTGTAGCGGAAATCAAAAAATTCGGTTCTGCCGGTAAAAAGACTGCTGTCGTTTCCACCATCAACGGTGACGCCAACGTTCCTTTCTATAAAGAACTAGCTAACGCTGGTATTTCTGCAGAAGACATCCCGGTTGTTGCTTTCTCCGTAGGTGAAGAAGAACTGTCTGGCTTTGATACCAAACCGCTGGTTGGTCACTTGGCTGCTTGGAACTACTTCATGAGCGCTGAATCACCGGAAAATGATGCCTTTATCGAAAAATGGCACAAATTCATCAAAGACAAAAAACGTCCTACCAACGACCCAATGGAAGCCACTTACATCGGTTTCAAAATGTGGGTTAAAGCGGTGGAAAAAGCTGGCACTACTGACGTAGACGCTGTGCGTAAAGCCATGTACGGAATCACCGTTCCAAACCTGACTGGTGGCATCGCTGTCATGAATACCAACCATCACCTTACCAAGCCAGTTTTGATCGGCGAAATTCAAGAAAACGGTCAGTTTGAAATTGTATGGCAAACCCCAGACGGTGTAATTGGTGACGCATGGACTGACTTCCTGCCGGAATCTGCCAGCATCGTTGCTGATTGGACTGCGCCAATCAACTGCGGAAACTTCAATATCAAAACTGGTAAGTGTTCAGGTCAGAACTATTAATCGCTGTCTCCAAAATTAGCCAATTTTGGAATAGCTTTACGGCTCCCTCCTTAGGATACGTAGCACAAGGATGTGCACCTCCAAAGCAAGAGTTAAAACCCTTCATCTGATTTAAAACAAGAATGGCTCATGTATCGAGCCGCGGCAGATTTGCAAACATTGGTGCTAACACAATGAACTACACGATAAAGAAAATCGTGCTGATCGCCATCGGATTACTTCTATCCTGGATATCCGTCGGATGGTCAGCAGATTTTGAATCGCTTACCAAGGAAGTAGCGCAGAGTTCCTATGCGCAAAAAAACAAATTGATCGATCAATTGGTGGCGCTGGAAGATCCGCGCTCTTTAACCGTCCTTAAAGCCATGCTGGATGGCAAATTGTATTTACAGAAATCCGATCAAACCGTCGTGATCGGTGAAGACCACCCGGATGGTGTACAAATCAAAAATATCAGCGATGAACAAGTCATAGACGTTGTCGGTGCACGCTCGCTGGAGAAAGTCAAAATCAACAACAGTGTGCGCGGCAAACTGCGAACCGTTATAGCTTCATTGCAGCTGAGCGCAAAGGACGCTTCACTGCGTCGTCAATCCGCTCGCGATTTGATTAAATCACCCGACGCCGAATTGCGCGACATAATCGCAGCAGCTGTCGAACGCGAAGAGTCCTCATCCGTTAAAAAAGAAATGGAGTTGGCCCTCGCTTTAGTGGATGTCGAATCCGAGAATGCGGATCGACGTAAACAAGCTATAAAAGTCATGTCTGCGTCATACTCACCGGAAGCACTCGCGGTGTTGGAGCGTTTGAGCGCGGACAAAGAAGGTGCAGCGGACATTGCCAAACTTGCGGCCGAGGGTGCGGATAAAGTGCGTCACCGCATGGGCATAATGAAATTCATCGAAAATCTTTTCTTCGGCGCCAGTTTGGGTTCCGTTTTGCTGCTTGCCGCGATTGGTCTTGCCATTACCTTTGGTGTAATGGGTGTGATCAATATGGCGCACGGCGAAATGATCATGCTGGGTGCTTATACCACCTTTGCCGTACAACAAATTTTCCCCAACTGGATCGAGGCCTCGATCATCATCGCCATTCCTATGGCATTTCTGGTTTCCGGTTCTGTCGGCGTGTTAATTGAGCGCACAGTCATTCGCCATTTGTACGGCCGTCCGCTGGAAACACTGCTGGCCACTTTTGGTATCAGTCTTTTTCTGCAGCAATTGGTGCGTACCTACAACTCCAACAACGTTCCGGTAGTCACTCCGGATTGGATGAGTGGTTTTTATCAAGTGAACGGCGCACTTTCGCTGACCTATAACCGTCTTTACATCATCGTGTTCAGCCTGCTGGTTTTGGGATTGCTCGCGCTGTTGCTGCGCAAAACCTTGTTGGGATTGCAAATGCGCGCGGTGACACAAAATCGCGCTATGGCAAATTCCATGGGTATTCGTTCCTCCTGGGTTGATGCTTTGACGTTTGGCCTCGGTTCCGGTATTGCCGGTATCGCCGGTGTGGCCTTGAGCCAGATCACCAACGTAGGTCCGAATATGGGACAGGGATTTATTATCGACTCCTTTATGGTGGTGGTTTTCGGCGGCGTCGGTAATTTGCTCGGAACCTTTTTTGCGGCCATGGGATTGGGCGTGGTCAACAAATTCCTCGAACCTTACGCAGGTGCAGTACTTGGCAAAATCTTCGTACTGGTTTTCATCATCTTGTTTATTCAATGGCGTCCGCGCGGCTTGTTCGCGCTGAAAGGCCGGTTCGTGGAGGATTGATTTTATGAGCCGCAAACCGATTCTCCAGTTATTACTGACAAACGACAAAGCATCCCGTTGGTTATTTATTGTGATGGGGGTGCTTGGTGTACTGGTCCCCATATTAAATCTCGCAGTGCCAGCAGATTCCGCATTTCACGTGCCGACCTATATGGTCACACTGATTGGCAAATATCTGTGTTTTGCCATGTTGGCTCTGGCCCTGGATTTAATTTGGGGGTATTGCGGAATTCTGAGCCTCGGCCACGGCGCATTTTTTGCGCTCGGTGGTTATGCCATGGGCATGTATCTGATGCGCCAAATCGGCGACCGCGGTGTGTATGGCAACCCGGTATTGCCGGACTTCATGGTGTTTTTGAACTGGCAGGAATTGCCTTGGTATTGGTACGGCTTCGACAATTTTGGCTTTGCCTTGCTGATGGTATTCCTTGCTCCGGGTTTGCTCGCATTCCTGTTCGGTTGGCTGGCCTTCCGCTCGCGTGTTACCGGTGTTTATTTATCGATTATCACGCAGGCGCTGACCTACGCATTGATGCTGGCATTTTTCCGCAACGACATGGGTTTTGGTGGCAACAACGGTCTGACCGATTTTAAAGATATTCTCGGTTTTGACCTGCAGGCGGACAGCACCCGAGTGAGCTTGTTTGTGATCACACTGCTGTGTCTTGCAGGTGCTTATATCCTCTGTCAGTACATCACCCGCAGCAAAGCCGGTCGAGTGCTGATTTCCATTCGCGACGCCGAAAGCAGAACCCGTTTTATCGGTTATAAAGTTGAGCACTACAAGTTGTTTGTCTTTGTGGTTTCCTCTCTGATCGCCGGTCTTGCGGGTGCGCTCTATGTTCCGCAAATCGGCATTATCAACCCGAGCGAATTCAACCCGCTCAACTCCATTGAAATCGTTATTTGGGTTGCCATCGGTGGTCGTGGAACACTTTACGGTGCGATCATTGGTGCGATATTGGTTAACTACGCCAAAACAACCTTTACCAGCGGTGTGTTTGCCGAATATTGGTTGTTTATTCTCGGTGCTCTGTTCGTTATCACCACCATTTATCTGCCGCGCGGTGTCGTTGGCATTCTCGATGGATATCGCCAGAAGGTAGCGAGAAAAAAAGCTGATCAAGCGGCTGCAACGCCGGTTCCTCAAACCGCGGGAGGAAAATAACCATGGTAGAAACTAAAGTTCAAAGTATCCTCTACCTCAACGGTGTCACCAAATCGTTTGATGGATTCAAAGCGATTAATAATTTGTCCCTGGATATTCGTCCCGGCGAATTGCGCGCAATCATCGGACCTAATGGCGCTGGCAAAAGCACCATGATGGATATCATCACCGGCAAAACCAAACCGGATGAAGGTGAAGTGAAATTCCGTGATGTCATTGATTTGACCAAACACGATGAAGCTGAAATCGCCAATATGGGAATAGGGCGAAAATTCCAAAAGCCTACGGTGATCGAAAGTCTTTCCGTATGGGAAAACCTGGAATTAGCGCTCGCGGGCCATCGAAATGTTTTTCAAACATTATTTTTTAAACTCGACAAAGCGCAAATTGAACGGATTGAAGAAATTCTTCTGCTGATCGGTTTGCAGGAACGCCGCGCCGAGCAGGCGCGCAATTTATCCCACGGACAAAAGCAGTGGTTGGAAATAGGGATGTTGATTATCCAGGATCCGGAATTGTTGCTGGTCGACGAACCCGCAGCCGGAATGACGGATTATGAAACCATGGAAACGGCCAAACTGCTGAAATCCATCAGCGAAAATCACTCAGTGATTGTCGTTGAGCATGATATGGATTTTATCCGCGCGTTGGACACCAAAGTGACTGTTCTGCATGAGGGCAGCGTGTTGGCGGAAGGCACACTCGATGTAGTGTCTTCCAATCCGCGTGTTATCGAAGTCTATCTCGGTCGGTAAGGGATAAATTATGTTGAATGTAGAAAATATCGATCTCCACTACGGCGCGAGCAAGGCTCTGCACGGCGTCAACCTGAAAGCGGAAAAAGGCAAAATCACCTGTATATTGGGACGCAACGGTGTGGGCAAAACCAGTATTGCCCGCGCGGTTACCGGTCGTCACAGTATCAGCGGCGGGCAAATTCTGTGGGAGGGAAAAGACATTGCCCGCATGACCATTTCCGAGCGCGCGCGCATGGGAATTTCCTATGTGCCACAAGGGCGGGAAATCTTTTCCCAACTTACGGTTTTGGAAAACCTGAAAACCGGCTTTGCGGTTTTATCGCGCAAGCAGCGCAAAATCGATGATGAAATCTTCGATTTGTTTCCGGTGCTGCGCAAAATGTTGCATCGTCGCGGCGGTGACTTGTCCGGCGGTCAACAACAACAGCTCGCCATCGCGCGTGCCCTGGTTATGAAACCGCAATTATTGATTCTCGACGAGCCTACAGAAGGTATTCAACCTTCAATCATCAAGGATATTCAGGAAGTCATCTCCATTTTGCGCCAACGCGGGGAAATGGCAATCCTCCTGGTCGAACAATATTTCGATTTCGCTCGCGCCCTGGCCGATTCCTATATCGTTATGGACCGCGGCAATGTGATGGTGGCAGGCGATATCCAGGATATGGATGAGCAGAAGGTCAGAAGTTATTTGATGGTTTAAGCGCTCTTCTCTCTGTCTCTCTCACTGCGTAAGATTTCACGCCGCCGCCCGCAGACATCTGTTGTAAGGGCGGTTATTTTCTAATCTCTTTTCCTCATTCTCTGTCCGATTGACGATTCTTAATATTCGAATTATCTGAAACAGGGATTGCGTAAGGCTATAGCTTGTGCAGTTATAGATTTAATTACGACAGTGATATCAGAGCTATTTGGCGTTTTCATATTTGAGATACTGAGACGACCATCAATGTCTTAATCAACGTCTTCACAAGGAAGGTCTACCTTGCTGTCTAGCTCACCTCAACCCACTTGGCAAACAACCCCATTTCCCGATAAATTGCGCCGCCTGGCGACTCTGCTCGCTGCTATTCTTCTCAAGCGTCCTTCTCTTGGATGCCAGCGGCAGAGGCTTCGTCCTTTGACCGCCATCAGCACTTGCTGTGGTTATTTGCATTTGCTTTCAACCATCACTGTTGTATGTCGAACCAGTCTCCTTGTCTGTCGTGTGGCGCCTGCTGTGCTTCTTTCCGGGTGTCTTTTTATTGGGGTGAACTGCAATCTGCCGGCGGTTTAGTGCCGGATAACCTGACTGAACAGATAAATCCGCATCGTGCCTGTATGAAAGGCACCAATCAAAAAGAGCCGCGCTGTGTGGCCCTGCTGGGGACGGTGGGTGAGCAGGTGCGCTGTACAGTCTATGAAAATCGTCCCAGCCCTTGCCGGGAGTTTTCCTGTAACGGGGAAGTGGCGGAATACAATGAGGGTTGCGATAAAGCGCGAGCGCGTTTTGGTCTGCCTCCGTTGACGCCTCCCGTCATTAATCCTGCATTCGATGATGAGCCGCCCATCAGCGCCTGATTCTGTGCTGCGTAGCGGCTGGTGATCTATTTTGATGCGCCCCATAACAGATATGGGGCAAAGAAGGGATTATTCGCCGATTGGAATGCCAAATGAGACAACGAACTTCAATTTGTCTTCAAATGGTGCATCGGCAATAAACTGGCTCAAGGTAAAGGACAGATTCTCGTTATAGGCGTAGGTCACATCCAGATGCACGGGAGAGCACTTGCGCTTGGTGGACCCTGCATCCACATGGCATTTCGCCACACCGCCGCCAGCCACATCTTCACTGTGCATACCGAGCAGAATAGAGAAGTCACCAAATGAGCCGCCGAGGGTGAAGTAGGTGTAATCGCCGCTGCTGTTAAGTTTGCCCACAGGGATATAGGCTCCAAAGGATACAGGGCCGTAGCCAAGAGAAATCACTGCATCGCTGTAATCGCCGAATTCGCTGTTGGCTCGTGTTGGATAGTTGTAGCTGATAGCCCCCAATCCGTACGAAAAATCCCCGACTTCTCCGTTGTAACCAGCGCTCAGCTCGTATTTAGAGCCTCTTGCTTCATCTCCGGATGTGCCCCAGATGCCGGAATAAAAGCCGTGGCTCTTGAAATCCAATGAGCCGGATATCGCAGGCGTTCCCTGTCCCAAATCCAGGCCGCGATACAGATAAGTGCTTGCGATGCCCGCGGATGCTGAGACTTCCGCGAATGCCGGAACTGAAGCTGCGGCGAATGTCGCGGCGGCAACTGCGCCAGCTACTGCTTTTTTTATAAATGTCATGAATGTTTCCTCCAGGGATACAACAAGTTTGGGGTGTAAATCCGGTCCTGCATAAAAGCGCGGTCGATTTGGCAGGCGCCAAGCCTACCCTTTTTTTCTGATTTCAAAAAATTTTATCGGGCATTTTTAAAAATTTATTCAGACAACGCCACCCCTTTTGCACAAAACCAGTGCATTTGGCTAAACCGTAGTGCATCAGGATGCCCCCCAAGGGAGCTTCGACGCTTTGGTACAACCACAAAAATATGACCAATTTTTAGTTAACTGCATGATTCAAAAGGAGAAACAAAAATTGGCTTAGAACCTGCTATCCCAGGCGAAGCTCAGCCATTCCGCGAATGGGTCACGGCTCAAAAACAACGAAATGACGTCTCTCTCATTACTTGGAGGAAACATCCATGAAGTTCCACAAAAAAACTCTCGCTACATCTGTCGCTGCAACTATGCTCGCGGTTGGTTCCGTTCCTGCGGCTTTTGCTGATATTGAATTGGGGGAAGGTTTAAGCGTTACTGGTTTCGTCGACATGTCATACCAATACATTGACGACGATGCAGAAGAAAGTACTACCAAGTCTTTTGGAATTGACCAAGTAGAAGTTGATTTTCTCTACACCGGCGCTAACGGTATTTCTGCGCGAGTCGATGTTGAATACGCGTCGGGTGGTGAATTTGCGGAAGACCGCACGTTCATCGAACAGGCTTATATCACCAAGCAAATCAACGATCAGTTCAGCGTCAAAGCCGGACGTTTCCTGAGCTATAGCGGCTGGGAGACAGAAGAACCCACCGGACTGTATCAATATAGCCCCACCGGATATGCCCCGTATTTTTACGGATATTACCAACAAGGTGTGTCTGCCTATTATGACGGCGGCGTAGTCGATTTCATGGTGTCGGTAGTTAACAGCGCAGTAGCGCCTGGCGAATACGACACTACAACTTTGGCAACGGAATTCGGTGTAGCAATTCAGCCGGTGGAAGGTCTCTCTGCCAAATTGTTTTACATCAGCGATGATGATAATGATCTGATCAACTTCTGGACCTCATACGAAGTTTCCAATTTCACGTTTGCCTTTGAATATAACCAAGCAGACTACGCCAACGATGACGAAGGTGACGGCTTCTTGTTGATGGCAAATTACGCGGTTGGCGATTTCGGTATCACTCTCCGTTACCACGATTATTCAATTGAAGACGCAGCTGGTAACACCCTTGAGGAAAATACCGGTATCACCATCTCGCCCAGCTATGCCTTGGGTGACAACCTGTTGCTGGTCGCTGAATACCGTATAGATGAATTCGGTGATGACGACAGAAATACTTTTGCCCTGGAATTGTTGTATTCCTTCTAATTGAGGGAGAAATAAATTCCGGATTTTGGTGCCACGTGTCGGTTGATAAAACCGACACTTTTACCTCAGAGAGGACAGTCCCATGAAATTGATAACGGCTGTAATTAAACCCTTCAAACTCGATGCCGTGCGCGAGGCACTTTCCGATATTGGCGTGCAAGGTATCACCGTAACGGAAGTAAAAGGTTTTGGTCGACAAAAAGGTCATACCGAACTTTATCGCGGAGCGGAATACGTTGTTGATTTTCTGCCGAAAACCAAATTGGAAGTTGCGGTGGCTGATAGTCAAGTGGATTCGGTGGTGGAAGCCATCAGCAAGGCTGCTCACAGCGGGAAAATTGGCGATGGAAAAATCTTTGTTTCAAATCTGGAACAGGTGATTCGCATTCGTACCGGCGAAGCCGGCGAAGACGCATTGTAAAAAAATTTAAATCTCACGCTTTATAGATACCACAGCCGGAGATACCGCTATGGAAAATACGATATTTGAATTGCAGTACGCCATGGATACTTTTTATTTCCTGGTGTGCGGCGCACTTGTTATGTGGATGGCCGCTGGCTTCGCCATGTTGGAAGCAGGGTTAGTCCGAGCAAAAAATACGACTGAAATTCTCACCAAAAACGTCGCGCTGTTTGCGATTGCATGCACCATGTACCTGATTTGTGGCTATCAAATCATGTACGACGGTGGCTGGTTCCTGGCAGGTATTGCGTTGGATGGAGCTGAGTCTGCTGAAGCATTGGCAGAAAGCGTTTATGGAGAATTCAAAGGTGAAGATGCAAACGCCTACTCCAACGCCTCTGACTTTTTCTTCCAAGTGGTGTTTGTGGCTACCGCCATGTCCATTACATCTGGAGCTGTTGCTGAGCGCATGAAACTCTGGTCATACCTGCTTTTCGCAGTATTTATGACTGGTTTCATCTATCCGATGGAAGGCAGCTGGACTTGGGGTGGTAAAGAGGTATTTGGTCTCTATTCACTGAATTATGTCGACTACGCCGGATCGGGCATTGTGCACTTGGCTGGTGCAGCTGCAGCCTTGGCTGGTGTGTTGATCTTGGGTCCCCGCAAAGGAAAATACGGCCCCAATGGCGCAATCAACGCAATTCCGGGTGCAAACCTGCCATTGGCTACCTTGGGTACCTTTATTCTGTGGTTAGGTTGGTTCGGATTTAACGGTGGTTCGACCCTGTCTCTGGATTCCATCAGCGCTGCCAACGAAGTTGCTGTTGTGTTCGTCAACACTAATGCTGCTGCATGCGGCGGCTTGATTGCGGCACTCATCTTTGCACGCTTGCTGTTCGGTAAAGCCGACTTGACTATGGCGCTCAACGGCGCGCTGGCAGGATTGGTTTCCATCACTGCTGAGCCTGCAGATCCAACACCTCTGGTTGCCACCATCATCGGTGCGGTCGGTGGTTTGATCGTTGTCGCCAGCATCCTGTTGCTCGACAAATTGAAAATTGACGATCCAGTCGGTGCGATTTCTGTTCACGGTTCGGCTGGCCTGTGGGGTGTATTCGCAGTCCTGATCTCCGATGCAGAAGCAACCTTTGTAGGTCAGCTGGTTGGCGTAGTGACTATCGCCGTCTGGATGTTCGTAGCTTCTCTGGTCGTCTGGCTGATCATCAAAGCCATCATTGGTGTTCGAGTCTCCGAAGAGGACGAATTCTCCGGTGTCGACATTTCCGAATGTGGTATGGAAGCCTATCCGGAGTTTACCTCGAACAAATAGTTTTAATCTGCACTCCGTTAGCATCTTATGCCCCGGTCATTTTGACCGGGGTTTTTTTATTTAAGGGTGGTTGACGTTTTGTGCGGTCATTGCGGTGAGGTAACGCTCAGCGGTGGTCAATTAACCTTGGGAGTGGTATACATTGCCCCTAATTTTGGAATTCAAACGGGGCGCAGCCCCTGGCTTGTTCATTTAATATCGGGAAATAAAACATGAAACTCATCACTGCAGTAATCAAGCCCTTCCGTTTGGATGACGTGCGCAACGCACTTTCGGATGTGGGTGTACAGGGCATGACTGTCACGGAGGTTAAGGGTTTTGGTCGCCAGAAGGGCCACACTGAGCTCTATCGTGGTGCAGAGTATGTGGTGGATTTTTTGCCGAAAGTGAAGCTTGAGATGGCGGTTGCTGATGACATGGTGGATCAGGCGGTTGAAGCCATCACCAAAGCGGCCAAAACAGGCAAAATTGGCGACGGCAAAATTTTTATCCAAAATCTGACCGAAGTTATTCGTATCCGCACCGGTGAAACAGGGCCGGATGCCGTCTAACGCCGTACCGCTCACGAATTTTTCAGCCACCCGCTTTGGGTGGCGGAATTGTCTTGTTCCGTTAATCTCTTTTCTGTAAATTCCCGCCCGCAAACTATCCACCGGACGCTGCCCAAACCAGCTTGCTTGCATGTGCTAAATTTATCCTGCGGGGTATGTTTATAGAGAGGGTTCTTTTGCCGGTTTCGCCGACATTTGAACGGGTTTCCACAAGTTTTTGCCGTGCTCTTTTTAAATAACCGAACAGCTACTAAGCTTGGCTGTCTAGAACAAAAAATACTAAGAAAAAGCGACATTAATGATGACGGCAAAATTGGCCTGGACTATAAATATCCATACTACCCGCATTCTTAGGGGTATTCCGGCAGCATTGGCGAGGCTTCGCCTGCGGAAAACTCGGGGGTTCCGGTGATAGTTCCTTGCAAGTTACAGAAAACGTGAGGATGTTATGAGCGACGAACACGATATCGAAGAAAACGAAGAAGAAATTGAAGCCGAAGCCGAAGAACTGGCTGAAGATGACGACGTTGGTGCCTTCACCGCTGCCGCTCCAACAGGTGATTATCCTGTCGAGGAGTCCGTAGTCGCACGTGAGGCTCTGCGCCAACAGATCCAGAGCGACGTGGAAGCGTTTCTCGCCCGTGGTGGCGTGATTCACGAGATTCCACCTAATGTTGTCTCGGATCCTCCGCGCAAGCCGCAAAGCAACTACGGCGGACAGCCCATCTAAGAGCGTTCAACAAAACAGAATTTCCAGCTAAACCCGGCCTTTGTGCCGGGTTTTTGCGTTTGGGCTGAGCAGAAATAAAATCGCGTGGGCAATTAGGGGAGATGTTTGGGGATAAGCCGGTCCAGCACATCGGCAATATGGGTTAAAAACAGCGTTCCCATGCCGGCTTGATAATATTTCGGGTCCGTGTGACCGATTGCCAGCACGCCCAAGAGCTGATTGGTATAGAGCGGAACCATTGCGGCAGAACCAACGCGGGCGTGATCGCGGTCGAACAAAAAGGCGATTTCTTCCCGGTTAAGGCCACCGCCGACCGCCCGGCTGGTTTTGAGATGGCGGCCGATAACCATCTTGGCCTCATCTTCAGTCGCGATGCGGACATTGCAGGGTTGCGGCGGTTTGCGAAAGAGGATGAGGCGGGTAAAGGGAATACCGAACTCTTTATCAAAGCTGTAGTAGAGCGCGTCGACTATATCGCCCAGTTCATTGCACTCCAGTAGCGCCAGCACAAGACGCTTGCTGCGTTCGAATAGGCGGTCGTTTTGGCGGGCATTGTCCAGCAGTTGGTTCAGGCGGTGACGCAGTTCGGTATTGCGTTCGCGCAGAGCGGAAACCTGCTTTTCGATCAGCGAGATGGCTCGACCGGTGGGGTGATATAAGCGCAGGTCCCGCAGCACGTCCTCGTGCCGGTCAAAAAAGTCCGGGTTTTGAGCCAGATAGTCGGCGATGATTTGTTCGCTGGGAAAGTGATCGTCAGAGTTGCTCATCGCCGGGTCCGTCAAATATTGATTTGCCCGTGGAATACGGTGGTGGCCGGACCCGTCATCAGCACGGGGTGGCCCTCGCCATCCCATTGGATCGTAAGATCGCCGCCGGGAAGGTGAACTTTTACTTTGTTTTCAAGCAGGTTGCGCAGTCTGCCGGCGACCACCGCCGCGCAGGCGCCAGTGCCGCAAGCCAGAGTTTCGCCAGCGCCGCGTTCAAACACGCGCACACGAATCTCATTGCGACTGATCGGTTGCATAAAGCCCGCATTGACCTTTTTGGGAAACGCCGGGTGTTTTTCCACTTCCGCGCCGATCGTGCGCACATCAAACGTCTCTACATCATCCACCACAGTCACAGCATGGGGATTGCCCATGGACACGGCGGAGATTTCCAAGGTGCGATCGGCCAAAGGCAGGGAATAGGTGGTAGAGCGCTGTGGTGCCTGGAAGGGGATTTCCTGCGGCTCCAGACGCGGCACGCCCATATCCACGGTGACGCGATTGTCCGGCAGTACTTTCAGGATCAACAGACCGCCGGCAGTTTCCGCACGAATAATGCGTTTACCGGTGAGTTTGCGCTGGCGGACGAACACGGCAAAACAGCGGGCGCCATTGCCGCAGTTTTCCACTTCGCTGCCGTCGTGATTGAAAATGCGATAACGAAAATCCGAATCGGGTGAATGAGGTGGCTCCACCAATAAAACCTGGTCGCAACCAATGCCGAAATTGCGATCCGAGATTTTGCGGACGCGCTCGGGCGTCATAGTGATTTTTTGGCTGATGGCATCGATCATGACAAAGTCATTGCCGAGGCCATGCATCTTGGTGAAGCGAATTTTCATGCCGCTCAACCTTGATCCGGAACTATGGATTCCAAAGCGAGCAGATCACTGATGGTTTCGCGTCGGCGGACCAGATGGGTGCGAGTGCCGTCCACCATCACTTCGGCTGCTCTGCCGCGGGTGTTGTAATTCGAGCTCATAACAAAACCATAGGCGCCGCTCGATTTCATTGCCAGCAGGTCGCCTTCTTTCAAGGCCAAACTGCGGTCTTTACCGATGAAATCGCCGGTTTCACACACTGGGCCGACGATATCCCAGGTGCGTGTTTCGCCGTCGTGAGGGGCGACCGGAACTATGTCCTGCCACGCCTGATACAGCGACGGGCGAATGATGTCGTTCATGGCCGCATCGACGATCGCGAAATTTTTGTGCGCAGTGGGTTTAAGGTACAGCACGCGGGTCAGCAATACACCGGCGTTGGCGACAATGGAACGGCCGGGTTCGAACATCAATGCGAGCGGACGATCGCCAATTTTTTCTTTGACGGCTTTAAGGTACTCCGCCGGAGTGGGCGGGGTTTCCTGACGATAGGTAACGCCCAAGCCACCACCCAAATCCAGGTGGTGGATAGAAATGCCGATGTCGGCAAGTTGGTCGATCAACAGCAGAACGCGGTCGAGGGCGTCGAGGAACGGAGTCAGGCTGGTCAATTGTGAGCCAATATGGCAGTCGACGCCTTTGATATGAATGCCCGGCAACTGGGCGGCGCGGCGGTAGACGGATACCGCTTCATTGATATCGATACCGAATTTGTTTTCGCGCAGACCGGTGGAGATGTAAGGGTGGGTTTGCGCATCCACATCCGGGTTTACCCGCAGGGAGATGTGGGCGACTTTGTCTTGTGCGGTAGCCACTTGAGACAGCAGCTCAAGTTCGCTGGCTGATTCCACGTTGAAACAGGCAACGCCAACTTCGAGAGCGCGCGCCATTTCTTCCGCTTTTTTGCCGACGCCGGAGAAAACCACTCGGGAAGGATCGCCGCCCGCTTGCAGAACGCGTTCAAGTTCACCGACCGAGACAATATCGAAACCTGCGCCCAGGCGCGCCAATACGTTGAGCACGCCGAGGTTGGAGTTGGCTTTTACCGCAAAGCAAACCATGCCCGGATGTTGTCCGAGGGCGTTGGCGTAAGCGAGATAAGCCTCGGTAATCGCCGCGCGGCTGTAGACATAAGTGGGAGTGCCGTATTGAGCGGCTATGTCTTGGAGACTGACGTCTTCCATAAACAACTGATCTTGGCGATTCTGCAAAACGGACATACAAACCTACTGTTGTTGGGTAGCGGAGGCGGGCGCTTCGATAGTGTCGGCTGGCTGCTGCGACTGAGGCAACGTCAACGACCCTTTCTGACCGCAAGCCAGAAGAAAAAAGCTCAATAAGCTGATGACGCCAAACCTTGCCACAGGAACTCCGCGCTGGACCTGACCAAAACGCCGAAGTATACGGTGGGCAGCGGCCGTGTCACAACTTTTGTGACGCTTGTCTATAGGCGTTCAGCACCAGTTGCCAGGAATTGTCGTGCCAATGGAAAGGGGAGTGGCGCGCCTGCAGTTTGCGCAGCGAGCGCAGCAGGCGGTCGAGATTGTTTTGCTGCCAAGTCGCGGCAGGTTCGCGGATTTCGCCGCGATCAAAATCGAGCAGAAAAAATTGCCCCTGCTCGTTGAGCAGAATGTTATTGGCATTGAGATCGGCGTGGTAAACGCCGTGCTGGTGGAAACACGCGAGTAGTTTTCCAAGATCACTCCACTGCGCATCCGATAGCGGGTGGTTTTGCAGGGTTTGCGCCAGGGTTTTGCTGGCGGGAATCAATTGCGTGATCAGATCGCCGCGGTAGAGAAAGGGGCCGGTTTTACAGCAGCGCGCGGCTATGGGGGTGGGCACTGGTAGATCGAGTTCGCGCAGACGCAGCAATAAACGAAATTCCCGCCACATGCGGGTGTTCTGCACCTCACTGCCGAAATACAAATCGCGGATAAAGTGCCGAACAAAACCGCCGCGCTGGTAATGGCGCAACACCAAATCCATGTCGCCATGACGGAATAGAATCACGGTGCCGCGACCGAGAGTGTTGTGGTTATCGGCGGTGGGCGTGAATATCTCCGGTATTGCCTGGGGCAAAGCCTGCAGATTCCAGAAGTAGATCGTGGAGTCCTGCTCCGTCTGGGTGGGGGATTGCTCAGCCATATGTGTGAGTGACGGTCAGTGCAGGGATGGATTCGCCGCCGCAGAGGTGGGCGCTCGGATTGAGGGGCGAATTTTACTTGGGTATCATGCCCGCCTCAACTTATCTGGCCTGCGGGCGACGATCGAGCAAATCCTCATGACGCAATACACAGTGCCGCCGGATCGCTGGTACGACCCATTGGTGGGGCGATTTTTGCGTTTCGCCGCCGGTGGTTGGGTACCCGCCAGCTGGTTTCTGCCCAAGATTCCTGCCGAAAGCGAACGCGCGGCCAAAACCGGCACCCTCCATATCGAAATCGTCAGCCACTGCTGGAAATATGCGCACTTTCTGATTTATCAGCTGAGTTCGCTGGTGCGTTTTCCGCCGCAGAAAGCGCACGTCACTATGACGGTGTATTACTGCAGGGAAGACACCACCACGGTCGCACTGCTGAACTATTTTGGCTCTCTGCAAGTACCCAATGTCACCTGGAACTGGCGCGAGCTGCCGCGCCAGGCGCTGTTCCGCCGCGCGATCGGGCGCAATGAGGCGGCGCTCAATACCAAAGCCGACTGGATCTGGTTCACCGACTGCGATCTGATGTTCCGCGAGGATTGCCTCGACCGCTTGGCGGACGTTCTGCAGGGGCGTAAAGATGTATTGGTCTATCCGCGCATTGAGCGCTGTACGTCGCTGCTCAGCAATGAAGATCCCATGCTCGCAATAGACTGGAACAATTTGCAGGTGGTGGATGTAGATACCACCCAGTTCGAAGAATTTGTCCGCACCCGCGCCACAGGCCCACTGCAAATTACCCACGCTGATGTCGCGCGCGCCTGCGGTTACTGCGACAGTCTTTCCTATTACCAGCGCCCCTCGGAAACTTGGTGCAAAGCCTACGAAGATCGCGCTTTCCGCTGGCTGCTGCGCACTCAAGGTGTGCCGCTGGAAATTCCGGGTGTCTACCGCATTCGCCACGTATTTAAAGGCCGCTATACCGGCAGCGCGATTAACACGGGTGTGCGCAGTTGGATTCGCCGCACTGTCGCGCGTATCAAAGGGTGAGTGGCGCACTATGAGCGCCCTGCATTTTTGGGTCTTTTCCTACAATCGCGCTGAATTTCTCAGCAACTGCGTCGCCTCGATCGAGCTCTGTGCGCCCGGCCGGCCGATTCATATTTTTGATGATCACAGCTCGGACCCGGAAACTCGCGCGGTCCTCGCCGAACTCGCCCTGCGCCACCAGGTTGTCTATCCCACGCCGCAAGCGCACGAGCAGACCAAACATGGCGGTCTCTACGCCAATATGCAGGCGGCTTATGAGCAGAGCGGCGCGGACGATATTGTGTGTTTTCTGCAGGACGACACCCAGTTGGTCCGGCCTCTGTCCGCTGAGGACGTGCAGGCTATCGAGACCTTTTTTGCCAGCCAGGCCAAACCCTGTTTGTTGCAGCCCGCGTTTATGCGCGGCTGCAACAAAAAGAAAGACTTTGCGCGCACCCGCTACGACGCGACCCACAGGGTTTACTACGTCGACCGTTTGAGCAACAGTGCGGGTGCTTTCTATTCCGATATCTGCCTGTTCCGCGTGCGCGATTTGCGCGCGGTGGGTTGGCGCTTTGTGACCCGCGAGGCGGGCAACGAAACCCAGGCGCGGGAGCTCTTGGCGCAAATGGCGTACTGGCGCGATCCTTTCGCGGCGTGGTTACCGAATGTGCCGGCGTTTCGCGGCAAACAGCAGACCTTGGCGCTGCGCCTTGCACAAAAACGCCGCCGCAGCGGTTTTTATCCAGTGAAAATTATGTCCGCTGAGGACAACCGCTGTTTTCTTGAGCGGCCTCATAATGCCGTGCCTTATGCAGAAGATTTTTTACAGTTGCAGCAAGGTCGTGTAAGTGAACCGTGGATTTATTACCCCTTACAGGGCAGTTCCTGGTTTAAGACGTTAAACAGCATCGAGTTGAAATGGCGTAAATGGCGAGGGAAGTGATCATGGATGAGAACACACCGTTTGTTTTTCTTACGGTGACCTGGGCAGCGGATCGCACACATTTTTCGTTGCTGCACCAATCCCTTGCGCAGTCGCGCTTCGCCCACATTCCCCATCACGTGGTGGTGCATCATGAAGACTTGGCACTCTTCCGCGAATTCCCCGACATTATTCTGCACTCCACTGCCGACATTCTGCCGCCAAAGGTCGAACAGCGACGCCGTGAGGCCCTGGTCTGGCAATCGCGCCTGGGCCGTCGCGGCACTGTGGTGAGCGGCAGCCTGACGCGCTATACGGGCTGGCCCCGCTGGGTGCGCTATACCGGTTGGCACACCCAGCAGATCACCAAATTGGCATTTGTTGCGGCAAGTCCGGTGGATACTGTGGTCGTTCTGGATTCCGATGTGATCGTCACACCAAGTGCGGCAATCGAGGATTTCGTCTGCCCCGGTAAAATTGTGTGTTATCAGGATCTGCGCTCAGCCGACGGACTCAGAGGCAAGGTTTTCCACTGGCAAGAATCTGCCCACCAACTGTTTGGCGAGCGCTTTTCCGCCAGCGAGTACGACGGCTATTACGACACGCCATTCGTTATGCATGCACCGAGCGTCCGGGCGATGCTCGCGTCCTTGGAAAACCGCTATCAGAAGCCCTGGTGGCAGGTGCTGCTGCAACAGCCGCCCCGGCGCTGGTCGGAGTTCGGCACCTACAAATACTTCTTGCGGCATTGCCAGAACCAGTCGGTGGATTGGCGGAATGCGGACATCATGGGCTATCTGTTCGATGCCAGTGATATCGCTCAGCTGACCGACAAATTCACCCGCATGTTGCGTGATCGGCAACAACACTACATCACCATTCACTCGCAGAGCAGCGGCCGTCAGCTGTGGACGGCTGAAGCATACGTGGACGCGGTCCGGGAAATCCTCCGCAACAACGTCTGACAAAACCCTCTTATCTATCCAGTCCCAGATACGGGTTCCTCTCCCATCCCGCATTTTTTTAACGGGTTCTTTGTTCGCGTTTCCGAAGCATGAAGCTGAGCACAGATAAGTCCTATATATGGGTGTTATTTTCCCAAATAGCGTCTAAGCCATGGTGACAGTGGGCTCTCGATAGAAGCGGCGCTATTCGATAACAAGTCCTTAACGGACATCCATAGGGGTGGTTATGCAACGATATTGCACCATTTTGGCGACTCTGGCGTTGACGGGGTTGCTTTCGGCATGTGGGAGCCCGGACGATACGTCGAGTTCTTCCGGTTCCTTGTCTTCAAGTTCATCCTCATCTTCCAGCTCGGGTAATCCAGGTTCCGGCGCCGCAGATCTGGTGGTTTCGGAAGTGGTCGCCAAATCCGCCGACAACAACTATTTGGCTGGCAACGACTGGATCGAAATTTTTAACGCCGGTTCTGTAGCGGCCAATCTGTCTGAATATGCGCTGGCGGATGACTCCAGTCCGCAGATTCAGCTACCCAGCATTACCTTGGGGCCGCAGCAGTACATAGTGATTGCCGCGGCGGACAAAGACGATCCCAATCCACCAAGCCCATCGGTGCCTTTCAAATTAGGCGGCGCTGATTTGGTGAGTTTGTATTGGAAGGGTGAGCTGATCAGCAGTTTGTCCTGGCAGGATGGTCAGGCGCCCGAAGGCAAGAGCTATGGCTTGTACGACGGCAGACCGCAGACCTTGGATCCTACCCCTGGCGCGCCCAACAAGCTCCCGATCACCACAGGTCCTGTTCGTGGCAACCCGACCGGCAACTCGCCGCTGCGCATCAGCGAAGTGGTGGCGCAGTCTGATCGACCCGCTTTCCACGACTCTGCCGACTGGATTGAACTGGTTAATACGGGATCCGCAGCGATTAACCTGGGCGACTTCTCTCTAGCGGACAATCAAAGCCCGCTGGAAAAACTGCCGGCTCGAACGCTGCAGCCCGGTGAGCGCGTGGTGATTGTCGCGGGCGCTACCACCAATGACGGCACGCCTTATGTCAGCTTCGGTCTAGGACGGGAAGATTCGGTTTCCCTGTTCCGCGGCGAGGAAGAGGTCGACTATGTGATTTGGGGCCGCGATTACAGTAAAAATGGCCGCAGCTACGGTCGCCTGACCAATAACAGCACCACCTTCCAGGAGCTGTACCCGACGCCTGGATACGAAAACGTTGCCTATGTGCTGTTTGACCGCACCAAGGTCTTCACTGCAAAAGTCGATATTTCGCCTTCCACCTGGCAATCCATAGTGAATGCGCGACAAGAGGTGTATTACCCGGCGAACTTCGAACTCAATGGCGCGAAAATTGAGAACGTCGGTTTCCGCATCAAAGGGCAGGGGTCATTGATGTCCGTTCCCCAAAACTCCAAACGTTTTGGTTTTAAAGTCGATATGAATCGTTATGTCGACCAGAAATTCATGGGCATGAAAATGCTCGTATTCAACCAAAGCTTCTCCGACCCGACATTCATGCGCGATCTGCTCGCCTATGACCTGATGCGCGATGCGGGCGTGCCTGCGCCGGAAATTTCCTACGTGGATTTGTATGTGGCGGGTGAACACCTCGGCTTGTATCAAATGATCGAGATGATCGACACCGAATTCCTGGAAAAACATTTCCCGGAAGATGAAGACGATCAAGGCGATTTGCACAAGGGCGAGCTGCTCCAGCGCTTAACTTTGAATGGCAATTCCTATTCGAACTATCGCCAGGGCTTGCCGTTGAAAAACAACTCATCGACCGTGGGTACCCCGCAGGAAGGCGCTGCGCTGGTGAAATTCATCCAGGACATCAACAGCGGCAACGCGGATCTGGCGCGCTCACGGGTGGATATAGATCTCACCATCAAATATCTTGCCGCATTGGTGCTGACCGGCAACCTCGACAGCCCCAATGGCGCGACGGCGAATAACTTCTATCTGTACGAACGCCGCAGCAAAAACACCTTCACCTATCTGCCCTGGGACTTCAATTTAGGTTTTGGTCTGTGGGGCAACGGCGCTGCGCCCAACCTGGGCGGTGGCGGCGGCTTCGGTGGTGGTTTCGGAGGTTTTGGCGGCGGATTTGGTGGAGGATTCGGCGGTGGTTTTGGCGGCTTCGGCGGCACCACTCAAAGTTCTTGCCGCATCACCAACCACGTGATCGACAATCCGGTGCACGATGCCAATCCGACGCGCCCGATGCTGGATGTGATCTTGAAAGATTCGACATTGCGCGAGCGCTATCACGCGGAACTGCGCCGCCTGATCGAAAACTTCTACAACCCGCAGGTGATGCGTACCAAGATTGAAAGTATCGCGACTTTGATCGACACCTACGTGCGCAACGACCCGACCAAATTCTTTACCTATGAAGAATTCCGTCAGGCGCTCGATCAAGGTCTGCCCGCCAATAGCAATATCAGCGGTGGCCGCGGTGCGGGCATTTATGGCCCGGATCCAGGTTTGCTGAAATTCATTACTGAAAAATCCAGCAATATCCTGAGCCAGTTGAATGGTCAACTGCCCTCGTCCAATGGGGGTGGCACTGCGGGATCCTGTCCTCCGGGAACCTGATTTTTGCAGCACAAAAAGCCGGCATTTGCCGGCTTTTTTTATTTCTGATGTTCACCTGAGCGAAATATTGCCTCACAGGGGGTAACGAGGCCTGCGCTCTGAATAAGGTTTATTCCCAGTGTGACAGGATTTGGGTGAGGGATAATGGAAATGGATCCGTTTTATTTAGTGGGGCGTGCACCGATCTGTTTGATATACGGCCCTCACCTGTGCAACCGGAACATAGGTAACAACTCATCTGGGAATCGCCGTGCATCGTACGAAGCCGGGTACACCCACTCAAAACGCCCGGCATGAGCGTATGCACGGCTCACTGAATCAGGCGATAGGTGATCAGCTGCGAGGTTCCAGCTTGAGCCGACAACAAGCAATGCTGGAGTCGTTTCGACACGAATACAATTCCGAGCGCAGCCATGAAGCCTTGGGAAGAAAAACGCCAGCCAGCGTCTACCAGCCATCAAGGCGAGCTTACTCACCTGTTTTAAAGCCAATTGAATATGACGCAGACCAGAAGGTCCGCAGCATTCGCCAAAACGGTGAAATTAAATGGGGCGGCAAGTTGATCTACATCAGCGAGCTACTCGCTTTCAACCATGTAGGCATGAGAGAAATTGATAATGACCGAGTGGAAGTGAGATACAGCTTCCACCTACTTGGTCATATCAACTTAAAAACTTCGCGACTGGAAACTGCATGCGAGTGGCATGCAGGGGAAAAGGTGTAACCCATGTTCCCGGTTTAAAGTGTTACCTATGTTCCGGTTGCACAGGTGAGGGCGTATGTGGGCGTGTTCGGACGCAGGGCAAATCAGTTCGTATGATTGGAGGGCTGAGAATTCAGTCTTTATCGCCCAACTGGCGAATACCAAACTCGGTAGTGGTGACTTTGTTTTTCTCATTGGCAATACGCAATTCCCGGTTGGCTTTTACACGTTCAGGATCGATGTAGCCACGGCTGTGATCCAGGTGAATCACAATGGCATTAAAGCGGACGTGTTTGGGTTTGATGCCGGAATTAATGAGGCGCACGCCAAATTCGCGATCTTCTCCACCCCAGGGCATACGTTCGTCAAAACCGTTCACCTTAAGCGCATCCGCTTTCCATACCGAAGCGTTGGAGCCTTTCAGATTGCATTTGGTGGTAGTTAGATGATTGAACACTTTTGCCCAGCTGGGATTTAGGCCGATTTTATAGCTCTTGCGCCAGAAGCTGAGACCGTGCTCGCGCAGCCAGGAGACACTGAAGCAGCGACCGCTGAAAATATCGTCCTTGGTAATGGCTTTGCTGGTTGACATAGGCAGCTTGAAATAACCACCTGAAAGGTAATGTCCGGGGCGCGCTTCTTCCGCGTGAACCTGAAGAAAGTCGCGCCGCGGAATACAGTCGCCGTCGGTGAACACCAGATAATCGTAACGCGCCTGGGTTATCGCCTTATTTAGAATTCGACATTTGCGAAAGCCTTTGTCCTGCTGCCAGACGTGGCGGATATCCAAACCCGTTTCCACACGCATGCGATTTAGTAACTCTACGGTGCGCTGATCGGAGCCGTCATCGGCAATGATGATTTCAAAATCCTGAAATGTCTGGCAGCTGTAGCCCCACAGTACTTTCTCCAGCCATTCGGGAGAGTTGTAGGTGGAAATAATGACGGAGAGCTGCATGAAGTGGCCTTTTGTCTCAGATCGAAGACGCGATCGAATTATTTAAAAGCTTTCCGTAAAAAATTTTCCAATTTATCCAGTTTGCGCAAAACGCGGGAGCGTTTGAGCGGGTGGAAAATCCACGGCTTGCGCAGCACTGGATCAGTTTCCAGGTAATCTTCGGCGATGGGCACTTGCGACGCGGGCCGGTTTTTCAATTTTTCGACGTCCGCATCGGTCATATAACGGAATTTATACAAGCCCGACTGATTGAGCTTTTCTGCAATTTGAAATGCTAGGGTTTTCTTTTTATTGCGGTATGCCGGTGCATTGGGAAGCTGCATGGCGACTGGCGCGTATAGATATCCCATCTCGTGGAATTTATCTTTCGCCTGCAGTTCATTTTGATATTCGCCCGGAATAAAACGCCAATCCACTTCTCTCAGTCTTTGTCGGGTTGTAATTGAAATGTCGGAGTAATAAACGCCTGCGACTTCGATGCGACTGCGGTGATGGCAAATATAAACACCGAGTTCAGGGTGGTAGATAAAGCGATCCAGGGTGCGCTGTTTGGTAATGCGCTTTTGGAAAACCGGCGCTAAAAAACCTGCCCGAGGATTTTGCGCGAAATAATTGTTGATAAATTCCAAATCGTTTTCAGTGATTTTGCGAATCAGCTGAGCATCGTCCTGGATGAAAAAAATCAGTTCATCATCGCTGACGGAATCAATGGCGCGCTGCATATTGGTATAAAGCGCGCCGTGCTGGTCCTTCGATTTTTTATCTCCCATGGAGCGCACTTCGTGCCGCTTGGCGATATCTGCCAGAATTTCCCGGGTTTCCGGATCGTTGCTGTCGTCATCGTAAATAATGAGCGTGGAATTGGCAGGTGCGCAGTGCTCGATGGACTCGACGCAGTTTTTCAGCAGGGGTCCACGATTGTAAGAGAAGAGAAAAAAAATCAAGTTGGCCTCATGATAGCAATACGGCTAAATATGAAGGCGCTGATTGTAGGGATGTGCCCCGCGCAACTCAAGATCACGCGATGCGCGTACTCAGGCGCTTTCTCACCCACCGGCGCCAGTAAAAGCGTTTGAAAAAGCGCAAGCGGTCAATGACTTTATGCCGCTCACACGACAGGTTGGACTTGAGTTTGGTTTCCTCCGGGTGCTGCACCAACATGGGGACGCATACGCGTGCGCCAATCTCTGTAATGTCACCCGGCCAATCTGCGGTGTGGTCGATGGGACGGGAGTGCTGCAGTAGATACTCGGCACCTCGCCGCGATACAACATAGGCGGCAGTCATCCAGCAGGGCAGTAACAGGCGGTAGGTTTTGAAATGGCCGAACAGCGGACGTTCCGAAAAGCGCCACACATAACTGAAGCGATGGTTTAGCAGAAGCAGGTCGTAGCGGGTATAGGCTTCGCTTGATATTAGCCGCAAGAGGTTTTGGTCTACCTGAACGTCGTCTTCCAGGATCAAAGCGTAGGGATGACCTTCAGATAAAATTCTTTCGTAGATTAAAGCGTGAGAAATGGCGCAAGCGGCTTCGCCATTTCCCAATCTTCTGCCGAGGCGAGCAGCGGCTTTTACAAAATCGACCCGCCTGTAATATTCCTCCGGCAGTCCATTGCGGCCGTCCACGGCATTAAAAATCTCGAAATCCAAACCGAGGGCACGCAATTGCGCGACTAAGCGCGCGCGCCTCTCCGTGTCGCTTGCCAAACTCAGGACGTAAATTTTCATTGCAAAACTATGCACAGCATGTGACTACGCACCCTCCCTTTTCTTCCGGGCGCCACCAGGAAACGCCGCGGATTTTAGCAGAGCTGCGGAGCGAATTTGTAAGAATATTTAAAGGAGAGTGCGGGACGCAGCGAGTAATTGGCGCTCTAAATCGATTTTGGCGCGGAGATAATGACTAACCTGCAATTCTCTCTTGGAACTGAGCTGTTCGCGGCAGGCGTCGAGATCTAAATCGCTGATCAAGTAATTATCGCTTTCACCAAGATGGTGCAATAAATATTGTGCCGCTGCATAAAAAACGTCGTGTTTAAACTGCTCCCATGCGAATAGCTGTTGTTCGCAATAAAGGTCGTATTCAAATTGGCCTTGATCGTTACAGACAACCCGTGCCCGCAGATCGAGTCGTCCTGGTTGGGGTGGGATAAGTCTGGGAATCACTGACCAATGGCGTCCCGGTTCTTGGTGCAGTTCATAAAATTCGATTGGGTGAACACCAAAATCCACGTTGAGAGCTTTGGTGCAGCGTCGCAGTGCTTTGCGAAAAAAAACATGCAAGTTACTCAACAGATCGCGTGCAGATGCATTTTCTGCCATGAACTGCACCAGCGAGCCGCGTTCGTCGGATACATAAATATCGATAAAACCTTGTTGGCGTTGGAAGAACACTTGGATCGCATTGCCGGAAACGCGCCGCGCAAGCGCTTTTAATGGGTGATCATGCAAAGCGGCGCTGTCGACCACTATCGGGCTGTAACGGCTTTGACCTTCACCGAGGTATTGCATTAACTGCGCAGGATCTTTGTGGTTGAGCACAACCAGTTTGGCGCCCTGAAATTGCAAGCTGTAATAACGCGGGCCAAGACAGAACACGTAACGGGCGGTAGGTGGCTTGCCGCCGTAATAACAGGCACACACGTCGTGAAACCAATGGCGGACTCTATGGGCGATTAAAGCGGTTTGGGTGGTACCCAGGCAGTCGATTTCCCACTTTGGTGGTGACTGGTGAGTTCCAGGTAGGCACAGGGCGACGTAGGCGTGGAGCGCCTGGATCAAAGCATTGCTGCCTTCGAAACGCTCGCAGGTGATCTCCTGCCAGGAGTTGCGCACGACCAGATCGACACTGGCAACCAGATTTTCTTCCAGCGCGCCATAACATAGGGGGTCGCTGTTGCTGCTCAGGCGATGCACGTGAGTACCATAGGGCGACGGTGTTTCCGCGGCGACGTTCAGGAGCAACAACACATGGGTCGGAGCTGCGGGACGTTTAAAGGCGTCGCGGCTCGGCGCTGCCATGGGTAACGGCAGCCATTGGCGCAGGCGCACAAGCGTGCGGCGTAATTGGCTCTCTCTGGCGGAAGGAGCTCGGCTGGCATCCAGGCGCACATGTCCAGCCGCAATACCGTTCAGGTAACTCCAGAACAGAAGTTCCACCGGACTTTGACTTTGCCGCAGCAATACCTGTTGTTCGCCTTCCCAGGCGTGAAGCTGCCAGACGGGTGGTTCGTTTTCCGCGCGCTGCTCGACCAGAGCCAGCGCGGGTTCACTCAGATCTTTGGATATTCCTGGATTGATCCAATCCAGTTTGCCGGGGCGGCGTTCAAAGGAAGCCTGAAGTTTACGTCCGAGTTCATTTAATTCATCGGCTGAAATCGCGCGTGCTGCGCGACTGCGCTGGGCGAAGTCGAGCAGCATGCCATAGCTGCTATTAAGAGCTTGCACCAGCTGGTTGCGCTCTTCCTTTACCCGCAGGGTCTTCCATTCGCCGCGTTGATCGAGCATGCGCATATAGTCGGGGGTCCAGCCCCAGTCCGCGACCAAGGTTTCCATTAATTCATGTTGCCAGGATTTGTTGCGCGGCGTGGACGCGCGGGAAAGCGGCTTGTTGACTTTGAAGTACAGACACCGGCGTACAAGATCCAGCCGGTTCATATCCCCCAGCTGGGTCAAATAGCGTTCGATACGCCGGTAAATCAAAACGTAGGGGTCGAGCTCATTGATATGCAGATCCCCTTGATACAAATGCTGTTTGTATTCCAGCGCGAGGGGCGTGATGTTGGGGTAGTCGTGAACGTAGGATTCCAACAGCAATAATTTGAGCACCGATTTGTAGGGCGACGAGATCGCTTTATACAGCTGCCAGATACCGGCGCCGATGAACTCACCATCTGGAATTGGCGCAACCGGGCCGAAGTCGATCACCGAGTTGGGGCGGATAAACCGTTTGTTGACCAGCTCGTGGGATTCCGCGTTGTAGTCGACTTCATGCGATGCCGGCACGAACCACCAGAGAGGATGGCGTCCGGCAATATGCAGGGCGGTGCGATAAAACTCGTCCAACAGCAACAAGCGCTGGGCGCTGCCGCTGGATTCCGAGTCCAGGCAAGCCAGCTGACCGGCACGGAATGCCTCGCAGTCCATCAAAAAGATATGTACATCCAGGCGTAAGGTTTTTGCCCATTTACTGATGCGCTGACATTTTTGCTCCAGCTCCGCCAATGCCGTGCGGGACAGGCCGGGGCGGTGGCACAGCCAAATGTCGAAATCGCTGTGGCTGCTTTGCGCCAGCGTTCCAACGCTGCCCATCATAAAAATGGACCAGATATCCTCACCTGAGTACTGACTACTCAGGAAAAAGCTGCGCGCTATGGCTTTGCCATAATGAATATCACTTCTTCCGGGTTTAAATCCGCTGATTCCAGCAGGCGTATTGTGGCTGACGAAGCCGGGCAACATGGGGTGGTTGCAATGAAACAGGAGGGGCAAAGCGCCCAGAAAAACGTCTTGCTGGTGGTCGAGTGCAATACGCGTGCGCCGCAGACGATCGTGATTGATTTGCAGAAATCGCTTGCGCACCGAAGCAGGGCTTTGGCGTTCTACGTCATGCTCCATTGAGCCATTGCGTCCTGTATGCGTTGCAGGGGAATCATGGCCCACAGAAGTATTGCGTTCCACCGCTTGGTGAAATGACATAGGGGTCGCTCGATTTCGTCAGGGATTCTGTGCGCGGCAGGCCGCACTCGAAACACGTGAACGTATCTGGTTTTGTGAACACGTCCAGGTTTGATAGTAGCAGTGGGTCACGAGCCGTGCCGTGGCTTAGGCAGGCATAGGAGAAACTGATCTAGAGGTCTGGCGATTAATAACACACATCGATTGCCTATTGACTTTAGTTAACAATCGATTTGATCAAAATTAACGCAATGCTAAACAAGACCAATCGCAAAAAGGATGCGTGTCGCATTTTTTGCAGGACAGGCGAAAAAGACAGTGATACCTTACGGGACCTTAAAGTGAGGCTTTAACTGGCGCACTTGTACGGTTGATTCCGTTGGGCCAAGCCCGCTGGTGATTACAATAGATAAAAGACGGAGATGCAAAATGTCCACAGCCGCTTTGTTTTATAAAAACGTCACGCCCGTCAACAAAGTCCGCCATGCGGATTGGTCGATCGTTGGTTCCAATACGTTTGAGTTTGCAAAGAACATCCACTCAGTGCCGCTTAACGCCATTGAGTTTCCCAGTGCCTGCCACGAATTCACTATCGTTTTCGCGAAAAACAATGACGGAGTGCTGCCGATCGCTGTGATGGGCGTTCGTGTCGGCGAAAATCTCTATGTCACTGCCGAAGGAAAGTGGGACGCGACCTATTTGCCTGCGTTTATCCGCCGCTATCCTTTTATTTTTTCCACCTCTGACGAAGGCAAAACCCTGACACTGTGTATTGACGAAGAATACAAAGGGTGCAGTCAAAATGGCGAAGGGGAGCGTCTGTTTACTGAAAGCGGCGAAAATTCTCCGTACCTGAAAAAAGTCGTGGAGTTTTTGCAAGAGTATCAAGGTCACTTCCTGCGCACCCAAGCGTTTTGCAAAAAACTGGAAGAGCTGGATTTGCTTGAACCTATGAGTGCACAGTACAAAGCAGCTGACGGTCGGGAAGGTTCGCTGAGCGGATTTTTTGTCGTCAACCGCGACAAACTGAAAAAACTCAGCGCGGAAAAATTGGCCGAGCTTGCGCAAACCGACGAACTGGAAATGATTTATTTGCATTTGAGTTCACTGGGTAATCTGCGCAAAACAATTGCCCGGGTAGGTCAACAAAATTCTGCTAATGCGTAATCTGCATTGAGCAATAAAAAAGCCCCGTAAGGGGCTTTTTTATTGGGCCGTATTTTACAAATATCTCGACCAGAGCAGTTTGGCACCCGAACCGGGAAGCGGAGTGCCGCAACCTACTTGGCAAGGATCTGCGCCCATCCAAGGTACTGTTTTTGGTGAATACCATTCGGTTTCTGAGTCGGTATAGATTTTGATATCACCGTCAGTGATATTTTTAACAGCTCCGTCTGTTCGCGCTGGCCCCTGCACAGAGGCGGAAACATAACCCGTAATAGCGACATTGTTCCTTACGGAGAGATATCCCCCAGCCAGGACAATTCCAAATATATTGGAGTTGTTTTTAATATAGATATCACCACCACTGTAAGTGATGTCGTCACCACCCAGCTCGTTATCTGACGGCCGCACACCGCCAGCTGCTAAGGCAATATTGCCGAGTTTATGGGGAATATAAACGCCATCTGTTTTATTGCATAAATTGGTTGGAAACTGGTCTTTGAATCTGTTTTTATAAGTAGCGAGGTGATGGCCCATTTCGTTGTTATTCAAGCCGGTTCCAATGACTTCGCAAATCTCCTCGTAAGGAGTTGTCCTTTTAGTCTCGTCTCTGACTGAATCGGAATAAATAACCGGCTCTGCGCCATAGTTTACGGCAGCACCTCGGTAGTGATTGCTGGTGGCGATATTGCCAGTCGCCAAAATTGTGCCGTTATTATAACCATTGCTGAAAATCAAACTGCCGTCAAACCACCATATTCCAGGAGCTATGCCAGCGCCTTGGACCTCAAAATATCCTTTTGATGGATGAGTGCCAGTAGTCAAATCTTGATAGGAGATAGAGGCTGAGGCGTTCTCTGCCACTGTAAAGCTTTTGAATGAATAAGTGAGGCACGCCTCACTTGGGCTTTGCCCAAGGCATACATACTTATCGGTTGGTGTATCATCATTACAATCGCCGTTTGACTTTAATTCGCGGCAAATTTTGTGTCCATTTGCTACGTAGTAAATTCCATCTTCCAAGCCATTGATATTGCTTACCCGCACCTTTATTTTTCCTTCGACATAGCTCACCACGTAATTGGCTTCTGCTCTAAAAGGATAAACGTCAACGGCCAGGGTAGGCATAGTGAAGGACGAGACTGGATTCATGACGTCCACCTTGACTCCCGCATTCTGAATAACGGTTTGTCCTGGCTCCAGTGGGGGCAGTAGCTTGGTACAGGCACTATCTATAGTGCCGTTAACGGCAATTTTGGTAAATCCGTTCCATTCTTTGTTCTCACAATCAAAAGTTGCTTCTCCGGAAGCCGTGACCAAAGTTGCATTTTTGGATTTGTTGATGATTGTGCGGACAGACCAGAGATCTGTAATGGTGCCTTTGTAAGTCGAGTTAATGGTCACGCCGCCGCCTGCACTAACAAAATCATGGTTGCCGCTATTATCTACTGTTATGTCGGATCGGCTGCGCATGCTCATGGTATTGGTGCTGGCATTATGAAAGACATCGCCATTAGCAGAAATCAGAGGCGCTTTCGCGGTATTTTGAAGCGTTACTTTTCCTTGGGCTTTAATCTCCGTAGCAGTCGCATCAGTACCACTTAACTTGACATCGCCATTTGCATGGATGGTCCCGAGTTGTACTGCATTATTGGATACCACAGTGACAGAGCCCGTAGCATTGATGCCTTGCAAATTCGAGATATTGGCATTGGCGATTTTCACATCGCCTTTAACATTAATCGTCAAGGGCTTATCGAGCACCAACCGGCTAGTCAATTCCAAGTCGTCATTAAAATTCAGTGGCCCTGATAATTCATACTCCCCATAAGAAGGAGTCACCTCATAAATAACTCCCACCGCAGCAGAAGCGTGCGCTGCATCCTGCACATTTACGATGGTCGCTTCTATGCGATATCCACCAGTACCCGTAGGATTCACGCTTTGGACTTTGGCTTGCATAGTGCCATAGCCCGTTAATTCGATTGGGTAAACACCTGCAGTCAATCCTTCAACACCTTTAGAATCGAGATAGCGGCGAAATGCTTCTACGCCAGCCCATGCGCCGGTTTGTGCATTCGTTACCGCGTGCACCGCAATATGTTTTTCCTGCGTGCTGCGAATGGAATGCATCATGCCAATCGCTGTTGCGGTCAACGCCACACCAATCAGCACCACAATCAAAATGGTTGCAATGCCCCGTTGGGAAGACGGGCGGGAAGTTTTAGAAAAAAACAACTGACGTTTCATACAACACCTGTAGCGATCACGGAGACGCCGGATAAATATTGGGTAAACAGTATTTATATTCGTTGGCAGTCATATCTGCTGCGCCCTGCAGAAATGCACTACCGGGAGCTGTTACGGTTAATACAACACGATCTTCGGTTGCATCGCTGAGTGCGCCGTAGGGATTGCAAGGTTCTTGAGTCAAGCCATAACCAAACATATTGGAGTAGGTATCTATGTAATTATCGAGACCATCACCGTCCAAGATGCGCCAGCGGCCCAGCACCGCAATAGGATTTGCAGTCTGCCAGGTCAAACTGTCTAAAGCCGTAACGCCATCGCAGCCGCTGTCGACTTTGACGAGTTTTAATACGCGAAATACACCGCCGTTGGTGTCCTCCTCTTCGTGAAGGCCGCGGCATTGATAAGTCGATCCGCTATCGGTACTAAATCTCCACAATAATTGACGTTTTCCCGTTTCTGGCTCATTGATCACTATATGGTTGAGAGATGCGTTATCAATACCAAACCCCGCACTTTGCACTTCCAGTTGCACGGTCAGCATGGCACTGGCCAGTTGACCGTCGTGATTGGAGTCGAGCTTGCTTTCGGTGGCGACCTGAATCAGATTTTTGTACAGCGTCAAACTACCCAGCATACAAAGCACGGAAATCAATAAACCGATCAGCAAGCCGACAAGGGTCATCCCATCCTGGTGTGAAAAAGAAATAGTTTTCATGCGTCAGCTTCCACTACCGCCCACAATCACTTCGCCGCCCAATACATCGCTGGTAACCGAGATATACAGGGGTTTTCGAATATCGCTAATGGTTATGCCACCGATAACGGCTGTAGTTAATCCGCTAGCATCGCAACCGAAAACTTTGGTTTGAATGGCGCTGTCATCGACACCAGGCAGCTTTACGGAAGGTGGCGTCGCACAGATATCGATTCCACCTGTGCCATTGTTCAGCAACAATGCTCGCATCTGATTAACCGCGATTTCCTGCAAGCGCATATCTTTTTGTGCGACCGACATTTTTGAAGTCACGAAAACCACACCCATACCGATAATGGCCATCAGCACCAGGCCGATCAGTGATTCAATTAAAAAATCGCCACGCTGCCGATTTATTGAAATCTTTTTGCTATTGGATAAATGCATAATTTTAACTCTGCGCATAATTAATGCAGTGCCAATGGATCTTCGCCATCTAAGGATAAATTGGATGTAGTGGCACAAGCGCTGCAACTGCCGCTGGTGGTCAACAAACCTTTGTTGTTGAAGCACACGCAGGAAAAATCATTGGAATCCACTTTTACGCTGATGCCTTTGTGCAACTGCGCCTGCCAAAGTTTTGTTCCTGCAGCAGAGGTGCAGGATGGCGCTGCACCAGCAGTACCTTCGAGGACAGTTAATAAATTGGAGTCGGACAGGCAGATTGCCGTCACCGGACTTTCGCCCGTTGCGGCCATATGATTGCGCAGCGCCGCTGCTTTAGCGCGACCCACGGCTTGTGTTAATTGCGCTTCTGCTTCTATACGTTTGGCATCTGATACCCAGTTACCTGTGAGAGGCGCAGCGACTAACACAACCAGTGCTATCACCGCGATCACGATCATAATTTCGATCAGAGAAAAACCCTTGCTCATAACCAGTCACCAGTTGAGCTTAATGAGCAGCTTTCGATTTTTCTGACATTGTCTTTGGTAATTGACACAACGCAACCTGCGACGCCGGTGCCAGTTTTCCCTTTGGCCACCAATTTGTAGTCGGTTTTGGACGCAACATCCTTATCGCTTGCGAAATCGAAATCTTTGGAGGCGGGCTGCCAGCCTTTAAATTCTGTTGTCAATTTATCAGTCGTGGTCAGATCCTTGGTATTCTCGGGATAAGCCAGTTTGCGCTGATAATAATTGGCGAAGTTCAGGTTCAGAGCGATCAGATCTGCCTGCGCAGTTTTGATTTTTCCGCGGTTGATATAGTTGTTGTAAGACGGAATCGCGATTCCCGCGAGAATGGCCACTAAAGCGACCGCAATTAGGATCTCTATCAGGGTAAAACCGATCTGCGAACGCATATTCAGTTTTGTCAGTTTCAGGTATTGCATGGGCATCTTGTCCGTCCAGTTCGACGCATGGAAAGCTTCTGTCAAGAGGTTCTCGGCTAGCCTTTCACGGCGCCTTTTTTGGCGTTTATTTGGTTAAAAAAAGTATTGACGTAGAGTCAGACACAGGCAACAGATGGTGATTTATGCGCCACAATTATAAAAATATGAAAAACCCTCTAGATTGGTTATTGATCACCGTACAAGCCGCGCCATGTCTAGCTTTTCGACCAAAAAACCTAGCGGATCTTAATTTTTGATAGGGGTAAAAAAGGCGAAAAAGACCCAATCATGTTGGGTAAAAGTTATATTTAATAATAATTTCGCAAGAGATTTACGATTTTAAATAAATAAAAGATCTAAGACTGTGCCCAAAAATTGCCAGACAGGCGGACCCTTTTTGGGATAAGTGGAGAAGGCTATTTTTTGGCAGTTTTTACTCAGAAAATTAGCGGAGATAAGCGGTTGGTAAAGCGGTACGAAGGGACAATTTTTCTTATTTTCTGCCGGGATAAATGGTCATTTTTTCCGTTAAACGGCGTAAAAACCCCGCCAGTTGCGAGGCATTCAGCCTCAACTATGCTCTATAAGTAGTCAGCGCCGCGCAGCATACGGTTGCGAGCCCTTGCATGAGTAAGGGGTTAGGCCTTTTTCACGCACTGGAGCAGTAGTTGTGGTAAGTCTGAAACAGTCCAAGCCGATCCTTATTATTGATGATGTGGCGGACGAACGCAGAGCATTAGTAGAACAATTGGGGAAATATCGCGACGAATTTCCACGAATTGTCGAAGCCGACAATATTGCAGAAGCATTATTGCGGATTCGTGAAGAGGAACCCATTTGTTGCCTGATTGGCGCTGGCGTTACACGCAATGAAGGCTTGGCATTGCTCCAATTAATTCGCCACGATTATCCGGCGGATGTGCTGTCCGTTATAGTCGTGACCGACCCTGAATGTGAAGACCTCGCCGTTGATATGTTGCACCACGGCGCCCAGGATTGTTTGATTCGCGACAACATTACGCCGACGCGACTTTACAGTGCGATTTGGAATGCGATGCGGGCGAGCGATCTCTATAAGCAAGTAAAACATCTCGCTCACTACGACTCCTTGACCGGTTTATTGAATCGCAATTTATTGATGAACCGCCTGGAGCAGGCGCTTAAACGCTGTGATCGTTACAAACAGCGCTGTGCGTTACTGCATCTCGATATAGATCATTTTAAACCGGTCAACGAAACCTATGGTCATACCGTCGGTGATGAGTTATTGCAGGCCGTAGCAGAAAGAATTCGCAATCATTGCCGCAACACCGATAGCCCTGCGCGAGTTGGCAGTGATGAATTTTTGATTTTGCTGGAAAATGTCGACAAAAACACCGGGCGGAAAGTTGCAGATAAATTATTGAAAGCCCTGGAAGCACCGTTTGAACTCAGCGGACATGTGGTACAGGTAGGCGTGTCCATCGGAATTTCCACTTATCCCGACACTGCTAAAAACGCAGAAGAATTAATTAAGCAGGCAGATCAGGCGTTGCGCAGAGCAAAGCAGGAAGGTATTGCCAATTTTGTGGCCTTTTCCGAGCAGCATCGTCACCAGTGGAATCGCCAACATGTGTTGGAAACCGAATTGCCACGAGCCATAATGCGCGGCGAACTTTCGCTGGTTTATCAGCCGATTGTGACGGCAGATTCTTTTGAATTAAAACGTCTCGAAGTCTTAAGTCGCTGGCCGCGTTCGGATTACACCGTGAATGCGCTGGAATTAATGGAAATGATCGATCGGTTAAATTTGACCGAACCGTTTCATGAGTGGCTTTTTAATACGGCATTTGCCCAGCTAAGAAAATGGCGCAGTGAATCGATCAATCCAGATTTGTGTTTGAATATCCCAGCCAATTACTGCTATCACTCGGCGATTTCCAATTGTGTTCTCAGCGCCTTGCAGCGCCATCAGGTAGATCCGCAAAAAATCGAGTTGGAAATTACTGAATCGACCTTGATGCGCTTCCCGGATAAAAGCGTCCGCGTGTTGCAAGGCTTGCATGATGCGGGCTTGCGCATTGCCGTCGACGATTTTGGAACAGGTTATAGTTCCATGGCGTACCTGACCAGTTTTCCTTTGGATACCTTAAAAATCGACCGCAACTTTTTTCTCGCGGATGTGAATAAGGATCGCAATCGCAAAGTGATTGAGGCGATTACCGCCTTGGGCCACAGCTTGGATCTGGAAATTATTGCCGAAGGTGTGGAAACAGATGTTCAGTTGAAATTGGCGAAAGAAGTCGGTTGCGACCTATTGCAGGGATACTACTTTGGTCGACCGGAATTTCCCGGAATCAATTGGGAAGATTACGCGAAGCACTTTTCACACATGAGCGTACCGCGCTGAACATCAGCGCGGTTTACCACTATTTCAAATACTTTCTTATCCCCAAAAAAGCCATCCGAAAAGAAGCCCAACTACAGCGCCAGCGGCAAAAATCCAGAGACTATTTGAGTTGCCAGATTCCGCTTGACTTGGCCGTGTAGGTTGGGTTGTCGCCTGGGCTTTTGGTGTTTGTGTTTGTTGCAGGATTTTGCGGGTTTCATCTGGCCGCAAAAACACGGTGCTGGTCGTAACCGGAGGGGGTTCGGCTGAGGGTGGTGGTTCCGAATCCGGCAGAGCTTCTTCGCTCAATTTAACCGTCAATGCGAATTTGCCGATGCCGATAGTGTCGTCGCTAGTCACGGTCGCCTCTTGAATCGACTGGCCATTTAGGAAGGTGCCGTTGCCGCTGTTCAAATCGATCAGCTTTACCTCGTTTCCTTGCCGCAAAATTTTTGCGTGGGTACGGGAAATGCCGGCGTTGTCCAACAGGACGTCACATTCGGAGGATCGACCGATCAGAATCTCGGTTTCTGTAAAGTTATACCGGTGCAGTTCGCTGTTATTGATAGATACCACGATGTGTAAAAACATAAGCCCGTCCGCTGCCAAGTGGGTTTATTGAAGCTGCAATAAGAATAAATGCGTCATTATAGCGAGCGCATTGAATGCCGAACCAGTGGATATGCGCATTTTTCGCCGGTATTCATGGATTTACATGGGGTGATTGTGTATTGGAACCTGCAATAACAGTGCTGCCAACAGAGTTGGCAATTTTATTGATGGGTAATTTCTTGACTGTTGTCACGAAAACGCCACTTAAGCGGGCGTTTTTTGTCTCTGGCGGTAAAGGCGATAGATGGTATTTAAATTGACAATGATTAATGTCGATTCCAGCAGTGTTCCTCCCAGAGAGCCGACAATAATATTGTTGGTCAACCAAAAAACTGCCCCGAGCAAAAATGCCAGGCGCATGCGGATGCCACTTAAACAAAAAACGGCGTAGGTTCCCATGCAGGAGCCGAGGATCGCAAACATATCCGTCCAGTGGTCCCCCACCCAGATCCCCAAAATAATACTCAGCAGCATAAAAAGATAAGCCAGCCGGCGCGACTTGGTGCGAATCGCCAATCCCGTGCGGGCGACGGACAGAAGTGAGCTGAGACTAGCTGTCCAGGCACCAAGCAAGCCGTAGTGCAGCACGTTGTTGAGCTGCAGTAGCAGCATCATGATTTTGAGCTTGCGGTCATCGCGCTGGTAAAAACACAGAATTCCCAGTGTAAAACTCAATAATCCGAAAATTTGCGCTATGTTCAGTTCGAACATGCGTAGCCCAGGTCATACATAAGTGTCTCGAAGAGGGTCATTGGACGTTGCTACAGCGGGCGCCCAAACAGCATTTGCAGGAAAGTATTGCGCACCATCGGGCTGTTGTCGCGCTGAGTAAAAAATTTTGGTGTCTCGTCAGGCTTGGAAATGTTGATTTCAATTCCCCAAAGCGGGACAAGGGAATGAGGCAGCATGGCATAACGTCCATCGCCAATGCGTTGTGGGTTGTCCGGATCCGCTATCAGCATGCCATTGGTCAAATGATAAAAGCGTTGCAAATCCTTATAAGCCCGCGATTCTTTTGGATAAGTGTTCGGATCGAACAAGGCGCGGCTAGCTCCCTCATACCACATGGCTTCGCCAAAGGGCGGTAGGAAAACTGCATTCGCGTATATCTGATTCTGATGAACTACCAGAGTGCGCCACAACAGCAAGTTGGCTAGCGTCGGTTTGACTTCGATTCGAGCATCCATCATCTGGCGTTCGGTAGCCCAATTTTTCGCAGTTTGGTGGGCGCGCTTATGCTGTAGACCACCAAACGCAACAAGATAGAGTATGCCGGCGAATATGCCGTACACGGCCGCGGGCTTTCTCGCCAAAGAGAATATCAGCGCAATGGCAAGGACTAGCGTAAATGCAGGGTCGATGACAGCCACTATGCTGAGTGCCACCGCCTCAAATGGCAGTGGCCAAAGTAGATAGGTGCCATAGCTGGTGCAGGCGTCGAGCAAGCAGGCGCTTATATAACCCGTTAATGAAATGCTGTAAGCACGTAACCGAGTGAAGTGGTTGCGCCATAACGGCCATAACAAAAATGTGGCCAAAACGGCGCCCAACGGAGCGAACAAAAGTGAATGGCTGAAATGGCGGTGGTATTCCAGCACCAATAGAGGATCTTCCGCGCTGCGAATAAATACATCCAGGTCGGGCAAAAGCGCAGAGATGGCACCGATTGCGGCCGTGCGATAGCGCGGACTTTTTGCGCGCAGGGCTGATGCACTCAGGGCTCCGAGAACAGCGTGGGTCAAAACGTCCATCAAGACTCCAAAACAGCATGATCAAAGAATTTAATCAAAGTTTTCACCTTATATCGTAGTTTTCTACAGAAGAAACGCGGTTTATTCAGGTGAAGCGAGTGTCGTCAAAAAGTGTGTTGATTAAGCAACGGCTTACTTCATCGGACGCGCCCGTGTAATACTTCACAACTTCTCCTGCGCTTCCTCTCTATAATCCGCAGATTCGCGCGTCCCTTGATCGCAGGAATCACTCACGGCTTTATTCTCTACTTCGGGGAGCTTATCGTGGCTATAGATTTTACCCCTGCCAAATTTTTTACCCAGGAAACCCGTCATCTCCGTGTCCAATCCAATTTGGGCACCAACGCATTGTTGTTGCGGCGTTTCAGTGGTGTGGAAGGCATATCCCGCTTGTTTCATCTTGAGCTGGATTTACTCTCGCATAACGGTGCCATAAAACCGCAGGATATTGTGGGCGACAAAATCGGCATTACGATTGAGCCCGAGGGAGAGTCCAAGCGCGTTTTCAGTGGCTTCGTTAAAAGTTTCCAATATTCCGGTTTAGAAAAGAGAGGTCTCTACTCTTATAAAGCCGAAGTAGTGCCGTGGTTCTGGTTTTTGGGCAAGCGCACGGATTGCCGGGTGTTTCAAAACCAGACTGTGCAGGAAATCGTCGAGTTTATCTTTAATGAGCTCGGCTTTTCCGATTACGTGTTTGCGCTGATCGAGCAGCATCCAAAAATCGAATACTGTGTGCAATACAACGAGTCGGATTTGGACTTCATTAGTCGCCTGCTTGAACATGAAGGAATCTATTACTTCTTTGAGCATCAAGAAGACAAATGCATCATGCATTTTTCCGACGACGCCTCCCATTACACCGACTTGTCGCCCCGACTGATTGAACACAGCTCGGGTGTTCGGCAAAAACACTATATTCGCCAGTGGCAGCATCTTTATCAGTATTGCTCCGGCGCCTACGCACAAACCGATTTCAACTTTGAAAAATTCAACCAATCGCTACTGACGGAAACCCCGACTACCATCAAGCTCAAAAACAACGCGAATTTTGCGCGCTTTGAGTTTCCTGGCAGCTATCGCGAAAACGAACAGGGAAGGGTGTTGACCAAGCTGCGTATGCAGCAAGAGGAAATGAACTACGAGCGTATAACCGCCGCCAGTAACGTCAATACGCTGGAAGTCGGCAAAAAATTTACTCTCAAATCCGATGAAAATGAGGCCGATCACGGCAACACCTACGTCATTACCGAAATTCGCCACTCGGCTTATGACCCGAGCTACCTGAAAAGCGAAAATGACGAGCCGCCATATACCAACCATTTTGTCTGCATTCCGGCGAGTACCACTTTCCGTCCGGCGATGGTCACGCCGCGACCGCGCATCGATGGTGTGCAAACTGCTGTGGTGGTCGGTAAAGCAGGGGATGAGATTTACACCGATAAATACGGCCGCATCAAAATTCAGTTTCACTGGGACCGTTATGGTGCCAAGGACGAAACCAGTTCCTGTTGGGTGCGTGTGTCGACACCTTGGGCCGGTAATAAATGGGGCTCGGTGACCATTCCGCGTGTCGGTCAGGAAGTGATCGTAACTTTCGTCAACGGTGATCCCGATCAACCTCTGGTGATCGGCAGCCTTTACAACAGTGCTCATATGCCGCCTTATCCTTTACCGGAAGGCAAGAGCATGATGGGTATGAAATCCCGCTCTGTTAAAGGCGACGGCGGCAGTTATAACGAGATGGTGATTGACGACACCAAAGGCTCGGAAGGCTTCCGCGTCAACGCGCAGAAAGATTACGACATGAAAGTGGGGAATAATTCGAATACCCACGTTCTCAATGATCACACTGGCAAAGTGGACGGAAATTCCACCACTACGGTGCAAGGCAATTCCACCCATACCACGCAAGGTAACGACAGCTTTACCGTCAACGGCAATCGCACTGCAACCGTTGACGGCAATGAAGACAGCACCGTGCAAGGTAATGCCACAGTGACGGTAGTGGGAAATAAAGATGCGACCGTCAACGGCAATACTACGTTTACGGTTGGCGGTAATGACACAGTTGCTATAGGCGCAAAACAGGAAGTTTCCGTCGCAAGCAAGCAAACCATTTCGGTTGGTGCGGATCAGGAAACTGTGGTGGGTTCCAATCAAATGGTTCAGGTTGGCGGCAAGCAGGAAATCTTCGCCATGTCACAAACGGTGGGGATTACTACTGATGCGTCGCTCGGAGCAATGAAAATCACTCAGGTTGGTGAAACCGAAATTACACTGGCGGTAGGTGCGTCGGTTATCACGCTTACGCCGGCGGAAATCAAGTTATCCGTCGGTACAAGTTCGGTCACCATCGACATGTCAGGCGTGTCAGTACAAGGTCCCAAAGTCAACCTGAATTAAGCCTGAGGAGTACGCATGGCTCAGGAAAACGCGATTCAAAAGGAAGTGGAAAAATTGGCGCAACACTGGCAGGAATTTACTGCCGGTGATCATGCTATTTTACATTGGATGATCAAAGCTACCGATATTGCTCTGGCAAATACCTTCGTCCAAATCAAAGAGCGCTTCGATCAAAAAAACGGCGAATGGTTTATTCAATTAACCAACGAATTTGTCGAAATTAATTCTTATGCGGGCGACCTTGCAACCGAGCTGAATAGATTGATGGAGGAGGGGCTTGCACAAGAGTATGAAGAACTTCTGGACGATTGGAAGAAAATCAACCTGAATGAAGCGCAAAGTGGCTTTCATGCACTTTTTATTGTATGTGGAGAAATTCTGCGCTTATTTGGCAAAAACTTCGAATTTCTGACCCTGGTCATCAGTCCTACCGCAGTCAAAAAGCCGCAGGAATATGCACGGTGGTGGGCGCTTGCTTGCAAAATCCGCCGCGACTACCGCGAGTGGGATCCCAAACTCAAGCTGCTGGTTTTGGACAAAGCGGAAAAACCCTTTTTGGCCGAAACTTTTGCGGATAATTCTGATGTGGCACTCAGCCAGACCCCGCCGCTGGATTTTAACGGCGCTGCGCGCGCTATAGCCGAGCAGGCCAACGACGGCTCGGACAGCGGGCATTTTCGCGTACACCTGCTGGATTTGAACAACGCCATTACTGAGCAAAATAAAAAGAAGGTAGAGCAAGCATCCGTAGCCGCACTTGCCATAGCAGAAAAAAATCAATGGCTTGATATGTGGACAACGGTTTTGATGACCCGTGCGGCTGGCTGGTTGAACTTTAAAATGTTCGATCAAGCCATCAAAGATTATCGGCAGGCACAACAGATAGCGACGCGCGGAACCGAACAACAGACACCCGGCTGTGACAAATTATTAATGCAGGCCATGTTATTCGAAGGCACTGCCTATTTTATGGCGAATTATTTTGAGCATGCGGCGCAAGCCTTTGTCAGCGCGGCGAAAAAAGCCGAAGAATTAAAAGATGCCTGGATACGCCTGGAAGGTTGGCGCATGGCATCGCTCAGCATGGAACACCACAAACAAAAGGATATGGCCTGGCAGTACGCCAGTCAGGCATTTGCTGTTGGTCGCGAAATGGCAGACGAAGAACGTAAACAATCGACACTGGCGTTTGTCGGGCACGCAATGTTGCGCATAAGTCCCAATAGCCAAGTGAAGTCAGAAGTCAAAAATGCATTCGACCGACTTCTTGGCGAGGAATGGTTGGAGCAAGTGGAGGCCGTCACCAAATGATGCCCGTCATCAAACATTTCGACCCGGTAATGGGGATCGATATTCATATAGTGACACTCCCAACAGGTGTGCCCACACCCATGCCGCATCCGCATATCGGCATGATCATTGACCCCATAGATTACATTCCGATTTTGGGTGCGACTGTGTTTGTCGGCCCCTTACCGCGCGGTCAAGCAGGCACCATGGGTAAAGCAATTCCGCATATTCCTATGGGTGGGCCATTCATCAAGCCACCGATGAATGAAGACGAAATTTTTATGGGCAGCACCCTGGTTTGCGCCGATGGTGAACCCTTAAGTTATACCGCGCTGCCTGTTTTGAGCTGCCAGGAAGTCGGCACAATGGCACCGCTGCGGCCTGATAAACCCAGGTGCACATTTGGCATGGTGTTGCCTCTCAGTATTGTGCTGGGCATTCCATTGGGGCGACCTGTTCTTGTCGGTGGTCCACCAACCATCAGTTTGCTGGGGGCGGCTTTTGCTTTTTTGGGGCCAGCGCTTTCCGCATTCCGAACATTTCAAAAAAATAGCCAAAAATTTGCAGACCTGTCCGCCGCATTGCGGGGCCGCGCTGACAATCTTTGTGCGAATTTGAAAGTGCCAACCAATATCCGTAACAAAATCAGCGATGCCATCTGTTTTGTCACGGGGCATCCGGTCGATATACCTTCCGGCAAATTATTTACCAAAGCGCTGGATTTTGAATTGCCGGGGCCAATTCCGCTGAAATGGCAGCGTATTTGGTACAGCACTTCTATATATGACGGCCCCCTCGGTCACGGTTGGCATCACAGTTACGACTTGGAATTAATGGAAGATGACAAAGTCGTCGCCGTGCGTATGACCGACGGTAGGCCCGTCGCATTTCCCCGTCCACAAATGGGTGAAAGCTGTTTTGAGCGCAATGAACGATTGACGCTGATCCGGGATGCGCGCGGTTACGCATTGGATACGATCGGCGGTTTGCGTTACCGCTTTGAAATCAGCAACGTTCAAGAAAGGCGGCATAGACTTAAATTTATCGCGCAAAAATCCACAGGCGTAAAAATCCAATTTGAATACGACGGCAAAAATCGCCTACGCCAGATTATTGATAGCGGCGGCCGCTTTATTCGTTTGGAATACAATGCGGATAATCGCCTGCACAAAATCTTTTTGCCACATCCCGATACCCATAGGGTTGAGGAGTGGGTATGCGCTCTGGAATATCACTATCGCGATGGCGAATTGGTGCAGGTAGACGATGCGATGCAACAACCCTGGAAATACGAATATCAAAACCATCTGCTGGTCAAAGAAACCTGGCGCAACGGCCTGAATTTCTTTTTCCGCTTCGATGGCGATGACCACAACGCCCGCTGCGTTGAAACCTGGGGTGATGGTGGACTTTATTATCGCAAGCTTACTTACGATCTCGAGCGCAATATCACCTGGGTGCAGGATTCCCTGGGGCATGTCACCGAGTACCATCACAACCTCGTCCTGCCGCATAAAATTATCGATCCGCTCAAAAACGTTACACGGATTGAGTACAACGACTACTACCAGCCCGTATGTGAAATTAATGCGTTGGGTTTCAAAAAGAAATACGAATACGATGAATACGGCAACATAACAAAGATTATCAATACTGATGGTGCGACCATCAGTATGGTGTATGACCAAAACCATAACTTGGTACAAACGGAGGACGCCGTAGGTGGCAAGTGGGAATATAGGTACAACAATCACAACCGTTTGATTGAAGAAGTCGATCCGTTGGGCAATAAAACGTCTTATGGTTACGACGATACGACGCTTATTTCGGTTGCTGACGCCAACCAAAACCAATATTTTCTCCACTACGACCAGCACTTCAATCTGTGCAGCATAGTGGATCAAAAAGGGACGGAAGTAACTTGGGAGTACGACAGTCTGGGTCGGCTTGTCACTATTACTGATCCTCGCGGCAACAAGCGAATATTTCAGCACGATCTGCTTGGGCGAGTGACTCAGATTAATGAGCCAGACGGCAATGTGCGCCGTTTGCAGTACGATCCTGACGACAACATTATTCGCGCACAGGATAAACACTACGACGTTCAGTTTGAGTACCAGGGGTTGGGCCGCATGGTATCACGTAGCCAGGCGGGTACCACGGTTAAATTCGAATACGATACGGAAGATCAACTCAAAGCCATTATCAATGAGCATGGCAAAGTCTATAAATTCGAGCTTAATCCGCTGGGAAGAGTTATAGCCGAATACGGTTTTGATGGTCTTACCCGTAGTTATTTGCGCGACGCCTTAGGCCAGATTAGAAGAGTGCAACGACCGGACGGCCGTTATTCGACATTTGGTTACGATGCGGCTGGACGCATCACAGAAATTGTCCATTTCAACGGTGAAAGAGAGAAATACGAATATCGTGCCGATGGCGTATTAATTAAAGCCAAAAATGCCGTTACTCAATTGGAATTTGAGCGTGACTTAGTCGGTAATATTCTGAAAGAAGTTCGTGATCAGTATTGGGTGGCTTCGGAATACGATGCGCTGGGTTACCGCACACGAGTTTCTTCGTCGTTCGGTTTCGAGCAGAAAATTACGCGTAATAGCGACGGCCAAGTTACCCAGGTTTTTTGTGGAACGTTAGAGCGGCCGGAACAGTTTATTACTCAATTTGCCCGCGATGATATCGGGGTCGAACTGCAGCGCACTATGCCTGGTGGTATTCAATCGCGCTGGCGGCGGGATAGACTTGGTCGACCTATTCAACAGGATATAATCGGCGGACAAAAAACGTATTCCAGCAAAACTTACGTCTGGGGTTTGGACGATCGACTTAGCAAAATTATCGATGCGTTGGGGCGCGAAACCATTTTCCATCACGATGCCTTAGGCAATCTCGCAGCAGCGCAATACGGGCAAAATCATTTTGACCTGCGCATGCCGGATGCGGTGGGCAATCTGTTCCGCACCGAAGCGAAAAAAGATCGGGAATATGGACCTGCAGGACAGTTGCTCGCCAAACACGATAAAAATGGCACAACGCGTTATCACTACGATGCCGAAGGCAATTTAATCAGCAAAATTGAGCCTAATGACAAAGTCTGGCGATACGAATGGAATGCCACTGGCTCATTGCGCAAGGTTATTCGTCCGGATGGCAAAGAGGTTACCTTCGAGTATGACCCATTGGGCCGACGAATCAGCAAAACCTTCAATGGCAAAATCACCCGCTGGGTTTGGGACGGCAATAATCCCTTACACGAATGGGTTGAGTCTGTCCAAGTCGTAACGCCACTTAAATTAATCAGGCCCAATAAATCCGCAGAAGCCGAAATTGCTGCAGATCAGCGACAAATCGCCTTGCAACCGCTGCAATCGCAAGCGCCGCCGGTGGTTCCGCATGGCGATGAAAAAAATCCTGCAACCTGGTTATTCGATCCCGAATCATTTGCCCCCATGGGTAAAATGGTTGATGGACGCTATTACCCCATAGTCACCGATTATCTCGGCACGCCCGTGGCGATGTTCGACGACGCAGGTAATAAAATTTGGTCCGCGGATATAACTGTTTGGGGAGATTTGCGTAATCTCGAAGGCGAGCGGCAGACCTGCCCGTTCCGCTGGCCGGGGCAGTATGAAGATGAAGAAACGGGGCTCTATTACAACCGGTTCCGATATTACGATCCGGATGCGGGACAATATGTTCGTCAGGATCCGATTGGGCTAAGGGGAGGCTTAAAATCCTACGCTTATGTTGTAGATCCCACTGGCTGGGTCGATTCGTTGGGGCTGTCTGGTAAAAAAAGCTACTCCGTCGATTCTGATTTAACCGACACGGATATTGCCAAGGGGGTTTTGGTTGACGGAAGTTATGTTAAGAATCCAACAGCGCAAAATCTTGCGTCAGCGATTACGAGTTCAGGAAAGGTGGGAGGTAAAACGACCAATGGGCAATTTATGTATGTAATCGATCAAAATGGAGAAATTATTTTTGGAACAAGAGGAAAGGATGCTTTGACTGGAATGACATTGCATATGCCTCATCCGACATTGGTCGGAGGCCAAAATCCACAGGTACTAGCAGCTGGTATGATCGATATTAGAGGAGGGAAAATCTACAGTGTCGACAACGTTTCAGGCCACTTCAAGCCAGATGCAAGTTCGTTGAGCGTAGCGGAAGACGTCTTCAGAGGATCTCTTCCAGAGAATGTATTCCATAGAGATTTTCAGGGCTTTCTGCCTTTCTCGGGGTGAATATGTCAAATTCAAGTACTGTGATCTCGAAGATATGGGGTGTATTCCCTTGGCACCCCGAGCATGGTCTTCACCATATCTTTGATGAGGATGTGTCTTTAGCCAACCGGTATTTGCCGACTTCTTGTGTATTTAAATGTGTTGGCAGGTGCGGTGATTACCTTAAATTAAACTATAAGACGTTGCATATACGCGTTAAACCGGATTTGTTCCAAGAAGTTTCCGGGCCAATCACGGACATTGGAGGAAGGGTTAAAGTGCTGACGGGATCAGCAAAAGGTAAAGAGGCAGTGATTGAAAATCTAGCTTGGCATTTCAATAAGAAGGAAATTATCTACTCCTTAAAAATTGATGGAAAGTTGAGTTCTCGTCAATATTTTGCGAGTGATATCGAGTTGCTAAATTAGTAAATGCAGAATTTGAGGAATCTAAAAATTCTGTGAGCCATTAAGCGTGGTCCATATGCTCGCTTCATATGATTTATATCCTAGCGAGGCGGTTATGCACGATATAAAGACGATGCGCGAAGAATACTGCTTAGTCTATGAGGATGACACACTAGTTTTGAATGGCAAACCATTCACTGGTGTTGGATATGCTGAATTTCCAAATGGGAAACTTAGAAGGGAAGTTACTTACGTTGACGGATTCCCTCTCGGCCTGTGTCGTGAATGGTATGAAAATGGGCAATTAAAAAAAGAGTGGGTTGCTGAGCGAGGCGTGGCCCCGTCCAAAACCACTGAGTGGTACGAAGACGGCAAAATAAAATCAGTGTGTATTCGCGAACATGGTATAGAGCTTAAGTTTCAAGAATGGTCTAGCGATGGGGTTCTAATTGTAGAAAGAGCTATAGAGGAGGGGTCTCCTATGCACCGCGTTTTAATAAGAATGAGAACGTTAAAAAAAGGAGTTTAAAAGCTTTCTTTTAACGCGGTTCGTACAGCATGATCAGCTTGCCGAATTGTTTCAGGTAGGCGATATTTTGGTGAGAGTTGCAACGTCCATTCACACGCAGACATTAATGAAATGCGATGTCCTATCGAAACAAAAATTGGTTTGATTCCGGACTGAGTTCTCAATGCGCTCCCAATCACCTCTCCAGTTGTAGTGTCAACTAGAGGTGCTCTCGCACCTCTAGGAATATCGGGTTGAGGATATTCCCCTATTAATCGACTTTTACTACATCCGATAGTCGGCACATCAAACAATACTCCTAGGTGGCAAGCTAAGCCGAATCGACGAGGATGCGCGTAACCTTGTCCGTCGCAGAAAATTAAGTCAGGTGTATGACATAACTTCTCCAGTGCGTTTATAAGAGGAGGAAGTTCTCTGAACGAAAATAAGCCTGGAATGTAAGGGTACTGGGCATGAGCTTTGGCTGTCGCCGTTTCGATAGGCTCCAGCGTGCTAGCTTCCAATATGACTACTGCGGCCATTAATTGCTCGCTGCCGGAGGAATAGGCTACATCAACACCAGCGATAAGTTTTATTTCATCAAACTGATCTTCTTTTATTACTTTGGCCGCTAGTTCTTGTTGTAGCTTTTGAGCTTCTAACTCAGTTAGGGCCCACGGATGATTGATTTTAGGTTTCATTTTTGATGATCAGGTGATTTTGATGCGAAGTATTACGTGATGTTAACTCCCCATTTGAGGTGAGTTCAAATCTTAATAAGAGCTTTTGGTGAACCTTATGCCGTTAGAGCTGCGCAGCACTTATCCCAGTACAAAATTTTTATCTTCTTCGCTGGTGTTAAGCGCAGAAATGGTGCGGAAAGTCTTAAACTTGTGCTAATCAACTTGTACTGCTTGTATGGTGTGCTGAATCTGTAAAGGCTTCTGAGAAGCAGAAGAACGCGAGGAATATATATAGAGCCCGCTTGAGCTGAAAGGTGGGGTAGATATTGAAAAGGCAACCGAGCCACCCCGGTTGCCTTTTTCATTTCTAAAAACTTACTTCTTCTTTTTAGCCTTGGCTTTCTTGGCAGCTGCTTTAGCTTTGGCAGCGGCTTTCTTCTCAGCGGCTTTGATTTTCTTGGCATCAGCGGCAGAGCGCTTTTTCTGCCATGCAGCTGTGAACTTCTCTACTGCTTTGGCCAGGTCTTTCTCAGACTTGGCTGCCAGTGATTCTTTGAGCTTAGCTACTACATCAACAGCTACTACTGATTTTTCAACTTTAGCAGGAGCTTTGGCTGGTCTGCCAGCTTTTGCTTTAGCTGGACGGCCTGGCTTTCCAGCTTTTGCTTTAGCTGGACGGCCTGGCTTTCCAGATTTTACTGCAGCAGGTTTAGCAGCAGCGGCGGGTTTGGCTTTAGCGGGGCGACCACGCTTTTTCGCAGTTGTCGCTGGCGCTGCAGCGGCAGTAGAAGCTTTGGCGGGACGACCGCGTTTTTTTGCGGGAGCTTTAGCAGTTGCCATTAGTGATTCCTCTTTATGGATCGGTAAGTCTCTGTTGGTTATCAGTCAATGCATCCAGAAGCGGTTGCATCACTTATTGCCTAGTGCCTACGCTCGGTCTGTAAATCTGTTTTACCGACCCTGCTTCCCGATTGAGACAACTTTCGTCGCTCTATTTCGAGAGGCTGGCAAACAAAGTGAGACAGCTTCCCTTCGTGCGTTCTTTATTTAAGCCTTTTCAACAACTCAAATGACCGGACCGCTGGTGCATTTGGGCGTGAATAGTATTTTAAACAAAAAACATTTGCACCTGTTTTTTTTATAATAGTGCGTGACATTTATTTCTTGCAAGCTCACGAAGCAAAAAAATGAAGTTTTTTTGTACTTCGAGGGGTAATTTTTATGTGTAAACGCCGGTTTAACCTTTTTTGAGACGTCCGGAGATGTGATTTAGCTCAAATGAGTGGACGTTTTTACCTCTCGGCGGAGGTTTAATTTGTTGCAGCCCGCCTTCAATTTGCGGAATTGATCCTCTCATGCAGCCCTTCCTCCTTTAAAAACCTATTTGGATGACAGACCGAGCGATAAAACCAGTGTGTGCTTTCCAACAAGGTAAGTTGCGGTTCAGTCGCTTGGGGGTTACGAGTTTCAACTTGCTGAAAAGTGTTTTGAGCCAATAAAAGAATGTCTCAGTGCACAACAATGGAACTTTTTGAGAATTAGAGCGCGCGTTCGAATCCAGAATAGGTTCGTGTTTTTGGTTCTTTTGGATCAAATCCGCCTTTATGGTGCAGCTCTGCCTTATTTATAAGATGAAGATTGCCTTTCACCGGCTTTGACGGTGTCATGGACCGGGTTTTACATCGCGTGCAAATTGTTTGAGCAGGATTTTAGCGAGAGCTTTGGTTGCTGGACCGGCGTGAGAAGCGTTGGTGGTTACTAGAGATAAGGGTACATTTCGCTGGGCGCCGATTTCCAAAGGCAAAAGAATTAATGTCCCTTCTGCAAGATCTTGCGCAACACGGTGTTCGGGTACAAAGGCAAATCCAAGCCCGGATCTTAAAATATCGACGCTGGTGGCAAAATGACTAACCGTCCAGCGCTGTTCGGCGCCCAGCCATCCTGCATCTTGTTCACGTCGAATACCGCTATCGCGTACAACGATCTGCCGGTGGGTTTTCAATTGCGCTTCGCTGATGCTTTTTAATTTTGCTAGCGGATGGGATTTGTGAGCAACCGCGACCATCCGAATGTTTGTTAAAGGATCGGCCAAAAATCCTGGGGGTACTCGCGGGGCGATGGCGAGATCGCACTCGCGAGATAGGATTGCCTCGTCGGTTCCTGAGAGTGATGTTTCCAAAACCTTAACCCGCGTAAGTGGGCTTAGTAGAGAAAATTCCTGCAGTGCGCAGAGCACGTTCGGCATTGGCGTGACCGCATCGGCCACAAGTGTAATTGTGCTTTCCCAACCGCTCGCGAGATATTGCGCCGCCAGTTCAGTTGCGCACGCCTGATCCAATAGACCTGCCGCATATCGATACAAAGCGTTTCCTGCGGAGGTTAATACTGCTTTTCGTCCGTCCAATTCCAGAACCGGCGCAGGAAGTAATTCATTCAGTCGGGCGATGGCATAGCTGATGCTCGACTGGCTTTTATTAAGCACCTCTGCTGCGCGCGCAAAGGAACCTTCATCTACCACGGCTTTAAACGCGGCCCACTGCTCCAGGGTGATCTTGGGAATCGGAGTGTTCTTATGCATGGTCAGAACCTATCGAATTTGTCGTTCAATAAGAGCAAGTTTTTGAATCCATTCATCGATAGTACACCAATACACTGCTCCCCATAGACAAGCTGAACGGGAGAACTCAAATGACCAAGATATTGCAATTAGAGACCAGTGTATTTGGTGAAAACGGTGCGTCCAGCAGGCTCAGTCGCACGCTGATAGAAAAGTTAGCGCAGATTTACGGGGACGTCGAAATTATCCGGCGCGCCCTGGCGAGTGAACCGCTACCGCATTTTTCTGCCGAGGTGATTACCGCGCTTAATACTCCGGCGGAGCAGCGTAGTGAAGAGCAAGCGCGCCTGACTCAGTTGGCGGATGATCTTATTGCCGAGCTGTTTGCGGCGGATATTTTGGTGGTTGCGGCACCTATGTATAACTTTGGTATCCCATCAACTCTAAAAGCCTGGGTTGATTATGTCGCTCGTGCCGGTGTGACATTCCGCTATACAGAAAATGGCGCTGAGGGGTTGGTGACAGGGAAAACACTTTATTTGGTAACCACTCGAGGCGGCATTCACAAAGGATTAAAAACGGATGGTGCAGTGCCTTTCCTGCAGACCTATTTTGAGTTCCTGGGTTTTACGGATATTCGGACACTGTATGCGGAGGGATTAAATATGTCGGGCAGGGAAGAGCAATTTGCTATCGCGCTGGCGGATATTGAGCGGTTGATTGCTGCTTAACAGATGGCTTGCTTCTTAACAGATGGATTGCATAAACAAAGGATTGATAGCGAAACGAAATAGATTGATAGTGCAATTTTTATAGATGGTGAATTGAAAGCCGATAGCACAACGTCCTGTTTAGACGTTGATTAACCTTGGAGGTCAAAATGAACATACGCAAACCTGTGGAAATGATCAGAGGCAGACCCGCTTCGGATGGTGCAGGGGTAAAACTCTTGCGCGTTTTTGGCGGACCTCAGCCTGAGCGTTTCGATCCGTTCTTAATGCTCGATGAATTTGGCTCCCAAGAGGCTAGCGACTATATCGGCGGATTTCCTCCTCACCCTCACCGAGGTTTCGAGACCATCACCTATATGTTGCGCGGTAAGATGGAACACCGGGACCATTTGGGTAATGTCGGCTTATTAAATGATGGCGACGTGCAATGGATGACGGCTGGTCGAGGCATTATTCACTCCGAGATGCCGCGGCAAACCGAAGGCATGATGCGCGGATTTCAAGTTTGGCTGAATCTTCCAGCGGAAAACAAAATGACGCCTGCGCATTATGAAGACGTGCCCGGAGAGAAATTGCCCCGTTTTCAAATTGGCAACAGCGAGATTGTTGCTCTGGCCGGAAGCGCGGAAGTCGCCGGCGTTAACGTAAAAGGCTATTTCGAGCGCCCGAAGACTTTGCCGATCTACTGGGATATACATCTGGCTGCAGGTGAGAAGTTGCAAATCGCAGTTCCGGATCAGTACGTGGTGATGTTGTATGCCTATGAAGGAAGCGTGAAGGTCGCGGAAACCACATTGCAGCCGCAACACTTGTTGCGTTTAAGTCTCGATGGTGTTGTGGAAGTGAAAAATGACGGTGCTGACGAAGTGCGCGTGTTGTTGCTCGCTGGCAAGCCTCTGCGTGAGCCTATTGCGCAATACGGGCCATTTGTCATGAACACACCGGCGGAGATCGAGCAGGCGATTGTGGATTATCGCAATGGGGTTTTCGGTCAATAGAAGTCGGTTGCGAAAATCGCGAGCAATAAAAAAGGCGGGGAGACCCGCCTTTTTCGTGTGCGTCGATTCGGAATTTATCAGGCGCTTTTAGAAATGCGCGCTTCCTGTTCTTGCATAAAGTCGACCCAGATATCGTGAGCCTGGCGCAAAGGCATCATCTCCCAGCAGTTGGAGGCGAACAATTCGCGCAGCAACTGGTTGTTGAGGCGGTGACCGGAGCGATGGCCTTTAAATTGGCCGATCACGTAATGGCCCGCCAAAGCCAAGTCGCCGACGGCGTCGAGGAATTTGTGACGGACGAACTCGTCGGCGTAACGCAAACCTTCGCGATTCACAACGCGGTCGTTGGCAATCAGGATGGCGTTGTCGAGCGAGCTGCCGCGGGCCAATCCGCGGCGTTTCAATTCCATCAAATGTTCCTCAAAACCGAAGGTGCGCGCGCCGGCCACTTCCTCGCAGAATAATTGCGAGGTGAAAGGCAGTGACAGGCGCTGACGGCCGATCAAGCGCTGTGAAAAGTCGATGGACATGTCGAGCCATGGCACAGCTGACGGCAAATATGACGCGCTGGCTTTGTTTTCAGTGACGCCTACGGGGCGGTTTATGACGATGACTTGGCGTTCGGCTCGTTGTTGCACAACGCCAGCCTTGTGAATCAATTCGATAAAAGGAGCAGAGCTGCCGTCCATGATCGGCACTTCTGGCGCATCGAGAATCACGCGCGCGTTATCGATACCTGACGCATTGAGCGCTGCCATCAAGTGTTCGATAGTGCTGACGCGAATGCCGTTGGCATTGCTGATGGTTGTAGACAGCTCGGTATCGCTGACCTTGTCCCAACGTGCTAACACAACGTTATCGGTATGGGTTACATCGCGGCGGACAAACTCAATCCCGGTGTTTTCTTCCGCAGGTATGACGGACATAACAACGCGCAGACCGGTATGGAGGCCGCGACCCATGCAGACGAATGAATCCGCCAGCGTTTGTTGCTTGAAGGACAAGTCGGTATTGGCAAAGAAGTCGCTCACATCAAATCTCTCGGTAGTTGCGGCGATCTGCCGCGGTAATGCCCCGAGGGGTAGGGGCATTTTTTCTGAGTATGTGGATAGTTTTAGACCAGAGCGGCTTAACGTGAGCTGAATGGTGGAAATTTGTTTGCAAATGTGATGAAGCGCGGCTTCTGAGTGGGGGGAGGCCTTTGTGCTGAGCTTTGGGGGATAGGCTCAGCGCTCGTCTCGCCTTTCAGTGCTTAATACGTTTATTCAGTAACGACTTTGTAAAGCAGAAGTTCCGGGTCATCCATATCGATCAGATGTCCCAGCTTGATTGCCCCTTTGCCAACTAGTGGATAGTACTCATTATGGATAAAGACACTATCGGCGCGGCCTGGGCGCACAAAGGTGCCGTTGGTACTGGTGTCGAGCAGGCCGATCTGGTGGTCGCGCATCTGCAATACACAGTGGCGGCGGGAAATGGTGTCGCCGCTGATGGCGAGGTCACAGTTCTCTTCGTCCCGCCCTATATAAAAAGGAAGGTCTTCTCTTTTTATGACGAACAGCTTGCCGCGGTAAAAAAGTTCAATACGAACAAATTGAGCTATGACTACTTTGGCGGAATCAGTATTTAAACGGGTGGCGTAAGTTTCGTCGTTAGTCATGAGGTTCTCGATTGCATCTGCAGAGGCACAAAACCGGGCGCAATTTTGCCACGGCGCCTGCAGCAAAGGTAGCGTTTGATTCTGTTGCAGATCAAATACAGGTTAGTTATTGCGTGTCGAGGGGCAAAAATGCTTCGTTTTTCTAGGGTAAAACTTTGTGGCTAAGACTTTTTTCCAGGGTGACGATTAGAAACTTTCCAGAGTAATGCTTCAGGAATCGTTCAGAGACGGCGGAGCAACATCTGAATAAAAGCGGTTCATGGGAGATGGTGGAATGAAAACTCTAAAAGCGCTTGTTGTGGCTTTGATCATGATGTCTTTGCTGGCGTGCGACGGTGGTACTACTGAAACCGTATATGTAGACTCTTATCGCGGACCGGAGCTTTACAGTTTCAATATTATTGATTCTTATGGTGTCGATAGCGCAGAGAACCACGTAGACCCTCTGGTGCTCAATCCTGATGTAAATGGCGGTTATTTTGATATCGACTGGGATGTTCGGAGCCGTGGTGATTACTCCGTTTTAATCGGTATCAATGATCGCCCGATCATGAAAGACGCTGTGATCGTAGGATCAGCTTCGTGTGGTCGCGGATTAGCATGCGATCAGCAGACCTGGTATGTATGTCGCTATACCGAAGATTTACGTATTGGATGTGGTTTGGATGAGACTGCAGCGGATTTCAAACTGAAGTATGTGGATTATTTTATTTACGACCTTCCGCAGGATGTATATCTGGTAATTAAAGCGTGTGGTTCGCGCGGTGAAGGTTGTGAAGAAACCTCATTGCCTATTTGGCTGGAATAAAAGCAGGCGAATTATTTATTTTATTCAGAACTTAATTTGGCTTTGGTGAATAATTTTGGGCTGGCAGCAAATAACTGAATTTTTGCATAAGTTTTTTTGCTAGCACTAAAAATAATTAAGTTCTGAATTCCTCTTTAATGATCTTCGGTTGCTTTTGCCTTTTTTATTTTTCTTTTTAGTGCCTCCAAAAACGTCAAACTTCTGACGAATCTTAGTTCAGCATCCGCCCTTATGGCTGTGAATTACAGTTTTTCACAGTTTTTTGCTCCATTTAGTTATTTTCTATGCCAACTGGCACATTAGTCAGCGTGAATTACACTTAGTCATATACCTGTCACTATAACGAATAACGATCTATATATTTCAAAAAGGTAGAAGGAACAATATGGCAAGTGTCGGCGGATTATTGAAACTCAGCGTTCCATACCGGCCAGCCCGCTACCATTCACCGCGTAACATCTGAATTGTTGGTTGCCGATGTTGTTGTCGCAATTCCCATCTTTCAGCAAACGTTGCCGGCTTCTGCGGGCGGTTTTCTGCTGTTTGCTTTTAAGCCTTGTGTGCGGCGTGGGCAGCGCTGTGGCGGGGGGGCTCAGGTTCGAGCACATCATGAGCGAAAGTGGTGTGTCCGTAGCCGAGACCAATGCCATAGAACAAGACCAGCAAGGGTTTATATGGATCGGGGGCAGTAATGGACTCGCCCGCTACAACGGCCATAGTTTTGAGCTTTTTCGCCACAACCCGAAAGACGCCAAGAGTCTCAGCAATAACTTTGTCTGGGACCTGCTGGTGGATCGCCGTGGACGTTTGTGGGTGGCTACCACCAACGGCCTCAACCAGTTCATCCCGGAAACCCAGTCCTTTGAACGCTATGTCAACCGTCTGGACGACCCAGCAAGCCTGATCAGCAATGACGTCTACACCCTGATGGAGGACCGCCATGGTCAGCTGTGGATTGGCACCCGGGATGGCTTGGCCCGGTTGGATGCCGAGCGCAGCCAGTTCCGCCACTTCACCCAGGAGTCTTCGTCTCTCAGTGCTAACAATGTGACGGCACTTTATGAAGATAGCCGCGGCACTATTTGGGTGGGCACGCAGCGCGGACTCAATATCTATGATCCGGCGACACAAACCTTCAGCCTGTTCCGGCCTGATAGCCCCTTGTTCGACGAGAGTTTAAGTATCCGGGGCTTGGTGGAAGACGGTGACACCTTGTGGATCGGCACTGACGAGGGGCTGTTCCGCTACCACACACCCACGGGCGCTATGGCGGCTTATCGCCGTGATCCCAATGATCCTACGAGCCTGAGCGACAACCGTGTATGGAAGCTGCTGCTCGATAACAAGGGCATTCTCTGGGTTGCTACGGATCACGGGGGCTTGAACCAGTTTCAGCGCGATTCCGGTCGTTTCCTGCATTACCGCTACAACCCTTACGACAGTGCCTCCCTGGCGAGCGATCAGGTGCGCGAGATTTTTGAAGACAGCGCCGGGGACTATTGGGTAGCGCTATTCCCATCCGGGGTCGATTACGCCGACCACTCCGCCAGTGTGTTTACGGTCTACAACCACGATCCCAAAGACAGTCGCAGTATCAACCACGACGCTATTCTTTCGATTGCAGAGGGGCCCGCAGGCAAGGTGTGGATTGGCACTGAGGGCGGACTCAATCTGTTTGACCCGGCAAGCGGCAAGTTCCAGCATTTTCGCCATCAGCCCGACAATGACAGCAGTCTCGGCGCCAACGCGGTGCTCGCTGTTACCCAGGACAAAGCCGGTCGTTACTGGTTCGGCACCTGGTCCGGTGGCCTGAACCTGTTCGAGCCCAAAACCAAAACCTTCAAACGTTTTATGCCCGATCCAGCTGCAGACAACAGCGTCAGCAGCGCCTATATCTGGTCGCTGCTGGGCGATAGCAAAGGGCGCCTGTGGATAGGAACAGAGGCGGGGGATCTGGACCGGTATGACCCGGCAACCAACAAATTCACCCATTTCAAACCCGATTTGAACGACCCGCGTGCTCTCAGTGGCGGTTTTATGCGCGCCATTCTGGAGGACCGTGAAGGCGTTATCTGGATCGCGACCCTGCAAGGACTCAACCGTTTTAATGAAAGTGACCAGTCATTCACTCGCTATCAGCACCAGCCGGGCAATCCCGCCAGCATCCCCCACAACAGTGTGGCAACCATTTTTGAAGACTCCCGGGGACGCCTTTGGGTCGGCACGGAAAGCGGGTTGGCGTGGCTGCAGGATCGGTCTACAGGGCAATTCAGAACCTATACCACCGAGCAGGGTCTGCCCAACGATTCAGTTATGGGCATCCGTGAAGATCAGGAGGGCTATCTGTGGATCAACACCCTCAACGGTTTGAGCCGGTTTGATCCGCAAAGCGAGCGCTTTACCAACTACAACCGCCTGAATGGTCTGGCGGGCAACATCATGAACCGCCCGGCGATTCATATCACCGAAAGTGGTGAGATGTACGTGGGCAGCACCAAAGGACTCACACGTTTCCGCCCGGCAGAGGTTAAAGACAACACCCTGGTGCCGCCCTTGGTTTTAACCTCGTTCCAAGTGTTCAACCAGGAAGTCGAGATAGGCGGTGCGCTGCTGGAAAAGCATATCCAGTACACCGACCGAATTGTGCTGGATTACAAAAAGTCGATGTTCTCCATCCATTTTGCGGCCTTGAGCTACCGCAATTCCGCCGCGAATGAGTACACCTATCGCCTGCAGGGATTTGACGATCAATGGATCAACGCCGGACGCAATCTCAGCGCCACTTACACCAATCTCAATCCCGGCAATTATGTTTTTACGGTGAAGGGCTCCAATAACAATGGTGTGTGGAACGAAGAAGGGCGCTCCATTCATATCACCGTCCTGCCGCCGCCCTGGCGTACCTGGTGGGCCTACTGCATTTATGTCCTGATTGCGGCGGCAATTGTGTATGCCTTTGTGCAATCCCAGCGTCGCAAAGTGGAGTTTGAGAAACAAAAAGTCGCGCATCTGCGGGCGATCGACAAACTCAAAGACGAATTCCTTGCCAATACATCCCACGAATTGCGCACACCGCTCAACGGCATTATCGGCCTGACGGAGTCTCTAATCGATGATCCTGCGGCGGAGATGTCAGAAAAAGTCCGCAATTACTTGAAGATGATCGCTGGCAGTGGCCGCCGCCTGTCGAACCTGATCAATGACATTCTGGATTTCTCCAAAATCAAAAATCACGGCATTGAATTGCGTTTGGCGCCGACCAACTTCGCCAATGTGTGTGATGCCGTCTGCATCATGTCCAAACCCTTGGCGGATAAAAAGAGTATCCAGCTGATCAATGACTTGCCGGAAGATATGCCGCCGGTGCTCGCCGATGAAGACCGCCTGCAGCAGATTCTCTACAACCTGATCGGCAATGCCATCAAATTCACCTTTACCGGCCACGTGCGCATTCAAGCAGAGTGGGACGAAAAGACTTTAACGGTTTATGTGGAAGATACGGGTATAGGCATACCCGAGTCTGATCTCGGGTCCATTTTTGAATCTTTCACTCAAGCTCGCGGCGACGCGGCGCGTGAGTATGAAGGCACCGGACTTGGCCTAGCGGTGGCGAAAAACCTGATCGAATTGCACGGCGGCACTATTTCTGTGGTGTCGGAACTCGATAAGGGTTCCACCTTCCGTTTCACCTTGAAGATTTCCGACCAGCCGGTTGCGCATCAACAGCGCGAAAGCGCTTCGGCAGTGCGGTTGAATTCCGTGGTGGATGTTTTCTCCGACAACGAAGTTGTGGTCACCGAATCGCCCAATATGGATCACGGCAAGTTTCATATTCTGGTGGTGGATGATGACTCGATTAACCGGCAGGTTTTGATCGGCCAGTTGTCGCTGCATAACTACCGGATATCGGAAGCTTCCAACGGCCAGGAGGCGGTGGAGAAGATCAAATCCGATGATTCGGTGGATCTGGTGCTGTTGGACGTGATGATGCCGCGCATGACGGGTTATGAAGCCGCAATGCAAATTCGCGCGATAAAACCGGTGCACGAACTGCCAATTATTTTCATCACCGCCAAACATTTGGCGTCGGATCTGGTGGCGGGTTTTGTCGCCGGCGGCAACGACTTCCTGATCAAACCGGTTTCCAAAAACGAATTGTTATCGCGCACCAAAACTCATCTGCTTTTGATGGACGTTACGCGCAATCTGGAAAATATCGTCGAAGAGCGAACCAACACTTTGCGCGAAGCGCAAAAATCCCTTGAAACGGTTGATACCATCGTCAGTCTGATCAACCGTCAGAGCAGTTTGGAAGGGCTGGCGCGCATTCTGCTGAAGGAATCGGCGAAATTGTTGAACGATCAGGTCGCCGGCGCATTCTGGTTGTTAAATGAGAATGGCAATGCCTACAACCTGATATCCATTTATGGCGATAACGCGATTTCTCAGGTTTTTCCTACCAGTATTCCAGTTAAATATCTGACAAGGCCGGACGGTACTTTAGGCCTGAAATACGGCGTCCAGATAGTCGATCAGGAGCGAATCGATAAAGTCGTGCAAACGAAAGGTTCATTGGGCAGCGCTTTGGTGATGGCGATCGAAGCGGAAAATCAGTTGGCCGCGCTGCTGGTGTTTGCTCATCCGGTTGGTGGCGGAAGTTTTACCGAGCGCGATCGAGAGTTGTTTTCCCGTCTGGAAGTGCACGCGATTTCCGCTGTGTCGAAAGCGCGCATGTTGGAAGCCTTGCGCCGGCAAAATCAGAAGCTGGAAGAAATCAGCTACACCGATCAGCTCACGCAACTGCACAACCGTCGTCACCTGATCAAATACCTGCAGGGTGATATAGCATTGTGCAAGCGCCGCTACCAGGTTGCCCAGGCACGTCAGGCCTATCCGAAAGATGCCGATCTGCTATTTTTGCTGCTCGATATAGATCACTTTAAACCGGTGAACGACACCTATGGCCATAACGCTGGCGACCTGATTCTGAAAAAATTCGCGTCGATCATGAAAAAGGTGTTCCGCGAATCCGACCACTTGATTCGCTGGGGCGGCGAAGAGTTTTTAATAGTCGTACGTTTCTTTGATCGCGATGCCGTTACCAACCTCGCCGAGCGCTTCCGCCGTGAAGTTGAACAAACCGATTTTGAAATTGGGGGTGACGCCAAGATCAAGGTTACCTGTTCGATTGGTTTTGCCTGTTACCCCTTCTATCCGCAGGCGGTGGATGCTTATTCATGGGAGCAGGTGGTGGAAATTGCTGATGCCTGTCTTTACGCCGCGAAGAAAACCCGCCGCAACGCCTGGGTGGGTGTATGCGGCAATCATGAAAAGGAAATTCGTACCTTCGAAGAAGTTCATGCGGATATCCCAGCTGCGGTTGCCGATGGTTCGCTGACTTTGATGTCGAGCATCGAAGACAAACCTTTGATTTGGGAATAACCCGAACGGAGTGGACGCGCCACTCCGTTTCAGGGCCGGTGTTCTAAATATACAAAGCCACCACCGCAGCGATAATTGCCACCGCACTCAGCGACCAGGACAACATCAACAAGCGGCGCATGCGCGTCATATCCCGTTCCAGTTTTTCCGCCGCCAGCTCAATTCCCTGAATGGTTTGCTGCAGTTTATCGGCGAGCGAATGAATGGATTCCGCATTGCGTGTGGCCGCCGCCTGCAGTTCCTCGATTTGCTGTGCGATCAATGGATCGGCTTTGACATCCTCTTTTTTGGTAAATGCGGGAATGGCCACTGTGGCAATTTGAGCCACATGCGGCAAAAGAGCTTTCAAGATAGGGACTATGGCGGCCATCGATAACACCTAAGCGACAAATAAAATCTAAGTTTGGCTATTGGACAGTAATAATTAAAGGCCTTTCCATAATAAACCACGATTTATGTCTAGTGACGTGTTTGCAACCACTCCGTCATCACGGCCGCAGGCATGGGTTTGCTGACAAAGTATCCCTGAGCTATGCCGCATTGGCTGTCGCGCAGAAAATTTAATTGCGTTTCGGTTTCGACACCTTCCGCCACGATTTCCAGATTCAACTTTTGTGCAAGGGTGATGCTGATTTCGATAATGGCGGAATCACCTTCGTTTTTCTGCAGATCGCGTACGAAGGTCTGGTCGATCTTGAGCAGATTGATGGGAAATTTTTTCAGATAGCTGAGAGATGAATAGCCAGTGCCAAAGTCATCAATTGCACTGCGGACGCCTAATTCGCGTAAGGCATAAAGCATATCGACAGTAGTATCCGGATTCTTCATCAAAATATTTTCGGTAATTTCGAGTTCGAGTTTATCGGGTGGCATATCCTCTTCTTGCAATAATCTATGCACTTTTTCGAGAAATTTTTGATCATTGAATTGCAAGGCGGATACATTCACGGAAATGCGAATATCGCCGAGTCCTTTTTCCCGCAGCTGCCGGTGCTGTATGCAAGCTTGGCGAATAATCCATTCGCCGACCGGCACAATCAGACCGGAATTTTCCAGCAAGCCGACAAATTCCCCAGGGGGAACAATGCCGCGGCTGGCGTGCTGCCAGCGAATCAGCGCTTCCAATCCTATGGCGCGGCCTGTGCGCAGATCGAGTTGTGGTTGATAGAACAAACTGAATTCTTCCAGCTCGATGGCGCGACGCAATTCGGCTTCCAGCGCGAGAATTTCGCGACTGCGCGCATTCATCTCGGGGGCGTAAAAACTATACTGATTGGATCCCGCATTTTTGGCTTTGTACATTGCGGTATCTGCGTGGCGCAAGAGTTCTTCCGGCTGATTGCCGTCGTGCGGATACAGTGAAATTCCGGTGCTAAAAGTCGCGTAAATTTCATTGCCTTCCACAACAATCGGTCGGGAAAATTCGTGTTTTAATTTACTGACAACGGATAAGACATTACTGGTATCGCGCACCTCAGACAGAATAATGGTGAATTCATCGCCGCCGTGTCGCGCAACTGTATCCTGAGGTCGTAAACATTTGCGCAAGCGTGCGGCAATTTGCGCAAGAAAATCATCACCAGCGGCGTGGCCCAGGCTGTCATTGACGCGTTTGAAATTATCCAGATCGATAAACAGAACCGCGACCTGATTTTTATTCCTTTGCGCCTGTTGGAGGGCCGAGCGGACGCGATCGAGCAACAGAAAACGATTGGGCAATTGGGTGAGCGCGTCGTGAGTGGCCCGATGTTGTAATTCGATCTCGAACTGTTTCCGCTCTGAGATATCGCGCGCGATCACTGACAAATATTTCACTCGGCCGGTTGTATTTTTATGTGCCAGAATAACCAGAGAATAGGGGTTATCTATGCCTCGGCAAGGCAAATAGGCTTCGCCGGACCAACTGCCGCGCTCTAAAATTTCTGGCAGTACTTTATTTAGCAGGTGGAGAAATTGTTGTGGCAGATATTCCTCAAGACGACTTCCTCTGATGTCTACATTGTCAGGAATTTCCAGTGTTTTATAGCCAGCTGAATTCAAATACCACAAACGATCAGTTGGCTGCATAATGCAAACAACGTCCGGCGTCGCCTCCAAAATATTGGCCAGGCGTCTGCGACCTTCTTCGGCTAATATTTTTTCTGTGATATCCCGACTGGTAGAAACAAAATGACTGATTTCGCCTTTTTCATCCAAGAGCGGTGATATAACCCTTTCTTCACAAAAAGGATTGCCATTTCTTTTATGAGTGACACAGGTGAGACGCTGGACTTTAAGGGATTGTGAAATCCAGAAAGGTGCTTTGTGCAGATGATTTTTGGTGGGGTGCGGATTCTGATAAAGAAATAACGGCTGCTTACCTTTTAATTCAGTCAGCGTATAGCCGGTGAGTTCTTCGAATGCCGGGTTGACATATTCAACAAAACCATCGCGATCAGTAATGCAAATACCATCTTTGCTTTGCGCTATGGCAACGGACAATTTGCGCAAATTTTCTTCCGATTCGCCGCGCTCACGGCGCAGTTTGGCTTCGTGTAATTCGCGGTCGATGGTGGGCAACAACCGTTTTAAATTGCCCTTCATCACATAATCCTTTGCACCGGCCTTCATGGCCGCGACGGCTGCGTCTTCGCCCATGGTGCCGGAGACGAAAATAAAGGGCAGATCGAGGTTTTGCTCGCGCAATATTCCCAGTGCGCGAGTGCCGCTGAACCCTGGCATGGAGTAATCGGACAGGATAATGTCCCACGGTTTTTGCAAGGCTTCGAGCATCGCTGGCTCGGAATCGACTCTCTGCCATTCCAGCTGATAACCCGAATTTTTCAGGCTGTCGATCAGCAGCAGAGCATCATTTTCATCGTCTTCAAGAATCAGCACCCGCAGAGGAATTGCCTCTTCTGCTGGGTTGTGATGGCCGTTCATGGAATCATTTTTATTATTCATGACGTCGCCCTTCTATTTCCTAAGCCATTTATCAATAATGCGGTGGAGGTTGATTCAACAGCAGCCAATAAAGGCCGAGTTGGCCTGCCGCCTTGAGAAACTCATCAAAATCCACCGGTTTGCGCACATAACTGTTGGCGCCGAGTTTATAGCCGCGAATACGATCTTCATCTTCATTGGATGAAGTGAGAATAACCACAGGCTGAAATTTGGTGCGCTCGTCTGCGCGAATCAAATGCAAAACCTCCAGTCCGTCGATTTTGGGAAGCTTCAGGTCGAGAAGCACCACCGCCGGTTGGTCCGTGACGTCGCGCCCGGAAAACTTTCCTGTGCCGAACATATAATCCAGCGCTTCCACACCATTGCGCGCAACAATCACCGCATTGCCAACGTGATTCGCTTTCAGCGCGTCAAGGGTGAGAAGCTCGTCGTCCGGGTTGTCCTCTACCAATAAAATCGTTTTGCTGTTCATGAGTTTCGCCAGGTTGCCTATTGATTGGTTAAATTAAATATTGGATAGCCAAAACCCGGTACCGATCCCGCTTCGCTCAATTAACTTTTGAGGGTGAAATAAAAAGTCGCGCCCTTGTTCACCTCGCCGGTCGCCCATACGCGGCCGCCGTGTTTATGGATAATGCGCTGTACTGTGGCGAGTCCTATACCGGAGCCGGGAAATTCGCCTATATCATGCAAACGCTGAAAAGCGCCGAATAACTTGCCGGCATATTCCATCTCGAAACCCGCTCCGTTATCCCTTAGGAAATACACAGTTTGGTCATTTTGTCGTTCGCAGCCGAACTCGATAGTGGCATTGGATGTTTTGCCGCTGAATTTCCAGGCATTGTTGAACAAGTTTGTCAAGGCAATGCCCAACAAACGCACGTCACCTTTAACTTGCATGTCGGGCTGAATTTTTACCTCCATTTTGCGCTCTGGGTTCGCTTGGCGTAAATCATTGATGATTCCATTTGCCAGTTCGCTTAAATTAGCAGGAGTCCATGCAATTTCAGTGCGGGAGACCCGCGATAAATTCAAAAGGTCGTCGATTAAGGTCGCCATGCGCTGAGCCGCGCTGCGTATACGTAAGAGACGATCGCGTCCGCGCTCGTCGAGCTGATCTTGATAATCCGTTAACAAGGTGCTTGAGAATCCATCCATGGCGCGCAGCGGTGCACGCAAATCGTGGGATACGGAATAGCTAAAAGATTCCAATTCCTGGTTGATCTGTTCCAGTTGTGTTTTGCGCCGCTCCAAATCTTTATTAAGTGTACCTATGCGTTCACTTTGCTGTTTGCGTTCCGTTATGTCTTCCAGAATGCCGTCGTAGACGGTTTCACCATTGATGGTATTGGCTGCGATCGTGAGAAAACCAAAAAAATCTTCACCGTTTAAGCGGCGGAAGCGAAACTCTAGAGAGTTCAGATGAAACTGCTGTGCCATGCGCGCTGTATAGGTCGACCAATCTTTGTGGTCGAAAAAAAGTGATTCCAGAGAGGACGCCAATAATTGTGAGGCCGATTGCGCCGCGAAAATCGTCACCATCGCCGGGTTCACCTCTTGAAAGTGTGCAAGATCACTGTCGCAGATGCGAAAAACGCCAACTGGCAAATTGGTGACCAGCTCACTCAGGCGAGTCTGCGCATGGAGCTTGGCGAGCTCCATTTCTTTGCGCAGGGTGATATCGCGCACCGACGCCGTTATCCAAAGCTCACCACCAAACATCGAGGGGCTGAGACTCACTTCCATCGGAAACTCGCTGCCGTCACTGCGAATACCAACCAGTTCTGTACCGGATGCCATTATGCGCGTGCTGGGGTTTTGGTTGTAACGATTGCGATGCTCAATATGAGCCTGTCGCAAGTGCTCGGGTACCAGCATTTCCACTTTTTTGCCGACGAATTCATCTTTGCGATAACCAAACCATTTTTCCGCCAAGGCATTGGCAATATGGATGGTGCCTGTACCATCCGTAATAAAAATGGCATCTGGTGCGGCGTTTAGTAGAGCTCGGAGGTGTGCTTCGTTCCAATAATCCTTGTTTTCCTTCTTCGAATGGGCTTTGTCTTTTTCGGCGGATTGCCTTGCTATAAGTAAGACGAGGCCAACCATCGATAGCGCAATCGCGAGAAATAGAAATGCGATGAGATTTTTGTGCGGCAATTCATAGGGTCGAATCAGCCTTGTAAAAATTATTAACAAAACGCAGCAGGTGATTGCTGTAAAAATCACAATTATTCGAGAGATGCGGAAATTTTCAGAAAAAGGATTTCCGTGGTGCATGGAGGTAATCTCGCATAATGGAGGTGATCTCGCATGGTGAGAGTCTATTTGGTTAACATAGCACACTAAATTTCATGAGAGGGATTATGGCGCTTTGAGAGAAGGATTGGCGCGCGGAGATTTTGAGGAAGTGGTTATATCTCAGGAATTTGAATAATGCGGCATTATCCTTATGCCGCATTTTGAGCTGTTTCGACAGCTATGATTGGCTCAGTTCGAGCGCAATTTGTTTTGCTTTGCTGAAATCCGTTTTACCGGAGCCGAGTTTTGGTAATTGATCCAGGCGGATCCAATCTGATGGAACAGCCAAAGGATTTAATCCCCCAGACAGCAGTTGCGATTTTAAAGTATCCACCGATAAATCCGCATTATAGAGTGCCACCAGTTTTTCACCTTTTTTGGCATCGGGGATGGCTACTACAATCACCTCTTTTTCCGGATCGGCCAGTGCAGTTCGAATGGCATTTTCAACCGCTCCGAGGCTGACCATTTCACCGGCTATCTTGGCGAAGCGCGAATAGCGATCGACGATAAACAAATATCCGTCCGCATCTATATAGCCTTTGTCTCCCGTGACATACCAGCGTGTGCCGAATAATTCTTTGATAACGCTGGCGGTTCTTTCCGGATTATTCAGATAGCCCTGCATTACCTGGGCGCCGCCAATCAAAATCATACCGGCTTCACCGGTTGGCAGTTCCTCATAGGTTTCCGGATCGACCACCATGCAACTGGTTCCGGGAAGAGGCATACCGACTGAGCCCAATTTGTGGCCGCGTTGCACTTGGAAAGTTTCGGATTCCATTTTGTCCGGCAGGTTGACGCTGGCAACAGGTGTGGTTTCGGTTGCACCGTAACCTTCAAATATGGGTTTATTGAATTTCAACTGAAATGCGGTGTGCACGTCTTCGCTAAGTTTTTCCGCGCCGGCGACCACAACGCGCAGACTGTCCAGCATCAATGGATGCACTTTGGTGTTGCGACAATACAGACGCAGGAAGGTGGAAGTGCCACACATAATGGTCGCGCGATAACGCGCGATGGCTTTTGCACCGCCGACGGCGTCGGTCGGGTCCGCATGGCAAATCATCGGGCAGCCTTCCAGCAAGGGTAAAAATTGCGAGACAGTCAGGCCAAACGCATGAAATAAAGGCAAATTCGCCATCATGGCGTCGTTGTCTTCCATATTCAGAACGTCCGCAACCTGCTTCACGTTGGCGATAATGTTTTTGTGGGACAGCATTACCCCTTTGGGAATGCCTTCGCTGCCGCTGGAAAATAAAATTGCCGCGGTGTCATCCGCATTTTTGCCGAACGAATATACCGATTGAATAAAACTGGTGGGCAGGAATTTTACACATAGCAAGGTGATCAGTTTTTCTGCCGTTGAAATTGAACGGCTGAGCTGTTCGAGATCCACTATATCCAAGTCGACGCTGAGATCTTCCAGTTGAATTCCGCGCTGCGCCAATTTGCGCAAAAAACGTGTGGACGTATAAATGGTATTGATGCCCGCTTGTTCTATGGCATATATCAACGCTTCGCGACTGGCGGTGTAATTTAAATTGACGACCGTTTTACCCGCGAGTAGCACCGCCATATTGATCAAAGCGCCAGGTGCGCTGGTAGGCATCAATATGCCGATATTTTTCTCTTTGATTTTTGTGCGCACTCTGCGCGCCAGCACAATACTGCCAGTCAAAGCTTGGTTGCCGCTTAATTCCTGATCGAGAGAAAAATCGGCAATGGCCAATTTGCGCCCGGTTTTTTTCGCGCTGGCAATCCAGGCATGGCTGATGGTCGGCAGGTTTTTCACATACTCTTGCCACGAGGTAATGCCCAGATCAAACACGCGCCGTTTGAGCACATCTGCCTTGGTGTCTTTCGCCAGAGGCGAACCAAAGGCCACCACCAGATCGCGCGTCAAGGTTGAAGATGAATTTGCCTTTAAGCGCGGTGAAGAGCGGGAAAATTGGCTGCCCCATAAACCGCGCAAATAAAACGGCACGATTACGACGGAATCTTTTGCCAATTCGCAGGCGCGCTCATAACCGTGGCGAAATTCCGCCAAATGGCCGGTGCGGCTGATGGTTCCTTCAGGGAAGAGGCACACGGCATCACCGCGATTCAAGGCTTCCGCAACTTCCACCAGCGCCTTGCGACTGCGTGGGCCAGAGTCGATGGGAATACAGCCGAACAAATCAAAAAACCATTTGAGATACCAGCGCTGATAAATCGACCGCAACATGACAAAGCGCAATGGCCGAGGGCAGGCGAGTTGCAAAATGGCCCAGTCGATCCAGCTGATGTGATTGCCGAGCAATAAAACGCCGCCCTTGGAGGGAATATTTTTCATACCTTGAACGGTGAGTTTATAGCGGCGCGACAAAATATAGCCGAGCAGAAACCGCATAAAACTTTGCGGCAATTGAAACACTACGTAGATACAGCCGATTACCGCCACTACAGCGATCAATTGCAGCAGAGTTTTGCTGCTCCAGCCAAAATAGGCGAAGCTCGCAGTGAGAATGAGAAAACTCAGCATCACCACGTTCTGCACCCAGTTATTCGCCGCCAGAGTTTTGCCCAGCTCGTTGTTGCCGGCGTAGTACTGAATCAGTGCGTTGAGTGGAACAATAAACACACCGCCGGAAAAGCCGACAAACAAAAAGATTGCAGCGAATGCCCAACCGGAGGAGGAGCCCGGCAATAGCCACAAGCCTATGGCGATGCCCAGGGCGCCGAGTGGCAATAATCCGGTTTCGATGTAATTGCGGGAAAATCTGCCGGCGAACACGGAGCCTAGTGCAATACCAATACCGGTGCACGCCAAAATTCCCTGGACCAGAATGGTGTTATCGTCGTCGACAGTTTCCTTATAAAACGCCGGGAAAGCGGCAAGCATGACCTGCCCTACACCCCAGAAAACCGCCAATCCGACAACTGACAGGCGAATCAAGCGGCTTTGCAACAGCGGCTGCATATCGTCTTTAAAGGTGCGTCCGCTTAAATAACGCGGCCAGGAAAAAGCCGTCGTCACCCCAGTAGGAGGCTGTTGCGGTAGACGATACATCATGACGACTTCAATCAGACTGTTCAGAATCAGCAGAAAGCCGATGGGTGCTATGGCTCTCAGCACTTCGGCTTCTGTCTCTAAAGGCGCGGCGGCGCGGAAGCCCGATTCGAACAACACTGAATACACAAAAATGCCCGCGAGAATCGCCACAATGGATAGCGCCGATACCACACCATTGCCTTCGCCCAGGCGCTCCTTGCCGAAAAGCTCTTTGATAAAGCCGTATTTGGCAGGTGAATAGATGGCGGATTGGGCAGCGAGCAAAAACGTCATCGCAAACGCTGCCCAGAACCAGCCCAAATAATAGAAGAGGGTGATCAACACGGTGCAGGCCACCGCCGCCCAGGCGGAGATGCGCATGACTTCGGTTTTGCGGAATTTGTCCGACAGAAAGCCCGCGGGGTAAAGCAAAAGAATAAATGGCAGCAGGATCAAACTATTGACCAGCGCCGTCAGCATAACCTGCGGCGGCCCGACATAAAGTTTAAAGACAGTATTTTGGATAACGATCTTGTGGCCCAAGTCGACAAAGGCGTTTAAAAAGACTGCGGTAAAAAAGGGAATGGCGCCAGTGAAGTGGCGTAGCTTCTGCATAGTGACAATCCTTTAGAAGACCGAGCACTAAGTCTTCGTCAGTTTTTAGAGTTACCTGCAAGTATTGCATCTCGGCACAGGAACGCTCAAACGGTTACTCAAAGCTATCTCAACTTATACACCGGGATGCCGTGGGGGATGCTGATCACGCGGAGCACCTAGCCTGCGCGGCGACCAGGTGGTTTTTGAGATGACCTTTCGATAGTGAGCGCTGAATACGGCGCAAGGCGGGAGTTTGTCTAATCCGTCGTGCGTAAATCAGACGTTTTCGACGGAGTCTGGCCTGCAACTATTTGCACAGTTAATAAATCTGCTCGTCTTATGTATAAACAGTGACTGTTTGATATGGCGCAAGTGGGCGACTTCTAAAACTGCCGATTTTTTGTCTATAGTGAATCTTGGGGCTACAATCCAAACCGCTGCGACGCCCGTCGTCGCGACCAAATCCATCTTCCGTTTCATTCCTGGTATTACGGTTTATGAAACGACTGTTTTAATTTGAAATCTTGACCGGGGTAAACCTGCATGAGTCTAGACAAGAAGTACTTGAAATCGAAACCCATTTGCAAAGTCAAATTCATTGCTCCAGCTGAGTTGGCCAAGGAAGCCAAAAAAATCTACCTCGCAGGAGACTTCAATAATTGGGAGTTCAGCGGCACGCCACTGAAAAAACAAAAAGACGGCAGCTTCGCCACTACGCTGGAACTGGAAACCGGCAGCGAATACGAATATCGCTATGTGCTCGACGGTGAGCGCTGGGAAAACGACTACGATGCCGATAAATACGTGCCCAGCAAAATCGCTAATGTGGATAATTCGGTTGTGGTGGTATAACGAAGTTGTGATGGTATAACACAATTTTGATCTTATAACTAAAGTTGTGTGAGCTGCAGACCGGCGGTCTGGTCGTCTGCAGCTTTTGTGAATATTGTTCTCCCCATCCGCACATACATGAAGGATCGCTATGTCAAAAAGAATCTCCCCCTGGATTTTTGCCGCTTTAATTTGTAGTGCCAACGCGCAAGGCTTTGTCGAAGAAATTGTTGTAACCGGAATTCGCGCCAGTGCGGACGATTTTTATGAAGTACCTGCCGTTACTATTGTTAAGGATGCTGATTTTCTTGTGCAGAACATCCGTCTGATTAATGACAGTCGCGATCCGGACCTGCGCCGCAATGAAGTTATCAAAACCATCAACAATTTCATCAAAGCATCCTCATCTGTTAAAGGTATTGAGATTTCCTACGGCGATGGGTTTCTCGAGCCGGTCAAATTGAACTATGAATCCCTTGAGCTTCTGCAGGATAAAAGTAAGTCGGATACTTCCTACATTGATATCTATGTCAAAGTCGCCTTCGATAAAAAACAATCCGCCAAATCTCAAATTGGAAATCTGCGTACTTTTATTCAAAAAACGAAGCTGGAAGGGCGAACCTTGGTGGAAGAGCGGGGCGATATTGGCTTGAGTATCGTCGAACCGCAAAAGTATCGCTACGAAATTATCAAGGCCATTGCGGCAGAAAATCAAAAACTCAAAGAAGTCATTGGTCCGACCTGCGCTATCTCCATTAAAGGTCTCGAAGGCCGGGTTATGTGGGAGAGAATTAGCGTTGGAGAATTAATGCTCTATATCGGCCATTCGACCACTGTGTCGTGCAAATAAAAAGCATTTCTCTTGAATTCGTTTCTGAAGCCAGGTCTAAATTATGAAGCCAAGAATTTCCGTGCTGACACTTTGCGTGGATGATTTGGAAAAGGCGGTTCGCTTTTATCGCGATGGCTTAGAGTTGCAGACAGAAGGAATCGTGGGGGGGGGGGAATTTAGCGCATGGTGCCGTGGCATTTTTTGATTTGAATGCCGGATTAAAACTGGCGCTCTGGCCGCGCAAAAGTTTGGCTCACGATACGGGTTTGCCGGTCTCCTCTCCCAGTGCCACTGATTTTTCCGTCGGTCATAACGTGGCCTCAAAAGAAGAAGTTGATGCGGTAATGGCGCAAGCGGAAAAGGCAGGTGCGGAGATCGTTAAGCCTGCGCAGGTGACTTTTTTGGGGGGGGGTATGCCGGCTATTTCCTCGACCCCGATAGACACTTGTGGGAAGTTGTCTGGAATCCAAAACTATTACCTGCCGACTAATATTTCCCCAATTCACTCCCTCGGAAACATCCATGCATAAAGGCAGCTGCCTATGCGGCACCATCACTTTTGCAGTCTTGGCAGAGCCAAAGGCTGTAACCCATTGTCACTGCAAAATGTGTCAAAAGCAGCATGGAGCGGCGTTTGCGACATACGCCAGTGTTAAACGCGAGTATTTGCACTATTTATCTGGAGAAGCAGAACTCACGTCTTTTCAATCTTCAGATTCAGTTGTGCGCAGATTTTGTCGCAAGTGCGGTTCAAATATTGAGTGGAGTAGTGAAGGGGAATATGCAGATTGGCCGCTGGCTATTCTCGATACACCATTCAAGCCTTCTAAAATCAAGGTGATTTTTGCGGGGTCCAAAGCGGATTGGTTGGATTCAAGTCATCTCTGAAATGCCTACTCTCAACTGACTTGGCGCTACTTGGTGGAATCACAAATTATCGAGAGCACAAAAGAAAAGCCCCCTCGGCATCACCGAGGGGGCTTTCAGTTTTTGATCTCGAACGATCAGTGACGATTAATAGTCACTGGTACCGAGTTCAGGATAGGCGTTCTTGATCAGCATGATGAACTGCTTGTGGAACCAGCCACCAGCGTGTGGTGCCAATGCAGGAACCACGTCCACTTCTTTGTCGCCGTCACGAATTCCGCCGGGTGTACACATGGTATCCAGTGTCTTACCTGCGTATTTCGGATCAGACGCGCTGTCAACGATTGCACGGTCTACTTCGTCAAGAGCGTTATAAGCAGCAGAGCCTTTCGGATACTTGCTGGCATCGAAGGAGATACCGTCGGATTCACCCGGTGGTTTCATCCAGAAGAACGCGTCCAAGTGTGGACGGGTTGGATCTGGGTTGGCCTTAGGTACTTCACCAACACCGGCGTTATTGACGTTACACCAGTGACCGCGGTGGGCACGTTTGTCAACTCGCTTGCTGCTGTCGGTACCTTTGGTGCCTGTGCCGGGTTTCGGACGGTTTGGAGCGCCCCAGCCGTTACGTGCAGTGTCAATGATGAAGCCAGGATTGAAGCCGGGCTGTTGTGACTTAACACGTGCGCTGAACGCGTCGATGTAGCTCAGTTCGTCAACAGACTTGTTCCACTCGTACCAGTCGCTCAGAGCCATACGGTCAGCTTCTGCGTTGGAGATGAGAGGCTCTTCAACTGGAGTGTAACCAGATGTGTTGGAGGCGAAACCACGGACTTTCTTGAAGCCGTCGATACCGTCAGTGTTAGCACCTTTGATCAACTTCAAGAAACCTTCCACAGCGCGCTTCAGGTTACTGTTGTTGCTCATAGAGTCATCCCAGCCCAGCCAGCCAGCGTGGCCGATATCCAGGTAGGTGTAGACGTTGCCAACTTTGTACAGTTCTTCGATGGCGATCTGCAGACCGCGACCGTATACACCGAGGCCGGATTCCAGACCTGGAGAGCTATAGGTCAACAAGGTATCGCAGTAGGTAGTGCCGTCTTGAGTGGTCAACTCAGGCCATACCAGAGAAGGTCCATCGGGGTTCAGCTTGGTATTGGTGATCATGTTGGGGTAGGAGTCTGGCTCCAACATGGCAACGATACGCAAGTTTTTGTACTCGGGCTTCTTCTGGAGAGTGCTGGTGATTACACGCAGGTAATCGTTTTGGTATTTCTCCATACCGCCCAGGGTTGGGTTCGGATCACGTGGTTTACCGATTTCATACAACTGGCCGTTGGATGCGAAGGCCGCACAGTCACGGTCGGGCAGGTTGTAGATGATGATAACGATGGTCATTGGAGAAATCTTACCATCGAGCTCTTCGAAGAATTTCTGTTGCGCAACAGCTGCGTCCAAGTGGCCTTCCAAAGAACGACGTCCGGCTGCTGGATCACCGTAAATAGTCGCGATGGAGTCCATCCATACAGCACTTGGTTGACGCTGAATGTATTTGATCTTGTTCACCAGATCAGCGTCGTTACGAACTACGTTCAGTGAGTAGTCCATCATGGTGCTGATGTCTGGGCTCAAATAGAAATAGGAATCCGCGAACGGGTTACCAGTAGTTTGCAGCGATGCACCGGGCTTACCTTTGGCTTGTTCAGTCAGAGGGATAGTGCCGTCGTAAGTTGCAGGGTCAACAACTGCTACGTCAGAGTTGCCCAAGCCTGAACTGCTGGATGAGCTGGAGCTTGATGAGCTAGAAGATGATGAAGAAGATGAAGGTGTGCCTGAGCTAGAGGAGCTGGAGCTCGAAGAGCTTGAGCTGGAACTTGAGCTTGAGCCGCCGACTGGATCTGGATCTGGGCTGCCGCAAGCGGACAAGAGCGCCACGGAACTCGCCAACAATGTTGTGGCGACGAGGCGGGAACTGAGACACCGCAGGTTAGTGGATAGCATGGTTTACTCCGTTTGCTGATCAATAATCGATCAGAATTAACAGTTTATTATTGCTGAACCGGTTTTTATCGTTGAGAAGTACTGGTTGGAAGTAGGAAGCTGCACAACCTCCGGACCATCTCTTTACTTCACGCCGCATTCTACCTTTTGGGCGGCGACTTTCTGCCGTGATCATCACAGAATTTGGAATATGTCTCATTTGACAATTAGAAAAAGAGGCCACCTTCCGCATTTTTTTAAAAACTCACAGTTAATTTAAGAAAAGCCTCGGTCTTTTTTGTGATGGAATTCTCAAAGTGTGAGTGATAGATGACAAATGTGACATCAAGGGCAAGATCAGGCGAATAAAAAAATCATCGCAAGCGTTTTTTGCACCTCCAATAGAGACCATATCTTTTGAGCTGGAGGATGCTGCGACCTTAGTAAGGATTTATTTAGCCCTTTAACGTGATCGGCTTGATATCACTTTGGCGAACGCTGAAAGAATTTGGCATGTTAAAGGATAGAGGCGGGCAGACAGATGCTGACGAAGTCCAGGTTTCTTATATGGATGTAACAGAAGCTCCCGTTTCAGCCGCACATGCCCAATGCAACGCTTATGTGTCTTGCCGCACTCTTTGAACAAGGTTATCCGCGCGTGAAGGGCATGTATAAATAATGAGCTATCCAATGCAGTGCCGATTATGCGGGGCTGCATCTGTAGCAGTGGCCATCGTCGTCACGTGCAGACGATCAAAAATCAAAGTGGATACGATCATTTTTGCAGAGTTTGCGAAAAAATAATTTTGTTCTTGCACGCCAAGTTGATTTGGCGCATCGAAGATGTCATGGAAAATTGTGCGATAAAAATACCAGGGTAAGTGGTAGCTGTTTTGTTACAGAGAAGATGTTGAGGTATTCGAAATGGATTTTCTTTTTGAGAAAAAATAATTTATTCAATTGTTGGAGATCTCTTATGCATATTTTACCCAAGCTGTTTTTGGGATTTGCCATGCTGGCCTTTTGGGGTTGCGCTACCGCGCCTATCGATTCTCATAAAAAATCTGAAAAATTTTCGCAGACGGGTAAAGCTGCTTTTTATTCGGATAAGCACCAAAATCGAAAAACGGCGAGTGGGGAACTTTATAGGCATGATTTAAAAACCGCTGCACACAGGACTTTGCCGTTCGGCACAAAAGTGAAAGTGACCAATATTCAAAATGGAAAAAGTGTGGTGGTAAGGGTCAATGATCGAGGGCCGTTCGTGCAAGGCAGAATTATTGATTTGTCGAAATCCGCATTTGGCAATATCAGCGATCATAAAGTGGGCGTGATCGATGTGAAGATCGAGCAGGTCGAGTAATTCGATTTGCGATGTGTAATCGCCGTTACAATTCTTTAGGCAAATTGCATTTTTCAATTAAACCAATACTTGAATGTTTGGGCGATTCGGCGGTCTTTTATCTATACCTACTTATTGATAACTCTGCGCGTGTTTTTTTAGAGAGGTGATATGGCTCGCTTGCCTTCCTTATTTGTCTCCCACGGTTCGCCGATGCTGGCGATCCAGGAGAGCCCTGCCCATCACTTTCTCAAAAACCTGGGGGCGACATTGCCGACGCCTTCGGCAATTCTGGTGGCATCGGCGCATTGGGAATCCATGGGTGGGCCGGCGGTATCGGTGACGGCGAAGCCTGAGACCATTCACGATTTCGGCGGATTTCCGCAGGCATTATTTGACATACAGTACCCTGCGGCAGGTGCTCCCCAACTTGCCGCGCGCGCAGTGGAATTGCTGAAACAGGGGGGATTTCCTGTCGGCGTCAGCACCTCCCGCGGCCTCGATCACGGCGCCTGGGTGCCGTTGCGTTTGATCTATCCGCAAGCGGATATTCCGGTATTTCAGGTGTCCGTTGTGCGCGGCGCGACACCGGCTGATCACTTCCGCATAGGGCAGGCGTTGCAAACTCTGCGCGATGAGAATGTGCTGATTCTGGGTTCTGGTTCACTCACCCACAATTTGTACGAGTTTCGCGGTCAGCATATAGATTCTGCGGTGCCGGCGTGGGTGAGCGAATTTGATATCTGGATGAAAAAATGCCTGGAAGAAAATGACGTTGACGTTCTGCTGAATTATCGCTCCCTGGCGCCTTACGCCAGTCGCAACCATCCTTCTGAAGAACACCTTTTGCCTTTATTTGTTGCCCTTGGTGCGGGTGGGGCTGGCAATGTCCGGCATCTGCACAGCAGTTATGAGTATGGGATTCTGGCGATGGATATGTTCGCCTTCGATTAAAGGTTCTCGGCCCTCACCTCAAGCCTCTTCCAGTGGGAGAGGGGGTTTTACCAGTGAGAGGATTTAGGTGAGGGCATGTGAGTGATGGAATTTAGGACGAGTTACAGATAATAAAAAAGCGGCTAAGGATTTCTCCTTAGCCGCTTGGATCTTCCATACAGCAGGGCGGATTACCAGCCCATGATGTAACTCTTAACGTAGTTGCCGGTCTCGGTCAGATCGGCGTCAGTCCAGCCGTTTTCCCCGTTGGTGCCCGGTTTCAGGATAGAGGCGCCTTCGAGTTTGTCGCTGACCGACCAGTTGGCGTGGCTGATGTTGTTGTCGTAGAGGAACTGCAGCCAGGTATCCGATTCCGCAACATCCATAGCGCCGTCGCCGCTGGCGGTCACAGTACCCCATTCGGTCACGAACAGCGGAATGCCATTGCGCAGAGCGGTGCGGGCGCGGTTGCGCTCCTGCTCTTTATGGGTCGCAGCATAGAAGTGCAGAGTGTAGGCGATATTGACGCCGTTGATGGGGTCTTCGGACGCTTCATCGACGAATTGTGAATAGAAAGGCGTGCCGACGATGATCAGGTTGTCCGGGTCAATTGCGCGGATGGCCGCGATTACGTCAACCGCGTAAGCCTTGATCGTGGCCCAGGAAGTTTTGTTGTCCCAGCCGCACAGCACCACGTTGGTCGGGCAATCGGGCTCGTTGTAGATCTCATAGATCACGTTGTTGCGATTGCCGTAAGTGCGCGCCATTTCCTGGAAGAAAGCAATGGCTTGCGGTTTGTTGTCTTCGGCGTTGTGGGAGTGCCAGTCGATAATCACGTACATATCGTTGGCAATTGCCGCATCCACCACGGTTTTCACGCGGTTGGTGTTGCTCGCCGGATCTTCCAGATAGCCGCCAGGGCCGTCGACGCCCATAGCCGCGCGGACCAGTTTTGCGTTCCAGTCATTTTTCAGCGTGCGCACCACTTCCGCCGTATAGAACTTGCCGCCGTCTTCCACGAAGCTCGACCAGAACAGGCTCATGCCAGCGATACTGCCAGGCTGGCCGCCGAACAACACTTGGTTGCCCTGAGTGGTGATGGGCGGGGTGCCGACGATATTGGAACTGCCCACACCTGTAGGTGCCGCAGGCGTTTTGCTTGGATCGCCGCACTGAGAGCCAGGGTAAATACCTATGTCATCCAACTGGACGCCCAGTTGGGATAGGCCGAGGTTGAAGGTCAGACGGGAAGAGGTATCCGTCGTATTGGCGACGAAGGTGTATTTATAGTTCTGATAGCTGGTGGACAGTTGTGGCGTGTAGGGACCTTCGGTGATGACGCTGTCATAACCCGGTGTGCCGCCCTGGTCGATGTTGACCAACATAGTACGACTGCCTTCGGCTTTGGCGCGGAAGCAGATGCTGTATTGCTGTCCTTGGGTCACGGAAACATCGTGGATCAACTGAACGTGCCAATCCATTTGTGGCAGGGAGCGGATCGCCACACTGACTTCGCCATTCCAGGAGAAGGTAGCGTTGGTGCCCTGGGCGACGCTGCCGATGAAAAGGCCCTGACCTTTGCTGAAGGTACCGTCTGTTTCCAACAGTGTGCCTATGCCATTTCCGCCTGACGAAGACGAGCTGGATGAACTTGAGCTGCTGGAAGAACTGCTCGACGAACTGCTTGAAGAGGAGCTACTGCTGGACGAACTTGAAGATGAAGAAGAACTTGATGAGCTGCTGGAAGAGCTCGAAGAAGAACTTGAATTACCGGATGAGCTGCTGGAAGGAGATCCACAGGCAGCCAAAGTCATGGTGAATGCGCCGGCGCAGATCAACTTGGCCAATGGCAGCCGCCGCAGAAAGTCCAGATCGAAAATCATAATCGTCCCCAATTGTTAAATTGCTCAACCCATATGGCGGGCGGCACTATAACACGGGTCAAACCGGCAGTTATAAGCGAGTGAAAAAAGTGAGAACTGCGATATAGAAGGGGAATCGGGAAATAGTACGAATGAAGGCAAGGCGAAACGAGGCGGAGGACCGCCCCGTCGTCTGCGGATTAACGTTCGCTAAGTTCCTTACGTGCAACTTGAACCGCGCGGCGAACCTGCTCAGGTGCCGTTCCGCCGATATGGTTGCGGGCGGCGACGGAACCTTCGAGAGTCAGAACCTTAAACACATCTTCATCGATGCTGCCGCCGAACTGACGCAGCTCTTCCAGTGACATATCTGAAAGATCCTTGCCGGTTTTAACCCCGTAACCAACAGCCTTGCCGACGATTTCATGGGCGTCGCGGAAAGGTGTGCCGCGGCGCACCAGATAGTCGGCCAAGTCGGTTGCGGTGGCAAAACCGCGTTTGGCGGCTTCGCGCATGACTTCGCGCTTGGGCTCGATCGCCGGGATCATATCGGCAAAGGCGCGCAGGCAGTCACGCACTGTGTCGACGGCGTCGAACAGCGGCTCTTTGTCTTCCTGGTTGTCTTTGTTGTAGGCGAGCGGCTGAGACTTCATTAGCGTCAGCAGGGCGATCAAATGGCCGTTGACCCGGCCGGTCTTGCCGCGCACCAGCTCGGGCACGTCCGGGTTTTTCTTCTGCGGCATGATGGAGGAGCCGGTGCAGAAGCGGTCGGGCAGGTTGATGAAGTTGAATTGCGATGAGGTCCAGAGAATCAGTTCTTCACTCGCGCGCGACAAATGGGTGAGCAGAATGGCGGCGAAGCTGCAGAATTCGATGGCAAAGTCGCGATCGCTCACCGAGTCCAGGGAGTTGCGGGTCGGCTGGGAGAAGCCGAGCAGGCTGGCGGTCAGCTCGCGGTCGATCGGATAAGTCGTACCGGCCAGGGCGGCAGCGCCGAGCGGACTTTGATTCATGCGGCGGCGGCAGTCCTGCAGACGGGAATAGTCGCGGTTGAGCATTTCGTACCAGGCCAGCAAGTGGTGGCCGAAGGTCACCGGCTGAGCAGTTTGCAGGTGAGTGAAGCCCGGCATAATGGTGTCGGCTTCGCGCTCGGCCAACTCCAGAATGCCCTTCTGCAGACGGGTCAGCTCCTGGGCGATCACATCGATCTCGTCGCGCAGGTACAGGCGTACATCAGTGGCGACCTGGTCGTTGCGCGAACGACCGGTGTGCAGTTTTTTACCGGCGATGCCGATTTTCTGCGTCAGGGCGGATTCGATGTTCATATGCACGTCTTCCAGCTCGACGGACCACTGGAATTCGCCGCTGTCGATCTGCGCTTCGATGTCGCGCAGGCCGGTGTGAATCGCGTTTTTCTCTTCTTCGGTCAGCACGCCGACTTTGGCGAGCATTTCCGAATGGGCAATGGAGCCGCGGATATCCTGGCGGTACATGCGCTTGTCAAAATCGACAGACGCGGTAAAACGCTGGACGAAGGCGTCGGTGGCTTCGCTGAAGCGGCCGCCCCAAAGGGTGCTGGTGGATTCTTTCTTGCTCATCTCGGGCTCCTCTTCTGCCGCGTCTAAACTATGAGTGCATGGCCGCCTGGGGCGTTGTTACACTGCTGGCGCCTGCGAAAAGTGGCGGATTATAAACAAAGCCATTCGCCAGAGCAGTGGTTTCACCGAGCTGTTCAAGAACGAATAACGATAAAACGCATACAGAGGACACGCTTATCAACACATCCAGGCGCACATTCCGCGGCGACTTCCTGCCCGATCTCTGCACGGTGCAGGCAGTTTTCCACCTGATTCTGGTGGGCGAGTTATTGGCCATTGCGCTCACTGTGGTGCACGGCGGGGTGGTGGACTTCAACTGGAACCGGCTCGGTGTGCTGTCCATGTTGATTCAGTGGATCGTGCTCACCAGCGCCGCCTGCCTCTGTCCGCTGAGACCCTGGTTCCGCCGCCAGCATCCCATGGTCGCGGGGGTGATCAGCTACCTGCTGGTGCTTGGCATTACTGTTCTATACACCGTGGTTGGCGCCTTTATTCAGGACCTCGACGGGCCATTTCCCTGGGATCAATTGCTCACCAACCTGATGCTGGCCGCCGTGTTTGCCGGCATTGTTCTGCGTTATTTCTACCTGCAACAGCAATTGCGCAATCAGCAGCAGGCGGAATTGACCGCACGGATTCAGGCGCTGCAGGCGCGCATCCGGCCGCATTTTTTGTTTAACAGCATGAACAGCATCGCCAGCTTGATCGCTATAGATCAGGACGCGGCGGAAAAAATGGTGGTGGATCTGTCGGAGCTGTTTCGCGCGTCCTTGAGCGAGCCTGGATTGATTCCGCTGGAGAACGAGCTGGAGCTGTGCCGCAGGTTTGTCGCCATAGAACAGATCCGCATAGGCGACCGCCTGCAGGTTGAGTGGGATCTGGACCATATGCCGGAAGCCAAGGTACCGAGTTTGTTGCTGCAGCCGTTAATTGAAAACGCGATCTACCACGGCATTCAGCCGTTGCTGGAAGGCGGTACCGTGACCATTGCGGTGAAGCGGGTCGGCAGCCACTGCCGCATCCAGGTGCGCAACCCGATTGGTGATACTCAGCAGGCGTCCAACAAAGGCAACGGCATGGCATTGGAAAACATCCGCCACCGCCTAGAGGCCCACTACGGGGAAAAAGGCGAGCTGCAGGTGCAGGCCACCGCCAGTTTTTACGAAGTGACGGTGGAATTTCCCGCCGTGCCGCCGGCGGTGGTGGGTTGATTTTCGTGTTAACAGCAGTAGGCGGGTATTCACAACCTTTCGTCGGCGCACTTATGGCCTACACTTAAACAGACTTGGAATTGACTCACTTACAAGGACTTACAACAACTAAAGACTGACGGTGCAAAACTGCCCGTCATAAACTCGGATTCAATGTGTGATGCATGTATTAGTCGTGGATGATGAAGGGCTGGCTCGTCAGCGGTCCATGCGCTTGATTGAAAGCATTGATGGGTTCGACGTCATTGGAGAGGCCGCCAATGGTGACGCGGCGCTCAAAGCTATTCAGACGCTCGATCCAGACATCGTTCTGTTGGACATTCGCATGCCGGGCGAAGACGGTCTCGCAACCGCCAAAAAAATTGCCCAATTGAGTGATCCTCCGGCTGTGGTGTTTTGCACAGCCTACAACGAATACGCGGTGGAAGCTTTTGAAACCCTCGCGGTGGGCTATCTGCTCAAGCCGGTACAAAAAGACCAGTTGGCTGCGGCACTGGATAAAGCGCGCAAGTTCGTCAAATTGCAGCGCGCTGCTTCTACTCAGGACAGTGATCGCTCGGAAAGACGGCGCAATATAGCCGCCAAAACCCGCCGTGGTGTGGAGTTGGTACCGATCGAAGATATTTATTGTTTTATCGCTGATCAGAAGTACGTCACCATCATGCACCGCAATGGCGAGACCCTGATCGACGATACGCTCAAAGAGTTGGAAGAAGAATTCAAAGGCGTGTTTGTGCGCGTCCACCGCAATGCGCTGGTGGCCATTGATGAAATCGAAAAACTCGAACGCATGCCCACCGGACAATACGAATTGAAATTAAAAACGACGGAGTACCGCCCGGTGGTCAGTCGACGCCATGTGGCATCTGTGCGGGAATTGTTGTCCAACTTGTAGTGCCGAAATAAAACGTAATCTGATTTACCGAAACGTCCGGTGTGTCCCATCGGGCGTTTTGTTTTTTTGGGGGCTAAGTTGCCCTCACCCCAGCCGCCAGAGGGAGAGGGGGGTTAGGGTAGTGCGCGGAGGGAGGATCAACTTTTATTGACTGGGCGTGTGCGGCCGGCGTCGTCTATGGCGACGTAAACAAATTCACCTTCGGTCACTTTCTGCTGCGAGCGGTCGTAATGTTTTACCCACACTTCTACGCGCGTTTTGATGGACGAGCGGCCTATATCCAAAACTTCGCAATAACAGCTGACCGTTGAACCGACGGGTACCGGGCGCAGAAATGCCATGCTGCCAACGGCCACAGTGGTCACCCGGCCCTTGGCGATTTCGCGGGCGATAATGGCGCCTGCCAAATCCATCTGCGCCATCAACCAGCCGCCAAATACGTCGCCATTGGAATTGGTGTCCTTCGGCATGGCCAGCGTTTGCAGGGCCAGCTCACCGGACGGCACGGGATCTTCGTCGATTTTCGCCATATAAATAACCTTGTTCTGTACCGAGTTTTGAATGTTGTTGTATGTAGTTTTCATTGTTTCATTAACAGGTTCGGCAACCAGGTGGCTAATTGAGGCCACAGGGCAAGCACGACCAGCAGGGCCAACTGCATCACAATGAAAGGCACTGCTCCTTGGTAGATCGTGCGCGTGGCAATTTCGTCTGGCGCTACCCCTCTCAAATAAAACAACGCGAATCCGAAGGGCGGAGTCAAAAACGACGTCTGCAGATTAAGAGCAATCATTATGCCGAGCCACACGGGGTCTACCCCCATCGCCAGCAATGCCGGGGCGACCAGGGGAACCACCACGAACGTGATTTCGATGAAATCCAGAATAAATCCCAGCACAAAAATCACGGCCATTACCACCAGCATAGCGGTAAATACGCCGCCGGGCAGGTGATGGAAAAACCGTTCGATCATCGCCTCGCCACCAAGACCGCGAAACACCAGGGAAAATACTGATGCCGCGAGCAAAATGGTGAACACCATAGCGGTCATTTTGGCGGTGTCGTGCACTATGGCGGTGAGCTTACGCCGGCAAAGTTGCTTTTTTATGAGCGCGAGAATCACCGCAGCCACCGCGCCTACTCCGGCGGCTTCGGTTGGGGTGGCAGCACCGCTGATGATGGAGCCGAGCACCACCAGGATCAGCAGAATCGGCGGCAGGATGCTGAACACCAAACGCCGTGCACTGACTTTTTCCTCTTCCAATATGCGCGGTGCTTGCGCCGGTTGGAACAGCCCTTTACCGAAGGCGTACAAAAGATAGAACACAACCAGCAATAATCCAGGCAGCAGCGCGCCCAAAAACAGGTCACCGACAGACACGGGTGCTGCGTTAAAAATCCCTTTGGCCAATTGAGACTGTTGATAGGAACTGGAAAGAATATCGCCGAGCAAAACCAGTGCGATGGAGGGCGGGATGACTTGCCCCAAGGTGCCGGTGGCGCAGATAAGCCCGGTCGCCAATTGTGGTGAATACCCCCGCCGCAACATGGTGGGCAGCGACATCAAGCCCATGGTCACCACAGTGGCACCGACTATACCGGTACTGGCGGCCAGCAGGGTGCCGACCAGCACAACCGAAACCCCTAGTCCTCCCGGCAGCCGTCCGCAGGCGCGCGCCATGTTTTCCAACAATTCTTCCGCCAGTTTGGAACGCTCCAACACCACGCCCATAAAAATAAACAGGGGGACAGCAATCAGGGTGCCGTTGGTCATAACGCCGAATACCCGATCCGGGTAGGCGAATAACAATTGCGCATCAAAATGGCCGAGCAGAATGCCGATTCCGGCAAACCAGAGCGCCACCCCGGCGAGAGTAAAGGCGACGGGATAGCCGAGCATCAGCGCAGCGCAGACCGCCAAAAACATCAACAGGGGAAGCAAATCACTCATGGTCGTTCACATAGAGCAGGGTGATCAGGTTGCGCGCCAGCTCCGCCAGTCCCTGCAAAGCCAGGGTGGCGCCGTAGACGATGATCAGGGACTTCATTAGAAAAATTGCCGGGATGCCACCAGCATCAGGTGAGGCTTCGCGGATTGCCCAGGAATTGGCGACGTAATTCCAGCTAATGACGCCGCAGTAAATGCAGAAGGGCAATAAAAACAGCAGCGTGCCGAGCGCGTCCAGCCAGGCTTTCTGCAGTGGCGAATAGCTGCGATAGAAAATATCCACGCGCACATGGCCGTCGGCGCGCAAGGTATAGGCTGCAGCGCACATCATCACCAGCGCATGCATATAGGTAACGGATTCTTGAAGGGCGACAGCGCCAACATCGAATAGGGCGCGGCTGATCACAATAACAGTGGTCGCCACGGCCATCACAGCCGTCAGCCATGCCACGCCTTTACCAAGGATGACGGAGGCGGCGCTGCAGTGCCGGTCGATGGCGCGGCATATCCTGGGCAGGAAACGCATAATTATTGTCTTTTTCTGCATTCGCGGAGGGGCCGCCATTATAACCATGTCCGCGGAAAATGCTCTTGCCTGCAGGCAGTTTTGCCAAATGTGAGCGGCAATTTTTCGAGCTGCAACACAATTGTCATATAGCCTCATTAGGATGGCTCTCATACGGACCCCATCAGGAGGCTTTTTGTGAAAAAACTATTGCTCGCCCTTACCTGTGCCGCCGGCCCTCTCATCAGCGGTGCCGCAATTGGCGACAGCCGCGACCATATCATGGTCGTCGGCTCTTCCACGGTATTTCCCTTCTCCAAAGTCGTCGCCGAGCGCTTCAGCCTTAAAACCGGGCAAAAGGCTCCCAAGGTGGAGCCGACCGGTACCGGCGGAGGTTTTAAGGAATTTTGCAAAGGCGTCGGCGTGGGCACGCCGGATATTGCCAACGCATCCCGCCGCATCAAGGAATCGGAATTCAAAGCCTGTCAGGACGCTGGCGTTAAAGACATAGTGGAAGTGTTTATCGGCTACGACGGCATCGTTATCGCCAATAGCAAGAAAGCGGAACCTATAGCGCTTTCCCGCCGCGATATTTTTCTCGCTCTCGCCAAGGTAGTTCCCGATCCGAAAGGTGGCGAAGAGCTGATTGCCAACCCCTATAAAACCTGGAAAGACGTCAATCCAGAATTGCCCGCCAAAGCCATTTCCGTGATGGGACCGCCGCCGACTTCTGGCACGCGCGACGCTTTTGTGGAGCTGGCGATGGAAGGCGGTTGTAAAGCGTTTCCCTGGATTGCCGCTTTGGACAAAAGCGATAACGCTCGTTACAAAGCCATTTGCCACGGCGTGCGCGAGGACGGCGCATTTATCGAAGCCGGCGAGAACGACAATTTGATTGTGCGCAAACTATCGGAAAATCCCAATTTGCTCGGCATTTTCGGTTTCAGTTTTCTCGATCAAAACGCCGATGTAGTGCGCGCAGCAACCGTCGATGGTGTGGAACCACAATTTGAAACCATTGCTGACGGCAGCTATCCGGTATCGCGGCCTTTGTATTTCTACGTCAAAAAAGCCCACGTCGGTGTTATTCCGGCGATTCAGGAATTTCTCGCAGAATTCACCAGTGAAAGAGCCTGGGGCGACGAGGGATATCTGGCGGAAAAAGGCATGATTCCGATGGAAGAAAAACGGCGCAAAACTGTGGCGGAGAGTGTGAAAAAACTCGAGCCCATGAGTCTGTAAAAAAATGAATGCGTCTTTGTTGTTGCTGATTGTTGCACTGCTCAGCGGCCTGGCATTCTGGGCCGGCCGATCCCGCTCCCTTGTGGTGGCGGGCGTCGGCGGTGTGCGGACGCTCAATTCCCTGCCGTTTTATTACGGCTCCCTCACCGCCTTCTGGTGTGCACTGCCCAGTTTGGTGGTGATTTTTCTTTGGTCCATATTCGACGGCGTTTTTATCGAAAAACTGGTGCACCCGCTGATCGCGCCTGCAGTGTTGGAGGCGGCGCACGGCAATATGGATCTGGTGATGAATCAGGTGCGTAATCTGGCGGCGAGCCACGTCAGTGCCGCATCGGTCGATCCTTCCGTTGTCGCCGCGGCGGAACGGTTAAACTCCCTGGAAAATATCAACCGCTGGGCGCAAGCCGGAGTGGCCCTGAGTTTTGCCGTTATAGGTGCAATCTGGATTTGGCTGCGCATCAATCCGCAACTCAAGGCGCGCGCAAAAGTGGAAGATATTTTTCGCTGGCTGTTATTTTCCTGCGCATTGCTCGCCATTCTCACCACCATCGGCATTTTGCTGTCGGTTTTATTTGAATCCCTGCGATTTTTTCAGCGCGTACCCGTAACCGAATTTTTATTTGGTTTGGAGTGGAGCCCGCAAACCGCGATTCGCGCCGATCAACAGGGCAGCTCCGGCAGTTTCGGCGCTGTGCCTTTATTTGCTGGCACTTTGTTGATTGCCGGCATTGCACTTTTGGTGGCTGTGCCAACGGGTTTGATGGTGGCGATTTATTTAACCGAATACGCCAGTCCACGTATGCGCAGTTTGATCAAACCGGTGCTGGAAGTGCTCGCTGGAATTCCCACAGTGGTGTACGGATTTTTTGCCGCACTGACGGTAGCGCCTTTAATTCGCGATCTGGGTTTGTCATTAGGGCTGGATCAGTGGCTTGCCATCAGCTCGGAAAGCGCCTTGGCCGCCGGTTTGGTGATGGGGGTGATGATTATTCCGTTTGTATCTTCCCTGTCCGACGATGTCATCAACGCTGTGCCGCAAAGCCTGCGCGACGGCGCACTGGGTTTGGGTTCCACCCATTCGGAAGTGGTCAAGCTTGTCGTCATTCCCGCTGCGCTGCCGGGTATTGTCGGCAGTATTTTGCTCGCCGCCGCGCGCGCGATTGGTGAAACCATGATTGTGGTGATGGCAGCAGGATTGGCGGCGAACTTGACGGCGAACCCTTTCGATTCGGTTACCACCGTCACCGTACAAATCGTCACTTTATTGGTGGGCGATCAGGAATTTGAAAGCGCAAAAACTCTGGCGGCATTTGCGTTGGGATTGGTGCTGTTTATGGTGACGCTCGGCCTTAATTATTTCGCCCTGTACATCGTGAGAAAGTATCGTGAGCAATATGAATAGAAAACCGATGGAACTGGTGCAGAAAAGTTTGGCGCGACGTTATCGCGCTGAACGGCGTTTTCGCTTTTTTGGTGTGGTGTCGGTCATTATTGGTGTGCTCGCGCTGCTGGTATTGTTTTTCGAAATTTTCAGCAGCGGTTTGGGGGCCTTTCGTCAAACTCATATTCAATTGAGCGTCAATTTCGATCCAGAAATTCTCGAAATCACTGACGCGCATGATGCTACTCAAATTCGGAGTGGCAATTACGAAGGCATTTTGCGCAAGGCGTTGGCGCAGCGTTTTCCGCAAGTCAGCGGTCGCGCGGCAAAACGCGAACTCAATGGTTTGATCAGCATCGCCGCCGCATACGATCTGCGCGCGGAATTGGCGGACAATCCGGAATTATTGGGCCAACAAAAAACCTACTGGGTATTGGCAGATGACGATGTCGATACCTATTACAAATCGCTGCAAGGCGACAAACCTTTTACCGCGCGCACTAGTGAAGCCCGCCAGGCGCAAATCGCCGAATTAATTAATCAGGGTGAAATTCGCACGCAGTTTAATTGGCGCTTTTTTACTTCCGGCGATTCCAGCGAGCCGGAAATGGCCGGTATTCTCGGTGCGGTGGCGGGCAGTTTGCTCACTTTGTTGGTGACCTTTGTTTTGTCGTTTCCCATAGGCGTAGCCGCAGCGGTTTATCTCGAAGAATACGCACCGAAAAATCGATTCACGGATTTTATTGAGGTGAATATCGCCAATCTGGCAGCGGTACCATCGATTATTTTCGGTTTGTTGGGACTGGCGATTTTTATTGGTTTTTTCGGCATGCCGCGCTCGATTCCGCTGGTGGGCGGTCTGGTATTAACCCTGATGACGCTGCCGACCATTATTATTTCCAGCCGCAACGCCATTAAAGCCGTGCCGCCCAGCATTCGCGACGCCGCGTTTGGCATAGGCGCGTCGAAAATGCAGGTGATTTTGCACCACGTATTGCCGCTCGCCATGCCCGGCATGTTGACCGGTGCGATTATCGGTATGGCTCAGGCACTCGGCGAAACCGCGCCGCTGCTGATGATCGGCATGGTCGCCTTCATCATGGATATTCCCAACAGCATCAGCGATTCCGCCACTGTATTGCCGGTGCAAATTTTTCTCTGGTCTGACAGTCCCGAGCGGGCGTTTGTCGAGCGGACTTCCGCTGCTATCATGGTGCTGCTCGTGTTCCTGGTCTGCATGAATACGCTCGCGGTCTGGCTGCGCAAACGTTTGGAGCGCCGCTGGTAAGCGGCGGATAACGAGGTAACACGATGCACGACATTCTCGAACACAAATCCCGGGTTTCACCCAAGGTAGACCTGCCCTTTATGGCTCCAACCCATCCCATCGCCGAACCCGGCCAGCGCCCTTTTGCAGCGGATGACTATCAAACTGTAGGCAGTCCGTTTGTCGACAAAGCCAAATTTGCCATGCGCGATGTCAACGTTTTCTACGGTGAAAAACAGGCAGTGGTGAACGTCAGCCTGGATATCGCCGAAAATGAAGTGATCGCCATGATCGGTCCATCCGGCTGCGGCAAATCCACCTTTTTGCGCTGCTTAAATCGCATGAACGACACCATCGAAGCCTGCCGCGTCAGCGGCAGCATTCAGTTGGACGGGCAGGAAATTTATTCCAGCAAAATGGATGTAGTACCGCTGCGCGCGCGGGTAGGCATGGTGTTTCAGAAGCCGAACCCGTTCCCTAAATCGATTTACGAAAATGTCGCCTATGGGCCGAAAATTCACGGCCTGGTCAATCGCCGTGTCGATCTTGATGAAATCGTCGAAACCAGTCTGCGGCGCGCCGGTTTATGGGACGAAGTCAAAGATCGCTTGGATGCACCGGGCACCAGTTTGTCCGGCGGTCAACAGCAGCGTTTATGTATCGCCCGCACTATTGCGGTGAGTCCGGAAGTAATTCTGATGGACGAACCCTGTTCTGCACTCGACCCCATTGCCACGGCCAAAATCGAAGAATTGATCGCCGAGCTGAGCGAGAACTACACCATCGCCATAGTGACCCACTCCATGCAGCAGGCGGCGCGGGTCTCCCATCGCACGGCCTATTTCCACCTGGGCAAGCTGATTGAAGTCAACGACACCCAAAAAGTGTTTACCACTCCGGATCATCCATTGACCGAAGCCTATATCACAGGGCGCTTTGGTTAAGTGAGGGTTTTGCCATGGACACTTTGAATCTCGACCAGCATATCTCCAACCAATTCAACGCCGATCTGGAGCAGCTGCGCACGCAATTTCTCGAAATGGGCGGCCTGGTGGAACAACAGGTGGCGGACGCCGTGCGCGCCATTGAAACCGCCGACGGTGCCCTGGCGGAAAAGGTGCGCCGCACCGAAAGTGAAATCGATCGCCGCGAGCTGGAACTCGACCGCGTGTGCACACTGATTCTGGCGCGCCGGCAGCCGGCGGCGTCGGACCTGCGTCTGGTGCTGATGGTCACCCGCGCGACCGCCGACTTAGAGCGCATCGGCGATGAGGCCAACAAAATCGCCAAGATGGCCATAGCGCTGAACGAAGACGGCGCTTCGCCGCGCGGCTATGTGGAGCTGCGCCATATAGCCGCCCGCGTCTTGAAACTGGTCAATCTCGCCCTCGATGCTTTTGCGCGCTTTGATGTGGACACCGCGAAAACCGTGGTGCGCGACGACTCCCTGGTGGACCAGGAATACCGCACCGCGATTCGCGAACTGATTACCTACATGATGGAAGACCCGCGCTCCATCTCCCGGGTGATGAACATCATGTGGGCCCTGCGCGCCCTGGAGCGCATCGGCGACCACGCGGGCAATATCGCCGAGCACGTGATCTATTTGGTGCATGGCATGGATGTGCGCCATATGCCCTTCAACGAGATGGAGCAAAAAATCGAACAACGGACCGGCAAAAAGTAATCAATGTGCGTCGCAAGCGGCTTCTAGTTGGCATTCCGGACTATTTCTGACTAGTCTGATAAATACAGTGATGCCGGCTCGGCCCGGATGGATAATCCTGCTAACTACCTGATCCTGTTGATTAACTGTCTGACCTGCTTGCGAGTGTTCATGAAATCATTCTTCGCGATGATCGCCGCTTTTGTTTTTTTGTGCGCGTGTGAAGGCAACTCCAAAATGAAGCAGATGAGCAATGCCGAGCTCGCGAGCAAACGCGACGAATGCTTGCGGGTAAATCCCAGCGCGCCGGGGAAAGTGACGGCTTGTGAAAATATTCGCAAGGAATGTGAAAGACGGCGGAGTCAGGGGAATTATTCCTGCTGATCCCGTCTGAGAATTAGCCAGCCTCCCGCAACACCACCGCTGGCGGTGTATTAACCGCCGGACGACAGCTCACCACTCCCAATCCTCCAATCAACAATGCGCTCAATAATGGACCGGTAAGCCACAGCCAATAGTGCGGCTTGATAGGGGTTTCCAGCACCCAGTGTTGCAGACTGGCTAATAAGATTTCCGCCCCCAGAACCGCAATAAGCCCAGAGAGCAGTCCGAGCAGGGAGAACTCCAGCCAGACGCTGCCGAGCATCAAGCGGCGCGGGCTGCCGAGGGCGCGCAGCAGGCCGACTTCCTGTTTGCGTGAATCGATACTGCTGGTGACCGCGGCGAGCAGCACCAGACAGCCAGCGGCCAAGGTGAGCAACAGCACCAACTGCACGCCGTCACTGACATTGGTGACTATGGTGCGGATCTGCTCGAAGATACGGTCGAGTTCGATCACCAGTACCGTGGGAAAGCGCTGCAGCAGGTCGTTGATAAAGGCTTTGTCCGACGGCGGTAGATGCAGGCTGGTGATGTAGGTGGGCGAGAATTGGTCGAGCGCGCCCGGTTCGAAAATAAAAAAGAAATTTGGCCGCATGGAGCGCCAGTCGAGGGAGCGCAGGCTGGCGATTTCAGCTTCCATGGCGAGTCCGCCGAGGGAGAAGGTCAGGCGATCACCCGGTTTTAAATCCGCCTCGCGCGCCATTTCCACTTCCACCGATACCCCGGGCAGGCCGTGCCGGCTCTGCCATTGCGGCCACCAGTTGCCATCCACCACCTTGTTGTCATCCGCCAGATCCGCCGTCCAGGTGAGATTGGCCTCGCGGTTGAACACCCCTTCGCGCGCGACCTTGGTTGCGCTCAACTCCACGCCGTTGATATGGGTAAGACGCCCGCGCACCATGGGGTAGAGCGGCTGGCGCTGGTAGTGGCGTTCGTCAATCAGCTGCTGGATGTCGTCGACCTCGTGCTGCGGGATATTCACCAGAAAATGATTGGGTGCATCATCCGGCAGTTGCGCCTGCCAGTCGTCCAGCAGCGAGGTGCGCACTATGGTCAGCGTCAGCAGCAACATAATGGCTACCGAGAACACCACTATCTGCATCAGGGTCTGCTCGCGCCGCCGCTGTAGATTCGCCACCGCCAGACGCCAGACGCTGCCCGCGCTGCCCGCCAGGGACCGGCTGAGCCGCAGCAAGCCGAGTGCAAGCAAAGCTGTTGTGAGCAAGACCGCGACCAGCGCGCCTATCACGCTCGCGGCCAGCTTCAGGTTCTGACTGAACATCAACACCAGCAACAGAATGGCGAAAAACGCCAGTGCTACCTGTACGCCTATCTGTATACGTCCGACAGTCAGCTCACGGCGCAGGATTTTCATCGGCGGCACATAAGGCAAAAACCACAGGGCGGGCAGGGCGAAGAACAGCAGGCAGATCAGGCCGCTGCCAAGGCTGATCAAATAGGGATACACAGTTCCGGAGCCGAGGCGGATCTGATAGCTGCGCCAGAGGGCTTCTTCCACAATTCGCTGCATGATCTCACCGACCAACAACCCCGCCAGTGACGCCAGCACAGCCAGCACAAACAATTGGGTGAAGTAGAGCCGCCGCACGCGCCCGCTGCTGGCGCCGAGGCTTTTCAGCAAGGCCACCTGATCCACATGGCGATTGGCAAACTGGCGCGCTGACAGGGCGAGGGCGACGCTGGCGAGCAGCACGCCAATCACCGCCGCCAACAGCAGAAAGCGCTGGCTGGTAGCCAGCGCGCGCCCCAGGTTTTGCTGGTTTTTGCCGACGTCCACCAGGCGCTGATGCGGATTCAATTGCGGTTCCAGCCACGCGGAAAACGCCTCTACATCAGCGGGGCGACCGGCGTACAGCCATTGGTACTGCACCCGGCTGCCCGGTTGCACCACTTCTGTCAGTGGCAGGTCGGCTTGATTCATCAGCAGGCGCGCGCCCATAAAACTGAAGGGGTTGCTGCTGTCTGGCTCGCGGATCAGTACGCGGGTGACGGTCAGCTCGTATTCGCCGACCGCCACGCGATCGCCGAGCTGCAGATTCAACAGGGGTAATAAACGCGAGTCGACCCAGGCTTCGCCCGGTGCGGGAATGCCGTCGGCAATGGTGATTTGCTGCGGGTCTATGGCAAAGGGCACCAGGCTGGTTTCCAGCTGGCCGCGCACGGGATAACCCTCGCCGACCGCTTTGACTGAGGCGAGGTGCATATGCTCCCCGGCATAAACCATGGAGGCAAAATGCACCGCGGTGGTTTGCGACAAACCGGCTTCTTTTGCTGCTTGTTCCCATTCCGGATTGTGGGGGTGAGAGCCGCGCACCACTCGGTCCGCGCCGAGCAGCACATTGCTCTCCTGCACCAAAGTGCGTTGCAGTCGGTCGGTAAAAATCGCGATGCCGCTGACTACAGCAACTGCCAGCAACAATGCTCCCGCCAGCAGTTTTACCTCGCCGCTGCGCCAGTTGCGCCAGAGCAGTCGCAGGGCCAGCATCAGGTTTGCACCGTAGAATTGGCAATGCGGCCCGCGTTCAATTCGATGCGTCTCTGACAGCGCATCGCCAGGCGCTCTTCGTGGGTAATCAACACCAGGGTCGTGCCCAGCTCGCGATTCAGGTCGAACAACAATTCAATAATGCGCGCGCCTGTGGCGCTGTCGAGATTGCCGGTGGGCTCGTCGGCAAATAACACCCGCGGCGAACTGGCGAAGGCGCGGGCTATGGCGACGCGCTGTTGCTCCCCGCCGGAGAGTTGTTGCGGGTAGTGATGCAGCCGCTGTGCAAGGCCGACGCGACCGAGAAACTCCGCCGCCGCTGCACGGGCATTGCTGACGCCGTGCAGTTCCAATGGCAGCAGCACATTTTCCAGCGCGGTCAGTCCGGGCAGAAGTTGAAAGGATTGAAAAATAAAACCGACATTTTCCGCGCGCACCTTAGCGCGGCCTTCTTCATCCAAATCCGTTAAGTGATGGCCGTTGAGGAACACGCTGCCGCTAGTAGGCAAATCCAGCCCGGCGAGAATTCCGAGCAGAGTCGACTTGCCCGAACCGGATGCACCGACAATCGCCAGACTTTCACCAGCGGCAACGTCCAATGAGATGTCCTGCAGAATGGTGAGGGCACCTTCATAGGTGTGCACGGTCTTAGCCACGTTCTGCGCCGAAACCATAGGTTTTGCTGCAACAGGATTCGTTGGCGCGGAGTTGGCGGTTGGTACGGAGTTCGACTGCAAACCCATGGAATTCCTTAAATATTGGTAGATGGGGTTAAAGGCGTGTCGATGCATCGGCAACTAAGCTGTGCATTGGCAATGTTTTCTTCCCTCAACAGAGTTAAGCCCATGTCGCACCTATTGTCCGCCCGCGTTTTGGTCTTCTGGTTCCTGCTGCTGTCCATTCCCTTACAAGTTGTTGCCGAGGCCCCGCGTATTCTGGTGCTCGGTGACAGCCTTAGCGCCGCCTACGGTATCGAGGTGCGTCAGGGATGGGTGAGTCTGTTAGAACAACGCTTGGCAGGAAAATATCCCCACGTCGTCATCAACGCGAGTGTCAGCGGCGAAACCACGGGCGGCGGTCTCGCCAGACTGCCCGCGCTGCTGCAACAGCATCAGCCATCAGTGGTGATTGTGGAGCTGGGCGGTAACGACGGTCTGCGCGGTTATCCGCTTAACGTGATGCAACAGCAGATGACGGAAATTATCGAGAAGAGCCGCGCGGCGGGAGCGACCGTGGTGCTGGTAGGCATGCAAATTCCGCCTAATTACGGCCCGCGCTATACCAATCGTTTTCGCGATATCTACAAAGAATTGGCGGAAAAATTCGGGTTGCCATTGGTGCAGTTTTTATTGGAAGGTGTGGCCACGGAGGCCGCGCTGATGCAGCGGGATGGTATTCATCCCACGGCAGAAGCACAGGAAAAAATTCTCGATAACGTGTGGTCGGTTTTGCAGCCTTTATTGGTGAAAGAATAAAAACTGTTGGTGAGGGATAAAAACTGTTGGCGGGTAAATAGAAGCGATCACGAAAATGTCTGTGCGCGAGGGATTTTTGCGATCGCTGCAAATTTATTTGGTGAACTTTCCAATTGGAATTGCTATGCCTGCTTGCACTTGAGTTTTCAGGCGCTGGGTATAAAAAGCTTCCACGTAAAGTCCGATGCCTGCGTACCTGCCTAAAACGGCGGTTGCGTAAAACGGAATACCGATCAGGGTGCCTTTCTTTTCGTCGCAACGCCGAATAGGAAAAAACAAGCCGTCTACCTGCAAAGAACCGCAATTCTCGGTCCACGAACCAGTTCCAACGCCCAATCCTATACCGGCATCGGCGTAACCCCAGCCGCTGGTAGCGGAGATAAAACGGGAGACAGAAGCGGTTTTAAACAGCGGATTAAATGTTTCCCATTTGTTTTGTTCGATGCGGCCGGTGCGAATATATCCTGGATCGCCATCATATTGGGAATAACCAAATGCCCAGCCGGCTTTTTGCAGATCCTGGAACTTGATTTTGACTGCTGCGTTCTCCCAGCTCGACGAGCCAAATTCCATCCAGGCTCTGTCGTAGTCCGCAAAACACTTGGGAATCTGCGACAGCAAAAAAATTAACAAAAACACTTTATTCATAGGTCCCTCAGAGCTAAACAAAAGGCCGGGCAAACTACCGGCAATGTTTCGGTTCGTCAAGCTTTTGCAGAACATGGAAATCTGCGAAGGAAAATAGCAATTTGCTAGAGGGGATAGAAATTAGCAGAGGAAAATAACAAAGGCCGCGTGCGCGGCCTTTGTTTGCGGAGGTATGAAAGCTTACGGCAGGATCAGCACGTCATCGAAATCAGGATCGAAATCTTCCACCGTGTAGCTTATTTCGCTGTTGGCGAGATAAATTCCATCTTCGCCCAGACCGGTGAAAAATCCGTAATTGAAATCACGGTAAATTTCGACGATGTCGTCCCCACCTTTCAAATCAATCAAAAACTCTTCGAAGTCGGAGGTAATGTCGATATCGGCAAACTCGCCGATGGTCAGCTTATTGGCGCCATCGGTTCCTTCCAAATTTAAATAAGAGGAAAAACCGCCGAGGCGGATGGCGCCATTGAGCAGCAGGGATTTGGAGAAAATTGCCTGCAGCATGCCGATATTGCCCAGATCCACGGACGATGTGCCGGCAGAGCCGAGGTCTATGTGCGCTGCAGAGATCGACAAGCTGCTATCACCGCCGACAATATGAGTATTTTCCAACTGCTTCACAGTGGAATCTTCACCTAAAGAACGCAGAGTGATACTGGCATCGAGCAGATCCCAATTGCCGAGGGCAATATCGTTGGCATCGGTCAGGCTGATGGCGGTGGCGTGACCGGCTTCTATGGTAATGCTGTTGAAATCATTTTCCGGATTTTCCAGCGTTACCTGACTGCCTACAGGTGTGCGCAAAAAGAAATCTCCTGTCAGAGTGATTTTCCCAAGCTGGACAATATCCAGAAAGGTCAGTATCTCCGCGTCCGTGGCGTTTAACTCGCGAATGACAAATTGTTCATAATTGCTTGTGGTGTACAGCGAAAAATCACCATGACCGGTAACTGAGAAGCTTGTAGTGTCACTTAGGCCCTCCGCCTGGAACGGAATAAATTCCGGAAATTCCTCTAAGCCGGTGGAGGTGCCGACGATGTGAGCGTCGCGCGAATAGGCAGCGTGCAGGTCGCTAAAGCCGTGCAGATTGAGCGTTGCACCGGATCGGTCGCCCAAATAAATTCGCGCCGCGTGTACTTCCAAAGTGCTGTCGCTGAGATCAATGGCGGTACCCGCGAGTTGCGACACCATGCCATTTTCACCTAAAGAGGTGAATTTCACCCACGAATCGAGGATATTGAGGTTGCCGAGTAAAATGTCGTTTTTATCGGCGATATCCACAGTAGTCGTATGGCCCAGTGTTAAGTTGACGGTGCGGAAGTCGTTGTCCTCATGGGTGAGCGCGACGTCACTGCCTGCCGTAGCTGTCAGGCTGAAGGAGCTTGTTTCGATGGCTCCGGTCTGACTGATGTTGCCAATGGATGATAGGCTCGCGCTATTTGCATTAAGGCGACCGATCTGGATACCGGAATCATTCAGGGTAGCGGATAAAGCGAACTGGCTTGGACCGTAAATGGTAGGTTGCTCGAATTGGGCCTGACTGCGCGCATTGACGCGATTGACTCCGTCGTAACCTTTTGCCGTTACTAGGCTGACATCAAACTCGCTCGGTGAGCTTATGGCATTTACGACATCGATGCTGTTGCTGAAATTCAGATCCAGCCAGCTGTAGATCATATACACACCACTTCCTTCTGCGCGTGTGCCCAGTGCGATGCTATCGCCGGTCAGATGCAGATCGCTGGCATCGAGGGTGATACTCGTCCCATCGAGCTGACGGATTGCGCCATCTGACTGGATATGCACTATGGAATCCAGCACGTCGAGCTCGCCCAGATCAATCCCGCCAGTCTCAGTCAGACTGATAAAGCTCGTGTGGCCGGTGTTCATAGTGACGCTGCCAAAATCATTGGCAGTGTTATTGAGGCGCACATCCGCGCCTGCGGTCACATAGAAATGTGTGTTGTCCGAAATCAAAAGGGAGCCGACCTGGCGGACGGTGCCGATACTGTTAATAGTGAGATTCTGCGCGCTGATATGTGGCAGATTGGCATAAATATAAGCGGTAACTTCCACATCGCCGCTGGTCAGGATCGGGTTTCCGGTAGCGCCTATGACCTGATCGCCTTCAAGCACTATATGACCGCTGCCGGTGTCGCCCTGAGCACTCAAGCTGCCGCCGCCGTTTAGGCGAAGGGTATCGGTTGCCAACAGGTGAATGCCGCCGGCGGCGCCACTCTCGTTATTCGCAGTCACTGCTCCTCTTTGAGTCACATTGCGTCCTGCCAAAACCACTTCGCCGGCAGTGCCGGCGATTGCGTTAACGCTTAACGAGCCTGTGTTAAGGACATCGACACCTGAGCCGAGAGAAAAACTGCCATCATCGTGAAGAACAACCTGTGTATCGCCACCGAGGTCGCCGGAATTAACAGCACGCGAAAACAAATCCTCGCTCACGCTGGCGGTCAGCAGAATTTTTCCACCCGCAGCCTCGATCAGACCGGAGTTGGTAACGCCTGTGTCCACATCTATAGCGGCCTCATCCACACGGACTCCGATAAGTCCCTGATCATCGAAAGTGACCACCGCCGCGTTGCCGGAAGCGAGCACCACGTGGCCGAGGTCTGCATTGATCAAGCCCGTGTTGGTAACCTGTTTGCCAATCAAAGCGACATTACCGCCGGTAGAAGCGTTGATAAGACCTCTATTGATAACAGTACCCGCGCTGTCTTCCACTGCCAGCAAAATAAGATCGCCGTTGAGAAAATCATCGGTATTTAAATTGAGGCCGGTGGCCACCAGACTGCCGACATTCACTTGTGAACCTGCACCGAACAGAATGCCATTGGGATTCAACAAAATAATTCGGCCATTGGCGTCAATACGCCCCAGAATCTGGCTGCCGTTGAGATCGAGAATACGGTTCAACGCAATCGATGATTCACTCGGTTGGACAAAATTTACTCGTTCATTTGCTGCGACATTAAAAGAATCCCATTCAATGGCCAGGCGATCTGTGCCCTGCGTGATGGTGGTGTCCAAACCACTTTGATTGATAACACCTTCTCCGCCAACCACTGTGCCACCGGTTGGCGCGGCCAATGCACCTGCGGCGAACAGCTGACCGATAATGGCGACACATAAAGGTTTGATACGAAAAACAGAGGATAAAGAAGACAAATTTGGACGAACGTAAGACTGGCTACGCTGAGGCATGACGAAATTCCTTCTGATTTTGCTGGATTGAACCCTCGACGGCTTGGGTATCAGGCGTTTTTATTATCGATTTCCCAATCAGAGGGTCATGTGCTGATGCTGCTCGGTAATTTTGCTGGTCGCTCAATCATTAACACATTTAGGTTTTTGCGTTAGCAATATGCATACCGCCAGAAGAAAAAAGTCAGATTAAATATAAAATTGGTTATTTTATGTTTTGGTGCGAAGCGCTTGTTGTCAGTTTTTTGTGATGAATACGTGTTTTTTGTGGCGGGAGAAAGAAAAAACAGAAAATAAAATCTGCAAGAAAAAATATGCAAATGGAAAAATTTACGAAGGTGTAAATGGATTCGACATGACTCGTTCACTCGCTTAGGCGAGTGAACGAGTAAAACAGGGTTAATTAATGTGAAGTTGGCTTTTCAACCTAATGTCGCGAGAAGACGCGCCGACAAGAATTTCAAAATCACCGGGCTCAACCAGCCAATTGCGCACATTGCTCGACCAGAAGGCAAAAGCCTGCGGCGGTAATACGAGTTGCACAGTGGTTTGTTCGCCGGGAGCCAGGCTCACTTTTTGGAAACCCTTCAATTCTTTAAATGGCCGGGGTTCACTGCTGTGTAGATCGCGCACGTAAAGTTGCGCAATTTCCTGGCCGGCGACATTTCCGGTATTGGTGATCTTAAAACGCACTTCCACGCCAGGCTCCGCTGTGTTGGATAACACATTGACCACCAGATCCGAGTAGCTGAACTGGGTATAAGAAAGTCCAAAACCAAAAGGATAGAGCGGCTCAATATTGCGGCTGTCGTACCAGCGGTAACCGACAAAAACGCCTTCCTTATAGTGCACATCGTAAACGGGATAAATTTTTTCCCACTCATCATTGGCACCGTTGTACAGAGTTGAACCTGCGGGTACGTAATCCGCGCCGGGGCCGTCGCGGAATTCGCGCTCTATGGTGAAAGGCAATTTGCCGGATGGATTGACGTCGCCGCAGAGTATTTCCGCCACTGCAATATTGCCGTTCTGGCCGTTGTAAAAGCAGTGAACAATCGCCGCCGCTTTGTCGTACCAGTCGGTCATGCGAATACCGCCGCCGGAATTTACCAGCACAATCACGTTCGGATTCAGGCGCACTATATTGCGGATATAGAGCTCTTCGTGAGGATCCAGCTCGAACGGACGGTCCCAACTTTCCGCATCGTAAGTCCCGGTTGCGACAATAATGGTTTTGGCGTTGCGGATGGTTTCGTTTGTCGGCGACACTTCGTAACGCACGCGCTCGCCAAACGTATCTTTCAACGCTTGGTACAAGGTTATCTGGTTGTAGCCTTTTACTTCGGAGGAGCCGCCACCCACCGCTTTTTTGTGGATATAGGTTCCCAACAGCAGAATTTCATCCGAGCTGTTTTTATCCAGCGGCAAAATTTGATTTTGATTGCGCAGCAGTACCACGCCTTCGCGGGCAGTTTGCAGGGCAATTTGTTCGTGCCGTGGATATTCCTGTACCAATTCCGGCTGCGGTTTTTTGTTGTACAAATCCATGGCTTTCAGCGTGGTCAGAATGCTTTTTACCATGCGATCCAAATCGGCTTCTTTGACTTCACCGCGCTGAATTTTTTCTTCCAGACCGAGCGTCGCCAAATTGGCTGGCATTTCCAGATCCTGACCGGATTCCACCAATTTCACGCCGTCGTAAACCGACCACCAATCGGTCATCACCAACCAGCGGAAGCCGAGAACTTTGCGCAGCAAATCGTGAATAACCGCTTTGCTTTGGCCAGTCCATTCGCCGTTCAACAGGTTGTAGGACGTCATTACCGCCAGGGCGCCGGCGTCGATTCCCGCTTTAAAAGACGGTAAATAAATTTCGTGCAGTGTTCGTTCGTCGATAATGGAATTACTTTTACGCCGGAAAAAATCCGTGTTATTGGCAACAAAATGTTTGAGGGTTGCGATAGTGCCGGTGCTTTGCACACCTTTGACATAACGCTCCACCATGCGTGAAATCAAATAAGGATCTTCACCAAAATATTCGAAATTGCGTCCGCATTGAGAAATTCGATACAAATTGAATCCGGGGCCGAGCAAAATGCCAATGCCATTTGCATTGCATTCTTCACCTACGGCGGTGGCATAGGCTTCACAGAGATCCGGATTCCACGTTGCCGCCAACATAATCGGCGCGGGAAATGCGACAGAAGTCGGCACAGGATATTGAAAGGTGACTTCGTTAAAACGCTCGCGCAATGTAATACCAGCAGTAGCGTCTGAACACAAAATGGGAGGCAAACCCAGACGGGGAATTCCTTTAATAAAAAATATATCGGTACCACCGATGTAAGCGCATTTTTCGCTAAGCGTCATCTGCGCCAAAATAGTTTCCGCCCATGAGGCAGCTTCTTCGAATGATAATTTGGGATGCATGGCGTCTCCGTGCAAACGCAAGTAAAAAGGCGGAACGAAAGCGCGCTATTGTAAAGGATTGTTTGCCAAAGAAAAAATTGCAGAAGAAAAAACGGCCTCAAAAGAGGCCGCGAAGCAGGGTACTAACCTTGAGGAGAGGACGTTCACGCACGGTAAACAAAACCACACGTATGGATCCTTGTTGCCAAGAATCCGAGCTTAGCAGCCACGCCCACGGCTAATAAGCTCTAAAAATTCGTTTGCAGCCATTACCAATCTGCAGCAGCACCAATCCTCATCTACACAAAGAGCGGAAAAAAGAGGTGAGGGCGGATCAACAGCAGAAGTAAACACAGCATCGGTACAAGCAAACCCGAAAGATCACTTCATAATCCAACACTCACCCCGCTGGATGGTGCGAGCAACGGACCGAAAATGTGACTACTAAGACTACTGCTCAAATGCCTTACACATTTCTTTGTGTATCGCCGTCGCTCACTTTTATTGTAGGTAAGCTTTTATTCCCGATCAGGAATTGTTTTGTCTAGTTTTGGGGTTTGTCCAAACAGAAGGGAATAAAAATGTGAGTCAATGTCACTCATCCCAAAATGCGGGCGCTTATCTGTGATAAATGAAGAGCATTAAGAATTTAGGGGCTGGTTATTTCAAATTTATAGAATTCCTGCGTTCCGTTGATTTGCGATAGGAAATAGAAAACGAGATTGAAAAAGGAGAGGAAAGTTAGCAGAAAAGGTCAGCTGGCGAAGAAGGGAAACGAGGGGAAAAGCGGGCTCCATAGCAGGAGCCCGCCAAGGTCAAATAACGCTTACTGGCACTGTACGCCGGCTTTGTCGCCCATGCCGGGAACCATGCGCACGTTGGTCACCTGCAATTCCAGGCTGCCGTCGGTTTGCAGAACAAAACCGCGGGTAATTTCGTGGAAGCGAATACCCAGTTTGGCGAAGCAGGCCAGATCGACGGAAAGCTCATTCCAGTCATTGCGCGGAGAAGCGTTCACCAGCGTGGTGATGTCGATATTGGCCTCGCAGCCAGCCCCCAGGCAGGCCATCTGCAAATTTACCGGCCCCGTGGAAGGCTGCAGCAGGCGGATGTCGAACACCAGTGCGCCTTTTTCTTCCTGCACTTGCGAGAGGTTGCGCATGGCGTTGGGAACAATGATTTGCAAGGCCGCGCTGCCTTTGCCGTCCCAGGTGGCGTGAATGGCGTCGCCCTGAGTTTCCTTGTCGCCTTCGGTCAGGGTCAGGCTGGCGTTTTTGGCGATGCCGGACAGGTAGCGCACTGGTGTTGTCTCCGGTGCTACCGCGTAAACCTCCCAGGGCGCTTGGGCGGTGCCGACAAACAATTCCTCATCCGCACCGCCTTTCACATTGGTGTAATTCTCTTCGGTCGACAGCTCGCCCAGGTCAGCCGCGGGTGACGCATAGGTCAGACCGTAACCATAGGGGAACAGTGGATCGTAATTCTTATCGCCGATATTAACTTCGGCCTGATCCAGGCTCTTCGGCCAGGAGAAAGGCAATTTGCCTTTGAAGTCGTAGCGCGCTTTGCCATTGGCATCGGCGAACAATACGTCGGCGATGCCGCCGCCTTCAGAACCCGGCAACCAAGCAGCCACAAATGCGTCGGATGCGTTGAGCGCGCGGTTCACCCACAGCGGACGGCCGGAGATAAATACTGACACGGTTTTAATGCCGTCCGCCTTGAGTTTTTCCAGCAGTTTGGCGTCTTGATGGTTGCCCGCCTGATAGCCGACGTGGCGGATATCACCCTGCCATTCGGCATAAGGGGTTTCGCCGTACACCACTATGGCGACATCGGGTTTGCGCGTGTACTTGCCATCAACGCTCAGCTCCACCTTGCCACCGGCTGCTTCCACGGTCTGGCGGATGCCTTGGTAAATGCTGGTGCCGTTGGGGAAGTCGTCGTTGGTGATATCGGTCGCCTGCCAGGAGATGGTCCAGCCGCCGCTTTGTTGTGCGAGGTTATGCGCGCCTTTGCCCGCGACCAATACATTCAGCGTGGGCTTGAGTGGCAGGGTCTGTTGATTGTTCTTCAGCAGAACCAGGGATTCGCGTACCGCCTGGCGGGCGACTTCTTTGAATTCCGGTGCCGCCAGCAATTCTTTTTTGTTGGCGTGCAGACGTTCAGACGGTTTGCGGCCGTCCATCAGACCTGCGCGGAATTTGGAGCGGAGAATGCGGCGCACTGCGTCATCCAGACGCTCCATGGAAATCCGGCCAGCTTCCACGTCTTCCAGGGTGTTTTTGATAAATTCTTTCCAGTCAAAGGGCACCATCAGCATGTCCACCCCGGCGTTGATCGCCTGCGGGCAGCGGGTGTTGGTACAGCCTTCCACCAGACCGTGAGAGTTCCAGTCGCCGACTACAAAACCTTCAAAGCCGAGGCGTTTTTTAAGGATCTCGGTTAACAGATATTGCTCCCCGTGCATCCGGGTGCCGTGCCAGCTGCTGTGCGATGCCATGATGGATAAAACCCCGGATTCCACCGCAGCGAAATAGGGGAAGGCGTGCAGCTTGATCAATTCAGCTTCGGAGGAAAAATTGTTGCCGCGGTCGATGCCGTCTACGGTGCCGCCGTCAGCCAGATAGTGCTTGGCGGTCGCCATAATGTGATTGGGGCTCATGCGGCCGGTTTTGCTCAGGTCGCCCTGATAACCGAGGATGGTCTGGCGACCGAGTTCGGATACCAGCTTCGGATCTTCGGAAAAACCTTCGTAAGTGCGACCCCAGCGGTCGTTGCGCACCACAGACAGAGACGGCGAGAAGGTCCAATCCATACCGCTGGCGCGCACCTGCAGGGCGGTGATTTCGCCGATGCGACGCACCAGCTCGCCATTGCGGGTAGCGCCTAGGCCGATGTTGTGCGGGAAGATAGTCGCACCGACGATTTTGTTGTGGCCGTGCACCGCATCCGTACCCCAGGTAATCGGAATGGCAACGCCGCCATCGGAGGTATCCATCGAGGCTTCGTAGTACGCATCCAGGGCTTTGACCCATTCATCCAGCGTGGCAGATTTATTGCCATTCAAGAAACCGCCGCCGCCATTGAGCACCGAGCCCAGGTGATATTTCTTCACATCTTCCGGCGTAGTGCGGCTGATTTCCGCCTGGGTGATCTGCCCGACTTTCTCCGCCAGGGTCATGCGCGCCAGCAGTTTTTCCACTTCGGCGTTGATAGCAGCGGTTTCATCAGCGGGGAAAGGGGAGGTCAGACGGGGCCAGAGGTCAGGTTGATGCTTGGTTTTTTTGGCGTCCGTGGTCCCGGGAGTGGAGCAGGCGGTCAGCAGTGCGGTGAGTCCCGCAGCCAGCGCACAGCGGGAAAAGGTCTTGGCGATCATCATCGCGGAACAAAGCCTCGTTATTAGAATAGGTAGATCCTGGTTGGCCACCAGGAGTGTCATACAGCCGTTTTAAAATGGTCCAAAGTATCCATTCTAGCTGCATTATCCTGCGCGCGCGACCAAGGCCCACTTGGCGCGGGGTGTGCGCCGAATGTGACGTTGCGCTTAGTTTCCTGATGGACCCCTGTAAAGAAGTGTAAGAGAAGCGTTTGGTTACTAGGTTCCCAGGCGGTCCTGCCGCTAGAATGAGGCCATCAGCTAATGCTTGTGATATAGCGATTTAAAGGCAAACTGTGAAACGACCCGTCCTAACGTCTCTCGTATCGAAAGCTGCGACTTCCGTAGCGAAAGTTGCGATTTTGAGGACGCATTTACGTTCGGCCATAGCAATCGCTTTGTTAGTCGCCGGTTCTCTGGTCCAGGCGGACGAATGTCTGGACTGCGTCGAGATCGGCAAGTGGCGCGTCAACGTCGGTCTGGGTCTGGGTATGCGCAGCAACCCTCTGCACCTGGGCGACGACACCCCCCTCATAGTGCTGCCGGAAATCAGTTATTACGGCGAGCGCTTTTTTCTCAAGAACCTCGAAATGGGGTTCACCCTTTTTGAGAATGATCGCCACCAGTTCAATGCCCTGATCACCCCCGGTTACGATCAGATGTATTTCAATCGCTGGGACCCTTTCAATTTCACCGCTGGCGGTGGTTTTACCGCAGGCGGCTTTGTTGGTATTGGGAGCACTCCGCCGTCTTTGGCAGCGGGCTATCAGGTGAATATTTCCGGAACCCAGGATTCCAAAAACAACCCTATAGGCTCCGAATCCGAACCCAGTGGTGTGCAGATTTCCCAGGCGAACGCCGTCTATATCAATGATCAATACATCGCTCTGGGCGAAGGCAGACAAATGCTATTCGGCGTCGAGGGCAATCCGATCACCGTGCATATCGAAGAAGGGGTGGTGGATATCCGCGGTGTCGTCACCGGCGATCGGATTCGTTTGGACGGTGTGCAGTTCACCAATCCGAAAGACCTGGAAAGCGTCGGCGGAGCCGATTTGGAATTCGACGGCTCGCGCAATTCCAACTCCATTTTGATCGATCTGGAAAAAGGCAACCTCTATCGGGTGACGGGCGAATCCGATGTTCAGGCAGAGCGCCAGCAAATCGAGGCAGATGCGGTGGCCAGCCGCAGAATGGCTGGTCTTGCCGGTTTTGAATATTCCTACCTCACGCGCTACGCGACTTTTCATTTTCAGGCATTAAAAGATTTCACCAATGTGCACCACGGTCACGAGGTGCGAGCAGCGGTGATTTTTCCTTGGTATATCGGCGAACAAAAATGGGCGCTCACTTTGGGGGGCAACTATAAAAGCCGCGATATTCTCGATTATTACTACGGCGTAGGGCCGCGCGATACCGATCTTCCGGATTTATTTTTTACGCCGCCTTCTTCCGGTGTGGAAAAAATGGTGCGACTCGATTGGCAATTTCCCCTAACGGAAAAATGGTCATTGCGCGCTATGACACAGTATTCCCGCCTGCCGAACAGTATTCATGACAGTCCGCTGATGTCGGACAAAGAGGTGAAATCGATTTTCTTTGGGGGCATCTACCATTTTTAGAGGAACTCAAGCGAGATGGATCGCATTTCTGTGCTTTCCTTATGCTGCGTTTGCGGCAGAGTTGCCTGCGCTCCAATTTTCCCTAAAACCCCGCCTCTGCGTTTTAACGGAAGAAGAAGACGCCTGTTACGATCAGCTGGAAGTGCGCTGGAAGGCCGAGCAGCAAATGAGTTTATGTTTGTATCAAAGCGATATGGACCAACCGTTGCGTTGTTGGCAGGAAGCGAGTGAAGGGCAGCATAAATTTATTATCTCCGCGACGCGCAATGTGACCTTTCAGCTGCGGGAAAATAATCAGACCACTCTGGTCAGTGAAGCCTTCGAAGTCATACACGATCAAAAAAAATATCGGCGGCAACGCCGCAATCCATGGAGCTTTTTCTAATGGTGCATCGCATTTTGTTGGCCGAGGACGATGTGCGCCTGGCGTCTTTGGTAAAAGATTATCTTGAATCCACCGGCGAATACGCCGTAACCGTGGAAACCAACGGCGGCAAAGTACAACGGACGGTCAGCGACGTGCTGCCGGAATTATTGATTCTGGATGTGATGTTGCCGAATAAAGACGGCATTTCGATTTGCCGCGAAGTGCGCCCGACTTTTCCCGGTCCGATTTTGATGCTGACCGCGCGCAACGATGATGCGGACCAGATTCTCGGTCTGGAATGCGGCGCGGATGATTACGTTATCAAACCAGCAGAACCGCGCGTATTGCTGGCGCGTGTGCGCGCGCTGTTGCGCCGCTATGCGTTGGAAGGAAATTCCGATAAAGAAACGCTCACCTTCGGCGATTTGTCCATCTGCTGCAACTCGCGTTCGGTCACTTTTGCCGGTGAGCCGGTGGATTTGTCCAGCCATGAATTCGATTTATTGCTGACCTTCGCGCGCCAGCCCGGTCAGGTGATGAGCCGCGAATTTTTATTCAACACCATTTATTCCCGCCCCTATGACGGCCTGGATCGCACCATCGATGTGCGCATTTCCCAGCTGCGCAAAAAACTCGGCGACAATGCGGAAAAACCTTTCCGCATCAAAACCATTTGGGGCCGCGGCTACATGTTTGTCGAAGACGCATGGCAGGCTAGCTGAGCCTCGCCATGCGCCGCGCCTTTCTTTCGCTCTACAGCCTGATTGTGGTTGCGGTGATCGCAGTCGGCTGGGGGCTGGATCAATTTTGGCAAAATCATTCACCGAATGAGCGCATTACCGAAAGCGAACTCCAGCTGCTTCAATTAGCCGAATACTGGCTGGCACAGGTTCCACCAGCGGAGCGGCAAGCGGCGCTGGCAAAAATCGAAAAGCAAATCGGCCTACCTATATCGCTGCACTCCTACGAGGATTTTGCCAACACACGAATATTCGAAAAAATCAGCGTCGGCGAACCTGTATTGGTGGAAACCGAAGAGGCGCGTTTTCTCTACCAACGATTAAGACCGAGTGAGCTGATCATAAGAATTCGCCAGGAATTACCGGATGCGCCGGACCCGCTGATTTACAATCTGTTGTTATTGGTTTTCTATCTCGCTATTGCCCTGGTGATTTTTATCTGGGTATGGCCGCTGTCGCGCGATTTGGACAAATTGGAAAAACAAACCAAGCTGGTCGGCTCCGATGCAGTGCCGCCACAATTGCGCATTGCACCTTCATCTGCGGTTTACGATCTCGCCAGTGCGTTTAATCGCATGGGCCAACGCGTGCGCGATCTGCTCGCTTCGCATAAAGAAATGACCTATGCAGTCTCCCACGAGTTGCGCACACCGCTCGCGCGTATGAAATTCGGCCTGGAAATGGCTAATGATTTCGACGATGTGCAAAAAATCAAAAAACAACTCGCCGGCGTGCGCGAAGACGTTACGGAAATGGATTTGCTTGTCAACCAGTTGTTCGCCTACGCGGGTTTTGAACACAGCGACGGCAAACTGGATTTACAGCCGGGTGACATGGACGCATTTATTCAACACCTTATCTCGCGCGCGCAATCCACTCCGACGCAAAAAGAATTGCACTATCAATTTACCAATGAATTGGGCGACGAGCTGGTTGTGTGCGAATGGTATTTGATGGAGCGTGTGATTCTCAATTTATTACACAACGCCCAGCGCTATGCCAAAAGCCAGATTCACGTGATTTTGCGCAAGGCCGGCGAAAAATACCAACTCCTGGTCGACGACGACGGCCCCGGAATTCCACCTCAAGAGCGCGAACGCATTTTCCAATCCTTCATCCGCCTCACCGACCACACCAACGCCCAAACCCGCGGCTTAGGTCTCGGCCTTGCCATAGTGCGGCGAATTATCCAATGGCACAATGGCAAAGCCTTCGCCGGCGTCTCCCCGCTTGGCGGTGCGCGTGTGGGGGTGGAGTGGGTGGTTAATTCGCCTGTTACATAAATAAATGGTTTGGCTTTATCTAATTTAGTCCCTCCGAGCGTCACCAATAATTTCCGGGATCGCCGCAAGTATATTGTTCACAGAGGTTCAGACTGCCAAAATTTCTGCCCGCAGTTTTATCCGTCGTGTTCAGTTCTGAAATAGACTCATTTCCAGGATTTAGATGAGGGTGATTTCTTTTCTAGTGCATGCAATGTGGCCCTCACCCCAGCCCTCTCCCAGAGGGAGAGGGGGTTTTTAGGAACCATCACTCTGAATTTGGCACAGTTCCAAGTTCCTTAAATCTCGTCGAGTTTGGAATTATGGTTTTGCTTCAACTCCCTCTCCTCTAGGAGAGGAGGTTATGCGTTCTCATTTTTAATTTTGTGCAATTCCGAGCGCTCCTAAATTTCTCGAATTTGGAATCGTGCCGCTCAATTGGGAGAGGGTTAGGGTGAGGGCTGGCTCTTTATTTCCCTTTTGCTTCTTCCAGCTCCCTCTGCAACAAAGAACTTTCCACCGATCGCGGTTTTTGGAAACGCCCAATCGCCAAATAAACCACCGGGGTTAAAAACAGGGTAAAAATCGCGGCGAGGCCGAGGCCGCCGAACATTACCCAGCCGATAGCTTCGCGGGCTTCGGCGCCGGGGCCGGTGCTTAAAATTAAGGGTAATCCGCCGAGGGCGGTGGAGAGTAAGGTCATGGTGATGGGGCGCAGGCGGACTTTGGCGGCTTCCAGTACCGCGTTGCGGATTTCGTAGCCCTGCTCGCGCAATTGGTCGGCAAATTCGACGAGCAAAATTCCATTTTTCGCCATCAGGCCGATCAACATTACCAAACCAATTTGCGAATAAAGATTAATGCTCGTGCCGGTTAAAAATAATGCATAAATCGCCGCAGCAACGCCGAAGGGCACAATTAGCATCACAATAATGGCGCTGGTAAATCCTTCGAATTGTGCGCACAAAACCAAAAATACAACGAGCAGCGCAATGCCGTAAGTGAAAGCGAGATCGCGCGAAGTTTCATTCAGCGTTTGCGCTTGTCCTAAAAATAAAATGCCAATGCCATCTGGTAAAACTTCTTTGGCGAGCGCTTCCAGATCCATCACCGCTTGTCCCAATGTGTAACCGGGCGCGAGGCTGGCATCTACTTGAATGGCGCGGCGTTGGGCGTGGCGATTTAATTCGGCGGCGACAGCTTCCTCGCGCAAAGTCACCACGCTGGACAGCGGAATTAATTGCCCAGCAGTATTTTTTACGTAGAGATTCACCAAATCCTGCGGCGAGGTCACAGTAGTGCTGGAGGATTGCAGAATAATCGGAATGGTTTCATCGCCGACGTTAAGGTCCACCACGTCCAAGCCGTCGACAATCGCACGCAATGTCACGGCGATATTATTCAGCGGAATACCGAGATCCGATGCGCGGCGGCGATCGATCGCAATGGATAATTGCGGTTGTGTCGGCTTATAGGAAGTATCCGGCTGGCGCAGCTGCGGCAGGCGATCTTCAATGGCGGCAACAAATTGTTTGCTCGCCTCGTACAGCACTTGGTAATCGTTGCCGAGCAGCGCCAGTTCCACGCTGCCGGAATTACCGCGAATCGCCAAGCTGTTGGGACTGCTCACGCGAATGCGCACGCCCGGCAAATGGCTGAGTGTCTGCTGCACTTCTTTGATAATTTCCTGCTGACCGCGTTTGCGCTCTTCGACAGGTTTCAGCGGCACCATGATCTGCACGCGGTTGGGGTCGTAACGGCCGACAATGGTGAATAAACCTTCCGCCTCACCGCTGTCCACCAACGGCTGCAGCAGCGCTTCCATATGATCGGCCTGGCGCTGCATGTAATTCAGCCCCACACCGTCCGGCCCTGTGGCATCCACATACAACACACTGCGATCTTCCGGCGGCAGCAGTTCGTTATCCAATTTGGTGTAGAGAAAGGCCGCGCTTAACGCGATCACCAAGGAGATGGCAAAAGTTAATTTGGGAAAGGCGATACAGCGGGCGAGGGCGTGCTCATAAAACTCAGCGCAGCGGCTGCCAATTCGCTGCAGGCGGGACGTTGGGCGCGGCTCCGCCTGTGGCATAAAGTGAATGGTCATGGCTGGCACCAGCGACAGTGCTACGAAAGACGAAATCGCCACAGCCGCCGCGAGCACCAAGCCAAATTCGCGGAACATCTGCCCGGTAGTGCCGGGCAGCATCGCAATCGGCACAAACACGCTCACCAGCACAGCCGTGGTGGCGATCACCGCAAAAATCACCTGCCGGGTGCCGAGCACTGCGCCTGCGCGCACGCCCAGGCCGAGGTTTCTGCGGCGCTGAATGTTTTCCAGCACCACAATCGCGTCATCCACCACCAGCCCTGCCGCCAGCACAATCGCCAGCAGGGTCAGAATATTGATGGAAAAACCCATAATCCAAACCGCCGCCAATGTGCCAATCAGCGAGATGGGAATGGTGACGCTGGGAATCAGGGTGACGCGCAGGGAGCCGAGGAACAACCACAGGGACGCGATCACAATCAGAATCGCATAAATCAAACTGGTGACGACTTCGTTAACCGAACCGCGAATAAATACCGCCCTGTCTTCCGTAATCGTCAGCTCCACGTTGTCGAACCGGCGGTTCAAATTCTCCACCACTTTGCGCACACCGTCGGAGATGGCGATGGTGTTGGATTGCGCTTGGCGGACTATGCCGAGGCCGATCACTGGCGTGCGGTTGAGGTACACCAGCGACTCGGCATCCTCCGGCCCGAAGGACACATAAGCCACATCGCCGATGCGCACGTCGCCAGCGATGATGATGTCGCGCACCTGATCTTCCGTCACCGTGGAAGCATCTGTGCGCACCAGCAGCTCCTGATCCTGCGAGCGGAAACTGCCGCTCGGCACATCCAGCGGCGCCAGTTCCAGCACCGCCGCCACTTCCGCCACCGAGAGGTTAAAACTGGTCAGGCGCAGCGGGTCCAGTACTATGCGCAATACGCGCTGGCGCTGGCCGAACAGGGGAACATCCGCAACACCGGGAATGGCGATCAAGGCAGGCACAATGTCCTTTTCGATCACCAGCGTCAGCTCTTCCTCGCTGTAGGTTTTGCTGGTGACGGCGATATTGATGATCGGCATAGCATCCGCGTCCGCCTTCACCACCGCCAGCTGTTCCACATCCGGCGGCAAATTGCGCTGCGCCTGATTAACCGCCTCGCGCACATCCGCTGCGGCAGTGTCCAGGTCGACCTCGGGCAAAAATTCGATATGGGTGCGGAAGTTGTTTTCCTCGCTGCCAGAGCGGATGTTCTTGATGCCGGACACCCGCGCCACCGCGCCTTCGATAATGTTGGTCACCTGCGCGTCCATGGTTTCCGGCGAGGCACCGGGCAGAACGCCGCGCACCGACACCACCGGAATATCCACATCCGGCAGCTCGCGCACATCGACCGCCAAAAAAGCCGCAAAGCCCGCCAGGGCGATCAACAAATTCAAAACCAGAATCAGCACCGGCCGGCGCACGCTGAGGGAGGCGAGGTCGTTCTTGTGAATTTCCTGGTCGATAAGTTCTTGTTGATCGTCAGGAGAGACTTGCTTGGGATCGCGCTCGTTTGTCATCGGCCAATCTCCACCAGGCGCTCAGATACGTCGATCACTGGCTGGCCTTCGCGCAGCCGTTGAATGCCTTCGGTCACTATAATCGTGCCCTCGGGTAAATCCGCATCCACCAGAATCTGTCCCTGCAGACGCTGCACAATGGTGGCCGGCACGCGCACTGCTACACCGTTCTTCACCGCCCACACATAAGCGCCATCGCCACCCCACTGCAGCGCCACCTCCGGAATCACCGGGAATTCCCCGCCGGCGAGCTGTAACTGAATGCGAAAGCTCATGCCGGGCCGCAAAGTGTCCGCCGTATTGGGCACACGGGCGCGCACGGTAAAAGCACGGGTCTGCGCATCCACCCGGCTGTCCACATCAATCACCTGACCGTTACTGCGCTCCCGGCCGGACCAGGTGGACAGCTCGATCCACTGCCCCTGGGTCACCTGACCGTAAAACATCTCCGGCACATTAAAGGTCACCAGCAACTCACTGCGATCGTCCAGGGTGACAATCGGCGTAGAGGGTTCGACGCGCGCGCCGCGATCCAAATCCGTCAGGCCCACATGGCCGGTAAAGGGCGCGCGAACGGTGCGATAGGTAAGATTCACCTGCGCCCGCTGCAAGTTGATGCGCGCTCTATCCACCGCGCTCTTGGCGTCATCCAGCATGGACTTGGTCACCGCGCCCGCGCCCTCGCTGCGTTTATAGCGGCTGTACAACCGCTCGGCTTCCGCCAACTCCACTTCGGCCAGTTCCACCGCCAACCGCTCATTGCGCGCATCCAACTGCACCAACGGCTGCCCGGCTTCCACCTGCGCACCCGTCTCAAACAAAATCTCCGCCACCTCGCCGCTCACCTCGGGATACAAAGTCACCGACTTCCGCGCCCGCGAAGTCCCAACGGCCTCCACCAACGTCATTCGCGGCTGCCAGCTTACGGTTGCGGTTAACACCGGAGATTTGTTCTCCGCACGCGGCTTGGTCGCCGTCGTTTCCTGCTTGTCACATCCACTCACCAGCCCCAGAGCGAGCAATAAACCGGGAACAAGCAAACAGTGGCGGGGGATAAAACTCATATAAAAGGCTCTTTATTCTGTAAGGCGGCTATCGCCGGCATTTTTTGTCATGTTGGGTTTGGTCACGTGTCAGCGCCTGTCAGGGCTGATCTCGGACCTTGGCGAAGCTAAAAAGATCAATTGCGCCATTTTGGGGGTAATTATAGGGGGAAAGAGGGGGTGGGGGCGGGTGGTGTTTTTGGGCTCCTCCCCCTGGGAAAGCGGGAGGTTGGGGAGGGGGTTTACTTCAAACGCCGCTCAAAACTCTGGTATGAACGAGATTCAAAACACTTTTTTGCAGATAAGCGCATTTGCTAAGGGGTAACGCGCCACCTACGCTAATAATGTACGCGAAAAGCCAGAGCTATATTCGCAGTCGGTGGTGTCCCGTGAATAAATATATATTCTTTGTTTTACTGCTTATATTGCAAAACTCTGCAAATGCCGAGGAATATGTGGCTAAAAGCTATGTAGATGACTCCAGAGGCTTTCTTTATATAGAAGATCCTAATCGGCAAGCTGAAGCTTGGGCAATGTGTGCTGCGTCATATGATTTGATGGCAGAAATATTAGCGAAATCCCACCCAGCCCGGTCACAGCAGCTTGCTGAGCTGGCAAACGGAGCAGAATTGGCTGTTATTTTATCTATGGTAGTCAGTGAAATAAATGAAAAAACTACACCGGAAAAATTTGATGCTGTTTGGAATTTTTCAAAGATTTTTGGGGGCGAACTTCCGAAAACAAGACGAACAGTGCTGCTTGCGGACTTAGAATCAGACAAATCGGCTGGCGCAGCGGTTTTCATCTCAGACATTTCCAAGACGCTTGAGGTCTGTATGGCAAATCTATCAGCCCAACAAACATATATTGATATCTGGAGAAAGTTGGCAACAAGCGGACTTCTACAACTTCCAAGCGAATAAATTCTTAAGGCAATTAAAATCCATACCGTATGACACTTGAAATAAGGGATAGAAAGAATTTAGAAAAATATGTTCAGCAGATGCTTGAGCTTAAAGCCCGACTTTCATATATCAAGGAAAATGGATCAAAAAAAGATAGATTCCAAATTGAAAACACTGCCCTTCATATTAGAAAAATCATAGAGACATTTGCCTTTTCTCTGATGTCCTTGCAAAAAGACTCCTACAGAAAATATCGAGAATCAGCGAATGCGGACTTCCTGAATGATTGGAATGGGAGAGAAATTCTAAACAACCTTTTAAAGTTAAATCCGGATCTGTTTTTTGAGCCAATACAGAAAGAAATAAGAGCAGTCGACGGCACCAAAGTCATACAACCCTTGGATAAAAAGCAGGTATACTCCATAAAGCAACTAAGTAAGCTCTATGAGAGATGTGGAGGCATTCTCCACGTTTCTAACCCTTGGAAGAACTGTAAAAAAATAGAATCCTTTGGTGGTGAGCTACCAAGGATTATCGAACGATTGTCGCTTACATTTGAAGACCAATCTATTTTGGTAAATCACTGGAAAAGCAACATATCTACCGCTGTGATTGTTACATTGACAGGACAAGACGGAAATCCGTCAATTTATCTGGCCGTCAGCGACGGAAACTTCGCATTACTAGATAGATCGTAGTAAACGTTGGCCAATAATGCCTATGTTTCGCCTGCCCCAATGGTGACGGAGATTGTAGTGGCATAGTGAATTTGGCCACCTAATTGGAAGTGATATTATCACTTCATTCAACCAATAGGTGTCCAATGAGCAAGCGTACTAGACCAACCTTTAGCCCAGAATTTCGCCATGATGCGGCGCAGCTGGTTGTAGCGAAAGGCTACACAATTCGAGAAGCAGCAGAATCAATGGGGGTTGGCCTATCCACTATGAGCAAGTGGGTCAAACAACTTCGATCAACGCCGGATGGCCTGCCGGCTAAAGGGGTAGCGGTAACACCTGAACAGCAGCGTATTCGGGAACTGGAAAAGAGAATTAAGCGCATTGAAACGGAGAATGAAATCCTAAAAAAGGCTACCGCTCTCTTGATGTCGGACTCGCTGAACAATTTGCGTTAGTCCAAAAACTCAACGAGAGCTATTCCATCAAAATCCTGTGCGACTCCTTTGGCATTCATCGCAGCAGCTATAAATATTGGGTCGGAAGACCTAACACCATCGACGCCAAAGATATTCACTTACGGAGTGAAGTTCGTGCTGTTCACGCGGAAAGCAACGGTTCGGCAGGGTCGCGAACCATTGCAAACATGGTAACAGCCAGAGGTACATCGCTGAGCCGTTATCGAGCCAGGAAACTGATGAAACAGCTGGAATTGGTGAGCTGTCAATTGCCCAGGCACAATTACAAGAAGGTGGATCAGGAACATGTTGTCATCCCCAACAAACTGGATCGGCAATTTACTGCGACAAAACCCAATCAAGTTTGGTGTGGTGACGTGACTTATATTTGGGTCGGCACACGGTGGGCGTATCTTGCGGTGGTGCTAGATTTATTTGCGCGCAGACCGATTGGTTGGGCGCTATCCCTATCTCCTGATAGTGAGCTCACGAGGCGCGCATTAACCATGGCATTTGAGGCGAGAGGAAAGCCAATTGGGGTGATGTTTCATTCTGATCAAGGATGCCACTACACCAGCCGGAGTTATCGCCAATTGCTGTGGCGTTATCGCCTTGATCAAAGCATGAGTCGTCGAGGCAATTGCTGGGACAATGCACCAATGGAGAGATTTTTTAGGAGTTTGAAAACGGAATGGGTGCCGACATTAGGCTATCGAAATTTTAATGAAGCTGAATGTTCAATTACGGATTATGTTTTGGGTTACTACAGCCAGACAAGGCCGCATCAACATAATGGTGGATTGCCGCCAGTGTTGGCCGAACAGCGGTATGTAAGTAACTCTTAAATCGTGGCCAAATTCACTTGACCACTACATATCGCCGCTCGCTCGGAGGTTTCACCAAACTCAATGCCCCCACCTAGCGGAATCAGATAATGCTCATTTTTCGTGGGGTCATAGCCTTCCGTAAGCAAAATTTTGTTTTGGTGGCGAAATACACACACCGACTTGGCTCTAATCTTTGTCACAAAAATTCCCTAATTGATTAAACGTTATGTCTTCGCTTCTGCCTTGGCTGCGGGAGCAGGGCAGGGCACTTTAGCCCATATTGCCAACAATTGGATGAACAAATTCAGAGCTTTATGAAGACAAGAAAGCCAGCCCCAACTCAAACAAGCGTTTTACGGCGGTGTGGGCCCTCAAAGCATTTATAAAGTACTATCCGTAAACTTCTCGTATGTCTGGGCCAGCGATTACTGATTGTTGATCGAATATTGAGGGATTCAGTCAGATAAATCTGTCTCGCAATTTGTACTTTATTACCTTTAAGGGATATCGATCATGTCAGATACAAAAATTCTGCTCAGTTTTGCTATGCCAAATCACGGGTCCACCTTCGCTCATTGGTTAAGGGATCGGCTGATGAAGCATTATGATTTGTACCATCACAAAGCAGTGTATCTGGATTCCGTTGTCGCCCGGGCTGGCGCAACAGACCATGCAGTTGATTTTGGCGAACGCGAGCAGAAAGGGGAAACTGCACACGTATCGCCGGACAAGCGACCTCATATGCGATCGCCTACCGGCGCTGTACCGATTGGCGCACGCATCGAGGCCTGGGAAAGCCTTTATGCAACTGCCATGTCTGAGGCAAGTGCGATGGTCTTCGTGTACACCAGTGAATTTCCAGAAAGCCTTAACTGTATAAAAGAATGGAACAACTACATTAAAGAAACCAAATCCCGAACACCTGATCGCCCTTTGCGGGGGATTATCCTCGAACTTGCTGATGCCGCCGCTCTCGAGGCCCAAGGTGCCCCCAACGTCAAACGAATTAGAGCCGCAAAAACACCCGGCGGACAAAAAGGATTAACGTGGGATAAAGGCGATTTTGTTATTACGGAAAGTGCATTTTCGGAATTGACCAGAGCGATAGGGAAAGTCTAGGGCTCGAATACGTAGTTCATTGTCGGTAACACTTCCTTACCTGATCTGGATTAAAGATAGTGATTCATAATACTCGACGGCATTTGCCGGCCCCGGTGCTATCGGCATCTGCGATAATCGCAGTTGCGACAATTTTATTCGTTGTTTTAGGCTGGATGCCCCTTATCAACGCAGCCTTGCTGCTTCCCTTTGCGATTGGGCTTTATTACTTAACGACGACCGATGGTTCGCATAGAGCGTTAATTGCGGCCATTCTGGTTCCGACGGTGTTAATTGGCTTCTTTGTGGCTATTTTTAGGCCCAAAGGATTTTCCTATCCATTGATATGGAATCCTGGAGCGCTGTACGAAGGGGGAGAGCCTTTTTCACTTTATGTGAATTTAAGCAAAGCCATTGGTGGATATCTTGTCGTTATCTGGTTAGGGCTGGGATTGCGGCATCATCGCTCGACACTAGTAGGTGAGCGGTCTTTACTCTCGCAAATGGTTGTTGCTCTGGTTGGGGTGGGCGCAATTTTATTTACGGCATTTGCATTTTATGGCGTGGGTTGGAAGCCTAAGATTCCCGACGGGATTCTTTATTTTGTCGTGGTCAACTTGCTGGTGACGGTTCTGTCTGAAGAAGCTTTTTTCCGACTAATGCTGCAATCTCAGATAGAAAGATTTTTCAAGAATAAGCGGTTAGGAATCTGCGTGGGCATCGTAATAGCTTCCTTGCTTTTTGCTTTAGCGCACGCAGGGGCAACAGGGCTGGTATTTTTTCTGTTCTTATTCGCAGGTTTCATCTACGCAGCAGTGTATGCGTGGACGAGAAGTCTGCTTGCGAGCATGGCTACTCATTTTGGGGTTAACATCGCCCATATTCTCCTGCTTGAATATCCTCTGTGACCTGAACACAAGTCAATACATTGGATTCTTTGAGGGAAAGCTCTTTCCGGACGAGTTCTGCACCCGCGCATAAAGCGTGTAGCTTGCCCCGGGCTACGGAGCGCGCCAGCGGCGCCATGCCGCAATTAGTGGATGGATAGAGCTTATCCGCGTCCACAAACTGCAAGGCCTTGCGCAAGGTATTGGCGACTTCTTTCGGGGTTTCAATGGTGTTGGAGGCCACATCAATGGCTCCCACCATCACTTTTTTACCTCGAATCAATTCGATAAGTTCCATAGGAACGCGCGAGTTGTGGCATTCCAGTGAAACTATATCGATCTTGGATTTTTGCAGTTTAGGAAATGCTTGCTCGTATTGACGCCACTCGGAGCCCAAAGATTTTTTCCAGTCGGTGTTGGCTTTAATGCCATAGCCGTAACAAATATGCACGGCCGTCTCACATTTCAGCCCTTCGAGCGCTCTTTCCAAGGTCGCAACACCCCAATCATTGAGCTCGTCAAAAAAGACATTAAAGGCGGGCTCGTCAAACTGAATAATATCAACCCCAGCAGCCTCCAATTCTTTGGCTTCTTGATTGAGAATTTTGGCGAACTCCCAAGCGAGTTTTTCCCGACTTTTATAGTGATTGTCGTACAGGGTGTCGATCATGGTCATAGGCCCTGGTAATGCCCATTTGATCGGCTGCCGAGTCAGTTGACGCAAAAACTTGGCGTCTTCGACAAATACAGGCTTTTCTCGAGCCACAGAACCCACTACGGTCGGAACACTGGCGTCGTAGCGATTGCGAATCCTTACCGTCTCACGTTTTTCAAAATCAACGCCGCTTAGATGTTCAATAAAGGTTGTTACGAAATGCTGCCGGGTTTGCTCGCCGTCGCCGACAATATCGAGACCTGCGTGCAACTGCTCCTGCAATGATAAGCGCAGAGCATCCTGTTTGGCTTCGATTAATTCGTCACCTTGTGGTCTCCATGGAGACCACAGTTTTTCTGGTTCTGCCAGCCAGGACGGTTTCGGCAAGCTGCCAGCCGTGGAAGTGGGAAGTAAAGTTTTCATATTCAGATTCTCATCGACTTTTAATCATTTAAAGAGAAGAACTCTCGATCCATTTTTTCAGCACCTGCTGATAGGGTTTGATGAAGTGTTCTTCCGTGAATTTTCCCTGCTTAACCGCAAGTTGGCTGCGTTCCTCTCGGTCGTAAACGATTTTGGTCAATGAGTAGTCCGAGTTATTTAAACTGGGTTGGTAACAGTATCCCGCCGGTGAGTTGGCGTTATAAATTTCAGGGCGGTAGATCTTCTGAAAAGATTCCATCGTACTGATGGTGCTGGCCAGCTCAAGGTTGGTGTAATCAGCTAGCAAATCGCCGCCAAAATAGAATGCCAAAGGCGCTACGCTGCCCGGCGGCATAAAATACCGCACTTTTAAGCCCATTTTTTGGAAGTATGCGTCGGTTAGAGAAAACTCGCTTTGCCGATATTCAACTCCCAATATGGGATGCTGATTCTCGGTTCGGTAATAGGTCTTGCTGTTTGATACGCTCAAGCAAATAACCGGCCTCTTGGTGAAATTCTGCTTATAAATATCTGCATTTAGGAACCCTTTGAAAAGTTTGCTGTGCAGATCGCCAAACGTGTCTGGAACGCTGAATTTCGCTTGGTCTTTGTTATGGGCCAACAGCAATACACTAAAATCATAATCTCTCACGAAAGAAGAAAAGTTGTTGCCAACAATGCCTTCGAAGCGTTGATTATTCTGGTGATCAATAATGTGCGTCCTCAGCATTTCAATCATAGGGAACTCATCACCGTTTCCTTTAATGTCAACACCAACGGAAATAATCTCAAGCTCAACGGAATAACGGTCCCCATTGGGGTTATCCCAATGTGCAAGGCTATTAAAACGGTTGTTGATCATCTGCAGGGTGTTGCGCAAATTCTCCTGACGATTTTCCCCTCTGGCCAGATTGGCAAAGTTGGTGGTAAGGCGAGTGCTTTCGGCAGGAATATAGTTTTCATCAAAACGAATTCGTTTGATGGAATAGTTGAAATCGTTACTCATCGCAATTGACCTTGATTTTTTAACCCGACGGCAAGGTCTATTTATAGTCGCGGCGTCGCGCGAATAAAAATGATCTTATTTAATGCGTCGATGAGAAGAATTCATGCTTATGGATTTTCCGATGTGCTTAGAAACTCTGTTCGCTCAGTTCGCGATGGTGTTAATATGCACAAAACATGAATATAAATGATTATATTTCATGAATATATGAACCCCATTCATGGTTTTGCTATGGCTATTATTGACCGCACCCATCTCACAATGGTCCTTGCTATTCAGGAGCACGGCTCACTAACCGCTGCTGCGGACGCGCTGCATATCACTCAGTCTGCCCTTAGTCATGCCCTTAAGAAGCTAGAGGATCAGCTGGGCGTGACTTTGTTTCGTCGCGAATCCAGAAAGCTGTTTCTCACCCAAGCTGGCGAATACCTGCTAAGTGTGGCGAATCGTTTGGAGCCGCAATTAGCCTATGCTGAAGACAGGTTGAAGCAATTTGCACGGGGCGAGCGGGGCAATTTACGTATAGGTATGGAGTGCCACCCGTGCTATCAGTGGCTGATTAAATTGGTGGGTCCCTATTTGGAATCGTGGCCAGATGTGGATGTGGATGTAAAACAGAAGTTTCAGTTCGGCGGCATGGGCGCATTATTCGGTTATGAAATCGATATGCTGGTAACGCCCGATCCCTTATATAAAGAAGAATTACATTTCGAGCCTGTTTTTGATTATGAGCAGGTGTTGGTTGTGAACAATAAACATCGCCTGGCGAAAACCGACTATGTCAATCCAGAAGCACTCAGTGACGAAGTGCTTATCACTTATCCGGTGGCAAAAGAGCGGTTGGATATTTTCAGCTTATTCCTAATGCCGGCCGGCATAGCACCTAAAAGCCACAAACTGATTGAAACCACCGATGTCATGCTGCAAATGGTGGCAAGTGGGCGCGGTGTAACCGCACTGCCGCGCTGGTTGGTGGAAGAGTACGCCGAAAAGTTAAATATTGTTCCCGTACGCTTGGGGAAGAAGGGTGTTCCCAAGCAGATTTTTGTAGGTGTTCGCAAAGACGATTTGGCAATTCGCTACATCAAAGACTTTATTGAATTTGCAAAAGCAAGAAAGAAGGGTTGATGCTTCATAAAGTCGAAACGGAGAGGTAAGTGACGTTTATCGGTAATGGGCCTCATCGAATACGCAAAACAACTCAAATAAAGTTCCTGCCCAAAGCAGCCGTTACGCTGGGTGTTATCAGTCTGTTGACGGCGTGCGCTAACATTTAACGGAGCACTGTGGTTGGGCGAACCGAAGCAGGTGCATGAGAGCAGGGTGGGGCGGGTTTAATCGCGGCGCGTCACACCCTCTGCGCCTGGCGCTGGACGATTCAAGTGTCTGGGCCGACAATGAGGCACTTATTTTTCTCTCGGGCCCCGACTATGACTCAACCCTTGCATGACGACGGCTTCCTGGCGGGCGGAGGGGAAATGGGTGCGCTTATCCGCGCCTATGATTGGGACAAGAGTCCGTTGGGGCCTCCGGCGTACTGGCCACAAGCATTAAAAGTGGTGATCCGTTTGATGCTGACCTCCGGCCACCCCATGTTTATCTGGTGGGGGCCGCAGCTGATTCAGTTTTATAACGACGCCTACAGCCGCTCCCTCGGGCCGGAGCGCCACCCCAGTGCGCTGGGTCAGGAGGGCCGGGAATGCTGGCAGGAAATCTGGCCGCTGATTGGTCACCAAATTGAACAGGTTCTGGAAGGTAGGGGATACACCTGGCACGAGAACCATCTGGTTCCCATCACCCGTCATGGTGCTCGGCAAGACGTTTATTGGACTTACAGTTACAGCCCCATCGACGATCCCAATGCGGAAAATGGCATCGGCGGCGTGCTGGTGGTGTGTACGGAAACCACCGAACAAGTGATGAATCAGCAGCGCGCCAAAGCCGCCGAGGCCAAATGGCGGGCGCTGTTTGATTTGGCTCCCGTGTTTATGTGTACGTTAAGAGGGCCTGACCATATTTTCGAATATGCCAATCCGGATTATTTAAAACTGATTGGCATGCGTCCATTGGTGGGCAAACCTGTACAGGAAGCGCTGCCTGAAGTGGTTGATCAGGGATTTATCGAATTGCTGGATCAGGTTTTTCAATCCGCAAAACCTTTTCAAGGGCACGCAGTGCCGGTGGATCTGATATCAGAAACACACGAAATCACACGGCGCTATGTTGACTTCACCTATCAACCGTTGACCAATGAAGACAACCAAGTCACCGGCATTTTTGTAATCGGCTTCGACGTAACCGAGAGCGTGCGCGCGAACGAGCGCTTGCAAGAGCAGGATCGCCGCAAAGACGAATTTCTCGCCATGCTCGCGCACGAATTACGCAACCCTATGGCGCCCATCGCCAGTGTGGCCGAGCTATTAATGCGCAATGCCAATAGCCCGCAAGAAGTTAAAAAAGCCGGCGAAATTTTGCAGCGTCAATGCGGCCAGCTGACCCATCTTGTAAATGATTTGCTCGACGTCTCGCGCATCACCCGCGGCATTATCGAACTGAAAAATGCGCCGGTGAATATCGATCAAGCCATTGCTATAGCTCTTGAATCCGCGCAGCCGCAAATCGCAGAAAAAGAACACACACTGGAATATATTCCCGCTAATGAAGATTTATATGTGTGGGGCGATATTCAGCGCCTGGTGCGGTGTCTTAGCAATATTCTGGTTAACGCCATCAAATACACGCCACCGCGAGGCAACATAAAAATTCGCGTTGCACAAACCGCGCAGGAAGTGGCGATTGAAATTTCCGACAGCGGCCTCGGCATAGCACCGGAAATGCTGCCCACCATTTTTGATCTTTTCACCCAGGCCAATCCCACCATCGACCGCTCCCACGGCGGGCTCGGCATCGGCCTTTCCATTGTAAAACGCCTGGTGCAAATGCACTCGGGAACCTTTAGCGCTGCCAGCGAAGGCGTTGGCCGCGGTGCTCAATTCACGCTGCGATTTCCACTGATTGAGCCGCCGAAAGTCGAGGCACCGCAAACACAAAACCAAAATGCCACGAGTTGTCGCCTGTTAATTGTCGACGACAACATTGACGCCGCCGACTCCCTCGCACGACTGTTAACCTGTTTGGGCCACGAAACACTCGCCGTGCATTCCGCCAATGACGGCCTGGAACAACAGGAAACCTTTAAACCCCAAGTGGCATTGCTCGATATCGGCCTACCGGATATGACCGGCTACGAACTAGCCCGCCGCTTCCGCGCCACAGCTTCCCAAGTAAAACTCATCGCACTCACAGGATATGGAACAGCGGAAGATCGCCGGCAATCGGAAAAAGCGGGGTTTGATTTTCATTTAACAAAACCCGTGACGCTGGCGGAGTTGGAGCAGGTTCTTACATCGCTATGCGCCGCCACGTGAACCGCCGCCAAGCGGATTCATGAGCTAGCTCACGTTAACTGCGGCTTACCGCGCATCCCCCGAAAATACATTGCTAGAATGCTTTGCTTCTATTTCGTGTCTACAGGTGCAGTAAAGGTCCATCACACCCTTCAAAGGCGCCCAGTGATGGTCCACATAACAATAAGATTTACGTGATCGTTTACAAAGAATGTCAATTGTTCTGATGGACGAAGAAAATATCGTGCCCGCCATTACTTAGCACGATCATCATTTCCAGAAAAAATCTCAAAAATCAGCAGGGAGTTCTCAATGACCGAGTCCAATAAAGTCGAACGCATGCTGGTGGTCGATGCGCTCAGGGGATTTGCGCTTGCCGGAATTGTGGTGGCGCATATGTATGGGCAGTTTATCGCGGCGCCGCGTCCCGCAGGCGGCTGGGGGGGTTACGCCAGACCTTGGCGACCAGATCACTGGCGGCGTTGTCTGGATTCTGGTGTACGGTAAGTTCTACTCCTTGTTTGCGCTGCTGTTTGGTGTCAGTTTCGGCATCATGATGGAACGCGCCGCCGTTGTCGGTAAGGATTTTTCCAAACGTTTTCTCTGGCGTTTGAGCCTGCTGTTGCTCATCGGCATTTTTCACGCGGCCATTTATCGTGGCGATATTCTTACCGCCTATGTGCTGATTGGGTTAATACTGCCGGCGCTCTATAGAGTGGCGGATCGTTGGTTATGGACCTTGATCATATTGCTGATGCTGGGGTGCGGCCAGCTGTTGGTGTATGGACTGGCGGGCAAGGCCAGTTTTCTACCTTGGGAATCCTCGCCAACTTCCCCCGAAGTGGCTCGCTATGTAGAAGTTTTAAAGCACGGCACTTTCCTCGACGTGGTGAAAGAAAATTTAAGCACGGGATTGGCCCATAAATTCGATTTTCTTTTCGCCATTTTTGGTCGCGCCTATATGACGCTTGCGTATTTTATTCTCGGCATGTGGCTGGTGCGCCATAGCATTGTGCACAACCTCGGGGATTATCGGCCGCAATTGAAACGTGTGTTATGGATATCGTCCGCATTGACGGTGATTTTTTTCGTCTTGATGATGATCGCGTTCATAAAAATGCCGGATATGACGCAATTCACTCAGTGGCGTCATGTGCTGGCTTTCTCCTTCTACAACTACTTCAATATCGCCATGACACTGGTGCTCGGCAGTGGCTTTGCTCTGCTTTTTCTCCGCGCTAAAGGAAGATGGAAAAACGCATTGGCTGTTTACGGCCGCACCGCCCTGAGCAATTACATTTTGCAGAGCCTGATCGGCACAACACTCTTTTTTGGTTTTGGCGTGGGTTTGCTCGGGGAACTGCACGATTGGCAAACTGTACTGCTGGCGTTATTGATCATCCTGTTGCAGATAAAAATCAGCGGAATCTGGCTGCGCCATTTTCGCTACGGTCCTTTGGAGTGGTTGTGGCGCTGTGGAACCTATCGCCAATGGCTACCCTTGTGTAAATCGGCGGGCATGGAGGCTCAGTCCATAAGCTGAGCATCATCAAAACAATAAATTCAGAATCTCAACAGCAATACCCGTAGTTGCGTAAATCAGGGCATGTGGCGAATTTTTAGGGGTGGGTATTTATCAAGGCTCCTTCCCCTGGCAAGGGGGAGGTTGGGAGGGGTCTTGTAGTACCTCTACCCTGACTCGCCGGCCAATCTAAAGGGCTCCTGCCCATCCGGTAAGCTGCCAATCCTTGATCTTGGACCAAGAACCAGTATGATAGCCCGTCATTGTGGACAACAATTTACAAGGAGTTAAAAGATGACAAGTTGATTCCCCCCTGGAAGCGTCGCAAACAATACAGTTGATGTGTACCAATGCGCCGATAGGGTTTCTCCCGGAGACGAGCCCCGCGATATTACCTCTACGAAGCATCTTTACGTCCCTCTTGATACCTCGAATTGGTCCGTCCATCTACGAAAAAATCCCTTTGGGGCCGTTATCTACAAAACTACCGTTCAGTCGGGAAACGTTTATCAAGCCTTTGATGGAAAGAGGTTAGTGGTTGAGGTCGGCTGCGACACCATTATTTATATCCATATCAATCCTGCACAGCCGGCAAAACACCACCGGTTGTTTATCCAATCAGAGAAGGCTTTTAATGGTGATACAACCATCCGAAGAGATGCTGCTGAAATCGCGAAAAACACTCGCCATATAGAAACTATCGTCAAGTATGAGATGTATTTCATTCTTGGGGTGTTCTCAACTGTCAGTTTGGCAGCTTGGTTGACCGTCACTGGTGCAGATGTCACCTATCTATATGCCTCTAAACGAGCGGTGGCCGATTCATCAAGGAAGTTATCTAAAGCGCTGCTTGCGGAGCTTGATACCCTGGGAACTTACGCTCCTACGTTACAGAAAAAAATATGGGAAATGATTACTGCGGAACTGGTCAACAACTCATCGCGGGCAGCAAAGAATCTTCCAAAAGCTATTGCGACCGATGAAAAGGTTCAAGCCCAGACAACAGGCATCATATTTGGCAAATGGGCAATGCCCAATGGGAATCCATTTAGTGCTTGGACGATTGTCAGCGTATTGTTGGTTCAAGCGGCCAGCAATTCGGTACTTAAGTATCCAGACGCGTATATCCAATCTCTGATTGACCAATATAAGCCCCTTTTGGAAGAAATGCGGCAAGTTAACCCCTCACAGCCAGCAACGATGCAAAAGCCATCAGCTACACTTATTAAGCTGATGAAGGAAACCGGGGTAACTTTAACTCAGAACGAAGCTGCAAGCATTTTCAAGGAAGTATCTCAAAACAAAGAAAAGGCTTATACATCCATGACAAATGTTTTGAAAGCCGTATCAGAATTCAAGCGGATTACCAACAAATAAATGATGGCAGCCATGAAAAGAAAATTTTTAATAATCGCCTTATTATTTATTACCACCAATGCGTGCTCAGATGACAGTTTCGAAAAAGCGGCGAGCCAATATTGTGGTTTATACAGCCCTAAATCTCTCACATCATTAGGGCAGGGCGCAGAGCTTCAGCAGATATTCGGCCATATCCTGGAGCAGCAAAAAACAATTAACAATAAAAAATTGCAGGACATATTAAAGACCGCCGATAAAGCAGATTTTTCAGCTTATTATGCGAGCATAAAAGCCAATATCGAGAAGGAGCTTGGCCGTCCGTGGTCATGCGCGGACTTTGATCAGTTCTTTTTGCCAAAACAAAAAGTCGTGTCCTTGTCATTAAAGGGCGTTCACCACAAATCGATCGACCCACTGGCAGACAACGTCATCACGATTATGGTCGCCCATTCTGGTGAGATTTTGGTGAACGGTGCTGCGTTAAAGGAACCTTCAAAACTGAAGGCGGCACTTGAATCCCGAATTGCTAAAAGGCCTGTGGAGGAGGTGAGTTTTGTGCTTTATTTTGACGACGATTCAAATGGAGCGTTCGCTTCGGATGTGCTTTCAGTATTGACTGAGTTGGGTGTGGAGTCGGTTGATCTTATTGATCTATAAGTAGCGAAGTCGGATTGCAGCTCAAAGTCGTCAGCTGTAGTGGTCAAGTAAATTTGGCCACAATTTAAGAGGTACTTACATATCGCTGTTCGGCCAACACTGGTGGCAATCCACCATTATTTTGGTGCGGCCTTGTCTGACTGTAGTAACCCAACACATAATCCGTAATTGAACACTGAGCTTCATTAAAATTTCGATAGCCGAATGTCGGCACCCATTCCGTTTTCAAACTCCTAAAAAATCTCTCCATTGGTGCATTGTCCCAGCAATTGCCTCGACGACTCATGCTTTGATCAAGGCGATAACGCCACAGCAATTGGCGATAACTCCGGCTGGTGTAGTGGCATCCTTGATCAGAATGAAACATCACCCCAATTGGCTTTCCTCTCGCCTCAAATGCCATGGTTAATGCGCGCCTCGTGAGCTCACTATCAGGAGATAGGGATAGCGCCCAACCAATGGGCCTGCGCGCAAATAAATCCAGCACCACTGCAAGATAAGCCCACCGTGTACCAATCCAAATATAGGTCACGTCTCCATCCTGATAACGCGTCACCCACTTATAAACCGTTTTGCGGCTTAAGCCATAACCTCGGGCTAATTCACTGATGCTGCTTTCCTGTCGCAGCCAGTCAGCGATCAACTGCATCTTCAAATCCATCACACAAGTCTCGTTCCAGGGCATAAGCAAGTCCTCCTTGCTCATACCATAACTTGTGTAACCCATGTTCCCGGTTTGTTTTGTTACCTATGTTGCCGGTTTGCACAAACCCCAACCCTCTCCCAGAGGGAGAGGGTCTTAGAAACGGGAGGGGGTCAGATTGAGGAGCGCTGTAGCAGGCAGTCGACGTAAGCGCCGGGGGAAGAAGGCGAAATTGAAACACGCTAAGCATAAGAAGATTTGAGATCTCAATTCCTCAACAGCCCCTCCGCATTCTTGTGAAAAACTTCTCCAAAAAATCCTCCGCACATAGCTTGCCAAAGCGGATGAAAAAAAGCCGGCAAATTGCCGGCCCCTTTTATTTATTTTTCTTCAGTCACTTTTCGCTTATAAGTCGGCACAATTTTTTGGATGCTGCCGTCGCTATTGAAATACACGCGGTCTATGCAAGTGGAGCGGCGATAGCTGCCGCCGCCGGGCAAGGTCGCATCGTGATAGGCCAGAAAAGTATGGCCTTTAAAGTCGAACAGCGCCGGATGAATGGTGGTGGTGTTGGGCAGGGGGTCCATAATAATGCCACGATATTCCCAGGGACCGGTGGCGGAGGTGCTGGTGGCGTAACCGATGCTCTCCGGAAATCCTGCGGCGTACACCAAATAATAAAGGCCGTTGTGTTTGGAGACGTAAGGCGCTTCTTCGTAATTCGGCAATGTATCCACGGTATGAATTTTGACATCGCTCATATCGCGGCTGACCATTTTGCTGTTGGCATCCAGCGTATATTTTTCGCCTTTTAAGTGGATTAAATCGCTTTCCAATTCCACCCACCATAATTGCCGGTTGCCCCAATACAGGTAGGCTCGGCCGTCATCATCAATAAATACGGCGGGGTCGATATTGCGCCAGGAATGGTCTTTATATTGCGCGGTATCGGCCAGCACAATCATAGGCATGCCGCGCGGATCGGTAAAAGGACCTTCCGGATTGTCGGATACTGCAACACCAATGGCAAAGCCAAATTCCGGCTGGCCGCCTTCCATGGTCACATAAAAATAATATTTGGATTTTCCTGATGCGTCTTTTTTGTGGGTAACGTGCGCCGCGTAGGCATTACCGGTCACTTCACTACTGCGCGCCCACGCAAAATCTGCATGACTCAAAACCGCGCCTTTGTTTTCCCATTTCACTAAGTCCTTGGTGGTCCACAAGCGATAGTCGTACATCCGGTAATCGTTGACATCTATGGCTTGCTCGTCGTGGCTGGTGTACAGATACAGGGTGTCGCCCAACACCATAGCGGCAGGATCAGCGGTATAAATAATTTCGCCAACTTCATTGGTGGGGTCTTGGGTGTCGTAGCGAATAATCGGGTTGTCAAAAACAGTTGGCGGCTCAAAAGCAGTCTTATCCGATTTTAAGCTGGAACAAGCCGCCACTGTTAATACCGAAGCCACGGTTAAAACCGCTGAAATTATTTTTCTCATATCAATCGTTCTCTTTACATTTTTTAACTGAGTATTGTGCCGTAAATGCGGTCCAAATCGACAACACCTATGTAATAGGACGTTACCTTAACGGTTGAATACATGGATTGCCAGATTTTTACGCGCAAAAGGGCAGAGAACGTGTAGCGGAGCATTAATGACATTCTTCGAGGTCATATAGCGGGGGGCTGCGGGAGCCGTTTTTAATTCGATACCAAATCTTTAGGAAAGTCCGGGCAAAGAGACATCAATTCCTGCGCAAAGGATACCAGTCTATGGGATTTTGGGTCAGCGCCATCTGTTCCCCGAAAAATAACTTCATTTCCTGAATACAGGGTGATTAATCTTGATGATCCACCAATAGAAACCGGAGAATCGCCAGCCTTTGGCAATGTTTGAATAGGTAATGCCAATGCATCCTTTGCAAGCTTCTCAAAAACATCGAGCTCGATGGTGCAGAATTTTTCAAGAATAATTTCGCCGTAGGCATGAATCATTAAATGACATTGGTCTAGCGTTACTGTGATTCTATAACTTCTATGATAGGGCGGAGGAACGGCGGAATCATTAAATTCGTATAGGATTTTGGTAATGGCTTGAGACATGGCTTTTATCCTCAGATCTATAGCAATATACGTTGCCTTGGTATATTTAATTAATAAAGCGTGGCTTGAGATAATTCCTATCACAAGCCACGTTGCAGTTGGAGTCCATTCCTCAGTTTTTTATTTCGCTACAGCCAGTTTGGCAAAGTATTTTTTGAAAGTGGATGCTTTCATTGCAAAAACACCGTTGGTATTTAGTGGCACGACAGCATTGTAGGAAATATGATGCGCAGACCAGGTTCCGGAGCGAGTATCGAGGGTTGCATGGTGAGTGCCCCAAGGATTTCGCAGAACGATGTACTGTTCATTGTTGTAATCGTCCCAACCCAACACGGAGTAAGCATGGTTCGCTACAACACGAGCGCTAATGTAGTCAGTTCCGGAAGGCTGGCTGGGGTATGTCCATGCCACCATCGGATTGACAGTGCGTTTACTTACTGAATTAGCGCGGACAAATTTCCACAAGTCATTGGCTGAAGTGCTCGCATTGGCTTTGTAGGTTCTGGTACCGCCAATCAATTGAGCACAAGCCAAAGCGGGGTCGCCGCCAGAAATCGCCGGGTAGTTAGGAAAATCAGTGAGATTGTTCGTTCGCCATTTGGCATAAGCTTTTTCCATAACGGCGGGCCAAATTTCTGTCGAATCCAGTGATCGTGCGTAAATCCAGTAGCGGGTAGTTTTGGTTACTGGAACCTTTTCTGTCACCTCTACAGATTGGGGCGAGCCTGTTCCGTTCTGATAAAAACTGATTTTGTGGATTGGGCTGTCTTCATTGCCCCAACCGGATGGTCTGGCCATGTTGACGATGGTGTAAGGTCTCGCCCAGGCAACTGAGGCAAGGGCAGCTATAAAGTAGCAATCCCCAAGCGCACCTTGGATAGGATCATTGACCTCTGCGACATCCTCAAAATAATCGCCTTTGTCGAACCACTCTTTATCCGCGGGCTTCCAAGGAACGCTAGACTCGGATCGGACAACGGCGGAGGACAGTAATACCTCATCCAATTTATCGTTAGCTGGTGTTGGCAAACGCAAGCTGCTAATCGCTTGCTCTATTTTTACCTGAGGTTGACGGTCCAGCAAAAAATTTTTCAGCCGATTTTCGGCATCCGTTTCTCCGAGGATCGCTACTTTCTCGTCGAGATCAATTTTTACACTTGGGTTGAGAATGGGGTTCCTTATATCAAAGATGGCTTCTTTCTTGATATTGAGAATTTCAGAGAGAAGTTTTTCGGGTTCGCTGACTGAATTCCATTGAATATTCTTTTTGGCTACGAGTTCACCGAGGGCATAAGGATTGATAACACCTACTTTATCGCTCATTGCTGTTACTCCGTTGATAGTTGAAAATTTCCTAGATGACAGCGTGATTGGTTTGACTGTGTTGATCGCTGCCGGTATCAAACACGGGCTCAATATATTGGCGAGGCCAAATTGGGCTCTGTGAAATATTCACATTCACCGGGAGCAAAATTCACATTGAAGGGGGATAAGAAGCATCGTACAGGCGGTCGTCGAAAGTGATTTTTCGACTTAATACTTTTATGGCAGGGTATATGAGGAATTTTGGAAATTATTAAAGGAGAAACGTGGCGAGTGTCCGAATTTGAATTGAATAGCAATTACCAGATAAAAATTTTAAAAAAAATAAGCAAGCCACAGACCCCGAGTAACATAAACCATCCTAAAAATTTGGTTGCCGAAATTGGCATTTTGCGGTTTATTTGCGGAAATAAAATCAGCGTTAGTGAAAGTAGCGGCAATAACCCAAAAAGCTGTCCCGGATAAGTCAACTTTATAGGCAAGTGTGGCGGTACGCCTAAATAGACTATTAGATACAGTGCAACAAAAGCTAAAGCTGCCAGACAGCTTCTTTCTGTTCCATTCTGTCTAACATACGAGAAATAGGTAGCCGCAATGAGAGCAAACAGGATTGTTTCAAGCATAAGGAAAAGGCTGGGCAACCACGCCCGAAAAATCGGGTGTGGTTATTCCCGTCAGACCTTTGGCTTTTCCGGTTTAACAATCTGATTTTCATTCTGAAATTCGCGAATAAAAATTCCCCAGAATGCAATAAACAAGGCGGCAATCAGTGGTCCAATCACAAAGCCGTTAATACCAAATAAAACCAAACCGCCAAGGGTTGAGAGCAGCACGAGATAGTCGGGCAGTCTGGTATCGCGGCCGACCAGGATGGGGCGGAGGATGTTGTCGATCAGGCCTATGCCTACCGCGCCGACGATTACCAGAATAATGCCTTTGATAACGGAACCTGTGGCGAAAAGATAAATGGCCACGGGCGCCCAAATCAGGGAAGCGCCTACTGCTGGCAAAAGGGAAAAAATGGCCATCACCACGCCCCACAAAAATGCCCCGCCAATACCGAGTGCAGCAAATGCAATTCCGCCGATGGAGCCTTGGACAACAGCGACCACTATGTTGCCTTTGACAGTGGCACGGGTGACTTCGGCGAATTTGGTAAATAACAGGTGTTCGCGTTCATCGCCGAGGGGCAGAGCTTTGTAGAGCAGGGCAACGATTTTGTCGCCGTCGCGGATAAAAAAGAAGGACACATACAGCATCACCCCAACTGCCAGGGCAAAGCCAAAAGCGTTTTGGCCGATGCTCACAGAGTGCTGGGCGATAAATTTGCCCGCTGCCATGGCGGCTTCGGTGGCGCTTTGTTTAAGGCGGTCAAAATCGATTCCGAACCGATCCATCCAGTGTTGCACGGCGGGAAAACCGTCCTGGACTTTTTGCACGTGTTTGGTGATTTCTACTTGGCCGGATTCCACGGTTTTATAGAAATCGGCGATCTGTCCGACCACTGAGGTAATAGTAAAAATCACCGGAATAATCACGATCACGGAGCAAGCCAACAGGGTAAGTGCCGCGTTGAGATTGCGTCTGCCGGGCATTTTGCTGTTCAGCCAGTCCTGTACGGGGGCAAAAATAATGGCGATGGCAACGGACCAGAAAATGGGGCCAAAAAAGGGTTTAAGGACCCAAAAAAACGCCAGAGAAACCAGGATAAGGAGAGCGAGAAAGGATTGGTTTTCGATTCTTTTGTACATAACGCATCCCGAGCGGCTGTCGCGAAAAGATTCGCTATCTTAGCGCGCTGGGATGGTTTTGGCTTGGGGAGCTTCTGGTTTTATTGTTGTGTTGCCGAAAGATCTAGGACTCCTGACGAATCGGCGGAATTTTGCTCAGTTGCACATCAACCTGACGGTAGGGCATTTCGATTCCCGCGGCATCAAAGCGGTTTTTGATGTTTTCCAGCAGGGCAAATTGTGTATCGCCCAGGTCGGAGCTTTTTACCCAGACGCGCACCACAAATTTGATGCCGGTTTCGACAAAGCCGGTAACGCCTATGGCGATTTCCTTGTCTTTCAGTACGCGCGATTCGTTTTGCACAACCGCCGAGAGTTCTTCTTTTACGCGGGCGACATTTGCGCTGTAACCGACAATGACATCAAGGTCGATGCGCCGCTGCGGTTGGATGGAATGATTAACTACGTTGCCGCTTAAAATTCCGCCGTTGGGAATGGTGACGGTTTTGTTGTCAGCGGTGATCAAAGTGGTTGAGAAAATGGAAATTTCCCGCACTGATCCCGCCGCGCCCGCCGCTTCTATGTAGTCACCAGCGCGAAATGGCCGAAATAAAATCAGTAATACACCTGCGGCGAAGTTGGACAGTGAGCCTTGAAGAGCAAGGCCAACAGCAAGACCTGCGGCGCCGATCACGGCGACGAAAGACGCGGTCTGCACACCCAGCTGGCCGAGTGCAGCCACTATTACCACGATCAATAAACCGTAATAGGAAATTTGGCGGAAAAAAGCCGATACGGCGCTGTCGACACCGCGGAAGGTCAGTGTGCGTCCCAGTAATATGGATACGCGTTTGGCGATCCAGCGGCCGATAAAAAAGACAGCCAGTGCCAGCAAAATCTTGATGCTGTAGATAACGATGAGATGGGGGATTTGGTCAAACAGGGCGTGAAGTTTGTCTTCCACGGTGGAATTCCTTCCGTAAGACAAAAAATTAGGCCGGGGCGAACCACCGGCCTTTTTTACCGCTAAACGCGTGAATTAGCGTTGGATGCTTTCTACGTGTGCAGTGACTTTTGCAGTTACGCGACGGTTGGCTGCACGATTTTCTGGAGTGTTGTTGTTCACCAGCGGACGTGATTCACCGTAACCAACGGAAGAAACGCGTGAACGGTCGATGCCGTAGCGTTCAACCAGAACGCGGGCAACAGCGGCAGCGCGTTTTTCTGACAATTGCTGGTTGAAAGCTTCAGAGCCGCGATCGTCTGTGTGACCTTCCAGAACAACTTTGGTCAACGGATATTCACGCATAAATTGCGCAACGGCTTCGATTTCGCTCAAAGAATCTGAACGGACTTCGAAGGATTCATTTTCGAAATTGACGCGCAATTGGACTTCTTTGGTTTCGGTGATAACGATATAGCAGCCTTTTTCGTCCACTTTGGCACCAGCAGAAGTGTTGGGGCATTGGTCGTACGCATCTGCTACGCCGTCGTTATCGGAGTCTTGGACCAATTCACAGCCGTAAGCATCAACTGGAGTGCCTGCTGGAGTGCCCGGGCAGCGGTCTTGGGAATCGATAACACCGTCGCGGTCGGAATCAGCAGGTGCTGCAGTTCTCACAGGCGCAGCCGCTTTTTTGCCGCCGATCAGGAAATTCAAACCCAGACCAACGCTGTAGTGAGTCCAGTCGCGCTCGAGGTCGCGAACCAAGCGAAGTTCGGGGCGGAAGCTCAGAGAGTTGGTGATAGCGACTTTCAAACCGGCACCCAGGTTGGCCATGTCGTTTTTGTAGTCGGCATTGCCGTAGTCATAAACTTGTTGGCCGCCACCGATCAACAAATAAGGCTGAACGCCTTCTTTTTCAGCGAAGTGATAAAGGAAGTCCAGGCGGTAGGTTTCCAGATCGATTTCACGGTCGCTGGTGGAGAAATCCGTGCTGCCAGCGGTATAACCGATTTCTACGCCCCAAGGAGTAGAGGTTTTGTAACCCAGGTTGATAGCGCCCAAAAACGGATTATCAAACGGCGCGTCTTTATCCAGCATGTGATATTCAACACCGGGGGTGATGGTAAAACCGCTGCTTTGTTCTGCAACTGCGTACGAGGAAATACCTAAAGCTGCGCCGCACATCGCGACACGAATGGCGTTGGCGAGTTGAGATTTCATGATGTACTCCTTCTTTTTTGGTTGTTCTTAATAATTAATGCTTTCTGAGCCGATTTTGGGTGGAACAGGCGCGCAGCCTAAAGGTAGAAATGTGAACAAATTCTGAATTTGTGCGTTTTTACCAAATTTCCTGCTCCGATTAAAGTTGGGTAGCGATCATTTGGCGGCATCTAGCAGCAAATTGGCGTCTCGTTCAGCGGAATAAATTTAATTTGAAGTGACAAACGCTCCGCGAGGAGTCAGAAATATTCGGTGGGCTGGTGATAATCCGAGCAAGGCATCGGCAGCTAAAATGACTGCCCCTGCAGTCCATGTGGTTTTTTCTTCCGGCCAAATTGCGCGATCGCGGAAAACATAACCCGTCCAATATCCGCCATCGCGATCGCGCCATTGATGAAGCGTGTCGTAAAGTTCGAGTGCTTTTTCATGCTCGCCGCATGCCATAAGCGCGATGATGAGTTCGCTGGTTTCAGCAACTGTAACCCAAGGTTCATCGTTGACGCAGCGACAACCTAAACCCGGTTCGACAAATTCATGCCAGCGTTTTTCGATGCGTCGTCGCGCATCGTCACCGCTGTAAATTCCCGCCAGAATCGGGTAATACCAGTCCATCGAAAAACGCGCTTTGCTCGGCCAGGTGCGATCAAAACGCTCCGGGCGCTCGCGCAACGCGATTTCCAATTGATCGCCAGCTTGGCGCCAAGTGGATGCTTCTTCGCCGAGTGTTTGGGCGATTTTTTGTGCGCAATCCAAACTGCGCAAAATCGAGCTGCACGCCGTAACCAGAGCATCATTTTGCGCGTTGCCATTTTCATCGACTGCCCAGGCAATTTCTCCAAATGGACTTTGGTGGCGCAAAACAAATTCAATGGCCTTGCGTACGCAAGGGAACATATCAGCGAGAAAACTGCGATCACGCGTGATTAAAAAGTGATGCCACACTCCGGTTGCAACGTAGGCGACAAAATTGGTTTCGCGCAGCGAGGTTTGCTGGTTTTCATCGGGAGTGGCGCCGGCGAGAAAATAATGGGCATACCAACTGCCGTCGGCTAATTGTTGTTGCGCCAGCCACTGATAAGCCAATGCCGCTTCATCGCGAAATCCGGCGACGCTGAGTGCCATGGCCGCTTCTGTGTGATCCCAGGGATCGAGTTTGCCGCCGCGAAACCATGGAATGGCGCCATCCGCCAGTTGGGCGGAACGAATATAGCGCGCGGTCGGGTGCAGTTCTTCCGGCAGCAGAATGGGAGGCACTGAAGTCACGACAAATCCCTCTTGGTGAAATAAAACACGACGCTTTTGCCCATCAGGGGATTGAGCATCCATTCGAGAAAACGGGTCAGCGGCGGATGTTTGAGTAGATCCCAAACCAGTAGCCGGTGATAAAGGCGCACAGGTGCAAAGTCAGCGCCGCGCTGCCAGAACAAACAGCGCAACCACCAATAGGGCACGTGTAAAGCATGCGCCCAGTGGTGCGAAATTTTGTCGAATCCGCGGCTTTGGATTTCGGCGCAGAGTTTTCTGGCGTTGAAGATCCGGATATGGCCGCCTTCGACTTGGTGATAAGCGCGGCTCAACCACCAGCAGATGCGCTCCGGCCAGGCGCGCGGAACACTGACCGCCAGTATGCCGCCGGGCGCCAACACGCGCCGTGCTTCGGCCAACATGCCCTGGTAATCCGGAATATGCTCCAGCACTTCGGAGCAGATCACCACATCAAACGTGTGATCGGCAAACGGCAGGCGCAAACCATCGCCCACCAAAAAATGACAACGCTTTTCAGGATCGGCTTGCGGGAAATCGTTTTTGCGCGATTGCGCCGTGCGCACGTCTTTGTGGTTGACGTCCAGCGCGACTACCTCAGCCGCCGCACTAAACCAGTAAGCCGCCAGGGCGTGCCGCCCTTCGCCGCAGCCCAAATCCAAAACGCGTTGATGTGGCTGCAGCGCCAGCTTGTCCAGGCGAATGGTTTGCATCAGAGATTGGCTCCGGCTGCGACGGAATCTGATTGAAGCGTCGGAATGATCTGGTGGTAAAAATCCGTAAGCCGCTCGGCCACCCGGTCCCAACAATATTCCTGAGTGATGCGCTGCCGGCCCATTTGCATCATGGCCTGGGCAAGCACCCGATTGCTCAGAACCTGGCAGATCCCCTTGGCGAGGGCCTCGCTGTCTCCAGCCGGCACCAGCACACCGGCATTGCCGACCACTTCCGCTAAAGCACCGCCGTTGGAGCTGACCAGTGGCACTCCGCAGCTCATAGCCTCCGCCGCAGGCAGGCCAAAGCCTTCATATAAAGAAGGGCAGACGGCCACGCTGGCGCGGGCGTATTCTTCGACCAGTTCCTGGTCACTAATGCCGCTGCGAAAGGTCACGCAGTGCTCCAGACCCAGTTCCTTCAGCAACTTTTGATTGCGACCGCCTTCCTGCAGCTTGCCGATCACCAGCAAATGCGCCTCCGGCAGTCGCTCGCGTACGCGGCGCAGGGCTTCCAGCAGAACGCCAAAGCCTTTCAACGGTTGGTCGGAAGAGGTGGTGGTCATGATGCGAAACGGCACCCGCTCGATCTGCGGCTGCGGTTGGAACAGCTCGGTATCCACGCCATTGGGGATCACCTGGGTCAGATGCTGCGACCGGCCGAATTCCGCGGCTATGTCGCGGCGCGAGCACTCCGATACAGTCACCACATGGCGGAGCCGGCGCACCACTTTCTGCTGCATGCCGAGAAAGCTGTACCAGCGGCGGATCAACAGGCGATGACCCCAGCTGTGCGCGTCGGCCACGGCCAAATCGCGATCCCGGGTAATCGGGTGGTGCACTGTAGCCACCACGGGCCAGCCAGCTTTTTGCAATTCAAGCAGGCCGTAACACAGGCTCTGGTTGTCGTGAATGATGTCGTATGCGCCGCGGTGCTGTTGCAAGTAGCGCACAACCCGTCGGCCAAAGGTATAAGGCTCGGCAAAACCGCCAGTCGCCATGGACCACCATTCGAAGGTATCGGTAAACGACTTCAAATGGTGCCAGCGCAGCGCCCGTATGTGGTTGGGCATGGCGGCGTAGAGATCCAGGCTGGGAATGCGGATCAGCCGGACTTCCGGGTCGAGTTCTGGATAGGGTGGCCCGGATAGCACATCAACCTGATGGCCGCGACGGACCAGGGCGCGGCTCAAGTACTTCAAATAGATGCCTTGGCCGCCGACATGCGGGTGGCTGCGATAGCCGAGCAAGGCGATACGCAGAGGCCGTTGCTCAGTTGTCGCCGGCCCGGTGTCCGGTGCTGGGAAGCGATCTTGGGCGAGTTGCACTACAAATTCTGCAGAAAATTATCCGGCTCGTACGCCAGAGAGATAAAACGCACAGGTGTGCCATCGGCCTGGGCGACCAGCAGCGTGGGGAAAACATGGACGCCGTAAGTGCGCATAAGCGTGCGGGTTTGCGGATCTTCGGAATCCAGGCGCACAAACACGTATTTTTCATTGATGCGCGCTTTCACGCGCTCGTCGACCATCACCATGCGGTCGAGCTTGCGGCAGAAACCGCACCAATAGGCGGAAAAGTTAATGAGTAGCGGTTTAGAAGTTTCCCGGGAAAGCTGCTGTGCTTCGGCGAGGGTTCGTTTGGGGAGGCCGGTTGCGGCAAAGGCAGCGCGGCCCAATTGATTCGGTGAGGTCATCCATAACACCGCCAGCACGAGTACGCCGAGTAAGGCAACGCCAGCCAGTGCGGCCAAAATCTTTGTTCGGGTACCAAATGCCATGAGTGCGCCCAGGAAGGGTAAAGCCAGAGTGTGGAAGTGTTCGGACTCGTGAATCCAAGCCAATATGGCTATAATCCCGCCCTCTCAACAAGGGGCAGACAGTATGGCCGAACGTAAGGCTTCCATCAATCGGGATACCCTGGAGACGCAAGTGAGCGTGACCGTCGATTTGGACGGCACCGGCAAAGGTGTGTTCTCCACAGGTGTGCCATTTCTAGAGCACATGATGGATCAGATCGCTCGCCACGGCATGATCGACCTGCACGTCACTTGCAATGGCGATACTCATATCGACGACCACCACACAGTGGAAGACATAGGTATCACCATCGGTCAGGCAATCAACAAGGCGCTGGGCAGCAAGAAGGGCATTCGCCGCTACGGCCACGCCTATGTACCGCTGGATGAAGCTCTGTCGCGCGTAGTGATCGACTTTTCCGGCCGTCCCGGTTTGGTCATGCAGGTGCCGTTTACCCAGAAACGCATCGGCACCTTCGATACCGAGCTGTTCTACGAATTCTTCCAAGGCTTCGTCAATCACGCCCAGGTCACCCTCCATATCGACTGCCTGCGCGGCCACAACGCGCATCACCAGATTGAAACGGTCTTTAAGGCATTCGGCCGCGCCCTGCGCATGGCGTTGGAGCGCGATGAACGACTGGGCGACGCCATGCCGTCGACCAAAGGAACTCTTTGATTGCAGGCGACAACAGCATGAGCAGTAACTTTATCGCGGTAATCGACTACGGAATGGGCAACCTGCATTCCGTTGCCAGCGCCCTGCAGCACATAGCGCCTGACGCTCATATCGAAGTGACCTCAGACGTGGGGCGCGTGCGCCAGGCGGATAGAGTGTTGTTCCCCGGCGTCGGTGCCATTCGCGCCTGCATGGGTGAGATTCGCCGCGGCGGCTTCGATGTCGCAATCGCGGACACCATTGCTTCCGGCAAACCACTGCTGGCGATTTGCGTCGGCCTGCAGGCGCTGATGGACAGCAGTGAGGAAAACGGCGGCGTGCCGTGCCTCGCGCATTTCCCCGGTGAGGTCAAGGGCTTCGCCGCCAATGCGGAATTCCAGATTGCCCAGGCGAGTGCACCAGCGGCGGAGCGCCTCAAGGTTCCGCATATGGGCTGGAACCAGGTGCGCCAGACGATCGATCACCCCATGTGGCACGGCATTCCGGACTACAGCCGGTTTTATTTTGTGCACAGTTTCTGCGTACAGGCGACTGATCCCCAAGTGGTCGCGGGTGTGTGTCATTACGGAATCGATTTCAACGCTGCGCTGACCCGCGCCAATGTGTTCGCCGTGCAATTCCATCCGGAAAAAAGCGCTGAACACGGTTTGCAACTACTCAAGAATTTTGTCAGCTGGAACGGTCGCCCCTGATCGCTCAGCCCGGATATAGAGAACTTTTTTCATGCAAATTATTCCCGCCATCGACCTCAAAGACGGCCAGTGCGTACGTTTGCGCAAAGGTGTGATGGAAGACTCCACCGTATTCTCCAATGACCCTGTCGCTGTCGCCCGCCAATGGGTGGAGCAAGGCGCGCGCCGCCTGCATCTGGTCGACCTCAACGGCGCCTTTGCCGGAAAGCCGGTCAATGGTGAAGTGGTGACCGCGATTGCCAAAGCTTTCCCCGAGCTGCCGATCCAGATCGGCGGCGGTATCCGCTCGGCGGAAACCATTCGTCATTATCTGGAAGCGGGAGTCAGCTACGTCATCATCGGTACCAAAGCAGTAAAAGAACCGCAGTTCGTGACCGATATGTGCCGCGAGTTCCCGGGCACCATCATCGTCGGCCTGGATGCGAAAAACGGCTTTGTTGCCACCGACGGCTGGGCGGAAGTGTCATCGGTCAAAGCTACCGAACTGGCCAAACGCTTTGAGCAGGATGGTGTCAGCTCCATCGTCTACACCGATATCGACCGCGATGGCATGATGCAGGGCGTCAACGTCGAAGCCACAGTCGCCATGGCAAAAGCCTCCAGCCTGCCGATCATCGCCTCAGGCGGCATCACCAATCTCGACGACATCAAAGCCCTGCTCGCCCGCGCCAACGAAGGCGCTGGTATTTGCGGTGCTATTACTGGTCGGGCGATCTACGAAGGCACATTGGATCTGGCTGCCGCGCAACGGCTGTGTGACGGGCAGTAGGGAGAGATTTATGGCGCTGGCAAAACGCATCATTCCCTGTCTCGACGTCGACAACGGCCGAGTGGTCAAAGGCGTGCAGTTTGTGGATATCCGCGATGCCGGTGATCCGGTGGAGATTTCCAAGCGGTACAACGAACAGGGCGCGGACGAGATTACCTTTCTCGATATCACTGCAACTCACGAAGCGCGCGATACCACTGTGCATACAGTGGAAGCCATAGCCGCAGAAGTCTTTATCCCCCTGACTGTTGGCGGTGGTATCCGCACCCTGGAAGATATCCGCCGCATGCTCAATGCAGGCGCGGATAAAGTCAGCATCAATTCTGCTGCAGTGAAAAATCCAGATTTTGTCGCCGAAGCCGCAGCGCGCTTTGGCTCGCAGTGCATCGTCGTCGCCATAGACGCGAAAAAAGTGAGTGCTGAAGGCGAAACTCCCCGCTGGGAGATCTTCACTCATGGTGGCCGTAAGCCGACGGGTATAGACGCGGTCGAGTGGGCGGTGCGCATGGTCAACAGCGGCGCAGGCGAAATCCTTCTGACCAGCATGGACCGCGACGGCACTAAAAACGGCTTCGATCTCGGTGTGACCCGCGCGATTGCTGATGCTGTACCAGTGCCGGTTATCGCCTCAGGCGGTGTGGGCAATCTCCAGCATCTGGTGGACGGTGTAACGCTGGGCGGCGCAGATGCCGTACTGGCGGCGAGCATATTCCACTTCGGCGAATACACGGTTCCCCAAGCCAAAGCCTATATGCGCGAGCGGGGGATTGAGGTTCGACTGTAAGAGTTCATTGCATCTTTATAGATGCAGGTTACACATTCGAAATGTAACTTTGATGTGTAACCTATGGATGCCACAATCAAAGACCTGTGTTTGCACACCAAAAAACTCCTTTCTGCCACAGCGCGCGGAGAATAGATGCAGCTGGCTGATGCGCTCATCGCAGCGAGCGCCTTGTCATCCGGACTGGCCCTGATGACTGCCAATGACAAACATTACAAATTCATCGAGGGGATAGAGTTAAAGATTTTTCGCCCCTGATGGAGAAGTAGAAAAGAATGGAAGCCGGACCATAAGGTCCGGCATAGAGATCACGCCGCGCGGCTGTAACGATTAAGGCTTTCTCTAACGTGCGGTTCGGCGTGAAGGACAAAGTCGATAAAAGAGCTGGCGCCTCTCTCTGCCTCGTGCAAGGTATCGAAAGGACCTATATCAATCCCCTCCCGGGTTGCGTAATAAAAATATCCATCGCGTTCGAAAAAGCGTGAGTTGCGTACTGGTGGCTCACTCATTTCGCCAGTTCTTTTCATGGCCATGGAAGGACCTCCTCGTCAGCTGATTTAAAGGTGCTCCTTGTGCGAGATTGGGTCCGCGTGCCGCCTCTCAAACGTGCCGCTAACCTCAATAGTCCCTTTTTGTTCGCCCTCGTTGGGGCGTGTCGACCGACATTAACACAGAAAAATAGACTTGGCAGCGAGCGTTTTGTCACAAGGCTCAGTGCGTTTCAGATCGTTTTGATAGGGAAAGAGCGTGTTCCGGTATAACAATTCGACGCTTTTATTCTGAAGTAAGAATAAATGGAGGTGAGCGGCGTCATTGGTCGGATAAAGACGCCGCTCGAAGAAAAGTTACTGGGTTTTGGCTGCGGTTTGAGTTGATGGGCTTTTTTGGAAGAAAGACAACCCTTTCAACATATTGAGCGCTTCGTAGAGCTGGTTGTCTTTGCCTTGGAGGTCTTCCAAAAGCTTACTGCGCTCGGCCTCACGCTCTTTGGCTTTGATATCTTTGCCATCCTTGCCGTTTTCCAGGTGACCTGCCAACTGGGCTTCGGTGAGAGTAGTGCCTTTAAGCGCGGTAAGCGTGGCGCGTTCGATGACAATGTCCGGTTCAATGCCCTGGGCCTGAATCGACCGCCCGTTGGGGGTGAAGTACAGAGCGGTGGTCAGTTTCACGGCTTTTTCATCGGTGATCGGAATGACTGTCTGCACCGATCCTTTACCGAAACTGCGGGTTCCCATCACCAGGGCACGGCGATGGTCCTGCAATGCGCCGGCGACAATTTCGGAAGCAGATGCCGAGCCTTCGTTGATCAGTACAACAATCGGCAGCCCTTCGCTAGCATCACCCGGCTCAGCTTTGTAACTGAAGTTCGACTGCAGCATACGGCCTTCGGTGTACACCACTGTGCCGCCATCGAGAAACGCATCAGCCACTTCCACCGACGCCTGCAAAACCCCGCCAGGGTTGTTGCGCAGGTCGAGTATCAAGCCCTGCAGCTTGTGGTCCTTTTTGGCTTTTTTGATGGCTTCCAGAACGTCTTTGCCGGTGTTGACCTGGAACTGTGCGATACGGATGTAGAGGTATTGGTCGTCCATGACTTCGGTGCGCACGCTGCGGACTTTGATGGTGTCGCGCACCAGGGTGACGTCAAATGGTTGGTCGCGGCCTTCGCGCACTATGGTCAGCACAATCTTGCTGCCTTTGGGGCCGCGCATGCGATTGACCGCATCGTTGAGGCTGAGCCCTTTGAGCGTGGTGTCGTCGATCTTGATGATCAGATCGCCTGCTTCAATACCGGCGCGCGACGCCGGTGTGTCGTCTATAGGACTGATCACTTTGACAAAGCCACCCTCCATACCGACTTCAATGCCGAGGCCGCCGAACTCGCCGGTGGTGTGAACCTGCAGGTCGTCGAAGGAGGAGGCGTCGAGATAGCTCGAGTGTGGATCCAACTGGTCGAGCATGCCGCGAATGGCGTACTCCAGCAGGGTTTTATCGTCGATCTCCTTGATATAGGCATTGCGAATATGTTCGTAGGCCTTGGTGAAGACGCGCAGATCTTCCAAGGGGAGCACGCTTTTGGGAATCGGATCGGCTGCTTTCGGAGTTTCCGCCAGTCCGTATCCGCTCCAGCACAAGAGGACTGCGAAAGTCAGCGATGGGAGGCGCAATGCCATAGAAAACTCCTGAGAGCGATTAACACGCATTAAATAGATAGCCCCTACGCCTTGCGCAACCAAGGTCGTGGGTCGGTCGGCTGGCCTTTATAGCGAAGTTCAAAATAGAGTCCGGCGCTATCCTGTCCGCCACTTTGGCCGACGGACGCTATCTGCTCGCCAGCCTTCACCCAATCCCCAAGATTTTTAAACAGCGATTGGTTGTGGGCATAAAGGGTCATAAAACCTGCACCGTGATCGATGATCAGCAGTAATCCCTGACCGCGCAAATAGTCGGCAAATACCACCCGGCCCTGATGCACCGCATACACCGGGCTGCCTTCAGGAGCGCCGATCAGCACACCTTGCCAGGAAATCTTATTGGCAACCCGGGGCGAGCCAAAATTGCGTAACACCTTGCCGCCAGCGGGCCAGGGCAATTGGCCTTTCAATTTGGCGAACGCCTCATTGCTGGTCGGCACTTGCATGTCGCGGGTGATCAACACGACTTCGCGCAACAGAGACTCCAGATGATGGCGATCTTCTTCAGTCGATTTCAGTTTCGCATCGGTGGAGGCGATGGAGCGTTCGAGGTCAGCCAGCGTTTTTTTGCGTTGCGCCTGAGTAGAGACCAATTGATCGCGCTTGGAGCGCAATTCGCTGTGGCTGCGGGCCAAAGCTTCCGCTTCAGCCGCGATGGTGGGCTCCAACTCTTCCAGTCGTTGAATCGTGGTGACGTACCGACCAACCTCTTGCGCTTGCGCGCCAGCAAAGTAGCGGTAGTAACGCAGATTGCGTGCCAGTTGAGTTGGATCTTGTTGATTAAGCAGGAGCTTCAAGCTGCTCTGCTGGCCCAGTCGGTAGGCGGCATCAAGATACCGCGCGACTGAGCCCTGTTGCTGCTTTTTTGCGAGGGAAAGCTCCTCCTTCTCGCTTTTCAACTTTTGCAGATGACTCTGTTTATTTTCCAACTGCTTGCGCAGTTCCTGCACCTTTTTGCTCAGTTCGCCGATTTTGGTCTCGGACGACTCGAGCTCGTTGAGGAGCTGATCGCGGTTGGATTTAACCTTGTTCAGTTCGCGTTTGAGCTCCTCGATGGTTTCGCGCAGCTCTTTGACACGTGCTTGCCGTTCCTGCTCGGTCATGGCCATGGCCGGCGCAGTAAAAATTAGGGCTCCGAGCAAGAATGCACTGCACAAGCTCCGACCCTTGGACGAAAAGATCATCATGGTTTGCCAATTCCTCCTGGTCTGGTCGTGACTGTCGACGCGGTTTTTTCCAACTGGTTCAATCAGTGTAGTTCAACCAGACTTTGACCCGTCATTTCTGCAGGTTGTTTCAGTCCCAGAAGGGCCAGCATGGTAGGTGCTATATCCGCGAGGCTGCCGCCGTTTTTGAGGTTGAGCTGGCGCGGTCCCACGTAGACCAGAGGCACGGGCAGAGTAGTGTGCTGCGTGTGTGGCTGGTTGGTGGTCTCGTCGAACATCTGCTCGACGTTGCCGTGGTCGGCGGTGATCAACACGTCGCCGCCTTGTTTGGCGACTGCGGCGATGACCTGATCGAGGCACGCATCCACCGCTTCCACGGCTTTTACCGCTGCTTCAAACACGCCTGTGTGCCCCACTTGGTCGCAATTGGCGTAGTTGCAGATGATGGCGTCGTAATGTCCGCTGTTGATGGCGGCCACCAATTTTTCAGTGACTTCCGGCGCGCTCATTTCCGGCTGCAGATCGTAAGTAGCGACTTTGGGCGATGGGATCAAAATGCGATCTTCACCTTCAAATGTCGCTTCCTGACCGCCGCTGAAGAAGAAAGTGACGTGGGCGTATTTTTCGGTTTCGGCGATGCGCAGCTGGTTTTTTTGATTCTTGGCCAGCACTTCACCAAAAGTATTGGTGAGATCTTCTGGCGGATAGGCGCAGCTGGCGTTCAAGCCGGCTTCGTATTCGGTGGTCATGACGAAATCCGCCAGAGCCGGGATGCGCTTGCGCTGGAAGCCATCAAATCCGGGCGTGACAAACGCGTGCACCAGCTGGCGGGCGCGGTCAGGGCGGAAGTTCATAAAGATGATGGAGTCGCCGTCTTCGATGGTCACAGGCGCTTCACCGTCGCTGTAAATGGCAGTGGCTTTGACGAATTCGTCGTCTTCACCGCGTTCGTAGGCTGCCAGCAAGCCGTCCACGGCATTGGCGGCGGTGTATTGTGCGGTGCCGTCGACGAACAGTTCATAAGCCGCTTGCAGACGATCCCAGCGCTTGTCGCGATCCAGGGCGAAAAACCGACCTACGATGGAAGCGATCTTGCCGACGCCCAGTTCGGCCAACGTATCCTGAGCCTTTTGCAAAGACGCTTCCGCACTGCGCGGTGGTGTGTCGCGGCCGTCGAGCATGGCGTGCAGATACAGTTTTTTCGCGCCTTGCTGCGCTGCCAGTTTCAGCATGGCGAGCAGATGGTCTTCGTGGCTGTGCACGCCACCAGGAGAGAGTAGGCCGAGCACGTGCACCGCTTTGTCGTTTTTGACGGCTTTTTGGATGGCGTTAACGTAGACCGAATTGGTGAAGAAATCCCCGTCGCTGATGGCTTTGTTAATGCGCGTGAAGTTTTGATAGACGACGCGCCCGGCGCCAAGGGTCATATGGCCAACTTCCGAGTTGCCCATTTGACCTTCTGGCAAGCCCACCGCCATTCCCGAGGTGTCGATCATGGTTTTGGGACAGGTTTGCCAAAGCTTCTGCCATACAGGCGCATTGGCTTGAGCAACGGCGTTGTATTGCACGGTGTCGGAGTGGCCGAAGCCGTCAAGGATAAGAAGTACCACGGGTTTTTTCGGGCTCGTCATAAACAACCTTTAACAAAACAGCGGGAAGGGGAGGGAGCAGCAGGGGTTCCTGTGCGCAAGATGCCTATTCTAGCGGCTTTCAGGCGGAATTGTCGCTTTTCCAACCTTCGCAGGGCGGTATGGCAAACCTTTCATGTATACTTGGCCGCTTTTTCGCGGGGCGAATTTAGAATGCCCGCGGCCTTGTCATCAGAAATCGAGAGGTGTGTGTGAGCTGGGTGGATTTTGTTGCGGAGCAGTGGCTGTTGGTGTCGATTCTGACCGTGCTGGTAATTGCGTTTTTGCTGCTGGAAGCCCGCAAAGGCGGTACGACTATATCCCATCACCAGGCGACTCGCCTGATCAACAGCGGCGCGGCCGTGCTGGTCGATTTGCGCGATGCCAAAGAATTCAAAGCCGGTCATATAGTCGACGCCATCAATATTCCCTACGCTAACTTGGCAAGTCGCATTGATGACTTGGAAAAGCACAAAGGCAAACAAATTATTCTCGTCGACAAAATGGGTCAGCACGCGGGTGCGGCTGGCAAAATTTTGCGCGAAAAAGGTTTTCAGGTTGTACGCATGCAGGGCGGCATGATGGAGTGGTTACAGCAGAATCTTCCTGTGGTGAAGGCCTAATTGGAGTGGTTTTAGGCCCTCACTTCGTTAAGAGTGTCGTCTTTTTATGTCAGTTAAAATTTATACACGCAAATTGTGTTCGTATTGTGTGCACGCCAAAAACCTGTTCGATCGACTGGGCGTAGCCTATGAGGAAATTTCCGTCGACGGCGATCAAGAAGCGTTGTTGCGCATGGTTGAGATGAGCGGGCGCCGCTCAGTGCCGCAGATCTGGATTGGCGACACCCATGTTGGAGGCTGCGATGACCTTTACGCGCTCCACCGCAATGGGCAGTTGCAGGGATTGCTGGACGCAGACGCTAACGCCGGCCGGGCTTAATTAGCTCGCCGAGTGCTTGTCGGGCACGCTTGAATTTAAAGTCGGACGCCCCCAAATCCTTCCGACTGCTTTTGCCTCGGGTCTTCTGGGGCATCTACTCACTAATGAAAAAGGCTAACTCATGGCAGACAACAATAACTTCCAAGGTGATGCAAACCTCCAAGGCGACGCACCACAAGCTCCTCAGTTCGCGTTGCAACGCATCTACCTGAAAGACCTGTCTTTCGAATCTCCCCTTGGTCTCGAAGCCTTCAAACAGGCGTGGCAGCCCAAGATCGGCCAGGATCTCAATACCAGCGTTAACAAACTGGACGAAGATCTGTACGAAGTTGTTCTCAAAGTCACTGTCAGCGCAACCGCCGAAAACAAAACGATTTTCCTTGTCGAAGTTCAGCAGGCCGGCATTTTTATGGTTCGCCAGATGGAACCACCGCAAATGGCGCACCTGTTCAACTCCGTTTGTCCGCAGATCCTTTTCCCATACGCTCGCGAAGTGATCGACAGCTGTGTGGTGAAAGGCAGCTTCCCGGCGCTGGCTCTGCCGCCGATCAATTTCGATGCCCTATTCCTGCGCGCCGTCCAACAGGCACAGGCGCAAGCTGAAAAAGAAGCCGCTAAAGCGACTACCAATTAATCATTGCTTCGCTGCGTCGCTCGGCGCAGTTCCGCTATCTTCCGCCAAACTGCGACTCACAGAGCCGCAGTTTTCGCTTCTATACTTTACATTTTGCTGGCTATACCGCCTCGCGCCGCTTGCGCAACAGCTGCTACGCTGCCAATTCTTTATGGCAGCACTAATGCCCGGAAAGAATGAATGACAGAAAGCCTGGTTGAGGATCTTAACCGCTCGATCGCTGAACGGCGTTCTCGTGTCATTCGCAACGCAATTGGCGTTCTTTTCCTGGTTTTGGCGGCGTTCCAGGTAAAAAGTGTCCTCCTGAGTTCCATGTTGTGTCTGACGATCCTGTCATTCGCCATGGTGGCTCTTGTCCTTGCGTTTTACTACAACCGCGCTGGCGCAACCCAGGTGGCGCTGGTTTTGATGTTTTCCTCTTTGTGGGTCTGCGTGATGGCGGGCATTCTCGCCGCGGGGGAAACGGAATCGGTCGCTATAGCATGGTTTCCCGTACTTATTGCGCTCGCCGGGGTGCTGGGAGGGCGGAGCCACGGTGTTATTTGGCTGGTGGTGAGCGTGGTATCCATTGCTGTCTTGTGGGGTTTGGATTTTGCCGGTGTCGATTGGTCGCTCCCCCAAAGTGAAAGTGGCAAACGCTTGCAGCTGCGTCTGCACCTGATTACGCAGCTCACTATGGTGGCGGTGACAGTGCTGTCGTTTGTATCCATGAATCGCCAGCGTGAAACTCAGCTGGTAGAGCAAATCACCAGGTTGGGACGGGAAGTGGAGCTGCGGCGCAAGACGGAAGAGGCTGCTACTAACGCGAATCGGGCCAAGACCTTGTTTCTGGCGAATATGAGCCACGAGATTCGCACGCCGCTCAACAGCATCATTGGCTTTTCCGGGCGTTTGATAAAACGGCAGAGCTTTTCTGATCCGAAGGACGCCGATGCCATCGAATGTGTGCATCGCAATGGCAAGGGGTTGTTGTATCTGGTCAAAGAACTGCTGGAACTGGCGAGCATTGAGTCCAATGACCTGCAGTACAGCTCCACCGAATTCTCCATGGACAATCTGATCCGCGAATGCCTGACCTCGATCGAACCGGTCGCTCTCAGTTTTGGTTTAAAACTCGACTACAAATGCAAGCAGGACAGTGAGCTGCGGGCTGATCGGGCGCGGTTGCATCAGGTGATCTCGAGTTTGCTCTATTTCGGTATCCGGCAGACGCGGGAAGGGGGGATCGATCTGATATTGTCCCGGACAAACAAGGATGGCATCAACGGCGTGCAGATCTCAGTCGCCGATACCAGCCCGGGAATTCCGGAGGAGCAGCTGGCAGGGTTGTTCGAAACCCATTATCAGTTGGTATTGAACAGCAATCGTGATTTGCCTGTATCGCCGTTAACTTTGGCTCTGGCAGCCAAGCTGGTGCAGATGCACGGCGGTGAAATCAAAGCGGATAGTACCCTGGGCAGGGGCACCCGCTTTGTCATCTGGGTGCCGTTACAACCACCTGCCGCGCAATAGTCCTCGACCCTCAATCGCTGCCGTCGTCTCCGTCGTCGGCCATCCCCAATTCTTTCAGCTTGCGTGTCAATGTATTGCGTCCCCAACCGAGCAGGTTGGCTGCATCGCGCTTGCGCCCGAGGGTATGTTTCAGTGCGGTTTCGATCAGCGCACGTTCGAAGGTGGGAACCGCCTTGGACAGAATGTCGTGCTGGCCTGCGGCCAGAGACTGGTCGGCCCAATGGCGTAGAGCCTTTTCCCAATCTCCTGAAGGCGCCTGAGCGTCCCGGCGACTCATCAGTTCGGGTGGTAGATCCTGCACATGCACTTCGCGGCCGCTGGCCATCACGGTGATCCAGCGACAGGTGTTCTCCAGCTGGCGCACGTTGCCCGGCCACGCCAGGCTTTTCAGATAGGTTTCCGCTTCCGGCGTCAGAGTCTTGGGCTCAACGTTCAGCTCGGCCGCTGCTTTGTGGAAAAAGTGTTGTGCCAGTTTAGGAATGTCTTCGCGCCGGTCTGCCAGCTTCGGCAGATGGATGCGAATCACGTTCAGACGGTGGAAAAGGTCTTCGCGGAAGCGGTTTTCCTCTACCAGATGTTCGAGGTTCTGGTGCGTCGCAGCGATGATGCGCACATCCACTTTGATGGGGGTGTGGCCGCCGACTCTATAAAACTCACCATCGGCAAGAACGCGCAGCAAGCGGGTTTGGGTTTCCGCCGGCATATCGCCGATCTCGTCGAGAAACAGGGTACCGCCATCGGCCTGTTGGAAGCGGCCTTGGCGCAACGCTGCAGCGCCGGTGAACGCACCTTTCTCGTGTCCGAACAGCTCGGATTCGATCAGGTCGCGCGGAATAGCCGCCATGTTGAGGGCGATAAAAGGACCGTCGCGGCGCGGGCTGTGGCGGTGCAGCGCCCGGGCCACCAGCTCCTTACCAGTTCCCGATTCGCCGTTGATCAGCACGGTGATATTGGATTGCGACAGTCGGCCGATCGCGCGAAACACTTCCTGCATCGCCGGTGCTTCACCGATGATCTCGGTGGTCATTTCCGGCGGTGCCACCACGATTTCGTGGTTTTGTTCGCGGCTGTGGGCGAGGGCTCTCTGGGTGACGGCAACCGCTTCATCCACATCAAAAGGTTTGGGCAGATATTCAAATGCGCCACCCTGGTAAGCCGAAACCGCGCTTTCCAGATCCGAATGCGCCGTCATGATAATGAACGGAATTTGCGGGTATTCGCGATGGAGATCTGCGAGCAGGGATAAGCCGTTGATTCCGGGCATACGAATGTCGCTGATGATCGCATCCGGCTTTTTATGCGGCAGATGAGCTAGAGCGCGATCGCCGGAATCAAAACAGTCGGTTTCAATGCCGGACTGTTGAAGGGCTTTTTCCAACACCCAGCGAATAGAGCGGTCGTCATCGATAATCCAGACCAGGTTAGGTTTCTGCATAGTGTTCTTCCAGCGGTAAATAGATTGAAAACTCAGTCAGTCCCGGCGTGCTTTCGCACTCGATGATGCCGTCGTGTTGACCGATGAGGTTTTGCGCTATGGCCAACCCTAGCCCTGTGCCCTCGGCGCGTCCTGTGATCATGGGAAAAAAGATATCTTTGATAAGTTCAGGCGGAATACCCGGTCCGTTGTCGATAATCGACACGCGTGCTACCAAGGTGTGTTGCTTGCGGCCGATGGTGTAGCGCCGCTGCACGCGGGTGCGGAAGGTGATAACACCGTCGTGTTCGCGACCGTTTTCCAGCAGGACCTGGGTGGCGTTGCGTGCGATATTGAGGATTGCCTGGATAAGCAGTTCTCGGTCACCTGGAACTTCGGGGATGCTCGGGTCGTAATCGCGGACCAGTTCGAGCCGGTTGTTGATCTCGGCTCTTACAACCTTCAAAACGTGTTCCAGTACTTCGTGAATATTGATGGGTTTGCGCTTGGCCGGACGATGTGGGCCGAGCATGCGGTCGACCAGATTGCGCAGGCGATCGGTCTCGTCAATGATGATCCGCGTGTACTCTTCGAAGGCGTCGAGACTGCTGGCATTGAGTTCGCGCGCCAATAGTTGCGCTGCACCGCGAATGCCGCCTAAAGGATTTTTGATTTCGTGAGCCAGACTGCGTACTAGATTGCGTGATGTCTCTTGGGTGGACAGCATTGCTTCTTCCCGGTTGATGCGCAGCAACCGTTCCAAAGGGTGCGCCTCAATAACGATCATTCCCAGCTCCGGATTAGGGCTTACGGAATAATCCACCGTGATTTCGCTGTAGTTGTGCAGGCGCCAGCGCGCTCGGCGCATAGTGAATGGACGATTTTCTGCCAGCGCTTCGTTGAAGGCATCTGGTGAGCTATCGATATCGGAAAAACAGTGACTGACGTGCTTCCCCAAAACCTGGTCGCCACTTAACCGCAGCAGCATTTCAGCGGCGCTGTTAACAAAGGTAAGCTGCAGATCCACATCCAGAACGATGGTGGCTGTGAGCAGATTGTCCAGAATCTGTTTGTAGTGTGAGGCGTGGACCATAACAGTGTTCCAATTTGGTGAGCTGGGCAAAGCAAAAACCAAACCAACCGTTGCGCTGTTTTGAATGTCAGCCTTTTTCGGTGCAGCAGGCTCAAAAATGGATCAGCGACCGGCTACTAACTCCCTGATTTATTTGGTTTTTGGACAAGCGTTTACAAGGCCTTGATCTCGGTAGAGAAAAACGGCTGAAAACGGGTTAAAACGCCATCAGTAAAAAGCAGTAATTGGACTCAGTATGGAGCATGATTGCACTATTTTTGTGCATGGGTGGGACAAAATTTGGTGCAGGAAAGAAATAAAAAAAACCCCGCCGAGGCGGGGTTTGTTGCGATGCGGAAGTACAACTCGGTTATACGGAATAGTACAACTCGAACTCTACCGGGTGCGGAGTCATGTTGACGCGTTGGATCTCAGCGCGCTTCAACTCAATGTAAGAGTCGATGAAGTCTTTGCTGAACACACCGCCGCGGGTAAGGAACTCGTGGTCCGCTTCCAGAGCTTGCAGAGCTTCTTCCAGAGAGGCGCAAACCTTTGGAATTTCGGCTTCTTCTTCCGGCTCCAGGTCGTACAAGTCTTTGTGAGCAGGCTCGCCTGGGTGGATTTTGTTCTGAACGCCGTCCAAACCAGCCATCAACAAGGCAGCGAATGCCAGGTAAGGGTTGGCAGTCGGGTCAGGGAAGCGAGTTTCGATACGCTTGGCTTTGGCGCTCTGTACGAACGGAATGCGGATTGACGCAGAACGGTTACGTGAAGAGTAAGCCAGCATAACTGGAGCTTCGAAGCCAGGAACCAGACGCTTATAAGAGTTGGTGGATGCGTTACAGAAAGCATTCAACGCTTTAGCGTGCTTGATGATACCGCCGATGTAGTACAGAGCGGTTTCGCTCAGACCAGCGTAAGCATCACCAGCGAACTGGTTTACACCGCCTTTGGAGAAAGACTGGTGAACGTGCATACCGGAACCGTTGTCGCCGATCAGCGGCTTAGGCATGAAGGTAGCGGTTTTGCCGTATTGGTGAGCGACGTTGTGAACGCAGTACTTGAGGATCTGCACTTCGTCCGCTTTCTTCACCAGAGTGTTGGCGCCTACGCCGATTTCGCACTGACCGGCGTTCGCCACTTCGTGGTGGTGAATTTCGATCTCAAGACCCATTGCTTCCATGGCATTACACATGGCAGCGCGGATGTCGTGCAGAGAGTCGATCGGAGCTACAGGGAAGTAACCGCCTTTTACGCGGGGAGCGTGGCCGTGTTTGCCTTCAACTTCTTCGCCAGACAACCAAGCCGCTTCTTCAGATTTGATCTTGTAGAAAGCGCCGCCCATACCTGAGTGGTAATGAACGCTGTCGAAGATGAAGAATTCTGGCTCAGGTCCGAACAGAGCGACGTCGCCCAGGCCAGTTGATTTCAGGTATTGTTCTGCGCGCTTACCGATGGAGCGAGGGTCGCGGTCGTAGCCTTGCATAGTTGAAGGCTCAACGATGTCGCAGCGTACGATTACAGTAGGCTCTTCATAGAACGGGTCGAGCACTGCTGTAGAGTCGTCGGGCATAAGAATCATGTCGGATTCGTTGATGCCTTTCCAGCCAGCGATAGAAGATCCGTCGAACATCTTGCCTTCACTGAAGAATCCTTCATCGACAATGCTTGCAGGGTAAGTCACGTGTTGTTCTTTGCCCTTGGTGTCGGTGAAGCGCAGGTCGATCCAGCGCACGTCATTGTCTTTTATGAGTTTCAGAGTCTTCTCTGACATGAGGGGTCTCCAACTATGGCCTCAGGCCAAATGGTTGTTAGGGATTAAAAATTTTTGGGGGATGGTGCTGTTCTGCTAGGGGCGGCAATCTAAGAGTTTCCCAACCAATAAGCAAGGACAACAGTCGCATAACCGTTGGCAAGTTATGTGCCATAATTTTGCGCCTCGTTCCAGCCCGGAGATCCGCTAGGCTTGTGCGATTTGGCGGACAAAGTGCACCAAAATAGTGATTTGTTTTGGTGCGAACATAGTGTAATCCGCTCAGGTTTGGTGCGTACCTGCCGTTTTGCCCCACTTTAACGATCGAGCTTCCATGAAATTCATCCTTAAGTTTTTTCCTGAAATCACTATCAAGAGTGGTCCCGTGCGCAAACGCATGAGCCGCCAGCTGACCGAAAACCTGCGCATACTGCTGCGCCGCTTCGATCCGGAGGCGAAAGTTAATCAGGAATGGGACAACCTGGAAGTATTCGTTCCCGGGGAGGACGAAGAGCGCGCTCGAGCGGTGGCAGATCTTCTGGCGCGGGTTCCCGGCATCGGCAAGTTTGCCCGCGTGCGTGCCTATCCGCTGGCGTCGCAGGAGGAGATTTATGAGCATGTGTTGCGGGCATGGGAGAGTGCGCTGGCGGGAAAAACGTTTTGCGTGCGGGTTAAACGAACCGGCAAGCACGATTTCACCTCCACCGATTTGGAGCGCTACCTCGGCGGTCGGTTATTGCACGAAACTGGAGCAGCGGGCGTTGATCTCCACAACCCGGACCACGTGGTGCGCTTAGAGATTCGGCATGACACAGTTTATATAGTCGAGCATACCTTCCCGGGTCTTGGCGGATTTCCCCTCGGGTCGCAAGAAGCGGTGCTGTCTCTGGTATCCGGCGGCTTCGACTCGACCGTGGCCTGTTATCAAAGTATTAAGCGCGGCCTGCGCACCCACTTTTTGTTTTTCAATCTCGGCGGCTTGGCGCATGAGTTGGGTGTTAAGGAAATCGCCTTCTATCTTTGGAACCGTTTCGGCTCCTCCCACCGCGTTAAATTTGTCACCGTCCCCTTCGATGGCGTCGTGAACGAAATACTCACCAAGGTTGATCCTTCCTGCATGGGGGTGATTTTGAAGCGGTTTATGCTGCGGGCGGCAAGTCAGGTGGCCGATGGGGCGGGCCTGGATGCGCTGGTAACCGGTGAAGCGGTGGCACAAGTGTCCAGCCAGACTCTGACCAATCTCGCCATTATTGACCGCGCCAGTACCAAGCTGGTGTTGCGACCTTTGGCTTTTATGGATAAGGGACAGATTATCGATCAGTGCCGTGAAATTGGAGCGGAACATTTCGCTTCCGCGATGCCGGAATACTGTGGGGTGATTTCCGTACGACCGTCAGCTCATTTGCGTCTGGACAAGGTGGAAGCGGAAGAACAGAAGATGGATCTGAGCGTATTGGAAGATGCGCTGACGCGCGCGCGGGTGCAACCGATTGATGCAGTGATGCGCGATGTGGAACGCGGGGTGACTCAGGTACCGGAGGTTCAGGCACCTTCCGCGACTCAGGTCATTATCGATATTCGCCATCCAGACGAGCGTGAGCTCAAACCCCTGCGTCTAGGCGATAAAGTCGCGCCATTGGCAATTCCTTTCTATAGTTTAAATAACGAGTTCCCGCGTCTGGATGCATCGCAGGAGTATTTGTTGTATTGCGAGCGAGGAGTGATGAGTCAGCTCCACGCTGCGCATCTGCGCGATGCGGGTTTCAATAATGTTGGAGTGTATCGTCCGGCGGAAGCGAAAAATAATAACGCGAATATTCCGGAAGGTTGATTTCAGGAGGCCATACCTGATTTTGTTGCGGGGGCCTGACTTTGCTATTGGAGTTGCGACTGCCAGCAGTCGCGCTGCATCGACACTCAAACGAGGGCGGTGATTATGAAAGCGAAGTATCAGCAAATCTGGATCATTGTATTCGCTTGTCTGATCATTGCGCTTTATGTGCTAAGCAAATTATTTCCTATTTTTGGCGAGGATTCTTCCGCAACAGTCTCGTTTGATAATGCAGTTGCATCCTGCGAAAAAGAAATTCGCACTCGTTTAGGGGAAAAGCTCCGCAGCCTCAATTTTGATAAATCCTCCAGCCGCTTTGATAAAGCGGCTGGGCGCCACCGTATACTCTTTTTTGCCCAGATCAATCCACCTCACAGCGTTGATCTGCAATTTCTATGTGTTATAGATGCGGAAAATGGCAAATTGGTGCAATTGGATATGGCAGAGGGAAAACAAAGCGATAATAAAAATCCCTTTGGTTGGCCGCCGCGTTAATCGGCAGGCCAGCAGTGGAATCCCAGAAGCCAATTAATGATGATGACTGTGATGTGAGTGATTTAGCGAAGCGCTGATCTTTTTCTCCAGATTTGACTCCAGCGGCTTTTCCTTCGAGCCAAAATGAGTAATTTCACCACCATCAATTAAATATTTGTTGAAATTCCAGGCCGGTTCTTCCGTTTTTTGCGCAAGGTATTTGAACAGTGGATGCGCATTTTTTCCTTTGACATCCACATGCTCAAACATTGGGAAAGTGACACCGAAATTTTTGAAGCAGACAGTGGCAGTTGCTTCTTCCGATTTTTCTTCCTGATTAAAACTGTTTGATGGAAATCCGAGAATTACCAAGCCTTGATCTTTGTACTTTTGATAAAGCTTCTCCAGATCGCCAAATTGACCGGTGTAACCGCAATTACTTGCCGTATTGACGACCAATATAGGTTTGTCGCTTTTAAAAAATGAACAGAGATTGGCGGTTTCTTTTGAATGCAAGCGGCGCAGTTCTGCATTGAGATAATCAGGACAGGAGGCTTCATCTGCAGTTGCCCAAGTGGCTGTCAGGGCTAATATGGATGGAATCAATAAATTGGAAAATATGGTAAGTGGCTTCATGGCTGCATCCTCGCGAGCTATGTGGCAATCAGGGGTTGATATCGATTGTGTAGTATTTCAAAAGTTCAATCATGGCGCCGACAGAGGAGAGTGCGCAGGTTTCTTCGGTGGTGTGATAACCCGTGGTTGGCACCTGCAATGTGGCGCCCTGAATAAGTCCTTTTGATGCATTAATGATTCTGCCGAGTTCTGTGCTGCCGAGAGAAAACGGATTTTTTCCCTGATTTTTTCGTTCGATATTTTTTTTTGCAATATATTCGTCCTTAAATCCGTAACGGATACCGAGAATTTGGCAGGCGTTTTCCAATTCGCGAACCATGTCTGGATGAAAAGCGGCATTGCTATCGCAATTACGCAAAACCAGGTGTTGCGCTTCTGCCTCCTCAGTGGTGGCGTAAGGGCTGGTATCCAGCACAATCAGTTGCGATGTGCTGTTGGCAAAACGTTGAAACCATTCGAGCAGAAAGCGCCAACTTCGGCCAGCTTCTTCCTGCGCAGTAAAAAATGCAGTGCCTTGGTAGCCGCGGCGAAACAAATAGATAATCACTGCGGCAGAGAACACGTTATCCAATTGTGCGCTGATGCGCTGGCCAGATATTTTTAATTTGTCTTGAAATGCAACTGGTGTGCCCGCCACCACATGTTCCAGGCCGTGAATTTCGAACACCATGTTGCCGCGATGCGGACACACATAAGCGCGGTCGATAACGCCTTGGCCGCGATACACGCCGGACCAGGGTTCATAAGCGCTGACGGCAGCGCCGTGATAGCGCTCAGAGATTTTGGTAAAGGTTTGTTCGGAAACAGAATCGCCAATCAAATCGCCACGGTTGCTGGCAATAAATGCTGCGTACTGAAATTCATTTGGCCCGGTGCAGATCAACCCATGGCGGTCAATGTGTGCGGATAAATAGCGGCTATCGGGTTTATTACCTTGTGCTACCAGCAATCCTTCATACCAGGTAGCTTTTACACCGATTTCTTCCAGCTCCCGTTGTAAGACGCGGAAAAATGAATGCTCTGCACTGACCACGCTCGGATGGCGAATCAGAATTTTGAGAATATCGAGAAATTCGTAAAGGTCATGTTGCATGAGTGCCGCCCGCCGATTGGTCGCAGCAAATCTTATCGGAACACCGGAGTTCTATACAGAACAATTGGCGAGAATGGTACGAGGTATGAAGGAGGGAGATCCCGGCCTTGTGATGGCCGGGAGGTAGATAATTGGGGTATTGCTTAGAAGTGATAGCTAAAGCCAACGGTGCCGCCGCGAATATCAAATTCATCCGCGTTGATCAGTTTTTTCCATTCGGCGTTAAGTTGGATATTCGGAGATAAAGTGAAGCTGACGCCTACGCCGAATGAGGCCGCGGTGTCTGTATCGTCTTCAGTCAGGCCGCCCAGATTGGTGTCAAATTCAAGAGTAGTCACGCCGAGCAAACCGTACAGAGTGGCTTTCTCATTGCTGATAAATGGACGGAAATAGGCGCTGGCGAAATAGGTGATTTCGAGACCGAATGGTTGGGCGAACAAGGCGTCGTCCCCGGTATCCGGATCTATGTCAACGTAATAGAAAGTGTCGCGTCCTTCATTGATACCGGCGCCGGCACGAACTTCAAGGGATATATGAGGGAACAATACTATGCCGCCAAAGCCTTCGAGAGTTTGTACGCTGAAATCCAATGAGTTTGCGTGTGATTGGACTTTCCACGGAGAGATGCCTGCTCCTACGTAATAACTTGGTTCCCATGCATGGGCAGAAATGGCAAAAGTCGACAAACCTAAAAGCAATAGCTTCTTCATACCAGAGGGTCTCCAGGGAATTTCCAGCGGCCTAACGCGTTGTTATTGTTCAATAAAACCCGGGTTTATCACGTGCTACAAAACGCGGTGTTTTGTTGTAAGAGGTGACGACTTGGCGTCGTCCAGCGCCTCGGCAAGTATTCTGCGAATTGCCAGGAAAGTCAAACCAAGTCAATCACCTAGTACATTTAATGTTAACTGTAGCACCTCTCAGCGCTATCGCTGGAAAAAGGGTACCGCTATAATGCGCGCCGTCCGCGCCCCCGCCCATCTTAGAGGTCCCCCCAAGTGATCGAACATCTCCGCAATATTGCGATTATTGCCCACGTAGACCATGGCAAAACCACACTCGTCGACAAGCTGTTGCAGCAATCTGGCACATTGGATCGTAAAGATCTGGGTGCTGAGCGCATCATGGATTCCAATGACCAGGAGCGCGAAAGAGGCATCACCATTCTCGCCAAGAACACCGCCATCAAATGGAATAACTATCGAATCAACATCGTAGACACCCCCGGACACGCCGACTTCGGCGGTGAAGTGGAGCGCGTATTGTCGATGGTCGACAGCGTATGTTTGCTGGTCGACGCGGTGGATGGCCCTATGCCACAGACCCGCTTTGTAACCAGTAAAGCATTCGAGCGCGGATTAAAGCCGATCGTTGTGGTGAACAAAATCGACCGTCCAGGTGCACGTCCGGACTGGGTGATCGACCAGGTATTCGATTTGTTCGACCGCCTCGGTGCCACCGATGAACAGTTGGACTTCCCTATCGTTTATACCTCGGCACTTAACGGTATCGCCGGACTGGATCCGAGCGATATGGCGTCTGACATGACGCCCTTGTTCGAGATGATCGTCAACAAGGTCAGCCCACCCAAAGTGGACCTCGACGGGCCGTTTCAAATGCAGATTTCCGCCCTCGACTACAGCAGCTATGTGGGCGTTATTGGTATCGGTCGTATTACCCGCGGCAGTGTCGGTCCCAACCAGCAAATCATCGTTGTCGACCGCGAAGGCAAGCAGCGCCGTGGCAAAATCCTGCAGGTAATGGGCTTCCACGGTTTGGAGCGGGTGGAAACCAGCAAGGCAACCGCTGGCGATATCGTTTGTATCACAGGTGTTGCAGAGTTGGGGATTTCAGACACGCTATGCGCGCCGGAAAAAGTCGAAGCTCTGCCGCCTCTGACGGTGGACGAGCCGACGGTCAGCATGACCTTCCAGGTCAACGACTCACCGTTTGCCGGTTTGGATGGCAAATATGTGACCTCCCGTAATATCAAAGAGCGTCTGGATCAGGAGCTGATTCACAACGTTGCCTTGCGCGTACGTCAGGGGGATAGTCCGGATAAATTCATCGTCTCCGGTCGCGGTGAATTGCACCTGTCGGTCTTGATCGAAAATATGCGCCGCGAAGGCTTCGAGCTGGGTGTATCCCGCCCCGAAGTAATCCAAAAGGTAGTGGACGGTGTGGTACACGAGCCCTACGAACAGGTCGTGATCGACGTAGAAGAACAGCACCAAGGCTCTGTGATGGAAGAGCTGGGACTGCGCCGTGGCGAGTTGACCAATATGGAGCTGGACGGCAAAGGCCGAGTCCGCCTGATGTTTACCATTCCGTCGCGCGGCCTGATCGGCTTCCGCGGTCAGTTCATGACGCTCACCTCCGGTACCGGCATTATGACCAGCGTGTTCGACCGCTATGACGTTGCCAAGCCAGGTGAAGTGGCTAAGCGCAAAAACGGCGTTCTGGTATCCATGGTACGCGGCAAGACTCTGGCGTATGCCCTGTACAGCTTGCAGGAGCGCGGCCGTCTGTTCCTTGGCCATGGTGAAGAGGTGTATGAAGGTCAGATCGTCGGTATCCACTCGCGCGACAACGACCTGGTTGTAAACCCCACCAAGGCGAAGCAGCTCACCAACATTCGCGCAGCGGGTTCTGACGAAGCTTTGATTCTGACGCCGCCGATCCGCCATTCATTGGAGCAGGCGTTGGAATTTATTGAGGACGATGAACTGGTTGAGGTAACTCCAAACCATATTCGCCTGCGCAAGAAATTGCTGACCGAAAACGAGCGCAAGCGAGCCAAAAACAGCAAACTCGGTGATTAATGGGCGCTTATTAGCGCCCTTTCACAGCAAATCTGACGAATGCGTCACCTCTCTGGCTTGCAATTCCTCACCGATAGACCCACCCTTAGTACATAGTCGCCGCGAACTAGCGCGGCTATGTCTTGTCCGATTAAGGGACAAGTTCCGTCGACGGACTTGGCTGACATCCGTCCTGAGGGATCGCCTATAAAAAGCGAAAGCTGTAGCGAGGTTTATATGGTTAACGCTCTTATGTTCCTGGGTTTTGCTTTGATTGTTGGAAGCTTTTTCCTCAATGCCCAACAGGAACCGCAGCGCCGAGTCGTGCGCATCGAAGATATCGAACGCAAACGACGTCGTTAATTACAAAGCTTGGCTAACATCCTGCGATCACAAGCTTTGTTCCGTTTATCCACACCCGTTGGTTGTTAAGACATTAGCCGAGGAATCCGCCGGATTGATGTGCCCATAGCTGGGCATAAATCCCGTTTTTTGCCAGCAATTCGTGGTGGGATCCCTGTTCCACAATTTTCCCTTCATCCAGCACCACCAATCGATCCATGGCTGCAATCGTCGACAGGCGATGGGCAATGGCGATCACCGTTTTATCCGCCATCAATTGATACAGGTTTTCCTGAATTGCCGCTTCCACCTCTGAATCGAGCGCGGAGGTGGCCTCGTCGAGTATCAAAATCGGGGCGTTTTTCAACAGGACTCGGGCAATTGCAATGCGCTGGCGCTGTCCGCCGGACAATTTAATGCCCCGTTCGCCTACGTGGGCGTCGTAACCCTGCCTGCCCTGATGGTCGTGTAGCGTTTCGATAAATTCGTCAGCCTTCGCCTGACGCGCCGCTTCGCGCACCTGTGCATCCGTCGCGTCCGGACGACCGTAAATCAGATTTTCTCGCACCGAGCGGTGCAACAGGGAAGTGTCCTGCGTCACCATGCCGATGTTCTGCCGTAGAGATTCCTGCTGCACATGGGCAATATTTTGGTTGTCGATAAAAATCTCGCCTTTTTCTACATCAAAAAAACGCAGCAATAAATTCACCAGAGTGCTTTTGCCAGCGCCGGAGCGCCCCACCAAACCCACTTTTTCGCCCGGGCGAATGAGCAGATTAAATTCCTCGATAACACCGCTGCCTTTGCCGTAATGAAACGACACATTGCGAAATTCGATTTGTCCGCGTTCGATTTTGAGCGGTTGTGCGTTCTCGCGGTCAACGACTTGCTGCGAGCGTGCAAGCGTTTGCATGCCGTCATAAACCGTTCCGATGCTTTCAAATAATCCGGATACTTCCCACATGACCCACTGGGACATTCCGTATAAGCGCATAACGACACCGACAGCGGCAGCGATTGCCCCGGTGCTAATGCTTTCGCTGGACCACAGACAGATCGACAGAGCGCAGACGGTAAAAATCAGCAGGGCGTTAAGCGTCCACACGGTTGTCACAAACTTGGTGACCAAGCGCATTTGCGGATATACCGTTTGCAGAAAGTGGTCCATGCTTTCGCGCGCGTAATCGGCTTCGCGGCGCGAATGGGAGAATAATTTGACTGTGGTGATATTGGTGTAGGTGTCCACTATGCGTCCGGTCATTTCCGAACGCGCATCAGCTTGCTTTTGCGCTATGTCTTGCAAGCGTGGAATGAAATAACAAAGCGTCCCTATATAAAGCACCAGCCAAGCGATAAATGGCAAGGTCATACGCCAATCCATGGCTCCCGTCATAGCGAGAATGCCGATGAAAAATACGCTGCTGTAGAGAAACACATCGAGCAATTTCATCAGGGTTTCGCGCACAGCCAGCGATGTTTGCATCAGTTTGGTCGCGACACGCCCGGCAAATTCATCCTGATAAAAACTCAAACTCTGCCCTAGCAGATAGCGATGCGCTTGCCAGCGAATGCGCATGGGAAAATTGCCGAGCAGAGTTTGGTGAATGACGCTGGCGTGGAAAAAAATTGTCAACGGCAATCCTACGAGAACCAATAATGCCATCCACCATATTTGCTTACCGGTCTGTTCGAAAAATTCCGCCGGAGAATATTCTGTCAGCCAATCGACCAGATGACCGAGAAAGCGAAACAGTGAAACCTCAATAAGAGCTACGCACGCAGTCAACACCGCCATGAGGGCGAGAAACGGCAAGCTGCCTCGGCAATAGTGACGGCAGAAAGCAAAGAAGGTAGCTGGTGGCTGTTGCGAGGGAGTGTTGGGAAAAGGATTTAATAATTTTTCGAAAAACGTAAACATCCGCCTGACTCAACGAGTTTATTTGCGAGGCGGGGAGTATGCCACAGCGGCGTGCTGGTTTGGACGGCGACTTGAGGTCGCCGCTTCGGTTTATGTGGGATCGATCAGGTTGTCTGCAATCATGCGGATCGCGGTGAGGCCGGGCACAAAAAAATACTCGCCGCCGCGCGTTGTAACGAACCGAGGAATCTCCGGACAAAAAAATGGTGGATTGTCCGGACTGCCGCCTTCGATCATAAACATATCTTTGCCGTCGTGATTGCCAAGCAATGGGTCCTTTTGGTTGGATAATTTGAAATCGTTACCGTAGTTGATCCACTGCTGTTGCACGAATTCAAACTGTCGCTCGATGCTGGTGCCTATGGCCATAAAAATAACGCCGTGTTCGCCATCGTCGGAGAGCGGATTGGTCACTTCTCCGTAGGGCAAGCCGCGCCGCAGAATGCGCCGGCGATTATCCAACGCACCTGGCGTAGCAAACGCGTCTTTTATGCCAAATTCCAGGCAGCCGCGCGGATTTGCGCGGCGGATATGGGCGCCCATAGGGCATCGGCTTCCTGCGAGATCATTACCGAAATTAAAGCCGGTCCTTTTAAGGCGCAGTTCCTCATAGCGCTTCTTCCCTTTGGCAGAAGTAGCTGCTAATTCGCGGGCCTTTTCGTATTCCTGCGCAAATGCATTGGCCTCCTCCCGCGTCGGAAATAACACTAGAGGTGCCCCGTTGCGCCAGCGCCCAGCCATTTTGGCGGCCACTGCCTCTGGGCCTCCTGGAAAATCCTTGCCGACATTATTTATGTAGTCGTGAAATGTTTTGACCTTTTCGTGAAGTTTGCGATACACCATAAATGTGCCGTTGAAGGATAAAAGTGTCGGCACAGGTGCTATGGGTAATTCTTTTGTTTCGTCCGGATAACCCAAAATAAATTCGCCGGTTTCCAGCGGCTCCCATCCTTGCAACGTCGCTGGGTCGCCGCGAGTGGGTTTGCCGCCTCCCACGACATTGAGAGGGTTGCCGCCACTGCCCTTGAAATAAGGGTCTGATATGCCATCCTGATAACCGAAATGTTCTGTGGGTGTGGGCTTGCCATCGACAAAAATTGCGCTGGCTTCCTGATAAGGTAAATCGTCTCTCTGGCCGTCTCTGTGTCCGCGGAGCTGGGTCACTAATCCGGAGCTTTTTTTCAGTAGATCTTGTATTTTCTTATAGCGCTCTTCCAGAGCTTCCAGCGACTTGGCGTTGATCGACATAAACATATGAATATATTTGTCGTGATGCCATATGGGATCCCACTCTGTCGGCGAACTCTCGCCATCGTCTCCTAATATGTCAGCTCTGGCTTTCATTCCCATGCTGAATTCTTCAGGAAAACTATGCAGCGTTTTGGTAGGCAAACCGAGATGTTTAAGCCCCTGGTAAGTAAAAGCAATATTGGTTGTGGCTGATGGTGGTTGGTCTTTGCACCAAGGGCGGCCGGTTGTAATAAGGGGCAGAAGGTCTCTGATAAAATTTCGCCCTGCTTCTACATCGTGAAACTGGAAAAAAATATAGCGCGCTTTCGGATAACCAAATCGGCCGTAGGCTTTTACGATATTGCCTTGAATATCATTGAGATCAATATGTTGGTCGGGCATAAAAATTTCCTTTTTCTATGATCAAAGCGTGTTTTGTCCCGGCTTCCAGGTGGGGCCGGTAAGATCTGCTGGACGTGTGCGCTCAACGAACTCCTGGAAAGCTTCAAATAAAGCTTCTGCCGAAAGTCCTTGTTTTTCACACGCAAATTGTGAAAATTCCTGTTTCAAATAAAGCGCTTTCAACTGCTCATCCAGTGGCAGACCTGTTGAGCCATTAAAATAGATGGTGGTGTTGAGTTCGCATTTCTTAATGTAATCAATAAACGATTCTGCGTCGTGGACTTGCTCGAAGGCGACACAATGCCTCCAGATTTTTTGGGCTTCCTGTTGTGCGTTTTGCCAAAATTCGCGCAAATAGGTATTCAGATCACCATGAAAATTACAGCAGAATACCAAATACTTGGATTTCAAGTGATCTACTTTTCCTGGCGAGCCTTCGAAAAAAACATCATTAAGGACAAAGAAACGACAGAGAAAAGTATTGGGAACCTTGGCCATAGGACTTTTTTCATGGATGTCTAGGCTTTGCAAATACTTTCGCGTTAACGAGGCAAAAGTCTGACTTCCATCATCACCATTTTTTATTGGGCTTAACACGGTCAATGGGGTGGGTTCAGAAATTAGGTTTGCCATGCTCGTCCCTCAATGTCTTTTCATATGATTCGATAAGGCGCACGCGCTCAACCTTGGCCTGATCGGCAAGGTTGATGACAGGCGCTGAGTGCATTTTTGCAATATGTTGCTGGTTGTAGAAAAGGAATGCTTTGTAGGCTTTTTGAAACTCTTCTGGCGACATATTTTCGCTTTGTTTGATGAATTCTAATAAAGCCGCTCGCAAAGCAATGGCGGCTTTCACGTCATTGGAAGAGGCCAGTGGATAAGCATTGTAATAATGATCTGTCCAGATCTGGTTGTGGAGGATATAGCGATGAAAAGGTTGCAGAGGAACCGATTTGGGATACTTGAAATTGTGTTTCCAAATGCGATCCAGCCCTTTTGGTATTGCCATATGAAAAGAGTCGACATATTGCGACCAGCTGCCGTTGAAATTGGAGAAAAACAGCATATAGGCGTAGTGCAAATCTTCCTTGGGCTGATTGCTGGAGAGGCGGGGAAATTGACTGGGCCGAATGATAACCCAGCGGGCATAATGAATCAGGGAAAGTGTTTGTAACCCGAATGACTTTTTCTTTCTGATATTTTTAGAATACCAAAATTTCAATAAATTAACCCAAGCCCATATTTTGGGAATGGGTGTGATAACAGTCATGGCGTATGACTTGCCAGCGATATTGGACATACCTGTACCTCATTTTTTCGTAATGGCTTCGTCTTATTGCATTTTTAACTGGGAATGCTGTGGTCGGTTGGTTCAAACAGGGGAGTGTGATTCTTTCGGTGGCGAAAGTCCGATAACGCGAAATAAATGACTCTGCGGGCGCGGTTGATGCCGCCGATCGGTTTATGCGCGGGCAAACAGTGCCACGGATTAAAAGACATATTAATGCCATAGGTATTTTGTTCTGGTGTGTCGAATGATTGTTGCGGGATCAAAAGAGTGGCGGCTTTAATGAACGGAGAGAGATCTTCCGGCCATAATTTGCCTGGATCTTCTACGGGCATTTTTTGCGGATCTTTTTGCAGTTGGACGCAAAAGTCGAAGGCGTAATCTTGCTCCGCCAGTTGTTTCTTCATGTTTTCCCGCAAATAATTCTCGCCGGGATTTTCTGGAATTTTGGTCAGAATTCCTGCGTGAGGTATAAGCGAATATTTGACAACCTGATCGGGGCCCAGCAGATAGGGCGTAGTGCTCCAGTAGCGAGTCTGCAGGGGGCTGAAATAGTTTTTTTTGGATTTTAAAAGATTGAGAAAAGAACGGAGATGACGCATGAGATGCCAAATTAACGCCAGTTTACCCGATACCAAAGCCTTTATAAGATTAAAAAATTCTTCCACGTCGTGGGTAACGAAGACCGGTGTGGATATGGTTACAAAATCCTGGCTTGTTTTATTGTTGTCGCCAATATCCAGTTTTTCTCCCGGAACATTCATAAGTTTAATGGCTGCCCCGCGAATATCTTTTTTATTGTCCGCTTGAACAGGTGCGTTTTGATTGGAAAATCGAACCCAGGCATCGTATTTTTTGCCCGGAATAAACACGCCGTGACATAAATTTTTTGGCAGGTTTTCTTCAACGGTAAAGTACGCTTTTACCAAACCGTGCTGTTTGGGATGAGCGTCCCGCTGCATAAGATCGGGCGTTTCTCTCTCCATTTTTGCCCGCAGGATTTCAATTAATTTGTCGTAAAAGATTTCTTCATTGGCTGGTTTGTTCTCGTGCGTCATAGCGGTTCCCTGTGGTCAGATCCGTCGATATGCTGGTTAAAGCAATAGTCGGATGCGCGCAGTGCGCGCGGACATAGATTTTTATTGTTGTAACTGATGGCTACTGCCTGGCGGAGGGCCAGGACTATTGATCTGCCGTGACGCCGGATTTTGGAAGCGTCCCAATGCTTACTTTCGAGGGCTTCTATTATGTGTGCCGGATACTTCCATCACCGCTGAAAAGACGGATGTCAGCGCGGCGTCTTTGAACTGGCCATAAAACGGGCCGACTTGAAGTTCCGGAGAAAGATGAACTCTCGCCGCCAGGACGGTCGACGAGAGCTTCTTGTATGAAGTTTAGCTGTAGTTTTAGAAAAGGGGTATTTTTTTGGGCTTTTTACCAACCGATAAGAATGAGTATCCAGCCCAGCACAGCCAGCAATAAAATGCTTTGTGTTTTTGACCAATTAAAACATGCGTACAAATAGGCAAGTGGCGGCAAGAAAATGGCGCAGAGGCCCCAGCCAAAATCCTCTTCAAAGGATACAAACATCAAGTAAAACCAGCTGAAAGCCAGCAATATGACGCCGAAGGTGATTAGCGTTGCTGAGACAGGTTCCATGGCAATTCCTCATTATTAAACTTGATTAAAGGTTAGTCCTTTTATTACTGCTCCAGATTCGTCACGATTCCAGCAGGAAAGTCACCGGGCCATCGTTAACAAGGTGCACTTGCATATCCGCGGCAAAAACGCCGGTTTCCACAATGGGATAGCGCTCCCGCAGGTTTCGAACAAATGTATCAAATAAAGGTAGCGCGAGATCCGGCGGTGCGGCGGAAGAAAAACTCGGACGCAGCCCCTTTCCGGTATCGGCAGCCAAAGTAAATTGCGAAACCACCAGCAAGCCGCCTGCTATATCCCGCACGTTCAAATTCATTTTATCCGCAGAATCCGCAAATACCCGGTACGCCAATACTTTTTCCGCCATGCGCTCAACTGCCTGCGCTGTGTCATGTTTTTCGATACCAACCAATAGTAGCAAGCCGCGCTCAATGCGACCGACTGTTTCAGCTGCAATTTCAACATGCGCTTGTTTTACGCGCTGTATGAGGACTTTCATAAGTGTTTAATGAATTTATATGAACGTTTTAACGAATACTTTCACGTCAGCTCATCAATAAAGCAATCAAACCGACGGCTGCCAACAACACACCTTCCAGCGGCAGTGCATGTGCCGAAGGCCATAGCCAATAGGCCGAGGCCGCAAAGGCGATCGCTGCAATCAGACGGCGACGCTTGCGTTGTTGCTGCTGCAGACTGTAATTCCGAATTTCTATGCTCGCCCGTCGCAATTCGGGAGCGGTCTCGCCCAGTTCGTTGATTTTATGCAGGGTATCGAATACCAGATGCGGCACTTCCGGGAATTTTTCCATCCATTCCGGCGCCTGGCGGCGCAGTTCGTGAAATAGGGTTTTCGGATGGAAGCGGCGTTTCAGCCAGCGTTCGAGGAAAGGATGGGCGGTCTCCCATAAGTCGAGTTCGGGATACAGCTGGCGGCCGAGACCTTCGATATTCACCAGGGTTTTTTGCAGCAGCACCAGTTGCGGCTGCACCGGCATATCAAACCGGCGTGCGGTTTGGAACAGGGTGATCAGGGCATCGCCAAAGGAAATATCTTTTATAGGCTTGGCGAAAATCGGCTCACAAACGGTGCGGATGGCGGCCTCGAAGGCGCCGATGGGGGTGTCTTTTGGCACCCAGCCCGATAGAACATGCAGCTCTGCCACCTGGCGATAGTCGCGGCGGAACATCGCCAGCAGGTTGCGGGCGAGATAGAACTGGTCCTCGCGCGACAGGGAACCAATGATGGCCATATCCAGGGCGATATAACTCGGGTTGTCCGGATCTTCCAGAGAGACATAGACGTTGCCCGGGTGCATATCGGCGTGGAAGAAATTGTGCTCGAACACCTGGGTAAAAAAGATTTCCACCCCGCGTTCGGCCAAGCGTTTGATATCCACGCCGTGCTTATGCAGGGTTTCCAAATCGGTCACTTGCGCACCGTAAATGCGCTCCATTACCAGCACCCGGCGGCGGCAGTATTCCCAATAAATGCGTGGCACATACAGCAGGGGAGAAGTCTCGAAATTGCGCCGCAATTGCGCCGCATTGGCGGCTTCGCGCATCAGATCGAGCTCGTCGAAGATGGTCTGGCGGTATTCGTCCACCACCTGTACCGGGCGCAGACGCTGGCCATCCAGGCTGTAGCGTTCGATCAATTTGGCGAGCCAGGCCATAAGCGCGACGTCTTGCTCGATAACATTTTCGATTCCCGGGCGCACCGCCTTAACGACGACCTCGGTACCGTCTTTGAGACAGGCCGCATGCACCTGGGCAATGGAGGCCGATGCCAAAGGTTCCAGATCGAAGCGGGCAAACGCCACATCCACCGGCTGGCCGAGCGCCTGTTCGACCATTGCCTGGAATTGGCTACCGGGAAATGGTTGCACCCGATCCTGCAGTTTATTGAGTTCTTCCACTATATCCGGTGGCAGCAGATCGGGCCGGGTGGACAGCAGTTGGCCGAATTTAATAAAGATCGGCCCCAGGTCCTCCAGGGCCATACGCAGGCGTTGGCCGCGGCTGAGTTCGGTTTTCTCAGTGCGGCGAAAAGGGCGCATCAACCAGGAGAGGGCGCGGGGGCGCGCGTGAATTGGTAATAGCTCATCAATGCGATAGCGACCGAAGGTCGCGAGTATGGTGAGCAGGCGGCGAAAATGAGTCACGGATGAGGAGGCTTCTGCAAATCGAGTTGTTGGCGAAGTTTGCGAATGCGAGCGTCGAGCCGGTCAGTGGCTGCGCGCACTTCATCCACATCGGCGGCAAAGGCGCGAACTTCGTAGGGAGATGGCAATAGGCGAATTTCTTCCGTGAGATAGTCGCGCATCCAATCAGGCGTGATGGCTGCGTGACGGCGAACTTGCTCCGCGCTGGAGCGGATAAAGCGGAAAATAGGATAACTCAGCAGTTCAGCGGCAGAGGGTGTGGTGACCCGGCTCATGGCCTCGACCAGAATCTGCTCCCAGTCCACTTCCTGCTTGGCCAGGGTTTCCTGTAAGGCGCGCAGTAAACCTATATCGCCGCTGACCTCCACGCCGGAACCGGCCAAAGTGTGTTGGTCGCGCCACAGCAAGCTGGCGATCGCTGGCCCGGTGCCACTGAGCGTGCAGTCGGGTTTATCTTCCAGATAGCTCAGCACTCGGACGCTGTTGCGTTCGAAGCCTATGTAAAAGCTCAGATCGGGTTTGTGCAGATCGAGATGCAAATGCTTTCCCGCCAATTTTCCTAAAGCGCTCAGGCTGCCCGGGTCGTAGGCCAGGGCGCGGTTGACGGCGAACTCCAGGGCGCGCGCCAGGGCGGAGTGGAAAGCGGGATCCATCAGGCTTTGATTCCTTTATGCAGGGCCACTATGCCGCCGGTCATATTGTGGTATTGGCACTGAACGAAACCGGCATCTTCCATCATGTGTTTGAGCGTGTCCTGGTCCGGGTGCATGCGAATACTTTCGGCCAGATAGCGGTAACTGTCGGCGTCGCCCGCCACCAGGCGTCCCATAACCGGCAGAACGCGGAAGGAATAGAGGTCGTAGGCTTTTTCCAGCACGCTGGAGCGCGGTTTGGAAAATTCCAACACCAGCAACCGGCCGCCCGGCTTCAGCACGCGCAGCATTGAGCGTAGAGCGAGGTCTTTGTCGGTCACGTTGCGCAGACCAAAGGCGATGGTGATGCAATCGAAGGTATTGTCCGGAAATGGCAGGTATTGGGCGTCCGCCTGAACAAACTCCAGATTTTGACTGAGTCCCCTGTCCAGCAGCTTATCGCGGCCTACGCGCAGCATGGCATTGTTGATATCTGCCAGCACGACTGTCCCCTGCGGACCTACCAAACGGGAGAACTTGGCCGCCAGGTCTCCAGTGCCACCGGCGATATCCAAGACGGCGTGACCGGGGCGTACGGCGGCCATTTCGATGGTGAACAATTTCCACAGCCGGTGGATGCCGCCGGACATAAGGTCATTCATCAGGTCGTATTTGCCGGCCACAGAATGGAAAACTTCGGCCACTTTGTGGGCTTTTTCGCTCGCTTTAACCTTTTGAAAGCCGAAATGTGTGTACTCGTCTTGGTCCATAGGGCCCCCTGTTGGCAAGTTGGCTATTGTACGGAGAAACATCAATGGGGCGAAACAACCAGTGATAGGAATACTGGACAACCCCAGCTTGCACTAAAATCGCCAAACATTCATTTGAGAGAAAGATAAGAATGCGAGGCAGAAGCTGGATTGGGTTATGGGTGATGGTCCTGATTTGCGGGGAATCCGCGGCTCAGGATCGCAGCAATTGCGCAGAACAGGCGCGCACACCGCTGGAACAAACCTACTGCAAAGTGCGTGCGGCCAATCCAGCGGCTGCTTTACCGAGTTTGCAGGAGTTTCGCCGCAATCCGGAAAAAACCCAGCGTTTGCTGTTGCGTCGACCGGCGGAGCAGGCGGGCATAACACTGCCGCCCGAGACCCAGGCAAAAGCTAAACCGCCTGCCAGTCCCCCACCCGCGCCACAAGCATCAAACAATGCATTTGTACGTTCAGCTGCGGTGGCTAAAGAATCATCCCGTGAAAAGTTGGCTGAAGGCTCCTTGTCCGAGTGCGAGTTGCGCGAAACCATTATTCGCTGCGGCGGTGAACGCTATCAATTGCAAGGTAATCAGCCCAACAGTCGCCTGTCCCGGGGTGCGCTCGATCCTGACAATCCTGTGATGTTTGCTGAGTACCAAGGTGCTCCTGGCGATGCAGCCGAATTGCACTCCTATGCGGCTGAAACCTATCGTCATTACATAGATTCGATGCTCAATATTGGTTTGGGCGCATCGACTATGTCATTTACCAAGTTTTATCACACGCTAATGGACGCACAGGCCAAAGGCACGAAATTCGGCAAACGCATGAGTGAGATGTTTGTATTTCTCAAAAAAGATAAGGCGGCGTTAGGTGTGCAATCGCATTACAACAATGCACTACCAGAGGGCATTCATCAGTGCATGAGATTGAGTGACCAATTGATTGTGTGCGACGACGTTCAGCAGAACTGGGTATATATGAGAAGCGGTGCATGAGCGAAGCGCCGGAAAATATTCAACTGACTCACGCAGATCACGTAGCCAGTGGCAAAACATTTCCGCTGTATTTACTTGCCGACAGTGTGGAAGATCCGGCTAATATTGGCAGCATGTTTCGCTTGGCGGATGCATTGGGTGTCCGACATTTATATCTCGCGGGCGCATCGCCAACACCTCCCAATGCAAAGTTGCGACGCACGGCCAGGGCGACGGAACAATATGTCGAGTGGAGTCATGTCGCGGATCCATTGCTACTAGTCACAGAATTTAAACGCCGCGGCGTTATAACGCTTGCGTTGGAGCTTACGCGCGCTAGTATCGACATTCGCCAAGCGCAGCTTTCTGCTTTTTCTGAAGTGCTTTTGATTGTCGGCAGTGAGAATAAAGGCGTGAGTCAACCTTTGCTGGATGAGGTTGCGCAGACGGTGCACATTCCCATGCTCGGTCGCAATTCGTCGATGAATGTGGTAACCGCGTGTGCAATTGCTATTTTTGAATTGACGAAAAATTTATCCGCGAACTGAGCCCTCAGGCCGCTACAATTCATTTTTCGATTCTTCTCATCGCCACTCCATCATATCGGGACATACATTGAGCGCGAGTACCATCAATAATCTCCTTCTCCTGGGCGCTATGCTGGTTGCTGCCAGCATCCTCGTCAGTTCTTTCTCCAACCGCATCGGCGTACCGGTTCTGGTCATTTTCCTCGGTGTGGGGATGTTGGCTGGGGTGGATGGTATCGGCGGCATAGTCTTCGATAACTATCACGCGGCCTATCTGGTCAGTAACCTCGCGCTGGCGGTCATCCTCCTGGATGGTGGGATGAGAACCCGGGCCTCGACCTTCCGCGTGGCGCTGTGGCCGGCGCTATCGCTCGCTACATTTGGTGTAGTGGTAACGGCGGGTTTAACCGGGTTGGCCGCCGCTTGGTTATTCGATTTGGAATTGCTGGAAGGTTTGTTGATCGGGGCGATTGTCGGCTCGACGGACGCCGCAGTGGTTTTCAATTTGTTGAATGGCAAAGGGCTTAATGAACGGGTCGGATCAACGCTCGAAATAGAATCGGGTAGTAACGACCCCATGGCGATGTTCTTGACGGTCACCCTGATTGCCATGATTGCGGCAGGTGAAACCAGCTTTTCTTTCAAAATTCTGCTCAGCCTCGTGCAGCAGTTTGGCCTGGGAATTTTGCTGGGGCTGGCTGGCGGATGGCTGCTGCTGAGGATGATCAATCGCCTCGATATTGCCGACGGCCTTTATCCGCTGCTCGCGGTCAGCGGCGGCATCATGCTGTACGCCATCTCCGGAGCTATAGGTGGCAGCGGCATTATGACGGTTTATGTATGCGGCCTTTGGTTGGGTAACCGACCTATCCGCAACCGTTCCGGTATTCTCCACATGTTCGACGGCTTGGCATGGTTGAGTCAGATCGGCATGTTCCTGGTGCTCGGCTTGTTGCTCACGCCGAGCAATTTGCTGCCCATCGCGGTGCCTGCACTTTTGTTGTCTGTGTGGATGATTCTGTTTGCACGGCCTTTGTCGATCTTTCTCGGCTTGCTGCCGTTCAAAGGATTCAACCTGCGCGAGCGCGTGTTTATTTCCTGGGTAGGATTGCGCGGCGCGGTACCCGTTATTCTCGCGGTGTTTCCACTAATGGCGGGTCTGGAAAACGCGCAGCTGTTCTTCAATGTCGCTTTCTTTATTGTGCTGGTTTCGCTGCTGGTGCAGGGGACGACCCTCACCTGGGCCGCCAAAAAGGCAGATGTGGTGGTTCCATCCGTGCCTATGCCGATTTCGCGTGCAGGTCTCGGCGTCCACACGACCAGCCAGTGGGAATTGTTCATTTATCGTTTGGGCGAAGAAAAATGGTGTATCGGCGCTCCTCTGCGCGAACTTCATATGCCCGAAGGCACCCGTATCGCCGCCTTATTCCGCAACCACCAACTGCTGCACCCGACGGGAAGTACCCGACTGTTGGCAGGGGATATTCTCTGTGTAATAGGTCATGAGTACGATCTGCCCGCGCTCAGCAAGCTGTTTAGTGTTGCACCTAAGCGCACGCACGATCTGCGTTTCTTCGGCGACTTCATTTTGCGTGGCGACGCACTGATGGGCGAGGTTGCGCCGCTGTATTCGCTGGACCTGCAATCGGTCGATGCCAATCTGAGCTTGGGCGAGTTTATCTCCCAACGTTTTGGTGGCCGACCAGTATTGGGTGACCACATCGAATGGAACGGTATGATCTGGACCGTGGCGGAATTGGAAAACAACCAAGTGGTTAAGGTCGGCGTGAAGCCCGCAGTGTCCAAATTGCCCAAGTCCGCCTGACACTCCTGTCGATGGTGGCGGCGGAAAACCGCGGCCATCGTCCTTCAATTTCTGTAAGTTTGCGTTCGTAGCGCGGGAAGATTTACAAAAAATTTCCGCGATGTGCGCGTGAACACGCCAAATTTCGCATCCTGTGCCATGGCCAGTATCTTGCAGTTCCGCCTGCTGCTTTTAATGAAATGGCAGGGGAAAGAGATGGAAGAAACATCCGGCACTTTAACCGCACTGGGCAATATTTCCGCGCGCCTTGGAATCGAAAATCTCCCAGGCGTCGCCGTGGTGATAGCGGCGGTTATTCTCGCTGTTGTGGCGCACTGGCTGTTATTCAAAGTGTTGCGGCGTCTGTCTCATGGGCCGGAAAAATTGCAGTGGTTCAGATTGGTCGATCGGGTGCGCAATCTGGTGCGCCTCGGCATGATGATTATTGCGGTTGAGCTGACACTTCCCCTGGTGCAAATGCCTGAGCACGCAGAGGCGTTTATTTCCCAGGTGACAACACTCTGTATTGTTGCTGTGGTTGGGCGAGTCGCCATTCTCGCCGTGACCGTATTAACTGACTTTTCTATATCGCGTCATCGCATAGACGTAGAAAACAATCTCGAAGCCCGCAAAATTCGTACGCGCTTGCGCGTCTTGCGCCAGGCGATGGTAATGATCATTTTCCTCGTCACTATCGCCGCTATGCTGATGACATTTCCCGGTGCGCGCAGTATCGGCGTATCGATTTTTGCCTCTGCCGGCGTGGCGGGCATTGTGGTGGGTTTCGCTGCAAGACCAGTATTGAGCAACTTATTGGCGGGATTGCAGATCGCCCTTACGCAACCTATCCGTATCGAAGATGCGGTGGTTATCGAAGGAGAGTGGGGGTGGATCGAGGAAATTACCTCGACTTACGTGGTAGTGAAATTGTGGGATTGGCGCCGACTGATCGTTCCATTAAGTCATTTTATTGAGAAACCCTTCCAAAACTGGACGCGCGAAACGGCATCCATCATAGGGGTAGTGACCTGGCATACGGATTACACAGTGCCGATCACCCAGATGCGGCAAAAACTGAAAGAATTTCTCAGTCAGTCCAAGCTGTGGGATGGTAATGTTCAGGTGCTGCAGGTGATCGATTCCGGCAAACATACCATCGAACTGCGCGCGCTGATGAGCGCCAAGAACAGTCCGACCGCCTGGGATCTGCGGTGTGAAATTCGGGAAAAAATGATCCTGTGGTTGCAGAAGGAACATCCCGGAGCGCTGCCGCGTAATCGCGCGCAAGTACAAATGGACGAACGCCAGCCGGTGGAACCGTTTGGGCCGGAGCAGCCCGATGAAAAAACCGGCGCTATGGCCAGTCAGATTGATGCTCCTGAGGAGATGGGATCGAAGCCGCATCCGTAAATGCTGAGAAGCGCTTCGGTCGACAGAATCGCCTCTCGGTCGGATATACGCAAAAATGATTTCTAGCCGCGCTTGAGGCGGTGTATGATGCGTCGACGCCCAATGCGATTTTCAATAATGCTAACATTGGCGCTTGGCATTTCTGCAGTCAGCGATAAGCACCCATGAAGTACTTCCTCTTATTAAGTTTTTTGTTGGCGTTACTGCCGGGCTCTGCTGGCCGGGAGTATCACGCGGCCAAAACAAAAAGCTTTATTGCTGCAGGTGATCTGATTCCCAGTCTTCCTGCTTCTGAGCACGCGAAAAAAGCGGATACAGAAAGCGAAGATCTTCATCCGATAAATTCAATAAATCCCGACGAGCCAGGTCTTGGCGAGGTTATTTTCCTCGAAATCGCTTCGAATATTGATCGCATCTCGATTTCCTTTTATTCAATTCGCGCTCCTCCCATCGCTTAATTTCTCCGTGATTTGTTTATTCCGTGTTTGACTCTATTGAGTCGGCATGGGTATTTCTTTCCGAGCAGTGAATTCCGGGCAGCTGCACAGGCGTGTCTGTATTGCCTTGGTTTTCACCGCGTCATACGGAGATATAACAATGAAAAGATTCAATCTTTATCAAGTTGAATCATTTGATGAGTTGGCGCGACCGGAGGTGGTCAGTGATATCACGCTCGATTCTCCTGCGCTGTCGGTGTTGACCGATTTTATGTATCACGAGCCAATGGTCGCAGATGTAGACGAACCTGCTTGTGACATAGAACAAAAAATGTTGCGAAATCACGTGCGCATGAAGCTTGTGGTGGATAAGCAGAATCAATTTCTAGGGCTGATCAGTTTGGATGACCTGAACGCGCAAGAAATTCTGAAAAGAGTCGCGCAAGGTTATCTGCGGGAAGATCTGTCGGCAGCGGATTTTATGAGGCCGAAAGAATCTTTGCGGGCGTTGGATTATCACGAATTGCGCTACGCCACTGTCGGCGACCTGGTCCAGATTCTCAAAGACAACCCACACCAACATTATTTGGTGGTTGACCGAACGCTACACAAAATTCGCGGCGTTATTTCCGCGAGTGATTTGGCAAGAAAGCTGCGCCTCGATATCAACGTCAATAAACACTCCTCTTTTATTGACGTTTATTCAGCTCTCTATCCCAAATCGATGCACTGAACCCGCTTATGCGGCCGGAGGTTGGCCGCCTTTTTTTGGCGGACATGGAAGTCCGCTTCTTTTATTTCCTCGCCTTGTCATCTTGACGATGTATTAAAACAATTTGGCGTGAACCTCTAATTGAAGTTTGAGGTAATGGCTTTTGCGATAGTCCGAACTGTCACTTGCCAAGCCAAAGGCGAAATGTGGGTGTTTGATTTGCAGCCCCCAGATACTGTCATCAGGGTTCCATAGAACACTGCCTGTCCATTTCGGTGTGATATGCCAATTGCCTGCCCAGGCAGTCCAGCGTTTATTGTCGAGCTTTTCGTGATTCAACCCTGCGCTGAATTGCGGATTGAGTCGGTAGCGGTAATGTAATTGTGTGTGGACGGGGAGCCGCTGGTGAATCTGGGCGCGAAAGTGGCTGTAGCGGATGGCGGCTTCATCGTCGGACAGCAAGCTATTGAGATTGCCTTCAATGCGGCTGCCCGGTGCGGTATTCCAATAAAGATCTGAATAAGCCTCGCCGATCAAGGCGGCGAAACTGTGCTCGCGCCAGGAGTATTGAATATTCAGATCCAAGGTGATTCCGGTTCCCTCCGGCGGGTCAACGGGTCGTTCAAAAATACGGTCCTCGGGATAGGCGTAGTCGATAGTGATTTCGGTGCGATTGCTGGCCGTCTCAGCGGGATCAAAAAAGCCGAAGGCCTCTCCGTAATAAAGCTCTTCGAGGTCAAGGTAATTGAGTGTGGCATTGACACTCAGCCCTTTCCATTCAACCGTATAACCCAAATAAAAACCTTCCGCCTCCGCATTATTGGCGTTTAGGTAAATGTCGAAAGTTGTTTTGTCGTGCTTGATATTGTTGCGTTCACGATAATGCAACAGAGCAGTGTCATGGGAAAAATTCAGGTAGTAATACAATTGTTTGGTGTAGCCAAGATGAACCCGATTGATGGTGAAACCGGCTCGGGCAACTTGCTTGGAATAGAGTCGATTGCCGGGTTTTAGCTCCTCATCCGTTTCCCAATCATCAAAATTGGTTTTTATGGTTACAGGCTCGCTGAGGCTGATAGAGGAAATGTTGACCTCGGTTCCAAAGCTGGGCTTTGCGTTTGCATGATTGGCTACAGAGAGCGTGGACAAAAATAAGAAAAAGCCAATATTTGTTTTTCGCAAAATCATTACCTGCCTCTGTTTGATGGTGAATCTACAGTTTACTGTGAGCACAAACAAAAAAAGGCGGCCTAGGCCGCCTTTTTTATGATTTATGTCAAGGGATGGATTCACCAGTGTTATCGATGTACTCGATGGTGATGATTCCTTTAACCCGTTTAATAGTTCCATAAACTTTGTTGTTGTAAACCAGTTTACCTTCCAGTTCAGGGTTATCTTTGCTGCCAACATCCTCCACATCCGGGAAGGCCAGATCAAGCTTCACGCCGTGCTGATTTTCAATGACCAGCTTCGGTTTTTTAAGATCGACCGACTCGTCGCTGCCACCGTAGCCAGGCAAGTGATACCAGTACTGCGTATTGAAATTGAAGCGTTTGCCATCAACGATGATGTAAAAGGAGAAAGTTCCTTCATTGAGTTTGTCACGTGTTAACTTGCTGCCAAATGTCAAATGAGGAAGATCAAACGGTTTGAGCTCTGCTTCCAGAGATACCGCAATTTTCAGGAATTGGTCATCCGTTTCGGTTGGATCGTAAGGTGTAACGAGATAACCATAAATGTTGCCACCGGCAGCACTGAAACGACTGTTCGGATAAACACCCCAAGGGGATGATCCTACCAGCGTCGTGATATACAAACCTTCCTGCGGTACCACAACATCTCGGCCAATTCCGGAATTCGGAATTAAATCGCCAGCGACTTCCCTCAAAGTGGCTCTGGTTGATGTCGCGAGGTAAGACTGAATCGGATCCTCGTCGCCCTTGCGATAGAGCTCATAAAGATAAGTATTGGGGGTGCCGGTCGGCGTGATATGAATGCTCCAATTTTGCAAATTAAAGGTAAATAGGTTGGGCGCAACCGTGTAGTTACCCAAAATTTGCAGTGTGCCTTCATCATAGGGTTGTGGCGGTACGAAGTCGGCAGCATTTTGTATGACTGCAGACAGTTTCAGCTGAATGTCGTCTTCTTCAATTCCACTGCCGACAAGGAATTTATTAGAGAATTTGGCATTTAGTGTAATTTCTCCTGGTATGTAGCCAGTTGGAGAAAGCTGCCAGGGTTCGTCGAGCTTATAGGCGGTCGCTGTGAGATTGCCTGTCAGCAGGTTGTGTGACACTACGTCTACAGAGCTGTCACCCACAAGCAATGGGAATTGTATGTCGTCAATCCATACTGTGTCCTGATTATGACCCACGGAGTCGTCCTTAATGTATTCCCACACGATTGTGTGTTCGCCGGGAGCGAGGAAAACGTAAGCGTTTTCAAATTTCGGTTGATAGCCGCTGGCGGAGAGAACTCGCTGACCGTCGACATACACATTGAAGAAGTCGTAGCTTGCTTCGGATTCCACCGCATAGGCGAAGCTCAGGTAGCCACCCCAGGTGTTAAAAGTAGAGCTGATTTGCGTGCTGTCGTTATTGCCAATCGCCGGAGCGCGCAGAGAGGAAGTGCCACTGTTAGCTTTGCCTGAAACAATGCTCCAGTCGTTAGTGTCGAGCAAATTGGAATCGGGCGCGCTCTCAAAGTCAATGACGCCGCCCTGAGCCAAACCATATTTGGCTTCTATGGTGAATTTGACCGCTGCGGACAATTGAGAAATTACCGGTATTTGATCGTTTTCAATTTGGTCGATGATTTCTTCCGGTGTCGTTGAATTCGGGAACACTGCATTGATCGTACTGCCCTTGGCAATCACGAGTTGAATATCTTCGCGCGACAGACGGCCTGCAGCTATATCAATGGAATGACTGGTAGCCCATTCGTCAATCGGAGGCAATTGCAATTGAATATCGACGCCTACACCGTGGATGGATCCTTCGACATCCAGCGTGCCGTCAGAATGCAGTCGATAAACCAGATCGCCTATGACGAGTTCTTTTTCAACCGCTGCAATACTTATTAGACCGTCCGATTCGCAGTAGTAGCAGAAGCTGTAGGATGGTGAGACTGCTTGCCCAATTCCGGGCAATACATCATTTAATGCGGATGCAAGAATCTTGACGTCGTCCTCCCATAGTTTCCCAAGTGACTCAGTGCGGGCTTTAAAGTTGGCCAAGGCGGTCTCATTTTGCTGAGTTAAGTTGCGCAACCAACCGCGAAAATCTTTGACAAACTCTTTTACCTTCGCCAGTTCTCCAACCGGAGGTTTGGGTGGTAGAGGTGGTTTGATCGGCCCGCACGGATCGCCGGGTATACATTCGTAACGAGTGATTACCAGTAGTATTTCACTGATTAAATGTTGCAGGTCAGGTCGGCCTTTGGTTATTCGTTTAGCTTCGTGTTTGGCGTGATGCAGAAGCTCCAATAACAAACCGCGATTGACATCGCCATTATCATAAAAAAGCTCGGCATCGATCTTTTCGATGGCTTTAGGAATGGTCAGGTGTTTTTGGTGTGCATATCGCGCAACAGCGGCGTTGTACAGAGCATAACGTAAAGATTCAGGATCTACATCGCCGTCGATTGCTTTGGTAATGTCCAGTGCAATGGCCTGGGATAATTCGGTCGGAAAATTAAGCAACTCCGCCAGAATCGCTAACTCAGCATTGATTTCTTCGTTGCTGAATTTGCCTTTCTTTTTCACCCTTTGTGCTGCTAAATGCGAGACGGGCGTCACGCTGACTTTTAGCTGCGGAGAGCTTTGGTAGTCTTGAATGATAGTGGACAGCTTAAAATCGTCCGAGAGGACGATGTCTTCGCCGAATTCAAGCACACCGTTGTTATTGGTGTCTTCACCGTCGATTTCACCAACGATGCCACACACATCAGTGTCGCAAGTCATTCTCGAGGACCCGTTCGGCGAAGCGACTACTTCTATATACACTGCGTCTGCTGCTTTGGTTGGAATTTTAACTGAGAAAAGCCCTTGGTCGTCCGTTTTAGTGCTGGCCAATGGATTGGTGGCAAGTTTACCTTTGCTTATCGGGTAAATATGGACATCAGCATTTTTTACCGTTCCTTTTAAAACATTTCCTGCAACAGATGTCGAAGTAACGTCTGGATTATTTTGTTGAGGAGTGGACACCGCGTTACTGCTGGGGCGGGAATTATCACTGCTGGAACAGCCGGCTATCAGCAGAGAGGATGACGCACATAAAACAAATAAGGTTTTTCTTGGAATTTTTAGCAAGTTCATGGCAGTTCCTCGCGCAGAAGAAAAGAGCCGGTGGATTATATAGAGCGCTATATACGTGGACAACGAGGTATTTAGCGACATTTGCGGCATTATTTTTTGTACGATTGTTTGAAAAGGATTTTATAAGTCAACACGTTAAATAAAGTGTCATAAATATAAAAATTTCCTTTCTGGATGTTATCCAAAAACAAAACGCTATTAGGTTCTGTTTGATGGCACACGAATTTGGGAAATTATTTTTTTATTTTTCTTCGTTGAGATAAATATCCCTCCTATTTTGTGTGTGATTAAAGTCACAGAGGAGCGGCTGGTTTCCTCGGAAATAGATAAGAAAATGTCTGTGCTTAGAATAAGTTCAGTTCGACGTAAGCGCATCGCGGCAGAGTCCGTTTCCCCTTGTTTCCCTGATTCAACCTCTATTGCGCAGCTGGCGGAACCTGTAGGGGTGAACTAATCTGAGAGAATCTGCAACGCGAGCAAACAAGTTCGGGATTGCTGTTGTGTCAAAAATAATCAGAGACGATGCAAGACAGGCTCCTGGATCACCGAGGCTGGCAAGAGAGCAATAACGAGGTAAGTAGTGTTGCGACGGGATAAATAGGGTCGCAGTTGGCGTTGAGGGGTCAATCACATCGCTTCCGATAGTTTGAGGATCGACATGTTCACAAGGGGGTCGCGTGGCAAGGCGCGCTTAGCTAGATTGCTTCCTGGCTTAGTGTTGTTTGTATTCTGCTTTGCTTATGGTGCACCTAGCGAAGGTGAGCTGCGAGCCGCCGTAATTGTGGCGATCATGCGTTTTACCTCATGGGCAGAAACCATTCCGGATGACGGCCAACTCAATGTGTGTCTGGTCGGTCAGCCAATTTCTGAAGTGTCGCTGTTGGCGGCGGACCTCCAGCAAAAAGTGGCCTCGCGTGCACTACATGCGCGCCGTGTCGTCCGGCGCGATATAGAGTCGTGTCAGGTTCTGGTAATGGGAGGGGATCTGAATGAGCCAGAGTACGAGCAGTTGCTCGCAGCGGCAGACGCCAAATCGGTTTTAACGGTGTGCGACGGATGTCGCCGTGGGCTTGGCGAAGATGCCATTATTCAATTGAAGCTCCGCCAACAGCGGGTCAGCTTTGAAGTCAACTTGGCTAGGGCAAAGAGTAGCGGTGTGGCCCTGGATGCGCAGTTGCTAGAGCTGGCAGCTGTGGTAAGGAAATAAATATGCTCGCGGTTATTCATAAATCATTCCGCAAAAAGATTCTTCGGTCCATTCTGGTCAGCATGATCATTACGCTCGGGATAACGGGCCTTGGTTTGGTGCTGATCGAAATCTGGTTGAACAATAAAAAGCTCGAAGGGGACATGCAGGTGCTGGCCGATATCCTCGGCAATCGCTCGCGAGCCGCATTGGAATTTGCCGACACAAACGCTGCGCAGCTGAATTTGTCTGCTGCGAAATATCAGAAGTACGTCGATGCGGTGTGCCTTTACGACCAAAATGGCAACCTGTTCAGCGATTACCTCCGCAGAGAAGGCAGCTATAACTGTAGCGATAGCCTTGCTCAGCTTTCGCTGCGGCAAAGTATCTGGCAAACCGTCACTACGCGTGAAGTTCAGCACCTGGATCAGAGCATTGGCACCATCTCGGTGGTCGCTAACCGCAATTTCGTTTTTGAAGGTCTGCGTTTTTTTATTCCCTTGCTCCTCATATTGATTGGGGTTGTTCTCACCATTGTTACGCGGGTGCTGCGCCGGTTATTGCGCTCTGTAACCCAGCCCTTAGAGGAGCTGCATGAGACGGCGCAAGCCATAGTGGAAGACGCCTATTCCACGCGTCGTGCGACCAGGCGTAGTGATGATGAAATTGGAGCTCTGGTCGACGTGTTCAATCGCATGCTCGATAATCTCGCCCGCGAAAATTCCGCTTTGCAATCTTCGGAGAATCGCTTTCGCATTTTGACCTCCAGCGCGCCGATCGGAATATTTCAATTGGATATGGATGGTAAGCTGTTATATGCCAATGAGCGCTGGTACAAAATTACCGGAACCGAACCGGATGTAGCCGCGTGGGAGCAACACGAGCGGCGTATTTCTAACGAGGATCTCAGTGCATACCGAGCAAGTTGGGAGCGCTCACGTAAAGAAAATCACCCCGTGCTGGTGGAATATCGTTACCAAACAGAAAGCGGCGGCGAAAAATACTTAATGGAAAACGTCGCCCCCCTGACGGCCTCGTCGGGAATGGAGGGCATGATAGGAACCTTGGCGGATGTCACCGAATTAAAAATTGCGCAAAAAGAGCTGGAAAAGCTGGCGTTCTTCGACCCTTTAACAGCATTGCCAAATCGCAGATTTTTTGCCGATCTCCTCGGCTTTGGTTTGGCAAAAGCCAAACGCGCGTCCGCTAAAGCCGCGGTGCTGGTTCTGGATATGGATAATTTTAAGCGTGTAAATGATTTGCTCGGCCACGCTGGTGGCGATCAATTTTTGCAACACCAAGCTAATCGCATACGTTCCGCAGTGCGCGAAGAGGACGCTGTGGCGCGCATGGGCGGAGATGAATTCTCTATTCTGCTGTCTCCGGTCAGAGAAATTTCTGAAGTGACTGCTTTGGCAAAACGCGTGTTGGACGCTATCAATGTCCCTGTGACGGTTAATAACCACACGCTCGAAGTCACGGCTTCTATCGGTGTTGCACTTTATCCAGCGGATGGAGAAAAAGCGGAAGATCTTTTGCGCACTGCCGATATGGCTTTGTATGAAGCGAAAGGTTCGGGGCGCAACCGCGTCAATTTTTTCTCTTATAAGCTCGACGTTGAATTGCGGGAAAGTTTGCGAATTGAGCAAAAATTGCGGCAGGCAATTCGCAATCGTTCTTTGGAAGCTTATTTACAACCGCAGGTTTCAGCTGAAGGCAAGGTTGTCTGGGCGGAAGCGTTGGTGCGCTGGTTCGACCCAGAAGATGGTGCCATCAGCCCAGCCCGTTTTATTCCTCTCGCCGAAGAAACGGGTTTGATTCATGGTCTCGGCCAATTGATGTTGGAGCAAGTCTGTTTTCATTTGTCACAGCATCGCGGTTATTTGCAGAATGTGGGTATTTCCGGCATTGCGGTGAATTTATCTGGCAGACAATTTTATTCCCGCTCCCTGTTGCGCGATATCAAAAGAATCATGATGGATTCCGGCGTGGAGCCGTCACAGCTGGAATTTGAGCTGACGGAATCCCTGGTTATGGATGATGTGCAAATGGCGATCGATGTTATGCGCCGATTGCGGGATTTGGGCTGCCGAATTTCCATTGATGATTTTGGTACCGGGTACAGCTCGCTCGCCTATTTAAAACGATTCCCGATTAATTGTCTTAAAATCGACAGATCTTTCGTAGAAGATATTCCGCACGATCCGCACGGATCGGAAATTGCGACGGCCATTATTGCTATGGCACACAAGCTTCATCTTTCAGTGGTGGCAGAAGGCGTTGAGACTGAAGCGCAGAGAGATTTTTTGATCGCCCAAGGCTGTGAATCTCTGCAGGGCTATTTGTTCGGCAAACCGAAACACATCCAGGAATATGTTGATCAAGGGCGTGAGCTATTCTTTGCGGCGAACACCGGACAAATTCGCTCGGTGAACTTCGATAATCGTGAATAAATTTCGGCGGCAATCAGCTGGACTATTGAATAAATTTGACAACGGACGTGTCGGGATCTCGAGTTTTTCCCGCGCTTGCCAGCGCATCCAAATAGGATTGCCATAAGGCAGCCTGCCGCCTTCCCAAATCGTATAAATAATCCCAGGTATATATGCCGCTGTCGTGGCCGTCGTCAAAAATCAAGCGCACAGCGTAATTGCCTTGGGGTTCCACTCCGGTAAGTTTTACGTGCAGTTTGCCGTACTGTAATTTTTCCTGTCCCAGACCGTGACCGCGCACTTCGGCGGATGGCGAATACACGCGCAGATATTCCGCCGGAAGCTCGAATGTCTCGGAGCCAAAGCGCAATTCCAGCAAATTGGATTTGCGCCTTAATTTAATTTCCGAAGGTGCAGGCATTACAGAATAAACCGGCTTAAATCTTCGTCTTGTGCGAGATTGGCGAGTTGCGCGTTGACGTAATTCGCATCTACTTCAACTATTGTCGCTTCATCTCCGGCGTTGAAGGATACATTTTCGAGCAAACGTTCAAGCACAGTATGCAAGCGTCGCGCACCGATATTTTCGGTTTTTTCATTCACGGTGTAGGCAATTTCCGCAATGCGGCGGATGCCGTCTTTGGTGAATGAAAGTTGCACATTTTCCGTCGCCAGCAACGCAATATGTTGTTCGGTCAGGGACGCGCTCGGCTCTGTCAGAATGCGTTCGAAATCATCCGGGGTTAAAGCATCCAATTCCACGCGAATGGGCAAACGGCCTTGCAATTCAGGAATTAGATCGGAAGGTTTGGATAAATGGAATGCACCAGACGCGATAAACAAAATATGATCGGTTTTGATTACGCCGTATTTGGTGCTGACGGTGCAGCCTTCAATTAAAGGAAGAAGGTCGCGCTGTACGCCTTCGCGGGATACATCGGCACCGGTGGTGCCTTCGCGTTTGGCAACCTTGTCGATTTCGTCGATAAAAACTATGCCGTTTTGTTCGGCGGCGCTGATGGCGGCCGCTTTGATTTCTTCGTCGTTGACCAATTTATTGGCTTCTTCATCGGTGAGTTTTTTCAATGCCTGTTTCACCGACATTTTGCGTTTTTTGGTACGGCCAGAACTCAAGGAAGAGAACATGTTCTGCAATTGGCTGGTCATTTCCTCCATGCCGGGAGGCGCCATAATTTCAACGCCGACGGAGGCGCTGCTTACTTCGATTTCAATTTCTTTATCGTCCAATTCACCCTGGCGTAATTTCTTGCGGAATACCTGCCGGGTGGTGGAATCGGTCGCAGGCTCATCGTGGCGAGGCGGGGGTAGGAGTGCATCCAGAATGCGCTCTTCCGCTGCATCCAGGGCGCGGTGTTTGACTTTGCGAATTTCCTGCTCGCGATACAGTTTGATGGCGCTGTCGACCAGGTCGCGCACAATGGATTCCACATCGCGACCGACATATCCGACTTCAGTGAATTTGGTGGCTTCTACTTTAATAAAAGGCGCATTAGCCAATTTGGCCAAACGGCGGGCAATTTCCGTTTTACCAACGCCAGTTGGTCCAATCATCAAAATATTTTTGGGCGTGACTTCATTGCGCAGTTCTGGATCGAGTTGCATGCGCCGCCAGCGGTTGCGCAGAGCTATGGCTACAGCGCGTTTGGCCGCCTGCTGCCCAACAATGTATTTATCCAGTTCGTGCACGATTTCACGGGGAGTCATCTGCGTCATGAGATTTTTAAAACTCGAGTTCTTCGATGGTGAGGTTGTGGTTGGTGTAGATGCAAATATCGCCAGCGATATTGAGCGCTTTTTCAACTATGGAGCGGGCATCTAACTCAGTATTTTCCAGCAGTGCGCGAGCGGCCGCCTGTGCAAAAGCGCCGCCGGAGCCTATGGCAATCAAATCGTTTTCCGGCTGAATCACATCGCCATTACCGGTGATGATCAAGGATGCTTCCTGGTTGGCCACCGCCAGAAGGGCTTCAAGCCGTCGCAGGGCGCGGTCCGTACGCCAATCTTTGGCCAGCTCGACTGCGGCGCGCACCAGGTTGCCACTGTGGCTTTCCAGCTTGGCTTCGAAACGTTCGAACAGGGTAAAGGCGTCTGCTGTGCCACCGGCAAACCCGGCGATAACCTGGTTGCGATATAAGCGGCGCACTTTGCGTGCATTGCCTTTCATGATGGTGTTGCCAAGAGAAACTTGGCCGTCGCCGCCAATAACGACCTTGCCGTTACGGCGCACGGAAACTATGGTGGTCCCGCGGTACTGTTCCACAAATATTCCTTACAAAAATGCGCCCGCTAAAAGCGGGCGGGGTTTGACTATGAATAGAAGTGCAACGTGGGGGCCGACGGACAGTATTTCAAGCGGAGCGTTGTATCAGCCGCCGCGTTTGCGTGTGAGAAGCATCGCGTCGTAGCGGTTGGACAGCAGAATATCCTTCGCTTTGGACATTTGAGAGCGGTTGGCAAAGGGGCCTACGATAACCCTGTGCCAAGTGTTGCCTTCGCTGGCAGCCGATTGTTCTATGCGCGCATTCAGGTTTAACAGAGTTAGTTCTGCGCGCACTTGTTCGGCGTCCGCCGCTGAACGGAAAGAGGCAACCTGTAAAAGGTATTCAACATTTTCCTCAGCTTTTTTGGGGGTGGTAGAAGTGGTTTTGGGTTTTGCGGTTACAGGTACTTCGGTATCCCGCAGCATTTTGTAGAAGTCGTATTTCGGCGGAGCTTTTTTCTCCTCCGTGGCGGCGGCAGGCGGTGGTGGATTCTGGCGAGCAGTCGGCGCAGCGGGTTGTAGGTCACTCAAACGCATCAAAAACGTTATAAATGCTCCGAGGATTGTGCCAGTGAAAAGCCACACCCAGCCGGGAACTTTAGAACTGGACGATTGATTTGCCATGTCGATCTCGATAAGTCGGAATGAAAACGTTATTCATTGTAGCCTGCTTGGACGAATTGAAAGAACTGTGAAGCGTGTCGAAATTTTTTAATGTGCTGCAGGCGGTATATATCGAATCGAATTTAGCGCTTTTTTATTGTCATGTGCGCTAGCTCATATCTTGCGGGTCCACATCGACGCTCCAGCGCACGCGCTGCGCCAGGGCTGTCTTCTCTAGTTCTTCGATTACGCTTTTCAACAATTGCTGGAGATCCGTGCGGCGTGCGCTGGTAATCTGCAATTGATAACGATAGCGGTGATTGCGTTTTTCCATCAGGGCGGGCAGGGGACCCAGATAAGCGTGATCGGGACTTGGTGGGCGCAAATTGTGCGCGATTTTGAGTGCTGCCTGCAAAAAGTTCACGGCGTTTTCCGGGCGTTTTGACTCTGCCCGCAGCAGCGCCATGGCCCAGATGGGCGGCATGCGCGTCAGCGCCCGTTCCCGCAGTAACTCGCGGGCAAAAGCGCCGTATCCCTGGGCGAGCAGAAGTTGCAGAAGGGGGTGATCCGGCTGATAGGTTTGCAGCAGCACTTTGCCCGGCAGGTGTCCCCGACCCGCGCGGCCTGCCACTTGAATCAACTGCTGCCCCATGCGCTCAGGTCCGCGGAAATCTCCGCTAAACAGCCCTTGATCTATATCGAGCAAAACGGCCAGAGTTACTTTGGGGAAATGGTGACCTTTCGCCAGCATCTGCGTACCCACCAAAATGCAGGGGTTTCCTTGGGCGAGTTTTTCGCTGAGTTCGCCCATGGCGTTTTTACGCCGCATGGAGTCCTGGTCCACCCGCAGGACTTCGGTGTCCGGAAAATATTGCTCCAGCAGGGATGCACAGCGCTGTGTTCCCTGACCTAGGGCGGTCAGGTCGGGATGCAGGCAACTGGGGCATTGGCTGGGCACCGGTTTCTGTTGGTCGCAGTGATGACAGCGCAAATGTGGAGGATGACTGTGCAGGGTCATGCGCGCGGCGCAAGCCGTGCAGCTCGCAACCCAACCACAGTGCCGGCACAACAAGGCCGGGGCGTAGCCGCGCCGGTTGATAAACACCAGTACCTGCTCGCCGCGCGCGAGTGTGCGTCTTATATCTTCTAGCGTGCTCTTGGCCAGAACTCCGTCGTTCTCCTCCTTGCGCATATCCAGCACTTCGATTTCAGGCGTCTGCGCCCCGCCCGCTCTTTGCGTCAGGACAAGGTGCTGATAGCGGTTCTTGAGTGTATTATGCAGACTTTCCAGAGACGGTGTGGCGGATCCGAGCAGCAGTGGTATGGAGGCTTTGAACGCGCGCATCACCGCGACATCCCGCGCGGAATAGCGCACGCCGTCCTGTTGTTTGAAGGACAGATCGTGCTCCTCATCGAGAATGATCAACCCCAAATCTGGCATAGGCGTAAACACCGCCAAGCGAGTGCCGATCACAATCCGCGCTTTACCGGATGCTGCATCGTGCCAGTTTTGCGCGCGCTCCAATTCCGCCACGCTGGAATGTAGCTGCACAATGGGCAACTTAAACCGGCGTTGAAAGCGCTGCAGGGTTTGCGGGGCAAGGCCGATTTCCGGCACTAGCATCAACACCTGTCGACCGGCCTGCAAAGTGCGGGCAATAGCGTGAAGGTAAACCTCCGTCTTACCACTGCCCGTGGCGCCTTCGAGAAGATAAGTCTGGTATTGGTGGTAGCGAATTTGCTCTAAGGCCGCCTGTTGTTCCGGATTGGGAATTTGCGGAGCCTCGGCCAGCAAAGTATCTGGGATAACTACGGGATTATGATTGTCATACAGGGACACTTGCTGCCGGGCAACGAGCCCTTTCTCTTCCATGGCCAACAAAACCGAGGAACTGATACCGTGCTCCCGCAACTGTGAATCCCGAAGTTGGCCGTGTTCCAAGAGAAGTTGGTGAACCAATTGCTGCTTGGGGCTGCGTTTCAGCCCGGTCGCAGGCAGCCCCTTGCCAGCGGTGGTGTGCGCCCAGCTGGTGACGGTGGGAAGAGGATCGGACTTGCGCAGTAATGTGGGAAGCGCTGCATGCAGCACTTCTCCCAAGGGGTATTGATAGTAGTCTGCGGCCCACTGGCACAAGCCGATGATGTCGTCTGTAAGCTTCGGTTGGTTATCCAGAATGGCCGAGGCCCGGCGCAGTTTTTCGATGGGGTAATCGCTGCTTTGCGCTACTTTGACCACAATGCCAACCAGTGTTTGTGAGCCAAACGGAACCTCGACGCGTGTACCGGGGAGTATCGAAAGCGTTTCGTTTCCTTCCGGCGGCAAGTAGTCGAACAGGCGCCGCAGAGGTGTTGGCAGGGCAACGATAAGGATTGGCGGCATCGGCAGGGTCGGGAGTTGGCTTTACGGCTGGGCTGTCTAACTTTTATTCAGGTTGTGCTTGCGCATCCGGCGCATTCTGGTACCATTCGCGCCCTTAACGCCAGCAACTTTAACCAGTATGCGGTGCTCGACACAAGATCGGGTGGCGGCATACGCTTCGAGGCAATCATCATGAAAGAGAGCATCCAACCGAAATACAACGACATTACCGCTACTTGCAGCTGCGGTAACGTTATCCAAACTCGTTCAACACTGTCTAAAGACATCACTATCGAAGTGTGCTCCGAGTGCCATCCGTTCTACACCGGCAAACAAAAAGTAGTTGATACCGGTGGTCGAATCGACCGCTTCAACAAGCGCTTCGCCGCTCGTCGCGGAAATTAATTTCCAAAGGGCCGCTCAAGCGGCCCTAATTTTTTCTCCCTTCCCAATCTTTCTTCCTTCTTATTTATTGCTTCTGGCTGAGAGGCTTGCGCCCCTCGCGTCAGAAGATAGATTCTGTTCTAACCTTATCCGCTTCCTGCCAGGGTGACTCTATACCATTCCCCGAGTCGAACTCGGGCACATGATCGCTGCGGAATATTTCATAGATTGCATTAGGATCGTCTGCGCGGGCGCGCTTGCCCGTGTCCGGGTTGATGCGCACAGTGACTAAGCCCGGAGGTTGGGGTTGATGAATTTCCGGCCGGTTGCGCAGAGCCTGCCGCATAAATTCAATCCAAACGGGCAGGGCGGCCGTACCGCCATACTCCTGTCGACCCAGAGTAGTGGTGTCATCGAAACCCAGCCATGCCACGGCAGCCAGATCGCCACCGTATCCGCCAAACCAAGCGTCAGTTGCGTTGTTGGTTGTTCCAGTCTTGCCGGCGATATCCGAGCGTTTGAGGACTTTGGCTTTGGTAGCAGTTCCTCGTTGCACCACATCTTTAAGGATGGAATCCATGATGTAGGCCACCTGATCATCGACCACTTTGGGAGCGCGGGGGTAGTCTTGCGGCTCCAGGCCGCCGACGAGATCGCGCAATTCCTTATTGATCTCAAAGGGATCACCGGAGAAGGAAAAGGGATCGTTGGTGCTGACAGAATATTCTTCGTCGTCATCAGTACAGCCGCGGCACACGGTTGCGGGGCGCGCTTCATAAACCGGCTGGCCATCAAAATTCAAAATCCGTTCTATATGGTAAGGATCCACCTTGTAGCCGCCGTTGGCCAGGACCGCGTAACCCTGAGCGACATTGAGCGGCGTCACGCCAAAGCTGCCGAGTGCGATGGAAAGGTCTCTTGGGAAGGCGCTCGCATCAAAACCGAATCGGCCTAGCCCTGCCAGAGCCTTATCAATGCCAATCGATTGCAACAGGCGAATGGAAACCAGATTGCGCGATAGATAGAGAGCCTTGCGCAATCGAGTTGGCCCTAAGAAGTCACCACCGGAATTTTCCGGTCGCCAAGCGGATTCCAGATTGGCGTCGTCGAATACGATCGGTGAGTCATTAATGAGGCTGGCGGCTGTATAGCCGTTCTCAAGCGCAGTGGTATAAAGGAAGGGTTTAAAGCTAGAGCCAGGCTGGCGACGGGCTTGAATTGCTCGGTTGAAGTTGCTCTGTTGGAAATCCAGTCCGCCGACCAAAGCCAGAATGGCGCCATTGCGTGGGTTAAGCACCACCATGGCCGCTTGCGCTTGGGGAATCTGAGTCAGCTTCCACTGATTGTCCTGGTCGCGCCACAGGCGGACAACATCGCCGACTTCGAGGAGATCCGCGGGTTGTTTAGGCTTGGGACCTACGCGGTTGACGGAAACATAAGGGCGCCACTCCGACATATCGCCTTCCCACGGAAGGCTGACCGTCTCACCAGTGCGTAATAAGAAGTGAACATCCTGCTCGGTCAGAGCAATTATGGCGGCGGGCTGCATCTCGGCGTACGCCGGCAATTCCTGTAGCGCAGTTCGGATTGGCTGCACCCATTGCTCTTCTAATACTTGTTTTTCCAATGCCGCTTTGGTCACTTCTTCAGGGATTTGCAGTTTTTGTTCTGGGCCGCGGAAACCGTGGCGTTTGTCATAGTCCTGCAAGCCGACGATCACGGCTTGGCGGGCGGCGGATTGCAGCTCACTGTCCACAGTGGTGTAGATTCGATACCCATCGGTATAAGCCTGCGGGCCGAACATTTCGACCGCGGTCCGGCGTGCCATTTCGGCAACATATGAAGCATTCAGATCGAGTGGCGTGCCGTGATATTTCGCCACCACCGGTTCAGCAATGGCGGCTCGATAAGTCGCCTCATCGATTTTGTTGAGTTCCAGCATACGACCGAGGATCCAGTTGCGGCGCTCGGTGGCGCGGGTGGGATTGGCCAACGGGTTAATAGTAGAAGGAGCTTTGGGAAGGCCTGCTAATGTGGCCAGTTGGGCGATGGAAAGTTGGTCGAGCGGTTTCCCATAATAAACCTGGGAGGCTGCCTGGATGCCGTACGCGCGATTGCCTAGGAAAATAACATTGACGTACAGCTCCAAAATTTCTTCCTTCGACAGTTCCCTCTCGATGCGCAAAGCGAGTAAGATCTCGTTAAATTTACGCTTGAACTCCTGTCGTTTGGTGAGGAAAAAGTTCCGGGCAACTTGCATGGTGATCGTGGAGCCGCCTCCCTGGATGTCTCCAGACATTAATAATTGTGAAGATGCTCGCATAAGTCCCTTAATTGATACGCCATGATGGGAGTAGAATTGAGCGTCTTCCGCTGATAGTAAGGCGTCAATGTAGCCTTGAGGAATCTCCTGGAACTTAACGGGTGTGCGGCGCATCTCGCCGATCTCCCCGATAAGCTTGCCATCACTAGAATAAATACGCAGTGGAGTTTGTAAGCGAACATCACGCAAACTCTCCACAGATGGCAAAGATGGGCTAAGGTATAAGTGGACTCCAGCTAAAACTGTTAGGGAGCCACCTATAACGGCGAAGAAAAGCCAGGAGAGAGCCAATAACACGCGTTTGAATTTCATGTAGAAAGGTCTGCGTTGGTTTCTGGTTGTATAGCGTTTCAGCAAGCTGGTTATTATAAGACCTTTTTCACACTTTACACGTGCGGCCTTAAGTTGCAGGCTTTTGTTAAAGTGCTATACCATAAACATCAGCTAAGTAGTGGAAATAGATAGAAAAATGAGCCTTCTCAGTTTTTTGGATAAAAAAACAAAACCCATGCTTGGCCTGGATATCAGTTCCACTACAGTTAAGATGCTGGAGTTGAGTCGCCAGGGCAGTGGCTACCGTGTAGAGAATTACGCAGTACGCGCATTGCCAGCCAACTCGGTCGTTGAAAAAAATATCAATGATGTCGAGGCCGTTGCCCAGGCGATTAAATCCACCATCCAGTCCTCCCGAACAAAACTCAAAGATGCCGCCGTAGCAGTACCGGGTTCCGCCGTTATCACCAAAGTTATCGAGATGCCCGCGGGACTTAGTGAAGATGCTATGGAATTGCAGATTTCTCTCGAAGCCGATCAATACATTCCCTATCCCTTAGAAGAAGTCGCTCTCGATTTCGACATTCAAGGACCTTCGGACAAATCCCCTGATCAAGTTAAAGTTTTGTTGGCTGCCTGCCGTAAAGAGAATGTGGAGACCCGCTCTGCGGTGCTCGAACTTGCAGGCCTGCATCCCAAAGTTGTGGATGTCGAAGCCTACACTATGGAGCGCGCGTTTGCGCTGATCCGTGATCAGTTGGCCGATCAGCAGGATCAAGTGGTCGCGATAGTGGATATAGGTTCAACCATGACGACTTTGAGCGTATTGGTTGATGGCAAAACAGTTTATACGCGCGAACAGCTGTTTGGCGGCCGCCAGCTGACGGAAGAAATCCAGCGCCGTTATGGTTTGTCTGAAGAAGAAGCTGGGCTCGCTAAAAAGCAAGGCGGCCTGCCGGACGATTATGAACCGGAAGTGCTTGAGCCTTTTAAAGATTCCGTTGTTCAGCAGGTTACCCGCTCGCTGCAGTTCTTTTTCTCATCTAGCCAGTACAACGATGTGGATCACATCATTCTGGCAGGGGGAGTTGCTTCTATGGCAGGACTTGCAGAACTGATTGAAGAAAAGCTCGGTACTTCTGCCAGTGTTGCCAATCCGTTTGCCAACATGTCCATTTCTTCCCGCGTGAACGCCGCTGCATTGGCGAACGACGCTCCCGCACTAATGATCGCAACTGGATTGGCTCTGAGGAGTTTTGATTTCGATGGCTAGAATTAACCTCCTACCCTGGCGCGAAGAATATCGCCAGGAAAAAAAGAAAGAGTTTCTCACCCAATTAGCCGGTGTAAGCATACTTGCTGCGGTAGTAGCGTTCGGATGGGTGCGTTTTGTCGACGGTGCAATCGAAAATCAAAACGAACGCAACAAGCTATTGCAAAGCGAAATTGCCGCTTTGGACAAGCGAGTTCAGGAAATCAATGAATTGAAGAAAAAGCGTGAGCAACTTATCGCGCGTATGAAAGTTATCCAGGATCTGCAGGGAACTCGCCCGACGATTGTGCGTTATTTTGATGAAATCGTGCGTGCAGTACCGGACGGCTTGTTCTTTACTAATTTAACACGCCAGGGCAACTTGGTATCGGTCAAGGGTGTGACTGAGTCCAGCAACCGTGTCTCTAGTTTTATGCGCAATCTCGATCAGTCTGAGTGGTTTGCCAATCCCAATTTGAGATCCATCACGGCTTCCAGCAAATATGGCGATCAGGCATCAGAGTTTTCCCTCCAGTTCAACGCGGTCTTGCCTGCGAACGATAAACCGGAAGGTGGTGCTTAATTATGGCTGGCATAGCTGAATACGCAGAACAACTAAAGAATCTGAACCTTTCCGATCTGGATTGGGAGCGGATAGGCGTCTGGCCGGTACCTGCGCGAATTTTTGTTTGTCTGTTGGCCTGCGCGGTAATTATTGCTGGGACCTATTTTGTCGTGGTCAAAGACAAAAATTTGGAATTGGCCGGCGCCCAGCGCAAAGAAGTGGATTTAAAAGCGACTTTCGAGAAGAAGGCTTTTGAAGCTGCGCATCTCGAAAAATATCGCCAGCAAATGGCAGAAATGGAAGAGTCCTTTGAAGCGCTCAAGAAACAACTGCCCAAAGATACAGAAGTACCTGGACTGCTCGAAGACATCGATGAAAAAGGCATCGACAGTCGTTTGGCGATTGAAAGTATTACCCTGAAGCCGGAAATCTCATCTGAGTTTTACGTGGAGCTGCCGATCGAAATCAAAGTGTCCGGGGGTTATCACGAATTTGGAGCATTTGTGAGTGGTGTTGCTGGAATGCCAAGGATTGTGACCCTGCATGATTTCGACATTAGACGTGACGAAAAGGCAGGCAATCTTTCCATGACTATTCAAGCGAAAACATACAGATATAAAGAGCGGGAATAGGCGGATGGTTACAACATTAGTAAAAGGGTTGGCGCGGCTGCCTGTGCTTCTTGCCTCTTGTGGACTCCTCGCGTTAGTGGGGTGCTCCTTCGGCGACAGTCACGCAGATTTGCGAGCCTATATCAACGAAGTAAAAGCAAAACCTCAGGGAACGATCGAACCCTTGCCGCCGCTGCGCACGTATGACGCTTATGTCTACAACGTAACGGCGATGCGCAGTCCATTCGATGCTCCTGTGGAAGTTAAAGAGATTGTTCAGTCCACGGACCCCAAAGTGAAGCCGGATTTTGGGCGTGAGAAAGAGTATCTCGAAACATTTGCCCTGGATTCCCTGACCATGGTTGGGACATTGCAGAAAGAAGGACGTTTCTGGGCGTTAGTGAAAGATGGTGTGGGCGGCATTAATCGTGTCACGGTGGGCAACTATATGGGTAAAGACCACGGCAAAATTGTGTCCGCATCGCCGACGCAGCTCGACTTGATCGAAATTGTGTCCGACGGTCTTGGCGGTTGGCTGCAGCGCCCCCGCACTTTGAAATTATCTGAGAAGGAATAACTGGCATGTTTGTTCAACATAAGAAAATCGCTGGGTTTCTGTTGAGTGCTTGCGTTATGCCGGCACTGTCATGGGCGGCGGAATTACAAAACGTTCGATTTGCAGAACTGCCAGGAGAAAAAGTCGAGTTGCGCTTGCAGTTTGATGAACTGCCATCCGACCCTGCGGGATACACCATCGAAAAGCCAGCGCGAATTGTGTTGGACTTTGATAACACGGATAACACCTTGGCGCAGAAAAAATTCGCAATGAATATCGGCGATGTTTCCAGTGCTGTGGTGGTGTCCAGCGGCGGCAGAACTCGCCTGATCGTTAATATGGACCAGTTGTCTCCCTATACGACACGTAAAGAAGGGAATGAGTTCATTATCGAGGTTGGGTCCGAGCAATCGGTTGCTGAAGCCGATGTCATTAGAAGTGCTGAAACTACTCGCGCACCTGTGGTTGCCGCAACAACCAAAAGCACCAACAAATTTGATCGTGCGAAATCAACAATTTCCTCTATTGATTTTCGCCGCGGCGAAACCGGCGAGGGTCGCATCATTGTCCAACTCACCAATCCCAATGTCAGCATCGATATTGAAGAAGTTGCGGGCGGTATTGATGTGAGCTTTATGCAGACCGCTCTGCCTGATGAGTTGAGACGTAAACTGGATGTTACTGATTTCGCCACACCAGTTAAGACTGTAGCTGCGTCCTCTAACAGTGTTCGTTCTTCGCTCTCTATCAAAGCCTCTGGCGAATACGATTATTTGGCCTATCAGGCTGATAACGAATATGTGATCAGTGTTAAGCCTCTGACTCGCGCTGAACTCGAAGAGAAAAAAGCACAATTCGCTTATACCGGTGAAAAACTGTCGCTCAATTTCCAAAATATTGAAGTGCGCAGCGTATTGCAGTTGATTGCCGATGTGACCGACTTGAACCTGGTAGCCAGTGACACCGTTAAAGGCAATATTACCTTGCGTCTGGACAATGTGCCCTGGGATCAGGCTTTGGATTTGGTGTTGAAAACCAAAGGTCTGGATAAACGTCAAATTGGTAATGTGTTGATGGTTGCGCCAGCGGCTGAGATTGCCGAACGCGAACGCCAGGAACTGGAAACCAAAAAACAACTGCAGGAGTTGGCTCCGCTCAGAACCGAATACATTCGTGTGCGCTATGCCAATGCGCGTGAGCTGTTTGATCTGTTCATCCCACAATATGGTGAAAGGGGTGGTGCGGGTGCAGGTACATCTCGTTCCGCTCAGGATCGAAATACTACAGGTAGTATTCTCTCTGAGCGTGGTCATGCGATCGTTGACGATCGAACCAACTCCATTATCCTGACCGATACCGAAGAGAAAATCGCGGCTTTCCGTAAGGTGATCGATCAGGTCGATATCCCGATTCGTCAGGTGATGATCGAAGCTCGAATCGTTATTGCCAATACCGACTTTAGAAAAGAATTGGGCGCAGCACTCTTTGGTCACGTCAGCCCGCGTGATCGCCACGGCGGTAATATTCTGACTGGCAAGTATCTGACTGCTGACGATATCGAAATAAACGGTGATGACGTGGAAATTACCACTAATCCTTTCTTCGATATGGGGATTAGAGGCGATACTGCTTCAAGATTCGCATGGAATATCATTCGTAACAATATGTTCCTGGGCTTGGAGTTGTCTGCCCTTGAAGATAGTGGTTATGCGGAAATTGTCAGCCAGCCGAAAGTCATTACGGGTGACAAGCAGCAAGCGAGCATTGAATCCGGTACCGAGATTCCTTATCGCGATGCAACGGCTACTACAGGTGCGGGTGGTGCTGGCGGTGGTGTAGCAGCAAGTATTTCGTTCAAGAAAGCTCTGTTGCGACTGGATGTAACGCCGCAAATCACTCCAGACGACAAGATCATCATGGATCTCGTGATCAACCAGGATTCGCCGGGTGAAAATACTTCAGCAGGTCCAACTATCGAAGTGACCAAGTTGGAAACTCAAGTGTTGGTTCCAGACGGTCAGACGGTTGTGCTCGGTGGTATCTTCCAGAACAACGTGCTGACGGCACAATCGAAGGTGCCGTTCTTGGGTGATATACCGGTGTTGGGTCGCCTGTTCCGTAAAGACGTGACCAGTGAAGATAAGCGCGAGCTTCTGATTTTTATCACTCCGCGTATTATGTCCAACGGAGTGGACGACTAAACGTGACTGGAAATATCGTACTTGTCGGTCCCATGGGGGCCGGCAAGTCAACAGTTGGACGTTACCTCGCATCCCGCCTTTCCTTTTCCTTTGTCGATACCGACCACTTGATTGAAGAGCGCGCAGGCGCCGATATTCCGTGGATATTTGATGTAGAAGGGGAGGCGGGCTTTCGTGCGCGCGAAACGGCCATTTTGGATTCTTTGCTGGGCGTCGAGCGTCATGTTATTGCCACGGGTGGAGGCATAGTGGTCCGCCCGGAAAATCATGAAAGGTTAAAGCGCCTGGGAACGGTGATTTATTTAACCGCCTCTATAGACCAGCTTCTGGCTCGCACCGCCAAAGATAAAAAACGCCCCTTGTTACAAGTCGCCGATCCCAGGGCTCGTATTCAGGAATTGTTGACGCAACGCGACCCTTTATATCGCCAACTTGCTGATTATGTTCTGCAGACAGATGGTCGGAGCAGTAAGTGGGTCGTGCAGCACATTATCCAATGGATGGCGGCAGAACAGCGCGCCTTGTGAGTTTGTAAGGCGATTTGCTTGATTGCCGGAGGGGAACTGCTTAATCTGGCTCCCCCTTTGCCAATCCTTTTCTTGTTATGACTTCCTTTTCTGAGCTGAAGGTGGCTTTGTCGGATGACCGCAGCTACCCCATATATATTGGTTCCGGTGTCTTGAAAAAACCGGAACTGCTGCAACCGCTCTCTGGCGCCCGCCAATTTTGCATAGTAACCAACCCAACTGTAGCTGCGCTCTACGAGACGCAGGTGCGCGACTTATTACGCAGTTTTAACCCCGGGGCGCAGATCTCGGTCGTGCGCTTGCCGGATGGAGAGAGCTACAAAACCTTGGAGACGCTGGCGCAGGTATACGACGTATTGCTGGCGGAAAAACACAATCGCCGCACGGCCATTGTGGCATTGGGAGGCGGTGTTGTCGGCGATATGGCCGGGTTTGCTGCAGCAACTTATCAGCGCGGCGTGCAATTTGTGCAGATTCCTACCACCTTGCTGTCGCAAGTCGATTCTTCGGTCGGTGGCAAAACCGGGGTTAACCATCCTCTGGGCAAAAATATGATCGGCGCCTTTTATCAGCCGAAGGCCGTGCTGATCGATACAGACGTATTACATAGCCTGCCGCCGCGCGAATATGCTGCCGGGCTTGCCGAGGTGATCAAATACGGTTTGATCGCTGACGCCGCCTTTTTTGAATGGTTGGAATCCAATATAGACGCGCTAAACCAGCGCGATCCGGCGGCCCTGACCTACGCGATCCGGCGCTCCTGTGAAATCAAGGCCGATGTGGTCGGTAAAGACGAGTTTGAAGGCGGCCTGCGCGCCATTCTCAATCTCGGTCACACCTACGGTCATGCTATAGAAACGGAAATGGGCTACGGCACCTGGTTGCACGGTGAAGCCGTTGCTGCCGGTATGGTGATGGCGTGCGAGCTGTCGGTTGATCTGGGATGGCTGGAGCGAGACTACCTGACTCGCACTATCGATTTGCTGAAAAAAGCGAATTTGCCTACCGAGCCCCCCAAAGAAATGACGGCAGACTCCTTCCTGCGCCACATGGCGGTGGACAAAAAAGTGCTGGATGGCAATCTCCGTTTAGTGCTTTTGCAGGGCTTTGGTAACGCGGTCGTGACATCAGACTTTGATCAAAACGCTCTTTTGGCGCAACTGCAGCGGCTTTGACCTTGTCGCTGACTTTTATTGCTCACGTTAAATAGGCTGCGTCGCACCGAGAGGATATATGACTGTTGTGAACAATCATCAGGGCACCAAAGGAGTGGATTCTGGTGTGCTTTTTCCTCCGAGCTGGCAGGGATTGCGACAGCAGATCATTTATCTGGCCCAGTTCGGCAATAGCATACAAGTTATTCATGGAAAGCCGGGGGCGGGTAAGTCGACTTTCTTCCGCCATTCTGTGGAGAACGGCCTCGGCAGTACGACGATCGGCGTGCAGGTACAGGATGGCGAGAGCACGGAAAGTTTCTTCCGTGCTGTCGTGGAAGAGATAGGTTTGCGCCCTGCGCAGGACGCATCCGTCGGGCAATTAATTTCCATGTTAAGGGGCTTCGTGCAATCGCTTCACAAGGAGCGATTACGCACCGTATTGATAATCGATGATGCCCAAAAATTGGGCGACTCTGAATTGGGGGCTCTGGTCAGCATACTGCAAGGGGATGCAGAACCAGGTATTGGGCTGCATGTGGTGCTGTTTGCTCAGCCGGGGTTTGTCGATCATCTCGACGACCTCCAGGTCCTGGATGTTGCCGTCCATGACGCAGCTCTCCCGCCATTTTCCCCGACCGAGATCCACCAGCTTTTGCAATCACACCAAGCAAATCTAGGCGTCGCACCTGGATCTGCGCAGGATGTTCAACTTATTTGGAGGCAGGCGGAGGGCCTGCCCGGGGCTGCTCTTTCACTGGCTAAAGAGATGAGCTCGCAACCTGAACCAGCCTTTCAAAAAGTGTTTTCGTTGCGCGGTTTACCCTGGGGTCATTTGGCTGCGTTGTTGGTTCTGTGTGTGGTTTTGGTGTGGGCATTTTTGGTGCGATCTCCAGGCGAGTCGCACCAAGATAGATCAATTGTTTCGCCAATTGAGGTGCCTTTAGCGCCAATTCCGGCGGCGCAAACGGCGCCAATGAAAAAAAATTTGCCCGACGCCGAATCGGTTCCTGACCAGGCGCAGTCAGTGGTCGCATCGCTAGAGGCCGCGCCAAACCTAGCGCAATCAGATTCTAAGTCGGAAGGGCTGGCGCCGGAATCGTCCCGCGAACAAATCGAAACGGCGACCTCGGAACTAGATGGGGAAAAAATGCCCGAAGTTGGCGCGAATTTTGATAATAAAACTCGCGATGTGACCGTTGGTTCTGTGCCAAGTGAGGAGGTTTCCGCGCCCAGCGTAGCAAGAACGACAGCTGCCCCGCAGAGTTCTTCTCCTGAGCGTCGCTCACCGGCTTCGTTGGCGGAATCGGAGAAACAACTGTTGGCGTACCCGTCTCATGCGTACGTGCTGCAACTGATGGCGACCTTAGATCTTGAGAAGCTGATGTCTTTCGTCGCGCAGCAGCCGAACGCAGCCAACTTGCTCGTATACAGGACGAGACGGGATAACAAGCTGCTTTACATTCTGGTCGAAGGATTCTATGCAGACAAAGATTCCGCTGCGGCAGCGGTGGTGAATCTACCGATCAGGCAGCGTGAAGGGGGACCCTGGCCCAAAAAGCTGGAACAGGTTCAACAGGAGATCCGCAAAAGTCGCTAACTTTGGTGAGATCCATGACCGGTCCCAACCCCCCGCGCGCTATCACGTCCAGCGTTAACAAGCAGCATGCTGCGCCCGAATTGGTTCGGCAAAGCCCCTTTCAAAGGGGCTTTTTCGTCTAAGGATCGTTGCTCTCCCATTCACAGAGTTACCAGGTTTCTGAGCGTGTTTGCCATTGGCAGTCCCCAGCGGCGGCCTCTGGATGCGTTTATCAACTTTGTTTGGATGAAGTGAAGCAGCCTATGAACACTGGTCTATACCGGTTAGATGAATTCAAAGATAACTGCGGCTTTGGCTTGATTGCTCACCTCAAGGGCCAGCCCAGCCACAAATTGCTGAAAACCGGCATTGAGTCTTTGACTTGCATGACGCACCGCGGCGGTATTAACGCTGATGGTAAAACCGGTGACGGTTGCGGGTTGTTGATCCAGAAGCCGGACGCCTTCCTGCGCATGGTTGCCAAGCGCGATGCCGGTTTTGAATTGTCGGCCCGTTATGGCGTCGGCTCCATCATGATGAGCCGTGACGCCGAGCAGTGCGCCCACGCCCAACAAGTGGTGGCTGAGAGTCTCGCCAAGCAGGGGTTAACCGACATCGCCTGGCGCAAACTGCCTACTGATCACAGCTGTCTCGGCCCTATCGCCAAGATCAGCGTTCCTGATATTTATCACTTATTCGTTAACAGCGACGCGGCCTCAGATCATGAGCTGAACGCGAAGCTTTTTGTCGCCCGCCGCCTTGCCGAAAAGCAGCTGCGCGATGACAGCGCTTTTTACGTCGCCAGCTTGTCAGCCAACGTGCTGTCCTATAAAGGGCTGATGATGCCGGTCGACCTGCCGCGCTTTTATCCGGATCTGGCGGACGAGAACCTCGCTACTGCAATCTGCGTGTTCCACCAGCGCTTTTCCACCAACACCATGCCGCGCTGGCCACTGGCTCAGCCATTCCGCCTGCTGGCGCATAACGGTGAAATCAACACGGTCACCGGCAACCGCAACTGGGCTGTCGCCCGTACCTCCAAATTCCAGTCGGAATTCCTGCCGAACCTCGAAGAAATTGCGCCTCTGGTCAACCGCGAAGGCTCCGACTCCTCCAGTCTCGACAATATGCTGGAAGTCCTGCTGACCGGCGGCATGGAACTGCACAAAGCCATTCGTATGCTGGTGCCGCCAGCGTGGCAAAACGTGGAAACCATGGATGAAAATCTCAAGGCGTTCTACGAATACAACTCCATGCATATCGAGCCCTGGGATGGCCCGGCAGGTCTGGTGATCACCGATGGTCGCTACGCGGTTTGTACGCTCGACCGCAACGGTTTGCGTCCGTCCCGTTGGGTCATCACCAAAGATGACACCATCACAGTCGCGTCTGAAATCGGCGTCTACAGCTATGCGCCGGAAGACGTGGTCGCCAAAGGTCGTTTGGGACCCGGCCAGATTCTGTCCGTGGATACCCTGACCGGTAAACTGCTGCACACTCAGGATATCGACAACCAGTTGAAGCAGTCTCGCCCATACCAGGAGTGGTTGAAAAACCGCGCGGTGCGTATTGAGTCGAGCCTGGACGTGGACGTTGCGGAAAACGGCTTGTCCACTGAAGAAGTCAAAGCCTACATGAAGATGTATCACGCAACTTTTGAGGAGTGTGATCAGGTAGTGCGTCCCCTGGCGGAATCCGGTCAGGAAGCCGTCGGCTCCATGGGTGACGACACACCTATGGCGGTGCTGTCGCAAAAACGCCGCGTTCTTTTCGATTTCTTCCGCCAGCAGTTCGCCCAGGTAACCAACCCGCCGATCGACCCTCTGCGCGAGGCGATCGTCATGTCGCTGGAAACCTGCCTCGGACGCGAGCTCTCCGTGTTCTCTGAGACGGAGGAGCACGCCAACCGCATCATCCTCAGCAGCCCGGTTTTATCGCCCGCGAAATATCGCGCTCTGATGGCGGTCGACCAGACTCGCTACACCATCGGCAAATACAGCCTGCAATACCGTCCGGAAGAAAAGAATCTGGAGCAGGCGCTGGCTGATTTGGTCGCAGATGTCACTGCAGGTGTGCGCGCAGGTCAAGTAATCATTGTGTTGTCTGACCTCGGTTTTGGCGACGGCGTACTGCCCATTCACGCTTTGCTCGCTACCGGCGCGGTGCATCACGCGTTGACCAACGCAGGCTTGCGTTGCGATGCCAATATCATCGTGGAAACCGCCACAGCGCGCGATCCACACCACGTCGCCGCCCTGATCGGTTATGGCGCGACTGCGGTTTATCCGTATCTGAGCTACTACATCATCAACCACTTGGTACAAGCCGGTGACTTGTTGGTGGATATCAGCACGGCCTACAAAAACTACGTGAAAGGCATCGACAAAGGCTTGCTCAAAATCCTGTCGAAAATGGGTATCTCCACCGTTGCTTCATACCGTGGTTCACAACTGTTCGAAATCATCGGCTTGAGCAGCAATGTGGTCGATACCTGCTTCCCCGGCACGCCAAGCCGTATCGAAGGTGCTTGTTTCGCGGACCTTGAAGCGGATCAGCAAAGCCTGGCGGCGGACGCGCGTAAACAGCGCAAGCCGATCAGCCACGGTGGCGTGTTGAAGTATGTGCACGGCCAGGAGTACCACGCATTCAATCCGGACGTGGTGCAGACTCTGCACGCCGCGGTGCAATCCGGTGACTATTCCGCTTGGCGTGATTACGCCGCTCTGGTCAACAACCGTCCGGTTGCCACCTTGCGTGACCTGCTCAAGTTGAAGCCCGGCATTCAACCGATTCCCCTTGAAGAAGTGGAGCCAATCGAAAGCGTGCTGAAAGCCTTTGACTCCGCCGGTATGTCACTCGGGGCACTGTCGCCTGAGGCTCACGAAGCGCTTGCCGAGGCGATGAACAGCCTGGGTGGCCGCTCCAACAGTGGTGAAGGTGGTGAAGACCCGGCCCGTTATGGCACCAACAAGGTTTCCAAGATCAAGCAGGTGGCATCCGGCCGATTCGGTGTGACCCCGGCTTACCTGGTCAACGCGGAAGTGTTGCAGATCAAAATCGCCCAGGGCGCCAAACCGGGTGAAGGCGGTCAGTTGCCCGGCGGCAAGGTCAATGGGTTGATCGCTCGCCTGCGTTACTCCGTGCCCGGCGTTACCCTGATTTCGCCGCCGCCGCACCACGATATTTATTCGATCGAAGACTTGGCGCAGCTGATTTTCGACCTCAAACAGGTCAACCCGGATGCCCTGGTATCGGTGAAGCTAGTATCGCGCCCAGGTGTGGGAACCATCGCCGCTGGTGTGGCAAAAGCTTATGCGGACCTGATCACCATCTCCGGCTACGACGGCGGTACTGCAGCCAGTCCGCTGACTTCTATCCGCTACGCCGGATCGCCCTGGGAGCTGGGCCTGTCCGAAACGCACCAGACGCTGTGCGCCAACGACCTGCGTGACAAGGTCCGTGTGCAGACTGACGGTGGCTTGAAAACCGGTCTGGATGTGGTTAAAGCAGCCATCCTCGGTGCTGAGAGCTTCGGCTTCGGTACCGCGCCCATGGTGGCATTGGGCTGTAAATATCTGCGTATCTGCCACCTCAACAACTGTGCAACTGGCGTGGCCACGCAGCAGGACAAACTGCGTCGCGACCACTACATAGGCACGGTTGAGATGGTGAAAAACTTCTTCACCTTCGTCGCTCAGGAAACCCGCGAGTGGATGGCGCTGCTCGGCGTGCGCACGCTGCGTGAACTGATCGGCCGCGTGGATCTGCTGGAGGTGGTGAAAGGCGATACCGAGCGTCAAGCCAAACTGGACTTGTCGCCCATCGTCTACACCGACGAATTGCTGCGCAGCAAACCGCAGTTCTGTAAGGTTCCGCGCAACGAACCGTTTGACCGCGGTTTGATGGCTCTGCGCATGGTGCAGGACATATTGCCAGCTATCGAAGCCAAGAGCGGCGGCGAGTTTGAATACACCATCACCAACTGCGACCGCTCCATAGGCGCGCGCATCAGCGGTGAAATCGCCAAACGTTATGGCGACACTGGCATGGCAGATGCACCGATTCGCATACGCTTCACTGGCGTAGCCGGACAGAGTTTCGGCGCCTGGAACGCAGGCGGTCTGGAACTGTACTTGGAAGGCGACGCCAACGACTACGTCGGCAAAGGCATGGCAGGCGGCAAGATCGTGATTCGTCCGCCGCGCAACTCATCCTTTGCCAGCTATGAAACCACCATTATCGGCAACACCTGTCTCTACGGTGCCACCGGCGGAAAACTCTTCGCCGCAGGTCAGGCGGGCGAGCGCTGTGCAGTGCGCAACTCTGGTGCGCACGTCGTTGTGGAAGGCGCTGGCGACCACTGCTGTGAATACATGACCGGTGGTGTGGTAACCGTTCTGGGTGAGACCGGAGTTAACTTCGGCGCGGGCATGACCGGTGGTTTCGCCTATGTTCTCGACCGGAACAACCGTTTCGTCGACAAATACAACCACGAGCTGGTGGACATCACCCGCATCAACACCGAGCAACTGGAAGCACATCGCAATCACTTGCGCGGGATCATTCGCGAATTTGTGGAAGAAACCCAAAGTGCGTGGGGACAAGAGCTGTTGGACAACTTCGGCCATTACATCGGCAGTTTCTGGTTGGTTAAACCCAAAGCCGCCAGTATCAACAGCTTGTTGACCAGTTTCCGCAATCGCGGTGAATAACAAGTTAATCGTGCAAAAAGTATTCGGTATTAGTTGCGGGCGCACCGAGTGCGCTTCCGGTATCTGAGATAAAACTATGGCAGAGCGTTTACACAACGATTTTCAGTTTTTGGATGTTTCCCGACAGGATCCAGACAAAAAGGATATCAACGTCCGTAAGACACAATTTGTCGAAATCTACCAGCCGTTCTCTGAAGAACAGGCGAAAGGGCAGGCCCATCGCTGCTTGGCGTGCGGCAACCCTTACTGTGAATGGAAATGCCCCGTTCACAACTACATTCCCAACTGGCTCAAGCTGATTTCCGAAGGCAACATTCTGGCGGCCGCGGATCTTGCGCACCAAACCAACACCCTGCCGGAAGTGTGCGGGCGCGTATGTCCGCAGGACCGTCTGTGTGAGGGCGCTTGTACGTTGAACGATGGCTTCGGCGCAGTGACCATCGGCAACGCGGAAAAATACATTACGGATACTGCTTTCGCCCTGGGCTGGAAGCCGGATATGTCCAAAGTCGTGCCCACCGGCAAAAAAGTCGCGGTTGTTGGTGCTGGCCCTGCGGGTCTCGGCTGCGCTGACATTCTGGTGCGCAACGGCGTCAAGCCTGTGGTATTTGACCGCTACCCTGAAATCGGCGGCTTGCTCACCTTCGGTATTCCGGAATTCAAGCTGGAAAAAAGCGTCATGGTTCGCCGCCGCAAGGTGTTCGAAGAAATGGGCGTGGAATTCCGTCTGAACACGGAAGTGGGCAAAGACATTTCCATGGATCAACTGCTCGAAGAATTCGACGCAGTGTTCCTGGGCATGGGCACCTACAACTACATGAAGGGCGGGTTCCCGGGCGAAGACTTGCCCGGCGTATACGACGCTCTGCCATTCCTCATCTCCAATGTGAACCGCAATCTCGGGTTTGAAAAAGATCCTTCCGAGTTCATCAATGTGCGCGGCAAAAGAGTCGTGGTTCTCGGTGGTGGTGACACAGCGATGGACTGTAACCGCACCTCTATTCGCCAGGGTGCAGCAAGCGTGACTTGCGCATACCGCCGCGATGAAGAGAATATGCCCGGCTCGCGCAGGGAAGTCGCCAACGCCCGCGAAGAAGGGGTTCAGTTCCTCTTCAACCGCCAGCCTGTGGCCATAGTCGGCAACGGTCAGGTGGAAGGCGTGAAAGTGGTGACCACTCGCATGGGCGAGCCCGATGAAAAAGGCCGTCGCCGTCCGGAAACCATTCCGGGAAGCGAGGAAGTTCTGCCTGCGGACGTGGTATTGATCGCGTTTGGTTTCCGTCCCAACCCAGCACCTTGGTTCGAGAAGTTCGGCATCAAGGTCAATGACTGGGGTGGCGTTGTCGCTCCAGAGCGACAGACTTACAAATTCCAGACGTCCAATCCCAAAGTCTTCGCCGGTGGTGATATGGTGCGCGGTTCCGATCTTGTGGTGACGGCAATCTGGGAGGGCCGCAACGCCGCAGAAGGTATACTTGATTATTTGGACGTGTGAAGGAGGTTGTACCTGAGCGCGGCCATCTATAACGATCTTATAAAAAAGGTGGATTATGGCAGAGCTCAAAAACGACCGATTTCTTCGCGCCCTTATGCGTCAACCCGTCGACGTGACGCCGGTTTGGATGATGCGTCAGGCGGGTCGTTATCTGCCGGAATACCGCGCCACGCGCGCCAAAGCCGGCAGCTTTATGGACCTCTGCAAGAATCCGGAACTCGCTTGCGAGGTCACCCTTCAGCCGCTCGATCGCTATCCATTGGATGCGGCGATTCTCTTCTCCGATATTCTCACCATTCCCGATGCCATGGGCCTCGGGTTGTATTTCGAAAACGGTGAAGGACCGCGTTTTGAAAAGCCGATAACCACGGCCGCCGATATTGAAGCCTTGCCGGTGGTGAATACCGTAAAAGACCTGCCCTACGTGCTCGACGCTGTGCGCACCATTCGTCGTGAATTAAACGGCCGCGTGCCTTTGATCGGGTTTTCCGGCAGTCCCTGGACTCTCGCCACTTACATGGTGGAAGGCGGATCGAGCAAAGATTTTCGCCGTGCCAAAGCTCTGGCATACAACCAACCTGAATTGATGCATCAATTGCTGGATAAGCTCAGCGACTCCGTGATCGATTACCTCAACCAGCAGATTCTGGCCGGTGCTCAGGCGGTGCAGATCTTCGATACCTGGGGCGGCGCTCTGGCCCACGATGCCTATCTCGAATTTTCCCTCAAGCCTATGCAGAAAATCGTGCAGGGCTTGATCAAGGAGCATGATGGGCGCCCAGTGCCCGTCATTCTGTTCACCAAAGGCGGCGGCCAGTGGTTGGAAGCCATGGCGGCAACCGGTGCGCAAGCACTCGGTCTGGATTGGACTACGGATATAGGTTCTGCCCGCGCGCGCGTCGGCTCTCATGTCGCGTTGCAAGGCAATATGGATCCCGCTATTCTCTACGCCACTCCGGCCCGGATACGGGCGGAAGTTGGCAAGATCCTGCAGTCATTCGGCAGCGGTAGTGGTCACGTTTTCAACTTGGGACATGGGATAACACCAGAAGTGGATCCCGAACATGCGGGTGCCTTTATTAACGCAGTGCATGAACTGTCCGCGCAATATCACGAAGCCGATTGATAACGTCAGCTATTACAAAACGGATGCCCGGTTCAGTTTGGAGAGTGGTCTGGCCATATGGCTTAGGCCACACAGTTCACACTGAGTCGTTGCGCTGGTTTGCATTGCTTAAATTTCGCGCCAAGCTGTTTATTCGACCTTCAATCGCCCAGTTTATACTCAGCTCGTCTATTCAATGACCACTTTGGATAGGTAGCAGTCGCTTTTGTGGGAGAGGTACAAAGCTTTGGGTATTAAGCAACTCAAATTGGATGTCAATGAAGTTACCATTGGCATGTTCATCTCCGGGCTTGACCGCCCGTGGACTCAGACCCCATTTCCGTTGCAGGGGTTCTACGTCCGTGAATTGGAAGAAATCAAAGAACTCAAAGCCTATTGCCGCCACGTTTATATCGACGTTATTAAAGGCAGTAGTCCGTTAAAAACCAATCTCAAAACCCTGTCCAAATCGCCGTCCGGTTCTGTGCGCAAAGATTTGCGCCCCAGCATTTCGACATCCCGTCTGCCGGATGTAGCGCCGATCAAAATTCGCGAAAACACCTATCCGGTGCCGACAGTGCCTATGGAAAAGGAAATCGCGAAAGCCAAAAACCTGCACCGCGAAGTGCACGGCGCTCTTGGCAAGATGCTGGAGCAAATTGAAAAAGATCATCACTCAGTCCCGGTGAGTGAAACCAAGCGCGTTGCCAGTGAAATGGTCGACAGCGTCCTGCGCAGTCCGGATGCGTTTACTTGGTTGACCCGGGTGCGGGAAAAAGATGAGTACACCTACAGCCACGCCGTGCGTTGTGCGGTTCTGGCTATTTTGTTTGGCCGCCACATCGGCCTGAACAAATTGGATCTGGATGTGCTGGCGATGGGGGTGTTGCTGAAAGATATTGGCAAAACTCGTCTGCCCAGACACCTGATCGAAAAATCCGACCGCACTCGCACCGAGCAGGAAGCCTACGAGAAGTTTGTCGAGTACGGCGTGGAAATCCTGAAAAAGATGCCGGACATTAAACCGCGCGTCACCTCTGTGGTGAAAACCCACCGCGAGCGCGTCAATGGCAGTGGTTACCCTGAAGGTTTGCGCGGCGATCGCATTCCGCTGCTCGGCAAAATCGCCGGCATAGTGACCTTCTACGATGAAGTCACCAATCCCCGCGGGCAGAAACCTCTGTCGCCCTCCAAAGCCGTTGCCAAGCTTTATGAGCTGCGGGATATCGAATTTCAGTCAGACCTGGTGGTGGAATTTATCCGCGCCATTGGTCTGTACCCCACTGGCACAGTGGTCGAGTTGAATACCGGCGAAGTGGCTGTGGTAGTGGAGCAAAACTTCAAACGCCGCCTGAAGCCGCGTGTGATGATCGTGACCGATGCCTACAAGCGCCTGCTCAACGAGCCGGTTTTTCTCGATATGGAGCAGGACGACGTCGATAAGCAGGCAAAGTTGGATTCGGGTAAATATCACCCGAGTGAAATTGAACGGATCGAAATTGTGCAGGATTTGGAGCCAGGTGCATTTGACATAGATGTCACCGGCATTCGCGATCAATACCTGCAGAGCCGGTCTGGTAGCAAGATCCTATCGTTCCTGAAAAACCGCGCGCGTCTTACCTCTCTGTTCGGCGGCTGATTTTGCCGCCCAACAGTCTTCTTTCCGCTAAGCCGTTTTCTGTCTTTATAAACTTGTCGAGGCCGTTTGCAGCTGCCCGATGGCCTCACCCATTCGTACAACATGAGTGGCGTCGAGGCGCTCATCCCACTGCACTGCGCCCTCAGGGAACAGCACGATTGCGGTAGATCCCAGCAGGAAGCGCCCCATTTCCTCCCCCTTTCGCAGACTAATTGGCTGGGCACCGCTGTATTGGGTGGTGCGAACACGGCGGCGCAGCGGCGCGACTACACCATCCCACACGGTTTCAATACTGGCGACGATCATGGCGCCCACTAGTACGACCACCATTGGACCTGCCGCTGTATCAAAGTGACACACCACCCGCTCATTGCGGGCAAATAGACGCGGCACTTCTTCGGCGGTGACTGTGTTGACGGAAAACAGATCGCCGGGCACATAGGTCATATGCGTCAGAGTGCCGTCCAGCGGCATATGCACGCGGTGGTAATCCCGCGGCGACAAATACACGGTGACAAAACTGCCGCCGGCAAACTGGTTCGCCCATTCGGCATTGCCACCTAACAACTCCTGCACACTAAAGGTCTGGCCTTTGGCCTGGAAAATGCGCCCGGCTTCAATGCGGCCAATCTGGCTGATAGCACCGTCGGCGGGGCACACGACGGAGGTAGGATTGCCATCAATTGGACGCGCTGTCGGTTTCAAAGCGCGGGTAAAGAACGCGTTGAAGTTGGGATAGGCCAGCGGGTTTTCCTCAAGGGCTTCCGACATATCGACTTTGTAGCGGTCGACAAACCAGCCAATAAATTGGTTTTTGATGGTGGGATTGGTGGTGTTGGCGAGCAGACCTGCTGCGCGGGAAATCAAATGTTGAGGGGCAAGGCGCTGGAGGGCGATAAACAGATTTCGATTCATGATGGACTCAAATGACGGTTAAGTGCGCATCTCGACGGAGTCGAGGCTGATCAAGATTTGGCGGTAGCTTTGGAACCGCGCGGCGCTGATGGTTCCATTTTCGACCGCTTCGCGCAGGGCGCATCCCGGCTCCTGGTTATGGCTGCAATCGCGGAAGCGGCAGTTCTGTATGTGCTGGCGAAACTCGCGAAAACCTTGCTCCACCTGTTGCGCGGACAAATGCCAAAGGCCGAATTCGCGAATACCGGGAGAGTCGATGCAGTCCCCGCCAAACGGAAAATGGTAGAGGCGCGCGTGGGTGGTGGTATGGCGGCCTTTGAGTTCCTGCTCGGACAGCTCGCCGACTTTGATGGATTCGTGCGGCAGCAGCGACTGAATCACCGAAGATTTTCCGACGCCGGATTGGCCGACAAAAATGCTGGTTTTGCCGGCGAGCAAAGAGCGCAGTTCTGCCATACCCTGACCGGTGCGCGCGGAGATGGCGGATGTTGCATAACCCAGGGCGCGATAGTCGGCGAGAAGTTGCGCGAGGGGATCGTCGTCGGTCAACAAATCGGCTTTGTTGGCCAGCAGAAGTGGTTCGAGTTCCAGGTTTTCTGCCACCACCAGATAGCGGTCGATCAGATTCGCGTGTGCCTGGGGTTCCGGTGCGACCACTATGACCATCTGAGTTACATTGGCAGCGACCAGCTTGAGCTTGCCAAAGGCGTCAGGTCGGTGGAGTTCTGAGGAGCGGGGAAACAGGGCGGTAACCACGCCGCCGTCGCCGCCAGCGCGCCAGATGACCTTGTCGCCAGCGACTATGTTGCCGAGGTTGGCGCGCAGGTGGCAGCGCACCACGGTGCCGTTGGCATCTTCCACGTCGGCGTGTTTGCCGTAGTGGCTGAGCACCAAGCCCTCCTGCTCTGGGCCAAGCAGGTGATCCGCCAAGGTGGAGTCCGGCACGTCGCCGCCAGCCTGGCGGCGTTTCTGTACTCGTTCTGTCTGTTGTTTGGACAGTTTGCGTTTAGCCAAAATAAAACCTTGGTTGCGGAATGAGTTGGTCACTTGAGCGGTTGAGCTATCTCCGCCACACTTGTTGATCGCGACCGCTTAAAAGCGTCGGTATTGTAGAGTACTTCGCCATATTCCTTACAAACCGTATCCGTCACGTCCCCCTAATATCAGCAAGAGATCACCGCATGCCCACGGATAACAACAACCTGATTTGGATCGATTTGGAAATGACCGGGCTCAGTCCGGAACGCGACGTTATTATTGAGATCGCCACCATTGTGACGGATGCCGATTTGAATATCCTCGCCGAAGGCCCGGTGTTTGCCATTCACCAGTGCGATGCGGTGCTGAACAGCATGGATGAGTGGAATACCCGCCAGCACGGCGGTTCCGGCCTGCTCGACCGGGTGCGCAGCAGTACCATTACGACCCGCGCCGCGGAACAAGCGACCATCGACTTTCTGAGTGAATGGGTGCCGCCGGGCAAGTCGCCTATGTGCGGCAATTCCATCTGTCAGGACCGGCGTTTTCTCGCCCGCTATATGCCGCGCCTGGAAGCCTATTTCATGTACCGCAATCTGGATGTGTCGACGCTGAAAGAGCTGACCAAGCGCTGGTATCCGGATGTGCCCGGGTTCAGCAAAAAAAGCAGCCATCTGGCGCTTGACGATATTCGCGATTCGATTGCGGAATTAAAGCACTATCGCAATACCGTTTTACGCTAACTTACTGAGCTGGCGGTGCGGCAGGTCGATTTGGGGTTTCGCTCTGCGCTCGTTTGATTTTGCGCGCGCGTCTTAGATTGGGATTGCGCTGGCGCTCCAGCGCCCAATCGATATGCTCCTGCACCAGCGGCGTCGCCTCGCTGCGGCGCTGTTCTAATGCCTCAATGATCGCCGGATCGGATGGGGCGTTGCCGAGTCCCACCGCCAGATTGCGCAGCCAGCGCTCGTAGCCAACCCGCCGAATCGCCGAACCTTCGGTATTGCGCAGAAAGGTAGTCTCATCCCACAAAAATAATTGCAGCAGATCACTGTCGGCCAAGCCGTGGCGCGGTTTGAAATCCGCTTCATCGGTCGGCTTGGCGTATTTGTTCCAGGGGCAGATGGCCTGGCAGTCGTCGCAGCCGAATACCCGGTTGCCCATGGCGGAGCGGAATTCTTCCGGTATCGCGCCCTTGTGCTCGATGGTCAGATAGGAGATACAGCGGCGCGCGTCCAATTCATAGGGTTTGGGAAAGGCATCGGTCGGGCAGACTTTCAAGCAGGCGGTGCATTCGCCGCAGTGGTTGTCCGATAGGATTTGATTCACCGGTAGCGGAATATTGGTAAGGATCTCGCCGAGGAAAAACCAGCTGCCTGCTTCGCGATTGAGCACCAGGGTATGTTTGCCGATCCAGCCGAGTCCCGCCTTGACGGCGAGCGGGCGTTCCAGGACGGGCGCGCTATCGACAAAAGGCCGTTGGTTGACCGGCATCAGCGGCTCGGCGGCTTGGCGTATCTTTTCTGCGAGCAGGGCGAGGCGTTTGCGCACCAGCTTGTGGTAGTCGCGCCCGAGGGCGTAGCGGGAGATATAGGCTTTTTGCGGATCTTTGAGGATCTGAATCTGACGGGTGTCGCCGGGCAGATAATTCATCCGCACCGAAATGACTCGCACGGTGCCGGGCATCAGCTCTTCCGGGTGAATGCGCTTGTCGAGATTGTCCGCCAGCCACGTCATATCCCCCTGATAACCCTTATCCAGCCAAGCCTGCAAAGGCTCGCGCTGGACGCGCAGATCCGTGTCGCTGATGCCGACCTGGGCAAATCCCAATTCCGCTGCCCAGATACGGATTTTGTCGGCGAGTTGCAAAAGGGTGTGGTCTGTCATACGAAATAAAAAAGCAAAATTCCTGTACAATCCTGCGGCTTTTTACGCCCATCTCACGCGAACGCACTCATGGCCTCTAGCTTAACCAACAATCTCTACAGCGGCGAACAAACTCGTGAATTGGATCGTCGCGCCATCCACGATCTCCGGATTCCCGGTACGGTTCTGATGAAGCGCGCAGGGCGGGCGGCCTTTGAGCACGCCTGTGTGCTTTGGCCGGAGACGCGCACTTGGCGGGTGTTATGCGGCGCCGGTAACAACGCGGGCGATGGCTACGTGTTTGCGGCACTGGCGGCCCAGCGACAGCATCAGGTGGAAATTGCTTATATCTGTCCGCCGGACCAGCTGAAAGATGAGGCCAAAGCCGCTTATGAGTACGCCCGTCAGGAAGGCGTTGCTATGGCGGCGTTTTCTGCGCAAGACGATTTGCCGGAAGGGGCTGTCGTGATCGATGCGCTCCTGGGAACCGGTTTGCGCGGTGAGGTCCGGCCGGAATATGCCGCTGCTATTCGGTGGATCAACGCCTCCGGCGCTCCGGTGTTTGCCTTGGATATCCCATCCGGACTATGCGCCAACACAGGCGCGGAATTGGGTGTCGCGGTACGGGCGCATCACACCATCACTTTTATCGGGCAGAAAATTGGTCTGTTTACGGGTCGCGGTCCTGCTTTGACCGGGACCTTAGCATTTGCCGATCTCGATATACCGGGCGAAGTCTACGCAGGGCTCGCCCCTGTCGCTGACCGTATCGATCTTCCGCAACTCCTTTCATTGGTGCCGGAGCGCCAGGCAGATGCTCATAAGGGTCAGTTTGGCCATGTGATGGTTATTGGTGGCGAGCTAGGTTATGGCGGCGCAGCCATACTGGCGGCGGAGTCTGCGGCTTTGTCGGGAGCGGGTTTGGTCAGCTTGGCAACGCGTTCTGAGCATGTATCGGCAGCCTTGGTTCGTCGACCTGAATTGATGGTGATCGGTGTGCCTTCGGGACAGGAGCTGGAGCCATATCTGGAACGTCCGACTGTACTAGTGGTGGGCCCTGGGTTGGGTCGCACCCCCTGGTCGGAACAACTGCTGCAACAAGCCTTCAATAGTGGCCTGCCACTGGTGCTCGACGCCGACGCGCTCAATATCCTGGCGCAGCGCCGTATTCCTCTGCCCGGTCACTGTCGCTGGGTATTGACCCCCCATCCTGGCGAAGCAGCGCGCTTGTTGGAGTGCAGCACCCAAGATGTGCAGGAAAATCGCATCGATGCCGTCCAAGAGCTGCACAGCCGCTTCGGCGGAGTGGTGGTGCTCAAAGGCGCGGGAACTCTGATTTTCGATGGCGTCCAACTGAGCGTAGCGAAAGTCGGCAATCCCGGACTGGCCACCGGTGGAACCGGCGATGTCTTGAGCGGATTGATCGGCAGTTTGATCGCGCAAGGTTTGGAGCTGGTCGATGCGGCCCGGCTGGCGGTTTGCTTGCACGGCAACGCCGCCGATCTCGCCGTGGAAGAAACTGGCATGGCCGGTCTGCAGGCTTCTGAGTTAATTCCCTATGTGCGGGAGCTGCTCAAACCATGACGCTGGCCAGCCTACAGTTTCAGTTGAGGGATGAGCAGGCGACGGTCGAACTAGGCGGGCGTTTAGCCAAGGCATTGGGAAAAGGCGGTGCAGTGGTATTTCTGCAGGGCACTTTAGGCGCGGGCAAAACGACTCTGACCCGCGGTGTATTGCAGGCTCTTGGGCATCAAGGGGCGGTAAAAAGCCCGACCTATACCCTGGTGGAACCCTACCAGCTAGGCGATCGCGGAGTGTTCCATTTCGACCTTTATCGCCTGGGCAGCCCGGAAGAACTGGAATATATGGGCATAAGAGACTATTTTTTAGATCAAAATCTTTGCATCGTCGAATGGCCGGAAAGGGGGGAGAGTGTTCTGCCGGGGCCGGATTTGACGGTGGATCTCAGCGCCAGCGGCGCGGGACGCTTAGCCGTTTTTACAGCATCCACGGAACGGGGACATGCCATTCTTAAAGCGATTTTTATGGGACCAAATTTATCCGCTATGGAACCCAACTCTACCCAAGCAGAGCCATAGGAGCTGTATGCGGATGTTGCGCATAGTGACAGGGGTTTTGTTGTGCCTGCTTGTTCAGCTGGCTATTGCGGCACCGGCGCGGATTGACGGTGTGCGGGCATGGCGCGCGCCGGACAGTACGCGTCTGGTGTTCGATTTGAGCGCGCCTGTGACCTACAACATGTTTACCCTGGACTCGCCTAGCCGAGTCGTTATAGACGTGGACAATGTGGCGGTCGCCAAAGGTATTGCTGATCCGGCTCTTGCTGGCACGCCCGTCAGCGCGGTTCGCTACGGCAGTCGTGGCAATGGCGTGCGCGTGGTGCTCGATCTGCGGGGTTCCGTGCAACCGCGCAGCTTTTTGCTGCCGAAACACGGCGACAAGGCGGATCGCCTAGTGATCGACTTGTTCGATAACAAGCCGGCTGCAAGCGCACCCACTTCTACAGCATCTACATCATCTGCTGCCGCCAGTTCAAAACCCGTTGTTACCCAAGCGCTCGACGATCTGATTCCGGGCAAGCGCGACATCATTATTGCTGTGGACGCTGGTCACGGCGGCGAAGATCCGGGCGCAATCGGACCGGGAAAAATTCAGGAAAAAGCCATTGTTCTGGCGATCAGTCAGCAATTGGTGGACATGATCAACCGCGAGCCGGGTTATAAAGCTCACTTGGTGCGCACCGGCGACTACTACATCCCTTTGCGCAACCGCCGCGACAAAGCCCGGCAGCTGCGCGCGGACTTGTTTGTGTCAGTCCACGCCGACGCCTTTAAAAATCCCAGCGCCGCCGGCGCTTCCGTGTTTGCTCTGTCGCGCAGTGGGGCAACGAGTGAAACCGCGCGCTTTTTGGCGCAAAAGGAGAATGAAGCGGACTTGATCGGCGGTGTTGGTGGGGTAAACCTGAATGAGGTGGACAACGTATTGGCGGGAGTCCTGGTGGATCTCTCGATGACGGCGACTTTGACCAACAGCCTGCAGGTTGGCGACCGGGTTTTGAAGGAGATGGGCAAAATCACCAAGCTCCATAAAAACCAAGTGGAGCAGGCGGGTTTTGCGGTGCTGAAATCACCTGATGTGCCGTCGATCCTGGTGGAAACTGGCTTTATCTCCAATCCGCAGGAAGCGCAAAAACTAAACACGCCCAGCCATCGTCGCGCTTTAGCCGAAGCCATATTCCGCGGCATCAAGGATTACTTCTACGACGTGCCGCCAGCGGGTACTCATATCGCCTGGGTTAAATCCCAGGGAGGTAAACAACAGCATTACACCATTGCTAGTGGCGATACCCTGTCGGATATAGCCAAGCGTCACAATATCAGCCTGGCAAAACTGTTGGAGCACAACGGGTTGGAGCCTTCAGCGGTGATTCGCGTCGGGCAGAAGCTGGTGATTCCGTCGAGCTGATGTGCCAACTCGGCTGAATGAGTATCCCCGGCGCAGCCTAAGGTTGCGCTGGACTCTTTGGGCGCCGACAATGAAGCGCTTCACCCGGCCGTCTGATCAGTGTTATGTCCCGAATCCAACTGTTAAGCCCTCGTCTCGCCAACCAAATCGCCGCTGGGGAAGTGGTTGAGCGTCCCGCTTCTGTTATCAAAGAGCTGATGGAGAACAGCCTCGATGCCGGCGCCACGCAGTTGGATGTCGAGATTGAAGGCGGCGGCGTCAAACTGATGCGCGTGCGCGACAACGGCGGCGGAATCGCGAAAGAGGATCTGCCACTGGCGTTGTCCCGCCACGCCACCAGCAAAATCCGCGATTTGGATGATCTCGAAGCCGTGGCCACGCTCGGATTTCGCGGCGAGGCTTTGGCGAGTATTAGTTCCGTTTCGCGCCTGGAATTGATCAGCCGCACTGCGGAGCAGGACTGCGCCTGGTCGGTAAAGGTCGAAGGCCGTGATATGGAAGCCGAGATCAGCCCTGCAGCCCATCCTTGCGGCACCACTGTCGAAGTGCGCGATTTGTTTTTCAATACGCCCGCCCGGCGCAAGTTCTTGCGCACCGAAACGACCGAATATGCGCGTATTGAAGAGGTGGTGAAGCGCTTGGCTCTGGTTAATTTCCGCGCCGGATTCAGCCTGAAAAATAATGGGCGAGTTGTACACTCCTGGCGGCCAGCATTGGAAACCGTAGAACAACAGCGCCGCGCGGCGCAGATCTGCGGTCCGGCGTTTATGGAAAACGCGATTTACGTGGATTTTGAGCGCGCCGGTTTGCATTTGTGGGGCTGGGTGGCGCTGCCGACCTTCTCGCGAAGTCAGGCTGATTTGCAGCATTTTTACGTCAATTCGCGCGCGATTCGCGACAAATTGGTGACTCATGCGGTGCGTCAGGCGTATCAGGATGTGCTCTATCACGGCCGTCATCCCGCTTATGTGTTGTTTCTCAGTCTCGACCCGGCGGCGGTGGACGTAAACGTTCATCCAACCAAACACGAAGTGCGTTTCCGCGATTCGCGTTTGGTACACGATTTCCTGTTCAGCTCGTTGCACAAAGCGCTGGCGGATGTCCGCCCGGACACGGTTAGCACGAGCGCTCCCGTGGCGAAATTAACTGCAGTTGCAGACACGCCCGCTCCAGTACAGGCGCCTTTCCGCTTCAGCTATGACCGGCATGAACCTGCGCCGGCGCGCCCCAGTTTCAATTTTGATGTCGCTGAGCAAATTCAGACGTATCAGAGCTTGATCACTCCCCGCCCGAGCCTTGTCCCGCGTGAAGAACCTGAGTCCGCTGAGGAGCAGATTCCGCCCCTCGGTTTTGCCATAGCGCAGCTCAAAGGCATCTATATCCTGGCGGAAAATGCCCATGGTTTGGTGCTGGTCGATATGCACGCGGCGCACGAGCGCATTACCTATGAGCGCATGAAATGCCAGTACGACCAGAATGGTGTCCAGTCGCAGCCGTTATTGGTACCGCGCTCCATGGCCGTCAGTGAGCGGGAGGCCAACTATGCCGAAAACAATATCGATGTCTTCACCCAGCTGGGATTTGTGATCGAGCGGGCGGGGCCGGAAAGTTTGCTGGTGCGCCAGGTTCCCGTGCTGCTCAACCGCGCTGATGTCGAGACGCTAGTGCGCGATGTGCTGGCGGATTTGATCGAGCACGGCCAGAGCCAGCGCATCAAATCGGAAATGAACAGCGTGCTCGGTACTATGGCTTGTCACGGCAGCGTGCGCGCCAACCGCAAACTGACCATCCCGGAGATGAACGCTCTGTTGCGCGATATGGAATCTACCGAGCGCAGCGGGCAGTGTAATCACGGTCGACCGACTTGGGTGCAGCTGTCGCTGGGTCAGCTGGACAGCCTGTTTATGCGTGGGCAGTAATGAAACCGCTTGCTATTGCTCTGATGGGCCCCACCGCCGCCGGCAAAACCGATTTGGCGATTGCGTTACACGAACACTTGGGAGCGGACATCATCAGCGTGGATTCCGCGTTGATCTACCGCGGTATGGATATAGGTACGGCCAAGCCGTCGGCGGAGGAGTTGCGGCGCGCGCCGCATCGGCTAATCGATATCCGCGATCCGGCGGAAGCCTATTCGGCGGCGGAATTCGTGCGCGACGCAAGTGCAGCTATGGAGGAAATCGTCGCTGCAGGACGAATCCCCCTGTTGGTGGGCGGCACCATGTTGTATTTCAAAGCGCTGCTGGAGGGTTTGTCCCCCATGCCGCCGTCCGATCCAAAAATTCGCGCGCAGATCGAACAGGAAGCGGCAAAGTCGGGCTGGCCGGCTATGCATGCGCAGCTCGCCGAGATAGACCCCGAGTGCGCTGCCCGATTACATCCCAATCACTCTCAGCGAATCAGTCGCGCACTCGAGGTCTATCGAATTTCTGGCAAACCTATGAGTGAATGGCAAGCGGCTGAAGGGCAGGGGTTATTGGATTCTTATCGCTGGATTCAAGTCGCTGTTGCACCACAAGAGCGCAGCGTGCTCCACCGGCGCATTGCAGAACGATTCGACAAAATGCTCCGCATCGGCTTTATTGAAGAGGTGGAAGCACTGTTTCGTCGCGGTGACTTGCACGAAGACATGCCATCCATACGGGCGGTGGGATACCGGCAGGTCTGGCAATATCTCAAGGGTGAGATCAGCGCCAGCGAAATGCGGGAGCAGGGTATAGCCGCCACACGTCAATTGGCAAAACGCCAGTTGACTTGGCTGCGAGGTTGGCACGCTTTGAGCTGGATAAACACGCTTGACGACGCTGGCAAGGCTCTCGCAAATGATGAAATTTTGCGGAAAACCTTGAATATTGTGGAGCAAACAACCATATAATGGCGGCTCCCCTGAACTTTGGGGTGTTCTTTTGTGTCTGTGAAGCGCCTGACTTGCTTACTACCGTTCTTCCGATGGTAAATGGGCCGATGGTATGGGCGATTCGAGCCAGCGTGGAATGCGCTTAAATAATCCAAATTAATCCTGACTAGGAGAATCACCATGTCAAAAGGGCACAGCTTACAAGACCCTTATTTGAATGTTTTGCGCAAAGAACGTATCCCTGTTTCCATCTATTTGGTCAACGGAATTAAATTGCAGGGGCAAGTTGAATCTTTCGACCAGTTTGTTGTGTTGTTGAAAAACACCGTAAGCCAAATGGTTTACAAACATGCAATCTCCACCGTTGTTCCATCACGTCCAGTTCGGGTGCCTATGTTGAACCCTGATGCGGCTGGTGGCAGCGATGACGGCGAGATTGAAGCGTAAAGAGGTAAAGATTGTTTTTTGATCGCCCCGCCTCCGGTGAACTTGCTGTTTTGGTTCACTTGGAGTTGACGCAATCGGACGAAGCCGACGATCCGCGTGAGTTTGAAGAACTTGTCCTTTCGGCAGGGGGTGATCCTGTCGCCTTTCTGACGGGTGCCCGTGCGGCACCCAACGCTAAATTCTTTATAGGTACTGGCAAACTCGAAGAGCTGAAACAGCTCGTTGCAGAGCACAAGGCCGAACTGGTGATTTTCAACCACGTTTTGTCCCCCAGCCAGGAACGCAATCTGGAAAAAGAATTGAAGTGCCGTGTTCTCGACAGGACCGGGCTGATTCTCGACATCTTTGCTCAGCGCGCCCGCACCCATGAAGGTAAGCTCCAGGTGGAGCTGGCCCAGTTGCACCATATGTCCACCCGTTTGATTCGCGGTTGGACGCACTTGGAGCGGCAAAAGGGTGGTATTGGTCTGCGCGGTCCTGGTGAAACTCAGCTCGAAACCGACCGTCGTTTGTTGCGTGCGCGCATTAAAACCATTGAAAAACGCCTTGAGAAAGTGCGTCGCCAGCGCGATCAAGGGCGTCGAGCGCGCACCCGCGCCGAGATTCCTACGGTTTCGCTGGTGGGTTATACCAACGCAGGAAAATCCACGCTCTTTAACGCGATAACGACCGCGGACGTGTACGTGCAGGATCAGCTGTTCGCCACTCTGGATCCGACCATGCGGCGGATTGAACTCGAGCGGGTGGGCGCGGCAATTCTGGCGGACACCGTAGGTTTTATCAGCCACTTGCCACACAAGCTGGTTGAAGCCTTTCGCGCGACCCTGGAAGAAGCCAGTAATTCTGACTTGCTGTTGCACGTCATAGATGCGGCCACAGAAGATCGTCAGCGCAATATAGAACAAGTTCATGAAGTGTTAACGGAAATTGGTGCCGACCAGATTCCGCAACTCTACGTGTATAACAAAACCGATCTGCTCGAAGGCATGCCGCCGCGCATTGATCGTGATGAGCACGGCCGGCCAGTCGCTGTTTGGGTATCGGCAAAAAATAAAATCGGCTTGGAAGAATTGCGCCAGGCACTCGTCGAACTGTTGGGCAACAAAATGTTCGAAGGGCACGTGCGCCTTACCAGTCAAATGGGAAGGTTGCGCGCCAAGTTCCACAACGCCAACGCCGTGGTGGAGGAACATTATCAGGATGATGGCGGATGTGTTTTGTGGTTACGTCTACCAGAAATGGATCTCAATCGAATTCTTGCCGCGGAAACTGTTTCACGCAGCGACTTGGAATGGTTGATAAACGCTGCCTGATTGCAGTTGTCCAAAGCAGCTCCATGATTTAGCGGTGTTTTTGCTAGATCACATACCTTAAAATGCCAGCTTTTTTATTCCTTTAGCCTGTTTTCACTCACTCGAAGTCCTTAACGGAGCAATCCTATGGCCTGGAACGAACCGGGTAATAACAACAACGATCCCTGGGGGAATCGTAATCGCAATAGCGGCGGGAAAAATGACGGCCCGCCGGATCTCGATGAATTTCTTCGTAAAACCTTTGGCCGTTTTTTGCGTGGCGGTGGCGGTTCTGGCGGTGGATCGCGCAGCGGCAGCGGCGGATCATCCGGATCGACGGTTATAGTCGTCGTTATTGCCGTGCTGGCGGTTCTTTATTTCATTAAAGGTATCGGCATAGTCAACGAGCAGGAGCGGGCGGTTGTACTGCGCTTCGGTGAATATAAAGAAACGCGCGGCCCAGGTTTCCGCTGGAACCCGCCTTTTATCGACAAAGTATTTACGGAAAACGTCACGCAAGTACGCACCTGGAGTACCAAGGAGCAAATGCTGACGAAAGACCTCAACATCGTCGATATCAAACTGTCCGTGCAATTCAGTATCGATAGTGCGCGGGATTTTGTGTTGAACACCAAAAATCCCGAAATGAGTTTGCAGCAAGCGTCTTACTCCGCGTTGCGTCACGTAGTGGGCTCCACGGTGATGCACGAGGTTTTGACTGAAGGTCGAAGCCGCATTGCGGTGGAAGTCGAAGAGCGTTTGCAGTCCTATCTCGACGCATACACGACCGGTATCAACGTACAAAAGGTCAACATCGAAGACACCAACCCGCCGAAAGAAGTGCAGTGGGCATTTGACGATGTGATCAAAGCGCGCGAAGACGAAGAGCGTTACAAAAACGAAGCACAAGCCTATGCCAACGACGTTATCCCCCGCGCACGCGGTCGCGCGCAGCGGATGGTGGAAGAGGCGAGCGGTTATCGCGATCAGGTGATCGCCCGGGCGGAAGGTGAGGCTGCGCGTTTCAAATCGCTGCTGACGGAATACCGCAAAGCGCCTGAAGTGACACGCGAACGTCTGTATCTCGAAATGATGCAGGAAGTGCTCAGCAATTCCTCAAAAATCCTTGTTGATGTGGAAGGTGGAAATAACCTGATGTATTTGCCGCTGGATAAATTGATGGAAAACCGTCCGCGTACGACTGTTCGCGCCACTCCGGTAACCAGCGGCAGTGAGCTGGATGAATTGGCAGCGCGGGTTGTGGAGCGTCTGCAGGCTGAAAGCCAGTCCAATAATTTGCGTCGTCGGGAGGGCCGCTAATGACACCGCGAGCTATGTTTAGCCTTGTCGCCCTGGTGGTCGTCATACTGCTGGGCGCGCAATCGGTTTATATCATCACAGAAATCGAACGTGCCGTTCTGTTGCGTTTGGGGAAGGTAGTTAACCCGGATGTCAGCACAGGTCTGCATTGGAAAATTCCCTTTGTCGATCAGGTGCGCCGCTTTGATGGCCGTATTCTTACCTTGGAAGCACGCGCCGAGCGGTTTCTGACGGTTGAGAAGAAAAGTACCCAGGTCGATTCCTACGCAAAATGGCGCATTGTCGACGTAACCCGCTACTACACTGCGACCAGCGGTGATCAGGAGCGTGCCGAGCGACTGCTGTCGCAGCGCATCAATGAAGGTTTGCGCAACGAATTCGCCACCCGTTCTCTGCAGGAAGTGGTCAGTGGTGAGCGCGACCAATTGATGGTCGACCTGCGTGCGAGCCTCAACAGAATCATGGTCGAATCCATGGGCGTCGAAGTGGTCGACGTGCGGGTCAAGAAGATCGATCTGCCCGACGAAGTCAGCGAGCAGGTCTACAAACGGATGAGCGCCGAGCGGGAGAGAGAGGCCAAAGAGCACCGCGCCATAGGTAACGAACAGGCGGAAATCATCCGCGCTGAGGCCGATCGCCAGCGTGTGGTCATCGAGGCCAATGCCTACAGTCAGGCGGAAAAAATTCGCGGTGAGGGGGATGCTCGCGCGGCTTCCATTTATGCGGAAGCGTTTGGCCAAAGCCCTGAATTTTATTCATTTATCCGCTCATTGAATGCGTATAAGGAAACCTTCTCCGGGCGTGAGGATCTGATCCTGCTCGATCCGAAGAGCGACTTCTTCCGTTATTTCAATGCGCTGAACAAAAAATAAACTATTCTTTGAGCAACGGTGCGCATTATTTGCGCATTACCCCGGAGCGAGCTTTTTCGTCCGGGGTAAACGGTGGTAAAATTCCGCAGCCGGGTCAACCCCGGTTTTTTTATGTCGTCTACTCACAGGCTGAAGTATGTGGGAAAGTTTAGTCCAGGCCTTGTGCTTGTTATTGATCATTGAAGGTATGGCACCTTTCATACACCCGGCGCGCTGGCGCAAACTGGTAACGTCCATAGCGACGGTTAAAGACCAGCAGCTGCGTGCTTTTGGGCTGGCGAGCATGCTGCTCGGCCTAGCCGTGTTGACTCTGTTGACCTGATTTACCCAGGCTTTAGTCGAACCCCAGCCACCGGAACATCCGGAGGGTGCTGATTTGCGACGGCTTTGGGTCGCAGGTTATGAAAATGCCCATCGGATTAGTCCGGCCAGCCTTCTGTGACGGTTTTGCACAACGCAGTCTTTGAACAATGAAATAGGCTTCGAAATGACGCCAGTGGAACGATGGATGCTGCCCGACGGCATCGAAGAGATTTTGCCGCCCGAAGCGCAGCAAGTTGAACATTTGCGCCGCAGTCTTCTCGATCTCTTCCATCGGTGGGGATACGACCTGGTAATACCCCCGATGGTGGAATTTACGGATTCCCTCTTGGTTGGCTTAGGCAAGGATATTGATCTGCTGACTTTCAAGGTGACAGATCAACTGTCCGGCCGCAGCATGGGTATCCGCGCTGACATGACTCCTCAAATTGCCCGTATTGACGCCCACAGCTTGAAGCGCAGTGGCGTCAACCGGCTTTGTTACGCCGGTCATGTCATCAAAGCGCAGATGCCCAGCGCCTTGGACACGCGCAGTCCGATTCATGTGGGTGTCGAGCTGTACGGCGAGAAAGGGCTGGAAGCGGACGCTGAGGTGATATCTCTGCTGCTCGCCACCTTTGCTCATGCCCAGGTGGACAATGTCTGCCTGGATCTGGGGCACGTCGGTATCTACCGCGCTCTGGCCAAGGCCGCTGGCCTGACTCCAGAGCAAGAGGACACCTTCTTCAATTTGCTCCAGGGCAAGTCTATTACTGATATTCAGGCCTGGATTGCGGCGCATGTATCAGATCCGCAAGCGGCGGGCTGGTTGTCCGAGTTGCCGCGGCTGGCTGGGGCAAAGAATGTGCTGGCGGTGGCCCGTAAAGTCTTTGCCAATGCACCAGCCGAACTTTTCTCAGCGCTGGATGAACTGGAAGCCGTCGCTGACACTGTGCAGCAGCGCTACCCGGAGGCTCAGCTTTATTTTGACTTGAGCGAGCTGACGGGGTACCACTATCTGACGGGAATCGTATTCGCCGCCTTCGTACCGGGCAAAGGCGCAGCGATTGGCCGGGGTGGCCGTTATGATCGTATCGGTGAAGTATTTGGCCGTTCACGTTGCGCCACCGGCTTCACCGCTGACCTGATCGCCCTCAGTCGTGTGGGTCGATTTGATTTGGATATCACGCCCGGTATTTATGCACCGCAATCCTCCCGGCCGGATTTTTGGCAGTCGGTTCAAGCTTTGCGCAGTCAGGGGGAGCGAGTTGTTGTTGGGCTGGTTGGCCAGTCGCAACCGGAAAGCCATCAATTGTGCAACCGCATCCTGGTTGAGGAAGAAGGACAGTTTCAGGTTAAGCCGCTGTAGTAGTTCGGTAGACCTATCCAATTAATTGATTAATCCACCTTAATTTATTGAATTTATCGCGAGAGCACTTACTCATGGGTAAGAACGTTGTTGTTTTGGGCACTCAATGGGGTGACGAGGGGAAAGGAAAAATCGTCGACTTGCTGACGGAACAGGTGAAGTATGTAGTGCGTTTTCAAGGCGGTCACAACGCCGGACACACTCTGGTTATCGAGGGTAAAAAGACGGTTTTGCACTTGATCCCTTCCGGCATCCTGCACGAGGGCGTGCTCTGCCTGATCGGCAACGGCGTGGTGCTCGCGCCCGATGCATTGATGAAGGAGATCCGCGAGCTGGAATCACAAGGTGTGCCGGTGCGCGAGCGCCTGCGCCTGTCGCCCGCTTGCCCGTTGATTCTGCCGTTCCACTCGGCGTTGGACCAGGCGCGTGAAAAAGCGCGCGGCGACGCCAAGATTGGTACTACTGGTCGTGGTATCGGTCCTGCCTATGAAGATAAAGTCGCGCGCCGCAGCTTGCGTCTCGGCGACCTATTGGACAAAGAGCGTTTTGCCAGCAAGCTGCGCGAAGTGATGGACTACCACAATTTCGTTCTGGCGAATTATTACAAGGCCGAACCCCTCGATTACGACACTGTGTTGCAGCAATCCCTGGTATTGGGCGAGCAACTGCGTCCGATGATTGCGGATGTCTCCTGCATTCTCCACGCAGCGCGCGCTGCGGGTGAACATATCATGTTCGAAGGCGCTCAAGGTTCCTTGTTGGACGTTGACCACGGTACCTATCCGTTCGTGACCTCTTCCAACACCACCGCCGGTGGTGCTGCCACAGGTACCGGCTTCGGACCTCTGTATCTGGATTACGTCCTCGGTATCACCAAAGCCTATACCACCCGTGTGGGTTCTGGCCCTTTCCCGACGGAATTGTCCTGTGAAGTTGGTGAGCACCTCGGTATCAAAGGTCACGAGTTCGGCGCGACCACGGGCCGCAAACGCCGTACCGGTTGGTTCGATGCAGTTGCTCTGCGCCACGCTGTGCAGATCAATAGCGTCAGCGGAATTTGTTTGACCAAACTCGACGTGCTCGACGGCATGGACGAAGTGAAAATCTGCGTGGAATATCGCGATAAAGCGGGCAATCCGGTCGGTGTTCCGTGCGACGCGGAAGGTTGGGAGGAAGTGCAGCCGGTGTATGAAACTCTGCCGGGCTGGAAAGAAACAACTGAAGGCGCTAAAAAACTGGAAGATTTGCCGGAAAATGCGCGCCGTTATATCCAGCGCCTCGAACAATTGATCGGTGCTCCAGTAGATATTATTTCAACCGGCCCAGACCGAGTTGAAACCATTATCTTACGCCATCCATTCGCTGGTTAATTCTTTGCCCAATTTAATCGGCTGAGGATTTAATTAGGTTCTTACGAAAACCCCGGATATGTCCGGGGTTTTTTGTTGGTGCACCTCGTATCAGACTCAATAACATTCGTGAGAGATTCGGTGATGTTTTTCAGGAAGTCTGAAAAATGGAGCCAATTAAAGACCCCGGATTTAAATCCGGGGTTTTTAAAACTAAGCGGCTTTTTTTCTGCAAAGAGGCGCTGCTGCCAGCATCAATAAAAGGAAAAATCCGCTGATAGGGAAGGCGCCGGCTTGAGCGGTATTGGCATTTTGGATTTCTTCATGTTCGGAAGATTCTTCCTCAAATAAGGGTTCCAGCTCTTCGGCTGGATCGATTGGCTCCTGCTTAAACGCGAAACTGTCTAGCTCCATTTCTTCATAGGTATACCAGCCGATGTTGGCTGCGAAGGTGACTTCCTGTATACGCCCAACTCCAAATAACGGATGGCCATATTCGTAACGGATTGTCACGGTTGGATAGGTATTTCCTGCTATCGAAACATTGCCGAAGTCCACGATCTGCAAGCGGATTTCAAATTCGCTGCCGCTACCAAAACCGTCTGACTGGATACCTGTGGATGTGATTTTCTGACCTAGTTTCAGTTGATTCGGGAGATAGAGAAAATTGTCATATAGGGAGCCGCGGAAAGTACTGGAGCTCGCCCGGCTTAGCATGTAAATGCCGTCGTCGCGTATTTCATAGCGCTCGGATGTTCCATCGGTACTGATAACGGCAGTTTCATCGCGACCGCTGAGTTTGCGGATTTCCCTGATGACATAGACCAATTCATTGACGTAGGCATATTCACCTTCCTTCAATGGAAGGAAAACTGTCATATCCAAATATGGAAATTCGTCCGGCTCAGATGGATTATTACCTGTTCTAATTTCCAAAATGTTGCTGACGCCATCATTGTCGTAATCCAGTTCTGCATCTTCGGGGTTATACGGATCTAAGAACTCAAATTGAGCTTCAATATCATTGGTTAGCCCATCACCGTCTATATCATCATCACACGCGTCACCTATATTGTCGTGATCAAGATCGGCTTGGTCGGTGTTAGCAACCAAAGGACAGTTATCTCGGGAATCAGGAATTTTATCCTTGTCGGCATCTGGCGGACGATTGTCGATGGCGTCGCACGCATCACCAATTCCATCACCATCAACATCTTCTTGATTGGGATTTGAATTTGCAGGGCAATTATCCTCGTAATCAACAATGCCGTCGCCATCCAAATCGGCTGGCTCGTCTGGTTCATAAGGATAGGGATCGCAGGAATCGCCGATGCCATCTTCGTCGGCGTCCCTTTGATAGGGGTTGTAGAAAGTAGGACAGTTATCGACGTCGTCAAAAAAACCATCATGGTCGCTATCGATTCCCAAGATTAAATTATCGATGAGAAAATATTCGTCGTTGCCAAAATCAAGCGTGTGCTGCGCGCTGGAGCGGAAAGTGATGGTATGTAATCCCGCGTCAACCGAAATAAAGTTGGTTGTCCATAAATAAAATCCATCCAAAGTTGCGACTACATTTCCATCAATTAACACCTGAAGGTATCTGACAAAGTAGAGCGGGCCGATGCTGACAAATTGAAAGCTAAGAGAGGTGTGCTCTTCGAATAGAGCTGTAAAGCTAACATCGCTATGCGGTTGCAAGCTGGAGATAGGGCCTGAGCGCAGCCCATTCCCTGTGAAGCCTTGCGAAGACAGAGACCAGCGATTCTCTTCCTGCCCCAGATTGAACCAACCGGTGCCGGATTCAAAGTCCTCGACATAATGAGTTAGCGCTGTAGGCCTGTCGTCAGGGTTGTCCAGCAAAAAACCAAGAATGGCTTCAATACGATTGGAGACCCCGTCGCCGTCCAGATCCAAATCAGCGTCGGTTGGATCTAAGGGATTCAAACCGACTTGTAGTTCAATTACGTTGCTGATTTGGTCGTTATCTGCATCGGTATCACAACTGTCGCCTATGCCATCCTGATCGAAGTCGGCTTGATCCGGATTAGCAATGTCCGGGCAGTTGTCCAGAAAATCATTGACTGTGTCGAAGTCTGAGTCGGATAAATCATCCAAATCAAATGCAATGATTTGAGGTCCTTGTGCAGTCTGTTTAACCAGCACTAAATCATCATTGATTGCGAAGATGCGGACGTTTGAGGTGTCGTTCAGATCATATGAATTAATTAATTCGAAATCATTATTCCAAAATTGCAATTGTGTGCCCGAAGAATCGATCGTTACCAGTCGACCACTAATCGATGCGGCATCACTGATTGTAGAGGAAAGAGTTTCCACTATGCGGAGCGACTGAGCATTAAGTACCTGTCCGGCACCGTTTAATAGGTAGTTGCCATTGTTTATGACCCGCAGAGGCGCAACGATCTGTAGTTGATTGCCATGATAGGGCGATTCTCCTGTTTGGCCCCATTGCCCCGTGACCTGATTAACCTCCCCCCAGTCGATATCGCTGACCGGTAGTCCTACCTGGTAGTGATAGATGCGATTAAGTTCTGGATTGAAAACAAATGCCGTTCCGCTGGGGCGCTGTGAGAAATGGACAGTAATAGTACCCTGCGCATCAAAAAGATATTGAGCATTCCAAACCCCAGAATCATCGGCTGCAAAGAGAAAGTTGCCAACGGCGAGCAGGCCAGTAGAAGCTGCCGCCAAGGTAGAAAAATGCGTTTCGACGGCGTTTGGGTCGGTGACATCAAAAAAGGTAATGCGTCCGTCTTGATAAGCGATATACAAACGTTCATGCGCTGATGAATAGGTCACCCAGGTGGGCGCATTTCCCAGCCACCAACTTTCCAGGTATTTGTTTTGGCTGACAGACCAACGGAAAATACTCTGGGTTTGTTCATCCACAAGATAAATCAGATCCTCCCCATCCGTTTCAATAAATTCCGGTGTGTAGTTCGTAGTATTTGGATCTGCTGGCTGGCCTGGTTCCGGTAGGACAAAATCAGATAGGTCAAAGGTTCTGCAGGAATAATCCGCATCACCAATGAAAAACGCGGTAATGGTATTGTCCAAGCTTGCCAAATACAGCGGGGTCTGATTGATGGAAATGGACCCCAATGACAAGAATGTGTCGCTGAATAGTTCAAGTTGCCCGGCTCGAGCAACAACGGGTTTATCTCCAACAAATGTCAATGCTTCAAAGCTACCTCCCAGGCTGCCCGCATAGGTCAGATCAGAGGTGTGGTAAACAATTCCGTTATCCTCAATTAACCTTGTTTGCGAGGCGTTAAGGTAAAGCCTGCTACCAATTGGATACTCTGCGCCGTAGGGAGAGTCTAAGATTGAATCCACCGAGCCTGAATTATTCAGGCTGAATTTATAAATGTCGGGATAGAAAACGTCTGGATCGCGGGAAAAGATCGCATTTAGATCAGGTGAAACAACGAAATGTGGGCCGGCATCAAAAGTATTCGTGGTGCCGACCAGGGTTAGAGAAGCAATATCCAGATAGTGGAAGGATCTTGAGCTTTTTTCCTTGATGTAAATAAATCCGCCGAGAATGCCGATATCTGTAATAGTGTAGGGAAAATTATGCACAAATTGGCTGCTGCCATTGGCAAGATCGATCGCAAATAAGTCTCTGTTTAATCCGACATAAGCAATGCCGTTATATATTGCTAATGCGGTTGGCGCATTATCCAGACTGATGTCGGGCAGCTTTCCGCTGGTGAGATGGTAGCGCGCCAGTTTATTCGGTTCTGAATAAAGGAAATAAACGATATTATCTTTTTGAACAGTTGTAATATGCTTCGCGTGGCTGATGGGGGTGTAAAGACTGGTAATAAAGAGAAAAATAAGAAAATTAAATGGTAAACAAAAATTTTTGACTCCCGGAGGTTTACGCAGCATTTTCATCTCCTGATGATAATGTGGTGGGGGTAAATAAATGTATAACATATTTATTTTTACAAATATATCAGGCGCAAAGGTTGTTGGTCGGATTTGGTTTTTTCAGCGAATTGTAGCGAACGCTTGTTTTACGGGTAGGCGAGCTGCGCGAAATGCTGGGTGCAAGCCGCCGCTAAATCCAATAGTAAGCGCCAGGATAATTCCTTGTATAAAAACATTTGCGTTCATTTCAAATTGAAATGTGATTTGGGTAAATCCATTACCCATGGTTGATGCGGAAATCCCATCGAAAAACAAGAAGGCGATTGTCGTGCCAATGATTCCGCCTACAAAAGATAGCACCAGTGACTCAAGCAGGGTGGCAGTGAATATTGGCAAGCCGGAAAAGCCGATTGCGCGCAGTGTTGCAATTTCGCCAGTGCGCTGAGCGACGGAGTTGTACATGGTGTTCAACGCACCAGCCAGGGCGCCGAGCGACATGGTGATGGCAAGCGGCCAGCCGATATAAAAAATAAGATTTGAAATTCCTTGGGATTGCTTTTGGTAAAAGGCTTTTTCGGTTTTGACATCCAGGTTGAGGCGCTGATCGGCATTAATGGCATTGAGAATTGGATTAACATCACCTGTATTGACCAGCTTGGCCCGAACAATTTGAAAAGTGTTGCCGCGGTTGAACTGATTTTGCAGAGTGCGCACGTCTGTCCAAATTTCCCCGTCGAATATGGATCCGCGGGCGCTGAATATTCCGACCACCTGCCATTCGGTATTTCCAAGTTTGACAGTATTGCCCAGTTCAAAACCTGCGAATTCGCGCTGAATGGCTTCGCCCACGACAATTTCATTTTTCCCTGGTTCAAACATGCGGCCGGCTTTAAGGTGAATATTGGGGCGCAATTCGAGCCCTCGTTCGTCGAGTCCTCGAAATGGTAAATTGACCTTGGATTGTGAATTGCGTTGCTTGGCATCCACTGTCAAATACAGCTCGGCAGAGATCAGTGCTCCTTTGTGATCACGAGCAATTCCTGCGGACTCTGCAATAATGTTGACCTGGTCTCGAGTTAAGACGCTGGTCAGTTCCGCTTGTGAGCCGGAGCGTAACATCATGGCAAAATCATCTGAGCCTGAACCTTCGAGCGTGGTGCGGAATCCATTAGCCATGGCAAGAAAGGTGAGCAGTACCGCGACGACTACGGCAATTGCCGTAACACTTGCCAGCGACATCCAAAAACGCAGAGGAATAGTACGGAGATTCAGCAAAATTATGGCAAACATTTTTACCTCCTGGTCAGTCCGTTAACGATATTCAATTGCATGGCGCGGTAAGCAGGAACAAATCCCGTAATGAATCCCAATGCGATCATGTAAAAAACGGCTTGCAAAAAAATACTTCTGCTTAGTGATAGCCCAGGGAAAATGGCGCGGATTTGTGGTGATTGACTCATGCCGCCGACAAACATATGCGCTAATGCCAAACCAGCGAATCCGCCCAAGGCAGCGAGCAGTACAGATTCTGACAGTACAAGGCTGAAAATTTTTTGCGCGGAAAATCCTAATGTTTTATAAACAGCGATTTCCTGAGTGCGTTCGCGAACCGCAAGCGCCATTGAATTGCCAACGATCAAAAGCAGGGTGAAGAAGGCGGCGGCAACTACGGAGGTGACGATAAAGCCGATATTGCCAAATTGTTGCAGAAACGCTTTGTTGAACTGCCTCTCGCTCGTGGTTTCAGTTTCATAAAAGGAGTTGGCAAACTGATCATCGATTTTATTGATGATGTCTTCATTAAGAGCAGGATCAACGGTCGTCAGAACGACCCAGCCGATCCAATCACTGCCGAAGGTTTGGGTCTCTATAAAATATTGGTAATGGAATAGCAGAAAGTTCGTATCGGTTTGTAAGTCAGTTCCGGTGAAAATGCCCTCCACCACCATGTCCCAAACCTGGGATCCATCCGCTTTATAAAAAATATTGGACGATATAGGAATTCGGTCGCCAATATTCCAGGCGAAAGTCTGTGCCAGTTTTTCGCCTATCAGAACGCCCTGGCGATTACGCTGCCATGCACGTTTTTGCGTGGTATCTACCAAGAAAGAATCGGCATGGACCTCCAGATAGGTTTCCGGGTCGACCGCAAACCCAGCGAAATAGGTTTGTGAACCCTGTGCATAAGCGCCGAACCAATTTGCATGGGTTGCCAGTTTTACACCGTCAAGTGCGCGGATTTTTTCTACGTGGCCAAGTGGAAGAGGCTGGGTAAAGCTGATTTTATTGAACACTATCAGCCGATTATTTTCAGATGGCTCTAACCCGGCGTGCAGGGCTTTGTTCACGCTGCCCAGTACACCGAAGAGAAAAAAGGCGACCAGAATGGCAAAGGTGTTTAGCAGTAAATGCGGTTTATCGCGCGTCAGATTTTTAACGATCAGATAAAGGTTAATCATGCTGCAGTCTCCAGATCCGTAAATATGCCTTTATCGAGGTGCAGCTGGCGGCTTGAATATTTCGCCACTTCTGGATCGTGCGTCACCATGATGATGGTTTTATTAAATTCGCGATTCAGTGTTTGCAGCATTTCCATAATTTGCGTCGCAGTGGTGCGATCCAGGTCGCCAGTCGGCTCATCGCACAAAACAATATCCGGATCCGTCACTATGGCGCGGGCAATTGCAACCCGCTGTTGCTGGCCACCGGATAATTCACGTGGATAATGCTTGGCCCGCTCCTGCAATCCGACCAAGGTCAAAGCCGCATTTACCCGTTTTTTGCGCTCCGCGCGGCTCAGATTTTTTAACAATAATGGCAATTCCACATTACGCTCGGCGGATAGCATGGGCATAAGGTTGTAAAACTGAAAAATAAAACCCACGTGGTCGGCCCGCCATTTGGCCAGCTGGCTTTCACTAAATTGCGCAATATCCGTGTGTTGAAAAAAGAGCTGCCCATGTGTCGGTTTGTCGATCCCACCGAGCATATTGAGCAGGGTGGTTTTTCCGGACCCGGAAGGACCCATAATGGTAATAAATTCGCCTCGCTTTATATGCAAGCAAAGGTTGTCAAAAATAGTGATCTTTTGTTTACCCCGGCTAAATTCTTTATGAACGTTGTGTAATCTAAACAGATCATCATTCATTGTTCAGTTCCTCCGGCTAAAAAACTGACTTTTACGCCCATCTCAGGCAGGATCTTGGAGCTTTTTTCCAGTATGCGAATGCGCACGCGCACAGTGCCTTTAGCGCGATCCGCGGTGGGAATAAGGGTGATGACGCGTGCGGGAATTTTCCAATCGGGATACGCATCGAGAACCGCCGCTACGGGTTGTCCTTGATATACGCGGCCGATGTAGGCCTCATTGACGTCGACCTGAATTTCCAGAGAATCCATATCGACGATGGTGCATATGCCCGTACGGGTAAATCCGCCCCCGGCGGAACTCGGCGCAATGATTTCTCCTGCCTGGGCATTTTTCCCTGTAATGATTCCAGCAAATGGCGCTCGGATTACATAATTGTGCAGGAGGCTTTGCTGTTGCGCGACTTGAAAATGCGTCGCTGTTAATTCTGTTTCTGCGCGACGAATCGAATTTCTTAATTTTGCTGCATGAGTTTGTGCGCGGGTGAGTTGGGATTCACTGGAAAAGTTTTTAAGATTTTCCAGACGCTGCAGTTCACGCACAGCAGCCGCATATTCAATACGCAAGCCATCAAGAACTGACTCCTGAGTTGCAACTCTGGTTTTGGCCAGATCGAATGCAATACGCGCCTGGGAATCGTCGATGCGGGCGAGAACCTGTCCCTTTTCAACGGACATGCCTTCTTCGACATCAACGCTGACAAGCAAGCCCATGACCTGTGCAGATACAGTGGCGATCTGGCGTGCAGTGATATAACCGGAAGCGTTGAGAATATGGCTTGTTGTATTCGAATGATTGGATTCGGGGGGAGCGGTAATTGAGCTGACGTTATCGAGAGCGTCTACAGATGGATTTTGCGTGCTTGACGTTAGAACCTGCCAAGCCAGCGTGCCGGCTAGAACACTACCTATGGCAACCGGCCAAAGCCTGGGACTTTTTTGGGCTGTGTTGCTGCTATTGTCTAAACGCAACTGCTGCAATAGTGCCTTGCTGTCCATCATATTCACACACCTTTTCCGATGGTGAAAATGTCGCACAAAGACAGCACCAGCCACCATGCACGCCTGTCATGACTTCAGCATGACAAACGTCATAATCTTTTGCTGGTCAAATTTCCATAAGTGATTTGACGGATAGAGCCGCAGGGGAATTTCGGCTAGTCTTAGGAGAGGTTCATTCGGAGGTTTTATGGTTGTCGGTGGTGGTTGGAAGGCGGTTCGCAGTGTACTGCGTTACAGCTCGCGTATTGGCCCTTTTAAACTCTTGCAAACGCTGCGTTCGAAGAATGCCTGTAAGGCCTGTGCCTTTGGCACCGGTGGGCAAAATGGTGGATTTTGGAACGAGGCGCGGCACGGTATTGAAATCTGCAATAAAAATATTCAGGCCCATTTGAGCGATATACGGCCTGCCATCCCTGTGCCGTTGTTTTTGCAAAAATCCATTGCGGACCTCTCGCAACTCAGTGGTAAACAACTGGAAGATCTCGGTCGTTTGACCATGCCGCTTTATAAGGCTGCTGGTGATTCCCATTACCGACCGATGGATTACGATGAAGCACTGCAGATTTGCGCTGACCGTTTGCGCAAAACCTCGCCGGAGCGCAGTTTCTTTTACGCTTCAGGCCGCAGTTCCAATGAGGCCGCATTTTTATTGCAGCTGCTGGCGCGGTTATACGGCACCAATAACGTCAATAATTGCAGTTATTACTGTCACCAGGCTTCTGGTGTTGCACTTGGTGAAACCATTGGTACGGGCACAGCAACGGTTCAGTATGGTGATATCGAAAAAGCCGATTTAATTTTTGTCTTCGGCGCTAATCCGGCCTCCAACCATCCCCGTTTTGTCAAAACCCTGATTCACCTGCGCCGCCGCGGCGGTACGGTAGTAGTGGTCAATCCGGCTAAAGAACCGGGAATGGTGAGATTTGCTTCGCCGAGCGATTGGCGCTCTATGATGAAGGGTGGCGAAAAAATCGCATCGGAATATGTGCAGCCACATTTAGGTGGCGATTTGGCGTTTATTCAAGGCGTTGCCAAAGCGGTATTGGAGCAGGGCGGGCAAAATAGGGAATTTATTGAAAATCACACCGCGGGATTTTATGGATTTGCCCAAACGCTTTCTCAATTCAGTTGGGAGGAAATTGAGCGCAGTTCCGGTGTGGAGCGCAAAATCATCGAAAAAATCGCCGATATTTATTGCCGCTCGCAAAATTGCATTTTTACCTGGAGCATGGGACTGACGCACCACACTCACGGCGTCCATACGATTCAAGCACTGGTAAGCCTGGCATTGTTGCGCGGCATGATCGGCAAGCCGGGTGCTGGTTTGTTGCCGTTGCGCGGCCACAGCAATATCCAGGGTACTGGCTCCATGGGTTTTACGCCAGAGCTGAAAAAAGCCATTGAAGTAAAATTGGAACAGACGCTCGGTCATACTCTGCCAAAGCAACGCGGCTTGGACACTATGGCGTGTATGCACGCAGCAGCCAATCAGGAAATCGATGTTGCCATAATGTTGGGCGGAAATTTATTGGCGTCCAATCCTCATACGGCATTTGCCACTGCAGCGCTCAATAAAATTCCATTTAAATGCTTTTTTAGCCCCACTATCAATATGAGCCACGTACACGGCGTGGAGCAGGAAGTAGTGATATTCCCGGTACGCACGCGCGATGAAGAGCAGCAGGGCACAACCCAGGAGTCCATGTTTAATTTTGTACGCTTAAGCGATGGCGGCATCAACCGATTTGCCCAGTTGCGATCGGAAGTGGAATTGATTTGTCGTCTGGGTGAATTATTGATTGATCGCGCACGTCTGGATTTTTCTATCTTCCGCAGCCACGAGAAAATCCGCAAAATGATCGGCGATGTTATTCCCGGCTTTGGCAAAATTACCGATATCGATCAAAGCAAGGAAGAATTCCATATCGAAGGGCGCACTCTGCATACGCCGGTATTCAATACTCCGGATAAAAAAGGCCATTTTTTTGCGCATCCACTGCCGGTGCGTGAGGAAGGGGTATTTTATTTGACGAGCGTACGCAGTGAAGGGCAGTTTAATTCGATTATTTATCACGAATACGACACTTATCGTGAGCAAACAGATCGTTGGGTGGTGTTGATGAATCCGACTGATATGGCCAGACAGGGTTGGAAACCAGATCAAAAAGTGGATTTGGTCACACCAGTAGGGAAGATGTCCGGCGTTAAGGTAAAACCTTTCGAGATAAGACCGGGCAATTTAATGACGTATTATCCGGAAGCGAACGTTCTGATCAGCAATCATGTCGACCCGCACAGCAAAACGCCCGGATTTAAATCGCTGCCAGTCTTTGTTATTCCCGCTGTATAAAACCATTATCTCAATGGGCTTGTGATAGGTATCACAAGCCCTGCATCCTATTGTCGGTCATTAAACAAATTGAGGTAAGTTAACCTGGTACCCGCTCTGTGATTCAAAGAGATTGGGTATCTCTCCCGAGAGTGCGTTCTCTGATGGCGGGTTAAGAATAATGAATGACCGCCTCAGGGCGGCATAGGGAGCTTCGTCATGCAGCTTTACAAAGTTTGGCTGCCGTTTTTCTTGTTGATCAGTTTGGCGGCCTGTAAATCGGACGATACCAATTCGAGTTCGTCATCCTCCAGTTCTTCCAGCTCGTCCAGCAGTTCGGGTGTGTTTGAAGGTTCGGAAGAGCAACGGAATTTCTTGACGTGGAATACGGATTTTCTTCGGGCTCACGACCACGGAAATGGCCGGCAATTACAGATTTTCAAAAATCAACAAGTTGTTCTTGCGCCCTCTTCGCAAGCAAATTTCTCGGATTTTCTGCAAAAATTTGACTTGATTTTGCCGGGGCATAATTTCGAAGTGGCTTTAAAAAAGCTCGCGGCGGCCTTTATGTTCGAGATTATGGCTGCAACAAATGGCGTTCGTCCTGAAGAAGAAATTCAATGGCCTCGAGAAGTTACGCCCGGTGGATACCGACTTTTTAGACAAGGCGTAGCAGATACTCGGCATTTATATGTCATAGATCAAACCCTCACGCTCTCATCGAGCGACTGCCAAGGGCAAAGTTGCAAGGTGGTGGTCCAGGCAAACGTCGAGCTGGGTTCCTCTGTGACGGGCACCTATACACTAGACGAAAGCCAAACTGACGTCATTTTTAAATACATATTCGATAAGGGCAGCATTCAAATAACCGGTTTATACATCGAAAATCAGGGGATTTCACTTCAGTTTACTGGCAATCTCGCAATAACTTTCGAAAAGATACTGACTGAGCATCTCACCGGGCCAGGTTTGGGATCCGAAGTCTTCACCAATATCTGGGTTTATCCTGAAAAGCTGGATATTTACGGCGCTACGCTGTCCTATAACGGCTTTATTGTTATTGCCAACTCAGATACAGCACAGGAGACGGTTTTGGATCTTAATGTGGCAGCGATATTAGAGCCCAATGTGGTTCTGGTATCTCTGCCCAGCATCACTCCTACTTTTGATTTTTCTGTTCTGTTTTCAAATGTGGACCAAAGTATTCAGCTGTTATCAGAGATCAAGTTGGAAGAGCAGAACCGCAGTGTAAACGCGGGTTTTGAAGGCTACTTGGTTATCCCAAAAGGCCAGCATGCTTTGGCAGATCTTAAAAAAGATTGGCGATCGCTTTGGATTAATAACCCGGATTGGTCATCGCGACTTGGATTTGTCAAAGCGAGATTCAGCGGCACCTACGCTGAAAACGACGATGAAATATTAAAAGTCAGTTCGGATCTGGAAGTGTTTCTTCTTGAGAAGAATCACTATCAAGTGACCACTGCGGAGCAGGTTCTTAATCATGAGCATATCCGGGAACTAAGCGGATCTTGGCTGAAATTGGATGCGCAGGGAGAGGATATATCTATAACAGTTTCCCATGGTGCTGACGGAAAACTGCAAGGCTATATCAGCGGCGATCCTCCACTTCAGATCAATAAAGATAATTTTGCCGAGTGGTATCAGGCAGAACAAAATTAGATTTCAATAGGGAGTTTATAGGTAGGGAAGCAAGCGGAGAAGCTATATCAAAGTTGGGTCGAGAAATACAGGCACTTTTGAAATGGCTTTTAGAAAAAGTAGGTGAATCTGTAGGACCTCCCAATGTGGAGAATGATTCATCGGGGTAACGATAAAACATTTCAAAACCACAACCCTTTGATACTGGGAGGCAGTATATGAAATACCTTAAATTTACTTTGGCATTGCTGATATGGATCAGCATGTCGGCGTGTAGAGATACGGATACAACATCCAACGGCTCTAGTTCATCGAGTTCCAGTTCATCAAGCTCGAGTGCGTCCAGCAGTTCTGCTTCATCCAGCAGCAGCTCCAGTTCATCCAGTTCGAGTTCGGGGCGTGTGGATTTATCGTCATTTGTCGAGTGGAATCGAAACCTGCAGAGTTCCTATATTGTCGGTAATGCTCGCCATCTGATACATCTCGATGCGCACGAGTGGCTGCTGGATCAGAATCGCGTCTCTGGATATAGGCGCATTTTATCTGGCCTGCTTGCTGACGATATCCAGGTTGAGCAGAAAATTATTAGTCTTTCTCCGGTATTGCTGCAGGATTTTTTGGATCACCTTTTAACTGAGCTGCAGAAATTTCCCTTTCCTACGGACGGTAGTGGATTCCAATTGGCAGTCGATTATCAAAGGGATGGCGAAGTGGTAGCCAACGATACTATTTGTTTTTCCTCCGATTGCAGGGTTTATGTTCAGGCGGATATTCGTTTTACAGCGGATTTTCCACCGGGCTATCTCGAGCAGATACCGCGTTACCAAATACCATTTCCCAATGTGGTTTTAAGCATCAATAAATTGCGCCTGGTGCGGCCAGCAAGTTCTTTGGAACTGGAAAAGCCGGTGACCATTCACTTTGATGTGTTCGATTATCCACCACCCGGAAGCAGTGATGGCAATGCGCCTTTGCCGGATGCAAAATTGGAAGCGCGCGGATTATCCATTCCAGATGCGGCAACATTCGTCATCCGAGATACGGAAAAACCCGAAGATCATTCCATTAAATTCAGTGTAGCGGCACCTGCGCCGATTGAACTGATCAGTCTCAACTTGAATACCAATGTGCTGACTCTGAGTGCGCACCAAAGTCCTGTTGTTGGCAAATTGGAGTTTAATCAGGGCAGTGATCGTGTTCTGTTGGATTATGCACTGGATTTAACGGCGAGCGATTTGAGCCGCGAAATGAACAATGTGCTGCAAGAATTCACCAGTCTATGGATGGATAATCCTGGCTGGGACGGAGCCAAATCGAGTTTCGAAGGCGAATTAAATTATCTCGTGGTGCTCGATGGTGAAACGCTGTTGACCAGTCGCTATGGGGTATCTGCCGGTACTGAAGAACTCAATGAGCATACCCTTAACTATCAGGACCGGGAATACCGTCAGACCTACTCGCGCAGTAATTCCAGGGTTCAGTGGTTGAAAGGTCGGGATGAAGCGCGGGGTTTGAATTTGAATATTGTCTACGCGGATAACTTAGGTGTGATCGAGGACGATAATGGCAATGCTCTAGCAGAGATTACCTTCTCGTTCTGGAATTGGATACTGCGGTATTTGCCGTAACATTGGCAGACAGTGGCCCTCGCGGCCACTGTTTTATTAGTTTGTCTAATTCTATTCAGTAATCAGTTCCAAACGCCGGAAATAAAAAAACTTGGCCAGTATGATATCCGGTATGGAAGTAATGCGGGTGTTGTAGGCTGTTGCCGCGTCGTTATAACCCTGCCTTAAGAGTGCAATTTCCGTTTCTCCGTCGCTGATCACCGTCATTAACCGTTGCATCAATTCCCGGCTTTTAAGATCCGGATAATTCTCGGCGACCGCACGCAATAATCGCTGAAAGGCTTTTTCCTGGCGTAAATATTCCGCTACCTTTATTTGGTTCCCTTGGGTTTGTGTCAGGGCAGCGCGTAGCAGCGACAATTTTTGCAACAGATTACGCTCATGCTGAAGTACAGTTTGCGCAGTTTTTGCCAGGGCGTCGATCAGGTCTTTGCGTTTTTTTAGCGATACATCGATGTTGGCCCAATTGCGCAAAGCGCGCTGGCGTAAAAAGATCAGATCGTTGTAATGCAGGATCAGCATGATCACCAGCATATAAATGGGAAGTACGGCAGCCGCAATTAGAGAATCCAGCGGTGAAAAACTGCCGTGGATGCCAAACGCCAACATGACCGCAAGCAACACACCGCTGACTGCAGCACAAAGCGACAACATGCTGCTGCTCGCTTTGCTTAACATCACTTCCTGCTCGGCATAATTGCTCAAAATAAAAGGCTCTTTCATGTCCCCTGCGCGCAGCATCAAGCGGTCTGGCTGTGCCGGATCTATAGCCGCGACTGCCACTGCATATATTGGATCGCCCGCTTTCAACACCGCCTGGGTGTAACGCAATTTGCCCACAGTTTTGCGCGTGACATGGCGGGTGATGACCTCTGCATTATCTGCTTGAACAGGCAATTGGCCTTCGGCATCGCGCACAAAAAATGGCGCATTGCGAATTTCTCGTTCCAGCGGATGCCAGCGTGCATTTTTTCCTGCGCCGCGTTTTTCTTCTTTTTTGTAGAGATACCAAAGACATTTGGTGGCGAAATATGGTGTGGTCAACAATTCCGCACCTTCGGCCGGCTGAATTTCTCCGCAGATTTCCGTCAGGCCGCAACTGACACCGCGAGTTGGAGAGGTAGTGAGATTTTCGATAAGTCGTTTAACGCGAATCGTCCGCAAGGCAGTCCACGTGAAAATTAACGCGACCAGGGCGGCGATTGTCATGGCAATCCACGGGAGTAAACCAGGCAAGTGCGTTTGCGGAAATTCGGCGAGTTGGCGACGGATTTCCACTTCGTCTTCGGGATCCATTCCTTTTATAGGTGCGGGTGGAGTCAGTTCCCAAACCGGCAATAACCAGCGCTCCGGTGCAGAATTCATTTGCACAGCCAAACGTTGTTGGTTGATTGCCAGATACCGCTGATAAGCACGCAGGCGTTTTTCATCCTCAGCGGAGAGATTGGCTTGTGCCAGAGATTGCCAACCGTCCCAAGTCAGACCCTGCGCGTTAAAAAGCGCAGCCGCTTGGGATTCGGCGGCAGCATTTTGTTGGTGAAAGCGCTCGATGCCGCTGCGCAAATCAGCGCGGATCATCAGCAGGGAGAGATGAATCAGCGCGACCATTTGCACCACGCCGAGCAGGCTGACAAAAGCCAAAATCCGGTGCACACCGAGCACATGCGCCAGCGCAAAAACCGCAATCGCTAAGCAGGAGAGCCCGCCCCATAAAGTCCATAAACCGCTGTTGCCAAAACGGCTTTGCGAGCTGGCCTGGGAATAATGGGAGAGAATCGGGTTGTACGCGCCCTGCCGGTCAAAATGCAGGGCCATGCCATGTTCAGCCAACTCGGCTTTGCCGAACACGAAAACCTTATCGCCGGGTTCCAGGCGCCATTCGGTGTGGCGGATATCGCCATGGGTTTCGACAAACGACTGGCGCAACGACCACTGCACGGCGTCCGCGTGGTCGGCGATGCGCACGCGCAGATGGCCGGATAAGTCTTCCAATAAAAAATCGACGCCGTCGGTATGACGGAACTCAGTGCGCCACTGGGTTTTGCCGTCGCTGTCGACAGTCTTGCGTTCGCGGGTGTAGTGATAAAACAGACTGGGTGTCTGGGTGTAATAACTGCCCGTGGTGTGCTGGTCGACAACCGCTGTAGCGTTAAGTGTGACTTCTCCAGGTAACACATAGGCAGCTTGCGCCGCTGGCACGCGCTCGAGTTGGCGCAGTGCCTGAATTTTGCCGAAGCCTGTTTGCAGCAGCCATCCGCCGAGCGCCGCCGCTGCTACTAGCAGGGCGAGATAACCCAGCTTTTTTAGGATCATTTACCACTTATCCTCTACAGGGATTTCTTTTTCCCGAATCAAACTGCTGTCAGCCCAGTTTGTCGCGAAACATAAAATATACGGCGCCCAGCATACACAGGCCCGCCCATAAATAATCCAGCTTTAAAGGTTCTTTTAAATAAAAAATCGCAAAGGGCACAAATACGGTGAGGGTAATGACTTCCTGGGCGATTTTAAGTTGTCCAACGCTCAGCACCGTATAACCGATGCGATTGGCGGGAACCTGAAATAAATATTCCACCAGTGCAATGCCCCAGCTCACCAGAGCGGCAATCAACCAGGGTTTGTGGTTGAGTTCTTTTAAATGAGCGTACCAGGCGAAAGTCATAAAAATATTGCTGCAAAACAGCAGGCCTACGGCAGTAATAATCGGATGCATAAGTAGTGGTGGAGAAAAAGGTGGAGTGAGGAGCGGGGTAAATACTGGCCAGCGCTTTGTCGGGTGTCAAGCGCTGGCCAGCGGAGGGGTTATTTCAAGGATCTAGGGATGCGGTTTAGGGGTTAAGAATGGCCGCAGTCACATAAACCAATGGGGCGTTCCAGTTGATGGTGACTTCGTTGGTGGAGTAGCTGCACCAGGTATCCAGGTAGGATTTGGCCGGTATCTTGGACGGATATCCGGGGCATTCATCTTGCTGGCCATCGTGCGGGCCGCCGACCAGGAAGCCGGGCACTGGATCGGCTATACCATCCGCGCGTGATTGACGGTGGTGGATGTCCTTGGGCGATTTGTGGCCGAAGCCGGTGACGAAGGAGTAATCCGTCGCATTGCGGCCCAACACATAATCCAGCATCGCGTAGGCAGCGTTGTAATAGGATACGTCTTTGGTCAGACGGTAAGCCTGCAACAACATCAAGGCCTGGTTCATACCGCCACTGTTGGAGCCCCAGACGAAATCGTCTTTGGTCAGAGAGACGCCGTAGGCGGAGCTCTGCTGCAGGCCCCTCAGGTAATTGGCGGTTGAAAGCAACGCATTGGTCACCTTCTGATAGTCCGTAGAGCTCAGCTTGCCCTGGCCGTGAGTCGCCAGAGAGATGTAACCCAGAGCTCCGACGCCACCCCACCAAGGCGCATAAGCAGGTGCATCCGCCGCCCAGAATTCGTTGAGATAGGACTGCTCGCCGGTTTGTAGATACAGCTCCGCCGCTGCCCAGGCAAATTCGTCGTTGAAGGTGAGGTCGCCGTATTCACCGGTTTTGATGTCGTTGGGCTGGCGATAGGGGACGTTGGCGTTGGCTTTCGCCCAGTTCCACGCTTTCACTGCGGCGCTGGCGTAAGCGGCGGATTTGCCCGGGAACTGCCCTTCATAGTCCGCCAGGACGCGGCTTGCCACCGCCATGACGGCGGCGAAGTTCAGCGTGGCAGCGGTTGTCTTCTGCACCACATAGCGCTGTGAGTTGGTGCGGTCAGGCATGACTTCGCCAGCGAAGTTCTGGGTCGTCAGCTTGTGGTACACGCCGCCGTCCAGATCCTGCATTTTTTCCATCCACTCGACGTTCCACATAATTTCATCCAGCAGGTCGGGCACTGAGTTGCTGGACTCGGGAATATTGTGGTTGCGCGTCTGATAGAAACGGGAGAAGTGCTCGTAGGCGATCAGCAATGTGTAGGTCGAAATACCCGAGTTGACTATGTACTTGTTGTAATCCCCGGCGTCGTACCAGCCCTTGGGTGCAGAGATCACAGTGCCAGTCGGGCGCTGCGCGGTTGCGGCAGAGCTGTGGACCTGCACGTTGGTGTCGGGGTGACCGGCGGCGCGCGCCCATTGGCCAGCATATTGCGCGGTGAGGGCGGTACTGGCGCGGTTGAAGTAATAGGCTTTTGCCGCAGCGTCGTGCAGATCGTTGAACACGTCTTTATCGATGCGGAAAGAGTTGGAATCCGCCAGACCGGCAACGCGGATGCGGTAGGTGCCCGGCGTGCTGAAGGAAGAAAAGTCCGCTTTGCGCACGTTTTCCTGCGATGGCTCCCAGGTGGCTGCGGCGGACAGGTTGCCGCTAAACACCGTATTGTTCTGGCCGTCGATCAAAGCAAAGGTGGTCGCGCCTGTATTGGGCACAATCGCAACTTTGGGACCTGCTGGCAGGAAGCCGAGCTGATTGACCTTGATCTTGTCGTTGGAGGGAATCACCACTCCACTTGAAGAGCTGGAACTGCTCGAGCTGCTGGAAGAGCTTGAGCTGGATGAAGAACTACTGGACGAGCTGGAGCTGCTCGAAGAACTGGAACTGCTGGAGGATCCGCCCGGATTACCACTGCTGGTATCGGATCCGCAGGCGGTCAGCCCGATACAGGATCCGATGATCAACGCGCTTATTATTCTCATTTCTGCCCCTTTCAGTCAGAAGAACACTATGGAAGGGACAGTGTACCGGTTTGTCCTGTCTGGAAATGCGAATGCCTGCTCGTTAACGAATCTCAAAGTCTCGCAAACTTGTTACAGAATCATCGGTTGATTCCGGCGCTACACAGAGATCGGTCACCTCGGCTAGCTCAGGCCCGTTTTGCAGCCAAGTAACCAACTGGTCCAATGCCGCGCGCTCGCCGCACGCCACGCCCTCAACCCGCCCGTCCGGCAGATTGCGCACCCAGCCGGTCAGGCCCAGGTTGCGGGCGGTATCCTGGGTGCTCTTGCGAAAATAAACCCCTTGAACACGGCCGGTTACCCAAAAGTGAATCGCTGTTTGCATTCGTTGTCCTCTTAATGGATTGATGGGTTTAGCTAAAAACCAAGTTGGGTGAAAGCAGGTGAAAGCACCAAGTATGGGCGTAAACATCCTCCAATCGATAGTGATTAAAAAACGTTTAGTGATTAATAAGGGGAATGGCGTGGAAAAAGTGCACTGGCAAGGCAATACCGTTGAATTGCGCAAGTTGCAGGAGCGTTTGCGCGAGCAGATTTCCGAGGCGCCTCTGGGACGGCGGCCGCGCACCATCGGCGGCGCGGACGTGTCCCTCAACCGCGGCAGCAAAACGGTCTACGCTGGCATAGTGGTGCTGGATTACGAAACTCTGCAGCCGATTACCCAAAGTGGGGTGGTGGAAGAAGTGGAAGTGCCCTACGTGCCCGGCTATTTATCGTTCCGCGAAGTTCCCGCTCTGTATCGCGCCTGGGGCGGGTTAGAGCTCAAACCGGACGTGGTGATGGTGGACGGCCACGGCATTATGCATCCGCGCAAAATGGGGGTTGCCAGTCACTTTGGCTTGGCGGCTGAGGTGCCGAGCCTGGGGTGCGCCAAAAAACCTTTGTCAGGTGAATTTATCGACCCCGAGTTGCTGCCGGGCTCCATCAGCACCGTGAAATACCAAGGCGAAATGCGCGGTTTTTGTTATCGCAGCCGCAAGAACAGCCGGCCGATTTTTATTTCCCCCGGCACTGGTATGAGCTGTGACGACGCACTGGAGATTACCCGCCATTGTCTGCGCGGTTATCGCTTGCCGGAGCCGACGCGGCTTGCGCATCTCTATGTCAATCAATTGCGGATCAACAGTGCTATACCCACATAAGAGGTTTGGTAGTTCTAGGTCCTATCAAAAAGCCACCGTCCGGTGTATGTTCGCCGCTCTTTTGGATACGAAAACCGCCCAGTGTCTCTATCGTTTGAACAACAACTGCTCGCCGAACAAATCCGCGCTTTGGAGGAAACTCAAGGTGCTGAACCCGCCGTTGCCGTTCCTTCAGATGGCAAGGATTTTTTCTCCTGGCTGCGGCTGCGCAATCAACAGCTGCAACAAAAACCCCATATAGCTGCGGCTCTGCATCAGGCGCCTGTACTGTTCCGCCGCTTATTGATCGGCGTGTGCCTGATCGCCGCGCTCGGCGGTGCCATCACCAGCATCAAAGCCCTCAGCAATGCGGGCAGCGAGCTGAATATTTTCTGGGTGCTCGGCGTTCTGCTCGGGCTTAGCTGGTTGTCGCTTTTGTTATGGGCGGTAACGCTGCTGTTGAATCGGGACCATGCCGCCGGTGTAGTCGCCCCTTTATTTAGCGGGCTGCTCAATCGTTTTATGCCGGCGCGGGAGAAACCGACAGCGGCGCAGGCGGCGAGTCGTATTTGGTTGCAGCGGCATTTTTTCTCCCCGGCGGGTACTGCGCGCTTCGGCTGGATTACCCATACGATTTGGAGCGCTTATTTAGCCGGCGGAGTTATCGGTTTGCTGTTGCTATTTACCACCCGGCAATTCGATTTTGTGTGGGAATCCACTCTGCTCGGCGGCGGCAGTTTTGTGCAGCTCACGGAAATTCTAAAAATGCCACTGCAGGTCTTGGGTTTACCGGTGCCTGAGGCGACGCAAGTTATCGCCAGCCGCATCGATATACGCGGCGCAGACGCCGGGGAAATTCGCCGGGTATGGGCGCTGTTTCTGCTGGGATGTGTGGTGATCTACGGTTTGCTGCCTAGGTTATTGGTGGGCGGCATTTGCTGGTTGGTCGAGCGGCGTTTGCAGGCGCGTATGGAATTGGATGCGACTCAACCTTACTACGTGCGTTTGCAGCGGGAATTCTGGCCCAAGGCGCGCCAGGGTGAAGTGCTCGATCCCGATCAACACAAGCCGCAGCCAGTTGCTGCGGAAAATATTTCAGCGGCCGTTTTGCCCGGTAATTGTGTCTGGCTGGGATTGGAGTTGCCGCGCCAATTTGCCCTACCTGAAATGGCAAAAGATTTAATTAATATTCGTGATGAAGCGACCTTTCAGCTGGCGCTACGTCATTTACAGCAGCATCAGAGGTTGCCGGTTGCGCTGCTGGCTGATGGCAATCGCGCGGTGGATCGAGGCATGCAGCGGGTGATCATTCGATTGGCAGAATCCGTTGGGCCGCGCAATCTCTGGCTGGTAATTCAGCCTGCGCCTATAGAGACGGGACGACAAGGTTGGATGCAAACCGCCGCACGCGCGGGGCTTACTCCGGAGCAGGTGAATTTTTTATGACCACATCTCCCGCACTGCCGCTCAAGCTCGCCGTTGTCGGCCATACCAATACCGGCAAAACCTCGCTGATGCGAACGTTGTTGCGCAGCGTGGAATTCGGCGAAATTCAAAATAGCGCCGGCACTACGCGCCATGTGGAAGCGGCGCAAATCATGTTGCGCGGGCAGAGTTATATCGAACTGCGCGATACACCCGGATTGGAAGACTCCGTCGCTTTAAGTACTCATCTCAAAGCACTGCAAACGCAAGGGTTGCGCGGTCGTGCTTGTCTGGAACATTTCATCGAAAATTCCGCGCCTGCGGTGCTCACAGAATTTGAGCAGGAAATCAAAGTGTTGCGCCAAGCGCTGGACTGCAACGCGCTGCTGTACGTGATCGACAGCCGCGAAGAGGTGCTGGAAAAATACCGCGAAGAAATTCTCTCCCTCAAACTCGCCTCGCGTCCCATTTTGCCGGTGTTGAATTTTATTCAGGACAACGCCGAACAATTATCCCTGTGGCGCGCGGAACTGGCCGAACTCGGTCTACATGCGCTGGTGGAGTTCGATACAGTCGCGTTCGATTTTGAGGCGGAAAAACGCCTCTACCAAAAATTGCAGACTTTATTGGAAGCTTGGTATCAACCGCTGCAAACCCTGCTGGATCACCGCGCCGCCGAATGGAAACAAACCTGCGATGCCTGCATTGCGCAGGTGGCCAATTTATTAGTCGATATGGCGACGGTTACTGTGTCCGTGGACAGCGGAAATGCGCAGACAGATTTGCAAAACCGCGTGCGCCAGCGCGAGCAAGAGTGCCTGCACAATATTCTTTTCACCCTGAAATTTTCCCCCGCTGATGTGCAGATGAGTAATTTGCCGGTGCGCGATGGCGAGTGGGAATTGGATTTATTTGCGCCGGAAACCTTAAAACGTTTCGGGCTGGATGCCGCATCCGCCGCAGCAACTGGAGCTGCCATAGGCGCGGGGGTGGATTTATTGCTCGCAGGTTTGAGTCTCGGCACCGCCAGTCTGACCGGAGCGGCCCTTGGCACTGCCTGGCATACCGGGCGCCGCTACGGCAAAGATCTACTCGCGCGACTGCGCGGAGACAAAATTTTGTGTGTGGATGACGCGACTTTAAATTTATTACTGCTGCGCCAATTGTCCCTGTTGCGCCATTTATTCCGGCGCGGCCATGCGGCGCAAACCGCGTTTCGGTTGGATGATCAAACGTCGAAAGCCGCCAATAAAATTCCGGACGGTTGGCAGCATCAGCTGCGCAAAATCCGCACTTTATTAAATGCCAAAGTGAGTGCCGATAGCCGCGAGTACAACCTGGTTATTTCGGGGTTAAAAAACTGGCTCGCTGGCGCTGTTTAATCGCCGGTACCGGCTTTGCGTTTGGCGCTGGATTTTAAGGCGATCATCAATCCCGACGCAGCAATAATGAGCATGCCGATCGAGCTTAAATGATCCGGCGTGGTGCCAAACACCAGCCAGCCCAACAGCGCCGCCCACAACAATTGCAAATAAATAATCGGCCCGAGCACCGAGGCGGGAGCGTAGCGATAGGCCAAAGTAAAAAAGTAGTGCCCTAAGCCGCCCGCTGCGCCCATGGCAACAAATAAAACATATTCCAACATCGAGGGCACGTCGCTTTCCCATGTCCACGGCAGGGCCAGACCAAACACCAAGGAGCCGACCAGAGCCGTGTAAAACAACATGGACACGGCTTTTTCCGTAGTGGCGAGCAGGCGCGACAACAGTTGATAGACGGCGTTGGCGGCAGCAGCCAAAAGCGCGAAAAAAATGCCCACGCCATCAAGCCCGCTACCGGGCCGCGCAAGCAACAAAACACCGCAAAAACCCATTAAGGCCGCAGCCCAACCCAGCAGGCCGATGCGCTCGCCTAAAACAGGGAAGGCCAGCAGTGCTACCAGCATAGGTGCCAGGAAGGTAATGGCTGTGGTATCCGCCTGCGGCATACGATGCAAAGCCATACCCACTGAAATGGATGACACCACCAGCGCAAAAGATCGCACAATCACCAGCCCGCGCCGGTTGGCGTGCAGCAAAGGCGCCGAGCCCTTCGGAGCGAGAATCAGCACCATCAAACCGAAATGCACCAGATAACGCCAAGCCACCACAAAAGGCACGTTGTAATGGTGCGTTAAATATTTGGTGATGGAATCCATGCCGGCAAACAGCAGCAAGCCAATCGCTGCAAACAGGACACCTTTGAGAAGTTGGGAGTTGGCGCTAGACCGCGACGCACCGGGGGATAACTCAGACATCGAAACTGCTTGGCAAAGCCGTGGCTGAAAAAACTCAATTTTATACCAGGGCTGGCAAATTGCATTGCCATTTCAAGGGAATCGCTATCCAATAGCGAGACATAAAAAACAATGGAGAGGACATATGTTGAAAACACCGGTTGGACACATTTTTGCTAACAGCAAAAGCGATGCGCGACCTATTCGCCAGCGGCTGCATTTGATTTTATTGGGCGTTGAGGATGTAGCGAGGGCCGCGACTTTTTATGAGTCATTGGGTTGGCGCCGCTCGTCCACCGGCCACGACGGCTTCGTCAAGTTTGATTTAGGTGGCTACGCTCTGTGCTTAATATCCCGCCGCGATTTCGCCCAGGATGCCCTGGCGCCATCCCACGAGGGATCGGGCTTCTCTGGCGTTGGGCTGATCTATCTGGCGGAAACTCCGGAAGAGGTTCCCGCTATATTGGCCAAAGCCGAGAGTGCCGGAGGCACCATCGTCAAGCCAGCCACTCGAACTCCTTATGGCATTGCCGGATATTTCAAAGATCCGGACGGGCATTTATTTGAGGTGGATTACGAAGAAGTCTGGGTTTTCGATAAGGACCACAAATTGGAAGTGGAAAAACTCAATGAGCGAACGATTGATCCGGTGCAAGGGTAAATAGGCAAAGTGGCCAGAGCAATCTGGCCACTTTAATGTCTTCCGGCTGCGAGAATTTTTTTAAACTTTCAGTTTATAACCCGTCTTAAACATCCAGGCGATGATCGCAAGACAAATCAAAATAAATATTCCGATCATCCCGAGACTGATGCCCACCTGCACGTCGGACACGCCGTAAAAACTCCAGCGAAACCCGCTCACCAGATATACCACGGGATTAAACAAGGTAATGGTTTGCCAAAGCGGCGGCAGCATATGGATGGAATAAAAACTACCGCCGAGAAACGCCAGCGGGGCGATGATCATCAAAGGCACAATTTGCAGTTGCTCAAAACTCTGCGCCCAAACTCCGATAATAAATCCCAAAAGGCTGAAACTGATGGAGGTCAAAACCAGGAACGCCAGCATCCAAAAAGGATGTTGGATGGAAAAATCCACAAAAAATGTGGCCGTTATTAGAATGATCAATCCCAAAACAATGGATTTACTCGCCGCAGCGCCAACATAGCCGATCACAATTTCCGCGGCGGAAATGGGAGCGGAGAGAATTTCATAAATAGTGCCGGAAAATTTCGGCATATAAATGCCGAAGGACGCGTTGGACGTGCTCTCTGTTAAGACGGTCAGCATAATCAAACCGGGGATAATATAAGCACCGTAGCTAATGCCGTCGATCTCCGCCATGCGCGAGCCTATGGCAGAGCCGAATACAATAAAATACAGTGAGGTCGACAGCACCGGCGAGGCGATGCTCTGCATCAGGGTGCGCCAAGTGCGCGCCATTTCGAATAAATAAATGGCCTTGATTGCGTAGAAATTCATTATTTGCCCTCCACCAAGCTGACAAAAATATCTTCCAGTGAACTTTGCGATGTATTCAAATCGCGGAACTCGATTTGCAAATCCGCCAGGCGGCGCAGCAAATCGGTGATTTTGACCTTCTCGTTTTGCTCGTCGTAGGTATAAATCAATTGTTCACCATTACTGCTCAGGCTGAGTGGGTATTCCGCCAGACTCGCGGGAATTTCGCTGAGTCGCTGGGCCAGCTGCAAAGTGAGCTGTTTTTTGCCCAGCTTTTTCATCAACGATACTTTTTCTTCCACCAGGATCAATTGACCTTTATTGATAACGCCGATGCGATCCGCCATTTCTTCCGCTTCGTCGATGTAATGGGTGGTCAGAATAATGGTCACGCCGTTATCGCGCAGCCCGCGAATCATTTGCCACATATCCCGGCGCAGTTCCACGTCTACGCCTGCGGTGGGTTCATCGAGGAATAGAATGCGCGGTTGGTGCGCCAAGGCCTTGGCAATCAAGACGCGTCGCTTCATGCCGCCGGATAAGGTCATAATTTTGGAGTGGCGTTTATCCCAAAGGGACAAATCGCGCAGCAATTGCTCCAGATAGGCCGCATCCAAAGGTTTGCCAGACAGACCTCGGCTAAATTTCACTGTGTCCCAAACGGTTTCAAAAATAGGCACAGACAGTTCTTGCGGAACCAGGCCAATAAGCTGTCGGGCGGAACGAAAGTCTTTAACGATATCGAACCCGCCAGCCACCACTTTCCCTTCGCCCGGATTAACAATGCCGCAGATAATGCTGATTAAAGTCGTTTTGCCTGCACCATTGGGGCCTAAAAGAGCAAATATTTCACCGTGGTAAATATCGAGATTGATGGATTTAAGTGCATGGAAACCGCCAGGGTATACCTTGCTGAGATTTTGAACGGAAAGAATCGATTGCACATGAACTCCTTCGTGCTGGTGTCAGTTGATTGTAATCCAAGGCCGTTTGCCCATATGGCTCCGTTTTATGAATGGCGAGTGCGGGGAAACGTTGAGAATGGCGAGCATAAACCTCTCATTTCCCCTAGTCGATTAATGATCGACAAAATCGACAGTATACATTTGGTTGCGATGGCGAACTGTCAAATTTTGTTTTTATGTTGGCGCATAATTCAACGTGAGCTACCCCTCTCTCTGTAGGTGGACAAGGATAGCTTTTGATGCGGCCCGAAAATAAACCGACTTCAACAAAGTCGAGAGTTGAGTCATTTTGGGGAGGAAGAAACCCGGATAAAAAAACTAAAGATTAGAATGGCTTTTTCAAAATTAAACCAGGGAAATTTTCCACTTGCAGAAGTGACAAAATGGCTTGCCTTTGTGTCGATGCAATGATTTATTGTAATCCTACGAACAGCAGTTGGAGTAAAGCATGATTAATTGATAAACGTTTGAGGGCATGGATATGGCTAATACAATCGTTTTAATTCACGGCTATTCTGATAAAGGAGATTCATTCGCCAAGTGGCACCAAGTTTTGGCGAACGCAGGATACGATGTTACGCAGATCTATGTAGGAAACTATGTTTCCTTGTCCAATGAAGTCACAATTAAAGATATCGCGGAAGGTTTTGATCGCGCTTTGAAATATGAAGCCGGTTTGGACCCAAATGAACCCTTTGATGCGATTGTCCATTCCACAGGGATGTTGGTTATAAGATCCTGGTTGACAACCTACGCCACCGAAGAACACCGCAAAAAGCGGCTTAGACGTTTAATTGCATTGGCGCCAGCCTCGTTTGGTTCGCCATTAGCCCATAAGGGGCGTAGCTGGTTGGGGGCAGTGTTTAAAGGTTCAAAAGCCATTCTCAAGCCGGATTTTTTAGAGGCGGGGAATGAGGTTTTGAGTGCGCTTGAATTGGGAAGTGCTTTTACTTGGGATCTCGCCCATAAGGATCTTATAGGTGAAAACGCAATCTTTTCCGACCATGAGGATTCGCCGTTTGTTTTTACCTTTTGTGGAAATCGCGGTTACAAAGGACTCTCTTCATTAATTAATCCAGATGGCAGCGACGGTACAGTTCGCTGGGCCGGCTGTCCTCTCAACACCCGCAAGATAACCATCAAACTGCTGGAAGATGTTCCGGATGGCGAGCGCGTAAAACTCGAACCCTGGGGAAATCCGCAAATCCCTTTAATTCCAATTGATGATGCAGATCACGGATCCATTTTGCGCGAACCATCGAAAGAGTTGATTGCGCTGGTGGTAGATGCATTTAAAGTCAATAGCAGAAATGAATTTACCGATTGGGTGAACAATGCATTGGAAAAAACCAAAACCACGCGTGAAAAGATGAGGCGCTGGCAGCAATTTGTGGTCCGCGTTGTTGATGAGCGGGGCGATCCGGTTAGTGATTGGAACATGCAGCTTTGTCGAAAACAAAAGGGCAGTGCATGCCTTACCGATTTTGATCTCGATGTGCACGTTTACGAATATGATAAAAGCTTGCGTTGTTTCCATGTCGATCTGGATCATCTGCAGCCGGAGGTTTTGGAAGAGCTGCATATGAAGCTAATCGCCACTACAGGCACCGAGCTTGTGTGTTATTACGGTAAAGGCAGCGAGCGTTTCAACGCTGCAGGTAAAAAAAAATCCCCGAGGAAAATGGGACGCGCAGTTTGATCTTTCCCCATTTTTTCATACCGAGAAGTTCAAATTCTTTTACCCATTTACGACGACATTGGTGGAAATTCGCTTGAACCGCGAGCCTATGCCCTTGGGAGGCCGCAATAACGTATTCTGGCTGTCATCTCCAAAATAAAGCCGTGATGCATACTTGTTCAAGATTGTGCCGGTGCATATTTATGCCAGCCTGGTTGGGGAATGTTTGAACTGTAGTAGGCTTTTATCTGTTGATAAAAAGCCTGGATCGATACAAGCTAGTGATCCCTTGTCGTGAATACATTAGGAGACTTTAGTTGTATATTCCCCAACACTTCGAACCTCCCAGCAGGGATGCTATGCGCCAGCTAATGCAAAATTATCCCTTCGCCACCTTAATCACACTCGATGGCGAAGAATTTTGCGCGGATCATATTCCTTTTGAATTGCGCAAAGAGCCAGGGCCTTATGGCACTCTGGTTGGTCATGTCGCACGGGCAAATCCTGTATGGCAAAAGGCAGACGGGGCTAAGGCTTTAGTGGTTTTTCACGGGCCGGACGGTTATATCTCGCCATCCTGGTATGCGTTGAAGCAGGAAACCGGCAAAGTTGTGCCGACCTGGAATTTCGCTGTAGTACAAGCCTACGGAAATATTCGTGTTATTCATGAAGCGCAATTTATTAAGGCTCATATCGAAAAATTAACCGATCGACAAGAATCCGTATTTGCGAAACCTTGGTCAGTTGGTGATGCACCTCAGGAATTTACCGATATGCTGGCCAAGCATATTGTCGGCATTGAAATTGTCATCAGCAAATTGGTCGGCAAATGGAAGCTCAGTCAAAATCGCTCAGCTGCAGATAAAGCCGGTGCAATTAAAGGTTTGCGCGAGCAGGGGAACCATGAGTTGGCGAATTTGATGGATTTGAATTTTCAATCGCCAGCGGTTTAACAAAGATTTTGGAATTATAAAGACGCATTCAAGATCCATAAGTGTTGCGCCAGCAACATAAGTACACATTGCCCTTGCTCTGCAATAAAATAAGCTTTTCTCCTCCAGGTAAGCGCAACGCTGGGGGAAAGTGTCCTTTATCCTTCTTGTGGAACCGCAAATGACAGCAACAGCCGAACTTATTGCCCGCTATTACGCCGCCTTTAATGCCAAGAATTGGGAGGCCATGCTGGCCTGCGTATCTGACTCCATCCGCCACGATGTCAATGAAGGAAACCGGCGCGGCGGCAAGGAGAAATTTCGCGATTTCGTGAGTTATATGGATGTTTGTTATGACGAAAACCTGACCGATATCGCCATTATGACCTCTCCGGATGGCACTCGCGCCGCTGCGGAATTTATCGTCAATGGTGTCTATAAGAAAACAGATGGCGATTTGCCCGAAGCGCGCGGCCAGACCTACAAGTTACCTGCGGGAGCATTCTTCGAAGTGCGCAATGGCCTTATCGACCGAGTCACCACTTACTACAACTTGAAAGAATGGCTGCGCCAGGTGTCCCAGGCGTGATGGAAAGACAATAGCCTTATGAAAAGAAGCGATATCGAAATCAAAAGTGTTTGTGGCGCGGGAATTGAAGAATTGATTCCTCGTCTTGCGGATTTGCGCATCCGCATTTTTGCCGCCTATCCGTATTTATACTCAGGTTCTGTCGCCTACGAGGAAAAATATCTGCGTCAATTCGCCGCAGCACCGGATGCTTTGGTCGTGGCTGCAACCAATGCGGCGGGTGATGTGATCGGCTGTGCGACCGGCTCTTCTTTGGCTGGCCACCATCAAGAATTTTCCGCGCCTTTAGCGGCGGCGGGATACGACCTCAGCAAGATTTTTTATTTTGGCGAATCCGTATTGGACCCTGCCTATCGCGGCTACGGTATAGGCCACACATTTTTTGATGCGCGCGAAGCTCACGCCAAATCGCTTGGCTACAGCGCTGCCTGTTTTTGCGCCGTGGTGCGATCTGCCGACGATCCGCGACGTCCAGCGGATTATTCTCCGCTCGATTCCTTCTGGAATAAGCGCGGTTATTTTCGTCTGCCTGGAGTCGAAGCCATTTACGACTGGCCAGAGGAAGCCGGCGGCCCATCGCTGCCGCATCCAATGGCCTATTGGATGAAGGAGTTCTGATGTCCCAAGTCATCCGTATAGCTGCAGCACAATACCCCATCGAAGAGCCGAAAAATCTGGCGGAATTTTTCGCCAAGATCACCCGTTGGGTGGACCAGGCCGCGCAGGATTCTGATTTATTGGTATTTCCGGAATACGGCGGCGCCGAAGTCATGGCGGTGTTGGGCCGGGAATTAAATCGCGATTTATTGGCTGCCACGCGCGGGATTCAATCGCTGATACCAGAAATCGACGCACATCTTGCACAGCTTGCGCGCAGTCGTGGCCTATTTATTCTGGCGCCGAGTTTGCCGGTAGAAAATTCTGCTGGCGAAATACAAAACGTCGCGCGCTTTCATGCGCCTTCGGGAAAAAGCGAAGTGCAAGCCAAACTGGTTTTAACACCGTTTGATAGGGAAATCTGGCAGTTAAGTCCGGCACGCACACAAACTTTATTTGATACACCATTTGGCAAAATCGGCGTCGCCATTTGTTACGACGTGGAATTTCCGCTGCAAGTACGTGCACTGGCAGAAGCAGGAGCGAGGCTGATTTTGTGTCCTTCCTGCACAGACACAGAAGCTGGCTACTGGCGCGTACGTGTCGGCGCTATGGCGCGCGCGTTGGAAAATCAATGTGTCGTTGTGCAGTCGCCCACGGTAGGAAATGTCAGCTGGACCAACGCCCTTGATATCAACCGCGGCGCCGCAGGCGTTTTTGCTCCACCGGATATGGCCATTTCTTCCAATGGAGTGCTCGCTCTTGGCTCTATGGATCGCGCGCAATGGCTGAAATTCACTGTCGATCTCGGCCGTCTCGAGGATATACGCCAGCGCGGGGAAGTGCGTACATTTAATGATTGGCCCAAGCAGATGTCCGGAAGTGTGAAGCTGGTGGAACTGAATTAGCTCCACTCAAGTCGAGATTATTTTCGAATCAAATTAATTTTTCACAAATAAAATCCACAAAACTCTTCACCTTTAAAGGCACATACCGAGTCGGTGGATATAGCATCCAGACATCCCCCTGATAATTGGTCGTGAATTGCCAGTCCTGCAGGACTGGCAAAAGCTCCCCGCTCGCAAGAGCCTCTTCGGCCATAAATTTTGGCACGCAGCCAATTCCCACATGCTGTTTTATTGCGTCCAACCGCGCGGCTGCGTGGTTTACCGTGTAGCGGCCTTTGATATCCACATGCAAAGTGCGTGAGCCTTTGGAGAATTTCCAGCGCGAATCTATGGGATTTTCGCTCAGGGTAATGCAGCTGTGTTCGGTTAATTGTTTTGGGTTGTGCGGCGTGCCGGCGCGTTGGAGATATTCCGGGGTCGCGCAGACGATTTGTTCGATGCGAAATAATTTGCGCCCTTTTAATCCCGGCGGTGGGTCGTCCGTAATGCAAAACGCCAAATCCACATGATCTTCGATTAAATCCACTGGGCGATCTTCCATAGAGAAAACCACATCGACTTGCGGATATTTCGCCAGAAATTCCGCAATATGCGGATGGATTAAATGGCGCCCCAAAGCGCGCGGCGCGCTGATGCGCAGCTTGCCCGATGGCTCGATTTGTTTTTCCCCGGCGACATCTGCCACTGCTTCAATCGCGCGCAGCATATCCTGACAGTGGCGATAGGCTTCGACACCCGCTTCGCTTAAGCGCAGCTTGCGGGTGGTGCGTTGCAAAAGCGGCGTGTGCAGGGCGGCTTCCAAACGACTTATGGCCCGACTGACTGCGGAGGGCGCCGTGCCTAGTTGGCGCGCGGCCTCGGAGAAGCTGCCGGCCTCGACAACTTGGACGAATACCGCCATTTCGTACATCAAAGGGAGTAGTGGATTTGTGCGCATACCGCAAAGATCTATTGCAAATTTGCCTAATTGTGCAGCTTGTCGGCACTAATCACAATGACAGTACACTAAACCTGATCCATACGATCATTTGCGCCGCCCGTTGGGATGCAGTGTAAATTCATCAGTTTCTGAGGATGTTGTTATGGCCAAACCGATTCTGATCATTTCTGCCGGAACATCTTTTACGGAAATTACTTCTCTCCACGGTGATTTTGGTGATTGGATTGCGTCTGGTCTGAACGATGCCAATGTGCAGCATGTGAATGCAACCGTGGAAAAATTGCCTGATCCAACAACCACCGCGGGAGCCGTGATCAGCGGCTCTCATGCGATGGTGACCGATAGAGAGCCTTGGAGTGAAACTCTGGCGGAGTGGATCAGACAGGCCGCTTCGGTTGACTTACCGGTACTTGGTATTTGTTATGGGCACCAGTTAATCGCCCATGCATTGGGTGGTGCTGTGGGCTACAGGAACGATGGTTTTGAGCTGGGTAGTCATTTAATTGAATTGCAAATGGGCGTCGACAGCGACCCATTGTTCAGCAAGTTGCCGGTTCTCTTCCATGCCCATCTGGTTCATGCTCAATCAGTTATACGGCTCCCGCCACAAGCAACCTTGCTCGGTTCAAGCGCTGGTGAACCGCATCAATGCTATCGCGTAGGTAAGCATCTATGGGGAGTGCAGTTTCATCCGGAATTCAATGAAACCATCATGCAGCTCTATATTGACCATCTTGTGCACGCGGGAAAAATTTCCCCGGTTGCAGCCAAAGTAAAATCAACTCCGCATGCAGCGGAGTTGTTGCGTTATTTTGCGGAATATGTGCGGGGAAAATAATTCACTAGCTGCGGAAAATATTGGGCCGAGCTAAATGCTCGGCAGATTTATTTCCCGTAACTTGTGTCTGCCGCTTTTTCAGCGCTTGTGCGCTCCTGCATGGAGGCTTCATCTTCGTTAAAGCGTTTAAGCTTGCTCAGCTTTTCGCGAAATTCGATGATACCGACGGAATGTCCTTTGGCAAAGGCGGGTTTCAGTTCGGTAGGGCAGACGTCCGGCAGGGCTTTATTCTCGGAACCTAGCTCGTAGCCATTTTCGTAAGTACAGAATTCAATAATACCGCGGGTATAACCATCGAGATATTGATTCATAGCCCCTGGCTCCAGATTTTCTCCACAACCATCCCTATATGGATCAAAGGTTCTCACGGATTTTCCTTTTTTGCCTGTTTGATAGCCAAAATCTTCCCAATCCAGGCCAGCGCAGGACACCTCTTTGACACTGCCAGCGCAACCACTCAAGCTAGCCGCTATTAACAATCCGAATATTTGTTGTTTCATAAAAGTGTCCTCTAACGTAGTTTGGTATCGTTTGATTTATCCAGCGCAATGATATTTTCAATAATCTCGATATTATCCTTGACGCCGGCACTGTCCGGATACTTCTGGTGGATTTGTCGCAAGAGTTCCAATGCGCTTTTGTAATTTTGCATTTCTATATACAGCTGAGCACGGCCTAATTGAGCTTGTTTTTCTACACTGCTTAATGCATCTGCGCGCATATAGAGCAGTTCGGCGCGAATATAATCTTTTTGTTTGGTTAAAAATTCTGCGTAGGCGAGCAGGCATTCGCCGTTCGTTGGATCCAAATTTAATGAGCGATTAAACATCTGATCAGCCTGAGTGAAACGCTTTCGTTGCACCTCAAGTTGCGCCATATGCAGATAGTAGCGGCTTTGCTGCGCAGGTTTTAATTTGCCGAGATGTTTGCCCGCAATATCCAAGAGCTTTTTCAGATCGTCCCAAAGTTCCAAGTGGCTCAGCCAGGTGAAATATTCCGTCACGCTAGCGATATCAAAATCATTGCGGCCGAAGCTTTTTTCCAGCAGGGCCATAGCGCGATCATAGCTGCCCAGTTGTAAATGCAATTTGGCCGACGTTTGCAGATTGCGCTGATCTTCGTTGCCGAGCAATAGCGCCATCTCCAGGCTGGTAAGGGCTCGACGATAATCTTCCTTATGTAATGCAAGCGTCGCTTTGTTCAGCCAAAGCTCCGGCATATTCGGTTTTCTGGCGGTTATTTCGTCGAGCAGCGCTTCCGCCGCATCGTACATGCGTGCTTGTATCAGTGCGGCTAATAAACCTTGCTGCCATTGAAAATTGTCCGGCTCCAATGCAGCGGCCTGTTGATAACTGCTGATTGCACTGTACGGTCCATATTGAGTCAGATTTAAATACGCCAACTGGCCGTGCACAAGCGCCTCGTTCGATCCCAGCGCGACGGCCCGGGCGAAATGATGACGGGCCTTTTGCGGTTGTTCCCGAACTAAATAAAGCTGTCCCAAATCGCTGTGGGCTCTTATTAACTGCGGCATGCGCTTGAGCACTTCCAGATAGGTCGCCTCGGCTTTGTCATACATTTCCAGTGAGAAATAAATCTGTGCCTGCAGCATGAGCATCGCCGGGCTAAGTTCGATGGAATAGAATTTTTCCAATTCCGCAAGAACTTGCTGACGTTTGCCGGCATCCAATAATTCCCGTAGCCGCTCTGCTGTCTCATATTCCTCAAGCGCAATAGAGGCCTCTCGCTCCTGGTAGGGGCCGGTAAACTGGGGTAAAACAAATTCCGGTTTGCCGAGCTTAATCTCAAATTGCGGCGCGGCCGCCGTGCCTTCTGATAGAGAAAGTGTATATGTCAGAAAAAGCGCCGCCGCTAAAACAGTCCTTCGAATGCTCATGGTTGCCACTAAACCTTATTAATAAACATAAGCGTGTACAGATAAACCGCTTGCACAGGGCGGCCGTTTTTGGTGGGTGTAGTAAAACGGGAATCGTTAATTGCTTTGCGAATAATGTCGACCATTTCCGGATAGACAGGATCAATAATTTTTTTAACGTAGGCCCGGCCTTGCTGATCGATGATAATTTCCACCTGGGTGGCAACTCGATTAACGCCTCTCTCTCTTAATGTTCGAGGAAAGTTGATTCGATTGGTGGATAACAACCTCGGAACACTGTCCAGTTCCTGTACTTCGAGAATCGGAAAGTCGACGCTGAGATTGGCCGCCAAGTCTATTTTATTTCGGTCAAATTGTGGTTGTTCCACTTTTGCCAGATTATTCATTGCGGGCTTGGCGCTTTCGGAATAAGTCAGTTCCGGCCCGTTCCCCGGCCCCATTAAGTTGATGCTCGGCGTGGGATTGGATGTTTGTTCAACCGGTCTTTCCGGCGGAGGTGGTTCGGGTGGCGGCGTCAATTGCACATCCAATGGCCGAACAACTAGAGTTTCCGGTTTTTCTGCGGGTTCGACTTTGGTTAACAAGATCAAAGATAACAATGCGAAAATTGATAAAGCACCAAACATCCATGGAACCAGCAGAGTAAACAGCAGGTTCGGCTTTTTCGACATGGATGGGGCAGTAGTGCTATTCATTGGTGGTAGCAATATTGATGTTTTCGATACCGGCCAATTTGGCCTGATCCAACACTTTTACTAATAATTCTGTTGGAACGCTTTTATCGGCTTGAATAACCAGTGGCCGCGGATTGTTGCGGTTTAGTTGTAAAAAGGTCGATCGCACGCCTTCTACACCTATATTGGTGCCACCATAAAAAACATCGCCGGAGGCCGTAATAGCGAGCAAATAAACGCTTTTCTGCAGATTTTGTGTAGATACAGCGGTGGGCTTATCAACCTGAACGCCGGTTTCGCGGACGAAAGCGGTAGTGACAATAAAAAAGATCAGAAGAATAAACACCACGTCGATCAGCGGCGCCAGATCTATGTCCTGACTTTTTGCTTCTTCCAATTTTTGTTCAATCGATGACTTCATGTGCAGCCCTGATCAGCCAATTTCGTCGTTGATGGTGCAGCAGGCCTACCAACACCAGGCCGGGCACCACTAACACTAGGCCCAGTTGGGTGGTAAACAGCGCATCGCCTAAACCGCCGGTAATCAATTCCTGCAAAGCCAATCCGCCACCCTTCGACATGGTGATGAATGTGTGCATCAACCCGGTTATGGTTCCCAGCAGGCCGAGAAGCGGTAACGCAGTGAGCATTTGTTTGATTCCGGTAAGCCAATATTGCGTTAGATCAAACCAGCGTTGATCACGTCTTTCAAAAATGCAAAAACGAATCAGCAAACTATGGCACACAACACCATCCAGCAGGATGGCCCAAACCACCGGGTTATCCAGCAGGAATAATTGTTGTGAGTAGTGATCCAACATCTTCTGCTGCTCAAGTGAAGCTGATTTTGCTCAGCTTAATGGCGAAATTTTCCAGTTTATGGCAATAACTTTTTATTTGCCGTGTCAAAAGCGCGCTTACTACCAGTGAAGGAATTGCCACGATCAAACCCAATTCTGTGGTAACCAGAGCTTCCGAAATACCGCCGGAGACTGTAGCGGCGTCTCCAGAACCAAAAATCGTCATCATTTTGAAGGTGCTGATCATGCCGGATACGGTACCGAGCAGGCCGAGCAGAGGCGCAATAGCGGCGCTGGTTGCAACCACGCCCATATATTTTTCCAATTTATGCTTGTGTTCCATCAAAAATGCGACCAACAGATCATCTCTTTGTTGGGATACAGGAACACTGCGCGCAATGGAAACGAGTTCGCGCTGGTCTGGACCTGCTTGAGAGCTGACCTGGTCGATCGCGGAGTGATCCGCATCTTTATTGACAAGAGCCTGAATTTCCTCCGCCAAATTGCGTTTGACTTTGGGCAGCCGCAGAATCTGTGCAGTCTTCAACAATGCGATCATCAGAGACAAAGCACCGAAAATCAGAATCGGAATTGCCCATAAACCACCTTTGCGCAGATGGTCCGTTAATTTTTCGTTGTGATGATGCAGTTGCAGCGCATTTCCAAGCGTTGGATCAAAGGTGTATAAGCCAGTGCCGGTTTGATGCAGTGCAAAAAATTCTTTGTTGGAGGCAGAATTAAAAACGCTGATCATTCTTGAGGGTTGACCAGTTTCTTTGATTATCAAACCTGCGGATTGCGTCTCTGTTTCAAGTCCTATAGATACGGGGCCAAGTGTTAGGGAAGGAACCGCATAAATGTGGCCATCGGAGGAGAGAACGTCACTCTCCTGCCAGGCTGGATTCAGCGCCGCGTTAATTCGCTCAGCCGCCAGATCCAAAATGCGATATTTAGATCCATCGGCAACGTTCATCTGTGTGGCAATGCTGTATTCGGTAAGAATATGTTGCTGATAATGACTTTGCGCAGACCATTGCTCCACGCGTTCCTTCAACTTTTCAAGACTCACCAATTGTTCATCCGCCAAGCGCTGCTGCGCCGCGGCCTGGTTTCTCAGCTCCTGAATAGTGGCTTCTTTTTTGCGCAGCCGGTCGGCGTAGGTATTACTTTTATTGGTGATCTCTCTCTCAAGAGCTTGTAGCTCGTTTTTGGATTTAGTGAGTCGTTCCAATAATTGTGTTTCGATAGTCTGTGATTGTTGTGCAATGGAAAAATTGCAAAGTGCAACCAACAACAGCATGGATGAAATCTGGAATAAAAAGCGCGGCACGGCAGGGTCCTTATTGGGCAACTTTTATCGGTAGGGCGACAAATGCGGCGGTCGTTGGATTTTCCATAATGTTTAAGACATCGGCGATCATTTTGGGCGTCAATTCGCGACCCAATTCCTGGTAAGCATCCTCATTGTGCCACCATCGCCATCCCAAGGGAGTCGATCTGCCGTATCCATAACTTTTACCGTCGTCGCTTACGTACCAGCCTTGGCTGACGCCGAGATAGATCTGTGTGACGAATATGGAACGCGTTTCCGGATTTTCGATAGCGCCTTTGTGTAGGGCAACGCGGCTGTTGAACTCTTCGATGGCTTTAAAAAATTCAAGTTGGCGTTGCAAACTTTCGCTATTGCTTAAGTTGCTTGTGCTTAAGAGCTCGATTTTATCCTTCCAGTCTGCTTGGAGAGGAGGAGGGAGGCGAGGTAGCAAAGTCTGCGAGAATTGCAGGTTCTTTTGCAGAAGGGTTTTGAGTTCGGCTTGCTCCCGTTCGAGCACTTCTTGTTGCTCGAGGTATTCGAGCCGGCGCTGGTCGGAGTCACTGGTCAAATTAGCGCGCTGAGCAACAGATTCTTCCAGTCTTTTTTGCTCAATGTCCATTAACATCAGGCGATGTTCTATGTCTTTTTCCCGCTGATTCCAATTGGATCTCAGTTGGCCCTTTTGGATTTCCAGGTTTAGCCAGTCATTCACCAGTCGTTCGGAAGTGCTCTCCGCACTGGCTTCGGCAAGCAAAAAAAACACTGACAACATCCAGAGAAAACGCATCATGATATTCCCTTGAAAAAGCTTGGCGGATCATTGCTTTGCATCATTATTATAGTTGGGTAAGTCTCCTGCTTTGGTAAAGTCAGAGGAAACTTTCTGGATCATACCTTATAAAATAAGACTTCGGGAAGTATTAGGTGCTACCTCGAAAATATACCCAACGTGTCTCAGCTCAAATGCTTACGCTGCCTGATCTTCCTGAACTCGGCTGATGGATAAGATGTTTTAGTGCTCTTGTGTAAGTTTACGTGTTATGGAATCGATTACCTGTAAATACAGAATGTGAAATTGCTCTCTTATGCATGATCGGTTCATTAAAAATCCTTTTTGTTCTCGTTTGGTGATAACGGAGTGGCTGTTGAGTAGGCCAATTCGTAAAAGTCATTTTGGTTGTAGTGAAATTCCGCAATGACCTGCAGGCCGATTTTTTGTGTGTGTGCAATAAATGAGCGCGGATTCCTTTTATTGATAAATGTCACCAAATATGGATATCGTCGCTCCATGTGTTGGCGGGAATATTCGAACATGCGCTCAAGTAAGCCCTGGCCGCGGAATTCTCGGGCGATGCAGACAGGGCCGTATTGATAAGAGTTTTCAGTGGTGAGAGGTTGATTGTCGAAGGTCAGTTTATGCAAGTTTTCGATCATATAAACAAACATTGGCCACTGCGACCAAAATTCCCACGACGCCGCCATGATATACCCGGCGATCTGACCTCGCGCATAGGCAACGACTATCCCTTGCTCCTCTTCGATTAAATTTTTTATCTGAGCCTGGGTGAAACTGGTAGTGACGAAACCGTGAGCTATATCTTCCGGCGCTATGGAAGATAGGTGATAGCGAGAATGTAAGTCCAAAATTGCTGGAATGTCGTGAATATCGGCAAGCCGAATCAGCATGGTAGTAACCTTTTGTTGAACAGCAATGATTTATGTGTGTCCATTGACGTGCAATAAAATCTCGCTGAGTTTTTCTGGATCGATCGGTTTTGCTAAAAATTTATCCATGCCATGCTCAATGGCTTTTTCTTCGTGTGTTTCTAATGCGTGCGCTGTCATGGCTACGATTACAATGGATTTTCCACTCGGTCGTTGGGCTCCCAGCGCGCGAATTTCTCTGGCTGCTTGCCAACCATCAATTTCGGGCATTTCGCCATCCATCAAAATCAGGTCAATTTCGTTGGGGTGTTGCCTGCAATAATCAATGGCTTGACGTCCATTGGTTACAACCGCTGGATTGATTCCATACATCTTGAGGTAACCCGTGATCACCATTTGGTTGACCAGATTATCCTCGGCGACCAGGACCCTTAAAGAACTTAGGTCTTGGTAATAGGATGCGCGATAAGGTTTGCTCGAAGGGGTAGCGGCGGCATTTGGGAGAGTCCTGGTGTCGGCGGGTGGGAGTGGTACGCGGAACCAAAACCGGGAGCCGTGGCCAGGTTTGCTGGTTACACCAATTTCTCCGCCCATCAGTTCCACCAAGCGTTTACAAATAGCGAGCCCGAGTCCGGTTCCTCCGTAGCGACGAGTGGTCGAACTGTCCGCTTGGCTGAAAGGTTTGAACAAGCGCTCCAGTTGGTCTGCACCGATACCTATGCCGGTATCCTCAACCGCCATGTTGATCCACTGTCCCTGTGCACTCGCACTGACGGTGATGGTGCCGGATTCAGTGAATTTAAATGCATTACCCAGGAGATTGACCAAGATCTGACGAATTCGCGTGGGATCGCCGAGTACCTGCTCAGGGCATGTCAGATCGAATTTGGAAATAACCTGGATATTGGATTCCCGCGCTTTGTGACTGAACAACTCGATGGAATCATGAATGATTTTTTGCAGGTCAAATGAGGTTTTTTCCAGTTCAATTTTATTAGATTCGATTTTCAGGTGATCCAAAATGTCGTTGATGATAGTCGTCAGTGACTCTGCGGAGCTTTGCATAACTTCGAGATAGCGGCGCTGCTGCTCGTTCAGCTCGGTTTCGCCAAGCAAATGCGATAGACCAATAATGCCGTTCATAGGCGTGCGAATTTCATGACTGACGGCGGCGAGAAAATCACTTTTTGCTTGCGACGCTTTCTCCAGCTCCAGCGTGCGCTCCTGGACTTTGGCTTCCAGATGATTGGCGTAATCGTTGAGGGCTTTATCTTTCTTTGCCAGCGCGAGAGACATTTCCTGAAACGTTCTGGCCATTTCTCCGAGCTCATCAGAACGTTTTAACAGGCGATCACCAAAGTCTCCGTTATGCCCAGTATGATTGCCTTCGGGATTGAGACGGCGCATAGCACTGGTGATCCTGGTTAAAGGAACGCCGACCATGATGCGCATGATGATATAAAAAATTGTGGCCAGCAGAGACGTCTTGAAAATGGCGCTGACTATGGTGATCAAAAATGTGTGGGATGCGCGATTTAGTACTACATTTGAATTGCTGTTCAGCACCAGCTGACCGATGCGGCGGTGTGAGGTGAAGTCGCTTTGGTAAAAGAGGTCGTACCGGAATTCGTACTTTTCAAGAAAGAGTTCTGCCAGGTAGTTTACGCCGGGCCAGTCTTTCATAAAGGTATGTTTATCGGCCGGGGAGTGAAATTCAAAAAGAGGTATGCCGTTGCCATCGAGCAATTGCACCTGGAGAACGTCATAGTTGATACCGAGTACTCCCAGCAGGGAGGTTTTTAGTTGCTCATCATCGACGTTCCAGAGTGCCTTAGAAATGATCGGAGTAAAGGTGCGAGCGACATTTTCGATTTCTTCGGTAAGGCGTTTTTTTTCGTTCTGATATTCCAGCGCCAGTTGGCCCAAAGTTAGGAGTAGCGCGAGGCTCAAGTAAATCGTTAAAACGACACGAAGAAGGGTGGCCGCCAGAGATTTGGTGGCGGAAGCGGATTTTTTTGAGATTCTTAAATTTAAAATAGCTCGTTCCTTTATCGTTCTTCCGCCCGGCGCTTGTAGAGTCCGAATTAATAGGACTGAGTCGGGCTTCTACAAACCCTCCTGCATTCTACAGTAGGATAGGAAAAGTCAGCCAATTGTGCCTCTTTTGATTGCGATGATATGCTTTTTTAGCTTTTCATATAGGAATATGACGATGAAACTCAAATCTTGGATGCAAAGCTTCTTCTTGGCCGCGCTGAATCTGGCGCCGCTTCTGGGAGGCGCGGAGGTCTTGGAGGTCCGCTATCCCTCGGTGCAGCATCCGTATTATGCAAAGCGCGACGCTTACTTTGTGACACTGCTGGAAATGGCGCTGGAGCGGTCTGGGGAGCCCTACCGTCTGGTTGGCGTGAAGTTGCCGGATTACAGCGAGAAGCGCAGTGTGCTCCTTCTCCAGTCCAAGCAATATGATGCGCATTGGCTGAATACCACGCCTGAGCGCGAGCAGGAACTGCTACCCATTCGGATTCCCCTCGATAAAGGAGCAATTGGCTGGCGAGCATTTTTGATCCGTCCGGATCGCCAGTCTGTGTTTGACCAAATCCAATCTGCCGACGATCTCAAGAAACAAGTGTTTGTGCAGGGGCACGACTGGCCCGATGCTCCGGTGCTTTTGGAAAATGGCTTTGCCGTGGAGCGCTCATCCAATTGGCAGGGGCTTTTTCGTATGGTGGTACTAAACCGCGCTCAGGCATTTCCCCGCTCCATTCTGGAAATTTCCGCGGAACAAAGCGAAAGCGTGGCTGAAGGGTTGGTCATCGAAAAAAATCTGATATTGCGCTATCCAGCTGCTTATTATTTCTTTGTGGAAAAAAATAATCTAAAACTGGCGGCGGCAATTGAGCGCGGTTTAAAAAAGAGTGTTGCCGATGGGAGTTTCGATGAATTCTTTTTCAAAAATTTCGGTGAGCCAATTTCCGATTTGAATTTGCAATCGCGCCGAGTCATCTCCATAGACTACCCAGCTCTGAAAATTGAAGATGAGAGCTTGTGGTTTAGTAAGGAGTGGTTTGAAAAAATTAAAGCAAAACATGCGGGTAAATAAAAAGGCCGCACTAAGCGGCGGCCAACTCATAGTGCAATTCTATAGCATCTTGCATTTTTTCCTTCAAAGTATTCAGTCCTGGTGAGTCGGGATCGAAACGGATATGGGCGAGATTTTGCTCGGTCCTGATGACATCCCCTGATATTGAGGCGAAATCAAAGTCCATAACTATGGGAAGACCTGATTCTGGCACTTTGTTTTCTGGAAAGCGAACCAGTGCTCCGCCAAAAGATAAATTTTTCACCAGCATTGGGGTTTGAATTTCATTGTACTGACCCGTGATGAGTTTATGGTAGAACATCCTTGGGTATTTTCTGCGTCCATCAAATGACTTTCGCATATGGAAATCCATGATGATGTAGGAAACCAGATAAGCTACAAAAAATCCTCTAAGAAATCCGAGCGCGCCCCTTGCAAATATATCAATCTGTTCAGGCAAAGGGTCTTTGCTCACTATGATGAAGAGATGCAATATTCCCACAAGCAATCCGTAAACCAAAGCTATCGCTCTAGCATTTTTGTCCGCCTCTCTTTGATCGAAAACATCTTTGGTGAAGCTGTACATTGTTACTATAGCCATGCTGGCGAAAGCAATCGCCAGCCAAAAGTGGGTGATGGACAATTTGCTTGAGTCACCCACCTTGGATGCTCCCAGAAAGTACAAGCTGGATCCAAGAAATGCGAAACAAAACGCTGAAAAATATCCCATGAGACTGTTGCCGCCTGACGAGTTATTCATGGTTTCACGAAAGAATAATCCGAAAAATATGGCGACTATAAGCGATATCCAGGCTCCGACAATCCAACGCGCTGCCAGTGAGAAGGTGAACCATTTTTCTTTGTTTGGAAGCGGATTTACACCAAATTTATCAAAAAGCCAAAATCCAACACAAACAATTATCAAGTTGAGCGCTAATATTCCGATAATGACTGTGATGGCAGGCTTTAATAAATGGCCGTTCAAATCTTTTTGATCCACATATTCGAGATCTAATCCTAACTGTTTGATTCGTACTATTTGAGAAGCTCGGTCTGAATGTGTTTTTACCGCATTCCGAGCTAGGGTTTCAGTAAGCATTTTCAGGTTATTGGTTAGTTCGAGTTTGCCTTGGTAAAAAGCCCCGGGATCCGTCTCAAGATCCAATTGTGGTAATGCGGTGACGGTCGTATTGATCAGCTCATCTGTCTTAATGAGATCTTGTTGATCGGATAGACTTAAATCGAAGGCACGATTTGCTTGGGCCAAATAGGCATTCTTTAGCAATAGCAGCCTAATCTCGCCTTGAGTATCCAAGCCTGAATTTATGAGGTCGAAATCCAGCCAATGGGCTTTGGGATGTCGCATGTTGAGGCGTTCTAATATGTTTTGAATGTGTTTTTTATTTGGAAGGCCGTGTTCCATTGCTGTAAAAATACTGAATTTTAAATTCAGTACATCTTTAGGTATGCGGGCGAGAGCCAAAAGATGACCGCGCCATTTTTCGTCTAGTGTCTGCAAGCGTGGAGCCATCTTAATTCCGCCTTCGAGTAGAATAATGGAGGCGGTTAGAGAGAAATTATCGAGGTTGCTTTTTGCTTTTTCACTGCCAGGTTTTTCTGCGTTAGTTGATGCGTCAGCTATTTCCTTCGCATTATTTAATGCTTCTATTTGCCCTGCGGAACTATTTGCAATGTCATATTTATCTATAAAATTGTTTAGTAAGGTACTTAATTCTGGTATTTGACTAATAGCAAAAGCAAATAATAAATAAGATGCGACGTAGATTGAGCCAAACAAAAAGTATCTTTGCTCGCTAATATAACAGTTTGGTGCGTTGGTAAACTGGCCTTGCTCTGATTTTGGCCATTCATTAAAGCTTGGCAGCAGGAAGCAATAGGCGATTATTATGGATGCTGAAATATCAAAAATAAAAAAATTGTCCATGCATGCATCTCCCTTGTGCCCTGTGACGATAACACGATTCGGCACCGGCTTGGCTTTGGCGCGCTATTGTCATGCGGCTGTAGTTTAATCATAATTCTCAACTCTATAGGCATGTTATATTTTGTGAAAATGCTAGATGCTTGATTTTATTTCTTTTGGCGATTAATTATTTTCTCGTATTCGCTGAAGCAGAAGATAAACTTCCAGATGGCCGGATTTCTGTGAAATTTTCACATAAAAAAGCGGAGCTTTGCTCCGCTTTTTTATTCTCAAGGGGTTAGGATGTTCAGGCGTAACATATGTCGATTCAAACAAATGACAGTTTAAATCGAGATGTTTGTTAATTCTTTGGCAGCTTTTCCTTGCCACGCTCAATCAGCTCCACCGAAGGTTTTGACTCCTGCGGTAGTGGCTGAGCTTTGCCAATATCCTTCGGATTAATAGGTCACTTTAATTCTCCGAACTCTGGCGTAATCGACATGTCCGGGCAAATGGCTTTTACCGCATTCCAGTCGGCAAGGGTTTTAGGGCCCACTTCAAGTCGAAATGAAGCGATAATTTTGTCGGCAAGCTCTAGCATGGGGGCGGGGTTTACTCTGCCGGCTTTGTAGATTGGGGTTCCGCCAAAATCGAAAAACAAACACACTAGTTTTCTATCTGAAATGGGGAAGAAAACGAGACGATTTAATTTGGGATTTTCTTTCGACGTGTTGCCGATCACATGAATATCCATAAGCGCGGCTTTGATCGTGTCGCTGATATCAAGAATTCTCCAGTTCATAGGGCCGCGGAAATGAGGTCTTCCCCCGGTTTTTACATGGCCAAAATATGAGTTTAAATAATCCACGATGGCGCTTTCAAAAACGTTTGGATGGAAGAGACTGCTATCGGAAAAAATCCCCGGTTTATGTGGAGTAACCAGGGAGGCGGATAGAGCTAAAAACGACTCAACTCCCATAAACCATGGTCCCACAAACAACCAAGTTCTCGCAAAAAAATGTTCATGTTGCCAGCGTTGCTGTGTGTGCATTAAGTCCAATTGCCCATTATTAAAAGAATACTGGGTAATGTCACCGCGGCCTGGTGATCGTGACTTGCGCCATAGGCCCGGATCACCCACTGCGGGATTTGCCATGGGGCACCGGAGGTAGAAGTAGGAGTCTCTGAATTGCCATTTGTGTTTCAGCATCCAAGGGATATATGGCCCCCTAGGCGTAACGGGCTCATTGCTGTGGCGTAATGTCAGAGGAAAGTAGCGTAACCAATCGAGCATATTAATTGATTCCAGGTACCAAGCAGGTATTAATTTTTTTGCAGTTTTTCTTTGCCTCGCTCAATCAGCTCCACCAAAGGTTTTGGCTCCTCAGGTAGTGGCTGAGCTTTGCCAATATCCTTTGGATTAATAGGCCACTTCAATTCTCCGAACTCTGATGTAGGCGACATGTCCGGACAAATAGCTTTTACGGCATTCCAATCGGCAAGGGTTTGGGGGCCGACTTCAAGTCGAAATGAAGCGATAATTTTGTCGGCAAGCTCCAGCATGGGAGCGGGATTTACCGAATCTATACCGCTGATTATGGTTCCTCCAAAATCAAAATAAAGATTTACGATCTGGGTGTCAGAAATGGGGAAAAAAATCATGCGTTTTAATTTTGGATGTTCTTTTGATGTATTGCCGATAACGTGGATATCCATGAGAGCGGCTTTGATGGTGTCGCTGATATCGAGAATTTTCCAGTTTAGGGGGCCGCGAAAATGTGGCTTTTGCCCCGTTTTTACATGACCAAAGTATGAGTTCAAATAATCCACCACAGCATTTTCAAACACTCGCGGGTGGA